>JBELAH010000001.1:0-424104 GCA_049509035.1 Acidobacteriaceae bacterium
TCAGACTGATCAATCGTCGCCAAAACCTGCCCCGGCTGCTGCTCGCCCTGTCCTTGAAAGACGACGAAAACAAAGACACAGCCCCCATCGATGTGCCGAAGTTGACAGGTCACTCCATATCAATTCTCTGAAGGCTTCTCTATGTGGTCGATCACCAGCGTCTCCACCGGAGCCTTGGTCGATTCGAGCTTCAGGCCAAGCCCTTCGACCATGGAATGGAGCATATCGAAAGGATCGGGTGCTGCTCCGGGCCCACCCGGCTGCGCACCCGGCGGCGGTCCCATGTCCGGCACTTGCAGCAGGATGTCGTACTTGGCGGTTAGACCGGTGTTGTCCTGGATCGTGCGGTGCATAAGAGGTCCCCCGCCTACTTGCGAAAGCAATGTCGCGAATGACTTCATGGTGGCGCCATACAGGTGCATGCCGCGACCGGCGGGGACCAGGACTCCGCCCCAGGGAAGAGTTATTCCGTCGGGATGAGCTTCGTCAGGATTCGTCTCTTTGAACTTCGGTCCGCCCTTGGCCACGACCAGCGAGTACACCGCGACCTCTTTTACTTCGCGATGAACCACCAGCTTACAGCGGTCCGCGAGCAGCGATTGCAGCATAGCCTGGAGCATCGCCGGCTGCAAGGCGGGCTTCTGCCACTCCGCGAGATCCTCGCCGCTCACCTTTGCTTCGATGTCGTAGCGGTCGCGCATCACCCAGTCGGGTAGCCCTATCAGTTGATCCGGCGTGAACGATGCGGTGCCTTGTGTCTGCGGAATGTACGCAGTCAAGATGGGCAGGAAGAGTTGCATGTTGATCATGCGGTATCCGTCCTGCGTGGGACCAAACTGCGGAAGGCCTGGGCCCTGATCAGCGAGATTCTGCCGGATCGAGACCACATCGAACGCCATCGGTTTCACGGCTGCCGCCGGCGTTGGAACAGTCTGTGCTATTGCCATCCCACAACTGAGCAGCCCAACTGCAAGTACTCTTCCCGTCATTCATCACCTCGCAGAGAATGGTACGCTTCCGGTGACAGACTGGTTCGGGTCGATAATCGTTCGCATTGGCCGCTTTTGGCCTTCTGCGTACGAAATCCGGTTGACAGCCCATGCAGCAGAGCGAAGACTTGAATCAAAGCGAAGAATAGGCAAGGAACCCACCGCACCCGATGACGAAAAAGCGCGCCGCTACACCTCCCACCACCAACAAGCACCTCATCCGCTGGGTGGAGAAGATGGCCGATCTGACCCAGCCTGCCGATATCCATTGGGTAGACGGCTCGCAGGCCGAGTACGAGCGCCTGTGCGACCACCTGGTTGAGGCGGGCACCTTTTTCCCGCTGGACGATAAAAAATGGCCCGGCTGCTTTTACGCCCGGTCCACGCCCAACGACGTGGCACGCATCGAGAAGCGCACCTTCATCTGTTCGCTCTCGCGCGACAATGCCGGCCCCACCAACAACTGGCAGGACCCGTACGAGATGCGCAGGAAGCTGAAGCAGCTCTTCCGCGGAGCTATGCGCGGCAGGACAATGTATGTCCTGCCATTTTCGATGGGCCCGGTCGGCTCGCCCATGTCGCGGATCGGCGTGGAACTCACTGATTCCGCTTACGTAGTCGCCAACATGCGGATTATGGCGCGGATCGGCCTGCCCGTCCTGGCCGAGATCGACAAGGACGAGATGCGCGTCGTCCCCTGCATGCACTCGCTCGGGGCGCCGCTGGCACCGGGGGAGAAAGACGTGCCCTGGCCGTGCAACGACGAGAAATACATTGTCCACTTTCCGGAGACACGCGAGATCTGGTCGTACGGCAGCGGCTACGGCGGCAATGCCCTGCTGGGCAAGAAGTGCTTCGCCCTGCGCATTGCCTCCAACATCGCCCGCGACGAGGGCTGGATGGCCGAGCACATGCTTATCCTCGGCGTGGAATCCCCACCGGAAGCATCGGGCAAGACGGAGAAGACCTACGTCGCCGCCGCGTTCCCCTCGGCCTGCGGCAAAACCAACTTCGCCATGCTGATTCCACCCCCCGGCTTCGAGGGCTGGAAGGTCTGGACCGTCGGTGACGACATCGCCTGGATCAAGCCGGACGCTCACGGCAAACTCCACGCCATCAATCCTGAGGCGGGGTTCTTCGGCGTCGCTCCCGGCACCAGCAAGCGCACCAACCCCAACGCCATGGCGACGCTGAGCCGCAACAGCATCTTCACCAACGTGGCGCTCACCGTAGGCGCCAACGGCAAGCCCGACGGCGGCATCTGGTGGGAGGGGATGACCGACTCGCCGCCCGCCCACCTGATCGACTGGCGTGGCGATCCCTGGACCCCGGCGAGCCATACCCCGGCCGCCCACCCGAACGGCCGTTTCACCGCGCCCGCCGCGCAGTGCCCCAGCATCGACCCGGATTGGGAGAACCCCAACGGCGTCCCCATCTCGGCCTTCCTCTTCGGCGGCCGCCGCCCCACCACCATCCCGCTGGTCTACCAGGCGTTCAACTGGTCCTCCGGCGTCTACACCGGAGCGACGGTGGGCTCGGAGACCACCTCCGCTGCCGTCGAAGCAATCGGCAGGGTCCGCCGCGACCCCATGGCCATGCTGCCCTTCTGCGGCTATCACATGGGCGACTACTTCCGCCACTGGATCAAGATGCAGCGCTCGCTCTCCACCACGCCGCGCATTTTTCACGTCAACTGGTTCCGCAAGGACGAGGAGGGCCGCTTCCTGTGGCCCGGCTATTCGGAGAACATGCGGGTGCTGAAGTGGATCGTCGACCGCGTCCACGGCCGCGCGCAGGGCAAGGAGACGCCCATCGGCTGGACCCCCTACTTCGAAGACATTCAATGGGCCGGTCTCGACATTCCCGAAGCCGAGCTGCGGGCCACGTTCGAGGAACTCCAGCACGTCGATCCCGCCGCGTGGAAGCGCGAGGTGATGCACCACGAGGAGCTCTTTATCGACCTGCACGACCACCTGCCCGCCGAGATGATCTACGAGCGCGAACTGCTGATCTGCCGCCTCTAGAGCGAGCGCCGGATCGGGATTCCGTCCAGTGGTGTCAGGTTGTGGACTCCTGCCGCTTGCGGCCCACGAATTCCCCTTGACGCCACCCCGGTTCCGCACTACTCTATGGAAGTGGCAGGACTCCCCTCGGGTTGAGTCGGCCACAACGAAGTCCACCCACTTCGTTGCTTTACCGGAATACCCACGCAACAGCCCCCACCGCGCTGCGTGGGTTTCCTCTTTAAGCCGCAGTATTTTCAGGCTTGGTGGACTTGACGGGCGCCCCCGGAACAGGTAAGGTCGAGGCAATGGGAGAGATGTGCATCACCGCGTGTATGTGTAGCTGTTGCCTGTGTTGTATGGGCAAGAGCCGCTGCTGCGCCGGTGCATCCCCCGTCTAGGCGAACTTAGAAACACAGCCTTAGAATTCCAGGAGCCCACGTATCAGCGCACAGCGCGATATGTGGGCTTTTCCTTTTGCCCCACCCAGGATCAGCAGAAACCAAGAACAGCAAGCGGAATCACCAAGGAGATTTATGGCAACCCCCGAAACCAACCATCCCGAGCAGCCACGCACCGGCCAACGGAGGTCCGTCAACGTGGACCTGCTCGCCATCGGAATCGGCCTCGTTCTCGCCGCGCTGATCCGCTTCGGCGTCATTCACCAGATCACGTTCTAACCAGGCCACCGCTGGTGCGCGGGCCTGGCCCGCCGGCCTCGCACCACCGACCTCCGCACGCCCGACCTATGTCCACCCAGACCATCCCAATGCCCATCGCCGCCGACAGCCCGTCCAGCTCCACGGCGCCCCCGGACGCGATGGTTCCGCTGAAGCCAACCGGCCTGCCGGCATTCCTTTCCGGCATTGCGCTGCTGTTCGCGATCGGCCTGCTGGGCAAGCTGCTCGAACACGCCACCACGGTTCTCTCCAGCGAACGCCACCTGCGCGTGCCGCAGATCTCGTACGTCCTATGGACCATTCTGCT
Organism: Acidobacteriaceae bacterium; assembly: GCA_049509035.1. GTDB lineage: Bacteria > Acidobacteriota > Terriglobia > Terriglobales > Acidobacteriaceae > Edaphobacter. The sequence goes on from JBELAH010000001.1 coordinate 3,980, forward strand.
CGGCATTATCGTATCGAACTTTTTTGGCATTGCCCGCATCTTCCGCCCCGGCGTTGCCACCTACGAGCTGTGGCTCAAACTCGGCATCGTTCTGGTGGGCGCCCGCTTTCTGTTGCAGGACGTCCTGCACATTGGCGGGCTTTCGCTGGTGCTGGTCGCGGTTGAACTCGTCCTGTCGCTCTCGGTGATGACGCTGCTCGGCCGCATCTTCCGGCTGCCGCCCAAGCTCACCAGTCTGCTCGCCATCGGCTCCTCCATCTGCGGAGTCGCCGCCATCATGGCCGCCAAGGGCGCTATCGAGCCTGACGAGGAAGACACCTCCACCGCGATCGCCGCCATTCTCACCCTCGGCGTCATCGCGCTGGTCGGGTTCCCCGCTATTGGCCACTTGCTCCACCTCAGCCAGCAGGCCTACGGCATGTTGGCGGGCCTTGCGGTGGATAACACCGCGGAATCCGTTGCCACCGGCGCTCTCTACGGTCAGGATGCCGGCCGCTGGGCCATCCTCGCCAAGACCGCGCGCTCGGCCTTTATCGGATTCGTCGTGCTGGGATACGCGATCTACTGGGCGTCCCAGGGGAAGGCCGCCCACGTCACGAACAAGCCTCTCTTCCTGTGGCAGAAGTTCCCCAAGTTCATTCTCGGCTTCCTTGCAATCTCGATTCTGGCTACCGCAGGTTTCTTTACCAAGGGTCAGCTCGGCAGCCTTGCAAGCCTGTCGCAATGGACCTTCCTCCCCGCATTCGCCGGGGTGGGACTGCAAACCAACATGAAAGACCTCGTCGGCCAGGGTTGGCGTCCACTTGCAGTGGGCATCCTCGGCGAAATCTTCATCGCCATCATCACGCTCGGCCTCGTCTTCTGGAGCTACAACCACGGAGTCGCGCGATGACCCCCGCCGCAATCACGAAGGAATATGGGGGCCTCATCTTCGACGCATGCTTGGCGTCATGGGTGGGCATTCGCGCGATCACGCGAAACGCTCCCGCCAGTTCCATCCCCTCTGCCCGCCTCTGTTGTCGCCCCTAGCGAGAAGACGCGCCCGCGCGCATCAGGACAATCCAAATCTTCATGTTTCACCGCGAACCAGCGCGCCACCACGTACTCAGGAGACCGCATGATCCGCCGCACTCGCACCTCTCTTCCCGCCTCTTCCGTCATTCTGGCAAGCCTGCTCGCCTTGTTTGCCGTCTTCACGCCGCATGCTCAAGCCCAGGCTGTGGGCGGCACCATCTCCGGCACTGTCGCTGACGCCACCGGCGCCGCCATCCCTGGCGCGCATGTGCTGGTGCACAACGATGAGACTGGCAACGAGCGCCGTCTGTTCAGCGGCCCCGACGGCCGCTACTCTGCGCCCTCCGTCCCGGTCGGCAGCTACACCGTCCGTGTAACCGCCGACGGCTTCGGCGAGCAGACCCGCACCGGCATCCCTCTCTCCGTCGGCCAGTCGCAGAATGTTACCTTCGCGCTTTCTCCTGCCGGCATCGCGCAATCCATAACGGTTCGGGACTCCCCGACTGTCATCAACCTCTCTACCCAGCAGACTGCGGGCCTGATTGACGCGCACCAGGTGAAGGAGCTCCCGCTCAACGGCCGCAGCTACGACCAACTGATCACGCTGAACCCCGCCACCATCAACTACACGGCGCAGCGCTCGGGCTCGGTCGGGACATCGAACTCATCGGTTGGCAATATGTTCGCCGTCTCCGGCCGCCGGCCGCAGGACAATCTCTACCTGCTCAACGGCGTGGAATACACCGGCGCATCGCTGATCAACGTCACCCCCGGCGGGACCAGCGGCCAGTTGCTGGGGGTCGAGGCCGTGCGCGAATTCAACGTCATCACCGACACCTACTCCGCCGCCTACGGCAAGCGCCAGGGCGCGCAAGTCTCCATCGTCACCGCATCCGGAACCAACCACGTCCACGGCTCCGCGTACGAGTTCGTGCGCAACTCCTTCTTCGACGCGCGCAATTACTTCGATCCCGCGCGCATTCCCGAGTTCCAGCGCAACAACTTCGGCGCGTCGCTGGGCGGGCCCATCCGCAAGGACAAACTCTTCCTGTTCGCCAACTACGAGGGCTACCGCCAAAACCTCGGCGTCACCGACGTCACGCTGGTCCCCGATAACAATGCGCGCCTCGGCCTGTTGCCCAATGCCACCACCGGCGTGCTCACGCCGGTCACCCTGGGCTCCGGCGTGGCCGGCCTGCTGAATCTCTGGCCCGTCCAGAACGGCCCCGAGCTGCTCACCGGCACCGGTCTGCCCACCGGCATCGCGGAGGCGTTCGCCACCGCGCCGCAACACATCCGCGAAGACTTCGGCACCAGCCGCTTCGACGTCAACCTGACGCCGAACGACCTGCTGTTCGCGGTCTACACCATCGACGACTCGGTCGCCAACACGCCCACCCAGGACCCCTACTCGCTGGTCAACGAGAGCCTGCGCGAGCAGGTCGCCAGCGTGCAGGAGCAGCATGTCTTCTCGCCCCAACTGCTCAACACCGGCCGCATCGGCCTCTCGCGCGCCAACTTCTACTTTCTTGGCTCGATCCCCGCGGCCATCCAGGCCATGACGCCAACCTTCCTGGCGGGCAAGCCTACCGGCGCGGTCGTCATCTCCGGCTCGACTGCCTCCAACGGCGCCTCCACTATCACCACTGCGGGCGTCAACGTCGGCTCAAACAACGCCACCACGCGCAACCTGTTCACGTTCGACGACCACATCTTCTACACCCGCGGCAAGCAGCAGATCGAGGCCGGAGGCTGGCTGCAACTGCTCGAATCGAACGATAACCTGGCCCAGGACCAGAACGGCCAGGCCAGCTTCAACACCCTTACCACCTTCCTGCAGGGCAATATCGCCACCTTCACCTATGCGCCCCAGACCACCGAACTGGGCTGGCGCAGCACCTTCGTCGCCGGCTATTTGGAAGATACGGTGAAGCTGCTGCCCAACCTCGAACTCCGCGCCGGCGTCCGCTCCGAATCCACCGATGGATTCAACGCGTCGCACGGCCGTGCCGCGGTTTACGGCTTCACCAGCGGCGTCATCAATACCACGCCGACCGTCGGTTCTGCCGCGCTCACCATCGACCGCGCCAAATTCCTTCCCGAACCGCGTCTCGGCCTCTCCTACGATCCCTTCTCGACCGGCAAAACCGTGGTCCGCGCCAGCTTCGGCCTGCAGCATGGCTTGCTCGACACGCTCGACTACCGGCTCGACCAGGCCGCGCCATTCAACACCGTGTACGCCACCAAGACCAGCACCGTGGCCAACCCTACCGGCGGTACCGGCAGTACCACCGGCGTCTCGCCCTCCACCGTCGAGTCCGACATGAGCACGCCGTCCGTGCTCGCGTGGACTCTCCGCATCGAGCAGCAGGTCGCTCCCAACACCGCGCTCACGATTGGCTACGCCGGTTCGCACGGCTACCACCAGATCCTCTCCGAGGACCTCAACGAGCCCGCCTCGGTGATCTGCCCTGCTGCCGCGTGCCCCGCGTCACTCTCCGCCGGGACCATCTACTACCCCACCACCACCAAGCCCAACCCTGCGCTGGCCAACACCACCTCGTGGGTCTCGCAGGGATCCAGCTCCTACAACGCACTCGAGGTCGACCTGCGCCGCTCGCTCGCCAACGGCTTTGCCCTGCGCGCGAACTACACCTACGCGCGCAACCTGGACGACGGCTCCGCGTGGAACACCAGCGTCTCCGCCAACACGCCTGCGTTCGTCGAATACCCCAACAATCCCGCGCTCGACTGGGGCCCGGCTGCGACCGACATCCGCAACCTCGCCGCCATCAACGCCACTTACGATCTGCCCTTCGGCCAGAATCATCTCATCCTCGGCGACGCGACTCCTCTGGAGAACGCAATCGTCTCCGGCTGGACGCTCTCGGCCATCGCCACCCTCGAATCCGGATTCCCCTTCAGCCCGCAGCTTGGCTACAACCCCACCGGCTCGGGCGACTCGCGCAACCCGGTCCGCCCCAACCGCAACCCCGCCTTCACCGGCTCACTCTATAAGGGCGGGACTACTGCGCAGCGCGTGGCCCAGTATTTCAACCCGGCCGCATTCTCAGCGCCTGCCTACGGTTCAGTCGGTAATTTGAGCCGCGACTCGCTCACCGGCCCGGGCTACAACGATCTCGATCTCTCGCTCGCCAAGACCACCCAGGTGAACGAACGCATCCGCACCCAGTTCCGCGCCGAGTTCTTCAACATCCTGAACCACACCAACCTCGGCACCCCCTCGGAAACGGTCTTCTCCACCGGCCCAACCCAGGGCACCGTGGCCAACCAGAACACCGTAGCCGCGCTCAGTCCCACCGCCGGCGTGGTTACCTCCGCCGCCACTACACGGCAAATCCAACTCGGCCTGAAGTTTCTCTTTTAGGCGCTCGCTCCGTCCAGATGCAGTCGGATCGGAGCGGAGCGAGGTTCTTCCAGCTCGCCCTAATCTCTGGCTGCCGCTGCGGCCGCCAGCATCGCCGCCCGGCGGGCCTCCTGCTCCCGCGTCAGGTGCGGCGTGATGCCGATCATCCGCTCCACCAGCATAAGCTGGCCGCGGTGGTGCATCTCGTGCTCCTTCACGGCAAGCAGCAGTTCGAAGCGCGTCTTCGATGGCGGAGTCCCGCCCGGAGGCATCGCGATCGATTGAGCGAGAAAATCGTCCGGCAGGGTCTTCACCCAGCTCTCGTACTCCTCGCCCGCCGCGGTCAGGCGCGCGATGATCTGCGCCTTGGTCATCGGCTCCTGCTCGCTGGCCGCGATAGGCGCGATGAAAGTCATGAAGTCAAAGCCGACCATCGTCGAACGCACATCGTCACGATGGATCGCCAGCGCAAACCTGTGCGCGTTGGAGATGTGAATCAAGGTCTGCGCGACCGTGCGCGTGCCCGCAGCAGGCCGAAAGCTGTACTTGTCTTCTGGAATCTCTTCCGCAATCTTCAGCGTATTGTTGCGGACAATGCGGAAACTGGCGGCTATTTCTTTGGCTCCGTAGCAGGTCATAGAGCCGATTGTAGACCGTTTCTGCTGCGCCCCGATGACACGTGAGCCCACCGCCGAAATCGAGGCCGCTGCTAACAGAAAGACCCACATCTCGCCGAGCATGTGGGTCTTCCGTAGTGTTCCGATGATTACAGCCAGCAAATCTTACTCGGGGGTCACCTTCGCGAGGAAGCAGGGAAACATTGCCATCGCGATAAATAGAAGGGCCGCCGCTGCTTGATGCATGGAGTCGTCTCAACTTCCTGCCGGGGAGGGCTTCACCTGCCTTCCCAGCATCGCGCGCACACCGGCTTGAGCCCATCCCACCAAAGGCCCATGGGAGCGAACCTTGGTGGGATACACCTACAACTTTCGAGGTACCCACCTCTGCCCAGTGCCCCGCCGACCAGCGCAAACCTCAGCTCGCAGGCTCGTCGCACGGCGGTAAATCAGGTTTTGTTTTCTTCTTCTTGAAAAGTTCAAGTAGCGTTTTTAGCAGCACATACAAGACAGGGATAAAGAAAAGGTTCAGGATAGTTGAAACCAGCATCCCGCCCACCACCGCCGTGCCCACGGAGTGCCGGCCCAGCGCGCCCGCCCCGCTGGCAAAGTAAAGCGGCATCACCCCCAGGATGAATGCGAAGCTGGTCATCAGGATGGGCCGCAGGCGCAGTTGGGCAGCCACAATCGCAGCCACCAGAATCGACTTGTTCAGTTCAATCTGCTGCTCGGCGAACTCCACAATCAGGATCGAGTTCTTGGCCGAGAGCCCGATCAGCATCACCAGCCCGATCTGCACGTACACGTCGTCGCTGATGCCCCGCGCCGAGACCAGTCCCAGCGCGCCCAGCACGGCCATCGGCACCGCCAGCAGGATGATGAACGGCAGGAAGAAGCTCTCGTACTGCGCCGACAGCGTCAGGTAAACCACCAGCAGTCCCAGCCCGAAGATGAGCAGCGCCTTGCCCGCCGACTCCACCTCTTCCAGCGCCAGGCCCGTCCATTCGAAGGTCATCCCCGGCATCTTGAATTTGTTGAACAGCCTCTCCATGTTCGCCAGGCCCTGGCCGGAGCTAAGCCCCTCCGCGGGCGACCCATCGATCTCCGCCGAGCGGAAGAGGTTGTAGTGGTCGATCACCTGCGGCCCCGAGGTCTCCGAGAGCGCCACCAGATTGTCCAGCGGCACCATCTGCCCGGCATTCGAACGCACGTAATACTGGCGCAGATCGCTCGCATTGCGCCGGAATTGCTGATCGGCCTGCACGTAGACTCGGTAGGAACGATTGTTGAAGTTGAAGTCGTTGACGTAACTCGATCCCATGAAGGTCCCCATCGCCGCCGTAATCTGCGACATGGGAACGCCCATCGCCTCGGCCTTTTGGCGGTCGATGGTGACGTAGAGTTGCGGGTCGTTGGCCGTGAACTGAGTGTTCAGATTCACCAGCCCCGCGGATGGGTCGCGCGCCGCGCCCACCAGCGTATGCGCGATGCGATCGATGTCGGAGAAGGTGTTGCGTCCGCCATCCTGCAGCACAAACTGGAAGCCGCCGACGCTGCCGATCCCTTGGATCGCGGGCGGCTCGACGGCGAACAGCGTTCCGCCGGGAACTCCGAAGAGCTGCGGCGCAATCCGGCCAACGATGTCGTGCGCCGTGTGTCCCCGCCCCTTCTTCGTCCGCCCATCCACCGGCTGCAGGGGGACAAAGATCAGGCCCGCGTTGGGTGAGCTTCCGCCGGAGAGTGAAAAACCCATCACCGAAAACGTTCCGAATACATCCGGATCCCGCTGCACAATCTGGGTGCCGCGGTCCGCCAGGTCGCTGGTATAGCTCAATGAAGCGCCCGGAGGCGCCTGCACCAGGATCAGGAAGTAGCCCTGGTCCTCCACCGGGACAAACGCCGTCGGCACGTGGTTGTACATGTACACCGTGGCGCCCATGCCCGCCACGAACAGCACCAGGAACGCATAGCGCCACTTCACCACCCAGGTCACAGCGATGACATACCAGGCAATGATCTTTTCGATCGCCGCCTCCACCGGGTCCAGCAACACCCCCATCAAGCCGGTCGGGCGCGTCTCCGGCCGCAGAAAAACCGCGGCAAGCGCAGGCGAAAGGGTAAGCGCGTTGAACGCCGAAATCGCAATCGAGAAGGCGATGGTCAGCGAGAACTGCTTGTACAGGATCCCCGTCGTTCCAGGGAAAAAGCTCACCGGGATAAACACCGACATCAGCACCAGCGACGTCGCAATCACGGCGCTGGTGACCTCGGCCATGGCGACCGTGGTTGCCTTGTGCGGGTCGTGGGCGCAATCCTCCTGGCCCATGATCACCATGCCCTCCAAATGCCGCTGCACGTTCTCGATCACGACGATGGCATCGTCGACGACGAGACCGGTGGCCAGCGTGATTCCGAACAGCGTGAGCGAGTTGATGGAGAAGCCGAACAGCTTGATGAACGCGAAGGTCCCGATCAGCGAGACCGGAATGGTAATGGCAGGAATGAGGGTGGCGCGCCAGTCCTGGAGAAACAGGAAGATGACGATGATGACGATGACGATCGCCTCGGCCAGCGTCTTTTCCACTTCGACAATGGAGTCGTGCACGACGGTGGTGGTGTCGACCGCGATGAAGCCCGCGAGACCCGGCGGAAAGGCCTTCTGCAACTGCGCGAACACCGCCTTGCAGCGCTTGTCCACATCCAGCGCGTTGGCGTTCGAGAGCTGCTGCACGCCGATCCCGACCGCGTCGCCGTTTGGAATGCCGACCGCCGAGTACTTCAGGCTGGTGCTGTAGGTCTCGGCGCCCAACTCGGCGCGGCCAACATCCCTGAGCAGCACTATGCCGGAGCCGTTGGCCGGGGCCGTCGTAGCCACCGACCCCGCCGGCGCGCCCGCGGCGTTGGACTTGAGAATGATGTTCTCGAACTGGTTCGGGTCAGTCATGCGCCCGACCACTCGAACCGCCATCTGGTAAGCCTGATTCGGATCGGAGGGAGGTACGCCAAGCTGTCCGGCGGGGACTTCGACGTTCTGCTCGGCCAGCGCGTTGGTCACGTCGAGCGGCGTCAGGCCGCGCGCCGCAAGCTTGGTGGGATCGAGCCAGATGCGCATCGCATACTTGCGCTCGCCGAAGATGATCACATTGCCCACGCCCGGCACCCGCTTTAGCGCGTCCGCGACGTAAACATCCAGGTAGTTCGAGATGAAGGCCGGCGAAAGCGAGTGGTCCGGCGAGATGAATCCGGCAGCCAGCACAAAGTTGGAGTTCGCCTTGGTGATGGAGATGCCGGTGTTGTTCACCGCAGCGGGAAGCCGGCCCTGCGCGGTGGCCACACGGTTCTGCACATCGACGGCGGCAATGTCCAGATCGTAGCCGGTTTGGAAGGTGATGGTGATGCTCGATGTGCCGTCGTTCGACGAGGCCGACGACATGTAGCGCATGCCCTCGACGCCGTTGATGGCCTGTTCGAGGATGATGGTCACTGCCGACTCGACGTCCTGCGAGTTCGCGCCCACATAGTTGCAGGTAACCACCACCTGCGGCGGAGCCAGTTGCGGATACAGCGAGATCGGAATCGTCGGCATCGTCACCGCGCCGGCAAGCACGATCAGAAGCGCGCATACCGTGGCGAAGATGGGGCGGCGGATGAAGAACTCAACCAAGAAACTCTACCTTTCCTGTCGCGCTCGAGGGCAACGTTTCAATGGGCTAATTCCCCGCCTTCGCGGGGCCCGGCGCCTCGATCGGCTGCACCGGGACGCCCTCCTGCAGGAATTGAATCCCGGAGAGGATCACCTTATCGCCCGGGCGCAGTCCGGCAAGCACGGGGTACAGGTTGCCAACAGGTTCGCCCAGCGTGACCAGCACCTGGTGGGCAGCGTATCCCGGGCCGCGCGGTGCGGCGATGTACACAAAGCTCTGGCCGCCGATCCGGGTGACGGCGAGCACCGGCACCGTAGCCGTCCGCGCCGTGCTCCAGGTGATGCGCGCGTTCACAATCTGTCCGCTGCGCAGACGCTCGGAGGACTTCGGAATCGGCGCCTTCGCGAGAATCCCCTGCAGATCGTTGTCCACCTCGGGCGAGACAAAGTAAAGGTTTGAGTGCGCCAGCACGGTCCCGCTCTCGTCCAGCAGGTCTACGGGCAAGCCGATCCTAACCTGCGCGGCGCGCTCGGTCGGAACGTAGATGTAGGCCTCAAGGTCAGCGTTCTCGTCCACCGTCGTCAATATGGTCGTGGTCGAGACGTAGTCGCCCAGATGCACCGGAATGTCGCCCACGATGCCGGCGAAGGGAGCGCGAATCTCGTAGTACGCAAGCTGTTCGCGCTGGGTCTTGGTCTGCGCAGTGGCCGCATCCAGCGCCGCTTTGGAGTTCTGGAACGACTGCACCGCCTGGTCATAGGCCTGCTTGGAGATGATGCCGTCCTTGTAGAGTTGCTCCTGCCGCGCGATGTCCGCCTGGTTGTAGTCGTACGTCGCCTTCAACGGCTGCTCAGCCGCCTGCTGCGCCTGCACCGTCGCCAGTTGCTTCAGCGGGTCGATCTGCATCAGCACCTGGCCGGCCTTTACCGGGTCGCCGGACTTGACCAGAATCCTGGTCAGGTTGCCGTCGACCTGCGGCTGCAAGGTCGCCGAGCGGCGGCTCTTGACGGTGGCCACGTAGGTCTCGGAGGTGGGAACAGCGCTGAGCGACACCGGTTGGACCTGCACCGGCGTCGCCTGCGGCGCAGGGTCCGCGGGCGGCGGCGCCTTGGTGCATCCCGCAAGCACAACCGGGAGCAACACCGCCGACGCTAAGGGAAGCGCCTTCACCGGCACTGGCCAGGCTTTCCAGAAACTCTCGAACCAACGCACAGCTTTTCTCCTTGGATTGGTGCCGATCGATGCCAGGGGTACCCCGAACCACGATACGCATTACCCGGTACGCTGAGAGACGTTGATGCAGATTGCCGGGCAGATGATTTGATGATAGGCGTTCGCTTGCCGATGCCAAAAGAATGCAAAAGATAGCCCGGCGGAAAAGGTGACCCGGCTACCCATTCTCCGCCTCCCTCTGGCTGAGATGGAACGGGTTGAAGTTCTCGTTGCGGTCGAAGACGTCGGCGTGTTCGCTCGCCTTCAGCCAGCCCACCACAAGGTAGGTCAGCGGCGTCGCCAGCACCTCGTACGCCACCTTCAGCAGGTACCCGGTAAGAATCATGTTGACCAGCGTCAGCGCCGGATACTTGCCCGCAAAGGTCAGCGTGATGACCAGGGTGGTGTCCACACCCTGGCCAACCACGGTCGATCCGACAGTCCGCGTCCACAGCCATTTGCCGTTGGTCCACAACTTCATCCGCGCCATGACGTAGGAGTTGGCGAAGTCGCCCGCCCAGAACGCGATCAGCGACGCCGTCTGGATGCGCGGAAGAAACCCGAACACGACCTTGAACGCCTGCTGGTTGTTCCAGCCCGGCGCGCCCGGCAGCGCAATTACGATCTCCCCCATCAGGTAGAGCAGCACCGTCCCGAAGGTGCCCAGCCAGATCGCGCGCCGCGACGCGGAAAACCCATACACCTCGGTGAACACATCGCCGAAGATGTAGGTGATGGGAAACAGCAGCACCGCGCCGCTCACCGCAAACGGGCCAATCATGCAGATCTTCTGCGCCACCAGGTTCGACACCAGCAGGATCACCACGAATATCGTGGTCAGTGCGTCGAGATACTTGTAGCGGCGTGCGTTGTTGGGCATTGAGGAGCTGTCCACCTTGTACAGCAGGATTCTGCGGCGCAGCTTCCAGTATGCCGTACAGACGTTCGCCGCACTACGCCGATGTAGACTGTTCGAGATGCGCCGCCCAATGCTTCTGCTCGGCACCTTTCTTTGCGCGACCCATACAGCAGTCCTGCCCGCGCAGACCCTGCAAATCTCGCCGGACCGCGTATTGGCGGACCAGCCTGCCACCATCACGATCACCGGCCTCCGGCCGCATGAGCAGGCCGTTCTCCGTGCGGAGTTGGTCGATGGCGCAGGGCAGCCCTGGGCCTCGCAGGCAGAGTTCGTCGCCGACGACACCGGCACGGTGGATACTTCGAAGCAGCCGCCTGTCAAAGGCTCCTATCGCGTCGTCTCAGCAATGGGATTGATCTGGTCTATGATGCCAACCGCAAAGGATGTTCACGGTTACCGGGCCCCCCACGATGCGCAGGTAATTCAGTTCAAGCTAGTAAAGAACGGCAAAGAGGTCGCCAACGCCGAACTGCAGCAGATCTTCTTTCCGCCGGAAGTGCACCGGATCAACCTCAACGGACAACTCCGCGGAGTCCTGTTTTTGCCAGACACTCCCGGCCCCCATCCCGGCGTGCTAGTTCTGGGCGGTTCGGAGGGCGGAGTTCCCGCAGGCAACGCCGTCTGGCTCGCCTCCCACGGCTATGCCGCTCTGGCGCTCGCGTATTTTCACGTGCCCGGTCTGCCGCAGCAGCTTGAGGGAATCCCCCTCGAATACTTCGGGCAGGCCATTCTTTGGATGAAGCAGCGGCCCGAGATTGCCACCGGCGGCCTCGCGGTGATGGGCGGCTCGCGCGGCGGAGAACTGGCGCTTCAGCTGGGTTCGATGTACGCCGACCTTCACGCGGTGGTTGCCTACGTCCCAGCCAATGTGCGATTTAATTCCTGCTGCAACCACGATCAAGGAGCCGCCTGGACCTGGAAGGGACTGCCGCTGGCGTACGAACCGCCGACTTCCTCCACCGACAATCCGACCGACCCAGCCGCGATTCCTGTCGAGTTGACCAACGGTCCAATCCTCATGATCTCCGGAGGCGACGACGGTATCTGGTCCTCGCGTTCGATGGCCAACGCCGCGATGCATCGGCTCCAGATCGCGCACTTCCGCTATCAGTTCATCCATCTTAGCTACCCGCACGCGGGACACCGCGCAGGCACGCCCTGGATTATGCCAACCTGGTCCGGGGGCGCCAGGCAGCCTATCAGCGGCGAGGCCCAAAACCTCGGCGGGACTCCGGAAGGAAACGCCCTCTCGACCCTCGACGCCGACCCAAAGGTGCTTGGCTTCCTGCAGCAAAGCCTCTCTGCTGAACCGCAAAAGATGAAATGACTCCGCCTGCGAGAGGCACTCCACGTCCCTCGACAGTCGCCGCGCCCGGCATACGCTGTTGCCCATGACTCCGATGCCTCCGATGAACCGCCGCACCTTCACCCGTCTTTCGGCACTCGCCCTGGCCGCAACGCGGGTGCCCTCGTTCGCCCAGGCCCCTGCTGGCATAGAGAGGCCCGTCGGCTTTGCCGCCATCGGCCTCGGCACCATCTCCGACATCTTCATGCGCGCCTGCGCAGAATCAAAGACCGCCAAAATCACCGCGCTGGTCACCGGCCATCCTGAGACCAAGGGCAAGCACTACGCGACGCTGTACGGCATCCCCGAAAGCTCCATCTACACCTACGAGACCTACGACCACATCCGCGACAACAAGGATATCGACGCAGTCTATGTCGGCCTGCCCAACAGCATGCACCGCGAATACACTGTCCGCGCCGCGCAGTTCGGCAAGCACGTCCTCTGCGAGAAGCCCATGGCGATCTCCTCCGCCGAGTGCAGCGAGATGATCGCAGCCTGCCGCGACGCCGGCCGCAAGCTGATGATCGCCTACCGCGTCCACTACGAGCCGACCCACCTTGAGGCCAAACGCCTGATTGACTCCGGCGCGCTGGGCCAACTGCAGTCGTTCGAGGGCTCCTTCGGCTTCGACGCCGCGCCCAACCAGTGGCGCCTGACCCGCCAGTATGGCGGCGGAGGCCCGTTGATGGACGTGGGCATCTACCCGCTCAACGAGATCCGCTGGTTCACCGGCGAAGAGCCCGTTGCCTGCACCGCGGTCGCCTCCACCCGCGACCGCACCAGCGGCCGTTTCGCCGAGGTCGAACAGACCCTCGACTTCACCGTCAAGATGCCCTCCGGCATCGTCGCCGCGCTCGGCTGCACCTATGGCTCAGAGATGCCCGGCTTTCTCCGCATCCACGGCGACCAGGGCGCACTGGAGCTTGCGCCCGCCTATAACTACGATGGAGTTCACCTGGTCAGCCTCGCGGGTCGCACCCACGTCGACATCACCAGCCAGGGCGACTCCGTGATGCATTTCGTGCTCGAGGCCGAGCACTTCGCCAACTGCATCCGCACCGGCGCTACTCCCAGAACACCGGGCGAAGAGGGCCTGCGCGATCTGCTCGCGATTGAGGCGATCTACAAAGCCGCCGGAATTCCCATCGCCTGATCGCTGCCACCCACCGAGACTCCGCAGAATCTACTTGCGCGCCGGCGGCGTCAGCCCCATCTCCGCCATCACCATCTGCAGGTCCTTCCACGCCTCAGCCTTCTGCCGCGGATCGCGCAGCAGGAACGCGGGGTGATACGTCACCGCCAGCTTGGCCCCGCGGCAAGTGTGCCAGTGCCCACGCAGCGCGCTCAGCAACCGCCTGACGCCAAGCAGATAGATGGCCGCGGTCGACCCCAGCGCCACGATCACCTCCGGCTGCACCACGTCGATCTGGCGCAGCAGGAACTGCGAGCAGGTATTCGCCTCCTCGGGCTCCGGCACGCGATTGCCCGGCGGGCGGCACTTCACAATGTTGGCAATGTAAACTTCGGCCCGGGCCAGGCCCATCGCAGCAATCATGTTATTCAGCAATTGCCCCGCCTTGCCCACAAACGGAAGCCCCTGCGCGTCCTCGTCCGCCCCCGGGCCTTCGCCGACGAACATCAGCCGCGCCGTGGCCGAGCCGTCGCCGAAGACGATCTTGTGCCGTCCCGCATACGCCAGTGGGCAGCGCGTACAGTCGCCAATCTCTTCCTGAATCGCGCGCAACGCAGCCGGCCGGTCCGCAGGCGGAACGCGCTCCGCAGGGATCGGGGCGAGATTGTTGAACGAGACGAGTTTGATGAGCTGCGGCGCGGGAACGTCAGCGGCCAGGTGCAGCGCCGGTGCGGCGTACTCCGCGGCAGGGACACTCTCCGCGGCTGCGGCGATCACGCTTCCCCGGTTCGGGACCGCATCCATCATCGCAGCAGATTGGGTTGGAAGATCGGAACCAGCTTCCGCTGCAAGCGCCGGCGCCACCTCGCCACGGCGATAGAAATCATGGACGCCCAGGTCGCGAAAGTATTCGACCCACGCGCGCAACTGCGGCCCAGCATCGCCCTGCATCGGGACTTCTACAGCTCCGGCTCAAGCGGGGTCAGGTCCTTCGGCTCAACCGCGCCGACCACAAACTTCACATGGCCCTGGTTGATCTCGTCCTGTGCCACACGGCAGGCCTTCATGCTCTTGGTCGGCATCAACGGCACCGCGCCCGATTGCAATTGACGTGCCCGGCGCGCCGCGCCTTTCACAAGGCTGTACTTGTTGTGGAGAGGATCCTCGTTCGCCATCGTTTGCACCTCAGGGGATACCTTCAATCTACCCCAACCGCGCCCATTTGTCCTGCCCGGCCTCCCGGTGGATAATCCGCCCCAGCCGCCGTCATCCCCCCACCCGCCGTCATTCTGACTCGAAGAGTCAGAATCTCCGTAGTTGTCTTGCACTTGCGTGGTGGCATCCCAGATTCACGCGATGTGAAAGCTCTCCAGCACGGCGCTCAGCCGCGGGGACTTCGGGTCGGTCCGGCAACTCTCCGCCAGCGCGGTCACGCTGCTATCGCGTACGCCCCGCTCGTAGAGAACGATCGCGCGCATCTCCGCCACTGCCTGGTCCAGCACGTCATTCACCAGCGCGTACTTGTAGTCCCACATCTGCTGCACTTCGCTGCGCGCCTGGCGTAGCCGCCGCTCGATCTTCTCTTCGTCGGTCATGTGCTCTGCCTCGCTGCGATGGCGCAGCCGCATCTGCAGCACCTCCGGATTCGGAGGCAGCACAAAGATCGACACCGCCTCCGGCATCTTTTCCATCACCTGCTTCGCGCCCTGCACGTCGATATCCAGCAGCAGGTCCCTGCCCGTAGCGCGCGCGTGGTCCAGCGCCGCCCGCGCCGTTCCGTAGTAGTCGCTGCCAAAGACCTCTGCCCACTCCAGGAATTCGCCGTTCTCCACCATCCGCTTGAAGGTCTCGCGGTCGACGAAGTTGTACTCGCGCCCGTTCTCCTCCGAGCCGCGAGTCCGCCGGGTGGTGTACGAAACGGAAAACTCCAGTCCCTCCACCAGCGAGCGCAACTGCGCCACCAGCGTCGACTTCCCCGACCCCGACGGCGCCGAAATGATAAATAAAATGCCTGCCATGCGTTGTAAGCAGTGTAACCCGCAGAAGTTGCTGGAGCGCCGCCTACTCCAAATTCTGCACCTGTTCCCGCGCGCGCTCGATCTCGGTCTTCATCTCCAGCCCCAGCGACGTCAGCCGCAGCCCGATCCCCGGATCGCCGCCTGTCGTCTTCGACAGCATGGTATTCCCTTCGCGGTTCAGCTCCTGCAGCAGGAAGTCCAGCCGCTTGCCCAGTTCGCCGCCCGCGTCCAGCATCTCCAGGAAACTCTCGATGTGCGCGCGCAACCGCACCAACTCCTCCTCGATGTCCGACCGCTCCACCAGCAGCGCCGCCTCGGCCAGCATGCGGTAGTCGAACGCCGGCCCCTCAACCTGCGCTGCAGCGTCCGCATCCGCCTTCAGCAACTCACCGATCCGGGTCCGCAGCCGCTCGAAGTGGGCTTCGCGCGCACCCGTGCGCAGCGCTGCGGCCTCTTCAGCCAGCGCTCGCAAGCGCAACACAGCCGCGCGCAACTCTCCGGCCAGCGCCGCGCCCTCCACCCCGCGGACCTGGTTCAGCTGCTCCAGCAGTGTTGGCGCAATCGCCATCACCGCCGCCTCCAGCGCAGGCCCACGGGTCGCGTCCGAAGCCGCCGCGGCAGCATCGGTCGAGAGCACTCCCGGCATTTGCAGCATTTGGTTCAGGTCCGGCTCCACGTTGAAGTGGTGCAGCTTGGCCGCCTCGTGAAAGACCTGCATGTGTGCCGCCAGCAACTCCCGGTTCAGTTGGACCGTCTGGGTCGTCTCGCGCGCGCGCCGATCGACATGCAGCGTCACGTCCACGTGGCCGCGCCTCACGCGCTCCTTGATCAGCCGCCGCAGCGCAACCTCCAGCGCATCGCAGTCGCCGGGAAGCCGCAGGTTCAGGTCGAGGAAACGATGGTTCACGCTCTTCATCGTAAGCGTAAACGCAAGGCCGTCCTCGGTCGTGCCCTGGGCCGTCGCGTAGCCCGTCATCGAGTAAATCGGCTTGAGGTCGGCACGCGATACGGCATGGGTCAAAGGTTCCGGCATAGTTTGCAACTCGCTCACTTGATTCCTTCCAAAACTTCCGCTTCCGCAGACTCCGTCGCCGGCCGTCGCTCGAACCGGTCCGACTCGAACTGCAAATCGTAGAGCCGCCGGTAGGTCCCCGACTGCTGCATCAGATATTCGTGGGTGCCCACCTCAGTGATGCGCCCGTCTTCCAGCACCACGATGCGGGTCGCCCGCCGCACCGTCGACATGCGATGCGCGATGACGAATACCGTGCGCCCCTGCATCAGATTCCCCAGCGCGGCCTGCACAAAAGCCTCGCTCTCCGGGTCCAGTGCCGACGTCGCCTCATCCAGGATCAGGATCGGCGCGTTCTTCAGGATCGCGCGAGCAATCGCCAGCCGCTGCCGCTCACCGCCCGAGAGCCGCACTCCCTTCTCGCCGATCATGGTGTCGTAGCCCTCGGGCATGCGCAGGATAAAGTCGTGCGCCAGCGCCATCTTCGCCGCCTCCTGCACCTTGCTCAATGGGACGTCCGGCTGGCCGTAGGCAATGTTGTTGCGCACCGTGTCGTTGAAGAGGATGGTCTCCTGGGTCACCTTGCCGATTTGTTTGCGCAGAGAAGCCAGGCTGACATCGCGCAGATCGCGCCCGTCGATCAGGATGCGTCCGCCGGTCACGTCGAAGAAGCGCGGAATCAGGTTCAGCAGCGACGACTTCCCCGCCCCGCTCGGTCCCACGATGGCGATCACCTCGCCGCGCTTCACGTCCAGGTCGATGCCGTGCAGCACCGTGTTCACCTCGCCGTCGCTCTCGTACGCGAAGTCGGCCTGCTCGAACCGGATGGACTCCTTGAACTCCTTCAGCACCAACGGACGCTTCTTCTCCACCACGTCATCCGCCGCGTCCATAAAGCGGAAGATGTACTCGCTGGCGCCCGCGGCCTGCTGGATATTGTTGTAGTACATCGGCATCCTGCGCACGGGATCGTAGAGCATGATCACCGCTGCGAGGAACGTGATGAACGTGCCCTCGGAAGAGACGCCGTGCAGGATAAAGAAATTGCGGCCAAACCACAGCAGCATAGCCAGCAGCACCGCTCCCATCAGGTCCATCAGCGGCGAAGAAATAGCCTGCACCGCAACCGAACGCAT
Source organism: Acidobacteriaceae bacterium (assembly GCA_049509035.1). Taxonomy (GTDB): domain Bacteria; phylum Acidobacteriota; class Terriglobia; order Terriglobales; family Acidobacteriaceae; genus Edaphobacter. The sequence continues at coordinate 21,399 of JBELAH010000001.1, forward strand.
GTTCGCGCTCAGCAGCCGGTCGGACGCGCGGCGAAAGCGGTTGATCTCCCAGCGTTCCATCCCGAACGCCTTTACGATGCCGTTGCCCGTGATCGTCTCCTGCACAATGTTCTGGATCTCCGCCAGCCGGTCCTGCCCGCGCCGCGTGGTGGTGCGCACGCTGCGGCCCACCTTGCGCGACGAGAGCACGATGATGGGGACAAACGCCAACAGCACCAGCGCCATCGTCCCGCCCGTGATCACCACCACCCCGATCATCACGATCAGCGTGAACGACTGCTGCAGGAAATCGCTCAGGATCGTCGCCATGGCGGTCTGCACCCGCTCCACGTCGTTGATCAGCGTCGAGATCAGCGTGCCCGAAGTGTGGCGCTGGAAGAACGCGGTCGAGCGGCGCATCATCGAATCGTAAAAATCGTTGCGCAGGTCCGTAATCATGCCGAACCCCGCCTTGTTCGCCAGCAGCGTGCCCAGGTAATCGCACGCCGACTTGATTACCCCGGAGCCAACCAGCGCCACCGCAACCACGGTCCACGCATTATGAAAATGGTGAGGGATGATGAACTGGAGATCGATCACGCGGTGGGTGTGCGGAATGGTAAATACCAGCACCTGGTCGGGCGAGTCCTTCGCGCTCAAAACGTTGTCAAGGATGGGCTTGATCAGCATCACGCGCAGCCCGGCCATCGCGGCGAAGACCGCCGTCGTCACCACCGACGCCAGCGTATATAGCGCGTAGGGTCGGGCATACAGCAACAAACGCCAGTTGCGCCTCATCGTTCCCGTCTCCGCGTCGCGCCTGCCCGTGCCATGCTTGTCCGGCTCTCGCTCATCCAGTCAATTCTATTGGTTTTCCTCGTAATAAGGTGGTTTCGCGTCCGTAATCCACGCGACGCCCAAAAAAGGCGCGGTTCTCTTTTGCATTCCAACTGACAACTGAGAACTGGCAACTCACAACTTTCTTTACCGCGGCATGTCCCGGTGCGCCGTCTTCACCCGGTGGCCCTCGGCCTCCAGCCGCTTCTTCATCTCTTCCGCAATAAACACCGACCGATGCTGCCCGCCAGTGCACCCGAACGCCACCGTCAGGTAGCTCTTTCCCTCTTCGATGTAGTGCGGCAGCAGAAACTTCAGCAGGTCCGTTATCTTATCCAGAAACTCCTGCGTCTGCGGAAACTGCCGGATGTACTTCGCCACCTTGGGATGACGCCCGGTCAGCTTGCGGAACTCCGGCACAAAGTGCGGGTTAGGCAGGAAGCGCACGTCGAAGACCAGGTCGGCTTCGGCCGGCACGCCATTCTTGAAGCCGAAGCTGGTGGACGAGATGGTCAGGTTGGTGGGATCGTCGCTGCGCTCAAACTGTGAGTTGATGTGCGCGCGCAGCTCATGCACGTTGAACTTGGTAGTGTCCAGCACGATGTCCGCAACGTTGCGGACCGGGTCCAGCCGTTTGCGTTCCGCGCGAATGCCCTGTACTACGGTCTGCGTCCGGCCCATGGGGTGGGGCCGGCGCGTCTCGGAGAAGCGGCGCACCAGTGCATCTTCGCTGGCCTCCAGGAAGACCACCCGCGTCGGCAGCACCTTGCGCACCTGCTTCAGAATCGCCGGAAAGCGGTCCAGCCGCATGCCCTCGCGCACATCCACAACCAGCGCCGCGCGTTCGATCTCGACCGACTGGCGAACCAGGTCGGCAAAGCGTGGAATCAACTCCAGCGGCAGGTTGTCCACCGAGTAGTAGCCCAGGTCCTCAAACGCCTTCAGCGCCGACAGCTTGCCCGAGCCGGACATGCCGGTCAGGATCACCAACTCACCATGCTCCCCGTGGCTCACGTGCTCGGCCGGGGGGGCCTTCGTCTTCGCGATGCGCTTCGGTCGCATGGTGAAATCCTAGCATCACGCGGGAAGACCAGTCCCGCTTACGCGCCCGCCTCAGCCGTTATCCCTAGGTCGAAAGCGCCGTCCTTTTCCACCGGCCGCGGACGCCGCACACCCTTGGTCGCCTTCTGCTTCTGCCGCACCGCCTGCTGCTCAATCTTGGCGAGTGCATCGCGCAGCGCGTTCATCATCTCCACGGACTCGCAGGTCGCCACCATGCTCTCTTTCCCCTGCGTCACCGTGACATCGGCGATCTTGCGGTATTTGTCCAGCGTCAAAATCACCTTCGCGCTGGTCGCGCCGCTGACGACCTTTTCAATCGCCCTCAAACCCGCGACTGCCTGGTCCTTGTATTTTTGCGTGACGACGAATTGCCTGCCCGTGTATTCAATGATCATCCATTCACCTCACGTGTGTCGTCCAGCCCGGTTGCACGCAACTCAGGTGCGTATCAGCGTACACGTCTTTGGTGGGTACTGGGAATATTCATGTCTTCGCGGTACTTTGCCACCGTCCGGCGGGTTACCCGGATGCCCTGGCGCTGCAGCTCCGCCGCCAGCTGGTCGTCGGTCAGCGGCTTGCGTGAGTCTTCGTCTTCAATCAGCTTCTTTACCTTGCGTTTCAGCAGCACCAGCGGCAGGTCGCCACCCTCCGGGCCGTTCACCCCTTCGCTGAAAAAGAACCGCAGCTCGTACACCCCCTGCGACGTGTGCACATACTTATTGGCCACCGCCCGGCTAACGGTCGAGGGATGCACGCCGATCTCCTCGGCTACCTCCTTGATCATCATCGGCTTCAACCCCTGCTCGCCCTGCTCCAGAAACTCCTGCTGCCGGCGCACAATCACCTCGCAGGTGCGCACAATCGTGTTCTTCCTCTGCTCGATATTGCGCAGCAACTGGATGGCGGACTTATAGCGCTCCTTGACGTACTCGCGCACATCCTTTTCCGCCGTTTTGTCGCGCAGCATCTTGCGGTATGCGTGGCTCAGGCGAAGCGTGGGCATGTCCTCCTCGTTCACCAGCACCACATACTCGCCATCGCGCTTTACGAACGCAACGTCGGGCTCAATCAGCCGGGTTTCGCTCACATTGTAGCGCTGGCCCGGCCGGGGATCGAGGGTGCGGATCAGGTCCACCGCCGCCTGCACCTCCTCCGCGCTGCGGCCGCAACCGCGCGTCAACTCGCGCATGTCCTTCTTCTGCAGCAGCGCCAGGTGGTTGGCCACAATGTGGGTGGCAATCTCAAAAACATCGCAGCCGTTGCGCGGCGACCCCTCGTGCGCGTGGTTCTCCGGCGCCGATCCATTGCGGTAGGAGGCGCCATTCAGGGTCTCGTGCGCCGGCAGATGAGCGGCCTGCACATGCAAGTGGCTGGCCTCTTCCGAGGCATCGTCGTCGAAGCCGTCTGCCTGCTCGCCAAAATGACGCGCCGACTTGGCCAGGCCGCGCTTCAACACCAGTTCCGCCTCGCGGCGCTGGGCCGAAATCTGGATCAGCAGGCACTCGCGCAGGTCGCGCGCGCCCACTCCCAGCGGATCGAGTTGGTTGATAATCTTGCGCGCCTCCAGCACCGTCGCCAGCACCGCTGCATGCTCATCGGCGGGGCCCGCATCGCTCGACGTCCCGGCCGCGGCAAGGTCCAGGCCCGCCTCCGTCCCTGCGTGGCGCGTCTCCCAGGCTGGCCGGGCTTTCATGCCGCGCTCGAACGGAATCGGCTCCGGCCGCGCCGGCCCCCGCGCCTGGATAAAGCCGTCGACCAACTCCTCGTCCGTCGCCGTCAGGTAACCATCTTCGTTCAGGTTCCCAACCACCAGGTCCGCAGCCAGCCTCACCTCCGGAGTAAGGCTCATCGAGCCTAGTTGCCAATCCAGATGGTCGGTCAGGGTGCTGGGTTGCGACAGAAAATTCTCAAACGAAGGCCGCTCGACCTCCTCGAAGCTGGACACCGTACGGAATCCCGGATCGAGATAGTCCTGGAAGTAGCTGCCAAAATCAACCTCGTCGAACGGGTCTTTCTTCTCCACCCGCTCGTTTTCGGTCGCAACCTCCTCCGCGGAGCGCTCGCGTTCGGCCTCGCGTCCTGCCATCTCCTCGATCGTGACCGCCGACTCCTCAACCTCCTCGAGCACCGGATTTTCCACCATCTCGGTGTTGATCATCTCCTTCAACTCGAGCTTGTTCAGGGCCAGCACGCTGACCATCTGCACCAGCCCAGGTGTCAACACCTGGCGCTGCGAGACTTTCAGATTTAGCTTCGGTTGCAGCAATCCTTCGACCTCATCCTGCTTTGATGCTCGCTGTGCCAACATGGAAGAGAGTGCTTGATCGGGCACACCCTCCAGCTTCATTCTGAACGGGCAACTGGGCACAGTCTACACGCTGCTCAGCATTCGCGCAGCCGTGTAAAATCCTTGTCTCCGCACCAGGCGCAGAGCATATATCTCCGTTTACACCTGACGCATAGGTATAAGCAATAACACCTTCGAATCAATCAGTCTGTGCGTTGGAATACACCCGTTTTTGCCGCCCGAAAGGACCTGCGATTGCCCGGAATCAACCGCATGCAAATCTCTTTGGCGCTCACCGCAAAGCGGCCGGGAACGGCGCGAAATGCTAGTCCATGGAGAATTTGTCGCCCAGGTAAATGCGCCTCACCTCGGGGTTTCGGCCCAGTTCTCCCGGCGTCCCGGCGAACAGTATCCTGCCATCGCTGATGATGTAGGCGCGGTCGGTTACGGAGAGGGTCTCGCGCACATTGTGGTCGGTGATCAGCACCCCGATGCCGTTCATCTTCAGGTCGAAGATGATCTCCTGCAGCTCCAGCACCGCAATCGGATCGATGCCCGAGAACGGCTCGTCCAGCAGGATGAACGCCGGCTCGATGGCCAGGCAGCGCGCAATCTCCACCCTCCTGCGCTCGCCTCCGCTCAACGCATATCCCATGGTCTTGCGCACGTGGCCCAGGTTCAACTGTTCAATCAGCTTCTCGGTGCGCGTGCGCCGGCTCTCCCAACTCAACTGCTGCGCCTCCAGCACCGCCAGGATGTTCTCCTCGACCGTTAGCTTGCGGAAGATCGACGGCTCCTGCGGCAGGTAGCTGATGCCGTACTGCCGCGCGCGCAGATACATCGGCAGACGCGTAATCTCGTCGCCATCGGCAATAATGCGGCCAGCGTCCGGCCGCAGCAGCCCGACGATCATGTAGAAGCAGGTCGTCTTGCCCGCGCCATTCGGCCCCAGCAGACCCACCACTTCGCCCTGGGCGATCTCCATGCTTACGCCGCGAACCACCTGGCGGCCCGAATAGGCCTTCCCAATCTCTTCCGTCGCAAGCGTACGAATCGTTGGCGTCACAGTCCTTTCAGCCCTCTCCTCTGCCGAACGGCCCATCTCTTCGCTCAAAGGCCCATCTCCCATCCTGGAACCCGTTCCCAAAAACCGCTTCACCGCTTTTCCTTCTCCTTCTTCTGATCGTCACTCACCCGAGTCTCCGTCTGCACACGCTGCGCCGGTTCCCCGGGAACTGCGCTCAAAGCTTCAACGGTAACACCCCCACTATCATCGCAGGAACTGTGGAGCCGCAGCGCCCCCCCCGGCGCCGTGGTCGAGCCCTTCGCGTCGGTCGCGCGCGGCGCGTTCTTGCTGTCCCCGGTCAGCAGAAACACCTCATCGTTCGCCGTGTACAGCAGCCGCTCCCCCGTGGCCCGCAGTCCCGGCTGCCGAATGTCCACATGCCCGGCCGCAACCACGCGCTCTAAACGCCCGGTGAGCGAAGGCACAGCCGCTGCTCCGCCTGCTGCTGCTGCGCTGGAGCCTGGTGCGACCGCGCCCGCTGCCCCGGCAGGCTGCAGATAGGCAGTCCCGGCATTCGCCTGGATAGTTCCGTCGGCGGTATCCGCGCGAAAGCCCCCGGTAAAGTCCGCCTGGTTCAATATCCCCGAGAAGACCAGCCCGCCGCTGGCGATGCGCACCACGTTCGGGGCCTGCGCAGCCGCTCCCGCATTGCCGGCTCCAGCCTTGGCCGGGGTATTCGCACATCCCGGTGCCGTGGATCCGGTCTTCCCCGTGCCGGTCTTCGCCGCGCCGGTCGCGCCCCCGCCAGTCCCACCGCTTTCCCTGCCTACCAGCACCGTATGCACCTGGGCTGCCTGCGCCGCAGCCGCCCAGCCCGTCGACGCCTCGCCCCGCGCGATCAGCCGCTTCTGCACCTTTGCCAGTTCAATCACCGGCGCCTGCACCTGCGAGGCCCCCTGCCACAACCGCACCGGCTTGCCGTAGAACGTAGCAACCTCGGTCGCGTGCTCCATATCGGCCCGATCGGCGAGAATGTGCGTCGGCTCAGCCGGAGTCGCGGAGCGGGACGCGCTCCCCTGCGCGGAATTGTCGACGTAGTTAACCTTCACCGCACCCATCGCATGCGAGTCGCCTGTCTTGTGGTCGAGCGCCACCTGGTTTGCCGACAGCACGCTGCCCGCATCCATCAACTGCACGCCGCCGGTCAGCGTCATGCGGTCCAGATCGCCGTCGTACGCGGCCCGTGCCGCAACCGCGTGCTCCACATCCTCCTGCGCGCCGGCGCCGGTCTTGCTCCCGCTCTTCGCCGGAGCCCGCCGCATCATGGTCACGTGCCCCTGCTGCACCGCACTCTGAACCAGGTCCGGGAACTGCTGGCCAGCCCCTGAGCCCGCCTTGCCGCTTCCCGCCTTCGCAGACACAGCCGCCGCAGGCCGTGTCCGCCCAGCACCGGACGCAGGCTGCGGCCGGAACTTCGCATCCAGCGTGTCCCCCGCGCTCGTCTGTTCGATGCCGTCCACGGTCACCTGCCGCAGCAGCGTATGGCCGCGGCCCGCAATCGTATCCAACTGCGACGGTTGCCTGGCGTCGCCCGTGGCAATCATGTGCGCCTTCAGGTCGTCCGCGGAGAGTTCCGTGGTTCCCTCGCCGCTGCTGCTCGCCAGGCTGCCATTGTTCACCATGGTCAGGTGCGAATTCCCCGTCGCCTCCGCGTCTCGCAGTTGCGACTCGCCCGGCCCCGCAGGCGCCAGCGCCGCCTCAAACTTCGCCGCCGTCAAATCCCGCGTGCTCCACGGCTCCCGCGCCGCGTCGGTCGCCCGTACGCGCTCGGTCATGTGGACCGCTCCGGTAAACACTGCGTGCTGCGGCTGCGGCTTCTTCTGCCCGTCGAAGGCAATGGCCGCCTGGTCTGCTTGCCCCCTCACCTGGCGCAGGGGCCGGTCCAGTGCGTACTTCACCCCCCCCGTCAGCAGCGCCGACTGCGGCTCGCCCGCCGCATTCATTACCACATCGGACCGCTGCGAGACCACTGTGGCGCCGTTCGATCCGGCAGTTACGTTGCCCTGCGCCAACACTCGCGTCAGCGTGCCGTCGGGCCGCGTGTACAGTGTGGCTTGGTCCGCCTCCGCCGTCCGCCCCTGAGATTCATACTTCGCTCCCGTCAGAAACGTCTGCTGGTTGCGGTCGTCGAACGCAGCCGCAGCCGCAGTCAGGTTCACCTTGCGCCCCGCCGCCGTCCCCTCCATGCTCACCGCGGAGTGCAGCATCAGCATGCCGGAATCGCTGGCATAGTCCGCGCCGGTGGCGTGCCCGGTTATGCCGCCCACCTGGAACTCGATGTACTCGCTGGTCGCCGCCACCCCCAGCTTCTCCATGTAAACCAGGTCGCTGGTCGTCACATGCAGCACCTTCCCGCCTGCAGCCGCACTCCCCAGCGCTTCCCCTTCAGCCTTGCCGGCCTCCGAGGCCCCGCCCGCCGGGCTTGCGGCAGTCCCCGCAGCCTTCCCGCCGGCCGCCTGCAGATCGATGTGGACCACTCCCTTGGCGCGCATCATGCCTGCGTCCTTGTCGTATTCGAACTCGTCGCCATAGATGCGGTCGCTGCGGTCGCCCTTCTTGCCATACAGCACCATTGACACACTGTGCAGCGCAATCACGCCTTTCGAATTCGGGACCGGCTCCCACTTGGCTGCTTTTATGGTGTAGAGCGTCCGCGATCCGTCCGAGCGCGAGAGGGACCAGCCGATCGCACCCTCCGATATCGTCACGCCCAGCTTCGACGCCAGGGCGTTCTTCAGCCGGTGCCGCACATACCGCGCAGAGCCGATGAACGCAGCAATCACCAGCATCAGGAAGACCGCGCTTCCCAGCAACCAAATCCTCAGTCTCGCTACCCGATCGCGCATCCGCCCGCCTCCTCTATCTTCTCACCCGCGGCGCAGAAATGCTCTAGAATGAACCGTCATGGCCGACCGCCTCTACCTCAGCCTGTGGTATCCCAACTTCCGCCTGGAAGCCCTGCCCGCTGCGCTTACCGGCGTCCTGCGCCAGTTCGCGCTGGTCGGCGGAAAGCGCGTCGCCGCTGCAACCGCCTATCCCATCAACTTCACCCAGCCGCCCACCTACCAGCGCATCTACGTCGACACCGGCCAGGGCACCGGAACTGACCGGCCCGAAGTCGACGCCATCGCCAGCGCGACCGACGCAGCCCTGGAGGCCGCCGTGGCCGAAGCCACCGAGCAACTCCACGACGACATGGCCTACGAGTTCGAGATGCGCTGGCACCTGTGGGCGCCCGAAGAGCCCGACCCCACCTACAGCCGTCTGAACCTCGCCCCCGGCATCGACGACGACACCCACGAGCCCGAAGCGGAGTTCGACGAGTCCGTCCTGCAGGACCCCGACGCACTCTGGAAGCCGCGCCTCCACACCGTCCGCATCCTCGGCTTCGGCCCCAACTTCGACGTCGCCGGATACGAGCAGAACGGCCAGCTTCTGGTCGACTTCGGCCTCGATACCCCCTGGGTACCCGACACCCCCGAGGACGAGCCCCTCGACGAAGAAGCCCAGGCCCACATCCAGCAAAACATCGAAAAGCTGCTCGCCTTCACCCTGCTGGTCGAGAAGAACTGCGGCATCTCCAGCCGCCTGCTGTGGACCGAGTCCGGCGAGCCCCTCGCCGAAAAACTCATCGCCCGCCTCCAGCGCGTCCACTAGTCTCGTCGTCCCCCTTGGCCGTCATTCTGGCGTAGCCAGAATCTCCGTATTCACCGTTGTGTTTGCTCGTCATTCTGGCATAGTCAGAATCTCCGTATTTATTCTTCGCCACTCAATCGCGAAGGCTCAGCCCTCCTGTGGTACCGTACCAACGATGGCCTCTGCCCTCTCCATCTCGTGGCACGATCTGCTGCGCAACTTCCACGGCTGGATCTATCTGCTCAAGTGGCCGCTCGCCTTCGTCGCCGGCTGGACCAGTATCTACATCCGCCGCTGGCGCAAGAACCGCGACGAAAACGCCGCCCAGGGCTGGCCTTCGGTGGAAGGCCTCATCATCAGCGCCGAGGCGACTCGAATCGCGAAAACCAGTCGCTTCATCGTCACCCTGAAGTACAGCTACTTCCTCACCGAGTACCACTACGGCGAGTACATCCACGATTTCGCCAACGAAGTCGACGCCAAGGAATTCGCCAGCCAATTGAGAAACAAGCGAATCCAGGTCCGCTACAACCAATCCAAACCCAACAAATCCGTCCTCGAACAGCGCACCATCGAGCAGTACATCCTGCTCACCCCGCGCTTCGGCTGACGGCGACCAGTTCGCCGCGCCTTTAAACCTGTCATCCTGAGCGCAGCGAAGAATCCCCGCATTGGCTTTGGCAGCTGCCTTTGCCGCTGCTTCTGAGATAGGCCCAGGCTTTAGCCTGGGCATTCCGACCCACCCAAGAAATGGGGCTTCAGCCCCTGGGACATGCCGCGCTACCCCTGCGTCACAATCTCTGATAGATCGGCGATTCGCTGGATGTCGTCCACGATCGCAAGAAGCAGGACGAGATTCCCCCGGCGAACAGCTGGATTCGGATCCATCACCATCACCTCATCGAAGAACCTGTCCACAAGCGGCCGCAACCTGGCGATCGTTTCCAGCGAAGCAACATAGTTGCCCACTCCGATTAGCTCGGTTACGCGTACGCGAGCAGCTTCCGACGCCTCCAACAATTCGGCAATCGCAGGCTCCACAGCACTCCCGCTCACACCAGACCAGGTTCGAAACTCACCGCTATCGCCCGCCTGCGCCAGAATATTCTTCATCCGCTTGAACGCCGCGCTTACGGCCGCGAAGTCTTCCGACCCCCGCACCGCCGTCACCGCCTCTGCCCGCGCCACCGCATCGCGAACGTCATTCGCCCCTGCTGCCAGCACCGCCTTCACCACGTCGTATGCCTGCCCCTTGGCCTCGCGCAGATAGAACTCCAGCCGCTCCGCGAAAAATATTTCTACGCGAACCCGCACCGCCTCGCTTGCCGACGCCGCATCGACCACATCGCCCAGCGTCAGCGGCAACGCCGGCTGGGCCTCCGCCAGAATCTTCACAATCCCGTTCGCCGCCCGCCGCAGCGCAAACGGGTCCTTCGACCCCGTCGGCTCCAGCCCCAGCCCGAACATCCCCACAATCGTATCTACCTTGTCCGCCAGCGCCAACACCGCGCCCTCCGCGCTCCGCGGCACACGGTCCTCCATCGACTGCGGCCGGTACTGGTCGTAGATCGCCAATGCCACCCGCTCGCCATGCCCCTGCGCCCGCGCATACAGTCCGCCCACCTCACCCTGCAACTCGGTAAACTCCTTCACCAGCTCGGTCGTCAGGTCGGTCTTCGCCAGCCGTACCGCCAGCACTAGCGCGGGCCCATCCAGCACACACGCACGCTCTGCAAGCCGCGTCGCCAGCCGCTCCGCCACCGCCAGCACCCGCGCGCTCTTCGCCGCGTAGCTGCCAAGGTCCTTCTGAAACGTCACCTTCTCCAGCAACTCCACGCGCTGGGTCAACGGCACCCGCTGATCGAACTCCCAGAAGAACCGCGCATCGTTGAAGCGCGCCCGCAGCACCCGCTCATTCCCATGCCGGATCACCGCCTCGCCCTGCGCGTCCGTCTCCGTATTCAGCACCGCCAGAAAATTCGCGGCCAGCTTTGGCCCTTCCTGTTCCCTATTCCCTGTTCCCTGCTCTACAGCAAAATACTTCTGGTGGTCGCGCATCACCGTCACCAGCACCTCTTCCGGCAGCGCCAGATACTCCGGCTCAAACGCGCCCGCAATCACCGTCGGCCACTCGGTCAGATGCGTCACCGTATCCACCAGCGCATGGTCCTCGCGCCAGCGCAGCCCATCGCCAGCCTCCCGCGTCACCCGGTCCAGCGCCTTGCGGATCTTCTGCCGCCGTGCTTCCACATCCGCAATCACGTGCGCGCCCAGCAGGGTCTGCTCATACTCGCCCGGCGCTGCAACCGGAATCGGCCCATCGCCCGCCAGCACCCGATGCCCGCGCGTCGCGTTTCCCGCCGTCTTGCCGCCAAAGCTCACCGGCACAACCGCGTCACCCAGCAGTGCCAGCAGCCAGCGCACCGGCCGCACAAACCGCTCCGGCTTCCCTGCCCGCCAATACATATTCTTCGCCCAGTAGATGCCCGCCACCTCCTTCGGCATCTCTTCGGCGATCACCTCAGCCGCAGCGCGCCCCGCCTTCACCGACGTGGCCGCCAGGTAATCACCCTTCGGCGTCGTCACTATTTCGAATCGGGGCAGACCCTGCTTGATGACAAACATTTTGGATTCGCTGAGGTGAGGAAACAGGCCCAACAACTCCTCTGGCACGCCAGCTTTCCGCGCAAAGGCCATCGCCGCTGGTCCCGGCACGCCATCCTTGTACGCGATCTTCACCGCTGGCCCCATAAGCTTCTCAGCCACATTCGGTTGAACGGCAGAAACCTCTCTAACCCACAGTGCCAACCGGCGGGGCGTTGAATAGGTTCTTGAAAATATTTCGCCATCAAGTTCTAGACCACCATTAGGTGTCCATCTATTCGAGCCCTGCAGATTGATCAACCGTTCCCTGCTCAACATGTTGACGACGCTTTTCCCCAGCTGCTCCTGAGCAAAAGCGATCATCCGTGCCGGCACCTCTTCCAACCCAATCTCGAACAAAAACTCCGCCATATAATCCGTCCCTGTCGGTAATAAACTAGTTGGCCTTTACGCGCTTTACCACGCGCGTCTTGACTTCGCCCTTTTCCGTCTTCAGGTACATGCTGTCCTTCTCAAAACGGACTTCTATGGGATCGCCAACAATCCAATTGGCTGGCTTGCACAACGAGAAGTGAGGTTTCTCTTCGCACTGTCCGACATAGACTATGTCGCCGACCTGCACGCTTAGATCGTTCTCATGCATTCTGACGCTGACATTGTCGGGTGTCTCCCTGCTGTAAACCTGTGACGTCGCATCCACTAATTTCCCTGTTTGATAGGTTTTTTGGCCAGCCCAACCCACCACTGGCAGAGCCAGAACGGAACAGAGCACAATCAGCCTTGGCATACCGCCTCCATAAACCCCTGCGTACCCACTCTTGGGCGCGTCAGCACGCGAATGAGTGGGAATGAGAATTTTCAACTCGCCATAGCACGCAGCGCCTCGCCCTGAGCCACATATGCCTTCGCCACGCCGATCACCAGCGCCCGGATCCGCGCCATCACGCCCACGCGCTCGGTCACGCTGATCGCCCCGCGCGCATCCAGCAGGTTGAACACGTGCGAGCACTTCAGCGCCAGTTCATACGCGCCCAGCACCGGGAACCGCTTCAACTCCAGCTCCGTCGCCGTGCTCTTCTCTCCGAACACCAATCGCGCCTGCGATAACAATTCCAGGCACTCCGCCTCATACAGCCGCAGATGCTCCCACAGCTTCGCCACGTCCGCGTAGTCAAAGCTATACGCCGAAAACTGCTCCTCCTCCGCCAGCCGAATATCGCCGTAGGTCACGCGCTTGCCAGTGTCGGGTTCAACGGCCCACACAATGTCGTAGATCGAATCCGCATCCTGCAAGAACTGCGCAATCCGTTCCATCCCATACGTAATCTCGCCGCAGATCGGGTCCAGGTCCATTCCGCCGCACTGCTGGAAGTAGGTAAACTGCGTAATCTCCAGCCCGTCCAGCATCACCTGCCAGCCCACGCCCCACGCGCCACCCACCGGCCACTCCCAGTTGTCCTCTTCGAACTTGATGTCGTGCTCGCTGAGATCAATCCCAATCGCCTCCAGCGACTCCAGATACAGCTCCTGGATATTCTCCGGCGGCGGCTTCAGGATCAGTTGCAGTTGCGTGTGCCGGAACAGCCGGTTTGGGTTCTCGCCATAGCGCCCATCGGCCGGCCGGCGACTCGGCTGCGCATACGCAATCCGCACCGGCTTCGGCCCCAGCACCCGCAGGAAAGTGTCCGGCGACATCGTCCCCGCGCCCACCTCCACGTCATACGGCTGCTGCAGCACGCACCCGCGGTCCGCCCAGAACTTCTGCAGCCGAAACACCAGCTCCTGAAACGTCAGCGCCTTCTTCTCTTCCGCGACAGCCTGCATTTCGCGATCACCGCTCCCAAAACCTATAGATATCGAGTCTTATGATTCTAACCGCTTGCGCGGTGCTATCCTTCTGCAAATCGGCTTTCGAGGGTTCCCATGGTCGATTGGGCGCGACCTCACAAACCGTTCCTCATCACGATTGGCGCAGTTCTTATAAGCCCCTTCGTCCTGATCGCCCTTATGGCGGCATTCGACGCGGCATCTACCCTTTTAGGGGGATGGGGAGGCCATTTGGCGGCCTACCGTGACGTCCGCCGTGGGCAGTATGTCGAACTCGGTTACGGTCTCCCGCCTCCATGGCTCAGGGATTATTCCCCACTTCTGCACCAACGCTACCCGGACGCCAAGTTCGTGGCAGTCGCAGGCTGCACTGTCTCACACCAACTCCAGGCTTACGTCGACGCCTACGACCGTTACTCCGCAAACGCCGCATTCCACCACTACGGCCACGACATCTTTCGCGAAACCGCCAACGACGCCGAACATGAGTGGAATGCCAGCCATCCACTGTCCGCAAGCCAAGTCAGCCGCTAACAGAGCACTTGCTTCAAGAACTTCCCGCTCCCACCGCCCCGCCACCCGCTAATTCGGGCTAGTTGCCTTCTTCTTCCCCATCTGCGGCACGCTCGCAGGATCCACCGGCACCGTCGTCGGGTCCTTCAGAATCGCCGGGTCGTCCACGGGAATCCCGATCCCCGTGGGCAGCGCGATGGCATCGCTCTTCTCGATCGTGATGTCCATGCCGTGCTCTCCGCCCATCGTATCCACCGGGTGCGGAAACTCCACAATGTAGCGCCCCCGGACCAGCGCCGCAAACCGCTTCAACTGTTCGGCGACGTTCTTCTGGCTCGCCGTCAGCACAATTCCTCCGCTCAGCTCGCATAGCGAATTGAAGCCCTGGAGTCCAACCCGGAACATCGAATCGCCGGTCTGGGACAACCCGAAGATCGCCACGCCTCGCTCCTGGGTAAGCTCTCGCATCTCGTTCCAGGAGGTTTTGCTACCCCGGTCCAACCCATCCGTCACCGCCAGGATCACGCGCCGTCCCGGCTGTTGCGACAGCGCCCGGGAGACAACCGCCAGCGAATCCCACAGGTTCGCGGGCCCTTTGCACTCGCTCGTCCAGCGCTCCCTCCCATGTGTCTTCCACGGCTCCAGCGCCACGTCCACGGCCTGCTTCAGCGTCACCGCATCTGCCGGCACACTGTCGACCGAGCGCACCAACTTGCAGTCAATCGAGTAGACCGACACATGGTCCTTCGCGTGCAACGACAGCGGCGCCAGGCCCGCAATCGCATCATCCATCCGCATCATCAAATTCGGAAAGGCCTGGCTGACATCCAGCACGATCGCCAGCGAAATCGGATCGTCGCCCTCCGGCCTCACATGCGTCACCCGGAACTTCGGCCCGCCGTCGACGCTGACGAAGAACCTCCCTTCCGCAATCGGCGCCACTGGCTCCCGGTCCCTGTCCACCACCAGCGTCGGTATCTGCACCAGGTTCGTATACACATGCAGCGTCGGCGTCTGCCCGTCCTGCGCGATAGACGCAACCGCGCCCCATCCAGCCAGACCCACCACGCAAACCCACACCGCCGCAGTTCGCACCATCAACCTATCCGCCAATCCGAAGCCCCGGACCTGCGCCATCGCAACAGTATCGCAGAGCGTCGCCGCAACCGCGCGCATCTTTTGCCCGCAAACTCTACCCGCGCCGCGCAGCCGTCTCTCCCACCGCAAACGGGTACTCCAGCGCGCGGAGGAACAGCACCGCCAACACCAGCGCCTGCATCAGTCCGCAATACACAAAGACCGTCGGATACGTCAGCACCGTGAACGGCGCAAACAGCGGCACAAACAGCAGCATCGTACCCTGCAATCCCCGCACCCGCACCCCGGCCTGCTGCGCGCGGATCGCAATCCATCCCAGCAACAGCAGCGGCGCGACCATATGCACCAGCGCGTGGTAGTACGAGATCGGCGGAAACATCACCATAAACGTGCTCACGCCGAGCACCTGGTTCGCCACCGGCATCCTCCACAGCCTGCCGAAGAACGCCGCCCCCATCACCACCGCGCCGAATGCAAAGTACGGCAGCGTCAGCCTGCCCATCGGATAGTGCGCAATCATCGCGCCCATCTTCGCCACTTCAATCAGCGAGTGGTTCGCCACCAGTTCGCGCAACGTCCACTCTGCCATCCGCGTCCCCTGGTACCCAAACACGTTCTGCATCGTTCCCGCCCACGCCACGCGGATGCTTGGGCCCAACCACCACAGCGCCCACAGCGTCGCGCCCGCAAACGTGCCCACCCCCACCCCAACCGCCCGCCACTTCCTGCGCGGCAATAGCAGAATCAGCAGCACTATCGGAAACAGCTTCATCGCCGCCGCCAGTCCCCACAGCACCGCGGCCGCGTCGTCGTGTCCGCGCAGAAAGGCCAGCACGCCCAGCGCGGTAAACATCCACAGCACTACTTCGACGTTGCCCTGGTGCACCAGCCGCTCAATCGGAAACGAGATCAGCGCCAGGCTCAGCGGCATCAGTACCGCCGTCGCCAGGCCGATCCCCGCGCGCACCAGCCCCCGGCCGACCCACCCCACCAGCGCCGCCAGCCACGCACCCGACACCCCCAGAAACACCACCTCCGGAACCCGGAATGCATACATCGGCGCCATCACCGCCGCCGCAAACGGCGGATACGCCACCGGCGAAAACATCGGATACGGCCACGGATTGCCCGCAACATCGAAAAAGAACGCTGCCGAGTGCAGCAGCTTATACGTCCCCGGATACTCCATCAGGTCCCCGAACAGCGGGTCGCTCAGCGGGTCCCAGTTGTACTGCGACAATCCTGCGCGCCACTTCAACCACCCCACCAGGAACGCCAGCGCAAACACCGCCAGCGACGCCACCCAGAACGCCCGCAACTCCGCCGGCAACCGCACGCGCCCACGCGCACGCCCTGCCTCGCCCGCCGTCTCCCGCGCTTCGTTCTCCATTCAGCCCAAGTCTAGCCCACCCACTCCCCGCGCTGGCCCCGCCCGAACCACCCCTCTAACCCCGTCGCCATGCACTAACTGGCAACCTGCAACCTGCAACTGACAACTCATCTGAGCGCACGCGCGCTTACCAGCCTGCCCTCCAGATGCCGTTCCAGCACCTCAATTGCAAACCGCCGTAGCTCCGCCGTGCGCGGCCTTGGCCAATCCTCCTCGGCCAGCGCCTTCACCGTCCCGCGAAACATCCGCCCGGCCAGCGCCACCTGTTCCGCCCGCAGCGCCACGCTTCCCGCCTTGCGGTCGTCCGCGCACGTCACCCCGTCGCTCGCCGCCGAGTACCACACCACCTCGCCCACCAGCGCCCGTCCGCACACCGCGCACCGCCCCAGCTCCGGCATCCACCCCAGCAGCCGGTTCATCCACAGCGCGAAATAAGTCACCGGCATCCACACCCGCCCCACCTGCAACTCCTCCAGCACCGCCAGCGCCAGCCGGAACACCGCATCCTCCGGCGCACCCTCCGGCAGTGCCTCTTCCAGCACCTCGGCCACCATCTCCAGCGCCGCTACCCGCGCGTAGTCGACCGGCCGCGACATGGGCGACGAGAGAATCTCGAACGCATCCAGACGGACCAATTCCTGCCGCGGCCTTTCCGCGTAACTGGCGCGCACATGCGTCATCGGCTCCAGCGCTCCGCCGAACCGCCGCCGGCTGCGCATCGCGTGCCGCGCCACGCCCTTCACCCGCCCCTGCTCGCGCGTAAACAGGCTCACCAGCAGGTCGGCCTCCTGGAACGGCCACGTCCGCAGCACAAGCGCCTCACCCACATGCTGAATCATCCGCGCCTCAGCCTTGCAAACAAAAACGCGCAGCCCGAAGACCGCGCGTCTGCACCAACTGACAACCAGCAACTATCCACTAACAACTGTCTTCGCCTTACCGCCCGTAGTGCGCGGCGTTCTTGGCCTGGTAATCCGCCCACTTCTCCGGCAGATCGTCGGCCGCGTAGATCGCCGACACCGGGCACACCGGCACACACGCGCCGCAGTCGATGCACTCCACCGGATCGATGAACAACTGGTCCGCCTCGGCGAATCCAGCTTCGTCCTTCTTCGGGTGAATACAGTCCACCGGGCAGGCATCCACACACGCCGAATCCTTGGTGCCAATACATGGTTCCGCAATCACATATGCCATCTTCCAAATCTCCCTTGCATTTCAAAAGAATCGCGCTTGTTCTTCGCCCACAATTCTAGCAGCACATCCGCACCTCCCTGCAAACCGCCCGCCGATTCCACCCAAATCTCGTCGCGGAATGGAATAAAATCGAAGCTGTACCCACGCCAGTCTCTCAAAAGAAAGGCGACCGCCCGTTCTTACCGGGCAAGCTCGATTCCTGCCCCCATACCATGGCTCAAGACCCCAAAGACCCGCGCCTCCTCGCCGACATCCGCCGCGCCGTCGTCGAGGTCGCGTTCATCATCTTTCTCTTCTATTCCAATCTGCTGATGGGCGAGTTCAACCGCGTCAATGGCCCCGGCAAGACCTTCGCCGTCGCCCTCAACGACATCTTCACCATCAAGAACTTCGCCATCGCCATCATCGCCGCGTCCATCGGCTACGTCGCCTTCGAATACCTGCGCAAGAAACCCTAAGCCTCGCCACTTGTTCTTGATGCCGTCATCCTGAGCGTAGTTTGGCGCGCCTTTGCGCCAAACGCAGTCGAAGGACCTGCCACACGTCCCGCATCAACAGCGCGCTCCGGACCTTTCTACCCAAACACCCGCACCCTCGCCGCCAAGTCCACCGGAAAAACCCGCTCGCTTGCCGCCTCAATCTCCCCCGCCGACCACCACCGAATCTCCTTCATCATCTCGATCTCATCCGCCGTCACCCCGCGCAACACCGGCGCGCCCGCCGCACACCGCGCTGTGAAAACATAATCGAAGTTATCCCGCATCTCCCCCTGATGCTCAAACCGGTTGGCCTCCGTATACACCGGCCCCACCACCTCAACCTCCAACCCCAGCTCCTCGCGCAACTCCCGCACCGCCGCCGCGCGCGGCTCTTCGCCCGCCTCAATCTCCCCACCCGGCGTCAGCCAGAACACAAACTCCCCATCCGCCCGCATCACCACGCAGCGAATCAGCAACACCCGTCCCGCCGGATCAAACACCATCACCCGCGCCGACCGCCGCGCCCGCATCACTTCCCCTCGGCCGCCTTCCGCCTCGCCGCAAACTCCGCCGGCGTCGGAATCTCCCCCAGCCCACGCCCCGCAAACATCTCCGCAAACAAATGCTGCATCTCCCCCGCGATCAGCCCATTGGTCGCCAGCACCTCGCGCGAATCCAGCGTGAACTTCCCGCCATCAAAATGCGTCACCGTCCCGCCGGCCTCCTCGACCAACAAGTACCCCGCCGACGTGTCCCACGGATTCAAATGAAACTCCCAGAACCCATCCAGCCTTCCGCACGCCACATATGCCAGATCCAGCGCCGCGCTCCCCGCCCGCCTCACCCCATGCGACCGCAGCGTGAACTCCTGGTAGAAGTGGATATTCGGCGACACATGCCGCTTATGACTTGGGAACCCCGTTGCCGTCAGCGCCTCCTGCAAGCTCTTCGTCTTCGACACGTGAATCTGCCGCCCATTCAGCCACGCACCCTTGCCCCGTTCCGCCACAAACATCTCGTCCCGCAGCGGATCGTAGATTACCCCCGCAACCATCTCTCCATCCACATCCCTGGCCAGCCCTGGCGCCCTTCGCTCCAGCCCCAGCACCACGCAGAACACCGGAAACCCATGCGCGAAGTTCGTGGTCCCATCCAGCGGGTCCACGTACCAGCGAAACTCGCTCTCCATCTGGTCGCGCGTCCCCTCCTCGCCATAGATCCCGTGCGCCGGAAACGCTTTCGCCAGCCTTTCCCGGATCAGCGCCTCGCTGGCCCGGTCGGCTTCGGTCACCAGGTCCACATCGCCTTTGTATTCCGTCTCAACGCCCTTGGCATAAAACTCACGCAGCAGCGCACCCGCCTGCCGAGCAATCCCCTCCGCCACATGCGCAAACTCAAACCGCTTCATCTCAAATCCCCTCATCTTCACACTAACAGCCGAGCCGACCGCAACTGAACCGCACCGCAGCACGTCTACCTGTTTAGTTGGCTAAAATGGAGCAATTGCGTTCCTCCCCGCGCCTCCGCCTTCCCACGCTCGCGTTGCCCCTGCTTCTGCTTGCGGGCGCGCACCAAAGTCGTGCGGCCGAATTGCCTGCATCCACCGATCCTCAGCCTCCCGCCCAGACCACCCCAGCCGCAACCGCTTCCATCGCCGGCTTCATCGCCGACAAGGATAACGCCTCCATCCCCGGCGCCCGCATCACCCTCACCCGCGACGGCCAGCCGCCCGTCACCGTCACCGCAGCCACCGACGGCAGCTTTACCTTCCCCAATCTGCCTCCCGGCCCATTCCAGATTTCCATCGTCGCTACCGGCTTCGCACCGCAACAGACCTCCGGCATTCTGCAGCCGGGCGAAAGCCTCGAACTCCCAACCTTCGCTCTCGCCATCGTGTCCTCCACCAACATTGAGGTCACCGCAACCCCTGCCGATATCGCCGAAGCCCAGGTCAAGCTCGAAGAGAAACAGCGTGTCCTCGGCGCCATCCCCAACTTTTACGTTGTCTACGACCAAAACCCGCTTCCACTCGATCCCAGGCAAAAGTCTCAGCTTGCTCTCCGATCGCTGATCGACCCGGTCAATCTCGTCCTCAACGGGGCTACCGCCGGCGTCCAGCAGGCAACCGACACATTCGCCTGGCAGCAGGGCGCTGCCGGCTACGCCAAGCGCTACGCCGCCGTCTTCGGCACCGACCTCACCTCCACCCTGCTCAGCAACGCCATCCTGCCCATCCTCTTTCATCAGGACCCGCGCTACTACTACAAGGGCACTGGCAGCATCCGCGCGCGCGCCGGCTACGCCATCGCCAATGCCGTCATCTGCAAAGGCGACAACGGCCGCTGGCAGCCCAACTACTCCGGCATCCTCGGCGGACTCGCCGCCAGCGGCATCTCCAACGCCTACTACCCCGCGGTCAATCGCGCCGGCGCTGGCCTCACCTTCGAGAACGCCGCCATCGGCACCGGCTTGGGAGCAATCGCCAACCTGTTTGAGGAGTTCGTAGTCCGCAAACTCACCCCCCGTATCCCTCCCATCATCCCGCCCAACCCATAGGCCGCGGGTGCCCCGTCCTGGCTCCGCTAGGTCGGGATGCCGGTGCCGGGTGCCCATCATCCCGCCCAACCACTGGGACTCTGCAACCTGCGCTCGATCAACGATCCGTCATCCTGAGCGAAGCATCTTGCAGCCTCATCGCAAGATGCGCAGCCGAAGGACCTGCCACCAATTCGCTAACCGAAACTCTTGGACCTTTCGCGCGATAAGTCTGCCATTCGTCGTCTGCAAACTCACCCCCGTATCCCCGCATCTCGCCCAACCCCTAAGCCGCATCCGCATCACTGCGTCTTTACGAACAACTGACAACCAGCAACTGACAACTGCCTTCCTACCCCCGCCGCTCGTAGTGGAAATGCAGCTCCTGCACACTCGCCACCGGGACCCCGTTCTTCATGGCCGGCACATAGGTCCACTGGTTCACGGTCTTTATCACCTCGTCATCGATCGGCGCGCCCACCCCCTGCAGCAGCGTTAACTGCGCCACCTTGCCATGCTCGTCAATCACCGCGTCCAGCACCACGTCGCCCGCAAACCCCGGCGGCAGCGCCGACAAACTCGGCGTCGGATACGGGAAATACTTCTCCAGCGCAATCGTGATGTCGCCGTCACCCAGTCCGCTCTGTCCCAGCCCTCCGGCGCCGCGTTCGGTACTGGCTGCACTCGCCGTATCAACCTTCGGCGCCGCCACAGCCGAATGCGTCACCGACGCGGCCGTCTGCTTCGTCGTCGATGGCTTGATATCGCTCTGCGATGCCTGCGCGCTGCCCAGTGTGTAGTACGTCAGCGACTGCAACCCATTCTTCGTGCCCGGAAGCCGGTACACCGCCAGCCTCGGTCCGCGCAGCGCCCCCAGCACCGCAATCAGCGCCAGCGCATGGATCGCCACCGACCACGCCGCCCCATTCCACTTCCTACCGGAGATTTCCTTGTCGAGCTGCGTCCACATCCCACACCCCCACTCGACCCCAACCGCCCGCCCCGCCTCAACTGCGCAACCTGCCCAGATTCTACTAGTCAGGCTCGCTCTGTCCTTGAAAGACGACAACGACAAAAACAACCCCACCGATATGCAGGAGTTGACAGGTCACTCCATATCAGTTCTCGGACGGCTTCGACACCGCGTCAATCACCAGCACCTTCGCCGGCGCCTTCACCGAGTCGAACTTCAACCCCAGCTGTTCCTGCACCGCTGTAAACAGCCCCGGAGGCGCATTCGGATCGGCCCCGGCCCGGCCTTCGTCATACGTCCAGCGCAGCGTAAAGTCGTACTTCCCTTCCAGCCCCGTCTGGTTCACCACTGGCTTATCCAGCTCAAACTCCATCGACGTCGCGAAATCGTCCATCGACACATTCGTAAACCGCATCATCTGCTGCCCATTCCCGCCATTGCCGGTCTCGTCCGGCAACCCGTTCGGGTCGCCCGCGCTCTTCACCAGCTTCATACCGCCCTTGGCCACGTTCACGCCGTACACTGACAGGTCCCGCGTCTCCCAGTGAAACTTCAGCCCGAAGCGCTCCACCAGGGCCTTCTGCACCATTCCCTCAAACTGCTTGTTGTTCGGCTGCCCCGTCACATCGGGAACCCCTTTTACATCCCAATGTTCCGTGTTCAGCCAGTCCGGCGCATTTGCCAGCTGCTTGCGATGCACGCCAAACCCCACCAGCAGCATCGACTCCACCGACTCGTCCTCGATGAAAATATTCCGCCCACTCATATGGAACCCATTACTGTTGCTGTCCGGGTTCGCCGGCCGCACCGTCGTCACATCCCAGTCCGGGTCCGCGTCCTTAGGCATCGCCGCATCTTCTTTCGGAATATCCCACGCCGTCGCCTCATTGGCGCGCGCCAGCTCCAGCGCATGGCTTTGCCCGCCCTGCTTCCACGTCCCAGCAAACGCCGAACCATCCGCGTTCAGTTTTCCTTCGTAACTCGCTTCCGTCGACTTCACCGTAAACCGCAGCACCCCGCCCTGCAGGCTCATCGAACTCGTCGTCCGTCCCGCAAACGCGATGTTCGAGTCCAGTTCATAAACCAGCCCACGCCAATCCGCCGCGCCATCGCCCTTTACTGCCTTCAGCACGATTCGCGATCCCTTGCCGCCCTCCATCGTCCCCTGCCAGGTCCCCGCCAGATCCACCCCGCCCTGCGCGCCCGCAAAACTCCCCATCATCGCCCAAAACAAAGCGAACGCAGCCCCCGCGACCGACATTCCCCTTGCTCCAACGAATTGCTTCACTGTGCCACCCTCCCGCACCCATCCTACGGGCAGTCCGGGCAACCCGGCTACTGGCAACTGGCCACCGTCTACTGGCCTCAATTCGCCCCCGGCCGCTCCACCTTATCCACCACCAGCACATCCGCCTCCGCCTTCACCGCCTCCAGCTTCAGCCCAATCTGTTCCTGGATCGCCGTAAACAACCCCGGCGGCGCGCTTCCATCCGTCGGCGCCTTCGATTCATCGGTGGTCCACTGCAGCTTGAAGTCGTACCGCCCCTTCAGCCCTGTCTGGTCCACCACTGGCCGGCTGGTACGAAATTGCAGGATCTCCGCCAAATCCGGCATGGACGTATTCTTGAGGTTCTCCACGTCCCGGCCGTTGGCCCCACTGTTCTGCTGGTCCATCCATCCGTTCGGATCACTCGTATTCGGCGTCATCTTCGGTCCGCCCTTGCCCACCGTCAGCGCAAACACCGGCATCTCCCGCTGCTCGCGATGCACTTCCATTCCAAAACGCTCCTTCAGTATCTTCTGCATCATCTCGCGCAACTGCCTCATGTTCGGCTCACCCTCAACGTCCGGCACTCCGTCCACGTCCCACTTCTCCGTCTTTACCCAGTCCGGCTCGCCCACAAGCTGGCTCTTCTGCACGCCGTAACCAATCAGCAGGATGTCTTCCACCGTATGGTCGAACAGCATTACGTGCCGCCCGCGCAGGCGGATGTGCTGGCCGTTCGGATCGTTCGGGTCGCTCGGCTTTACCGTCGCTACCTCCCAGTCAGGGTCCGCATTCGTCGCCATCATCTGCGGCTGCGCCGACGTTTGCCCAGCATCCTGCGCCCTCAGCGCATCCGCCGCGCAGAGCAGTACAGCCCCAACCACGACCGCCCGCATCCATTCCGTTCTCATCCGCATATACCTGCCTCTAACGCCGCACTCTCGTCGAATATTCAATTCGCACTGGGCCGCTCCACTGCATCCACCACCAGAACCTCCACCGGGGCCTTCGCCGGCTCCAGCTTCAGCCCAAGCTGTTCCTGAATCGCCGTGAACATGCCCGGCGGCGCGCTGCCGTCAGCCGGCGCCTTCGACTCATCGGCGGTCCACTTCAACTGGAAGTCGTACCGCCCCGCCAGTCCCGTCTGGTCCACTGCTGGCCGGCCCACGAAGTACCCCAGGTCCGGCGCGAACTCCCCCATCGACATATTCGTCATCCGCATCGTCACCACCCCGCCATTCGAGTTCTCGTTTTCAGACGGCGGACCGTTCGGATCGCCCGCGCTCCGGGCGATCTTCTCCCCACCCTTACCCACCGTAATTGCATACACGTCCAACTCTTTAATCTCTGTGCGCAGCTTCAGCCCGAACCGTTCCTCCAGCAACTTCCGTGTCAAGCTCTGCATCTGTTTCAGGCTCGGATGCCCGGGAACGTCCGGCAGTCCTTGCACATCCCACCGTTCCGTCTCAATCCAGTGAGGCGCGCCCACAAGCTGCGCCTTCTGCAAGCCGTAGGCAAACAGCAGCATCCCCTCCACCGCCCGGTTCACCATCACAAACTGCCGCCCATTGAAGGTCAGGCTCTGGCTGTTGCTCGGGTCGCTCGGGTCGTGCGCCTTCACTGACACCACATCCCAGCCGGGGTCGGCATCCTTCGCCATCGCCGCATCGGCTTTTGGAATTTTCCATGCGGCATCCCCCGCCGCCCGCGCCAGCACCAATGGATGCGCCTGCCCACCCTGCGTCCAGGTCCCCGCCATCGACACTAAGTCCTCGCTCATCTTGCCCACATAGCTTGCGTCAATCGGCGCAATGGCAAATCGCACCTCCGCGCCGTTGAGACTCATCTGCGTAGTCGCCCGCCCCTCGTACGCCATGGCCGAGTCGAGGTTGAAGACGACCCCGCTCCACCCCGCGCCGTCCTTCGCAATCTTCACCACCACCCGCTGCGGGTTGCCCGCCTGCAGCGTGCCCTGCCACGTGCCCGCGATATCCTGCGCCGTTACCAGCCGCCCCGCCAATCCAACCGCAATCAACGCAACGGCCGCAGCCCAAGCCGCGTTCCACCGCAGTCCGCCGCATCGACCCACACTTCGTCTCATGCCAACC
Source organism: Acidobacteriaceae bacterium (assembly GCA_049509035.1). GTDB lineage: Bacteria > Acidobacteriota > Terriglobia > Terriglobales > Acidobacteriaceae > Edaphobacter. The sequence continues at coordinate 46,257 of JBELAH010000001.1, forward strand.
ATTACGCACCGGCCACCCAGCAAGTTCTATTTTTTTGCAGCTAACGTCGAGAACGCTGCGAAGCACCTAATGCGTGTCCGGAAAGTACCCCGTCCGGTAGCGCAGTGAATCGCCCACCCCCCGCGACGGGTCCGTCAACGTCACCTTGATCCGCCGGAACGACGTATCGCCACCCCGGTCCGGAGCGTAGTAGCCCAACAGGTACTGCGTCCGCAGGTCCTCCGACACATGCTGGAACGCCGGCTCCAGGTCCGACGGATCGACCACGTAGTAGTACTTGCCGCCCGTGTCCTCCGACATCTGGATCAGCGCATGCTCGCCGCCCGTATTCCGCCCCGCGTCCGCGTAGACCGGCACGATGATAATCGAGTAGATGATCGTGTCCGCCCGCTGTGCCTCTTCCACCGCCTGCTCGAACTTCTCGCCGCCCTGAATCGCGTTGCCGCCGTCCGAGATCAGCACCAGCACCCTTCGCCGGTTGGCCGTCTGCGGCGTTTGCGCCAGCCGGTCGCTGGCCAGATAGATCGCGTTGTAAAGCGCGGTCTCGTCGCCGTGCTGCAACTCATTCAGACCCTGCTCAATGCGCTTCGCCTGGTTGGTGAACGGCACAATCTCGCGCACCGTGTCGGCAAAGTCCATCAGGTCGAGTTCGTCCTGCGGGCGCAAGATCGCGCGCACAAAGTGCTGCGCCGCAGCCTTCTCCAGCCGGTCGCTGGTCAGCACCGTCTCGCTCGAATCGATCGCCAGCACAATTTCCAGCGGACTGGTCGCCTCGCGCTCGAAGATCGCAATCGTCTGCGGCTTGCCGTCCTCGAAAAGCTGAAAGTCCTTCTTTTCGAAGCCGCCCACCGGCGCGCCGTGCGCGTCCACTACGTTCAGCGCCACGTTGACCAGCCGCGCCTGCACCCGGATCGTCCCCACCGGGCCCTCGCGATTCACCGGCTGCGCCCCCGCCGTTTGCGATCCCGACGTTTGCCCCGCCGTCCCGGTCTTGGTCAGCGGGCCGTTCACCTGCTCCGTGGAGTTCGCCGCCGGCTTCGAAGCCCGCCGCTCCACCGGCGCCGCCTTCTGCGTGCCCGTCGGTTGCGGCTGCGGCGTGGTCTGCGCCGGCGCCGGCGCCACCGGCTGCGGCTCTGTCTGCGTCTCCTGCGCGCGCAGCCCGAACGCCAGCAACAAAATCAGCAATGCCGCCGCCGTCAATGCTCCAGCCGTCCTCATTCCGAAACACCTCTCGGATGCGCAGCCAACTCCGCGGGAAACGGCTCGCCGTCGGCCCACACCGCACCATCGGCAAACGTCTCCTTCTTCCAGATCGGCACCGTCTTCTTCAGCGTATCGATCAGCCAGCGGCATGCGTCGAACGCCGCCGCCCGGTGCGCGGACGCCACTACGATCAGCACGCTGGTCTCGCCCACCGTCAACCGCCCCAGCCGATGCACCACCGCGACATCGCGCACGCCAAACCGCTCCAACGCCTCCGCAGCCAGCCGTCGCATCCGCTCCAGCGCCATCTCGCGGTACGCCTCGTAGTCCAGATACAACGTCTTCCGCCCGCGCGTGTTGTCGCGCACAATGCCGTCAAACACGCACACCGCCCCATCGCTGCCGGCCTTCATGGCCGCGACCGTCGCCTCCGCGTCAATCGGCCCATCCACAATCTCAACCCTCATGCCGTTCTCTCATCCGGCGCGCAGTACCCGCCGCTCACCGGCGGAAGCAGCGCAACCTCGTCGCCCTCGCGCAATACCATAGACGGCTGCGCGTACTCCCGGTTGACCGCCACGGCGAGGCTCTGCCAAAGCCGCTCGTCTGCTCCGCCCGTCTCCTTGCTCATCAGAGAGTTAGACGTTCGCCCGCGCAAAAGTTCTAGCAGTTCGCCCACGTTGCCTTCACCCGGCAACTCGACCTGCTCTTCCGCAGCGCCGAACTGGTCCTTCAGCATCCCGAAATACAGCACTTTAACCCGCACTCGCCCAGAATACCCTTGCGCCCATCCCTGCGCCTACGCTTTTCCACGGCTGCCGTTCTCGCCACAAAAAGAAAAGACCCGCCGAAGCGGGTCTCAATTCCTACGTTCGCAGAGCTCAACTCGCTGCGCTGAGCACTTCCTCCCGAACCACCTCGTCCTGCACCGCTTCGCGCGCCGTCTTCGGCAGCGCAATGGCCAGCACGTCTTCGATGCGGCTCGCGTAGTGGATCGTCACCCCCTCGATCTGGTCCGGTGACAGGTCTTCATCCACCTGCTGCTTGCAATCCGTCGGCAGAATCACGTCGCGCACGCCCGCACGTTTGGCCGCAAGGAACTTCTCCTTGATGCCACCAACCGGCAGCACGTTCCCGCTCAGCGTGATCTCGCCCGTCATCGCCAGCAGCGGATGCACCGGTGTATCCGTCAGCAGGCTCACCAGCGCCGTCGCCATGGTCACGCCCGCGCTTGGCCCGTCCTTCGGGATCGCGCCCGCAGGAACGTGGATGTGCAGGTCCGTATCCTTCAGCACGTCCTCGTTCAGGCCCAGCGACGTCGCATTCGACCGCACCCACGTCAGCGCCGCCTGCATGCTCTCCTTCATCACGTCGCCGATCTGCCCGGTCATGGTGAAACCGCCTTTGCCCCGCATCCGGTTGGCTTCGATGAACAGCACGTCGCCGCCCGCAGGCGTCCACGCCAGGCCCACCGCAACCCCGGCCCGCTTGGTGCGCTCGGCAATCTCCGTATCCACGCGTACCTTGATTCCGCCCAGAAACTCGTGAATCACCTCCGGCGTTATCACCAGCTTGTCCGGCTTGCCCTCGGCGATGCGCCGCGCCAGCTTGCGGCAGATCGTTCCAATCTGCTGTTCCAGCTTGCGTACGCCGGCCTCGCGCGTGTAGTGCCGCGCAATCAAGGCGATGCTCTCCTGCGGAAACTCGATCAGCGCCGGGTCGATGCCGTTCTCCTTGGTCTGCCGCGGAATCAGGTACTTGGTCGCAATCGCCACCTTCTCCTCCTCCGTGTAGCCGGTCAGCTCGATAATCTCCATGCGATCCAGCAGCGGCGCCGGAACCGGGTCAAGCTGGTTCGCCGTGCAGATAAACAGCACCTTGGAGAGATCGAAAGGCTGGTCGAGATAGTTGTCCCTGAATGTGTAGTTCTGCTCCGGATCCAGCACCTCCAGCAGCGCACTCGCCGGATCGCCGCGGAAATCGCGCCCCAGCTTGTCCACCTCGTCCAGCATGAACACCGGGTCGTTGGTCTCCACCCGCTTCAGGTTCTGGATCACCTGCCCCGGCAGCGCGCCAATGTAGGTTCGCCGATGCCCGCGCAACTCCGCCTCGTCGTGCATGCCGCCCAGCGAGATGCGCGCGAACTTCCGCCCCAGCGCCCTGGCTACGCTCCGGCCCAGGGATGTTTTGCCCACGCCCGGAGGGCCCACAAAGCACAGGATCGGCCCCTTCATGTCCGGCTTCAACCGCCGAACCGAAAGGTAGTCCAGAATCCGGTCCTTCACCTTCTTCAGGCCATAGTGGTCCGCGTCCAGGATCTCCTTCGCCTTCAGGATGTCCACCTCGCCCGCCGACGACTTCGACCATGGCAGCACCGCCAGCCACTCAATGTAGTTCCGCGTCAGCGAGTAGTCCGCCGCCATGGCGTTCATCCGGCCCAGCCGCCCAAGTTCCTTTAGCGCGTCCTTCTTCACCTCTTCGGGCATGCCGGCGGCTTCAATCTTCTCCTTCAGGTCCGCAATGTCCTTCTGCGTGTCGTCCAGGTCGCCCAGCTCTTTCTGGATCGCCTTCAGCTGCTCGCGCAGGTAGTAGTCGCGCTGCGAAGATTGCACCGAATCCTGCACCTCGGTCTGGATCTTGTTGCGCAACTGCTGCACCTCCAGCTCCTTCGCCAGGTGCTTGTTGATGCGCTCCAGCCGCGCGGAAATGTCCGGCGTCTCCAGCAACTCCTGCTTGTCGGTCGTCGTCAGGAACGGCAGCGACGACGCAATAAAATCCGCCAGCCTCCCCGGCTCTTCGATGTTGATGGCAATCGTCTGCAGGTCGTCCGACAGCGTCGGCGACGAGCTCACGATCTGCTGGAACTGGCTTACCACGTTCCTCTGCAGCGCCTCTGTCTCCGGCGACGCCGGCGGCTCAAGCTCTTCCACCGTCTCGCACTCCGCCGTCATAAAGGGAACAATCTGGTTGAATTCGCCCAGCCTTACCCGCTCGTTGCCCTCGGTAAACACAAACAGGCTCTGGTTCGGCATCTTCACGACCTTGTGCACGGTCGCGCGCGTGCCGATGTGGTGCAGATCGGCGGCCTGCGGCGAATCCTGGCGAGCGTCGCGCTGCGCCACCACCAGGATCGTCTTCTCCTCGCCCAGCGACTGGATCAGCTGGATCGAGCTCTCACGCCCCACCGTCAGCGGCAGCACCGCATGGGGAAACAGCACCGTGTCCCGCACCGGCAGCACCGGGATTGCCCGGCCCGCACTCGGAGCTTCCGGGTCGTCGGTGGATTTTACTGCCTTTGGTTTGATTACACTTACGAAGTCGTTCGCCATGAGTTATCCTTGAGTGCCCTTATATCAGATTTCCTTCATTGGATGCATTAGGTGTCCCTAAAGTCGCACCCCGCAGCCTCATACCGCCCGCGCCGTAATTACGTCCCGTCAGTAGTTGGATGCCCACGCCCGCTGATCCGGTAATCGGCCCGGAAACCCTTTATCTTCAATCCGAAATATAAATCAGCGCCCGCGTGATCCGCGCATATACTTGTCGCCATTATGAACCGCCCCGTTCCCGTCGTCCTCTCCGCGATCTTTCTCGGCCTGTTCGCAGCTCTCCAGCTTCTATTCACCGGCACGATGGCCGCCGGCGGCTTCCTTTACCTCAGCAAGAGCCTCCCGGCCCCTCCGCCATCCCCGTTTTCGCCCTCGTTCCTGCCGGCGATGATGTTCGCCTTGTCGCTCGTCTTCGCGGCGATAGCGGTCTGGTCCATCGTGACCCTGATCGGTCTTGTTCGTCTGCGCTCCTGGGCGCGCTACTCGATCCTGGTCATCGCGGGCTGCATCACATTCTTCGGCGGGACCGCAACCCTGGCGACGCTCGCCATGCCCCTCCTGATCTCCAGCGTCCCAACCCAGACGCCTGCTGCCAATCCCCACACCATGCACGCAACCTTCCTCTTTGTCGGCGCGATCTACGGACTCTTCACCGCCATCGGCATCGCCCTGCTGGTTTACTACAACCTCGCGAGAACCCGCACACTATTCCTCCAGAACGCTCCCGTCAACCAAGCTCCTCCAAACACCAGTACCGGAAGGCCGCGGCCCACTGCCATCGCCATCATTAGCTGGTTCTATCTGCTGTCCGCTCCGTGCTGCCTGTTCTACCTCTTTTTTCCCATCCCTGGATTCCTGTTCGGCTTCATCTTCTACGGCATCGCGGCCCGACTCCTCTACTTAGCCTTTGGCGTCCTGGCCTTTGTCCTGGGCTACGGCCTCTATCGCCTTTGGAACTGGGCTCGCCTCGCCGTCTTCGCCTGGTTCGGCGTAGGCCTGTTCAACGCGCTCGTACTACTCACACCATGGGGCCGCAGCAGGTACCACACCTACATGGACGCATTCAACGCGCATATGTATACCTATCCCGGCCAGCAACCGCCCCCGAACCTGGCCGCGTCTCCTGTCTTCATCGGAGTTTGCACCGTCATCGGGCTAGCTTTCTGCGCTTTCATCCTCTGGCTGCTGCACCGCCATCGCGAGGCCTTTACTCCAACCCCGCCGGCTCCACCCCTGTCGCCGCCCGATCCCCTGCCTCTCGCCGGATGACCGGCTAGGCCGCCACGTACCGCCCCAACTCCTTCACCATGTGGCAATGGCGCGCAAGCTGTGCCAGGGCGCCGTCGATCTGCGCCGCCGAGTCGAACCGCAGATCGACGAAGAATACATACTCCCAGGGCTGCCCCGGCACTGGCCGCGACTCGATCTTGGTCAGATTCACCCCGGCCCGCGCAAACTCTTCCAGCGCCCGTACCAGCGATCCCGGACGGTGTTCCACGCTAAAGGCAAGGCTCGACTTATTCGCGCCGGTCACCGGCAGCCTTGCGCCCGGCCGCACCGCCGGCTCCCGCAGCAGCAGATGAAATCGAGTGAAATTCTCCGCGTGGTCTTCGATCCCCGCCACCAGCACCTCCGCTCCGTACTGGCGCGCCGCCAGCTCCGGAGCAATCCCGGCCGTGTCGTCCAGCTCTTCGGCCATCAGGTGCTTCACGCTCCCCGCAGTGTCGTAGAAGTTCACCACCTCCAGCCAAGGTCGCGCGGCCAGCCAGTGGCGGCATTGCGAGAGCGCCACCGGATGCGACATTACCCGCTTGATGTCATCGGGGGCCACGCCGGGCCGCACGATCAGGTTGTGGCGTACCCGCAGCAGGCTCTCGCGCGCAATCCGCACCGGCTGCGCCAGCAGCAGATCGTAGTGCTCCGCCACCGACCCGTGCAGGCTGTTCTCGATCGGCAGCACCGCCCCATCCACCGTGCCCGACACCACCCGCTCAAACACCTCCGCCGAGGTCGCGCACGCGGCAATCTCCAATCCCGCACCCGGCGCGCCGGCAACATCTTCCAGCATCGCCAGCGCCGCCATGTGGCTGTTCGATCCCAGTTCGCCCTGAATCGCGACCTTCACAAACTACCTCCGCCCAGGCAACCTTTCGCAAATCCGCTTCTGCGTCGCAATTGGCAACCTCATCCCAGTAACACGCAACTTACCACATGGAAGGCCGTAGCTGATTTATTCCCCAAGGTCCGTGGCGGAACCTATCGCCCGGCAGATATCAGGAGGAAGAGAAATGCTTTGGACAATCACCGTCATTTTGCTCGTCCTGTGGCTGCTCGGCGTCGTTAGCGGCTACACCCTCGGCAACTGGATCTATATGCTCCTGGTGCTCGCCGTCGTCATTGCCATCTTCAATCTACTCTCGGGCAGACGCGCGCTCTAACAAATTCAATCGCTCCGCTCGGGATCAGCTTCTTCCCTGTGCGGCGCCAAACAGCAGGCAACAACAGGAGTGCGGCTATGAATCGTGATACCACAGAAGGAAAATTCGACCAGTTCAAGGGCAAGGTTAAGCAGTCCGTCGGCGAAGCCATCGGAAATGACAAACTCGCCAACTCCGGCGCCGCCGATCAGGTAAAAGGCGCCGTCCGCGAAGCCTGGGGCAACGCCAAAGACGCTGCCGGCACCGCCGCGGCCGATGCCCGCACCCGCGCCGACGCCCACAAGCACGACGTTCGCGCCAAGATCACATCCACCGCGCAGAACGTAAAGGATTCGGTCAACGCAAAAGCGGAAGACATCAAACTCCAGCACAAGCGTTCCGCATAGTCGGGTCAGCCTCGCCGCTGCCCGCCTCAACTCCTAAGAGGGGCTCACCCGCGTGGGCCCCTTTCATTTGTGCAATAGAACATCCGCGGCGAAGAAGCCGAAGAAAACCACCGAGATCAATCCATTCAACGTGAAGAACGCCGCATTCATCCTGCGCAGGTCGCGCGGCGAGACGATGCTGTGTTCATACAGCAGTAGCGCCGCCACCGTACCCACTCCCGCGTAGGCCAGCGAGCCCAGCCCGAACAGCCGCACCAGCCACAGCAGCATTGCCAGCATCCCCACGTGCATCGCCCGCGCGATCCAGAAGGCCGCGCCCAGCCCGAACGCCTGGGGCACGCTGTTCAGGCCGGCTGCGCGGTCGTGCTCATAGTCCTGGCACGCATACAAAACATCGAAGCCCGCAACCCACAGCAGCACCGCCACCGTAAGCACCAGGATGCGCATATCGTACGAGCCGCGCACCGCGATCCACGCCGCCGATGGCGCAATGCCCAGCGACAGGCCCAGCACCAGGTGCGACCAGCGCGTCAGCCGCTTCATATAGCTATAGGCCAGGATGATTGCCAGCACCACCGGCGCCAGCAGCAGCGTCAGCCGGTTCAGCATCCCCGCGCTCAGCAGAAACACACTCGCGGAAATCGCAACGAATCCCCCGACAAACCCGGCGCTCAGTCTTCCCGCCGGCAGCGCCCTCATCGCCGTGCGCGGATTGGCCGCATCCAGTCGCGCGTCCACCAGCCGATTAAACGCCATCGCCGCCGAGCGCGCCGAAACCATGCACACCACGATCCACCCCAGCACTGGCAGCCGCGGCCAGCCGCCCGCCGCCAGCACCGCGCCCGTCAGCGCGAACGGCAGCGCAAAGATCGAGTGCTCCCACTTGATCATTTCCAGCGTCAGGCCGGCGCTCTTCCACGCATTCGCCATCTCTCCATCGTAAGGGAGAAATGGCCGCGCCGCACCGCAGCACGCGACCATGACCGACTAGACGGCCGGCTACTTGCTAGCCTGTGGCGACGCAATCTGCAGATCGTTCACCACCTTGAAGACGCCGGGAACGGTGTTCGCGCGAATCCCCGCGACGTCGTGGTCCATCTTGTTGTCGACCACCCCGGTCAGCGTCACATTGCCGTTGATCACCGTAATCCGGATGGGCTTCTCCGGGTCCAGCGCATACTTCTGCAACTGCGGCGCCCCGTAAATCACGCGCTCCAACTCCACCCGCAGCCGATCGTCCATCGGCGACACCGGCGCTACCTGGATGTTGTCGACGATGTCCTTCACTCCCGGAGTGTTGCCCACCAGGCCCAGCGCGGAATCCTTGTCCGGCGGTCCATAGACCGTGCCGCCCAGCGTCACCACGCCGTCGTGCACGCCGATGGTAAGGGCATTGAAGGGCGCCGTCCCGTATCCCACTCGGTCGTAGGATAGGGCCTTCGCCAGTTTGTCGCGCAGTTCCGCATCCTCCACCGTCGGCCCGGCCACTCGAATCTCGTTGTCGACCCCTTTCACTCCCTTCACATGGCGGACACTCTTGTCCGCTTCCATCTTGACCGCATAGGTGTCGACGGTCCCGGTAAGCACGACCTCGGGCCCATGCAGCGACGCCGTCACATTCGCGAACTTCTTGTTGTCCAGCGCCTTATGGACATCTGCGTCGATACTGCCGGCGTCCGCCTGCGCCGCTCTCGCTCCAACTCCAAACCAAAGTGATGCAACGAGTACAGCAGTGCCTGCAGACAGCAGGCGCTCTCTTCTGAACTTGAACATCCCATCCTCCTTTGGCAACTGAAGTCCGTCGCCTCGCACGGATTCGATGCCGCTGTTTTTGACGCGGATGCCCGCTGGAAGTATCAATCTTTTTCTGAGGAGACCTACCGGTACCGTCTGCGTATTTTGTAGACCACGCTGAACACGCCCGACTCGTCGCGCGCCACTACCAGCGCCACATTGGGGGTCAGATCGTATTGTGCCTGCAGCAGTTGTTGCGCCGTGGAGTTCACATTGGTCGCAAACGTGACCGAGAGTTCCCGCGTCAGCTGCTTCTGCACCGTAATCCGCGCGGTCGAGTTGCCCAGCGTCCCCACAAACGCCGGATCGATCTTCACCGTGCCTCCGCCAAACAGCTTGCCCACGCGGTTGCTCACCGTCGCGTTCAGCGCGCCGCCCAGCAACGCGCTGCTGGTCGGATTCGCGCCCTGCTGCACCTCCTGCTCCTGGTAGAGCTGCGCCTCTTCCTGGGTGCGGCCCAGCGCCAGCAGCGCAAAGATGTCCGCCTCGCTGAGCGGAGGCTCGGAGCGATAGGTCGGTTTCAGGTTGCTCATCGTCCCTTGCAGCCCTACCGTAACGTCGTAGGTTTCCACTCGCGCGGTCGCATTGATATCGATGGTCGGGTCGATCCGCACCGGGTTGCTGAAATATATATCTCCGCGCTGCAACTGGTACTGGGTGCCGGCAAAGGTCGCGCTGCCGTCGGTGATCTGGATGCGGCCCAGAATGGATGGCTCCGCAACCGTGCCGCGCACCGTCAGGTCCACCGTGCCCACCAACTTGGCAAAGGTGTTCTGGAAGTCCAGTTGCGGCGAGCTGGTCACGTGCACGTCCAGGCTGATCTTGTTTGAAGCGGCGTTCGGCTCCGGCGGCGTGCTCACTCCGCCCAGCGACGAGAACGCTGCAAAATCCACATCGGGCCCAACCCCAAACCGCGTAATCAGCACGTTCCCGCTCAGCAGCATGCTCTGCGCACTGCCTTGCAGCGTCAGGTTCGTGTTCGCTGTCGTACTCAACCCATACAGCCGCACCCGAACCGCGTCGCCGGTCGCGGACAGGTTTGCATACAGGCCGTTCTTGTACGTCAGAAAGCCGCCAATTTTGATCTGCCCGCCGCCTGTCATCGCCGTCAGGTTCTCCACCTGCAGCCGGTCTTCGTTGAACACCAGCGTCCCATTCAGCGCGCTCAGTCCGTTCGGGACTCCCTCCATCGCCGCGTTCACGTTGTCGAACTGCACCTTGCCGGTCAGCGAAGGGTTATCCACCTGCCCGCCCGCCGCAATCGTGAAGTCAACCTTCCCGTTGGAGAGAATATCCGGATCGAGCGTGTGCACAATCGCCATGCTCACGCTTCCGTTGGCCTTTACATCCAGCTTGCCGCCGTTGTTGCCGGTCGCGCCAAACGCCTGCACCGTGCCGCTCGCCTGCAAGTCCGTGTCCTGCCCGGTGATGTGCACCTGGTCCAGCGTCGCCATTCCATTCTTCAGGCTCACCCGCAGCGGACCGGCGCTCTTCAGTTCGACTCCCTGCAGCTTCACGTCGAAATCGTTCAGTTCCGCGGTGCCGCCCAGGCCAACCGGCGTCCGCAGCGGCCCATTCACCGTAACCACTCCACTGATCGCCGACTGCGCCTTCACATTCGCTGAACTGAACAACCCAATCACCGTGCCAATGTCCAGTCCTGAAAAATTCAGCTTGGCCTGCGTATCGTAGTCGCCGGTCAGCCGCGTCTGCCCTGCCCCATCCACCTTGGCGCCGATCAGCGTCGACTGCGCCGTATAAACCAGCGTGCTCGCCTCGCTATGCACGTCTGCCGCAATGTCCCCGAGCACCTTGCCGCCCACCGTCACATTGCCCAGCTTCGCCGTCGCCTTCAATCCCGGCTGCTCCATCGTGCCGTTCGCGTCCGCCACCAGCGTCAGCGTTGCGTCCGCGTCAGGCCTCGCCTTCGCAAATGTCTGGAACTTCGACAGCACCAGGTTGTCGCCCTCAATGTGCCCATGCAGATGTTTCGTCTGCAGGTCGTATCCGCCGTTGCCGCCGATGTGCGCCCCATGCAGCGACAGCGCCACCTGGCTGGCCTCAAAATCCTGCCCCTGCACCGACAGGTTCGCCACCGCCGAGTCGTACGGCTCTCCGTACGCAACCCCCTTGGCCAGCGAAACCCTCCCGCTCCCGTTCAGGTCCCCCAACGTCCCCGACGTCTTCGCATTCACCGCAATCGTGCCCGTCACCGGAATCTTCTGTTGCTGCCCGGCAATCTGCAGCAGATCGGCCACGCTCGCATTCGCAAGCTGCACCGTCGCATTCACGCCCGTGCCCTCGTCCCACACGAAGGTCGCGACCCCTTTGCGCGAAAGCTCCCGGCGCGGCTTCATGCTCCCCGTAACATTCAGCACGGCCGTCTCGCGCTTGATCGTCGAACTGGCAACCAGCAGTCCGCCGTCGTACGAGTACTCCGCATCCGCCACCACCGAATCGACCAGCGTGTCCAGTTCCGTACCCAGCTTCACTTCGATCTGGTTCCCCTGTACGTGGCCCTTCCAATCCAAATCGGCCGCACGGCCGGTCACGGTACCGTGGAACACCGCCGCACCGTGCAGCACCACCGGCACCGCTGCGGTTCCCTTCTTGCCATTCGCCTCGAAGTCGAGGGTGTGCAGCAACTGGTCGAACTCGCCCAGATCGCGCACCGTCATGTCCGCCTTCAGATCGGTCAGCGGGTCGCCCTGGGCCACTCCCAGCACACCGGTCACCTCGGTTGAAGACTGCGGCGTCAGCAGAATCACATGCTGGATGTTCACCACCTCCCGCTTGCCGTCGTAGTGTGCGACCGCCTCGCCGGTCACGGGGACGTTGTTCAGCGCTCCTGCGCGTGCTACGCCGGTCGGCCGGAACTTGATGTCCCCATCCACCGTCACCGTATCCCCATTCGTATCCGGCTCGCCCCACTCCACATTCACCGGCCCTGTAACGGCCGTGTCGAAGCCGAGGTCCCCATAGCCGCCCGTCTCCGTGGTTTCCATAATCGTGCGCAGCGGGATCGCATTCACCGTCGCCACCAGATACGCGTGGTACGCAAGCGCCGCAAGCACCGTCGGCATATGCGCCGAAGCCTTCGAACCCATGGAGGCCGCGGTCTTGTTCGCGGTGCTCACTGCGGCCGCAGTGGTGGCCGACGCCGCCGCGACCGCCGGCGCCTCACCCAGCCAATTCACGATCCGCAAATCGCCCGAAGCGCTTCCGCCTCCGGGAAGAATGCCCACCATCTCGGTCAGCAGCAGCTCGCTGGGAGTGATGTGGAACTTCAATCCCCCCTCCACATCGTGCAGCCGCACATTGGGAATATCGTAGCCGCCTTTGTGCAGCTTCGCGCTGCCCAGGAACAGGTAACCCGCCTTGCAATCGGGGTCTCGTGGCGCCGGGCTCGTACCCGGCTTCGCAGGCGTCTCGGGATGCAGCGAGAAGCGAGGCCGCTTCGGTTCCGCTGCCGGCGTCACCGCGCAGCTATGCCCATTCAGCGACAGTTCCACCGTGCCGCCTGTGAAGCCATCCGTCGCTGTCAGCACCGAGATCTGCTTCAGCTCCAGCGTTCCGTTCGCCGCCATCTGCCACTCAGGCTGCGCAAAATGGTTCAGCGTTGCCGTCGCGTGCAGCACCGATGCCTTGCCCGAATCGAATTCCAGCGCCTTCAGTACCGCCGTGTCGCGTCCCAGTTCGGCATCCAGATGAAGCTTCGATTGCGCCTCCGGCTCTTTGCCCATCTTCGTCCGCAGATCGCTCACATCGATCGTGATTCCGTACCGATCGGTCGGCTTCAGGTATTGCACCTCGGCATTCAGGTCGCGCGCCGCCAGGTCGAACGGGATCGCCTTGTCGTTCAGTAACGCGACCCCATTCACCACCTCCGCCTCTTTCGCGCGCAAATCCAGCAGGGTGTCCTGCAAGGGTTCCGTGCTCGTCATCGGATGTTTCGGCACCGGCTGGTTGGTCTTGCCGTCCTGGTCGACGATCAGGTGCACCCGCGGATGCTCGATCCGCAACAGCTTCAGCCGCACATGCGACTTAACCCCGGCGCCGGACGCGTGCGAGAAGAAGCTCGAAATCCCCACCCGCAACTCGATCTTGTCCGCTGCGAGGTACGGCGCTTCACCCGGTCCTTCCAGCCCGTGAATCACCAGGCCGTCGACCTCGATCGCAAGGTGCCACAGGCTGAACTTGACGCCGCGCACCTCCACCCGCCCGCCGGTCGCGTCCTCCAGTACCGACACAATCTCCCGGCCCACGCGCCGCTGGAAGTCGCGCGTGGTCGTGTACCACGCCAGGCCGCCCACCACCACAATCAACAGCGCCAGCACGCCGCCGATCAGCCATGCCATCGCCCGGCTCACATGGAAGACCATGCTGCGCTTCTTCCTGCGCGACTCCGCCGGCGTGCGCACCGGCAAGCGCGCCTCGCCGCCAGGCTGGTCGACGCCGTCGGGCAGCTTGTCGTCCTCGCTCATGGCGCCTCCTCTCCGGGCCTCATAATGCGCACGCTGCCCTGCGCGCGCAACGCGGTCAACCAATCGTCCAGCAGCTTGTTCACCCGCTCCTGCAACAATATCTCCTGGATGCGGTCCGCAACCGTCGCCTCTGCCGGCGGCGTCATCTTTTCCTTCGCATACATCGGGGTCATCGTGTTCTTGTAGTAATCGTCGATGTCCGCCTGCTCAATGCGAATCCCCATGCGGAATCGGTCCTCGATGAACTCCAGCACCTGCATGCGTTGCCGCCAGCGCTCGCTCACCTCGTCCATCGTGAACCCCTGATCGGCAACAAATTTCGCCCACCCCGCGTCCGTCTCGCAGTGGTAGGCCGCGCACCTGGGAATGCTCTTCCGCAGCGTCGCCAGTTCGCCATCGACCCGCACATCCGGGATCGGCGCCTGCGGCTGCAGCGCCATCTGCTGCAGAATCACCGCGCGATCGATCAGACGGTCGATCAATTCCTCCCGCGAAACCGGCGCCGGCTCGGTGAGCGGCTCAAACGCCGCGAAGCGCTCCTCCGCGTCAACATCGCTCTCCAGAATCAGATCGCCGTTGACGATCGCAACCACCCGGTCCAGCGTCACCTGCTCTCCCGCCGCGCTTGCACCTGTTTTTCCCTGTTCTCTGCTCCCTGTTCCCTGTTCCCTGCCCTCTGTCCCCTGCGCAGGCGCCGTCAGCATCGCCAGCGCCAGCGCGGCCGCCAGTCCTGCATCACTCGCCCGTCTATGTCGCGTCGCGCTCATGCTCAAAAGGCCTGTCCAAGGCTGAAGAAGAAGTTGAAGTGGCTCGCCTGCCCTTCATACGGCGCGGCGCCGTTGAAGTCGTAGATCACCGGATACACCGGCGGATTCAGGTTCCAGCTGAAATCGACGCGAATCGGGCCGACCGCCGTCTTGTACCGCGCTCCCAGCCCTACCGCGTGCGAATAGTAGTTGAAGTTGCACGTCCCGAACGGGAAGGCCGAGGTCACCTGGGGTGGTCCCACGTTGGCGCAAGTCGACTGGTCCGGCTGATGAAAGCGCGTGAGGCTCGGGTACATATCCGAGATATGCGTGAACGCGTTTCCCATGTCGTGAAAGAGGACGAAGCTCACGCTGTCCCCGACAAACGGAAGCGTAGGCGCAGGCAGACGCAACTCCGTGGTGTTCACGAACACCGCATTGCCGCCCACCGGATAGCCCGTCTGCAGGTCGCGCGGCCCTGCATCGTTGATGCCGAACCCGCGGTGCGACGTCGCGCCGCCGGCATACAGGCGCTCGGGCAGCGGCACCGCGTTGCAGCTCGGGTTAGTCTCCAACAGGTCCACGCCTCCCGTCGGCGCATAGTTCGTGCATGAGCTGTTTCCCTCGTTCGGATTTGTGCCAAAAGTGGTTTCAAATCCCATCCTCGTATTTCGCGCCAGCACATACTTGTGTTTGCCGAACACGTAGTACGTCGAGTTAGTCACATCCGCGCGGTTGAAGTTTGCCTCCGAACCGAACTTCGACGACGCGAAGAACTCCTGCACCGATGTGTACGATCCGCGCTGCGCATCCAGCGGGCTCGGGTCCCGCGTGTCATGGAACCAGGTAAGACCCGGGCCGCCCACCCGCACCGGCTGCGACAGCTGCGGGATCAGGTTGGCCGACACCTGCAGCGTGGCCGGGTTCACCGCCACCCGGCGAAACTCGAAGTTATAGATAATCGTGTCCGCTCGCCTCACCTTTTCGGTAATTCGATAGTCGCCCTGCAGCGTCGATGCCTGGAACGTCGAAATGTTCTGCACATTTGAGTAGCCGCCCGATACGCTGGTGGTCAGGTTCGGCTTGCCGAAGAAGTGCGGGTTCTGAAACGTCAGGTTCGCCACCTCTTCCAGCAGCCCGTACGTCGAATGCAGCGTCAGCGAATTGTCCGTCCCGCGCAAATTGATGCGGCTCACATCCAGCGCAATTCTCGGGCTCACCCCGGTCTTCCCGTTCTGCGAGTAGGTCGCGCTCGGCGAAAGCCCCAGCAGAATCGCCGACGCCGGGTTGATCACGCCTTCCTGCGGCGTGCCCGTCTCCGCCTCGAAGCCGAACCCGTAGGTCACGTCCCAGCGCCGTGCCTCGGTCAGTTGCAGCAGCACGTTCTTGCGCAGATCGTCGCCGTCGGGGTTCTGCACCGCGGCATTTACTTCGTTGAACAGCGCCAGGTCGTAGAGCTTGCGCTGCGTATCCAGCAACGCGCTCTGGTCCAGCGGATCGCCCGGATGCACCTCAACCTGCCTCGCCACCACCGCCGGCCGGGTGTGCCCAATCCCCGACAGCAGCACCTGGTTCACGAACACCTGCTGGCCCTCGGTCACATTCAGCGCAACATCCATCTTCTCCGCGTCGCCATTCTCGACCTGCTGCTTCACTTCCACCTTGGCCTGCGCAAAGCCGTGGCTCAGGTAATAGCCAAGCATCGCGTCCCGGTCGCCCGACAGCGTAATCAGCGAGTAGGGCTGGCCCTGCTGCGAGTTCAGCAGCGCCTTCACCTCCTTCAATCGGCTGTCCGCCACTCCGGTCAGTGTCACCGTGCCGAACTTCTGCTGCGGGCCCTCCTCGACCGTCACCACTACCGCGATCTCCCCCACCTTCATCTTCTTTCCCGACTTCGACGTGTCCACGTCCTTCGTGGAGGCTGTGATGGTCGCGCCGTTGAATCCGTTCGCCCGGTACAGCGCCAGGATCGAATCCTCATCCGCCTTCATCAGCGCCGGCGAGTAACGCCCGTTGCGCAGATACGCGTCCGCCTTCTGCACCTGCATCCGCTCTTTCAACAGGTCGGTGTCGAAGTACTTATTGCCCACGATCGTCACCGAGCCAACCTTGTGCTTCTTGCCTTTCTCGACGCTGAACACCACGCTCTCCAACGGCGTTCCCTCGCCCACCAGCTTCACCGCGACCGTCGCGTCGAAATATCCCTCCTGGAACAGATAATCCTTGATGTTGTACGTCCCCTCGTTCAGCAGATCGTTGTCGATTGTTCCTTCTTCGTAGATCGGCACCAGCAGCTTCAGGCGGCTCGTTGAAAAACTGGCTCCCTGAACCACCACCTTCACCAGCGGCCCCTGGTTCGCGTTGAAGTCATAGTCCACCTGCTTGCGCGGTTGGTTGTAAGTCTGTTGCCGCAGCGTCGTGGTCGCCTCCAGCCGGTCCTTCTTCTGGTACTGCTCACGCAGCCGCGTCAGCGCGTTGCTCACCGTATCGCGATTCACCTTGCTGCCCTGCTTCAGCTTTCCCTTCTTGCGGACGTCCTCCACCGTCAGCCCCGGGTCCTTCCCCTCCAGCGTGATCCGGCCCACCCGCGCCTGCGGTCCGATGTTCACCGTATAGATCGCATTCACCTGGCCGCCCGCCTCATCCACCGTGGTCGCCGGGGTAATCGTCGCCTGGAAGTACCCGCTGCTCTCCAGCGCCTGCCGCACTCCATCCGTGCCCGCCGCAATCATGGCCTCGCTGAACGCCGCCCCCGGTTGCAGCTTGGTCGCGTACTCCAGCAGCGAGGCCAGCCGTTCCTCTTTCACTCCCGCAATCGTCACCCGGCCAACGAAGTACCGTGGCGTCCCCACATAGATCAGCGTCATCCCGTCGCCCTCGCGCCTGCCCGCCACGCTGATGTCGCGATACCGGCCGGTCGTGAACAGCCGGCGGATGCTCGCTGTCACCTTCGCCGGATCCAGCGGCTCACCCGCTTGTTGCGGAAGCTGCCCCGGCAGCGAGTCCTTCGCATCGAAGATCACACCCTGAAACTCCACCTTCACCACCCGCAGCCCCTTCCATGCCGCCAGGCCCGCCTGCGCCGCCGGGGCCGCCTGCCCCGCTTCGGCGGTCGGCGATGCCGAACCGGCCGCCACCTGGGCGCCCGCCACTCCGCAGCATCCCAGCCCCACCGTCAGACTCGCAACCGCCAACCGCAGCGCCCGCCCGGGGCCCCACCCCATCACGCGCCCACCCAGCGCGTGCGGATGTTGCGCGGTCGCTCCGCCAGTCGTTGTGTCAAGTGATACACCCAACAAGATTTCCCCTTTGCCTCTGCGAACCTCGGCCCTCGGTCCTTACTAATCCTATTGGTCGCGAAGGTCATCTCCTAATGCGTGGTTCCCTCAACGGCACGTCCCCACCTGGGTTTGACTCAAATCCCGAATCCCTGGAGAGGTGACGCCGCAAGCTCTGGCGAAGCGCGCGCCACAATTCCCTATACTACGAACTAAGATGCCCTTAAATGAACCCGCCCCGGCGCACTCCCCGGCCGGGCCGGAAGAAATCTCGCCCATTACGGATACCGACCGTTACTCCCGCCAGGTTCTCTTCGCCCCCATCGGCGTTTCGGGCCAGCAGCGGCTCGCCCAGGCGCACGTCGCCATCGTCGGCTGCGGTGCCATGGGCGCTGCCTCCGCCTCGCTGCTCGCCCGCGCCGGCGTACGCACCCTTACCCTCATCGACCGCGACTTCGTCGAGCCCTCCAACCTCCAGCGCCAGGTCCTCTTCGATGAAGCCGACGCCCGCGACAGCCTGCCCAAGGCCGAGGCCGCCCGCCGCCACATCGCCCAGTTCAACTCCAGCGTCGTCGTCCACGCCCGCATCGCCGACCTCGTCCCCGGCAACATCGCCGAACTCCTCGCTGGCGCTCATATCATTCTCGATGCCACCGACAACTTCGAGACCCGCTACCTCATCAACGACTTCGCCGTCCAGCAGGGCACTCCCTGGATCTACGCCGCCGCCATCGGCGCCTACGCCGCCACCATGAACATCCTGCCCGCCCGGCCTTCAACGGAGAACGAACAACGAACAACGGACAACGTGAGCCCCACCGCCTGTCTCGCCTGCATCTTTCCCAAGCCGCCCACCGGAAACGTCGACACCTGCGACACCGCCGGCATTCTCTCCACCGCCGTCAACCTCGCCGCCTCCATCCAGGTCACCGAGGCTCTCAAGTTCCTTACCGGCCAAGCCCACCTCATGCGCCGCACGCTACTATCCTTCGATCTGTGGACGGCCAGCAACTCAGGCTCGCTCGACCGCTCCGAGATCGCCGCCGCCACGCCACGCCCCGGCTGCGAGGTCTGCGGCCAGCACATCTTCACTCACCTCGCCGGCCAGGACCGCGCCCACATCACCCTCTGCGGCCGCGACTCCGTCCAGATCCACGAGCACCACCGCCCCGTCGACTTCGCCGCCCTCCGGGCCCGTCTCAGCACTCACACAGACATTCAGGCTCTCCGCTCCAACGACCTCCTGCTCCGCTTCCGCCGCGGTCCCCACACCCTCACCCTCTTCGCCGACGGCCGCGCCATTGTTCAGGGCACCACCGACATCGCCGTCGCGCGCTCCCTCTACGCGCGCTTTATCGGCTCCTAGGGCCTCGTCCGCATCCTCATCCCTATGGAAAACATTGCCCTTCGCCGACAATGTCGGTGATCCAACACAACCTTTTCCCCCATCCCAACCTCATACTTCTCAGGCGGATAAACCCGAATCTCGGCATATGCGGTACCCTCGAATCAGGCGAGAGTCCGGCGAGTTCACAACCCGGAGCCAAACCCAATGAACCCCGAAGGCCAGCTGATGACGCAAGGTCCACCCGCCAAACCAAACCCTGGGCTATTCAAGCGCAACCCGCCCATCGCCGGGGAGGCCGAAGCCATCGAGGCCGCCAAGAACGGCGACGCCGAGGCATTCTCCCGGCTCTATGCGCTCCACAAGCGCCGCGTCTACACCCTCTGCCTGCGCATGCTTGGCAACGTCTCCGAGGCCGAAGACATGACCCAGGAGGCGTTCCTGCACCTCTTCCGCAAGATCGGCAGCTTCCGCGGTGAGTCCGCCTTCTCCACCTGGCTGCATCGCCTCACCGTCAATCTCGTCCTCATGCAGCTCCGCAAGAAAGGCCTCAACCTCGTCTCCCTGGAGGAGACCATCAACCCCTCCGAAGAGGATGCGCCCAAGCGCGACTTCGGCAGCCGCGACCCCGTCCTCGCCGGTTCCGTCGATCGGGTTTCCCTGGAGCGCGCAGTCGCCTCGTTACCTCCCGGCTACCGCATGGTGTTTGTCCTTCACGATGTCGAGGGATTCGAACATAATGAGATCGCCACTATGCTCGACTGCTCGACCGGCAACAGCAAATCGCAACTGCACAAGGCCCGCCTCAGGCTTCGCGAACTCCTCCGCAACCCCGCCGAGTCGCCCAAACCGGACGTGTCCACGGAGGGCGCAAAATGAGCGAGCCAGGCGATATCAACATCAACTTCGACACCCTCAAACCCGAGGAGTTCGAACAGTATCTCCCCGAACTCTTCGCCTCCTGCGACGGCAAGGTCAGCGAGGACCCCCGCCTGCAGAACCTCTTCGCGAATTACCCCGACTGCCTCGCCCTCGTGCGCGACCTCGAAACCATCGCCGAAACCGCCCGCAGCCTCTTCGATCCCATCGAAGAGCCCAGCGAAAAGGTCTGGACCAACATCCAGAGCAGGCTCCGCGAGGAGTCCGCGCTGGACCCTGGCCAGGACGGTGAGGAGCAACTCCGCGAAATCGATTAATCCCTTGCCACCCCTTTCCCGCCCGTTGTAATCTCACCTTCAGGATGATTCTGCGCTCGTTCCAGTTCGGCTACTTTACCTATCCCTGCTTTTTCTGGCAGGGAGCGGGTCAGTCGGCTGTGCGAGCATCTCTGAATCGATAAGAACCCTTTAGAGCATCCGCCACTTCCACTGAGCCGCGACCCCGCAAAGGTCGCGGCTTTGTTTTGTTTGCCAACATTCGATGCCGTCAACGCCAACGATGCCGTCATCCTGAACGAAGTGAAGGACCCCTGTATTTGTTTTTGCTATTGTTCAAAGGAGCCGCCATGAACGCCCACACCACCGACCCCAGCGCAAGCCAGACCGCCGAGCCTGCCCACCCCTTGACCCCGCCGGCCCATCTCCGCCGCATCGTCCTCACCGGCTTCATGGGTGCCGGCAAGACCACCGTCGGCCGTCTGCTCGCTGCCCGCCTCGGCTGGGAGTTCCTCGACCTCGACGCCGCCATCGAATCCCGCACCGGCCTCGCCGTCCCCTCCATATTCGCCGTCCACGGCGAAGCCCACTTCCGCCAGTTGGAGTCCCAGGCCCTCGCCGCCTCCCTCGGCCGCAGCAACATCGTCCTCGCCCTCGGTGGAGGCGCCCCCGAATCCCTCACCAACCGGCTGCTCATCGAGCAAACCCCCGCTACCGCCACCATCTTCCTCGACGCACCCTTCGCCACCCTCTTCGACCGCTGCATGATGGAGGCGCTCAACTCCGGCGCCGCCCCCGGCCAGGCGCGCCCGAACCTGGCCGACCCCGCCGCCGCCGAGGCGCGCTTTCTCGCCCGCCGGCCCGTCTACCGCCGTCTCGCCCACCACACCATCGCCACCGACTCGCTCTCCACGGAAGAAACCGTCACCGCGCTGCTCGCCCGCCTGCACGCCCCTCCCCCGCGCCGCTAGCTTGCAGCGCCCCACCCATGTTCGTCATTCTGGCCCGCAGGGTCAGAATCTCCGTATTTGTCTTTTGCCCCGGGTGTAAAGTGATGCAAACGCATCTCAGTACGTAGGAGAACGCCCTGCCGCCCTCAGCACCCGAGACCGCACTTGCCCGCAGCGCCATCCGCGGCCACATCCTCTTCGCCTTCGGCATCGTCGTCGCGTTGGCGCTGGCGTGGCGTCTGCGCGAGGTGCTCCTGCTCATCTATGTCAGTGCGCTCTTCGCCGTAGTCCTCATGCCCGCTGTCAGCACCATCATGCGCATCCAGTTGCGCGGTGGACGCCATATCTCCCGCGGCCTCGCCATTGCGCTTCTGCTCTCCATCGCCTTTCTCGCCATCGCAACCTTCCTCACCCTCGGCCTTCCCCCCGTCGTCCGCGATTTCCACCAGTTCGCCAGCGATCTGCCCAGCCGCATACCCGTCATCGAGGCCCGCATCGAGCGTCTCCCGCTCGCCGACAGCCTCGGCGTCGGCGTCGTCGCCGAGAGGGCTGAGAATGCCGTCTCCGCCACCGCTGAATACGTCCTCACCGCATTCCCCAACTGGGTCGGCAGCATCTTCGACCTGCTCGCCGCCTTCGTCCTCTGCGTCTACTTCATGCTCGAGGGCGAGTACGCCTACGGCTGGTTCATGTCGCTGCTCTCGGTCGAAAACCGCCTCCGCCTCGCCGTCACCCTCTACCGCGCCGAGGTCCGCATGAGCAAGTGGCTCTTCGGCCAGGGCCTGCTGATGCTCATCCTCGGCGTCACCAGCACCGCGGTTTTCGCCATCCTGCACGTCCGCTACTTCTTCCTGCTCGGCGTCCTCATGGGCCTCATGAACATCGTCCCCATCGCCGGAGGAGTCATCACCATCCTGCTGGCCGGCCTCGTGGCCGCGCTCGATTCCTGGGCCAAGATGGCCGGCGTCTTCATCTTCTACCTCGTCTACATCAACATCGAGAACGCCTACCTCATCCCCCGCATCATGCGCCAGAGTGTCAACCTCATGGGCCTCACCGTCCTCATCGCCCTCATCATCGGCACCGAACTCGCCGGCATCGTTGGCGCCCTCGTCGCCGTTCCCACCGCCGCCCTGCTCGCGGTCCTCATCGAGGAGTACTTCGTGCAGACCGACGTCACCGCAGCCGCAGACAAGAACTGACCGCCGCCGGCCGCCGCCCTTCCTTGCTATCCTTGACTCCCATGTCAGAACTCACCTTCTCGCAACCGGAACGCCGCAACTTCCTGGTCCCTCTGCTCATTGCCTTCGTCGTCATCGGCGGCATCTTCTCTTACATCTATCTCCGCCCGCACCGCATCGCCGACATCACCATCACCCACACCGCCGTCCTGCCCGAGCACACCGTCTTCAAGTCCCTCTCCCGCGTCGTCGGCCACGAAGACCAGGCCCAGGACGACCTCTACGTCCTCGCCACTGTCCACATCGACAACCGCCTCAGGGTCCCGCTCACCATCGACGACATCACCGGAACCCTCACCCCGACCGACGACTCCCTCGAGCCCGCCACCGCCAGCGCCATCGGAAAGAACGACCTCGACAACATGTACGTCACCTTCCCCGCGCTCAAGCCGCTCTCCGGCCCCCCGCTGGCCCGCGAGACCACCATCGCGCCCGGCGACCACGCCGAAGGCATGGTCATGCTCCACTTCCCTGTCGCCGAGGCCGACTGGAACAACCGCAAGTCCTACTCCGTCACCATCGCCTTCTACCATCAGGAACCGCTCACCGTAACCATCCCCAAGGATCAGGCAACAGGGAACAGTAAGTAGGGAACAACATGCCGCAAGCCAAAGTAGCTCCCCCAGCCGCCGCCCCGGCATTTGCCTTTGTCTTTGCTCCTACTGAAAACTGACAACTGAGAACTGACAACTGCCTTTATGAGACGCCGCTTCATCGCCGACACCTTCTCCCCTGCCACCGGCCATCCCACCCACGCTGCGCTCACCGGCGAACAGGCCGCTCACCTCGCTCGCGTCCTCCGCGCCCAGCCCGGCCAGGTCTACGATATCGTCGCCAACGGCTTCCTCCATCGCGCCGAAATCACCTCAGTATCCGATACCGAAGTCGCCTTCATCCTGCACGAAGAGTTGGAAGCCGACGCTGCCCTCCCTATTCATCTTCTGCTCGCCGTATTCAAATTCGATCACTTCGAGTGGGCCATCGAGAAGGCCACCGAACTCGGCGTCGCCCGCATCACCCCCGTCCTCGCCCGCCGCACGGAGAAGCACCTCGCCCTCGCCGCACCCAAACGCGCCGAACGCTGGCGCCGCATCGCGCTCGAATCCTCCAAGCAATCCCGCCGCACCGACATCCCCGACATCCTCGACCCCACTCCACTCGCCGCCGCCCTCGCCCGCGAAACCGCCCCCCTCCGCATCCTCCTCAGCGAAACCGAGCAATCCCTGTCGCTAGCCACTGCATTGGGTGCCCCACATCTCGATTCTGAGATGTGGGATCGAAGCGCCGCAAACCTCGCCCTCGCCATCGGCCCCGAAGGCGGCTGGGCCCCCGAAGAAATCTCCCTCTTCACCAATCCCGCCTGGACCCACGTCACCCTCGGCCCCCGCATCCTCCGCGCCGAAACCGCCGCCATCGCCGCCATCGCCATCGCCGCCTCCACAATGGCGTCCTGAGCAAAGAAAAAGGGCAGTCGGCCATACGCTCAACTGCCCACACTTCAACTAGCAACTAACAACCTGCAACCTTCAACTGAACATATCCTTCATCTTCTCGAACAATCCCCGGCTCGTCGGCGTATTCTCCACCGTCATGGTTTCGCTCAACTGCCGCAGCAGCTCCTTCTGCGCCTTGGTCAGTTTTTGCGGCGTCGCCACGCGAATCTCCACAATCAAATCGCCCTTGCCATGCTCATTCAGGTGCGGCACGCCCTTGCTCCGCAGTTTGAACTGGCGCCCATTCTGAGTTCCCTCCGGAATCTTGATCGTCGCCGGCCCTTCCAGCGTCTCGATCTGCAGCTCCGTTCCCAGCGCCGCCTGCGGAAACGAGATCGGCATTACGCAGTGCAGGTCGTCGCCATCGCGCTCGAAGAACTTGTGCGCCTTCACGCTCAGCACCACGTACAGATCGCCCGCCGGCCCGCCGAACTTGCCCGCCTCACCCTCGCCCTGGTAGCGAATGCGCGTGTCCTGCTCCACTCCCGCCGGAACCTTCACCAGGATGGCGTGCTTCTTCGCCTGCAACCCTTCGCCGCGGCATCCCGGGCACGGGTCGCTGATCGTCGTCCCCGTCCCGTTGCAGCGCGCGCAGGTCTTCGCCACCGAAAAGAATCCCTGCTGGAACCGCACCTGTCCGCGTCCGCCGCATTGCGAGCAGGTCGCCGGGGCCTTGCCGTTCGCGCTGCCTGTCCCGCCGCAGTCCGCGCACGCCTCCAGCCGCCGGATGCTGATCTCCTTCTCAACTCCGAACACCGCCTCTTCAAACTCCAGCGTCAGGTCGTAGCGCAGGTCGCGCCCGCGCTGCACCCGCGTCGCCCGCCGGCTGCCGCCCATGTTGAACATTTCGCCGAACAGATCGCCGAAGATGTCCCCCAGGTCGCCCTGGAATCCCGCGCCCTGGAACGGATTCCCCGCGCCCCCGCCGTTCTGGAACGCCGCATGGCCGTAGCGGTCGTAGGCTGCGCGCTTCTCCGGATCGCTCAGCACCGCGTACGCCTCGCTGCACTCCTTGAACTTCTCCTCCGCCTCCGGATTGTTCGGGTTGCGGTCAGGATGGTATAACATCGCCAGCTTGCGATAGTTGGCCTTCAGCTCCTGGTCGCTCGCTTCCCGCGAAACCTGCAACACCTCGTAAAAATCAACTTTGGTCACGTTTGCCGTCGCACTCATCTCTTAAGAAAGTCTCCACTTTAACCCGGTCCCTTGTTCTAGCCTGATCCCTTGTCTTGTCATTCTGAGCGTAGCGAAGAATCCCCGCATTTGCTCTTGCTTCCCAACTAACAA
Source organism: Acidobacteriaceae bacterium (assembly GCA_049509035.1). GTDB lineage: Bacteria > Acidobacteriota > Terriglobia > Terriglobales > Acidobacteriaceae > Edaphobacter. Next base: position 71,385 of record JBELAH010000001.1, read on the forward strand.
CTAACAACCAGCAACCAACGACTGCCTCACTCACTCACCACTGCCTTATTCGCCGCAATCCTCACCAGCGCCGGCCGTAGCAGCTTATCGCGAATCTTGTATCCTCGCCGTATCTCTTCCAGCACCTGGTGGTCCGGAAACTCCGCCGTCTCGATGCTGCCCAGCGCCTCGTGGACTCTGGGATCGAACTGCGTCCCCACCGTCTCCACCGGCTGCACGTGCAGTCCCTTCAGCGCCTCTTCCATCTGCTTCAAAATCAGTTCCACACCCGCCTTCAGTTGCTCCCGCGTGCTGTCCGATTTCAGCGCCAGTTGGAAGTTGTCCATCACTCCCAGGAACGGCCCCACCGCGTTCTGCACCGCATAGTCCCGCACATCCTGCCGCTCCTTCACCTCGCGTCGCCGCGCGTTCTCAAACTCCGCCTGCAGCCTCGCCAGCCGGTCCAGCAACTGGTCCCGCTCGCCTTTCACCTGTTCCAACTCGGCCTTCACCGCCTTGGTGCTTCCCTCTCCAGCTGCAGGCGTCTGCTCCTCCGTGCCCTCCGCCGGCAGCGCCTTCTCTTCCGCTTCCTTCACCATCGTGTCCTCTACCATGCCCTCGCCACTCCTCCTCGAACTGCCTTCCTTCTTATTGTTGCCGATTCCGCCCCATCCCGTGCCTTTGCCCCATTGCCTCGCCATATCACCCTCTCAATCTCAGCTTCGCCGAGTCGGCCACGGCACACCGCAGCATCAACGTGCAACCGGCAACCTGTAACCTGCAACTGTCCCTTACGCACTTGGATGCAGCATCCTCTCAAACACCTGCGCAATATAGCTAACCGCATTCATGGTGTTCTCGTAATGAATGCGTTTCGGCCCGATCACCCCAACCGTTCCCCGCCCCTCGCCCGCCATTCGCGCCGGCGCCGCAATCAGCACCAGCCCGGCCATCTCCGGAGCGTGTTCCTCCAGGTCGAAGATCACCCGCACACTCTCCTGCTTCGCATCGATATACGCGTCCAGCAGCTCCACCAGCCGCTGCTTCGCCTCCAACGCCGCCAGCAGGTCCTTCAGCCGCGCCACATCCTCCACGCTCCCCACCGCGCTCGACCCCAGCAGGTTGGCAACGCCCTCCACATACACCGTCTGTACCCCAAAACCCTCCGGTACCGCCCCGGCCCACAACTCCTCCACCGAGGTCAGCAGCCGCTGATACTCGCTGCGCTCCCGCTCCACCAGCGTGCCAATCTCCGCCCGCACCCGCTCGATGCTCCATCCGCGAAAGTGCTCATTCAGAAAGTTCGCCGCCGCCTCCAGCTCCCGTTCCGTCACCTCCGCCTGCAGCGTCAGCATCCGGTCCCGCACCAACCCCGAACTGGTCACCACCACCGCCAGCACCCGTCCCTGGCCGAGCCGCGAAAAATGCACATGCTCCAGCGTGTCGCCGCCGGCCACCAGGGCCACGGCCACGCCCACGCCGCTGGATACCGTCGCCAGCACATGGCTGGTTCGCTCCAGCATCGCCTGCGTCCCGGAAACCCCTTCAAAACTCGAATCAATCTGCGACTCAATCAGGCCGCGCCGTCCGGACTGCGCCCCGCCCAGCATCCGCCCCGTCAGCCCGCTCACCCCGCTCAAGTGGTCCACGTACATCCGGAACGCGCGCGCCGTCGGCACCCGCCCCGCCGACGTGTGCGGCTGTTCCAGCAGCCCCTCGTTGGCCAGCTCCACCATCTCGTTGCGCACCGTCGCCGAACTCAGCCCCGCACTCTGGCCCCCGCCCGCCTGCAACCGCGCGATCGCCCCCGCGACCGTCCCCGACCCCACCGGTTCGCCCGTCTCAATATAGCTTTCGACGACGGCCGTCAGGATCGCCCGCTGCCGCGCCGTTATCCGCTCCGCCTCCGCCACGCACACCACCTCTCTACCTATTTTATTCCATCCGTCAACTCCGGCCGGATCCTTGGGCCTCGCCGCAACTTCGCCGCACCCGCCGGGTCTGCAACGGTAGAAACAGAGCGACGCGGAATCCTCTGATTCTCAACAAGAAAGAGACTAGCCGGACGCGCATCCCTCCCCGCGCGCCCGGCGCCGGAGGCCAACCATGAAGAAGACCCTTTGCATCACTGCAGCACTTGCCGCCGCTCTACTCGGCGGATGTTCCCACCCCCAACCCGTCTACGCTCCGCCTCCGCCCGTCATCGACTTCCAGGCCATCCAGCAGCAGGGCTACCACGACGGCTTCGATGCCGCCCGCCGCGACGTCGAAACCGGCCAGCCCCCGGTCTTCAATCACCACCCCCGCTGGCGCAACCCGCCCGTCCCGCGCCCTGGCTGGCAGGCCTACCGCACCGGCTTCCGCGACGGCTACACCAACTTCCTCCACCACGGCCCGCCGCCGCCGCCCGCCTAGGCCCTACGAAATCTCCAATATCTGCTCGCTCGCCCCGGCAATCTCCTTCGCCCGGTCCGCCACCTTCCGCGCCACCGCGAAGAACGGCTTGGCAATCACGCTCTCTTCACCCGCCAGCGTCACCGGCAGCCCGCGGTCGCCGCCCGACCGGATCGCCGGATCGAGTTCCAGCGACCCCAGAAACTCCAGCCCGAACTGCTGCGCCATCCGCTCCGCCCCGCCGCTGGAGAAAATGTCGATCACCTGCTGGCAGTGCGGGCACGTGAAGTGGCTCATGTTCTCGACGATGCCGATCACCTCCACCTTCACCTGCCCGAACATCTCGACCGCCTTGCGCGCGTCCTGCAAACTCACATCGCTTGGCGTCGACACCACCACCGCCCCGGTCAACGGCACCGTCTGCACCAGCGAGATCACCACGTCACCCGTCCCCGGGGGCAGGTCCACAATCAGAAAATCCAGTTCGCCCCACGCCACCTGCTGCAGAAACTGCCGGATGATCTGGTGCAGCATCGGCCCGCGCATCACCATCGGCTTGTCGCCCGGCGCAATCAGCCCCACCGAAATGAACTTCACCCCATGCGCCAGCAGCGGCCCAATCCGGTCGCCGTCCACAATGTTCGGCTGCCGCGTCTGCCCCAGCATCGTCGGCACATTCGGCCCATAAACGTCCGCGTCCAGCAGCCCCACCTTGTAGCCCAGCTTGCCCAGCGCCACCGCCAGGTTCACCGCAACCGTGGTCTTGCCCACGCCACCTTTGCCGCTGCCCACCGCCACCACATGCGCCACGCCCGGCAACGGCTGCGGCTGCGGCATCTGCGCCGCCCCATGTCCCATATGTCCCATAAACTCTCCTTGCTCTCCTATACCGAATCCGTCATCTCGACCGAAGCGCAGCGGAGTGGAGAGACCCCCGCATTTGTCTTGCTCTTGCCTTTACTAATCACTTACCACTAACCACTGACCACCCTTACACATGCCACCCCGCCCCCAACGCCGCCCTCACCTCTCTCGCCCGCTTGGTCTCCTCCGCCCGCATCTCTCTTCTTCGTCCCGCGTCTGCAAACCGCCGCTTCTCATGCTCCGTCTCCGGGACCACGCACGGCACTGGAACCGGCCGGCCCTCGCGGTCGACCGCGACATACGTCACGTACGCCGACGACACATGCCGCAGCGTCCCCGCGCGCGCATCCTCCACCATCGCCCGCACCCCAACCTCCATGCTGGTGCGGAACGCCCGGTTCACGCTCGCCTTCAGAATCAGCAGGTCACCCACATGCACCGGCGCCACAAAGTCCAAGTGGTCCATCGAAGCCGACACCACGATCGCCCGGCAATGCCGCACCGCCGCCACCGCCCCCACCAGGTCGATAAACTGCATCAGCCGTCCGCCAAACAAATTCCCCAGCGCATTCGAGTCCGCCGGAAAAATAATCTCGCTGCGCTCCGCCTGCGACGCCGCCACCGTCCGCGACCCAACCTTCTCGTCACTCATCCCATCATTCTAAATCCCAGACAGAGGCTTAACACCGATCACCACCGACAAGCACCGATCAAAAACAAGACCATGGCAGGTCCGCAAGAAACTCACCCCATCGCTCGTTCCTGATCGGTTCAATCGGTGTTATCGGTGTTAAGCCTCTCGCCCGTGCCGCCGTTACAATCCATTTATGGACAAGCTCGCCGCGCTCAACGAAATCCTCCAGCTCGATCCCGCCAACGCCTTCGCCCGCTACGGCCTCGCCATGGAGCATCTCGCCCAGGGCCATCCCGACCTCGCCCTCGCCGAGTTCGCCGCCTGCATCCAGCACAATCCCGACTACGTCCCCGCCTATCAGATGTCCGCGCAAACCCTCGTCACCCTCGGCCGCACCGAAGCCGCGCTCGAACAGCTCCACGCCGGCATCGCCGCCGCCAACCGCACCAACAACCAGCATGCCCTCGCCGAAATGTCCGCCATGCGCGACGAACTCGCCACCCGCTAGCCGCTCCGGCTCCCCACCTGAATCCGTCATCCTGAGCGGAGTTTGGCGCGCCTTTGCGCCAAACGCAGTCGAAGGACCTGCCACCAACCCTGTTGTGTCGAGACTTTCCGCCCCTTTCGGGCGACAATCTCGCACCGCGCGGCTCATAGTCGAGGTCGCCCCCTACTGCTGCATCCCCAAATCCGACAACTGCTTCGGATTCGCCTCGTCGCTCGCCAGCAAGTTGTGGCATACGCTGCAGTCATTGGTAAGCGTCTTCCCGTCCTTCGACGTATGATTCCCATCGTGGCAGCGGAAGCATCCCGGCGACGGATTGTGGCCCGGCGCGCTATGCCCCATTCCGCTCGTATACGTTCCCCACGTCACCTTCATCTCCGGGAAAACATTCCGCTGGTAGATTGCCACCAGGCTCTTCGCCGCCGCGTCCACCGCGCCTCGCTGCCCGCTCCACACCGTCGGGTATTGTGTGCGATAGAAGTCATCCAGCCCCGCCGTAATCTTCGCCGCCGCATCCGCTTGCGACGAATATTGCGCCTGGATCAACTCCAGCCCCTTCTTGTGCACAAACGGCAGCGCCGGGTTCGGGCTGCCCACCGTCATCGACTCGTCGATCGCGTCCTCCGCCGTCTGGAACGTATGCGTCGCCTGCTGGTGGCAGTCCATGCAGTCCATCGTCCGCGTCACGCCCTGGATCGGCCCCTTCCAGTCGGAGCTGACATACTGCGTAGTCGTCCCATCCGGATTATGCTTGGTCACGGCAATAATCGTCTGGTCGGTGGAGTCGGTCGCCACATACTCATACTGGTCCAGATGATGTCCGTGAATTCCGCTCTGCCGCGAGAGCGAGTCCACTCCGCCCAGGTGCAGCGCCAGCACATTGTGCGTCACTGAGTTCTTCTCATCGTCGCCGTACATCGTCTCTACCAGCAGCTTCTCGCCCACAAAGTGGGTTGGCGAGTGGCACTCCTCGCAGGTCGCCCGCGCCGGCCGCAGCGCCGAAAGTGGCGCCAGCACCGGGCTTGGATAGGTATTCAGGGTCACCTCCACCAGTTGCTTCGTGCCATCCACCTTGGCGTGTACCGCCGCGGAGATGCCCGCCCCGATGTGGCACTCCACGCACGCCACATGCGAGTGCGGCGACACCTGGTACGCCGTCCATTGCGGCGCCATCACATGGCACGTCTGCCCGCAGAAGTTCGGCGAATCCATGTATGAAATCCCGCGATAGCTCGCCGTGCCCACAATCACGAAGTTGATGAACGTGGCCGTCAGCACCACTTCAATCCCGCGCCGGAAGAACGGGTCCTTAAGATCCAGCGCCGGATACTCCAAAGGCACTTCGCCCGCCGTCTTCAGTTGCTTCCATCGCAGCCACATGCCGGCCGGAATCAAAAGCAGTCCCAGAACGAACAGCCCCGGCAGGAACAGGTCGACCACGATGCCGACGTACGGGTTGTTGGAACCGCTGTGGCCGAAGATGGCCACCACCCAGAACCCGATCAGCACAAAAGCCGATGCCGTCGTCAGCGCCCCGCCGATCAGGCTTATCCAATTGTTCCCGAAGAACAGAATCGGGCGAAGGCTCTTCTCCAACCTGCTGAACTGAGACATGCAGACCCCTAAATTTGTTTTATGGCGTTCCGAAGTAGCCGATCAACGTCAGCACCAGCAGAACCAGCCCGATCAGAATAGCCGTAAACCCAATTACCTTGGCAAAGTTCACCCACCAATATACGGGCTTGTCCCCAACCCGTGCTTCCAGCTTCCCCTCTTTCGCCAGCCGCTCATACTCCAGCGTCCGCTTCTTCTCGAACTCCTCTTCCGTCTCTTTGCCCGTAAAGATCACCATATCCATCGGAAAACTCCCCGGGCGCAGATGGGTGTTCACGAAGTGAATCGAGAAGATAAACAGGATGGCCAGCAGCGCTTCCTCGCCGTGCACCACCAGCACCGCGTTCAGCGCCCAGCCCGGCAGGAAGTGCGCGAAAAATGGCGCAAACCACATCGCATATCCTGAGAAACCAATTACGATCATCCCCCAGAAGACCGCCCAGTAATCGAACTTCTCCCAGTAGGCAAAGCGATCGAACTTCGGCTTGGGCCCCAGTCCCAGAAACCAGCGAATGTGGCCAACAATGTCCTTCACGTCCTTCCAGTTCGCCACCATCGAATTCGGCCCCCACAGCAGACCTTTTTCCTTGTGCACCAGTATCCGGGTCGCGATGTCCTTCAGGTGATACAGGAAGGCCAGCGTCAAAACGATCGCGCAGAATTTGTGGAAGAACAGGATCGCGCCGAAGCCGCCCACCGCGCTCGCCAGATGCCGCGCCGCTGCATTGTCGCTGAACCGCATCGGCAAACCCGTCGCCGCCAGCCCCAGGAACGAAGTGAACAGCACCGCGTGCTGGTACCGCTGCGCCAGCGTGAACCGCACGTAGTACTTCTCTGGCGCCTGGCCGGCCTGCCCGCCGCTCACCGGCTGCTCCGGGTGTACTGTACCTGTCTCTTCAGTCATGTTTCGCCTCCGCCGCCGCCTCGTCCTGGCCCTGTTCCTTCTTCGCGCGAATAAACCACAACAGCGTATGCAGCGTGAAGAAGCTCAGCACGCTCCACAGCAGGATATTCATGAACAATCGCACGAAATACAGCGCCGGATTCAGCTTGCGATTGTGCGGATTTGCATGCGGCTGATACTGCACAAAACTCAAATTCGCGTCCGCATGGCACCGGCCGCAGGTCTTGATCAGGTTCGCCTGGTTCACCGGCGACGCCGGATCCGACGCCGGCAGCACCCCGTGCGCCCCGTGGCAGTCCCAGCAGCGCGCCGTCTCCACGTAGCCGCCCAGCAGCCCCAGTTGCGAGTGGAACGTATCCCGATACGTCGCCAGTTGGTCCTTGTGGCACGACCCGCAAATCGGCGTCGACTGCATGCGGAACGCCGAATCCGTCGGCTGCAGAATCGCATGCGCCGTGTGGCAGTCGCTGCATACCGGCACCTTCTGATTGCCCTCGGCCAACGACTTCCCGTGGATTCCCGAAAGGTATTCGTCCTTCACTCCCCCGTGGCACGCCCCGCAGGTGTTCGGAATGTTCTCCCTGGACGTTGTGCTCTTCGGGTCCTTGTGACTCAGAATATTGTGCGAGCCGTGGCAGCTCATGCAGTTCGCCGCCACCAGCAAACCCTCTTTGCTCACCGCGTACCCGTGGATGGAGTCCATGTAGGTCGCATAGACATTCTGCAGGCCGTACTTCTTCGCCAGCGCTTCGTTCGCATGACACGTGCCGCAGGTCTTCGGAATGTTCAGCGGATACACCGCCGACTTGGGATCGTCCTTGGGGAAGATTTGGTGCGCGTCGCCGTGGCAACTGGTGCAGGGATGCGCGCTCGCCTTCGCGTGAATGCTGCCGCCGATCGCCGCCGCCTGGTCGGCGTGGCAGGTCTCGCACTTCACCGCCTCCACCTTGTCCGGATGCGGATATTCCTTGATCGAAGTATGGCAATCGCTGCAACCCAGGCTGCCGTGGATGCTCGCGTGGAACTTGTCTCCATCCACCCCGACGCTCTTGCCCGAAGCGTCCTGCAGCGTCTTGTCGCCGTGGCACGATAAGCAGTCAGTCTGCGCGCGCAGGGCCCCGGGAAAACTCATCGCCAGCAAAATTGCAAATGCTGCCAGAGTTATCGAACCCAAACCAACTCCGGACGCCTCAGCCTTACATCGATCCACGTTCATAACGCAACACTTCCCCGCGGGTGCAATCAGCTCACCCGGCATGCCACAACCTCACTTGCTCAAAATCCTGTTGCAGACACTCGTCGAACCGGAAAGCAGCCGCGCGTACCGGAAGGCCTGTGTGCGGAGACGGATGTTTTCCCGCCTCCACACCCGGCTGGATCCGATTCCTCAGGAGAGAAGAAAAGCTCTCACGCCCTCCTGAACCCAATCGGCCCGCCCACAGGCAAATCAAGCCGGCTTACTTCTGCAGGGTGCGAACGTAGCCGACCACATCCTTGATCTGTGCAGCCGTCAGCTTGCTCGTATACGCCGGCATCTTGATGGTTCCTGTTCCCTTGCCGTTCGTAACCGCGGCAATCAAGTCGGCATCCGACGCCTTGACCGACGCGGGCGCTTTGAACGAAGGAACTTTCATGGCCGCATTGCCCGTGCCATCCGCTGCGTGACACATCTGGCACTTGGCCTTGTAGGTGTCTGCTCCCGACTGGGCAAACGCGGTGGTCATTGGAGCCGCCACCATCGCGGCAAGCATAATCCCGGTCCTCATCTTCATCGGCAATCTCCTGGTTTCTTTCGGTTCGTCTTGTCTCATTCGTTGGATGCGTTTCCCCGCGATCAGAACTCGTAGTGCATCGCCAGGGTCACATTGTTCGCGTGGAAGTTCCGCGGTGCAGTCAGGCCCGAAAACGGCTCAGTCAGACCCGTGGGAAGACCTGCCAGTGAAGCAGAATTGCAGGGAACAACTGCCGCGGTTGCACTCGTGGCCAGGCTGCAGTAAGGTGCGCCGGAAGGGCCGCCCTCGCCGTAGCCATAATAATTGTATTCAGCACTCCAAATCCAATTGGGCTTCACCGTCCACGCAACGTTCACAAACGGAGACTGGTAAGCAGACTGCAACGATCCGTTCACTTCCTGTGCATCGTTGAAGAACTGGTTGCCGCTCACCGCGCTGATGCGATACCCGATATCCGAGTGAATCGCCTTCGAAGGTGACAGTGTCAGCGCCATGGATGCATATTGCGTCGGCGCATCCATGAAGTCCTTGGTCGGGCCCCAGTCCGTCAGCAGGCTCGGGCACAGGTTGGCGGTACCCGCGCTGTTGGTGGAAGCCGCGCCGGGAAAGGAAGGAGCGGTGCCGGCCGTGCCCGTGAAGGCGCCGCTCAGGTAGCAGATGTTGGTCGACGTATACACATCGCTGTACGAGTAGTTGAAATCGAACCCGTAGTGCTCGTTCGGCGTCAGCACCAACCCCATGCTCACCACCCGGCTGTGATCGACGTGGTCGAGCGGCCCGTCCAGATTCGCCGTGCCCGTGTTGTAGGTGTTGTTATGCCGTTCCAGGTCGTTGAACGCGCCCGAAACCGTCGCCCAGGTCGTCGGCCGGTACGTGGTGTGGATGCGGTAGTGCCGCAGTTGCCGCGGACTGATCGGAGTGAACGCGTTGTCGCTGTACGAGAAATCTGCCGTGCCATTCAGGTCCCAGTGGTTGGTGGGCCGCAGCGACGCATTCAGAATTGCGCCGTTCTCGTCAACTCCAACCAGGTTTTCCAGCGGACCGGTCCCACTGGTCTGCAGAATGGCGCGTGACTGGTAGCGATAGGTCAGAGCGAACGTCGCTCGCGGCGACACGTCCCAGCTCACGGTGGCGTTGTTCGTCAGGTACCGCAGACCGAAGTAAGCGTAGAGCGGTACGCCGGCGGTGGGGTTCCCGGAAATGCTGAAAATGGCCCCGGTATTCAGCGTACCCGCGTAGTTGATAGTCTCGTAGCCATTGTTCCCGGCCACCACCGTAGTGGGCGTGGTCAACGTGGAACCCGTGATCGTGGTGTTGCCGGGCTGGTGAAAATTGGTGTAGGTCACCTGGTCCGCCAGGCTGATCGTCTTGGTCGCGTTCCAGGTCATGCCATAATCCAGAGCGACAACCCGCCTCTGCGCGGTCGCATGCCCCGTCGTCGTCGCCGACCGGATCGTTCCGTCCAGACCGTTGAAGTTCTCGTAGTAGTTGGCCAGATTGCTGTTCCCTACCATGTAGCGGAAGTCGCCGTTCAGCGAGACGTTCTTGATGCTCGTGCTCTGCAGCCGCAGAATCTCCGTCGGATAGATAATCCGCGTCGGCTGCGACCGGAAATAGCTCGTCACCGCGTCGCACGCCGCATTCACGATCGGCAAGCCACCGGGAATGTTCGAGGCCGTGAAAATGGTGTAGCTGGCAGGAGCAGGAGGAGTAGTCGTCGCAGGAGTATAGGCACTCCCCATGCTGCCCGTGTTGCACGCAGCGCTTGAGTAAGGAAAGGGCGCGGTAGCACTGTAGGTCGCGTCGTAATTGCCCAGCGAAACCGGAGTTCCATCCGCCTCTTGCGCGTTGAAAGTACTCGGATCCAGCGTGAAGTACGAGTCCGCCTTGTAGTGGTCGACCTCCTCCTCATACGTAATCTTGGTATGCGTCCAGGGCTTCCAGTCAATTGCGCCCGTGAAGTCGTCCGTGCCGTTGCGCTGATACTCATCCAGCAGGTTGTCGTACTTGCCGATTGACCTGCCCGGAGTCACGGTCGGCCCCTGAAAGATGTTGTGCGAGTATGCGACCCGGAACGTCACCTTCGACAGCGGCAGAATCGTCAGGTCGAGGTCCGTCATCCGGCGCACCGTGTTGAACATCACCGGCGAATCGGTGGGCTGCGTCCACGCCAGCGACGGAGCGCCCGTTGGAGCCGTTACACCTGTTGTCTGGGAGTAGGGTATCTGCACCGTCGGCAGGTTCACGCTGCCCAGCAGATCGTAGTCAAAATACTGCCGGTCGCGCCGGAACATGCCCGAAAACTCGTACCACTTGCCCTTGGAGATATCCATCTTGGCGAAGTTGTTCGGATCGCCGCCGAACCCGCCGCTGAACAGCGTCAGGTCATCCATCAGCGCGTGCTTCGTGCCCGGAACCGCATGCATCGTGAAGCTCTGCCCCAGCACCCGCGGCCCGCTGTGAACATTCACCAGCGTGTCGTACATGTCCCCGCTGCCCGAGATGTTGGCCAGGTGTCCACCCAGATCCACCGTGTTGTGGACCACAAATCCGTTCTGGACCACCGGGGGCGCATCCGGTGTCTGCGCCACCGCCATGCCCGCCATCATCAGTGCAACGGCCACTCCCATGATGGGCAGCCCGGAAAACCGATCGATCTTCATCATCTCAAGCCTCACTTGAAAAACTCCGCTACTTCAAAATCATCTGCTTCTGCGTAAAACCGTTGCTGCATAATCCGGGCCACGCCGTCCGACCCTCGCCGGACGGCGCAGCGACTTCCTTACCGCAGGAAAGCCGGGTTGATGTTGGAACCATGTATGAAGGTGTGGCAGTTGATGCACGGCTGGCGCTCCGCCGACCCTGCGTTAATCCCGTGGACCGTAGACGCTCCAACCGGGCTGTGGCACTGGTTGCACAGTTGGTTGATGTTGGCCACGTTCAGCAGCCGCGGATTCTGCGAGCCGTGCGGAGAGTGGCAACCCGTGCAGCCCTCGCCCTTGATCGCCGCATGTTCAAACACCCACGGTCCGCGCGTCTCCGCGTGGCACTTGGTGCAGATATTGTTCTGGTCGGCCGTCGACTTGATATTGTTGGCCCCGAAGGTCCCGTGAACATCGTGGCAATCGCTGCACTTCACCAGGCCCTCGTTCACCTTGTGGTGGAACGGCATGGAGAACTGCGGCTTTATGTCCGCATGGCACTGGAAGCAAAGCTGCGGCTGCGAAGCCTTCAACAGCGCGTCCTCGGTGTTCCCGGCATGGATGCTATGGCAGCTCACGCAACCAACGCCGGCTTTGGCGTGGGGCGAGCGCGGGAAGTTCGGATGCGCGCCCGCGTGACAGCCCAGGCAGGTCTCACTCACCTGCGCCGGAGTCATCTTGGCGAGTTGCTTGATCTTGGTCACATCGCCGCCACCCTCCACGTGGGCTTTCCCTGGTCCGTGGCAGCTTTCGCAAGCCGTCCCCGCGCCATGCGTCAGCGTGATCTTGTTATGCGGGTTGCCTTCGAACTTTTTCGCCACCTCGGCGTGGCAGGTCTCGCAAACTTCCGAGCCGACGAAATCGGCGGGGTTCGCAGCCTCGGCCTTCTGCGCCACGGCTGCCTGCTTGGTCCCACCCGCAGCGTACCCTGGCCGCGAAAGCACGGGTAGTAATGCGATCAACGCTATACAAAATATGAAACGCTTCATTCAATCCTCCGCGGAACCAGCAGTCCAAACTCAGTTGTCCGGAAACCGCTAGTCGTTCGCCGAACCCTTGTTCGAGTTGCACCAAGATTAGAACGTAGAATTACTCATTGCCTGTGATAGGCATCACATGACTTTGGCCCAGGCGACATGGCGGTAATGCCCGCAAAACACAGGCATAGCTTTGATCCTGGCGCAGCACGGCCTGGCGCGCTGTCCAATTTTGAACAACCTCTACAACTTCTTTGCTGCATTCAGCGTGCGATCGTCGCCCCAGCCAGCGCCCGCAGTGCTCCCGGCCAGTCCCCCGGCGCGTTTGCCAGCGCATCCGGCACCGCCGCCGCAAGACTATGCGGAGCCATTCCATACGCACACCCAATCGCCCATGCCCCGCAGTTCCGCGCTGTCAATACATCCACATCCGAGTCGCCAATCATCACCGTTTCACCCGGCCCAATCGGAGCGGCATCGGGAACCAGCGCCGAGGCCTCCGCCATCAGCGCCAGCAGCCCCGCCGGATCGGGCTTCTTGGTATGAAAGCTGTTGCCGCCGTAGTTTTGGAAAAAATACCGGTCCAGCCCGAAGTGCGCACAGATGTCCCGCGATGGCCGCACCGGCTTGTTGGTCAACACCGCCATCGCGATCCCCGGAAAATCCGCGCGAATCGCGTCCAGCGCCGCAACCACGCCGTCGTACACGGTGGTGAAATCCAGTTTGTGAATGCGGTAGTAATCCAGAAAATATGTGAGCGCTTCGGTCACATATTCGTCGTCGTGAACATCGCCCTCCGGATCGCCCAGCGCCCGCCGCACCAGCATGCTCGCCCCATTGCCGATGTAGCCGGCAATCACTGCGTGCGGCAACTCCGGCTTGCCCAGGTGCGCCAGCATCGCATTTACTGAGTTGGACAGATCTTCCTGCGAATCCACCAGCGTCCCATCCAGATCGAACACCAACAACCTCGGAACCATACCGCAATTCTACCGGGCCGTTCCCACTGACAACCTGCAACCTGCTACTAACAACTATTTCCCCATACCCAGCGCCCGCAGCACATCCGGATCGAACACCATCCCATCGCTGCCCTTCGTCGCCAACCCGAAGTTGCCGTCGTAGTCCCACATCGCCCAACCGATATGGTGCCGCTCCAGAGAGGTTCGCGTGTCGTTGATCCACGCCGCCCGCATCTTTGGATCGCTGTGCTCCTTGAACGCGCCAAACTCCCCGCAATAGAGCGGCACACCGCGCTCCTGCGCCCACTGCGCCACCGCCGCAATCTCCGCCTCTACCCGCTGCGGTCCCCAGCGGTCCTCGCCGTACCGCTCCAGTTGCAGCCGCACCCGCTCATCCGGCTCCTCGCTCAGCACTGCCTGGATATTCTCCGGCGTCGACGGATACGGCACCCCATGCAAAAACGCCCACGCCGCCGTCGACCACGTCGCTCCCTGGTGCGTAAACCACATCGGATCGTAATCGTGAAAGGTATAGATCACGTTCTCATCCCGCACCGGCTCCATCGCCAGCAGCCCATCCTGGTGCCCCCACGCCGCCGCCGTCGCAATAATAGTGTGCCGCGGCGCCACGCTCCTTATCGCCGCCACCGCGCGGTCCTGAATCCCCTCCCAGCGATACATATCGTCCATCGACGGCTCATTCAGAATCTCGAAGTACACCCGCTCCGGATCGCTCTTCGCATAGTGCCCCGCGAATTGTTCCCAAAACGCGAACAAACTCGCCGCGCCATCGTCCCCGTGCAGTAGCGCCGCCTTCCAATCCTCCTCGGCGTGGATGTCGAGAATTACGTTCAACCCCGCGTCCGTCAACTGCTGCACCGTCTTGTCCAGTTGCGCCATCGCCGCCGGCCGCAGCGCCCCCGTCTTCGGTTCGCGGATCAGAAGCGCCGGATTGATGCTCAGCCGCACATGGTCGAACCCCATCGCCTTCAGCGCCTGCATGTCCGCCACCGACATATAAGCATCCAGCCGCGCCTGCGACAAGTCCCGCGTCTGCGCATAAAAGCTGCTCAGGTTCACTCCCCGCCGCAAATGCTCCGCCCGCTCAAACGCCACGCCCTTCTGCGCCCGCGCCCCGTCCGCCATCGTCAACAACGCTGCAACCATCACCGCAAATCGCATTCCCCAGCGCATTCTTTTCCTCGCAACTAGCAACTAGAACCTTACTCCTCAAACCCCCGATTCCACCTTTGAATCACTCGCGTCTCCCGCTCCCACCCCAGCACGCTCACGCTCCCCGTCCCCAGCGCGAACAGCGCCCCATCCCGAGCGTCCAGCCCAATCCACCGCGCCGCCAGAATCCGCAAAATATGCGCATGCCCAAACAGCGCCACATTCACCACCGCGTCTGTATCGGTCGCAACCGCCGCCAGCGCCCGCGCAATCACCCCATCCGCCCGCGCCCCCACCTGCTCCACCGTCTCGCCGCCGATGATCGGGTCCTTCCACACACTCCACCCCGGAATCTCCGTCTGAATCTCTTCCGTCGTCCGGCCCTCGTAAATGCCGTAGTCCCACTCCTTCAGCCCGTCGTCCACCACGGCCACGTTGCCGAACCCCGCGATCTCGCACGTCTCCTTCGCCCGCAGCATCGGGCTCCGCAGCACCGCCGCAAACTTCGTCCCCGCCAGAAACTTCCCCAGCACCGCCGCCCGCTCCCGCCCGTGCTCCGTCAGCAGAAGGTCAGTCCGGCTTGTGTGCCTTCCCTCCGCGCTCCACTCCGTCTCCCCATGCCGAACCAGCCAAAGCTCCGTCACGCCCATCCTGCCCCCTGTTCCCTGTTCCCTGTTCCCTGAAGTTATCCTACAAAGATGGACTTCCAGCTCGCCACCACCTACAAGCCCCAGGGCGACCAGCCCCGGGCCATCTCCGAGCTTGTCTCTGGCCTCGCCGCCGGCGAGAAGGACCAGGTCCTGCTCGGCGTCACCGGTTCCGGCAAGACCTTCACCATGGCCAAGATCATCGAAGAGGTCCAGCGCCCCGCTCTCATCCTCGCGCACAACAAGACCCTCGCCGCCCAGCTCTACCACGAATTCAAATCCTTCTTCCCTCACAACGCAGTCGAGTACTTCGTCTCCTACTACGACTACTACCAGCCCGAAGCCTACATCCCCGCCGGCGACCTCTTCATCGAGAAGGAAGCCACCATCAACGAGGAGCTCGACAAGCTCCGCCTCTCCGCCACCCGCAGCCTATTCGAGCGCCGCGACTGCATCATCGTCTCCTCCGTCTCCTGCATCTACGGCCTCGGCTCGCCGGAAGCCTACTACGGCATGCTCCTCCTCCTCGAAAAAGGCCAGCGCATCAAGCGCGAAGACATCACCAAGCGCCTGGTCGAAATCCTCTACGATCGCAACGACGTCGACTTCCGCCGCGGCACCTTCCGCGTCCGCGGCGACATCATCGAGGTCTACCCCACCTACGACGACAACGCCTACCGCATCGAGCTCTTCGGCGACGAGATCGACTCCCTCTCGCAGATCGACCCGCTCTTCGGCACCGTCCGCCAGAAATACTCCCGCCTGCCCATCTACCCCAAGTCCCATTACGTCGTCCAGCCCGAGCGCAAGCGCACCGCCGTCGATTCCATCCTCGCCGAGCTAGGCGAATGGGAGACTTACCTCGAAAAGGAAGGCCGCCTGGTCGAATCCCAGCGAATTCACCAGCGCACCCGCTTCGACCTCGAAATGATCAAGTCCGTCGGCTACTGCCACGGCATCGAGAACTACTCCCGCCACTTCTCCGGCCGTCTTCCCGGCGAACCACCCCCCACGCTCCTCGACTACTTCCCCCGCGACTACCTCCTCTTCATCGACGAGTCCCACGTCACCGTCCCCCAGCTCCACGGCATGTGGCACGGCGACCGCTCCCGCAAGCAAAACCTCGTCGACTACGGATTCCGCCTGCCGTCCGCCATGGACAACCGCCCCCTCAAGTTCGAGGAGTTCGAGTCCCGCACCGGCCAGATCATCTACGTCTCCGCCACCCCCGGCCCTTATGAACTGACTAAGTCTGCAGGTGTAGTTGTAGAACAGATCATCCGTCCCACCGGCCTAGTCGACCCCGTAGTCGAAATCCGCCCCGTCAAGGGCCAGATCGACGACCTGCTCGCCGAAATCCGCACTCGCGCCGACCTCCACCAGCGCGTCCTCGTCACCACCCTCACCAAACGCATGTCCGAGGACCTCGCCAACTACTACACCGAGGTCGGCGTCCGCTGCCGCTACATGCACTCCGAAATCGAAACCCTCGAGCGCATCAAGCTCCTCCGCGACCTCCGCCGCGGCGAGTACGACGTTCTCATCGGCATCAACCTCCTCCGCGAAGGCCTCGACCTCCCCGAAGTCTCCCTCGTCGCCATCCTCGACGCCGACAAGGAAGGCTTCCTCCGCTCCCAGGGCTCCCTCATCCAAACCATCGGCCGCGCCGCCCGCCACATCGAAGGCCGCGCCATCCTCTACGCCGACAAGATGACCGAATCCATGCAGCGCGCCATCGACGAAACCAACCGCCGCCGCGAGCGCCAGGAAATCTTCAACGAAGAGAACGGCATCACGCCCATGTCCATCATCCGCCCGCTCGACATGGCTCTCGCCGGCATCGTCGCCGCCGACTACGCCGACCTCGTCGAAGAAACCGCCGGCATCCCCGACTTCGCCACCCAGGCCGAACTAGACACCTACATCGCCAACCTCGAATCCGACATGCGCGAAGCCGCCAAAAAATTCGAATTCGAGAAGGCAGTGAAGTTGAGGGATACGATAAAGGAGCTGAGAACGAAGGAATTTTTGTTCAGCTAACCGTCATCCTGAGCGGAGGGCGCAGCCCGGAGTCGAATGGACGAAAAAGCCGTAAAACTCCGCGACACCATCCGCGACCTCCGCACCAAAGAGTTTCTATTTAGCTAATGTCATCCTGAGCGGAGCGCAGCGGAGTCGAAGGACGAAAAGCCGTAAAACTCCGCGACACCATCCGCGACCTCCGCACCAAAGAATTCCTATTCAGTTAGCCCCCCTTTGCTTTTCTTAACCTACCAATTACACTCGTCATCCTGAGCGAAGGCTCGCGCTTTTGCGAGCCGTAGTCGAAGGACCTGCCACCAAGCCCGCACCACAGCAACCCTCCGACCCTTTTCAACCACCGAGCTTCGCAAGGGACAGCCATGAAACGCGGCTACACCTACATCATGGGAAGCACAACCGGCGTTCTCTACATCGGCGTCACCAGCGACATGTACACCCGAACCCACCAACACAAAAACCACACCTTCGAAGGCTTCTCCAAGCAATACAACTGCACCCGCCTCCTCTACTACGAAGGCCACGAAAGCATCCTCCAATCCATCGCCCGCGAAAAGCAACTCAAAGGCTGGCGCCGCGAAAAGAAACTCAACCTTATCCGCACCCTGAACCCCGAATTCAAAGACCTCGCCGCCCAATGGGGCTGGACGTTCATCACCACCCACGAAAGAATGAACCCCTAAGCTTCATACCCCGCAACGGAGAATCGTCGCACTGAGCTATGCTCTACCCCCAAAAAGCTCGTCATCCTGGGCGAAGGCGGAGGAACCCCTCGCACACTCGTTTTTTGCCCCTACTGTAAACCTCGTCATCCTGAGCGGAGCGCGAAGCGCGCAGTCGAAGGACCTGCCACCAAGCCCATACCACCGTAACCGTCCGCCCCTTTCTGCCGCCAAACTCCGCGACACCATAAAAGAACTCCGCACCAAAGAATTCCTGTTCAGCTAAGCTGGGGTCCAACTTCGATGCGGCCACACCACCAACAACGACCAACATCGATTTTCAACCCGCAGCCTGCATCCCATCAACCACTTGCCCAATTCTCCACAGCCAAATCCTTGACACCACCTCGTATACTTAACTTAGGAGAACTTTATTCGTAGCCCGGCACTCTGCCGGGTTATCGCATTTAACCCGGCAAGCCTTGCCGTCAACGCCGACCTCCGGGTAAGTCAACCAGACCAGGCCCAGACCTAAGTCTCACCGCTACTATACTTTGACCGAAAAGGTACACTCGAAGAAACCTCACCCGGCCAGCCCAACGGAAAGTATATACATCGAGGTATATACCGAGTATATACAGAACCCTAAGCCCAGCCGCCACTAGACTTTGCCAGAAAAAGTACCCCAGGGAGGGGGTATCCCAATGCACCGTACAACCACCCAGCCCAACCCAAACCGTGAAATCCGCCCCCTCTGCAGCCACGTCTTCCCTGCGACCGACGCCGCGCCCACCCACCTCTGCGGCTCGCCCGCCCTCCGCGGCCAGTCCTTCTGCTTCTACCACCACCCCACGCGCCCGCACGCCCCCAGCCGCAACCAGCGCCGCGCCAGCATCCGCGCCCGCCGCCTCGCCCGCCGGTCCTTCACCCTCCCGCCGCCCACCACCCGCGACGAACTCCAGCGCTCTCTCGGCCAGCTCATTCGCCTCATCGCCGCCGACCAGATCGACCTCCGCCGCGCCAGCATCCTCCTCACCGCCCTGCAAACCGCCGGCAAGAGCCTCAGCTAGATGCCTATCGCCGATACTCCTCCTCGCTCACCTGCTCCATCCAATCCACCACCTTGCCGTCCAGCTTTTCCTGCACCGCGATGTGCGTCATGCCCGTCGTCCGCGCCGCTCCATGCCAGTGCTTCTCGCCCGGCGCGAACCACACCACATCTCCCGGCCGAATCTCCTCCACCGGCCCGCCCATCCGCTGCGCCCAGCCACACCCCGCCGTCACAATCAGCGTCTGTCCCAGCGGATGCGTGTGCCACGCCGTCCGCGCTCCCGGCTCAAACGTCACGCTCGCCCCCTGCACCCGCGCCGGCTCCGGCGCCTGAAACAGCGGATCGATCCGCACCGTCCCCGTAAACCACTCCGCCGGCCCCTTCACCGATGCCTGCGTCCCAACTCGCTTGATCTCCATTCCCTGCCTCCCTCCACCTCCCCGGATTGTAATCGCCACAACTTCCCCACTGATTTC
Organism: Acidobacteriaceae bacterium; assembly: GCA_049509035.1. Taxonomy (GTDB): domain Bacteria; phylum Acidobacteriota; class Terriglobia; order Terriglobales; family Acidobacteriaceae; genus Edaphobacter. Next base: position 90,702 of record JBELAH010000001.1, read on the forward strand.
GCGTCTACTTCAATGCATGCGGCATCCAACCGCACAGTAGATAGATTGGCCGCTTGAGGCCATAAACGGGGAAACAATGAACGCTTTCGCAAGATCTCTTTCAGCCGCCATCGCCTTTGCCTTCACCACACTCGCCTTCGCCCAGGCGCCCATCGTCCGCCAGCCGCCCTCCGCGCCGCCGCCGGATTCCCAGCAGCCGCAGTATTCCGCGCCCGCGCCCGACCAGAGCCAGCCGCCCGCCCCGCCCGACTACAACCAACTCGCGCAGCAGGGCCAGCCCGCGCCCGCGCCGCTCCCGCCCGCGCAGCTCGACCAGCTTGTCAACCGAATCGCCCTCTATCCCGACCCGCTGCTCGCCCAGACCCTCACCGCGGCCACCTACTGGGACGAGATCCCCGACGCCGCCAAGTGGGCCGACGAGCACAGCTACATCCACGGCGACGCCCTCAGCGCCGCCATCACCGCCGACAACCTGCCCTGGGATCCCAGCGTCCTCGCCCTGCTTCCCTTCCCGTCCGTGCTCGACATGATGGCCCGCGACCCCGACTGGACCGGCCAGCTCGGCAACGCCGTCCTGGTCCAGCGCGACGACGTTATGGACGCCGTCCAGCGCCTGCGCCGCCAGGCCTACAGCTACGGTTACCTCGCCTCCAACTCCGATATCGATGTCATCGATCAGGGCGGATACGTCGAAATCCAGCCCTTCAACCCGTACCTCTATTACGTCCCCATCTACGATCCGTTCATCGTCTTCGGCCCGCCGCGCCCCGGCTTCTTCGTCGGCGGAGCCATCCGCTTCGGTCCCGCGGTCACCCTCGGCCTCTCCTTCGGACGCTTCGGCTGGTTCGGCGCCGGCTTCGGCTGGGGTGCGCACACGCTCCTCATCGACCACCGGCCCTGGGCGCGCACCTACGTTAACCGCGGCGCTTACGTGCATCCCTACGCGCGTCCGTACGTCCGCCCGGCTGCGCCCCGAGTGGAACAACACCACGCCCCGCCTGCTCCTCACCCGAGCAGCAGGTCTCGACGGTAATCCTCACCCCGGGAACGCCCTCGCGGCTCTCGGAGTGCTGGATACAACCCATGCGCCGATAGCGTATCCTACTGCCAATGTTCGCCCCGACCTTTCTATAGGGAAACCTGTTGCCAGGCCGAGGCACAGTGGGAGTTCAGGATGAGTACCTTGACCTTGCACATCAACGGCGTCGACACCAACGTCGATGCGCCCGGCGACGAGACCCTGCTCTCCGTCCTGCGCAACCGCCTCGCGCTCACCGGAACCAAGTACGGCTGCGGCGAGGGCGAGTGCGGCGCCTGCACCGTCCTGCTCGACGGCCACGCCGTCAAGTCCTGCCAGACTCTGATGTCCGAAGCCGCGGGTGCGAAGATCACCACCATCGAAGGTCTGGAGCAGCACGGCCAACTCACTCCCGTGCAGCAGGCCTTCCTCGACGAAGGCGCCTTCCAGTGCGCCTACTGCACCTCCGGCATGATCATGCGCGCGACCGCGTTGCTGAAGGTAACGCCGAGTCCCACCGAAGCCCAGATCGTCTCCAGCATGAACGGCAACGTCTGCCGCTGCGGCACGTACCCCCGCATCATCGCCGCCGTCCAGCGAGCCTCCACACTCGCCGCGACCTCGGGGAAAGGAGCCGCCCGATGAGCACGCTCCTCACCGACACGCCCGAGATCACGCTGCCCGATCCAATCAACGCCCCGCGCTGCTTCGCGCTCGATCGCCGCACCTTCCTCCAGCTCTTCGGCGGCGGCCTGCTCGTCTGCCTCACCGGCGAGTCCTCAGCCCAGGAGTCCGGCCGCGGCGGCGGCGGCTTCGGTGGCGGCCGCCAGCAGGTGCCCAGCGACGTCTCCGCCTGGATCCACATCGCCGCCGACAACCGCATCTCCGTCTTCACCGGCAAGGTTGAGGTCGGCCAGAACATCCGCACCTCGCTCGCGCAGCAAGTCGCCGACGAACTCATGGTCCCCTTCGACGCCATCACCATGGTCATGGGCGACACCGATCTTACGCCTTACGACATGGGCACCTTCGGCAGCCAGTCCACGCCGCAGATGGGCCCGCGCCTGCGCACCATGGCCGCCGCCGCCCGCCAGGCCTTGGTCGAAATCGCCGCCAAACAGTGGAGCTGCGACGCCGCAGCCCTTATCGTCGGCGCCGGCAAAGTCACCGCGCCCAACGCCAACCAGTCGCTCACCTACGGCCAGCTCACCAAGGGCGAAAAGCTCGTCACCACCGTCTCCGCCAACGCCCCGCTGCTCGCCCCGCGAGACTGGAAGATCGCCGGCACGCCCGTCCCCAAGGCCAATGGCCGTGATTTTGTAACCGGAAAGCATCAATATCCCTCCGACATTTCGCTCCCCGGCATGATGTTCGGCAAGGTCCTGCGCGCCACCGGCTACAACGCCACGCTCGACTCCATCGACACCTCCGCCGCCGAGAAGATGCCCGGCGTCAAGCTCGTCCGCGACGGCGACTTTATCGGCGTCGTCGCTCCCAGTGCATGGGACGCCGAAGAAGCTCTCGCCGCCATCAAGGCCAAGTGGACCGTCTCTGCGCAGCCCTCCAACCAGAACATCTTCGACTACCTCAAGACCAACTCCGAATCGCCACGCGGTGGCGCGCGCCCGAACGTGGCCTCCCAGCCCGCGGCAGCCGCAGCCGCGCCATCTTCGGACAACGCCATCGAACTCGCCCAGTCCTACACCGTCCAGTACATCGCGCACGCCCCGCTCGAACCTCGCGCCGCCGTCGCTCAATGGGACGCCAGCGGCAAGCTCACTGTCTGGACCGGCACGCAGCGCCCCTTCGGCGTCAAGGATGAACTAGTCGCCGCGTTCCATCTCGACCCCAGCAAGGTCCGCGTCATTCAGCCCGACATGGGCTCGGGCTACGGCGGCAAGCACACCGGCGACGCAGCCGTTGAAGCTGCGCGCCTGGCTAAAGGCGCCGGTGCGCCCGTCCGGCTGGTCTGGACCCGCGAAGAGGAGTTCACCTGGGCCTACTTCCGTCCCGCCGGCCTCATGGAACTCAAGGCCTCCATCCTGCACGATGGCACGCTCGTCTCCTGGGAGCATCACAACTACAACTCCGGCAACGCCGGCCTCCCGACGCCCTATAACGTAACCAGTCCGGTTACCGAATACCACGCGTCCAAGTCGCCCCTGCGCATAGGCTCCTACCGTGCGCTTGCCTCTACCGCCAACCACTTCGCGCGCGAGTCGTTCATGGACGAACTGGCCCACGCTGTCGGTATGGATCCGCTCGCCTTCCGCCACAAGAACCTCACCGAGCCGCGCCTGCTCGCCGTCCTCAACGCCGCCGCCGACAAGTTCGGCTGGGCCCCAGGCAAGTCCACACCGACCCGCGGATTCGGCCTCGCCTGCGGCATGGAAAAAGGCGGGCACGTCGCCACCTGTGCCGAGGTCGCCGTCGATCCCGCAACCAAAAAAGTCCACATCGTCCGCGTGGTCAGCGCCTGGGAGTCCGGCGCCGTCGTCAATCCCGACGGCCTGCGCAACCAGAACATGGGCGCTATCGTGCAGGGTATCGGCGGCGCGCTGTTTGAAGCCATCCGGTTCTCGGACGGCCGCATCCTCAACCCGCACTTCGAGAGCTATCGCCTTCCCCGCTTTAGCGACACGCCCCAGGTCGAGATCGTCCTCATCGACCGCAAGGACATCGCTCCGGCCGGGGCCGGCGAGACCGGCCTGGTCGGACTCGCCCCTGCCGTTGGTAACGCCATCTTCGCTGCTACAGGAGAACGCTTGCGCAACATGCCTATGGCCCCTTCCGACCCCGTCCCCGGCATTGCCCCATCGCCCATTCAATCATGACGCCATTCGACTGGTCGCAATTCGACGATAAGCGGGAGTCGGAACCGGTCCTGGCGGAGTTTGCGCAATTCGCGTCCGGGAGCCTCTTCAACGTATCTCCCGACGCCATCCTCGTCACCAACGCAGAGGGAATCATTCGCGCAGCGAACCAGCGCACCGCGGAGCTCTTCGGCTACGAACCCTCCGAGCTGATCGGGCTGTCCATCGACAACCTCGTGCCCGCTCGATTCCGTACCCGCCATCCCAGCCACCGGGAAAACTACTCCGCCCATCCCCGCACGCGGCAGATGGGCGCGGCCATGAACCTCTTTGCCCTGCGCAAGGACGGCACCGAGTTCCCCGTCGACATCATGCTCAGGCCCATCGACACGGTCTTCGGTCCCATGGTCATGAGCTTTGTGCGCGACGTAACCGAGCAGCGCGCCGCACTGGAAGCCCTGCGCCTGAACGACCAGCAGTTGCGTTCCATCATCGAGAGTGTCCGCGACTACGCCCTCTATCTTCTCGATCGCGACGGAAATATCGTCACCTGGAACCCCGGCGGCGAACGCATCAAGGGCTACACGGCAGACGAGATTCTCGGCAAGCATTTCTCCCGCTTCTTCACCCAGGAGGATATCGACCGCGGCCGGCCGGCCGAACTGCTGCGCCTTGCCGCCGCGCGCGGACGCATCGAGGAGCAGTCCTGGCGCGTCCGCAAGGATGGCTCGCGCTTCTGGGCCGACATCATCCTCACCGCCACTCGCGACTCCTCCGGCGCGATCACCGGCTACGCCAAGGTCACCCGCGACCTTACCGACCGCAAACGCGCCGAAGAGGCGATGATGCTGCAGCTCTCGACCGCACTGCTGGCCAACATGGACGTGCGCAAGCTGCTCGGCGCCATCTCCGCCAGCCTCGGTGAGCTCATTCCCCACGACGCCGCTACCCTGGCCCTCTACGATCCCGCCACGAACCAGCTCATCGCGAACTTCCTCAGCGCCGACGAGCAAGGCACCCAGCGCGGAGAGGTGCGCCTTCCCTTGCAGAATTCGCCCGCCGGCCAGGCCTTTCGTACCCGCGAGCCGGTCATCGTCGAGCGCATGGAAGGTTCTCCCTTCGCCCCCGAGACCATCAGCCACCTCACCTCCATCGGCATGCAATCCGGCTGCTGGGTACCGCTGGTCCACCGCGGCGAAGTCATCGGCACCATGATGATCGCCAGCCGCCTGGAGTCTACCTTCTCCCAGCGCGAGGCTGAAGTCCTCGTCCAGATGGCCGACCAGGTGGCCATGGCCGTCAACAACGCGATTGCCTTCCGCCAGATTCAGGAGTTGCGCGACCGTCTCGGCCAGGAGAAGCGATATCTCGAAGAGGAGATCAACCTGGAACGGCGCTTTGACGATGTCGTCGGCGAAAGCAAGGGCCTGCGCCTCGTCCTCCGCGAAATTGAAACGGTAGCTCCCACCGACGCCACCGTCCTCATCCAGGGCGAAACCGGCACCGGCAAGGAACTGCTCGCGCGCGCGATTCACCGGCTCAGCCCGCGCAGCGACCGCACCTTCATCAAGATCAACTGCGCAGCCATTCCCGCCGGCCTGATTGAGAGCGAACTCTTCGGTCACGAGAAAGGCGCGTTCACCGGTGCCATCGCACGCAAGATCGGCCGCCTCGAACTCGCCCACGAAGGCACGCTTTTCCTCGACGAAGTCGGCGAGCTTCCGCTTGACCTCCAGCCCAAACTCCTGCGCGCACTCCAGGAGAAGGAGATCGAGCGCCTCGGCGGCAGCCGGCCCATCCCTGTAAACGTCCGCCTGGTCGCCGCCACCAACCGCGATCTCGCCCAGATGGTTGCCGACAAGCAGTTCCGCAGCGATCTCTACTACCGGCTCAAGGTCTTCCCCGTCTTCTCTCCGCCGCTCCGCGAACGCACCGGCGACATTCCCATTCTGGTTCGCCACTTCGTCGAAGCCCACAGCCGGCGCATGGGCAAGCGCATCGAGACCATCCCTCAGGAGACCATGGACGCGCTGGTTCGCTGGAAGTGGCCCGGCAATATTCGCGAGTTGGAAAATTTCCTCGAGCGCGCCGTCATTCTCACCCGCGGCCCTGTGCTCTTCGTTCCCCTTGCGGAACTCGAAATCCAGGAAGCACAAGGTGATCAGGACTGGGAGAACCCAACCCTGCAGGCTGCCGAACGCGAGCACATCCTGCGCGTACTGCGCGAGTCCCAGGGCCAGATCGGCGGACCTACCGGCGCGGCCGCCCGGCTCGGCCTGAAACGCACCACGCTGAACTCCAAAATCAAGAAGCTCGGCATCGAGCGAAGTGACTATATGAAGTCGACGTGACGAAATCTCGTCATCGTCACTTCGTCACTTCCGCTTCGTGACCTCCGCACATTCCTCTCCAACTGCTTCGATAAACCACTTTCCATCAAGTACCTACAGGTACGCCGTTGGGGCGCGCCATGGTTTGGCACGCGCCGTGCCTTATCACTGGCATGGCGTTACGAATCACAATCGAAGAAAACGCTGCATCGATCGCGGTCATCCTGGAAGGGCGCATCACCGGACCGTGGGCCGCTGAGCTCGACCGAACCTGGTCGACCCTTGCGCCATCCATCAGTACCCGAAAACTGTCGATCGATCTCCGCAACACGACCTACGCGGATGCAAACGGCATCCGCGTGCTTCACAAAATCTACTCGCAAACCGCCGCTGAACTGGTAACCAGCACCCCGTGGACCCAATACCTTGCTGAAGAAGTCACCCGCGAAAGCGATACCAACTCTTAAGGAGCAAGCCATGCACACCGCCCAAGAACCCGCAATCAAAGCAACCTGCCGCACCCCGCGAGCCGGCGGATTCCTGCAAAAGCTCTCGCCCGCTGCGCTTGCGGATCTCACTTCGATCCGCACCCCCGCCAGCTATGAGGCAGGCGACATCCTCTTCAGCGAAAAGCAGGAGGCGACCGGCGTGTTCGTGGTGCGCGAGGGGCTGGTGCGGCTCTCCATGAACTCCAGCGGCGGCAAGCGGCTCAGCCTCCGCGTCGCCCGGGCGGGCGAAGTGCTCAGCCTTTCATCCTCGCTGTTCGAAACCAAATGTGAGACCACGGCCGAGACGCTTTCGCCCGCCAAGATCACCCACATCTCAGGTCCCGAGTTCCGCGACTTCCTCCGCCGTCATCCCGAGGTCTACAAACTGGTCACCGAAGAAGTCAGCCTGCAATACACCATGGTCTGCGACCAGTTGCGCACGGTCGGCCTCTCGTCCTCAGCCCCGGAAAAGCTTGCCCGCCTGCTGCTGGACTTGAGCGAGAACGGCCAGCCCACCGAGCATGGAACCCGTTTCCGCTTCCACCTCACTCACGAGCAGATCGGCGAGTTCATCGGCGCGTCCCGCGAGACCGTTACCCGCACCCTGGGTACCTTCAAGCACCGTCGCCTGGTGGCCTTCAATGGCTCGATGCTCACGATTCCCAACATGCGAGCGCTCGAAAGCTGCGCCCATAACTAGCCAACCTGCACCACTTGTAACAAGCCGTCATTGTCTTGCCGATACGATTAACGAACGTAAACAACGGCGAACCTGGCCAGATCCGAGCTTCCTATAATGGCTTTCAACGGTGCAGTCCTTCACGCGGTCACCACCCCAACCCAGCAACTCCAGTCGGCTATCGCTCGCGACGAACTTGAGCTTTATTACCAGCCGCTGATCGACACTCGCGACCACTCGATGCATGGGGTCGAGGCGCTGATGCGCTGGCACCATCCGGAACGTGGCCTGCTCAACCCGGCAGAGTTTATCCCGCTCGCTGAAGAAACAGGACTCATCGTCATCATGGGCTTGTGGGCGCTGCGGCAAGCCTGCATCGACCTCCGCCGTCTGCAGCAGTTCTCCCACAGCGATCTGCTGGTCAGCGTCAACGTCTCGGCGCGTCAGTTGGACGAGCCCGCATTTATCGCAGACCTCGCGGACATCCTCCGCCAAACCGGCATCGCTCCCCACCTGCTGCAGCTTGAGATTACCGAGAGCATCTTCCTCCGGGATTCGATGCGCATTGGAGCGCTCTTCCAGGCCATCCGCGCTCTCGGCGTCAGGATCGCGTTCGATGACTTCGGCACCGGCTACTCCTCGCTCAACTATCTCGCCGCATACCCCGTCGACCTGGTCAAGATCGATCAGTACTTCGTCCAGCGCATGAGCATGAGCTACGTGCACACTGAAATTGTCCAACTGATCGTTCAACTGGCCCACAGCATCGGCATGGGTGTCTCCGCGGAAGGCGTCGAAGATCGCGAGCAGGCTGAGGCTCTTGCCCAGCTCGGCTGCAACATCGCGCAAGGCTACCTCTACAGCCCACCCCTGCCCATGGACTCGCTTACCGCGACGCTCGACCCGCCATCCCCCGAACCATCCCCACGAAACCCGAAGAGTGTCCGCTCTATCCGCGCCGACTGTCGCTCATCCTTCGCAAAATAGCTCGCCGCAGCAGTTCTCTCCGCCGCCTCTCTATTCGTAGCGCAGTGCTTCGATCGGGTCCAGGTTGGCTGCGCGGATCGCGGGTATCATGCCGCTGAATAGCCCCACCAGGCCGAGGATCACGGTAGACACGACCACCGATGCCGGCGAAATCAGCAGGCGGATGTCTGCGGCTTCGGCATGCTGCGCCAAAGCGCTGTAGAACGTGATCCGTCCCACCATGACGGAGATCAGGTAGGCAAGCGCGATCCCGCATGCGCCCCCCACTCCCGTAATGGCCATCGCTTCCGCCAGAAACTGCAACAGGATATGCCTCCGGCGCGCCCCCAGTGCCTTCTCAATGCCGATCTCGCGCGTGCGCTGCTGCACCGCAACCAGCATGATGTTCATCAAGCCGATGCCCGCGATTCCCATCGTGAGCGCACCCACCAGCGACAGCAACACCTGCAATGCAATCGAGAGAATCTTGAACTGTTTTAGCTCGGACATAAGGTTCGCCACGTAGATCGCCCTGTGGTCGGACGGGCTGAAGTGATGCGCCGCGGCCAGCGTATCGCGCAGGGCCTTTTCCGCCTGCTCGTTGTCGCCGGTATAGCTGAACCACATGCCGTCGATGTAGTGCGTGTCCTTCAGATCGCTCATGGTATTGAAGGGGATGTAGACCTGGCGGTTGATGTCGTCATCGCTCTCCTGCATCTTGGGCTCGAGCACGCCGATGATGATGAACGCCTCCCCACCCAGGCGTATGCTCTCGCCCAACGCCCAACCGCCCGAGAACAGCTTCGTCTTCGCCTCCGAACCCAGGACGCAGACATGGGCGCGCTGCTGGTTCTCGGCGCCGTTGAAGAAGCGCCCATCGCTCGTATCCAGTTTCATGATGTCCTGATACACCGGCAGCACTCCATTCACGCTCCAGGTGTAGGTGTGCAGATCGTTCTGCACCGGCACGTCTTTGTACACCGCGGGCGAGATGCGGCCGATTCCGGGAACGGCGGCAGCGACGCGGTCCACATCGTCCAGCGTAAAGCGCACGATCACGCCGGCTTTGTCCCCGCCCGCCTGCTCGCTGGTCCTGCCCGGCCAACTGCCAATGGTGTGGGTACCCCACTCCTCGAAGATCGCCTCGAAGGCGCGGCTGAAGCCTGCTCCGTAGGCCAGCAACAACACTACCGTGGCGATGCCCCAGGCCATCCCGATCATGGTGATGGCGGTACGGCGGCGGTTGTACAGCATCGCCTCCCACGCCTGCCCGAGGATATCCTTGAACATCGCAGTCCTCTTTCTACTCTCGCCGCAAGGCTTCAACCGGATCCAACTCCGCGGCCTTCATTGCAGGATAGAGCCCCGCAGCCACGCCGCACACCACCAGCGTTCCCAGGGCCAGTGCTGCCGACCACGGCACCAGCCGCGGCGGATCGAAACCCGGCATCTTGTCGGTCAGGGCTTGCTGCAACACCCACATGAATCCCGCCGAGACTGCAATCCCGATCACTCCGCTGATGCCGGTCAGAAGCAGCCCCTCCCAGAAAAACTGCGCTACTATGCTGCGCTTGGTCGCCCCAATCGCCTTCAGCACGCCAATCTCCCGGGTCCGCTCCGTCACCGAGACCAGCATGATGTTGATGATGCCCACCGCACCCAACCCAAGCGTCACAATCCCCACGCCGCCCAGAAAGATGTCCATCGCATTGAAGATCACTCCAATCGTCTTCTCCTCCTGGATGGAGTCGAACTGATCGAATGCGTCGGTCAGCGCGGGATCGAACCCATGCCGCTCGGCGATCACGCGATCGGCCGCGGCCAGCGCCGCCACCGAATCGCCTCGGTGTGTCGGTTGGAACTGGATCGACGTCAGAGCATCGCGCGGGACGTTGTCGCCCTTCAACGCGAACAACTCCTGCATGGTCGTGATGGGGATGTAAATTCGTTGGTCGTTGCTATCGTTGGTGCCGCGGCTGATCTTCGTCGCTGCGCCGATCACCGTGAACGCCGTCCCGTTGATCGTAATTGCCTGGCCCACCAGCGGCCGGCCCGGAAACAGCAGCGTCGCTGCCTTGGAACCCAACACCGCGACCCGCCGTCGATCGGCTTCGTCACTGTCGTCCAGGAAGCGGCCCTGCCCCAGGGGAAGGAACTTCACCGTGGCGTAGTTGGGCTTGACTCCAATCACGCGGCTGGACGTGTTGCTCCACTCGCTTACTTCATACAGGTCCGACCGGCCCAGTTCCACCGTGGTCGCGCGCAGTTCCGGCAGGCGCTTCAGCGCAGCCTCGTCGCCCAGCGTCAACTCGTACGGACGCATTCCCGTGTGCTGGTTGGCAACCGCGGGAATCGTGCTATCGAACATCATGATGATGTCGTTGCCCAGCGTGGAGAGCTGCTTGTGCTGCCCGGATCGGAAACCTTCGCCCAGCCCCACCAGAACCAGCAGCGAACCTACTCCCCAGGCGATCCCGAACATGGTCAGGAACGTGCGCAGCTTGTTGGCCGCGATGGCGCGGAAGACCTGGCCGAGAATGTCGGAAAAACTCTGCATGGCGCTCTGTGAACGCATCGGGCGCTCACAGGAATGATACGCGGCGGCTTCCTCTTCCGTTCCCCCGCAGAGCATCAAGCGCGATGGAACCGAACCGCGCCGGATTGCGTAAACTCAAAGCAGCGGACGCCGGCAGTATGCTGGTGCCGCAGAGCTTTTGATCGGTCTATCTGCGCCTGGGACAGCTTCGGCTTTCTTCGCGTACTGGGGAGGCTTTGGTGGTTGCGTCGCGAAAGAGCAAGCGGTTCTGGATTTGGCTGGGCGTGATTGTGGTCGCAGTTCTGGCGGGAGCGGGATTCGCGCTGGCACGGCTGGTCAGCGGCGCTTCCATCGACCCCAATCGCATCGCCAAGGTGACCCGCGGCGATGTGGCGCGGTCCGTGGTCGCGACCGGGAAGATTCAGCCCATCACCCAGGTTGAGGTCAAGAGCAAAGCCTCGGGCATCGTGGAAAAGCTCTATGTCGACATCAACAACAAAGTGACCAAGGGACAACCCCTGGCCCAACTCGATCAGCAGGAAATCGTTGCCCAGGTGGACGCACAGCGCGCGCAGCTTGCCTCCGCCGAAGCCAATGTCACCTCCTACGAAGCCAACATCGAGCAGGATAAGGTCAATGCCGCCGCGCCCGACCTGCCCATGTACAAGGCCACGCTGGATCGCAATCAGGAGATGAAAAAGGAAGGCCTGGTCAGCCAGCAGGCGCTGGACGATACCAACAAGGAATACCTGGCTGCGCTCACCCGCCGCAACTCCGCGCAAGCCCAGATCGGCGTCGATAACGCCAAGCTGAAGCAGGCGAAGGCCCAGGTGCTGCAGAGCCAGGCCAGCCTCAAGCAACTCGAAGAGCAGCTCGGCTACACCACCATCGTCGCGCCCATGGACGGCGTCATCCTGTCGCGCGACGTGGAGATCGGCGACGCGGTCAGCTCCATCCTCGTGCTCGGCTCGACTGCGACCCTGGTGATGACCGAGGGCGACATCAATCAGGTCTATGTGCAGGGCAAGGTGGACGAAGCCGACATCGCCCACGTCTACATGGGCCAGCCCGCGCGCATCAAGGTGGAGAGTTTTCGCGATCGCTTCTTCACCGGCAAGGTCACCAAGATCGCCCCGCTGGGCGTGGAGAAGGACAATGTCACCACCTTCGAGGTGCGCGTTTCCATCGACAATCCCGGCGGTGAACTGAAGGCCAATATGACCGCCAACGCAGAGATCCTGCTCGACGAGCACAAGGGCGTTCTCACGGTCCCGGAAAACGCCGTCAGCTACGACAACCAGAAGAACGCAACGGTCCAGCTCCCCGACCGCAAGCAGAAGGAAGGCTATCGCACCGTCCCCGTCAAGGTCGGCCTCTCCAACGGCTCCGTCACCGAAATCGTCAGCGGCCTGCAGGAAGGCCAGCAGGTGGTGTTGTCGCAGTAATCAGACTCAGCCGCCTCCACTCCGCAGAAAACGCCTCCAGGCAAGTTAGCCTCCCCAACCGGCACACATCCGCGCTACTCTTCCTGCATGCTAAACAACCGCGTTGTTGCGCGCGCAGCAGCGGTCGCGCTGGTTCTCTTTGCCGCTGCCGCACTGGCCCAGTCTCCCGCCGCCGTAAGCGCAGCCGACCCGCCCCAGTTCGGCCCCTACAACGCCACCATCCTCGCCGACGGCCCCGGCCTCACCAAGCCCATCACCGACCCGCGCGATCCCGTGCTCGCGGCCGATTCACCCTGGACCCTCTTCTGCTGGATCAGAACCTCCGAGCCCGTTGACGCATTCTCGCTCGTCGCCGGCCTCGGCAGCACCACCGCCGGGCACCCTCGCTACCTCGCCATCGATGCCGGAAGAATTGTCCTCTGGCTCGGAGAGGCCAACCAACTCACCGCCTCCGCCGCCCTCAAACCCGGCGAGTGGCACCTGCTCGCCGCCACCTTCGACGGCAGCCGCTTCCATCTCTCCGCCGACGGCCAGCCTTCCACCGCCGGCACACTGAACCTCGGCAGCACCAATCCCGTACTGCAGATGGCGCCCGCAGGCGCCGCTGCCGCCCGCAGCCGCCACTTCGGCGGGCAGATCGCGTCGTTTACCCTTCTGCGCCGCGCGCTCGCCGACGGCGAATTGCATCAGCTCTACCTCGCCCGCCCGGACTTCTCCCTCATCGAGTTCGAGGAGGGCTCCAAGCCCTGGCCATTCCAGACCCGCGCCCAAGCCGGATACCGCGCGCCCCAGGACCCTGCCACGATGCCGAAAACGCTCGCGCCGTTCTCGGCCCCCGTCGCCATCTCCCGCCCGCCCGTCGGCCCATCGCTCACCCAAACCGCAGCCGGGGAGTGGACCTTCTCCGATGGCTGGACGCTCCGCGAAGCTCCCAGGGTCGATGCCGACGGCGCACACCTCAGCACCGCGGCGTATCACGCCTCCGGCTGGATGCGCGCAACCGTGCCAGGCACCGTGCTCACCACCCTGGTCGACGACGGCGTCTATCCCGACCCCGATTTTGGCCTCAACAATCTCGCCATTCCCGAGTCGCTCAACCAGCAGGACTACTGGTACCGCAACCAGTTCACCGTGCCCGCAACAGCTCTGCCCGCTGGCGCGCGCGCCGAGCTCACCTTCCAGGGCATCAACTACGCCGCCTCCGTCTGGCTCAACGGCAAGCTGCTGGGCACCGTCAAAGGCGCATTCCAGCGCGGCATCTTCGACGTCACTTCAGTCCTCAGGCCCGGCCAGCGCAATGTCCTCGCGGTCCGCATCTCGCCGCCGCCGCATCCAGGCATCCCGCAGGAGCAGTCCATCCTCGGCGGGCCCGGCGAAAACGGCGGCGCCATGGAACTCGACGGCCCCACCTTCCTCGCCACCGAAGGCTGGGATTGGATTCCCGCCATCCGCGACCGCGACAGCGGCATCTGGCAGCCGGTCACCCTGCGAGTCACGCGCAGCCTCAAGATCGGCGACGCCCAGGTCGTTACCTTGTTCCGCAATCACGACCCCTCGCAGGCCGCCGTCGAGATCACCGTGCCGGTTACCAATCTCTCCGCCGCACCAATCGCCGCAATCATCAGCGCATCCATCGAGAACATCACCATCCGTAAGAGCGTCACTCTGCGACCCGGCGCGAGCGTCATCAAACTCACGCCGTCCGAGTTCCCCCAGCTCAACCTGCAGCACCCGCGCCTGTGGTGGCCCAATGGCTATGGCAGCCCCGACCTTTATCACCTGAAGCTCACTCTGCTGGCCGGCGACTCAATCTCCGACACCAAAGACGTTCGCTTCGGCGTCCGCGAGATCAGCTACGAGCTCAGCCTGCTCGACAGCAACGGCCACCTGCGCCGCGTCGAGTTCACGCCCACCGCCGCGCGCAGCGCGTCCAGCCCCATCGTCGATGTCAGCCACGAAGGCATCCGCGATATTCCACTCCCCGATGCAGAGTCAGCAATCATCCCCGAAGCACGCCGTGCCAACGCGCTCGCTCACGTCGCCTCGCTGGCGCCTGGTGCGGAAGGATCGCCTTCGATTCAGCCGCTCACTGACCTGCGCGCCGCGCCCTACCTCGTCATCCGCGTCAACGGCGCACGCATTGCCGCGCGGGGCGGTAACTGGGGCATGGACGACTCCCGCAAGCGCGTCTCCCGCGCCCACCTTGAGCCCTTCTTCCGGCTCAATCGCGACGCCGGCCTCAACATCATCCGCAACTGGGTGGGCCAAAGCACCGAACAGACCTTCTACGACCTCGCCGACGAGTACGGCATGATGGTCTGGAATGATTTCTGGGAGTCCACCGAAAACTACAACCTCGAAGCCCAGGACCCGGCGCTTTTCCTCGCCAACGCAGCCGACGTCATCGAGCGCTTCCGCAATCACCCCTCCATCGTCGTCTGGTGCGGCCGCAACGAAGGCGTTCCTCAGCCCATCATCAACATGGGCCTCGACAAACTGGTGCGCACGCTCGACGGCACCCGTTACTACTCGCCCAGCTCCAACGCGGTAAACCTGCAAGGCAGTGGTCCCTACCGCTACCAGAATCCCGCCGACTACTACACCCGCCTCAACCGCGGCTTCTCGGTCGAGACTGGCACGCCCTCCATGTCTACGCTCGAATCCTTCCAGAGCACCATCACCAAGCCGGATCAATGGCCCATCAGCGACGCCTGGGCCTACCACGACTGGCACCACAGCGGGAATGGCGACGTTGCGCCTTTCATGGCCGAAATCAACGCCGAATTCGGCGCGCCCACCAGCCTCGAAGACTTCGAGCGCAAGGCGCAGATGCTGAACTACGTCGACCACCGCGCCATTTTCGAAGGCATGAACGCCAACCTGTGGACGCCCAACAGCGGCCGCCTGCTCTGGATGACCCAACCCGCGTGGCCCAGCACCATGTGGCAAATCCTCAGCTCCGACTACGATACCCAGGCCTCCTACTACGGCGTCAAGAAGGCGTGCGAACCACTGCACATCCAGCTCAACCTCGCAACCTATGGCGTCGACGTAGTCAACACCACAAACGTCGCCCGTTCAGGTCTCACAGCAGAGGCGACCGTATACTCGCTCTCCAACGCCGTGCTGCTCCACGCCTCGCAACAGTCGAGCGTCCAGGTCGACGCCGTTGCGCCTGTCATGCATCTCGACCTTGCCCCGTTGCTGGCAAATGCCATGGTCCTGGTCGCACTCGACTTGCGCGACGAGCATGGCTTCTACGTGTCGCACAACCTCTATTGGCTCGGCACGAACCCAGCGGTCTACCATCAGCTTAACAACCTCCCTGCGGTCAAGCTCGCAGCCTCGATCCGCGAACCGGAAGCCATGGATCGACCGGAGGACGGAATGGCCACCCTGCTGGTGCAACTCACCAACCTTTCCACGTCCGCTTCGCTCCAGAACAAACTCACCCTCGTCAACGCAAGCGACAGCGCCCGCATCCTCCCCGCCTACTACTCCGACAATTACATCTCGCTGCTCCCCGGCGAAACCACGCTCATCTCCATTCAATACCCTCGCGCTGCCGCGCTCGGCCCCGCCGCCATCAACCTGCGCGGCTGGAACGCCGTGCCGCAAACAATCGCGGTGAAGTAGATCTCCATCCGCAGAAACAACGAAGCGAAGAACTTGCCGCACAATACCTGCGGGGTTCTTCGCTTCGCCTAAACAGCTAACTTCGTGGTTGCCTCAGTACGCTTACAGCCCCTTTTTCACCAGGAACAGGATCAAATCCTTCACCCGGCTGGAATAGCCCCACTCGTTGTCGTACCACGCAATCACCTTCGCCGTGGTCCCGACCACCTTGGTCAGCTTGGAGTCGAATGTGCTCGACATCGGATCGCCCTTGAAGTCGGAGCTAACCAGCTCTTCGTCCGTGTAGGCGAGGATGCCCTTGAGCGGGCCCGCAGCAGCGGCCGCCTTGACGGCTGCGTTGATGCTCTCGACCGTAATCGGCTTCTCGGCCACAAACGTCAGGTCGACCACCGAAACATTCGGCGTCGGGACGCGGATCGCGAACCCGTCCAGCTTGCCTGCCATCTCTGGAATCACCAGCTTCAGCGCCTTGGCAGCTCCGGTCGAGCTGGGAATCATGCTCAACGCGGCAGCGCGGGCCCTGCGCAGGTCCTTGTGCGGGGCATCCAGGACCACCTGGTCGTTAGTGTAGCTGTGGATCGTGGTCATGATGCCGCTGGCAATGCCGAACGTGTCGTTCAGCACCTTTACCATCGGCGCCAGGCAGTTGGTCGTGCAGCTCGCGTTGGAGATAATGTTGTGCTTCGCGGGGTCGTACTTCGAGTCGTTCACGCCCAGCACGACGGTCAGGTCCTCGTTGGTCGCCGGAGCCGAAATAATCACCTTCTTCACCGTCGATCCCAAATGCGCCTTCGCCTTGGCCGCGTCCGTGAAAAACCCGGTCGACTCAACCACAATCTCAGCGCCTACGGAAGCCCAGTCCAGCTTGGCCGGGTCCCTCTCCGCGAATACTTTGAACTGCTTGCCGTCCACGGCGATGAAATCGGCCCCGTGGGTCACCTCGTTCTTCAGATTGCCAAGAATCGAATCGTACTTCAGCAGGTGGGCCAGCGTTGCTGGCGTGGTGATGTCATTCACAGCCACAATCTCGATGTCCGGGTCGCCAATTGCGGTGCGGAATACATTGCGTCCGATGCGGCCGAAGCCGTTGATGCCAACTTTAACTGCCATAATGGTGCTGCTCCTGTGATGTTGCTCGGTGAGGATTGTGCGGTCGCTTCCCGCGGTGGGAGTCGAAGCTCGTCCTGTGATTGATGAATTCTGGGTTTTAGTCGTCATTTCGATGCTAGCACCCGGGTTGGGGCCACGCAACGCACGCAGGCATCTAGTGTGACCGGAATCACATGCTCCTTCGCGGCGGCCAGAACCGGCATCAAAACTCAGAAACTGAAGAATTTTTCGCGCAGCGCATCTTCATATTGCCGCTTCGCTTCTTTCGCCTTGTCGCGCGCCTCTTCTTCGCGGAAGCTCGCAGCCTCCCAGGTGTCGATTTCTGCCTCGGAGTGGTTGCCCGAAGCAAGCGCCTCTTCTGCGCGGATGGCTGCGACCCACTGTTCGATGGCCGCTTTGTAGGCAGCCTGCATTTGATCGAGATCACTGATTTCAACGGCCATAGCTCACCTCTTTCACTCCGACGTTACCCACGAAAGATGAATGCAGGGTTTCAGACGTTGAGAAAAATGCCGCATCTCCTGCCTGTCGAGCAGCCCGCAGTATCGCCCTGGATGCGGCCAGTGCCCGGCGATTTGCGGCGGCCCTCGCGCTCTGTTACAAACGACCTATGCGCAATATGCGCGATTGGATGCGCACCCTCATGAGAAGACGTTCCAGACGTGGACCGAATGAATCGGAATCCACGGGTAAAAGCGGGCAGGAGCTGCCCTCCAACCAACCGGCTCCGCTAAGACCTTCGTATCCTGAACCATTGGTTGAGCGCGGGCCCGAGCGGCAACCGGCAGCCGGCAAAGTCAACGCTCCGGCCAGGCCCTCAGCGCCCGCCAACGCCGCCAAATCCGGCGCTGCACCGGCCCCGCCTCCCCCACCGGATAAGCGGATGGTGGTGGAAACCCAGCCCGACTCGCTGGGCACGCCCCCGGCCGAGCAAACCAGCGTCTCGCCCAAGGAGCCCCGTGGCTATGTCGTTCTGGCTATTGGCCTTCCCGGATCCGGCAAGACCACCTGGTACAAGCGCCGCGGCGTCACCCCGCTCTCCAGCGACCTGCTCCGCAGCATCCTCTTCGACGACATCACCGAGCAGCGCTACCAGGGCCTGGTCTTTTCCACCCTGCGCAGCCTGCTCCGCGCGCGCCTCATCGCCAAGATGCCGTGGAACTACGTCGATGCTACCAACCTCAGCCCCCACGAGCGCAAACAGTGGATCAAGATGGCCAAGAGCTTCGGCTACGAGGTCCAGGCCGTCTTCTTCGACGTGCCCCTCTCGGTCTGCCTGGAGCGCAACTCCAAGCGCGATCGTCAGGTCACCGACGAGGTGATGCACAAGATGGCCGAGCGCCTGCGTCCGCCCTCCTTCAAGGAAGGCTTCGAGAAGATTACGGTGGTCCGCGTTAAAGGCCAGCCCGGCACCCTTCCGGTCACCACCACCGGCGAAGAAGCCGCCGAAACACAGTCGGCGGAGAACGAGTAGTCCGAAGCACCGCGTCCTGACGAGCAGCCGATATGGCCGAGACCGGCGTTGAATTCGCGGGTGTGAGCTATGCGCTGCCGGACGGCCGCCGCCTGATCGACAATATCCACCTGCACCTCGAAGCCGCCGCAACCACCGCCATCCTCGGCCGCAGCGGCAGCGGCAAGACCACCCTGCTCCGCATGGTCAACGGCCTCGTACTTCCCACCTCCGGCGAAGTCCTGGTCGCGGGCAAATCCACCCGAACCTCCGACCCCATCGAACTCCGCCGCAGCATCGGCTACGTCATTCAGGAGACGGGCCTCTTCCCTCACATGACCGTCGAGCGCAACGCCGGCCTCGCGCTCGAACTCGCAGGCCTGCCCGCCCAAGAGAGAGCTCAGCGCACTGCCGAAGTCCTCGCCCTCACCGGCCTCAACTTCGCCGAATTCCGCGCCCGCTATCCCTGGCAACTCTCCGGAGGCCAGCGCCAGCGCGTCGGCCTCGCCCGCGCGCTCGCCGCCGACCCCGGCGTACTGCTCATGGACGAGCCTTTCGGCGCGCTCGACCCCCTCACCCGCGCCGGGATGCAGACCATGCTCCGCGACCTGCTCGCCTGCGTCGGTAAAACCGTCCTGCTCGTCACCCACGACCTCGACGAAGCCCTCTACCTCGCCCAGCGCATCGTCTTCCTCGAAGCCGGCCAAGTCGTCGCCGACCTAACCGCCGCCGAGGTCCTCAACTCACCCAACCCCCACGTCCGCGCCTACGTGTCCGCCGTCCACCGCGCGGTCCAGCCATGATCTCTTTTTCTGTCATTCCACGACGGCATATGCTTTTCATCCTCCTCGCTCTTAATCGGTCCAATCGGTGTAAATCGGTGTTAGGCCTTTGCCTTTTTTGTTTGCCCTTCCCGGGAGAAATCTGACTATGGTTGGCTTCCTTTCCACCAACGGCTACGAAATCGCCCGCCTCACCTTCGAGCATCTCTGGCTCACGCTCAGCGCCATGCTCTTTGCCGCCGCCATCGGCCTGCCGCTTGGCGTCCTCCTCACCCGCCGCGAACGCCTGGCCAAACCCGTCATCGCCGTTGCCAACATCATCCAAACCATCCCCTCGCTCGCCCTCTTCGGCCTGCTGCTTCCCGTGCCTTGGCTGGGCGAGAACGCCGCCCGCCTGGCCATCCTCGCCCTCACCGGCTACGCGCTGCTGCCTATCCTGCGCAACACCTACGCCGGCATCCGCTCGGTCGACCCCGCTCTCGAAGACGTCGCCCGCGCCCTCGGCATGACCTCCTGGCAGCGCCTCACCAAGGTCGAACTCCCACTCGCCGCGTCAGTCATCCTCGCCGGCCTCCGCACCGCAACGGTCACCTGCGTCGGCGTCGCCACCATCGCTGCCGCCATCGGAGCCGGCGGCCTCGGCGAACTCATCTTCCGCGGCGTCGCCTCCGTCGACAACGCCCTCGTCCTCGCCGGCGCCATCCCCGCCGCCCTCCTCGCCCTCGCCGCCGACGCCTCCCTCGGCTTCCTCGAACACCGCCTCACCATCCGCCGATGAGCCTGCATTTCGCTCCAGTCACCAACAAAAGCTCGTCATCCTGAGCGAAGGCTCGCGCCTTTGCGAGCCGCAGTCGAAGGACCTGCCACCAGGCTCGCACAGCCACTACCCGCAACGCCCTTCAACTCCCGAGCCTCGCAAGGGCAACCAATGAAAGCTGGCTAACCGCGCCGCATGTGAGATTTTTTGCCGTCTCTCCTGCCATCAGGCGTAATCTTCTTCCGAGGAAAAAGCACGTGATTCGGAGAGTCGTCGCTACCACCCTGCTGACCTATGGAATCGCCCTCGGCCAAACATCAAACCCCGTCCACCACAAGCCCCTGGCCTTCGAAGTAGTCTCCATTCACCCTAGCAAGACAGGCAACCAGGCCACGTCTTGGGCGACTCTCCCCGACGGATATCGGGTCTCGGGGCAGTCGATCTGGCAAATCATCCTGATGGCCTACTATCCACAAGGAGATCCCTACTGGGTGACGGCCGGACGTATTACCGGCATGCGCACCTGGCCTGCATGGCTCAGTCAGCCCTACGCCATCAACGCGAAAGTTGCACAAGCCGATCTTGCCGAGTGGCAGAAACAGGGCGCATCCCTCGACAAGAAGCCCATCCTCTGCGAGATGCTCCAGACGATGCTCGCGGACCGTTGCCACCTCATCGCGCACCGCATTCCCGGTCCGCCCGTCCAGGGTTTTTCCCTTGTGACCGGTAGGCGAGGCGCGCACCTCACTGCCGCCAAGCCTGGCGAGACTTACCCTCGGGGCGTACCACTGGCCGGCGGCGGTGTCCTGGTGCCGCCCAATATCGGGGACAAATGGCTCTTGAGGTTCTACGGGACGACCATGGCAGAATTGGCCGATTATCTTACAAAAAATTCCTTAGGCCACCCTGTGCAGGACCACACCGGCCTCACAGACCGCTATAACTTCGTTGTCAGTTGGGTTGACGACCCTGGCTCAAATCGGCCCGAGGGCATCGTCTCCTTGAACGACCCGGACGTGCTCTCTCACTACGACATTGAAGCACTCGGCCTCCGCCGTGTTCCGATCAAACTTGCTGCCGACGCCCTTGTCATTGACCACATAGAGAAGCCCTCCGAGAACTGAGTATTACTCACGTTGAGAACCTGAAATCCGAAAATCGGGGACAAAGAAGACCGGAGACAGACGGGGCGTTCCTTCCCCACAGTGGGCCCGGATGCCCGAGCGGCCCAACCTTAACCCTTACCACCAAGTCGGGTGTCCCATCCAAGCCCGCTGGGGTCGGGTGCCCCATTCATGACAGCTTCATCGTCATGGGTGGGGTCCAATCCCCACATACCCCTGCGCCGTCATTCTGCACGACGTGCAGAATCTCTGTCGTTGTCTTCCCGCGACCCACCACTCCCCAAACCACGCTCTATTTGGCCGATTTACTTGACACCCCACGTATAATAGAAATAGAGCCCAAACAGAATCCACCAGCCTCAGGATTGTGTCTCTCTCAACTCAAGGGTGAAAATCATTGAAAATAAGTCCAATAATAAGAGTGGTTTACGCGCAAGTCGTTTACTTCCTAGATCATAGCCGTTAAGCCTTGTAGTTTCTTGATTTTACGAAATTCGATATGGGGGGAGGGGTAGGGATGATCACTTGGAAGCACCGGCGGGCCGCGCAAATCGCAGGCACAATCATCCTGCTTGCGCTCTGCTCCTGCGCTCCGCCGCATTCCTCGAAAATAATTATTGGCGCCAAGAACTTCACCGAACAGGTCGTCCTCGGCGAACTCCTCGCCCAGGAAATCGAAGCGCAGTTCGCAGCCGAAGGCAAACCCCAGAAAGTCGACCGCCGCTTCTACCTCGCCGGCAGCTACATCTGCCAGCAGGCCCTCGCCAGCGGACGCATCGACGCCTACGTCGAATACACCGGCACCGCGCTCACCGCCATCCTCAAGCAGCCCCTTCCCCCACCCGGCCAGCGCGACCCGGCCAGCGTCCTTAGCACCGTCCGCGCCCTCTACGCCTCGCGCTACCACGTACTCGTCGCCCCGCCGCTCGGCTTCGAAGACACCTTCGCCATGGTCGTCCGCGCCGACGACGCCCGCCGCCTCAACCTCCGCACCATCTCCGACGCCGCCCGCGTCGCCCCGCAACTCCGCCTCGGCGTCGGCTACGAGTTCCAGTCGCGCCCCGACGGCCTGCCTGGCCTCTCCGCCGCCTACGACCTCCACTTCGCCTCACTCCGCACCATGGACCTCGGCCTCCTCTATCGCGCCCTCGCCGACCGCCAGGTCGACATCGTCGCCGGCAACTCCACCGACGGCCCCATCCGCGCGCTCGGTTTCACCGTTCTCGCCGACGACCTCCACTTCTTTCCCCCCTACCAGGCCGTCCCGCTGGTCCGCGAAGACTCGCTCGCCCGCCATCCCGAGATTCAAACCGCAGTGGACAAACTGGCAGGCAAGGTCAGCGCCGAGGATATCCAAACTATGAACGACGCCGTCGAGCGTCAGCACCGGGATGTAACCGAAGTAGTCCGCGCCTTCCGTGCGCAGAAGGGATTGTGACCATCAGCGATAGACAAACCACCGACGCCGAGCCCTGGCGCAGCAGCACCCGCACTAAAGTCGCCCAGGCTCATTGGCGCGAAAAAGAGAAACCTAAAATATCCTCTATCTGCAATTTCTTGCACTTTCATCACCGCTGCGCCGCTACTCCCTTGATTCTGCGGAATCGAGTTTGGCCTCAAAAATGCACTTTAGTGGGTCGGTTTTCCCTTTAGTTACGCCGTGAAGCGCAAGAAATGCGAGCGGGCCCGTGCTGGTCGCAAGTCACATTGCAGTCCCGGAGGAGCTATGAAACTTGTATCTCGTGCAGTAATGATGTGCGCAGTCCTTGCGATCGCAGTGGTCGCACCGTCTATCGCCCGAGCCCAGGCAGCACCCGCAGGTTGGATCTGGGATGTGAACTCGGTCAATCCCGGCACTGTGGGCAGCTATACAGATTTCACTACCAGCTTCGTGGCCGACAACACTTCAGAGTACGTATCGTTCGCATTCCGCGAGACTCCGGCGTTCTGGGCCTTCGACGACCCGAGCGTGGTGAATGGAACAACCGGCAGCAGCCTCAATCTGCTCGCTGACCCGACTTTTGCGGGCTCGACCTACGGACAGAATTGCGACCACGGTAACTCCCTGGGTTGCCCTCCTGGATGGGGTGCGTGGATCGAGGCCGTCGACGTCTCGTTTATTGGGCAGATCGCCACCAGCACTTCACCGTATGATTGCCCCATCGGTCCTTCCACTGGCACAAACTTCTGGTGCGACGGCTCGGTCCAGGGATATGACGCGCTTTATCAGGACCTGACGGGCCTCATCGTGGGTGATACCTACGACATCAGCTTCTATCTGCAAGATAATTCGGGACAAAGCACGACCAGCGCCACGAGCGCCAACTGCACAGTGTCTGGCGATAGTTGTATCGATGCGCTGGTATACGCCGGCGACTCGCTTCCCATCGGCTCCATTCCAATCGGCGCCACTCCGGAGCCCAGCTCCTTCATCATGCTCGGGACCGGCATGTTCGGCCTCGTCACCGCCTATCGCGGCCGCCGCGGCCGCAAGGCGTAATCCGCAGCCAGGATTTTCCCTCTAAACCGCCCTGATGGACCGCTCAAGCCGGTCCGTCAGGGCTTCTCGTTTTGGGCCGTGTTAGTGGACCGTCTTCATCCGCCGCGACATGAAGTCCATCAGTAGATAATTCCCCAGCGTCTGCGGAGTGGTGAAGTACGCCTTGCCCCGGCACATCGCGCTCACCTGCTGCACAAACTGCACAAGGGAAAAGTCCGACGCCAGCATGAACGTGTTGATCATGATGTTCGATCGCTTGCAGCGGCTCACCTCTTCCAGCGTCTCGGCAATCACCAGCGGATCCAGCCCAAACGCGTTCTTGTAAATCCGCCCATCCGGCAGCGTCAGCGCGCTGGGCTTGCCGTCCGTGATCATCACAATCTGCTTCATGTCCTTGGTCTGCCGCGCCAGAATGCGCTGCGCCAGCCGCAGCCCTTCGCGTGTGTTGGTGTAATGCGGCCCGACTTTAACCCGCGACAGTTGGCTCACCGGAATCTCTTCCGCCGTATCGTGGAACAGCACCAGGTTCAGAGTGTCGCCCGGAAACTGCGTCCGGATCAGGTGCGCCAGCGCCATCGCCACGCGCTTGGCCGGCGTAAACCGGTCCTCGCCATACAGGATCATCGAGTGCGAGCAGTCCAGCATCACCACCGTCGCGCAGGACGATTGGTAGTCCGACTGGTGCACATGGACATCGCTGTACTCGATGTTCAGCGGGGTGTGTTCTTCGCCCTCCACCGCCGTCTGGATCCCCTCGCGCGCGAACACGCTGCTCAGCGTCGCCGTAATGTCCAGGTTCAGCGTGTCGCCGAACTCGTATATCTTCGAGCTTCCGTTCGTCTCCACGCCGGCGGCCTCGTGCCGCGTGTCGTGCCGCCCGAGGTTTGATTTCCCCAGCGGCCCCAGCAATTCGCGCAGCGCCCTGTAGCCCAGGAAATCCATGCTCTTGTCGGTCACTTCGAAGCGCGCCTCACCGTTGCCGTCGCCCTGCCGCCCTTGCCCTTCCTCGGGCTGTTCAGCGTTGATGAAGTTTTCTTCCTGCATTTTCTCGATGATCTGGTCGATCAACTCTTCTACCTGGTCCGCCGACAACTCATCGAACTTCTGCTGCGATTCCTCGTCGAACAGCTCGCCCGACTCCAGCGCCTGCCGGATCGCCTCGCGCAGGTTCTCCATGGTCTGGTTATTGAACTCGGAGAACTGCGCATACGGGTCCTGGTAGCCGGAGTCCAGCAGAAAGTCCGACAGCGCCTGCATCAGGTCCTCCAGCCCGAAGGACGAGGCCAGGTCACCCGTGAATTTGGTGTAGCGAATCCGCTTCATGCCGGCGCTGCCCCCTATCCCATTTTAGATGATGGAAGGGGTGCGACGATGCGCCAACCAAAGCTACAGAAAACACGCCGCAGCTTCGCCTAGGGCTTTGGCCGCGGGAAATGGTAGACGATACCCGTATCGATGTACGACGTTCCGGCACTGGGGTTCGAATTCGAGCCCCCACCCGCGGCGCCGCCTATTTCCAGCGCACGCCAATCGACAGAGTTCGTCAGGCGGATGTCGAGACCGAAGGCAAGCTGTACGGCTCCGTTCGTCCTTCGCTGCGCCTGACGTGCGTCACCCCCTGCTGAACTCACTACCCCGCCGCCGATTTGGAAGTAAGGCCGCAATGGATTCTGGGTCGGCACAAAACCGATGCGCAGGGCCGCCGTCGCCGATACGCCTCCCCGGGTGCCCACACCGTACGACACGCGACCATCAATACCCGCGGTGAGACGACTCTGAATCGGGAGATTGTAAAAGCCGCCACCAAGGAACCCGAGTGTATCGCTTTTGCAACTCACACCCGAACCGTTGCTCAGGCAATAATTGGTGCCCGCTACAGCGCCATAGACCGCCGTTTGAGCATGAGCTGTCTGAGTATGAGCGATTTGCGTGGGAAGCAGGAGGAACAATAAACAAAACCATGGAGCATAGCCTGGAAATCTCAACGGAGCGCCTTCTTTTCGAACTCAACTTATCCAAGCGTAGCTCACCGTGAGCTTCCTTTTCCCCAAAAAGTGCACGACCACACCGGCGTTGATGGTGAACAGAGAAATGAGTATTGATTTGGAGCCAGCGCACTCCGGGCACCGGGTGTGCACGCCAGGAGACTTCATTTTGGGTTGGACGCGCGAAATTGGACTGGCAGAGGCCGGCAGACAGCTAGGTCGTCTCGACCGCGGGGATGGGCACGCAAGCTTCAGCCGAAACAAGGCTCGGCGTGGCGACGGCGGGCGCTCTGCCCATGACCCGCAGGTGCCGTGCATGCGCCGCGACGGCCTTGCGGAAGGTCGTATGCTCCACGTACGTGATGTTGCGCTCCTCGCAGACCTGGCGCACGACCTTGCTGATCTCCGGGTAATGCACATGGGCAATCCTCGGAAAGAGATGGTGCTCGATCTGGAAGTTGAGCCCGCCCACCATCCAGGTGATCATCCGGTTCCTGGTCGCGAAATCGGCCGTGGTCGCAATCTGGTGCATTGCGAACTCATCCGGCAGCATGTTCTGCGGCATTGCGGGCAACGGAAACTCCGGCCCCTCCACCGTATGGGCCAATTGGAAGACCACGGTCAGCGCCACGCCTGCGGCGGCCATGGTCACGCCTAAACCAATCAGCGCGTGCGCAACCCCCAGCCGGTAGATCGGAATCGCGAGATAGAGACACGCGTTGACAATCTTCCCCACCCAGAACTGAATGTGGTCGGCAGGTTTCATCCTGGGCATCGGCACCGGCCCGACCCGTCCGGTGAAGTACCTCTGATAATCCACCTGAAACACCCAGAGGATGTAGACCATCATGTACAGGAACCAGCAGTAGAGGTGTTGAAAGCGGTGCATCCACAGCCTGCGCTGGTGCTCGTTTACGCGCATCAGGTAGCCGACATTGATGTCGTCGTCCACGCCCTCCACGTTGGTAAAGCTGTGGTGGATCATGCAGTGCTTCACCTTCCAGATGTAGGAGCTGCCGCCCAGGCACTCCAGCGTGCCCCCGGCCAGCGTGTTCATCCAGGTGCGCGAACTGAAGCTGCCGTGGCTGCCGTCATGCATCACGTTGAAGCCCGTGCCGGTGATGAACATGCCCAGCAGCACGCACTCCGGCAACGCAAAGTACCACGCCGGAGTGAAGAAGACCAGATGGATGTAAAGGCCGATCATGCCGCCTACAACGACCGCAGCCTTGGCGAAGAGCTGGCCGTTTCCCTTGCTCGCGAGCCCCGCCTCATCGAAGTACTCAGTGACCCTCGTTTTCAGGGCTGCGTGCAGAGACGGTGCTGGGGTGGGAAACTTCGGGGTCATTAGGTGCCTGCGTGCGACGTACTGAGTCCACTGCACAGCGAAACGTGCAGATGAACCGAGCATACAGAGGCGAAACGCCTATGTCTGCCACCTTACAAAAGTGTTACAAAAGACCTGGAGGCGCCCGTCACCAACTAGTTGAAGCCGCGGCGGGTGCGCGACTTCGCGTAGTCTTCGCGCTCCGTCTCGCGTTCGCGAATCCTCTCCGCGTAGCGCGCCGCTTCGTCGGTGCGGGTCTTCTTCTCGCCGGCGGAGAAGCTACGCTCCTCGGTACGGCTCAGGCGCTTGTGCGCGTACATGCCTTCCAGCAGGAACTCCGCCGCGCTGACCGCAAGTTCCGGCGCCGTCTTGGCGTTGATTTGCAGCGGAGAAAGCTTCTCGATCAGCCCCTGAATCTGCTGCAACTCCGCCAGCGATCCGGCCGAAGGCTGTGCATCGTTCAGTTGCACCGTGCCGCCCAGGTTGAACCACTGTTCAATCTGCTGCGTGTTGGTGTCGGCAAAGTAGGTATCGAAGACCTGCGCCACTGCGGTGCGAATGATCTCGCGCACCACCGTGTCGGCGCCGCGCATCTCGCCCTCGTACTCCAGCTCGATCTTGCCGGTAATGCCGGGCAGCGCCGCGTAGATGTCGCCCACGCGTGCCACCACCAGGTCCTCACCGTGAATCAAAGCCCGGCGTTCGGCGTTCGATACCACCAGCTCCATCGTCGTGATAGGCAGCCGCTGCGAGACACCCGAGCGCTTGTCCACCTTCTTGTCCTCGCGCGCCGAAAACGCAATCTGCTCCACCACCTGCCGCACGTAGTGGGGAATCTCGATATGGCTCCTGCCCGGTTTGGCGTGCTGGTGGCTGCGCGCGGTCCACGCTTCCTGTTTCGTGATGCGAATCCCTTCCTCGATGCTCTCCGGGTAGTGGGTGCGAATCTCCGAGCCGATGCGGTCCTTCAGCGGCGTGACAATCTTGCCGCGCGCCGTATAGTCCTCCGGATTGGCCGAGAAAACAATGGCGACATCCAGCGGCAGCCGCACCGGATAGCCCTTAATCTGCACATCGCCTTCCTGCATGATGTTGAACAGCGCAACCTGGATCTTGCCCGCGAGGTCGGGCAGTTCGTTGATGGCGAAGATGCCGCGGTTGGCGCGCGGCAGCAGGCCGTAGTGCATGGTCAGTTCGGAGCCGAGGTCCTGGTTTGAGCGTGCGGCCTTGATCGGGTCGATATCGCCCACCAGGTCGGCCACGGTCACGTCCGGCGTGGCCAGCTTTTCCACGTAACGCTCGTCCGGAGTGAGCCACGCAATCGGCGTCTCGTCGCCCATCTTCGCAATCAGATCGCGTGCAAATTTCGAGATTGGCGCATAGGGGTTATCGCGCAGCTCCGACCCCGCCACGTAAGGCATCTGGGAATCCAGCAGCGTGGTCAGCGCCCGCAGAATCCGCGACTTGGCCTGGCCGCGCAGTCCCAACAGGATAAAGTTGTGCCGCGACAGCACCGCATTCACCAGCTGCGGCACTACTGTGTCCTCGTAGCCGACGATCCCCGGAAACAGCGCGTCATCCGCCCCAGCGGTCGCGCGCAGCCTGGCGATCAGGTTCTCCCGCAGCTCGTCCTTGACCGAGCGGCCAACCCGGGCTGGAGTGAATTCGCTCTTACGCAGTGCGCCAAGGGTCGTGGGAAGGGCGTTTGCCATTGTCTAAGTATAGATGTTTGGCGGCCCGGCGCGATGCAGGCGTAGCCCGCGGCGATCCAGGTCCCGGGGGACGTCGCGCAGGACAAGACTCCCACTCCGTGCAGTGACCGCGCGCACACGTGAATTCTCGCGGCAATGGGTTCCCATAGCAGGCAAAACAACTTATTCTTGTTGCATATGCCCAAGCTATCGATTCGTGATCTGGATCTCGCCCACAAGCGTGTGCTTATCCGCGTGGACTTTAACGTTCCCTTGAAGGACGGCGTCATCACCGACGACACTCGCATCCGCGAAACGCTTCCCACCATCGAGTACGCGCTGCGCCACAAGGCGAAGGTCATTCTCTGCTCGCACCTCGGCCGCCCCAAAGGCAAGCCGGTCGAATCCATGAGCCTGCGGCCGCTGGTTGCCCGCCTGCGCCAGTTGCTGGAGCAGGTCCTCAACGTCTCTGAAAACGTGGCCTTTTCCCCCGACTGTGTCGGCGACGTCGCACTCGAGATGTCGCAGCAGCTCGAATCCGGACAAACGCTGCTGTTGGAGAACCTCCGCTTCCACCCGGAAGAAGAAGCCAACGATCCCGCTTTTGCCAAGCAACTCGCCGCGCTCTGCGACGTTTACGTCAACGACGCCTTCGGCAGCGCGCACCGCGCCCATGCATCCACTGAGGGCATCACTCATTTCGTCGCGCAGTCCGCCGCCGGCCTGCTGATGGAGAAGGAACTCAACTTCCTCGGCAAAGTCCTCACTCAGCCGGACCGGCCCTTCGTCGCCATCATCGGCGGCTCCAAGATCTCCGGCAAGATCGACGTCATCGACAATCTGCTCGATAAGGCCGACACCCTGCTCATCGGCGGCGGCATGGCCTACACCTTTCTCAACGCGCTCGGCCAGTCCACCGGCAAATCGCTGGTCGAAGTCGACAAGATCGACGTCGCCAGGGCCGCACTCGACAAAGCCAAGGCCAAGGGCGTCAAGCTGCTGCTGCCCATCGACCACGTGCTCGCCGACAAGTTCGAAGCCTCCGCGAAGACCCAGATCTTCTCCGGCGACGGCCCCTTCCCCGTTGACTGGATGGGCCTCGACATTGGCCCCGCCACCATCGACCTCTTCGCCAAGGAGATCGCTGACGCCCGCACCATCCTCTGGAACGGCCCCATGGGCGTATTCGAACTCGCACCCTTCGCCCACGGCACCAACGCCATCGCCATGGTCGTCGCCGCTAACGACGAGGCCACCAGCATCATCGGCGGCGGAGACTCGGTCGCCGCAGTGCACCAGGCCGGCGTCGCCGACAAGATCACGCACATCTCCACCGGCGGCGGCGCAAGCCTCGAATTCCTCGAAGGCAAAACCCTTCCCGGTGTGGCCGCGCTCACAGACAAGTAGCGCGCCGTCCCGCACACTATATCAGAGAACGTAACCAAATCAGGAAGGCCTCACTCGACATGCGCAAAACTCTTATCGCCGCCAACTGGAAGATGTTCAAAACCCCCGACGAAGCCGTCGCCTTCATCAAGGCCTTCATCCCGCTCGTCGCCCACCACAAGCACGCCGAGATTGTCCTCTGCCCCTCGCCCGTGCTGCTGCCCGCGGTCGTCGAAGCCGCCCGCAACACCCCCATCCACATCGCTGCACAGAACATGCACTGGCTCGACCAGGGCGCCTACACTGGCGAGACCTCGCCGCTGCAACTCAAGGCCCTCGGCGTCACTCACGTCCTGATCGGCCACAGCGAGCGCCGCCAGTACTTCAACGAGACCGACGAGAGCGTCAACCTCAAGCTCAAGGCCGCTCTCGCGCATGGCCTGATTCCCATCGTCTGCGTCGGCGAACTGCTCGCGGAGCGCGAAGCCAACCAGACCACCGAGGTCCTCGAGCGCCAAACCTCCATCGCGCTCAGCGGCATCGACCCCGCCGCCGCGCATCCACTGGTCATCGCCTACGAGCCCGTCTGGGCCATCGGTACTGGCCGCACCGCAACCCCCGAGATCGCCGATGACGCTCACAAGATCATCCGCGCCCAGATCGCCAAGTCGCTCTCGCCTGCGCTGGCCGCCAGCACGCGCATTCTCTACGGCGGCTCGGTCAAGCCCGACAACACGGCCAGCCTCTGCTGCCTTCAGGACATCGACGGCGCGCTCGTCGGCGGCGCCAGTCTGGAACCCGCATCCTTCGCCAAAATCGTGGAGAACTCGGCAGCCTGAACCGCCGCGCTTCGCCGCAACTGAAAAAAGAACGCCCATGCCGAGTTCATTGGTCGGCATGGGCGTTTCCTTCGAGCCCTTCAGCTGCGCTGTACGCTACCGGCGATAGTGCCGGTGACGGTAATGCCGGTGATGATGGCCATGTCCCACCACAACCACAACCCCAACTCCTGCTTCAGCCTGCGGCGGCGTGTAAACGCCGGCAAACACAAACAACATTGCCAATCCCAATAACCAACGCCCAATTCGCATCTTCACTTGTATCCCCGATACTGCTTGGCCCAACGTAGGCCAGCAATAAGTGAGATGCCGGAAGTTGCATGCGCGGCCGAGTATTCGCAGAATAGTTAGAGATAACCAAACAAAATTGCGCGGAGGCTAAACCCTCCGCGCAGCTTCGTCCTTACTGATAACTGAGAACTGACAACTAACAACTGTTCTTACCGCACCACTCCCACCTGCTCCATCGGCCAGTAGACGAACACCGCCTTGCCGTAGATCAGCTCCCGATCCACCGGCCCGAAGTCGCGGCTGTCGCTGGAGATCGACCGGTGGTCGCCCATGACGAAGTACTCATTGGCCGACAGTACCGTCTCCGGCAGCGACCGGTCGTCAGCGAAGCGGCTGGGAACATACGGCTCCTGCAGAACCTTGCCGTTCACATACACATCGCCCTGACTGATGCGGATGCGGTCGCCGGGCAACGCGATCACCCGCTTGATGTAGCTCTTGGTGTGGTCCCGCGGATACTGGAACACCACCACGTCGCCCTGGTGAATGTCCCCTACGCGATACGCGATCTTGTTGATGAACAGGCGGTCCTGGTCCTCCAGCACCGGCAGCATGCTGGTTCCTTCCACACGCACCGGCTGGTAAAGAAAGATGATGATGAACGCCGAGACGGCAACCGATACCACCAGGTCGCGCACCCAGGAGTGCAGGCCGCTCGACGAACGGGTACCGGTGCCGAGGCCAATTTCCGCACCGGCAATCTCAGGTCCGGCAACCACCTCCGCGGATCGCTGTTCCGCTACATTCCGCTCATCACTCACGCTTACTCCTCGCACACTCAATTAGACGCAGCAGCCCCACCAATGGCCCCCGCCGGCGGCAAGCCAAGCCCTGGCACCAGTGTCTTTCCGTCGATCCCCGCCGGCGACCATGCCTCAACGATCGCCTTGGCCATCTTCGCGATCGTCAGCTCTCCTTCATTATCCGCCGTCCAGCCCGTATCCGCATTGTCGTACGTAAAGATCGAAAGCACCATCGGCCCGGTCTTGCCCGCCACAATCGCCACATCCGCGCGCACTGCATTCAGGCTGCCTGTCTTGCTCGCAGTCCCCGAGCCCGTCTCGGTCGCATCCAGCTTCTCCAGGTAGCGCGGTATCGTGTCGCGATAGAACTGGTTGCGCAGCATCTTCATCGCTACGCCGCAGATCGCCTGGTCGCTCTCGGAAAGCGGTCCGGCAGAGCCAACTCCAAGCCTGCCCGGATGATCCAGCGCACACAGCCCGATCCGTTCCATTACCTCTGCCATCTCCCGCGGCGTGGTCTTGCCCAGACCGAACTTCGGCTGGTCCTCGGGCATCGGCTCCGTCGCCGGCTTGCCGATCTTCTTATATAGATGTGTATTCTTCAGCCCCATCCATGCGATCCGTGCATTCACCGCGTCCAGCCCGATCTTGTCCATCGCCAGGTTAGTGGCCGTGTTGTCGCTCATAATCACCATCAGCGTCAGGATGTCCTTCAGCGTCAATGTCTGCGGCGTGTCCAGAAACAGCAGCAGCCCCGAGCCGCTCACCGCATCTCCCGGCTCCAGCGTAATCTTGTCGTCCCATTGCGCCTTGCCCTCGCGCACCTGCTCCATCGCCTCAAACAGAATCGTCAGTTTGATCACAGACGCCGTCTGCACCACGGCGTCCGGATCCAGGCTGGCCGTCTTGCCCGAATTCAACTGGATCGCGTACAGTGCCACTTTGCCGTGGTGGGCCCTGGCAAACTCGCTCAGCCGCGCGTCCAATGCAACATCCTCGCCTGCCGCCGGCGTCTTGGAAACCGCGCCTGGCTGCTGCGCCCGCGCCCCTGCGCCCGCTGGCCCACACGTAACCACTGCCACCGCCGCGCCCAGCAAAACTCCGTAAACTCTCATCTCCTGCATGGTACATTCAAGCTCGGATTCTTGGGACACCGCTTTGTTTTCATAGCTCGCCGCGGACACAGATGGCTGCGGGCTGTCCGCACCCTCCCTGGCCCAGGCCGTTAAGGCCAAAGCCACCCATTTCGTGATTCCCTTGGCCGACAATGGGGTGTATGCTCAAAACTGGCAGCCTTCTGGACTGTCTGGCATCCAAAGACCCTGGAAGACTAAAATAATCATCACCTAGGCGACGGAAACCTATGGCCACAATCACCATGCTCGAACAGTCAGTCGCGTCTAAACCTCCCGTCCACGGCCCCGATGCGCGGCAGGACGTTACCACCACCGAGACATCCAACGTAGCGTCCGAGGGCTTCGATACCAAGTCCGCGCTCGAGATCGCCCGCATCATCAACCACGAAGATGCCAAGATCGCAGCCGCCGTTAAGAAGGCCCTGCCCGAGGTCGCGATTGTCATCGACATCGTCGCCCGCTCGCTGCGCGACGGTGGCCGCCTTATCTACGTCGGCGCCGGCTCCTCCGGCCGTATTGCCGCGCTCGACGCATCCGAGTGTCCGCCCACCTACTCCACCCTGCCCGCCCAGGTCCAGTACATTATGGCCGGCGGCCCCAAGGCCCTCGCCTCCGCCTCCGACGTCAACGAAGATTCCCCCGAACTCGGCCAGCGCGACATCGCCCGCCGCCGGCCCACGCGCAAGGACATCGTCGTAGGCGTCTCCGCTTCCGGCAGCACCCCTTACGTTGTCGGCGCAGTCGAGTACGCGCGCGCCCGCGGAGCTATGACCGCAGCTATTACCTGCAACACCGGTACTCCGCTCTCTGAGGTCGCCGATACCACGATTGTCGTCGAGGTCGGCCCCGAGGTCGTCTCCGGATCCACCCGCATGAAGTCCGCAACCGCCCAGAAGATGGTCCTGAACATGATCACCACCGGCGCCATGACCCGCCTGGGCTATGTCTATGACAACCTCATGGTCAATGTGCACATGAAGAACGCTAAGCTGGTCGAGCGCGGCATCCGCGTCCTCATGCGTGTCTGCGACATCGACCGCGACGCTGCCATCCGCACCATCAAGTCCGCCGGCAAGTCCATCCCCATCGCCGTGGTCATGCTGAAGGCCGGGGTCGACAAGATGGAAGCGGTCCGCCGCCTCGCCAAGTCCGACGGCAACGTCCGCCTCGCCATCGACGACTCCCGCCTCGAACTCTGAGCAGCGGGATGAGAGCCGATCGCTGATAGCTGACCGCCGATTATCGAGAAATGCCCGGGGAAATGCGTGTCGAACTTCGCTTCCGCAGGTACACTTGCGTGGAAGCCTACCAGTTCCGGAGCTCACACCATGATCCTCCAAGTCGACATCGACCGCACTACTCCCGCCACTCCCATCGTCAAGCTCTCCGGCCGCATGACCCTCGGAATGCGTCTGCGCGAGATCGAGTCCAGAATCGATGAGGTCGCCGGAGACCCGGCCCGCAAACTCATCCTCGATCTCTCCGCCGTGGAATACTGCGACAGCTCCGGCCTCGGACTCATCATGATCCTCTACGGCAAGATGACCTCCGCCGGCGGCCAGCTCCGCATCGTAGCTCCCAACGAATTCGTGCTCGACCTCTTTAAGAAAACCTGCATCGACACTATCCTTACCGTTGATCCGGACCTCGCCACCGCCCTCGCAGCCTGATCAGCAAATGAACACAACTTCGGCAGGCCGGCTTCGCGACGCGCTCACCGCCGCCGCGCTCTTTCTCGCGTCCGCCGCCTTCACCCTCTGGCAGAACGCCCGCGTCGCCGCCCTCTGGGACCTCAGCTATCTCCTCGACAGCAGCTACCGCTTCCGCCTGGGACAGATGCCCTACCGCGACTTCCCCTTCGTCCACCCTCCCCTCCACTATCTCCTCCACGCCGCCATCATCCGCATCTTCGGCCGTGTCTATTACCCGCACGTCCTCTGCGCCACATTCGAAGCTGGCCTCGCCACCGTCGTCACCTGGCGCATCCTCCTCACACTCCTCAAGCCTTTTGCCAGCCGCACCTGGCTCCTCGCCACCCTCCTCGCCGCCCCGCTCACCGTCGTCGGCATCTACGCCATCTATCCCCACCCGATCTACGATAGCGACGCCATCCTCGCCATCCTCTTCGCCCTCTACCTCCTCCAGCGTGCAGACGCCTCCCCTGACCACGCACCACTCAGCCCAGCGCGCAACCTCATCGCCGGCGCCGCCTGCGTCCTGCCCCTGTTCGTCAAACAAAACATCGGCCTTCCCTTTCTGCTGATTCTCCTCGCCGCAGTTGCAGCTATCGCCGTCTCCCGCCGCCTGCAACACGTAGCCATCGCCCCGCAACTCTGGATCCTCACCGGCGCATTCGTCACTCTGGCCGCAGCCATCCTCGCAATTCACCTCACTGGCGGCCTGCGCAATTACCTCTACTGGACCATCACCTTCGCCGGACAGCGCCGGCTCCCCAGCTTCGGGGTCATTCTCGACACCTATCACCAAACCTCGCTCCTCTGGACCATCCCCGCCGCCCTCGCCGCCATCGCGCTACTTTACATCCCCACGCTCGGTACCCGCCGCTGGGCGCGCTTCGCCGCGTTGGCACTCCTCGCCTTCCCCTTCCTCTGGACCGTTGCCGGCCTTGCCATTACCAACGATCCCGACGACCGCGCCGACCAACTCCTCTCCTTATGGCCGCACCTGCTCATCCTCGCCGCCGGCCTCGCCATCTGGAATCTCCGTCGCCTCCGCGCTACGCCCACCCTCCATACCCTGCTTCCGATCATCCTGCTGGCAACCATCGAAGGCACATTCCTTTCCCAGCAGCTATGGGGGTCCACGTACGCTATCTGGCCGCTGCTCATGCTCCTCATCGCGGCCATGCTCGTCGAAGCCCCCACCATCGCCCGTCCTCTTGCTGCCATCGTCGCCGCAACCTTCCTCCTCTGCGGCGGCCTCTACGCCACCAGCCACGAGCGCCTCAGCTACATTCAGCTCGACGGCCCTGAAACACAAGCCACCCTCCCCGCGCTCCGCGGCCTCACCACCCCCGGCCCCTGGATCCCGAACTTCGAAGAGCTGGTCCGCTTCACTAATGCCGAGATACCCGCGAACGACGGCATCCTGCTGCTCCCCGGCGAAGACCCTTTCTACTTCGCCACCGGTCGCGCTCCGCAGTTCCCCATCCTGCTCTTCGACCCCGCCACCGACCCTTACACCCCGCAGCAAACGCTCGATCAGGCCCGCGCCCATAACATCCGCTGGCTCATCGTCAACCGCAATCTCCAGATCGAAACCGTCGCCGAACCCGACCTGCCCGAAGTCCTCCGCCTCCTCCAGCAAGACTTCGCCCCCTATCGCAACCTCACCAACTACGACATATACCGGCGCAAATAACACTCACAGCTCACGCCTCATAGCTGCCAGCCTGTAAACCCGCACCAGCCTCATCACCCATTTCCTCCCGACTCCCTCGTAAACTAGCCCTATGGACAAGTTTGTCGTACGCGGAGGAAACCCCCTCCTCGGCACCATCAAGATCTCCGGCGCAAAGAACTCCGCGCTCCCCTGCATGGCTGCCGCCATCCTCACCGAAGACGAGATCATTCTCGAAAACATTCCCCAGGTCCGCGACATCGAGACCGAGCGCCGCCTGCTCACCAGCATGGGCGCCGAGGTCGAACTCGGCTACGGCCGCGCCCAGCACCGCACCCGCATCAAGTGCGCCATCCTCTCCGACCCTGTCGCCAAGTACGAGATCGTCAAGACCATGCGCGCCAGCTCGCTCGTCCTCGGCCCGCTCATCGCACGCACTGGCATCGCCCGCGTCGCCATGCCCGGCGGCTGCGCCATCGGCGGCCGCCCCATCGACCTGCACATCAAGGGCCTCGAAGCCATGGGCGCCACCATCACCCAGGATCACGGCTACCTCGAAGCCCGCACCGACCGCCTGAAGGGCGCAAAGATCGTCTTCGACAAGATCACAGTCACCGGCACCGAAGACCTGCTGATGGCCGCCGTACTCGCCGACGGCGAGACTGTCTTCGAAAACTGCGCACGCGAGCCCGAGGTCGCAGACCTCGCCGCGCTGCTCACCGCCATGGGCGCGAAGATCGAAGGCGCCGGCACCTCCACCATCAAGGTCAAAGGCGTCGCCAAACTCCACGGCGCGCGCCACCGCATCAACCCCGACCGCATCGAGGCCGGCACCTTTCTCATCGCCGGCGCCATCACCGGCGGCGACCTTAATGTCACCGACTGCAACCCCGCCCACCTCGGTTCGCTCATTGCCAAGCTCGAACAGTGCGGCGTTCGCATCGAGACCGGCAAAGAAAACGTCCGCGTCCGCAGCGGCGGCACGCTCAAGGCCGCCGACATCTCCACCGAGGAGTACCCGGGCTTCCCCACCGACATGCAGGCGCAGTTCATGGCCCTCGCCACCCAGGCCGACGGCGCCACCACGGTCACCGAAAACATCTTCGAAAACCGCTTCATGCACGTGCAGGAACTCAACCGCATGGGCGCGAACATCACCGTGCAGGGCCGCACCGCCACCGTCCGCGGACGCACCCCGCTGGAGTCCGCCGCCGTCATGTGCTCGGACCTGCGCGCCTCCGCATCGCTCGTCCTTGCCGCCCTGGTCGCCGACGGCGAAACTATTCTCGATCGCGTCTACCACCTCGACCGCGGCTACGAGCACTTCGAAGAAAAACTCCGCAACGTCGGCGCCCAGATCCGCCGCATGGGCGACGTCTTCGGCAAAAAATAGAGTCTGATGACTATTTCTTGCCTTCCGCTGCCTTCATCTCGTCGGCCATCTTCTGCATGTCGGTGTCCGTGTTGAACCATAGCGTCGACTCCTTGCCGGAGTCGTCCGTAACGGTCATCACGTCATAGTCGTGCCCGTCCATATGCGACAGGGCCTGCGACTTCAAGTTCAAGCCAAGCAAGAGCCGAATCACCAGGTATTCTTCGTGAACATTGACGGTAAACCACGCAGTCTTCGCGCTCTTCCCGTCACCCGACTTCATTATCGATTGAAAGAACGCATCGAGCATCGCGTGCTCCTTGTCGGAGTCTGCCTGACGCCCAAGATGCTTGAGTGAGATCATCGCCAGAAAATGACCGTCGCCACTCGCGATGTTATGCGCCAGCATCTCGTTCGCAATCTTCAGCGAATCCTCAAACTTCCCATCGTTGAACGCCTTCGTGCCGCGCTGGTTGGCGTCCCGCAGGTCGTAGTCACCCTCTACCTCGCCAACCTCCGCCGCAAGACGCAACGCCTGCCAGTCAACAGTCAGGTCACCGCTCCGGACCCTTGCCGCAAGCTCGTCATATTTCGCGTGCGCCACTTTCGGATCATCCAGCGCAAACGCCGATAATCCGCAACACAACAGAGAGATCAGTAGGACCCGGGCGATCTTCATAGCTTTCCTCACCCGGAATTAGACACCACGCCGCTCCATTTTGAACCGACAAACAACAGGCCCTTACCGCCAACTCACCGCCAGGTGCCACCGCAGCCCCGCGCGCATCGTCTTCTCCAGCACGCGCTCGTACTCTTCCAGCTCGCCCAGCACCTGCGGCCCTTCTGTCCCAAGCTGTTGCGGATCATCGCGCAGCGTCGCCACCAGCGCCCGTATCGTCGCCAGCCCATCGCCCGCCGCGTACCACTGTGGCGGAGGCAGCCGCCGCATC
This sequence comes from Acidobacteriaceae bacterium, assembly GCA_049509035.1. Taxonomy (GTDB): domain Bacteria; phylum Acidobacteriota; class Terriglobia; order Terriglobales; family Acidobacteriaceae; genus Edaphobacter. Next base: position 129,419 of record JBELAH010000001.1, read on the forward strand.
AACTCAGGATTCCCCGCGCCCTCTTCGATCAGCAGCGACATTGAATTCTCGTCGGCCGAGAAGAACTCAATCAGCGGCTTCACCCCAAGCCGCAGCGCGACCCGCTCCAGCGCGTCTTCATACCGCGCCAATGCACGTCCGTTGACGAAGATGTCGAAGCCCGGATCCTCGCCCTCGACCACGATATACATCGAAGCTGCCATCAGAATGCAGTGTACGTCGCCCGCCGCAATCCGCAAACGCAAATCCTCGCAGCGGCTGCACCAATCCCGGTTCCCATCACCCCTCACTTCCACTCATGCGGAGTCGCGCCCGCCGGCTGGTGCGAGGTAATCTCCAGGTACACCGTCTCCACATCCTGCTGCCTTAGGTCCGCGCGGCTCGCGGGAAACCACCACTGGTCCGGCACGGGCAACACAATCTTCATCTCCGCCGGCTTTGCGCCTGCGTCCACCCCGGCCTTCACCGCCGCATACAGGTCGATCAGGAACTGCCTCTGCCCTTTCAGAATTTCGATCCCGCCCGCATCCCCGTGCCCCGGCAGCACGTGCTCTGGCCCCAGTGCGATCGCTTGCTCCAGGCACTTCGGCCAGTTCTCGATATACGCGTCCAGCAGTTTGTTCCGCGGGCCATTCACCGCCGCATCGCCCGTCGCCAGAATCTTCTCCTTCGGCAGCCACACATACCCGTCGCCCTGCGTGTGCCCCCACCCAAAGTGCAGGAAGTCTACCTCGCGCGTGCCATCGTTCAGCACCAGCTTGTCGCCACCAATCGAAATCTGTGGCCGCTGCACATCCGTATCGCCCGTCGCCTGCAGGTCCGGCCGCTTCGGCAGCGCCTCCTGCCATCGCTTCGGCTCCCACCGATTCATCTCCTCGGTCACGCCCTCAAACGCCATCGTGGTCGCACCCGCCTTCGTCCACACCGAGTTCCCATACGCGTGATCGCCGTGGTGATGCGTGTCGAACACATACCGCACCGGCTTCGGCGAAAGCTGCTTCGCAATCCCCAGCAGCTCATGCGCGCGTCCCGGATAGTTCGCGTCCACCACAATCAGGTAGTCCTTCATCTCGATAATCACCGTGTTGCTGTAGCCGTTCGTGTCGCCCGTCAGGAACCACACCCCCGGCGCAATCACATGCGGCGGCGAACCCTGCGCCCGCCCAGCAACTGCAATAAAGCAAGTGGCAAAAAGGGCGAGGAAAATCCGCCTGCTTAATCGGATCAGTCTGTTCAACTTTTCACCCTCCCGCGACTACGTCCTAAAGTACCAACTTCGTCACAAAATGGGAAAAGCCCGGCACATGCCCGGGCTTCTCTATCCATCTTTCTTGCGTCGGCTTAGCGGTTTCCGCCGCCGCCGCCCTGCGATCCGCCGCCCGGTCCACCCGGACGCCGTCCGCCGCCGCCACGCCGCCGTCGACCACCGGGACGCCGATCGCCGCCGCCGCCGCCCGGCCCACGGAATCCGCCGCCGCCGCTGCCAGGCGCGCGTCCGCCAGCGTTCACGGCGGGCACCGGCACGCCATCGGCCCGGTTGAAGTTCGGCTCATCGAAATCGGCATCGGGAGCTGGCGGATCGTCGTCGTCAAAGTCCGCGCCGCCCTCGATCAGCACCGTCTCGTCGCCGTCAACCTCTTCCTCTTCGATCGGCGCCGGATACGACGGGGTCGCCGCCACAGGCTCGCCGGTTTCCGGAAGTCCCAGCTTCGCCCGCTGCTCGCGCAGCACCGCCTTGCGCGAAAGCTTGATCCGGTTGCCTTCGATCGAGAGCACCTTCACCAGGATCTGGTCGCCTTCGCGCAGCTCGTCCTTCACGTCCTTCACGCGATGCTCTGCAATCTCGGACACATGCAGCAAACCGTCCGTGCCCGGGAAGATCTCCACGAACGCGCCGAACTCCGCAATCCGCACCACCTTGCCCAGATACGTCTTGCCGATCTCCGGCACCGCCGTTATATCCGAGATCATCTGGATCGCGCGCGCCAAACCATCCGCATCGCTCGACGCCACATTCACGCGGCCTGTGTCATCCACATCGATTTTCACTCCGGTCGCATCAATGATTCCGCGAATCACCTTGCCGCCCGGCCCAATCAGATCGCGAATCTTGTCCGTCGGAATCATGATGGTGTGGATGCGCGGAGCAAACTGCGACTTCTCCGCGCGCGCCGCACCCAGTACTCCGTCCATGATGTCCAGCAGATGCAGCCGGCCCTGCTTGGCCTGCGCCAGCGCCTCGCGCATAATCTGCGCGGTGATGCCCATGATCTTGATGTCCATCTGCAGCGCCGTAATGCCCTTGCGCGTACCGGCCACCTTGAAGTCCATATCGCCGTAGTGGTCCTCAGCTCCGGCGATGTCGGAGAGCACCGCGTACTTGTCGCCCTCCTTCACCAGTCCCATAGCCACGCCGGCCACCGAACCCTTCAGCGATATGCCGGCCTGCATCAGCGCCAGCGACGCTCCGCACACCGTCGCCATCGACGACGAGCCGTTCGACTCCAGAATGTCCGACACCACGCGCAACACGTACGGCGACTCGTCCTCCGCCGGCAGCACCGCCTCGATCGCCCGCGACGCCAGCGCGCCGTGCCCGATCTCGCGGCGGCCTACGCCACCCATCCGGCCCACTTCGCCCACCGAGAACGGCGGGAAGTTATAGTGCAGCATAAATCTGCGCTTCTGCTCACCCTCGTAGCTCTCCAACCGCTGCGCATCGTCTGTGGTGCCCAATGTCGCACTTACCAGTGCCTGGGTCTCGCCGCGCGTAAACAGCGCCGAGCCATGCACTCGCGGCAGCACGCCCACCTCGATAGTCACCGGGCGAATCTCATCGAACGCCCGATGGTCCGGCCGCACGCGCTCGTTCAGAACCTGGTCGCGGAAGATCTGTTCGCGCAGAATCTCGTAGTACTTGCTGAACTTCTTCGCCGCCTCCGCGTCGCCCTCGGGCAACTCCTTCTTCAGCGCATCCTTCAGCTCCTTCACCAGCGCGTAGCTCTCGAACTTCGGATGCTTCTGTGTGTCCAGCGCGTCCTTCAACTTGTCGCCAACCTTCGCCGACAGCTCATCCAGGTACACCTGATCGATCTCGACCGCGGCCGGAACCCGCTTTGCCTTGCCCGCCCGCGCCACCAGGTCGTCAATGCCCGCACAGATCTTCCTGATCTCAATATGCGCGAACTCGATCGCGTCGACCACCTGCTCCTCGGAGCACTCCTTGGAGCCCGACTCCACCATCACGATGCCGTCCTTGGTGCCGACAACCATGATGTTCAGCAGGCTCTTCGCCCGCTCGGCGTAAGTGGGGTTCACGATGAAAACGTCGTCGATCAGGCCGACGCGCACCGCGCCCACCGGCCCGTGGAACGGAATGTCCGAAAGCGCCAGCGCACAACTGGCGCCATTCATGCCCAGAACGTCCGGATCATTCTCCTTGTCCGCCGAATACACAAACGCGACCACCTGGGTCTCGTTGCGGAAGTTCTCCGGAAACAGCGGACGAATCGGCCGGTCGATCTGGCGGCAGGTCAGTATCTCCTTCTCGCTGGGCCGGCCTTCGCGCTTGATGAAGCCGCCGGGAATGCGTCCGCCTGCATACGTATTTTCGCGGTACTCGACGGTGAGCGGAAAGAAGTCGATGCCTTCCTTCGGGTCGGGCGATGCCACCGCCGTGGCTAGAACTACATTGTCTCCGCTGCTCGCCAGCGCGGCGCCGGAGGCCTGCTTGGCCAGCCGTCCTGTCTCAAATTTTATTTGCTTGCCGCCGGCAAGCTCAATGGTTACGTCCTGCTTCATGTTGCGCCTCTTCTCTATTCTTCTTTTCGATAATGGAAATTGTGGCCGCGACGCCTACGCGCGCGGGCATGCATGCAGCCCGGCTCGTGCGGCAATATGTCCGCCGGCGCGCTGCATGGAAAATTGTGTACGGGGATTGCCGCTCAGGGAGAGTTCGCTCATATTCATGGCGCCACGGCCCGCTCGCCGCTTTGCCTGCGACCTCCAAGCCGTGCCCTCGCGCCCCATCAGCAACTCCAGCCGCAAGCGCCCATCGGGCCTTGCGCATAGAGAAAGTTGACTGCCGGGGTGGGTCGGGGCTTGCCTGAGTCCATGATGAGGGGTTTGTCCCAGTTCGAGTCTACTTGCGGATGCCAAGCTTTGCGATTACCTCGCGGTAGCGGTCCGAGTCGCACTTCTTCAGATAATCGAGCAGCCGGCGGCGCTTGCTCACCAACATAAGAAGCCCGTGGCGGGAACCGTGGTCCTTCTTATGGGTCTTGAAGTGCTCGGTCAACTCGCCAATGCGCTCGCTCAGGAGGGCGATCTGGACCTCCGGGCTCCCGGTATCCGAATCGTGCGTGCGAAACTTTTGGATGATGTCTGTTTTCTTTACGGATTCCAACACAGCAGTTGTTGCTCCTGATCTTCTAGTTCAGTAATGGTCGTAGTGTCTCTATAAAGGATAGCATTCAAACGGAAAATGCGGCAATTCGCCCGCCCAAAAAAGGCTTAACACCGATTGCGCCGATCCTGCCGATCAATAACAACTTTGACAATCCTCATCGGTATTTTCACTGGTTAGGCCTTTGCCTTCACGCCAGGTTCTCCTTCATAAATGCCAGTGATCGTTCGTCCGCCAGCTTTGCCGCCGCGGCGTTGTAGCTCGGACGGTCAGGGTTCGCAAACGCGTGCCCCACCCCGTCATACACAAATATCTCCACCTCCGGATGCGCCGTCCGCACCGCGTCGATCTGGTCCCCGCCAATGTGATCGTCTGCCCCGCCAAAGTGCAGCATTACCGGGCATACCGGCTCTTCTTTTGCAAACTTGCCAATCCCGCCTGGGTAATAGCCCACGCAGCAATCCGGCTGCATCCGAACATTCTCGCCCCGAACCGCCGAGAGCCACGTCGTCAGTCCCCCATAGCAGTACCCCGTCACGCCCGTCGCCAGGCCTGCCTGCTTCACATGGTGGAACGCCGCCGCAATATCCAGCAACGACACATTCGGGTCCAGCTTCGGATAGATCCCGAATGCCTTCTTCATATCCGCCTCGCCGTAACCCAGCTCCAGATCGCGCTCGAAGCGGTCGAACAGCGCCGGCGCAATCGCCAGAAAGCCCTCGCGCGCATACCCATCCGCCACCCCGCGAATCGACTTGTTCACGCCAAATATCTCCTGGATCACCACTACCGCCCCCACCGGCTCCCGCGCGGGAGTTGCCATATACGCGCCCAGTTCGTGTCCGTCGTCCGCCTTCACCTTCACCCATTCGCCCATCGTTTCGCTCCCATCCACTTATTGCAGAGTCGTGTTGCCGTTATCTTATGGGGTGCGCCCAGCCCGTGCGCAACGTGTCCACACCAATTTACCAACCAGCTGTCCTACTGCCCTTCGTCCGCGCCCGCGTACTCCCGCATCTCCGCCAGCCAGCGCAGAAATCGCACCAACTGCCTCCGCTCCGACCACAGAAAGCTCCAGAAATCCCCCGCACGCACATCCTCCGCGTGCTTGCCCGTGAACGTCTCCAGCCTCCATCTCAAGTAGCTGCTGCGCCACGGCCGCAGCCGGTGCCCGCGCGTCGCATTCCACAGAAACCTCAACCCTTCGCCCATGCCCCTCGCCTGTGCGGATCCCCGTCCCCGATTATAGGGCCGCGCCTTCAGTAGCTGTCGTCACATCCTGCCGCACCTCATTCCATCTACACTTATCCCTGTTGTTTTTTTCTCGTTCGGAAGGTTCTGCATGCATCAAGTACCGCAAAGCGCCGTTCGCCGAATTATTGCCGCCGGTCTCGCAATTGCCATCGCCTCCGCAGCGCCCCGTTTGCACGCGCAGGACCTGCGCACGGTAAAGGAGCCCGCGATTCCCTCGGCCTGTGCCACGCTCAAATCCACGTTGACCGCAATCTCAGCCACCAGCGGCGACATCGAAGTCCGCGCCCGCAAGGCTGGCTCCGACAGCGCCGGCCTCGATACCGCGCGCCTCCAGCGGGCGCTCGACCAATGCACCAGCGGCCACGCGGTCGAGCTCGTGCCCGACGCCGGCAACACTGCATTCCTCACCGGCCCAATCGCCCTGCGCCCCGGCGTCACTCTGCTCATCGACAAAGGAGTTACCCTCTACGCCACGCGCAACCCTGAGTCCTACGCCATCACTCCCGCCTCTTGCGGAGTCGTCAACGCCGACTCCGGCAGCGACTGCAAGCCGCTTATCGCCGCCAGGAATGCAACCGGCTCCGCCATTATGGGCGACGGCGTCATCGATGGCCAGGGCGGCGCCACGCTCATCGTCGACGGCAAACCCTCCGCAGAAACCTGGTGGGACCTGGCCGAGGAGGCCCGCGCCGCCGGCCACCAGCAAGCACCGCGCCTGGTCGAGACCGACGCCGCCGACGACTTCACCCTCTACCGCATCATGCTCCACAACTCGCCCAGTGGGCACGTGCTGTTCCGGCGCGGCAACGGCATCACCGTATGGGGGGTTAAGATCGATACCCCCCGGTTCGCACGCAACACCGACGGCATCGATCTCGCGCAGTCCAAGAACATCACCGTCACTCAGTCCTTCATTCGCACCGGCGACGACAACATCGCCATCACGGCCAGCGACGCTCCTACCACCAACATCACCGTCACCCACAGCCATTTCTACTGGGGTCACGGCCTCACCATTGGCGGCGAAACCTCCGGCGGCGTCAGTGGCATCCGTGTCGATGACCTGTCGCTCGATGGCCCGGATAACGGCATCCGCATCGCGTCGAATGCTGCCCACGGCGGTCTGGTCGAAGACATCGTCTACCAGGACGTCTGCATCCGCAACGTCAGGAGCCCCATCCTCTTCGACACCGCGTTCTCATTCCCCGGCAAGGGCATCGAACACTCTCCCGTTTACGACGACATCACATTGCGCAATGTGCGCCTCGCCGGCGGCGGCAAGGTCCAGTTCAGCGGATTCGACGCCACCCATCGCATCGGGGTCACCCTGGACGGCGTGCTTGCGCTCGACAAGCTGGACCTCTACCGGTCGCAGGCCATCCACACCGACCTCACCTTCGGCCCCGGCCCCGTGAACTTCATCTTCACCGGCGACGATTCTACCGTCACCGGTAAGGAAACCGGCGGCAGCCTGCCCTCCTGCTCCGCCAAATTCATCCCGTTCCCGTAGTACCCCCCAGGGCTCATAGCTCATAGCCGAACGCCAAAAGGCTCCCTATAGGGAGCCCTCTGTGCTCTTTCTTTTTCTCCGCTTCCTCTGTGATTCGCCCTTTGCGACGCGCCCGCTACAAACCTCTACTTCACCACCGTCTGGAATAGCGGCGATGTCAGCAAGCTCGCAAACTCGCTGTCCGAAGAAGAGTAGTCCACCTTCAGAGTGCCCGAGTCGGAGTCGATGGTCGTATTGTCCAAGGCAGTCTTCTCCATCGGCGTTCCCTGCTGCTTCTTCAGCAGTTGCACACCTTTCAGCAGGGTCGCGCAGGTTGCCGCCGTAAATGTATCCGACAGGTTCACCTGCATGTCGAACCGCACCCCGTTGGAGAAATCCATGGTGTAGCGAGAGCCCTTCATCCGGTTCTTCACCGTGTCGTAGTCGGCTAGCTGCGATGCAATCCCCAGAATGCCCTTCATCATCGTCTGCGTGCCCTTCGCATCCAGCAGGCTCCACACCGCGTGACTGTCCACGGCGACCATGTCGTTTACCAGATCGCTGTCGGTCAGGAAGCTCTGAGTAAGGCCGTCGCGCGCGTCCAGCGCCGCCCTCACCGCATCTTTGTCCCCGAAGACCATGGTCGTCTGGTTCAGAAACACGACATCCATTCCGGTCGAACCCATGGGATAGATGCTGTTGTTACGCACCGTCACCGCCTTGGTCTTGTTCTTGGTGAAGTTGGCCATGATGTCGTGGGTGTGGAACTGCCCCTGCGCAATCCCGACAATCCGCTCCACGTCAGGCCCCTTGCCCTCGGGATTCGGCGCGCGAAACGCCGCGAACGTCAGCGCGTCCGCGTCCTGATCCACCTTAAGACCGGAGTTGACCAATGCCGTCTCCAGCTTCTTCAATTCCGGCGGCAACACCCGGTCCTTCAGGCTCATCGCCGCCGGCGAGTTCTGCATCGCCCGGTAGTCCACCACAATAATCTGCTGTACGTCGCGCGGAATCGCCGCCTTGGCGTCGCTCGAAAGCGAGGCAGCATGTGCAAACGGCGCGAACAGCATCGCCGCCGCTGCCACCGTCAGGCTTAGCTTGGCCGCACGGATGAATCTGGATCGAAACTCGGATATGAATAAGAAATTACGCAAAGTGAACTCCCTTAAAGCGTTTGGATCGACAAAGCCGCAAATCATGGCCGCGGTCTTCGCCCGCAAAGCACCGTCTCCATTGTTCCTTGAATCAAGTTCGGAAGCAAGGGGGAGACTGTCGGTTGGACGCATGGACTGCGCAAACGTTTGCTGAATCCAAACCGTTTCCGCCCACGCCGGTACCCTGTTAATCAAAGCCTCAACGTCGAAAAGGGGCTTTTGCCCGCGCTCGGCGCCAATCTCCCTATCCTGACGGCCACGGCAGCGGGCTCTTCAGCCTGCGTTCCAGCACCTTCGCCTCCGGGTCGAAGCCAGGAATCGCCCGCACCCATTCCGCCTCCGGGTCATACGCCTCCTGCGGAATCAGGCCGATGATCTCGCCCTCCGTCACCAGCGCGCCGTGGTTGTGCGCGAGCTCCCGCACGGCAGCGTAGATCTGCCGCATCGGCGTGGCGCGGAAGTCGGTGATATTCATGCTCACTTGCGCCCGCCCGTTCACGCTTACGCCGATCGCCTTCACCCCATGCATGCCGCCCGCCGACGCCCGAATCGCGCGTGCAATCGCCCGTGCCGCCGCAATATCTGCCTGCGCGGCCACCGGCAGCTCCGCTCCCGCCGGCCCCGCTGCCGCCAGGTAGATGTTGTACGCGATCAGGAATCGCCGCGCTCCCACCGCGCTCGCCCCGGCCGTTGCGTGGATCTCCGGCCCGCCAATGTCCGGTCTCCGCGCCGCGTCCTTGTGCGCCGATTCCCGCAACCCCTCAAACTGTCCGCGCCGCACGTCCTCCAGGTTGATCCGGTCCGGCCTGGCCGCCGCTGCTTCGTAAAAGTACACCGGAACCCCAAGCCTCCGCCATATCTCCAGCCCCGCCTGCCGCGCCAGCACCGCGCACTCCGCCAGCGAAATCCCGCTCACCGGAACGAACGGCACCACGTCCGCTGCTCCGATCCGCGGATGCACCCCGCTCTGCTGCGTCAGGTTGATCAGTTGCGCCGCCCGCCCCACGCCACGCACCGCCGACTCCACCACCGCGGCCGGCGGCCCTGCAATCGTCACCACGCTCCGGTTGTGCGCCCCATCCAGCGACCAGTCCAGCAGGCGCACTCCATCCATCTGCATGGCCGCCACAATCTGCGCGACCTTCGCGGCGTCTGTGCCCTCACTGAAATTCGGCACGCATTCAATCACCGCATCCGGATTCATCGCTGCCGCTGGCATCGCTTCACTTCCACCAACTGTACCCAACCGTAAACTGTACGCTCGCGTTCACCCCGGGATTCTTGTCCCCCAGCGACGCGCTCGAGATATGGATCGCATTCGCGCCAATGTCGAGCGACCGGTTCGGCCGCATGAAGTAGTGCGCGCCCACCCCAAACTGCGGCGTAAAGTTCCACACACTGGTATTCGCGCTGCCAATGTTGTTAATCAGGGTCTCGCCGGGGTTGGTATCGAAGCAGGGCCCCGGTGCACAGTACGGTGGCCCTCCAAACGCCGGATACTTGTGATTCGTCCATAGCAACCCGCCCGCACCCTGCACCCACGGCGCAATCCGCCGCGACCCGGCAAAGTTCCAGCGAAAAATGGCCGGCGTGATGCTGACGCCGGTAAACGTGCCGCCAACATTGAACACCGCCGAACATTCGTACGTCACACTGCCCGCGACTACCGGCGCGCAGTTCTGGCGCTGCATCGTAGGCGTATACGACTGCCAGAACGGAAACACCTCCACCGCGTACTCAAAGTTTCCCCGCACCATCCCCGGCCCCAAATTCCCCGTCAACACCTTGCCCGCGTGTACGCCAGCCCACAGGAATCCGAAGCCGCCGCGGTCCTCCGTCACCCCAAACCCGCCCTGCATCAGCGCGCCAAAATCCCACGGCGAAGACCCATCTCGGATCGGGTTGCTCGCGGGCAGCTCAATTCCGCCGGAGAAGATCGGCACCCTGGCCGGAGGATTGGAGCTCGCGCCGCCTGGAGAGCTGCTGTTTCCCTGCGCGGCTGCCGTCAACGGCAGCACGACAAGGGCTAAGGCCACTACAAAACTCGTTCGCCGCAAAAGTCAGCTCCAATCCTCAAGGACAATCAAAATCCACACAGAAGAAAGCCGCCGTAACCTCGGCGGCCCATCCTTAACCAATTATTCGCGCTTAATCGGTGCCTTCGGTGTCAATCGGGGTTAAGCCTTTTCCTTGCCCTAGCCCGCTGCCGCTACCGCCGCCTCATCCATATCGAAGTTCGTATACACATTCTGCGTATCGTCCAGATCTTCCAGCGTCTCCAGCAGCCGCATCATCGCCGCCGCCTGGTTTCCTTCCAGCTTCTGGTAGGTCGACGCGATCATCGTCACCTCGGCGTGCTCCGGCGTAATCCCCGCCGCCTTGATCGCCGCCAGCACCGCATCGTAGTCGTGCGGCGTGGTGATCACCTCCCACGTCTCGCCTTCGTCCGAAAGGTCGTCCGCGCCGGCGTCCAACGCAATCTCTGTCAGCTTCTCCTCGCTCACCGCCGACTTGGCCACGATGATCAGCCCCTTCTTCGAAAACAGGTAGCCCACCGAGCCCACTTCGCCCAGGTTCCCATTGTTCTTGGTGAAGGCATGCCTCAACTCGCTCACCGCGCGATTCTTGTTGTCCGTCAGCACCTGCACCATAATGGCGACGCCGCCCGGCCCGTAGCCCTCATACATAATGTCTTCGTAGCTCACGCCTTCCAGCTCGCCCGTGCCCCGCTGGATCGCCCGCTTGATGTTGTCTGCCGGCATGTTCTCGGCCTTGGCTGCCAGGATCGCCGTCCGCAGCCGCGGGTTGCCATCCGGATCGCCCCCGCCCTGCTTCGCCGCAATGCTGATTTCCTTGATCAGGCGCGTGAAAACCTTGCCGCGCTTGGCGTCGGCTGCGCCCTTCTTGTGCTTGATCGTTGCCCACTTCGAATGCCCGGACATGACGCTTCCCTCTAAGTCTGAATTTAGCTGACTGGTTGATTAAGCTTGGCAGGTTGGTCGCGAACCGAACCGCGTCGCCAGCCTCGCGCAACGCTCGATTTTACCACGCCGAACCCGTACCGCCGTACATCGCCATCCCAACAGGACTAGTATCTTCAAATGCCAAAGAAGACCGATTCTCTAGGAGCAGGAATCGCCCTCGGGACTGGCTTGGGTGTGGTGTTTGGAGTCGCTATGCACAACATCGCCGTCGGAATAGCCATTGGCACAGCCTTGGGCGTTGCCCTGGGCTCGGCAATGAACAAGCGCCCCGGCGACTCCAACTGATCCAGCCGGATGCCCCGTCCTGGCTCGCTAGGGCGGGCTTGGGATGCCGTTAACCACTAACCCAGGTCCCTCGGCCCCTCGCCCACCTTCGGCGCTTTATCCAGCACGTCATCCGCCGCCGCCAGCAACCCCTCCAGATCCAGTGCCCGCGTATACATGGCAATCCCGCCCTCAGCGTCACGCGGCCACAACTCCTTCGGCCGGTCCCAATACAACTCCACCCCATTCTCATCCGGATCGCGCAAATACAGCGCCTCGCTGACCCCATGGTCCGCCGCCCCATCCAGTTGGACCCCATGCCGGATCAATCCCTTCAGCGCCTGTCCCAGGTCCGCCCGCGTCGGATACAAAATCGCCAGGTGATATAGCCCTGTCGTCCCCGCCGCCGGCGCATGCCCGCCCTGGCTCTCCCACGTATTCAGCCCAATGTGGTGGTGATACCCGCCCGCCGAAACAAACGCCGCCTGCGTGCCCAGCCGCTGCATCAACGTAAATCCCAGCACCCCGCAGTAGAAATCGAGCGCCCGCTCAATCTCCGCCACCTTCAAATGCACATGCCCAATCCGCGTTCCACTTGGTATCGTCATAGCACCTGGATGATACCCCTCTTACTTGTCATTCCGCAGCGCAGCGGAGGAATCTGCTGTTGGCCCCTCATCGCCCCCCAGCCTACCTCATCACTTACGCTTCTCCGTAGCCTTCCCCGCCTTATCCCGCTCCGCGTTCTCCCTTTCAATCTCCTGCGCCATCTCGTCGTAGTCATCCGGATACGCAGCCTTCGCCGCCTGCTGTCCCCGCACCAGATCAAGGGTCCCGTCCAGCGCAGCGTTGTTGCTCCCATAAAAGGTCGTGAGCGCGGCCTTCTCGCGGCGGACATCGACAAAAACCTGCATCACCAGAGCATCGTACTGTTGCAATTGCGCGGCGTTCATCCGTGCCAGAACCGGTGTTCCCGGCGTTCTCACATCGGCAAACTGGCTCTCAAACGCCGACTGCTGGTCCCCGGCGATGGTGGATACATGTCTCGCCTCGGCAAAATCCCGCTCTTCCTGGTAGATCCGCGAGTATGTCGCGGCCAGATCGTCGGGCAACAGGGTCAGGCGGTTGTCTTCCGCGGCGGTGTCCCACGCAGCGGTCGAGAGGCCCGCAGAGCTGCTAATTAGGGAAGGTCTGCCAGCGACCATCGCCGGGCGATGGTGCAGCACCCGGTACGGCAGGTTCGCCTTTCCCCCGGTCGCCAGCATCGTCTGGATATCCTGGTGCAAGCCCAGGCGCCATGTCATCGAGTCGTCAAACGCTTGAAAGTTGGCCTCTGAGAGCGCCTTATTCCAATCGCCCTCCGCCCGCAGCGCCGCCTCCAACTCGTGCCGCTGGTGCATTTGGTGCAGCTTCTCCACGCTCTGCTCCAGCCCGATCGCAAGCAACAGCCCCACCGAAATCGTCCCAATGTGGATGAAGAAATCCTTCCACGTATGCTTCGCATGCGGAACATGAACATCGAGCATCTCAACATCGAGCATGGGTTCGTTCTCCTTCGCAATCCCCGCATCCTCTTCACTCGCAGCTGTCTCCACATTTCCTGCCGCCGCATCTTCCATCGTTGGGTGCCCCACATCTCGATTTTGAGATGTGGGCGTGTCGCCGCAGACTTCTGCCGATGCCGTGATTTCACCCTCAGGCGCATAGGGCTTCGCTTCCGCCGCATCAGCAAGCGGCAACTCTTCCGGAAATTCCGGTGTCTCTGCCATAGGTTTTCCTTGGGGGCCCTGTTTCAAGCAAGAGTATCAGCGATATACGGGCGGACAATCTATATAATTCACGAGACCTTAGAAGAAAAGAGCTGCGGATTTGCCTCTCCCCCGTAAGGAACCCTTGAAAACCGGAACTCGCCGAGACAGCCGCGAGAGCTTCGGTCTGTCGCCGAAGGATCTGCGCACTCTCCGCGCGCTGAATTCCCCGGCAAAAATCCAGCGGTTCCTTGACGCGTTGCCGTACCAGTACGCCAACACAGCACTATCTCCGCAGTGCGCCTTGCGCGAACGCAAGGGACACTGCCTGGAGGGAGCGCTGCTGGCCGCAGCCGCCCTGCGTGTCAACGGCCAACCGCCGCTGCTGATGGATCTCGAGTCCGTGCGCGACGACGACCACGTCATCGCCCTCTACCGCGAGCGTGGCCTGTGGGGAGGCATTGCCAAGTCCAACTACGCCGGCCTGCGTTTCCGCGCCCCCATCTACCGCACCCTCCGCGAGCTGGCGCTCAGCTACTTTGAGAACTACTACAACCTCCGCGGCGAACGCACCCTGCGTGCCTACTCAGGGCCGGTGAACCTGGCCCGCCTGGACAGCCGCCACTGGATGACCTCCGAGGAAGACGTCTGGTGCGTCCCTGAACTCTTGATCGCCGCCCGCCATTACCCGCTCTTTCCCGACAAAGTGGCCCGCGCGCTGCCCCATCTCGACCGCCGCAGCTTCGAAGCCGGGCTGCACGGCCGGGTCAAGTACTGAGTTTGTGGACGAAGCCTCCCTGGCAGCATCCGGCCACGCCAAATTGCTCCACGTGGAGCATTCCTGACTTGAAACTGACACTACAGGATTTCAGGCGCCAACAGATCCTTCAACGTCTCCCGCCGCCGGATCAACCTCGCCTCGCTGCCATCCACCAGCACCTCCGCCGGCCGCATCCGCGTGTTGTAGTTCGAGGCCTGGCTCATCCCGTAAGCGCCCGCGTCCAGCAGCACCACCAGGTCGCCCGGCTTCACCTTCGGCAGCATCCGGTCCCGCGCAAAGAAGTCGCCCGACTCGCACACCGGTCCCACCACGTCCACCACTACGCCCTTACCCTTCGCCTGCGCCACCGGCAGAATCTCATGGTGCGCCTGGTACAGCGCCGGCCGGATCAGGTCGTTCATCGCCGCGTCCGTAATCACGAACGTCTTCGCCCCGTTCTTCTTCACCACCAGTACCCGCGTCAGCAACCCGCCGGCCTGCGCCACCAGAAATCGTCCCGGCTCAACCAGCAGATGCATCTCCGCCAAGCCCGAAACCTTCGCCAGCGCCGCAGCATATTCCTTCACCTTGCGCGCCGCGTCGAACTTCGGCTCCGCCGGCGAGTCGCTATAGTCGATTCCCAGCCCGCCGCCCGCGTCCACGTAGCGAATATTGTGCCCATCTTTTCGCAGCTCGCTCACCAACCCCGCAACCCGCTTCAGCGCCGCCCGAAACGGCTCAACCGTGCGAATCTGCGAGCCGATATGCACGCTCACGCCCACCGCATCCAGCCACTTCAGCCCCGCTGCCTTGCGGTAGATCCCGCGCGCCCGCCCAATCTCGATGCCGAACTTGTGCTCGCGCAGCCCGGTCGAAATATACGGATGCGTGTCCGCGAAGACGTCGGGATTCACCCGCAGCGCGAATCTGGCGCGAATGCCCAGCACCTCGGCCCGCGCCGCCAGCAGCACCAGCTCCGCCTCCGACTCCACGTTGAACAGCAGAATTCCAGCCATCAGCGCCGCGTCGATCTCCCACACCTGCTTGCCCACGCCGGAGAAGACCACCCGCTTCAGCGCCGCCTTATTCGCCCGCCGCACCCGTTCCAGTTCGCCGCCGGAGACAATGTCAAACCCCGCGCCCAGCTCCGCCAGCATCCGCAGGATCGCCAGGGCCGAGTTCGCCTTCACCGCATAGCAGATGGTCGCCGGCCGTCCCGCAAAGGCCTGCTTGAACAGCGAAAATCGATGTTGAATCTGCTCCGCCGAATAGACATACAGCGGCGTGCCGTGCTGCTCCGCCAGCAGGTCCAGAGCAACCCCGTCGCAGCGGAGCGTGAGGTTCTGATAATGAAAGGGCCGCGAGGCTGGCTGCTCTCGTTCGCCTGCGGACGTGCCCGCGCGAGCGCTCAAATGCCGGCGCCGCCGCTTCCTGCGCCGTTAGCCCCAGGCACTGCGCCGCCAGTCGCGGGCAGAGCGTAGGGAGCTTCGGGAATGATGATCCAGGCAGCGAGATACGCAAACAGCCCAACGCCGGTAAACACAATAACCAGCGCGGTAACCACCCGCACCAGCGACAGGTCCCAGCCGTAGTGCAGCGCGAACCCCGAGCAAACTCCGGCTATCATCCGCGGGTAGCGCGGCCGGGTAAGCTGTCCGGGGAACGGCGCGCGCCCGACCACCACCGGCACGGTAGCCGCACCGCAGCCAGGGCAGAAGCGGGCCGCCGGGTCCATCTGTTTTCCGCAATGAGAGCAAAACATCGTACGCCTCCGGGAAGTTCCTATTTTGCCACATTCCCAGATGTAGTACGCACTTACCTGCTCTTCGGTTCCCCGAAACTAGCGTCCAGCGTAAGGCGTATTCAGGTACCGCCGCGCCATCTCCGCCTGCGACTGGTCGCCGCCGCCCGCGGACGCCATCTGGTAGAGCTTCACCGCCTTCGCGCGCTGGTGCAGCAGGTCAAACATCTCGCCCGCGTTCAACTGGGCTCGCTTGCGCAGCCAGTCGCTGCAGTTGGGCTGCTCGGCAGCCTCCAGATAGTCCTCCGCTGCACCCGCAACATCGTGCTGGCCGCGCTGCGTATCGGCCAGGCCGAACAACGCCAACTGCAGCCGCGGGTCAATGAAGTAGCCCGGCTTGGCCGCGTCCGCCAGCACCTGCTTGTACAGCGCGATCGCGCCCGGCCCGTTGCCCTCGTCCTTGGTCAGGTTGGCTTCCTCCAGGCGAAACAGGTAGTCGTGCGGATACTGTGTGGCCAGCCCATGCTGCACCACCACTGCCTCCGGATAGCGGGCGTCGTGGCGCAGGAATACCGACATCACCGTACGCGATTCCACCGACGTGATCACCCCATGCTCGGCCGCGTCGCGCAAGTAGGCCAGCCCCCGCTCCTTGCTTCCGCCCACGCCCACAATCCCCACCAGCATGCGCACCCAGCCCGGCAGGCTGGCCACGGCGAACTGCTGGATGCCGATCGCCATCTTGGCATCCGCGTATTGCGGATCGAGCTTCAGCACCTGCTCGGAGTCGTTGCGCGACGCATATCCTTGCCGCGCCGCCGTCACAAAGGCGTGGTCCACCAGCGTGATGAACACGGCATGCATGCCGCGCAGATATCCCCGCGCGAAGTAGGCGTCCTTGTCGTTCGGATTGGCCCGGATGCGGGCATCGGCGAGTCGGATTCCCGTGTCCGTAAGCCACTCGATGCGCTGCCGCGTGGCAGCGGGAACCGGTACGTTCCGCTTCGACGTCAGAAACGAGTCGTGCGCGTAGTACGTGGTATCGAGCAGGTCCTGGTGATAAAGTTCGCGGAAGACCGTTCCCATCAGCACGTAGCCGTAGGCCATCGGGTCCTGCGGATGCGCCTTCAGCACCGACTCAAAACGGCTCACCGCACCGTCGAAGTCCAGGATGTAATGGCGCTCGAATCCCTCCCGCACCACGGGGTCGAAGTTCAGCGGATAGCTGTGCTTCGCAGCGTCGTAGACCTGCGGCGGCGGCGCAGCAGCCTGGGCCGAACCGGCGAGGAACATCGCTGCCAGCAGGGTCACAAGCGTCAGTCCGACGCTGGACAAGCCGCACCATGAGCGTCCTGTGCGAGCGGCCGCCGCAGACGCCAGACCCACTTCTCGCCAATTCTCCGATCGCCGTTCCTGCCGCCCGCTCAACTCAAGAAACCCACTCAATATACTTTACCCTCGCACTTGGACAGGGCAGACGATTGAACAGCCTCCGGGCACGACTTACCCTCAACCGCGCAGCCTTCCACATCCTCACCAAACACCTAGGGGCGAGGAAGTATCAGCGGGCAACGCGCTGAGTGTTGGCTCGGGGCAGACCTAGACGTTTACGAGACCGGAAGAAACGGTACTCGCAGACATTGCAGCGCAGCGGAACCATGCCGATCGACGTGAGAAAGATGTCAAACAGCCTGCGATGCGACCTTCGAATGTTGGATTCACGGCACTTAGGACATGTTATAGCCATGGCCAGCAATCTCCTAAAGAACCAAAGGCTCTTTTGAAGCAGGAATTCAATAGCGGCCCAAGCCGCACCAGCACAGCAAAGTAAGCAAACCCCCAGACTACCGTGCGAGCCCGGGGGATACCAGTATGATGCTCCCGCTGCCAAAAATGTGCAATCCAGACCGATAATGTCAGATAGATAGATTCGAACGTGACCTCCGGCACCGACTTCCCGGCCGGAAGGCTGTATTTTGAGTGCATATATCGGTCCGCTTATGACTCGATTTGAACTGCTACATTTACTCGTCGCGCAGGCCCGCGCCAACGGCTTCGAGTTCCGCAAGTGGTACATCGCCAAAATTGGCTTGCCGTGGGAAACCACCCGCCAGGCAGTCGAGACGCTGTGCGCCGAGCGTCGCTACTACGCGCTCCTGTTTTCGCACGAGTTTGCTTCCAGCTTCTGGAAGGCAGGCGAACGCATCACCTTTCAGGTGCCGACCCAAACGTTCACGCGGCGCAAGGCCGATGGAACCATCGCCACCGTAAGCCGCAAGGCATACACACGGCGCAGTACGCGCGACGACGCCTGGCGATACCACCTGCGCGAGTTGGCCGTCGCCGAAGAACCGCTGCGCTATATGCGCAAATATCTCCGGGTGGACGAAGATCTCGACCTGGATGATGAACTCCAGCCGGCAATTGCCGCCGATGGAACGCCGCCGCACCCGCCCATCGAGAAACGTGAGCCCGCCGGAATTACGATCGTACACAGCCGCACCCTTTGAAGCTGGTCCAATGACTCTTTAGGGCTTCAGGCTCGCCAGCGCCTTGCGCGCTTCCCTCGCCTCTTTGCCATCCGGATGGAGCTTCAGGCAAGCAGTGTATTCGGCGATCGCTTCATCCCGCTTATTCAGCTTCTCTGCCATCTGAGCCAGCCAGAAGTGCGCATCCGGATCGTTGGGCGACGCCTTCACTGCGTCCTCATCCAGCTTCAGGCACGCGTTGTATTCGGCTGCAGCAACGTCCGGCTTGTTCAGCTTCAACGCAATCTCGGCCAGCGCAATGTGCGCGTCGGGATCGTCAGGCGCCACCTTGACCGCGTCCTGGTTGCGCAGATACGCGCCCTGCAGATCGCCGCTCTGGATGTAGAAGTGGGCCACATCCAGGTCTTCCTGCTCGCGCTCGTCGATAGTCTGCAGCTTGGTTCCAACCGGGTTCAGCCGATGCAATAGGTGCCGTCCCGGCGTCGCACTGCCTTCGCTGCCCGCATCGGTCAGCCCTGGAGCGCTGGAGTCGGCCGGAGAAGCGTCGTCGCCGGAACTCGAACTGCTGCTCGAACTGCCTGCGCCCGAACTGCTGCTCGCGTCCGCCTTGGCAGCATCACCCGGAAACGGGAACTCTTTGGCGGCGTCCTTCTTCTCGGTCGGCGTGGCGCTGGAACCCGCATCGGGCGCCTCCGGGACGCCGCTCAAGCTGGGTGCAGCCAAACCGGAAGTGGACGGGCCAATCGCGCCGGCCTCGCCCGGGAACGGAAACTTCTCCTTCGCGCTCGCTTTACCCGGAGGTGTCGGCGTGGTGCTGCACGGCTGCGGCTCAGGCGCTACCGAACATGGCGCGGGATTGTCGGCAGGCGCACTCTGCGCGCCGGGGGTTGCCTGCGCCCCGCAGGGAACCACCATCCAGGCCGCCCACGCAACCGCAATCAGCATCACTGGGAGATGTCTGCGCATAACCATCCTCGTCCCCTCCAGTTTAGACGCATTGCCCGCCCATTGGGTCCATGCACATCGCAGGTTTGTTATAGTCAGCCCATCATGTTCCCCGGACTCATCATTCGTTCTTCGTCCATCCACGCTGCGGGCTGTTACACCATGCTGCCCATCAAAAAGGGCGTCCGCATCTGCGAGTATGACGGCCAGCGCATGTCCAAGTCCGCCGCCGATGCCCGCTACAAGAGCCGTTCCGTCACCTACCTCTTCACGTGCGACGAAGACCAGGTTATCGACGGCTTCGGCACGGCCATGTTCCTGAACCATTGCTGCGACCCCAACTGCGAGACGGAGCAGGACGAGGACGGCCGCGTCTTCATCTCGACCATGCGCGATGTCGCCGCGGGCGAAGAACTCACCTACGAGTACAACCTGCACGACTCCGACGAGGACGATGCAGACTGTTACTGCGGCGCCGCTGCCTGCCGTAGCACCATGTTCAGCGACCTGGAACTGAGCCGGCGGGCGCGAATGGCAAAGCGCAAAGCTGCATCGAAGCGTGAAGCAGCGCCGCAGCTCTAGTCGTCGCTCAGCACATCGGCGTTATAGTTCAGCAGCATCGCCTTGGCGGGCGAAGGCAGCTTGCCCAGCCTTACCGTCTGATCGATGGTGGCGCTGCCATGCATCACCACATTGGCGATGCGCTGGGTTTCGCCGTTCTTCAACTCCAGGTACAGCGGGACCATCATCACGAAGCTCTTCGACACATTGCTCTGCGTCAGCTTCAGGTGCGCGCTGGTGACGCCGGCGTCGTCCACGCTGAAATCCGCGCTCAGCACATAGTGGGGGAGCTCGGTGCCATAGACATACTCGTCGAAGAACCAGTCCAGTTTGCCATTGCCGCGCAGGTCCAGCGCCTTGGGCATGGTTTGCTCCATCGAGGCTTTCCAGTCCTCCGTGGTCGCCGCCTTGCCCGCGTAATCCTTGACGAACTGGTGCATGGAGTTCTTGAACGGGACTTCCCCTTCCGCGGGCGTCCAGTACATCATCTCCAGCATGTGCAGGACGTATGCGCCCTTGCTGTAGATCAGCAGGTTGTAGACATCCTCTCCCACCTTGGAGTTCGAGACCCGCTCGCCCTGGGTCAGCGACCCGGCGTCGATCGGCCGTACACCCTCCTTGGTCTTTTGCAGCAGGTTAGCCTGCTGCTCCTTCCAGAACGCGCGGAAGTCGTCCATCTTCGTCGATGTATTCCTCAGGAACACCCCAACTGAAAAGTTGGCAAAGCCCTCGCTCATCCATTGGTCGCGATAGCTGCTGAAGCCGACCAGGTTGCCCCACCACTGGTGGGAAACCTCGTGCGGCGTCACCTCACGCCAATAGCTGGCGTCGAAGTCCAGCAGCCCCAACTCGTGTTGCACCGTCGTATCCCAGAACCCGCAGATCGGCAGAAACACCAGCATCGGCCAGCTCTGGCCGTAGTTGCAGGCGCTCTGCTGGGTCAGCGCGACGTGGTCGTAGGGCAGCTTGCCGAAGTACTCCGTGTAAATTCGTATGGCCACATCGCCCTGGGAGAGTTCGGTCTTGAGCGCCGGCACGGTCGACAGATTGCCCAGGGTGCCTGCATCCTGAAGCGGCGTAAACCTGTCCGGCAAGCCGACATTGGCGTACGCATCCACGGTGAACCCGGCCGGGGTCTTCGACTCCACCGACTTGAAGCTGCCCAGATTGAATCCCGCCACCGGAATCGGCGCGTCGGTCTCCCACACCGCCTTCAACATTCCACCCTCGTCCGGCGCCAGGCTCACCTGCTTTCCGGTCGCGACGATCTGCAAGTCCTTGGGCAGATGAAAGGTCATGTGGAACTTGGCGAAGTCCCCGAACTGCGACCCTCCCGAGGGGTACCAGCTATCCCGCGCGCCGGGCACAAGGTAGTAGGTCTGACTGCCCTCGGGGAGCAGCGCGTCTTTGCCGCTGTAGACGGTCAGCAAGCGCACGGTATCACCCGCCTTCGCTGCCGCCGGCAGGATCACCGCAAAGTCCGGATCGTTCTCCTTGGCCTCCTGCACAAAGTCGAGGGACGCTCCGCTCTCGCTGTAGACTCCCGCCACGCGCAGTGTTGGATAGAGGTTCAACCGCACTACGCGAACTCCGTCGTGGAGCATCTTCACCGTGGTTTCAGCCGAAGCCTTCATCATGCCGGAATGCTCAAACGTGACGTCGAGCTTCTCGTCGGTCACCTGCATGCGCACTCCGTGGTCGCTGGGGTCTTCGTCCTCCATCCGGTAGGCCGCCCACGGCTCAACCTCGGTATCGCTCCACGTCGTCAGCTCCACCTGGTCGGGCGCCGCATGGAACGTCCCTTCCGGGTCGGCGATGAACAGCACGTTGTGCCCGACGAGTGCTCCACCCATGCGGAAGGAGGCCATGAAAAAGCCAACTTGGCTGTCACCCAGGACATCCGCCAGCAGCCGCAGCTCAAGATTCTCGTGCAGGGACTTGCGAAATCCTTTGGCCAGGTCCTCGGCCGCTGCCCGCACATGGTTATCCGGCGCGCTTCCGGGTCCGGCCGATGCCTTGCGAATCTCGTCCGCCGTGCCGTCGGTAAAGCGCAGCACCAGCGTGCTGAAGTCCTGGACCATCGGCCCGCCCTTGGTCAGCAACGCCAGCGAACGCTGCTCGCTCGCGTCCGTTACTGCCAGCTTGAACTGGCCGTTGCCGGCAAAGACCGCGCCGGTCGCCCGGCCCTCCACCGGGGCGTAGAAGTAAAACGTTCCCTGGTCGAAGTGGAAGCTGCCGCCCTCGCGTTCCAGCGTGAAGTCCTTTACCGTCACGCTCTCGGCGCCGGGCAGGTCGGCGCGCAGAGCGACGTAGGTCTTCTGCGCGTTCGCCGCCTGCGCATGTCCGTTGGGTTCAATAGGGCCTGGTGCGGTCAGTGCACCCGCGTTGAGGGCAATAAGCAGCACGGGGAGGAGAAATGCTCTGTAATCCATGGCTCCCAAGTTACTGCCCCTTGAGACCGCGAGCAATCAATAACTCCATTGTCAGGCGAATATCGCACAGCTTGAGCAGGTATCGCCCAGTGGATTTGGCGCATTCAGACAGACGGGCCGATTTGCCGGTTCGCTGGCCGCCGCTCTGCTGCGGCAAACGCGTTGCCTTGCAGGCGATACAATCGAACTCGACCCTGATTCCAATGGCCTACCAGGTTTTAGCCCGCAAATACCGTCCCCAGCGCTTTGCCGACGTCGTCGGACAGGACCATGTCACCGTGACCCTGATGAATGCGCTCAACCAGAACCGCATCGCGCACGGCTACATCTTCTCGGGCCACCGCGGCATCGGCAAGACTACCATCGCGCGCATTCTGGCCATGGCCCTGAATTGCCGCAATGCGATTGGCAGCGAACTCCGCCCCACCGCCGAGCCCTGCGATATGTGTGAGAGCTGCACCGAAATCCGCGCCGGCAACGCCGTCGACGTCATCGAGATTGATGCCGCCACCAACCGCGGTATCGACGAAATCCGCGAACTGCGCGACGCCGCCCGCTACCGTCCCGCGCGCGACAAGTACAAGATCTACATCCTCGACGAGGCGCACCAGATCACCGACGCCGCTTTCAACGCGCTGCTGAAGACGCTGGAAGAGCCGCCGGACCACATCGTTTTCATGATGGCGACCACGCAGCCGGAGGACCTTCCCCAGACCATCCGTTCGCGCTGCCAGCACTTCAGCTTTCACGCCGTCAAGCTAGTCGACATTCTCGGCCAGTTGCGCGCGATCGCCGGCGCCGAGGGTGTCCACGCCGATGACACCTCACTGGCCCTGCTCGCCGAGGCCGGCGACGGCTCCATGCGCGACGCACTCTCCATCATGGACCAGGCCATCGCCAGCGCGCCCACGGAGCCCTCAGCCGATGGAACGGAAGGCCACGCCCGCCTGGACGCCGCCCAGATTCGCGAGCTGATGGGCACCGTCCCCAACGCCGTCTTCGAGCGCATGATGGAGGCCGTCGACGGCAACCGCTCGGCTGAAGTCATAACCATGGGGAACCAGTTGCTCGATGCCGGCAACTCGCCCGCGCAACTCGCCCGCCAGTGTGTTCGCTACCTGCGCAACACGCTCATCGCCAAGGTGGCCGGGCTCTCTGCCGAAGGCGAGAACGCTGACGGGATTGGCAGTGAGCTGCTGCAAATCTCGCCCGACGAGCAGCGTCGCGCCGCCCGCACCGCCGCTCTCTTCAGCGAGGAAGAGCTTACCCGCTTTCTGCAGGTCATGCTGCGCACCTTCGATGAGCTGGGGTACAGACAGGAACAGCGCTTCCACTTCGAGCTTGGCCTGTTGAAACTCGTCCACCTGCGCCGCCTGTTGCCCATTGAAGAAGCGCTCAGCCAGATCGGAGGTGGAAGCGGAAGCATGGCGACCACCACTCCGCGCATCGCTCCCGCACCGGCCAAACCAGCCTCCGCGGTGCCCTCCGCCGCACCTGCCCGGCCTGCGTTCTCGCCCTTCGAGCAGGACAGGAACCGCCGCCGGCCCGAAGCAACCGCCAGTGCACCGATCAACGTCTCCGCCGTGGCCGCGCACCCCCTGCCGGAGATTCGTGGGGCGAATGCGGTCTCCGTCGCACCCATTCCGGCTTCAACGCCACGCCCCGCGCTGGAAAGTGTCCCGCCGCCGGCAAAGCTGCCCGAGACGGCGCCGATCGCCCAACGTCAGCTCGCAACCGAAGCCGGTGCGTCCGATCCGCAGCAAGCCGTAGTCGAAGCCCTCGCCGCCGCGAAGCTATCCTCCGCTGCCGACGCGATGGCCGACGCAGTCTGGACCATCGCCGACGGCGAAGCCAGCGTGCAGACTGAGCTCTCGAAGACCATGCTCCCGGCGGTAATGAACCCCGAGGCGGAGAAGATTGCGCGCAACGCACTCCGCGCCGCAGGCATCCACAAACTCACCCTGCTGGCTGGCACTGCCGCGCCCGCTGCCGCAAAAAAGCCGCGCCCCGCCCGCACCGGATCGGTCCACGCCCAGGCCCTGGAGCATCCCATGGTGCAGCAGGCGCAGAAGCTCTTCCACGCGGAGGTCCAGACCGTGATCGACCTGCGCGACAACGACTGATCCCGCTCACCGTCGTTATTCTGAGCGAAGCTCAGAATCTCCGTATTTGCACTAACCAACAACCTGCAACCTGAAACTGACAACTTCCTTATGAACCTTTCCGATCTAGGCAAAATGAAAGAGATGATGGCCCAGGCGCGCGAGATGCAGGCGCAGATGGAGCAGAAGCTCGCCCAAACCATCGTCGAGGCCGAAAGCGGCGGCGGCATGGTAAAGGTGCGCATGAACGGCAAGAAAGAGGTCCTGCGCCTGAAGATCGAGCCCACCGCGCTGGGCGCCTCGACCGGCGATATCGAGCTGCTCGAAGACTTGATCGCTGCCGCCATCAACGAAGCCGGCCGCCGTGCCGACGAGGCCATGAAGTCCTCGGTCGCCGGGCTGATGGGCGGCCTGAACCTGCCCGGCCTGGAATAGAGACTGGAGTAGCCTGACCCATGCAGCGATTTGCCGAGCCCATGTCCCGCCTGATCGACGAGCTGCGCAAGCTGCCCGGCGTGGGCACCAAATCCGCGCAGCGGCTGGCCTTTCACGTCCTGCGTGCCAGCGATGCCGATGCCAGCGCCCTCGCAGAAGCCATCCTTGCGCTGCGCGAGAAACTCCGCCTCTGTTCGATTTGCAACAACATCACCGACGTCGATCCTTGCGGCTACTGCACCAGCGCCGTTCGCGACCAGCACCTCGTCTGCGTTGTGGAAGAACCCACCAACATCGCCACCATCGAGAAGACGCGCAGCTACAACGGCGTCTACCACGTGCTGCACGGCACCCTCTCGCCCATCGGCGGCGTAGGTCCGGAGCAGCTTCGCATCGCCAACCTGCTCAGCCGCCTAGCGCCCACCGGGTCCGTCGCATTCGACGGCAACGCGGCAGATTCGCCGGCAGAAGAAGACAGCCAAATCATCCGCGAGGTCATCCTCGCCACCTCGCCCACCACCGAAGGCGAAGCGACTGCCACCTACCTCGCCCAGGAAATCCACCGCGTCGCGCCCGCGCTGCGCGTCACCCGCATCGCGACCGGAGTGCCCGCCGGCTCCGACATCGAGTACGCCGACGAGGTCACCATGACCCGCGCCATGGAAGGCCGTCGCGAATTCTAGACTATCCAGCGGGCGGGTACCCCGGAATCACGCCGGAAAGCAATCGCACGACGAGGTCCCGCCATGTTCGTTCTCGCCGCCATCTCTCCTGGACTGGCCGTGCGCACCGCATCCACAGTGCCGCACGCTCCGGAACCGAGGGCCGACTTGCTCTCGACCCTGGCGGTCCTGCTCATCGGCATCCTGCTCATTGCCGGGGCAATCCGTACCGTGCTCCGGCAGTAATTCCCTCCAGCCGGGTGTAAACCGATCTCACCCCATTTACGTCAGACGGTGCACTGACTTCTCGATCTCTCATGCAGCCCCGGGCCCGAAAGCGCAGGAGAGAGGCAAGTGAACGGCGAAAGGATGAGCACATGAACGCACTGGTTAGAGCGGCCCTGGACCCAGGCCGCCGAATCTCGATACCCCGTGTTCTGACCGTATGCCTTTCCGGCGCAACCATGGCCCTGGGCTGCGGTAGCAGCGGTACCTCCGCAACTTCGACGACATCCTCGACGGGAACCCCCAACGCCTACACCACGGTCTACAAAGCCATGTCGTTCGGCTCTACGGTCACCGTCAGCTATCCCAGCACGTGCGAGATGGCCCTGAAGACCAGCGGCAAGCCGGATTACACGCCGAACCCCTATTACCTGGCCCCTGCAGGCATGGGCCAGACGGCTGTGGCCTACACTGCGGTCACGAAGACCGCTCTGGCGGTGATCTCGTATACCACTGTAATCGCGCCTTCGCTCGAGGGCTCTTCCGCCACCATCAACATCTGCCCCACCCAGGCCAGCACTACCACGGCCACCAGCCTGGGCGCCATCGGCTATCTCATCTCAGGCACGGCCATGTTCAATCCGTACGAGATGAATGCCAGTACGCCCGCGGTCGCCGACAACGCCTCGTACACCTTCACCGACGGCAGCGGAAACCAGCAGACTGCCTACTTCCTCGACCAATGCAACTCCCACAGCAATGGCAACACCTGGCATGCCCACGGCAATCCGAGTTGCGTAACCTCGCAGGTCGACACCAGCACCGGTCCGTCGCACATCATCGGCATTGCGCTGGATGGGTTCCCAATCTATGGCGGTCGCGACATCAACGGAAACATCGTCAATGTCTCGCAACTGGACGCCTGCAACGGCATCACCAGCGCGACGCCGGAGTTTCCCTCGGGCGCGTATCACTACGTATTGCCCATCGGCGTAACCACCCAATACGCCTCGATCAACTGCTATCGGGGAACGGTCTCCGCAGGCACCATGGCCGCGGCCAGAAAGCTGGCCTGCAATATGAAAACGATGTTCGCCATGATCGAGAGCAAGCAGAACAAGGAAAGCGCGAAGCAGACCGTGGCCACGATGGCCATGCCGGACGGCAGCACCATGCCAGCCGGCTCGATGTAACGCCTGCTAGACGGCGACGGGAGAAACTACGCGCAGGTTTTCGCCCGTCATCTGTTTAGGCTTGTCCAGCTTCAGCAGCCGAAGGATTGTAGGCGAGATGTCGCGCAGGCTGCCGTCGGGACGCAGGCTGACCGTCCCGTTAGGCGCGTCGGTGATCAGGATCAGCGGCACCGGGTTGGTCGTGTGCGCGGTATGCGGGCCGCCGGTCGCGGGATCGATCAGCATCTCCGCGTTGCCGTGGTCTGCCGTAACCAGCAATGCGCCGCCGCGCTCCTTTACCGCACGGTAGATGCGCCCCAACTCGCGGTCCACTGTCTCGACCGCCTTGATTGTCGGCTCCAGCTTACCCGAGTGCCCTACCATGTCCGCGTTGGCAAAGTTCACAATGATCACATCGAACGCCGTATCGTTCACCGCCTTCACCACCGCGTCCGCTATCCCCGCGGCCGACATCTCCGGCGCCAGGTCGTAAGTTGCCACCTTCTGCGATGGCACCAGCACCCGGTCTTCTCCGCCAAATGGCTTCTCGATGCCGCCGTTGAAGAAGTAAGTCACGTGCGCGTACTTTTCCGTCTCCGCGACCCGCAGGTTGCGCAGGTTGGCCTGCGCCATCAGGTGGGCCAGTAGATTGTCCATCGACTCCGGCGGAATCACGATGGGCAGTTTGAAGTTCTTGTCGTACTGCGTCATGCAGACATAGTGAATGCCGTTCGGCACCAGGTTGCGCGGAATCTCCAGGTCGAGTTCCGCAGCCTTGGGCAGGTCCAGCCCGCCATTCGCGGTCAGACCGGAGTTGCGCGCCAGCACCCGCGTGATCTGCCGTGCGCGATCCGCCCGGTAGTTGAAGTTGATGACGACATCGTTGTCGCGAATCGGCCCTACTGCGCGGCCGGCCTCATCGACCACCGTAAACGGCGGAACAAACTCATCGGTAATCCCGCTGTTGTACAGCTCCTTCATGCGCTCGGTCGCATCCACATACGTCCCACCCTGCGGATGTCCGGTCACCAGCGCGTCGAACGCCTGGTGCTCCTTCTCCCAGCGCAGGTCGCGGTCCATCGCGTAGTAGCGGCCGCTGACGCTGGCGAGTTCGCCCACGCCAATGCCGCGGAACTGCTGCTGCAACTCCGCCAGATACCCGAGCCCGCTGTTTGGCATGGTGTCGCGTCCGTCCATGAACGCATGCACCAGGACGCGCGCGGCCTTTTGCTGCGCGGCCAGGCGAAGCAGCGCGTACAGATGGCGCTGATGCGAGTGCACACCGCCGTCGGAGAGCAAACCGATAAAGTGAATTGCGCTGAATTTCTCCTTTGCCACTGCCATTGCTGCCAGCAGGGTCGGGTCGGTGAAGAAGCTGCCATCCGCAATCGCCATGTCGATGCGCGTCATGTCCATGCGCACGATTCTCCCGGCCCCCAGATTCAGGTGTCCGACTTCGCTATTGCCCATCTGCCCATCCGGCAGCCCCACAAAGTGGTCACTCGCGTGCAACAGCGTGTTCGGAAAGTCGCGCAGCAGCGAGTCATACACCGGCTTGCGTGCCAGAGCAATCGCATTGCCGTGCGTGTCGGCCCGATAGCCCCAGCCGTCAAGAATAGTAAGAACGATAGGTTTCGCCATGTTGGTGACAGAATACCAACCCCCGCGCCTCACCGCCTGTGCGTCCCATCACCGCTTTTGATCGGGTGCCCCGCATCTCGCTTCTAAGATGTGGGATGAACCCAAAAAACCGAGGCCGAGCTGCATCCCCGCAGTCCGGCCCCGTCCTTCGTTTGCTGGATCGTCTATGCGTAGCTGGAAACGCTCGCCGCGTTCTTGGCCCCGCGCTCCTTGCTGATCTTCTCCACGTAGCCGCTCTCCTTCAGCGCCTTCAGCGGCTCGGCGGGGAGTTTGCGTGCCTCGCGCCACTCCTTCACCATCGGCCGCACATCGACCCAGAAGGCGCCGCGGAATAGCTCCTCGGCCTCCACCAGGCTGCACGACTGCTGCGCCGCACTCAGCTTCTCCAGATCCACCAGTGCCGCCTTGGCAAACAGCTCCTGCGCCGTCACCACCGACTGCACCATCGCCTCCATCTTGCCCTTCAGGTTATGGCTCTGGTCGATCATGTAGGCAATCCCCGCGACCGCCGGAGAATCGCTGGAATGGATCTCGTGGAAGATGCGGAAGAGTTGGTACGGGTCGATCGATCCCAGCGTCAGGTCGTCGTCGGCGAACTTGCGGTCGTTGAAGTGGAATCCGCCCAGAGCATTCAGGTGCAGCAGCCAGGCGACGATCTGTTCGATATTGCATCCCTGCAGATGGTGTCCTGTATCCACCAGCACCTTGGCCTTCGGCCCCGCTTTATGTGCGAACGACAGCGCCATGCCCCAGTCCGCGATGTCGGTGTGGTAAAACGCCGGCTCAAACGGCTTGTACTCGATCAGCATCCGCTGGTTCTCGCCCAGCGCCGCGTGGGTCGCGGCAAACGCATGCTCCAGCCACTCGATCCGCTTGTGCATCGACTGGGTGCCGGGATAGTTCGACCCATCGGCCAGCCAGATTGACACGTCCTTCGATCCCAGCGCCCGGCCAATCTCCACCGAGTCCAGCAGGTGGGCCAGCGCATTGCCGCGAATCTCGGCGCTCGGGTGCGCAATCGAACCATACTTGTACTCCTGCGACTGGAACAGGTTCGGGTTGATCGACCCCGACTTCACGCCATACTTCTTCTCCAGCCGCTGCAGTTCCGCAACGTCCCCCTTGCCGTTGGGCAAGTCCCACAGCACATGCAGCGCCACCGTCGGGCTGGCGCCGGTCAGCTTGTTCACCTCGCCCGCGTCAGAGAACTTCTCCTCCAGAGACGTCGCCGCGCCCGCTTGCGTAAATTTGCCAAACCGGGTCCCGGTGTTGGCGAAGCCCCATGACGGAACTTCAATCCGGAAACCATCCAGCGCCGCAAAAACCCGCTCCGTCGCACTCGCGCCGGCACCCGCCCCATTCTTAGCCATAGAAAATCCCCTCAATACTTCAATTACGGAAATATACTCTCTATTGAAATTACTTGGAAAGGCCGCCCCGTCCATTCCCAAAATATTTCGCTTGGCGGACCCATCTTCCCTATTCCACCAAAATCACATCCAGAAACCGCGGCCCGTGCACCCCTTTGATGCGCGTCATCTCGATGTCGGCGGTCGCTGACGGCCCTGAGATAAGCGTCGTCGCCAGGGCCGCGGTCGCCTGCAGCCGCGCAATCGCCTCCGGAACCGTCTCCACCACGTCTGCGGCCCGCACTACGCACAGGTGGTAGTCGGGAACGAGAGTCGGTGCCCGCCTTCCCTGACCGGGTATATTCTGCAACACGATCGTCCCTGTCTCCGCGATGGCTGCCGTGGACGCCGTCACGACGCCCTCAAACCCATCCAGCTCCGCTGGCGTAAACCCATTGTCGACAACAAATTCGAAGCCCGATGGCAGTGGTTCGCCGAGCGCCTCCGCCAGCCCTGCCGGCACCACCAGGTGCCCCTTGCCGCGCTCGGCCAGTATCCGGGCAATCTCCTTGGCAACCTCGCTCGCCTTCGCCCGCGTGACGTTGGCGTCGTAGTCGCGCAGCCGGTCCTCCAGCAACTCCAGAACTGACGCGCGCGCAAGTGACGCCGTTCGCTTGTAATTCCGCGGCACCGCCTGCCACTCGACCTCTATCGCTGCGGCACTGGAAGAAGGTGAACCGATCGCAGCGCGAATCCGCTGCAACACCTCCTCCCGTGACGAAACTGAAGTTGCCTCAGCTCTCATCGCCCGATCCCTTCCCAGCCGCATCCTCGGCCCGCCTGCCCGCAGCGCTTTTGGAGCGCCGCTCGAACCACTCCCGGAACGTCTGCTTCGGCATCACGCGCAGGTCGCGCACCTGGGTCCATCCGCCGAGCATTCCAGGTAGCCAGTCAATCCAGCCCACGCCGTGCGCATCCTTGCGCGAAAGCGGCAACTCCGCAATCCGCCCCAACTTCTGCGACGCTCGAAAGACGGGCTCGCTGCGAAAGACCATCGCCACTGCCTTCAGAGCCATCACCTCGGGGTTGGCAAGGATGTGGAACCCGGACGATTGCTGCTTCACCACCTTGTTGCGCAAATGAATCAGCACCTCGGGGATGTTGATCTTCACCGGGCAGACCTCGTAGCACGCCCCACACAGGCTGGACGCATACGGCAGGCTTT
Source organism: Acidobacteriaceae bacterium (assembly GCA_049509035.1). GTDB lineage: Bacteria > Acidobacteriota > Terriglobia > Terriglobales > Acidobacteriaceae > Edaphobacter. Next base: position 160,456 of record JBELAH010000001.1, read on the forward strand.
GCGCATGGTGCATCTCCATCAACTGCGGCGTCAGGATCGCCCCGATCGGACCTGCGTACACGCTGCCATACGCGTGGCCGCCGGTCTGCTGGTACACCGGGCAGGCATTCTGGCAGGCCCCGCAGCGAATGCAGTGCAGCGTCTGTCGCGCCTCCTCGTCGGCGAGGATTTCCGTTCGCGCATTGTCCATCAGCACCACGTGGAACGCCCGTGGCCCATCGCCGCCGGTTGCGGCCTTGTCCACGCCCGTCCAAATTGAGTTGTACGGATTCATCCGTTCGCCGGTGGCGCTGCGCGGCAGCAACTGCAGCATCACTTCGAGGTCCTGATAGCGCGGAATAACCTTGTCGATCCCGGCGACCGAAATCAGCGTCCCCGGCAGGGTCAGGCACATCCGCCCGTTGCCTTCGCTCTCTACAATGCAGACGCTGCCCGTCTCGGCCACCAGGAAGTTCGCGCCGCTCACCGCCGTCTTCACCCGCAGGAACTTCTCGCGCAGGAAGCGCCGCGCCGCATCCGCCAGGTCCTGCGGCGTGCCGCCAAGTTCTGAGAAATCGCTGCCCGGCAGTTTCATCTCCCGCCGGAAGATCTCGCGAATCTGCGACCGGTTCTTGTGCAGCGCAGGCACAACGATGTGCGACGGCTGGTCGTGCCCAAGCTGGATAATCAACTCCGCAAGATCGGTCTCGTACGCGTGAATCCCCGCCGCCTCCAGCGCCTTGTTGAGCTGAATCTCCTCGGTCGTCATCGACTTGATCTTGATGACCTCGGTCGGCGGTTTACCATCGGCTCCGCTCGCCTTCACCAATTCGACCACGATCCGCCGCGCGTCTTCAGCATCCTTCGCCCAGTGCACGTGGCCGCCGGCAGCCGTGCAATTCCGCTCGAACTGCTCCAGGTAGAAATCCAGGTGCCGCATGGTGTGCCGGCGAATCTGTTTGCCTGCCTCGCGCAGGTCCTCCCAGTCCGGCATCTCGGCCACCACCTTGGCCCGCTTGGTCTGGATCACCTTGGTCGCGTGGCGCACATTCTTGCGCAACTGCGAATCGCCAATCAGCGCTTTTGCGGCTACCTGGAACTTCGGCGCCGTCCTCGGGTCCAAGGCTCCACTCATCGCTGGCCGCCTTCTTCGCTCGCCAGGATCTCCGCAATGTGCACTGGCCTCACCCCTGTCCGCTCCCGGTGCAGCGCCCCGCCAATATGCATCAGGCAGGAGTTATCGCATCCGGTCACTGCCTCCGCCCGCGTGTTCAATACCCCGCGCACCTTTTCCGCCAGCATTGCGCTGGAAACCTCGGCATTCTTGATTGCGAAGGTCCCGCCAAACCCGCAGCACTGCTCCAGGTTCTCAATCTCCACCAGGTCAATCCCGCGCACGGCGCGCAGCAACCTCATGGGCCCGTCGCCGATATGCAGGCTGCGCAGCCCGTGGCAGCTCGCGTGGTAGGTCACCCGATGCGGATAATAGGCCCCTACATCTTCCAGGCCGAGTTTCTGCGTCAGGAACTCTGAGAACTCCCACACCCGCGGCAGCAGCTTCGCCACTTCGGCTTTGAGCTTCTCATCCTTCAGCCGCTCCGCCATGATCGGATAGTGGTCGCGCATCATAGCCACGCAACTCGTCGATGGGCTCACTACGGCTTCCGCGTGCTTGAACTGATCGACGAACCGCTGCAGCAGCGGCAGCGCCTCTTCCTGATAGCCCGTGTTCCAGTGCATCTGCCCGCAACATGTCTGCCCTGCGGGAAACTCCACCGAATGCCCCAACCGCTCCAGCACCCGCACTACTGCCTTGCCCGTCTCAGGAAACAGTGTGTCGTTATAGCAAGTGATAAACAGCGCAACTCGCAAGCCCATTCCCCCGGTTCATGGATCCAGCCTCGAACCCGGCCGCACTCCCCGGCGGTCTCATCTGGCTCTCATCACTGTCCAACTGCCCTGTGATTGCAGGACCGCAGACCTCGATATTCACCTTAGCCCAATAGACAATCTATTTCCACAATAGAATGCTCTCAGGTACGATTGGTACGCGTTTCACTCCGAGTTTCGATCGTTAGCGAGGCATCTTGGGATCCAGTGCGTTTCTCGGCGTCATTTACAACCTGATCGGGGGCTTCACCTCCGCCACCAATTTCATCCCCTTCCGCCAGATCAAGCGCTGGTCCTGGGAGGTCTACTGGATCATCCAGGGCTTCGCCGCATGGATCATTGCGCCCACCCTGCTGGCCTGGATCTTCGTCCCCCACATGTGGTCCATCATTGCCCAGGCCCACGCGGACCCCACCAACCACGCCATCGGCTACACCATCCTCTTCGGCGCGCTATGGGGAGTGGGCGGACTTACCTTCGGCCTGGCCATCCGCTATCTCGGCTTTGCCCTCGGCTACTCCATCGCCCTCGGCCTCTGCATGGTCTTCGGCACCATCATCCCGCCCATCTATCACGGTCAAATCATGGCCATCGCCCACACCCACTCCGGCCAGATCACCTTGCTCGGCGTCCTCGTCTGCGCCATCGCCGTGGCCGTCAACGGCTCCGCCGGATACTCCAAGGAGAAGGAGATTGTCCCCGACAGCACCATCGAGTCCCGCGAGCAGACCTTCGCCTTCGGCAAGGGCCTCGCCATCGCCATCCTGGCCGGCCTCATGAGCGCATTCTTCGCCTTCGCCCTCGATTCCGGAGCACCCATCGCGGCCTATGCCAAGTCCAGCCTGCTCGCCGCCGGACATAATGACATCTGGCAGAACCTGCCCATCCTCGTCGTCCTTCTCTGGGGCGGATTCTTCACCAACATCGTCTGGTCTGCCATTCTCATATACCAGAACGGCTCCATCCGCCAGTTCATCGGCGAGCCGGGAGTCAACCCCATGCGCGCGACCCCCACCGCCGGCGACACCCTGGTCGACTTTGACCCTCTCGATGCATCCACTTACGACCGCATCGCGCCCGGAACCCTGATCGCCAACTACTTCTACGCGGCGCTCGCCGGCTTCCTCTGGTACTTCCAGTTCTTCTTCAACTCCATGGGCAAAGCCAGGATGGGCATCTACGACTTCTCCTCCTGGACCCTGCTGATGGCCTCCATCATCATCTTCGCCACCTTATGGGGCATTCTCTTCAAGGAGTGGAATGGAACCAGCGCGCGCACCAAACTGCTGGTCGCCGCGGGCCTCCTCCTGCTGATCGGATCCACCGTCATCATTGGCTACGGCAACTACGTCCACGCCGTCTTTGGAACCTAGCAGCAAGCGGCGCTTCAATATCCGCCCTCTGACTCTTTCGTGGTACCTCCGCGGGCGAATTTCGGACGGCTTATTCACACGGCTGTTTCACATCTGCGTCACAATAGAGGGCACGGATGATTCCGCCGCCAGGGAGGCGAAGCGATGCCGCGCATTAATTTTCATCAACAACTGGCCGCATTGAAGGACAAGCTGCTGGCGATGGCGGCGCTCTCGCAGCAGGCGTTGGAGTTCTCGGTCGAGGCGTACCTGGAGCGGGACGTGGCGCTGTGCAATCACGTGCTCGAGATTGAGGAAGCGATCAACGCGGCCGAGACCATCGTCGACGAGATGGCCTACGATCTGCTGGCAAAAGAGCAGCCGATGGCGATCGACCTCCGCTTCATCCTCTCGGTGATCAAGATCAACGGCGACCTGGAGCGCATTGGCGATCAGGCGGCCAACATCGCCGAGCGGGCCCAGGCCATGAAAGATGCGCCCGAAATCTCGCTTCCCGTCGATATTCAGGAGATGGGCGAGAAGACCGGCGTGATGATTCGGACGGCAATCCAGGCGCTGCTGGAGGCCGACGCAAGAATGGCCGAAAGCGTGCTGATGATGGACGACGATGTCGACGACATGAATCGGGCGGTGCAATCGGAGCTGGTCGAGATGATGCAGCAACACCCGCAGTTCAGCGTGCAGGCACTCACCGCGATCCTGATCTCGCGCAACCTGGAACGCGCTGGCGATCACGCAACCAATATCGCGGAGGATGTGATTTTCTGGCTGCGCGGCTCGGACGTGCGCCACAGAATGTCGCTGGCTGAGGCGGACTGAGAACGCCCCTCACAAAACTGGCACACCAGCGCCTGGACCCCGCCGCAACCTTGACGCCAATAGAGTAACGCGATTAAGCTGTAAGCAATGAGGATGTGCGATCAGGGTCGGTGCGCCTGCTGCTTGAGTTGTTGTTGCGCAGCCGCGTTCCGCCGCCTCTGTCCCGCCTCGTAAAGACCTCATTCCACGAAGCTCGGACAAGTTGCACGAGCGCCCACAAATCCGGTGGGCGTTTTCTGTTTGAGCTAGTCACTTCGCGGCTCTCATTCAGCTGATTTCAGCCGCAACCGACAAGGATCTCCGGAAACCTATGAGCGACACCGCAACCCCCACGCCACCGGCCGCCACCCCCCCCGCCAAGGAAACCAAGGCCCAGAAGGCCGAGCGCCTGAAGCTCGCCAAGAACCCGTGGGAGGCCTGGGAGGAAGTGCGCCAGTTCGCGCGCGAGGGCCGCGCCGCGGTGCTGCCGGAGTGGGCGGAGTTCTACTTCAAGTGGTGGGGCGTCTACACCCAAGGCGACGGTGCCGGCGTCACCGGCGGCAAGGACGGTGTAGGCAAGGCGACCGAGTACTTCATGATGCGCATTGGCCTGCCCAACGGCCTGCTGACCTCGCATCAGTTGCGCGTCATCGGCGATCTGACCAAAAAACATGCCCGTAATCTGGCGGACATTACCACGCGGCAGAATATCCAACTGCACTGGCTGACCATCGAGGCGCTGCCGGAGATCGTGGAGGCCCTGACCGCCATCGGCCTGAGCCCCAAAGGCGCCTGCGGAGACGTGCTGCGCAACGTCACCGGCTGTCCGCTGGCCGGGCTCGACGGACACGAGATCATCGACGCCAGCCCGCTCGCGGTCGAAGTATCCCGCGGCCTCTCCGCGAATCCGGAGTTCTACAACCTGCCGCGCAAGTTCAAGGTCACCGTCTCAGGCTGCCCGCTCTGGTGCTCGTATCCGGAGATCAACGACGTCGCCCTCACCGCAATCCGCCGCGAGGTGAATGGCCTCGAAGAGATCGGCTACACCCTGCGCGTAGGCGGCGGTCTGTCCACCGAGCCGCACATCGGGGTACGTATACCCGCCTTCATCCCGCAGGACAAGGCCTACGCAGTCGTCGAAGCTGTCCTCCGCATTTTCAAGGAGCAGACGGAACTGCGCGAGAACCGCACCCGCGCGCGCATCAAGTACCTGTTCATGCGCCACGGCTGGACCGCGGAGACCATGCTGGAAGCGATCGAAGCCAAGCTCGGCTGCAAACTCGACCCCTCTCCGGTCTCCGAAGATGTGGTCCCCGACGACGTCTATCGCGACCACGTCGGCATCACACCTCAGCTACAGCCAGGCCTCTCGTCGGTGGGCGCAAGCGTTCTGCGCGGACGCCTCTCCGGCGATCAACTGATCCAGTTGGCCGACCTGGCCGAGCAGTACGGCGACGGAAATCTGCGCGCCACCATCATGCAGAACATCGTGCTGGTCAACGTCCCGAACGCAAAGACCCGCGATCTGATCCACGCCCTTGGCGAGATTGACCTGCAGGTTGAGTCATCGCCGTTCTGGCGCGGAGCCATCGCCTGCACCGGCACGGAGTTCTGCAAACTCGCCATCGCGGAGACCAAGGCTTTTTCCAAGTGGCTGGTCAGCGAGATGGAAGACCGCCTTCCCGGCTTCGACCAGCAGATCAAGCTGCACGTCACCGGCTGCACCAACTCCTGCGGGCAGAGTTGGATAGCGGACATCGGCCTCGAGGGTAAGAAGATCAAGAAGGATGGCAAGATGGTCGACGCCTTCTACTTCTGCGTCGGCGGAGCGGTCGGCAAGTACGCCGCCATCGCCCGCCAGATCGGCTACCGCGCGGCAGCGGAGGACTGCCCGGAGGCCATCGAACGCCTGCTCCGCGCCTACCTCGCCGACCGCCGGCCCGGCGAAGACCTGCGCGCCTACTTCGCCCGCCACGACGACGAAAACCTCCGCGCCCAACTGGCCGGAACGGTGCTGGCCGCCGTCGAACGCGACCCTCCGCCGGTTGGGGCCGGACGGTTCGCGCCGGGGGAATAGCACCATGTCGCTCTTTCCCATTTTCCTCAAGCTCACCGGCCGCCCCTGCGTCGTCATCGGCGCAGGTCATCTTGCCGAGTCGAAGATTGAATCCCTGCTCGCGGCCAACGCCCGCGTCACCGTCATCGCTCCGCAGGCCAACGAACGCATCGCTGCACTCGCCGACTCCGGCGAACTCACCCTCCATCTCCGTGAATACACCCCCGGCGACCTCGCCGGCCAATTCCTCGTAGTCGCTGCCACCAACGTCCCCGCCGTCAACCGCGCCGTCTTCGCCGAGGCCGAATCTTCCGGCGTCCTCATCAACGCCGTCGACGATCCGCCCTTTTGCGACTTTTATTTCCCGTCGGTAGTCCGCCGCGGCGACCTTCAGATCGCCATCTCTACCGCCGGCCAATCGCCCGCCCTCGCGCAGCGCCTGCGCAAGGAGATAAACGCCCTGCTCCCGCTCGACACCGGCGACTGGCTCGTTGAACTCGGCAACCTCCGCCGCGAAGTCCTCCAACTCGAGCCGTTCAGCGAGTCCCGCAATCAGCTCCTGCACCAACTCGCCGGCCGCGAAGTGTGCAGCTACGACGCCTGCCCCGCGCGCACCCTCGCCCGCGAACACGCCCTCACCAATCCCATGCCCCCAGCAGACGCCACTACCGGGCGCAAACCGTGAACACCTCCGCCCAGCCAGGCGTCGTGTATCTTGCCGGAGCCGGCCCGGGCGACCCGGAGCTGCTGACCTTGCGCGCTCTCCGCTTGCTTCAGACCGCCGACGTCATCCTCCCCGACGATCTCGTCTCCGACGAAGTGCTTGCCCTCGCATCGCCGTCCGCTCTCATCGTTCCCGTCGGCAAGCGCTGCGGACAGCCGCGCATCACCCAGGCAGGCATTCACGCGCTGATGCTCGAACACGCCGGTCCCAAAGATGGAAAACCAGGCCGGTCTGTTTTGCGGCTGAAGTCGGGCGACCCGCTGGTCTTTGGCCGCGCCAGCGAAGAGATCGCCGCACTCACCGAAGCACGCATACCATTTGAAATTGTGCCTGGAATCACCGCCGCCTTCGCGGTCGCAGCCGAACTGAAGACTCCGCTCACCGATCGCGGCTCCGCCTCCAAGCTCATCTTCGCCACTGCCCACCACGCAGCCGGCAAGTTAGAACTCACCCCAAAATGGGAAGGAGCATTTCCCAAGGACGCGACCCTGGTCGTCTACATGCCCGGCCGCCGCTTCCGCCAGCTCGCAGACGAACTCATCGCCTCCGGCATCTCGCCGGAAACTCCGTGCGTCGCCGTCTCCAAGGCCAGCACGCCCGACGAGCAAATCCACCGCACCACTCTTGCTGCCCTCGAAGACGACGCGGTTGGTCCGGCGCCGGTGCTACTCCTCATCGGCTACGCCATCCAACCTGCGTAGCTCGGACTACGGGCAGCCGGGGAAGTTGTGGACCACGCCGTCTTTGACCTCGACCTCCGGTGTCACGGACAAGCCCGGCCGCAGCGCGTAGTCGCCGTCTTCCTGCTGCAGGTTGGTAAAGTCGACCCGCACAGGAATGCGCTGCACCACCTTCACATAGTTCCCGGTGGCATTCTCCGGAGGGAAGAGCGAAAGCATCGACCCGGTCGCGCCGCCGATCTGGGTGACCCGGCCGGAGAACTTGCGCCCGCCGTAGGCATCTACCTTCAGCGTCACCGGCTGGCACGGGTGCATGCGGGCAAGCTGCGTCTCCTTGAAGTTGGCCGTTACCCATAGGTCGGTCAGCGGGATGACCGTCATCAAGTCCTGACCAACGGAGAGGTTGGCGCCAATTTCAACGTTCTTCTTGTTGACGATACCGGCCGTTGGCGCGCTGATGTAGGTATAGGAGAGGTTGAGCTTGGCCTGTTCCACGCGGGTCTCAGCCTGCTTGACCGCAGCCTCAGCGGCAGCAGCGCGAGACTCCTCCACGCGAATCTGTTGGGGGCGGACCTCCACCGATTGCGCCGACTGGGCCTGCGCCTGTGCTAGCCGCGCACTCGCGTTCGACACTGCATTCTGTGCCGCCAGCACGTTGGCCTCCGCTTCCACCACCGCCGCCCTGGCGCCTGCAGCGGCTTGAACCGCGGTGTCGTACTGCTGCTTGGAGATCACGTCCTTTTGCACCAGCGGAGTGTAGCGATCCACGTCGTCCTGCGCCTTCTTCGAGTTCGCATTGGCCTCAATCACACGGGCCTCCGCCGCCTCTACCTGCTTCTTCGCCTGCTCCACCATGTCGGCCGAACCCTTCACGTCGGAGGCCGTGGTGGAGACATTGGTGCCGACCGTGGTGCGAGTGATGGGCACATTCGTGGTGGCCTGAACGTACTGCGCTTGCGCATTCGCCAAGTCCGCCTGCGCCTGGTCAAGCGCCACCTGGTAATCGGTGGGATCGATCTCCACCAGTAACTGGCCGGCCTGCACCGTCTGGTTGTCGTCCACGTAGACCTTCACCACGTGGCCGGTGACGCGCGAGCTTACCTGGTAGAGGTTGCCGTCCACCTGGGCGTCGTCAGTGTCCTCCGTGAAGGTGGAGCGCCAATAGAAGAAGACCGCGCCCAGGATCAGCAGCAGGATCACACCGACGACAATGATCCGGCGACTGGAGCTAGGCTGCGGAGGCGCCTCGGCTTGCGCGTCCTCATTGCCGTTATTGCCGCCGGCCGTAGTGCCACCGGCTGGAGCGCCGCTCTTGTTTTGTTCGTCTGCCACGGTTACTTTCCTCCGAGATAATCTTTCAGGTTGGTCTCAGCGACGCCGAGCGCGCGGGCCAGAGCGAGCTTCGCGGCGTTGTGCTGATAAAGAGCGCTGATGTACTGGTCGTTGGCCTGCTGCACTGAGGACTGCGCCTGCGAAACAGGCAGGTTGTCCGCGACGCCCTCGTGGAAACGCTGCTGCGCCTCGTTCAGTTCCTCGTTGGCGAGGTCGAGGTTGGACTTCGCGGCCTCCACCAGCTTGGCCGCGGACTGGATGTCCAGTATCGAGTCGCGGATGTCCGCGTTAACCTGCTGAATCTGGTCGGCCAGCTTGTCGCGCGACTGCTGATACTGCGAGTCGGCAACGTCCTCCTCGCCCTTGGTCTTGGCGATCTGCAGGATCGGCGCCGAGATCGTTCCAGTGGCCGTATACGAGCCGTGCGAGTGGTTGACGGTCTCGCCGATGTCACCGAAGTCGCCGGAGAATTTGACCGTGGGGAGTTGATCGGTGGACGCAGCCGTCTTCTGCGCCTGGGCGGCCGCGACTTGCTCGCTCGCCGCCGCTAAATCTTTGCGGTTCTTCACCGCCTGCGCAAAGGCGGCCGCGGGGTCCAGGTTGTCGAGCGTCACGTATGGCTCGGTGTCGGTCAGGTGGTAGGCCTGATCCAGCGGCAAGCCGATCGCCCGGGCGAGCGCGAGTTTGTCCTTGGCCAACTGGTTCGCGGCGGAGATCAGGCTTTGCTGCTCGTTCTGGTAATCCACCTGCGCGCGCAGAACGTCCAGCCGCGGACTGGTCCCGGCGTCGTGCGAAGCCGTTGCCTGATCGAGCGAAACCTTGCTGGTCGCCAACTCCGCGTTGACCGCAGCGATGCGCGCCGCGTCCGCTATGCACAACAAGTAAGCGTTGCCCACCGTCAGCACCACCATGTCGCGAGCGTCCTGCGCGGAAAGTTTAGCAGCCGCGAAGTTGTGCTTTGCGGCAATGTAGTTCTCCAGCGCGGGCACATTGATCAGGCTCTGCGTCAGGTACGCGCGGAAATCGATCACCTGGAACGGACCAATGATGGGATTGAGGCCTGGAAACTTCAGCCCAAATGCGGCCAGATCGACCTGCTCGACCTCGATTGATGCGTCGCCGGTAACGGTTGGCAGCAGCGCCTGCAACTGCTCGAACTGCTGGCCTTTTGCGTTTTGCTGCGCCGTGGTCTGCAGGATGAGGCCAAGGTTCTGGCGCAGACCCCGCGCGATGGCATCGTCCAGCGACAGATCGAGAACTGTACCGGTAGCCTTCCCTTCGACCAGCGACCCCTTGAAGGAATCCTGCGTGGGCGCGGCTGGATTCTGGCCCGCGGGCGCCGAGAGCTGTTGTAACGCACCCTCGGTTGCCTGGGCTTGTGCTGGAGAAGTGGCGCCGGGGCTGTTCGAACTGCCCTGCGCTTGCGCACGACCGCCCGCGGCCAGCAGGAGAACACTTGCGAGGCCGGTGATCACAAGGGCCGTCCGCACGGACGGCGCTGCTTTGCTTTGAGTCATTGGTTCTATGTTACCCGCACTTTGATAGGAGCCTACAACTAACTCATCCATCGCTCTTTGTAATAGGTGTTGGATGCAGAGCCGGACATAGAAAATGCAAAAAAAGTGGCGATTTTCGCACAACCTTAGGGCACGTGAAACCAACCGGCCTCCCACCAATCAGCCTTACCGCACCCGCGCCCGCGGGAAGCGGATACACTTTCGAATGCAGAACAAAGGAGTCCTCGCATGTTTCTTGGTATTGATGTCGGAACCGGGGGAACCCGGGCTGTGCTGGTGGACCGCCGGGGTCTGGTGGTCGCGTCGGCGGCCAGCGAACACGCCCCCATCCGCTCCGAGCACATTGGCTGGGCGGAGCAGCAACCCGAGGATTGGTGGCGCGCAGCCCGGGAAGCCATCGCCGCGGTAATGGCAGCGGCCGGGTTGACCGGCGCCAGGATTGAGGCCATCGGACTCACCGGCCAGATGCACGGATGCGTGATGCTTGACGCCGACGGCAACGTTCTGCGGCCCGCGCTGATCTGGTGCGACCAGCGCACCCAGCCCGAGTGCGATTGGCTGGAGGCGAAGATCGGGCGCGAGCGGCTGATCGAGCTCACCTGCAATCCGGCCCTGCCGAACTTCACTTTGACCAAGCTGCTGTGGGTGCGAACCCACCAGCCAGAGATCTTCGCCCGCATCGCGCATGTGCTCTGCCCCAAGGATTACGTGCGCTTCCGGCTCACCGGCGAGTACGCCATCGACATGCAGGAAGCCAGCGGCACGCTGCTTCTGGACGTCGCCCACCGGCGCTGGTCCAGGGAGGTCGCGGAGGCGGCGGAGATTCCAATGAGTTGGCTGCCGCGCCTGTTTGAGGGGCCCGAAATCTGCGCTCGCATCAGCAACACCGGCGCCGCCGCGACTGGCCTCGCCGCGGGAACTCCAGTGGCCGCGGGTGCGGGCGACCAGGGCGCGGGTGCTGTCGGGATGGGGATTGTGGAAACAGGTTCCGTATCGGCGACGATTGGCACCAGCGGTGTGGTCTTTGCCTCGACCGACAAACCCACAATGGATCGCCTCGGCCGCCTGCACACCTTCTGCCACGCTGCTCCTGGCCTGTGGCACGTCATGGGCGTAACCAATGGCGCCGGGCTCTCTCTAAGGTGGTTTCGCGACACCTTCGCTCCCGGCGTGAGTTACGACGAGTTGACTGCCGAGGCAGGACAAATCCCCGCGGGCAGCGACGGGCTCCTGTGGGCGCCATACCTCTTTGGCGAGCGCACGCCGCATCTCGACCCTGAAGCCCGCGCCGCCTTCGTCGGACTCACTGCCTCGCACACTCGCGCCCACTGTGTCCGTGCCGTGATGGAGGGCGTTGCGTTCAGCCTGCAAGACACGTTTACCTTATTCGCGGAGCTGGGAATCCCGGTCGCCCGGATTCGTCTGGGCGGAGGCGGCGCGCGCAGCCCGCTCTGGCGCCAGATCCAGGCGGATGTGTACGGGCATCCGGTGGAGTTGTTGGCGACCGAGGAGGGTGGTGCATTCGGCGCAGCGTTGCTGGCGGGCGTTGGCGTGGAAGCGTGGCCAACCGTGGAGGCAGCGTGCGCCGCCACGGTCCAGGTAGCGGAGACCATTGCGCCGAAAAACGCACCGGCGATGGCCGAGGCGTACGCCAGATTTCGGCGGGTTTATCCTGCATTGAGACAGATTGGGAGGGCGTAAATGGCAGACCGGGAAGTTGGTGTGGGCGTAATCGGGTTTGGGCTGGGCGGTCGCGTGTTTCACGCGCCGTTCATCAGCGCGGTGCCGGGACTGCGGCTGGTGTCCATCATGCAGCGCAAGGGTGACGAGGCTGCCAAGGCATACCCCGGCGTCAAGACTTCGCGGTCGCTCGAAGAAACATTGGCGGACAAGTCCGCCGAGGTGGTGGTGATATCGACGCCCAACGAAACCCACTTTGTGCTGGCGAAGCATGCGCTGGAAGCGGGCAAGCACGTCGTCATCGACAAGCCCTTCGCAGCCACCAGCGCGGAGGCTCGGGAACTCGGCCGCCTCGCAAAAAGCAAGGGTCTGCTCGCAATTCCCTTCCACAATCGCCGCTGGGACGGGGACTTTCAAACCGTCCGCAAGCTGCTGCAGGAAGGGGCCATCGGCCGGCTGGTCACGTTCGAGTCGCACTTCGACCGCTTCCGGCCCATTCCGCGCGAGAACACCTGGAAAGAGGCAGGAAATCCGGCCAACGGAATGCTGTTCGACCTGGGGCCGCATCTCGTGGATCAGGTGCTTACCCTGTTCGGCGCGCCGGACGCAATCACCGCCAGTGTGCGCGCGGACCGCGATCAGACCGCAATCGAGGACGCCTTCGACATTACCCTCCACTATCCGGGCAAGAATGGCAAAGGAATGCTGGCCCACTGCCGCACCAGCTACCTTGCCTGCGACAACGCGCCCCGCTTTCTGTTGCACGGGACCAAGGGCAGCTTCAAGAAGCACGGCCTCGACCCGCAGGAGCCGACGCTGGTCGGCGGCGCCAAGGTCCCCATGCTGGGATCGAAGGAAGTCTGGCTGCGGGAGAAAGAATCCGCGTGGGGCAAGCTCACTGTGGCCCCGGTGCCAGCCGATCCGGCGATGCTGGTCGAGCACCAGGTCAAAACAGAACTCGGCGACTATCGCGGCTTCTATGCCAACGTGCGCGACGCGGTGCTGGGCAAAGCGCCCCTTGCCGTTACGCCCGAAGACGGCTACCGCGTATCCAAACTACTGGAGATGGCCCGCGAGAGTTCGGCAAAGGGCTGCACGCTGAAGGTGCAATTCTAACTCTTAGCCGGACGTCCACTATTTCGTGTGGCGGCGGCTGAACCGCAGCGCGCTCTCGATCAGAATCAGCGCCAACCCCGCGAACAACGCCGGCCCGCCCCAGCGAGCAGCCCGGGCAATCCGCGGCAGCACCGCCACCGCGAACACCAGCCAGACCACAATTGCGCCCGCGAAGCTGCCGTCGTCAACAAACAGCCCCCACACTTCCCGAGCAATGGATTTGACCCAGCGCATCGCTTAGCTCTCCTCCGCGACGACCCGCGCCTGCAGGCGGCAGATCGGCGCTAGGCATACCGCAAGACCCAGATACGCCGCAATCAAGAACAGAATAGCGAGGTCGGGGCTGGCGGACGCGGGAATAGGCCACGCGAGACGGGCGCCCTCGCCCACCCAAAATGTTCCCAAAGCCGAGAGCAGCACCCCGACCAGAAACTTCAGTGTGTTTTCCGGGACCCGCGCCAGCGGACGGTGCAGCGCGAGACCCAGCCCCGCCACTACCAGCAGGGCCGCCACTGCGCCCAGGCTGGCCGGCAGCAGCAGCCCCGCTCCGCCTGCTCCGAACGCAAGCACGATGAAGACCACTTCAGCGCCTTCAAGCATGGTCACGTTGAACGCAGCGCTGAAGGCAAAATTGTCCCACCGCGCAATCCTGCCCGCGTTGGCCTCGCGCATGGCAGCAGCCTTCGTTGCGAATACAGCTCGCTCGTCGTGCAATGGAACCAGGCCGGCAGACCGCAGAATCGCCTTGCGCAGCCAGCGCAGGCCGAACAGCAGAATCAGCCCGCCTGCGACCAGTTGAACCACGTGAAAGGGAACCAGCGCGAGCCGGTGGAGGGGTATACGCGCGAGCGCCGGGCCCAGAATCCCGACGATGGCAGCGAGCATGCACAGGGCAGCGGCAGCGCCCGTCAGCACGCTGCGCCAGCCCCGCACACTGCCCACCGCCAGCACCACGGTCAGCGCCTCCACGCACTCCACCAGCGAGGCCAGGAAAGACGCCACCAGCGTGGTGCCCAGGCGGGTCGCTTCAAGATGTCCCAAATCGATAATCAAGCTCCTCCCGAAAGGAGAGATTCCAAATCCGCGCAGGTTCCAAATTACGATATGCAACGCTTAGGATGCTTTTTAGAACTTCGGCGAGTGACCGCAAACTCCAGACGCTTGGCGAGCAGTATCCTATTCGCTTATGTCCGTACTGCCCAAAACGAACGCGACGCCAACCAGCCGGCGAACTTTTTGCTCGTTGGCAGCTTCCTGCTGCGGCACCGCGGCGCTGCTGGGCCGGGTTGGCCTTCTGCATGCCGCTGGCCAGCCTGTCGGGCGGGCGGCGCAGCTGCCCGCGGAGCCCCCTCCATCCCCAACCCGGCCCGACGTCGCTGCCATCGACCACGACCGCATCCTCGCCGCGGCCGAGCGCTACCTCGCCCAGGCGCCCACGCCGCTCACCTCGCTGCAATGCCCGCGCAGCCCCGGCACGGTGCACGATTACTACTCCGAAGCGGAGCCTGATACGGACCTTGACGCAGTGCCTTCCGCAAAAACGGCGCCGCCGGCATTCACCGCCCATCGCGATGCTCTGTTCTCGCTGGGATTGGCGGTGCCCGCACTAGCCGCCGCACACCTGCTCACCAGCGAGCAGCGTTACTCCGAGCACGCCGTGGTGCAACTGCGCGCGTGGTTCGTCGATCCGGCGACACGCATGACGCCGAGACTGGACTTCGGCTCCGTCCTGGCGACCCAGGCCCAACCCGAGACCGACGCCCCGGCTTTTACGGTGCAGAACAACCCCAGCTTCGCCGCGACGCCGGCGCCTCCGGAAGGCGGCCGCTTTCAGGGCATCCTGGAAGCCCTGCCGTTGGTGGAGATCGCCCAGGCCATCCCATTCCTTGCCACCTCCGCCGCTCTCGGCAAGGCCGACCTGAAGGCGCTGTACGCATGGTTCGCCGCCTACCTGCGCTGGCTCACCGAACCCCAGGACACCGGGCCCCGGCTGCCTGCGCTGGCGCGCGATCGCAAGGACCACCACGGAACCTCATGGCTGCTGCAGGCGAGCGCGTATGCCAGCCTGGCGGCGCCCGAAGGCGATGTTCCGCGCGCCGAGGACAGTGCACTGGCCGAGCTGCGCCACCGCTTCAAGACCGTCACCCTGCGCGCGCAGATCGCCGCTGACGGCACATTCTCGCACGAATTGGGCTCACAGACACCCTACCGCGACTCGCTCTTCAACCTGGACATGCTGGCCGGCATCTGCCAACTGCTCTCCACTCGCTTCGAAAGCATTTGGGACTATTCGTTGGAAGACGGCCCGGGCATGCGCTCGGCCATCGCGTACCACTTTCCTTTCATCGCAGATCGCGCCGCGTGGCCGTACCGCGCCGACCGCCAGCACTTCGACGAGCTCCCCGGGCGTCGCGCGAGCCTGCTCTTCACCGCACGAGCATACCAGCGGCCCGAGTATGCCGCGCTATGGAAGACGTTGCCGCCGGATCCCCCCGATCCCGAAATCCAGCGCACGCTGCCGATCCATCAACCTCTGCTCTGGGTACGTCAGCCTCCGCGGTCAGCAGCCTGACGACGCGCCGTGATCTCTAGGCTCGTTTGTGACTGCCTGCCACGCCGCCGGCCCTGGACACGCGTTTGCTTGACTCGGTGCGATAGTGGCCCCGGCAGCGATACAGAAATGCCGACCCGCATGCGCCGCACTTCCACGGATAAATACCCAAAAAGCCCAACACCCGGCGCTGCAAGAAGCCACTCCGGCTGACTCGTATCGCGACATTGCCCTTGCAGGCGGGACACTTCACTTGGTTCGACCGTATCATCGCTGTCCGTCCCTGGAGTTATCTTGCCGCACCCCGGGGGTCAGCCCGGGATGAAACTCTCGTCGACAGTAGGAAGATGCCTATTCCTGAGGAGGTGGATGTATTTAACCACAACTTTGCCTTCAGTGCGCGTCACTTTCGTAACTCGCACTGGAAGTTCTTCTATTGAAAAATCCAGATCAGGACTCCCGGAACTGGCGCACGATCGCAAGATATTTGCGCGCATTCTCGGTGATCGTCTCCGGATGGCCTTCGGCGATGGCCTTCAGGTTCACCAGGTCCGCACCCACCCCAAGAGCAAATGCGCCGGCCTCCAGGAACTCCGCCGCCGTGGCCAGCGACACCCCGCCGGTCGGGATCATCTCCACCTGCGGCAGCGGCGCCTTCACCGACTTCAAGTACTTCGCTCCGCCTAGCGAACTCGCCGGGAAGATCTTCACCACGTCCGCGCCGGCCTCCCAGGCGGTGACAATCTCCGTCGGCGTCAGCGCTCCAGGCAGCACCGCCACGCCGTAGCGGTGGCACATCTCGATGGTCGCAATCTTCAGCGCCGGACTGACCACGAACTGCGCCCCCTCCAGAATGCACATCCGCGCCGTCTCGGCATCCAGCACGGTGCCCGCGCCGATCAGGATGTCGGGCCGCTCCTCGGCCAGCCGGCGCATCACGCGGATCGCGCCCGGAACGGTCATCGTGACTTCGAGGACGGTGACGCCGCCAGCCGCAATGGCCGATGCCAGCTTCAGCGCCTGCTCTTCGCTCTCCGCGCGCAGCACCGGCACCAGGCCAATCTCGCGCAACGACTTCAGTACTTCAGCTTTCTGCATTGTTTCTCCTGTTCCCTGTTTCCTGCTCCCTGCCTTACCGCTGCACCCGCGCGCCGCTGCCCTTCATCACGCGCTGCACCTCATCGAATGTCGCCATGGTCGTGTCGCCCGGCGTGGTCATCGCCAGCGCTCCATGCGCACAGCCGCAGTTCACCGCCCAGTCCGCGCCTTTTTCGTTGAGGAATCCGTAAATCAGCCCCGAAGCAAACGAGTCCCCGCCGCCCACGCGGTCGAAGATCTCCAGGTCCGGCATGGGCCGCGCCTCGTGGAACACGCCTTCGTAGTAGCACACCGAACCCCAGTCGTTGACGGTCGCCGTCTTCGCGTGGCGCAGCGTAGTCGCCACCGCCTTGAAGTTCGGATATGTGTCCACCGCCTTCAAAATCATCTTGCGGAAGTTGGCCGAGTCCAGTTCGCCCAGATCCTCGCCCACGCCTTCAATCTGGAATCCAAGCGCGGCAGTAAAATCCTCTTCGTTGCCGATCATCACGTCCACATACGACGCCAGCTCGCGATTCACTTCGGTCGCCCGCGCCTTGCCGCCAATCGACTTCCACAGCGAGTCGCGGTAGTTCAGGTCGTAGCTGATGATCGTCCCGTGCTTGCGCGCCGCAATCATCGCCTCCTTGCATACCTCGGGCGTCGTCTCGCTCAGCGCGCAGAAGATCCCACCCGTATGCAGCCAGCGCGAACCCTCCTTGCCGAAGATCTCGTCCCAGTCGATCTCTCCCGGCTTCAACTGGCTCACCGCGGTATGCCCACGGTCGCTGCAGCCCAGCGCCGCGCGCACCCCAAACCCACGCTCCGTAAAGTTGAGCCCGTTGCGAACGGTGCGGCCAACGCCGTCGTACTTCACCCACTTCACATGCGACTGGTCCACGCCGCCCTGCAGCATCAGGTCCTCGACCAGCCGCCCCACGGGATTGTCGGCCAGCGCGGTCACCACGGCCGTCTTCAACCCAAAGCACCGGCGCAGCCCGCGCGCGACGTTATACTCGCCGCCGCCCTCCCACACCTGGAACTGCCGCGTCGTCGCCACCCGCACGTCGCCCGGGTCGAGCCGCAGCATCACCTCGCCCAGGCTCACCAGGTCCCACTTGCACTCGCCCTTCTTGCGCAGAACCAGACTATTCTTGCCGTCAGCCATACCTTCCAACTCCTCGCACTAACCTGCAACTAACAACCTGCAACCTACTTCAGGTCCTTGATCGCCACGGGATCCATATCCGCGTAGTTCTGGTTCTCGCCGCCCATGCCCCAGCAGAAGCCGTAAGCCTTCGTGCCCACGCCTGCATGGATCGACCAACCCGGCGACACCACCACCTGCTTATCCGCCATGATGATGTGGCTGGTCGCGTCCGGCGGTCCCATCAGGTGCATCACGCGCTGGTCCGGCTCCACATCGAAGTAGAAATAAACCTCACTCCGCCGCATGTGCGTGTGCGCGGGCATGGTGTTCCAGTTGCTTCCTGGCGCCAGCAGTGTAAACCCCATCACTAGCTGGCAACTGCGAATGCCCTCCAGGTGGATCGCCTTGTAAATCGTCCGCTTGTTGCAGGTCTCGGTCGATCCCAGCGCCCCTCCCTGCAGGTCCGCGCACTTCACCATCGCAGTCGGAAACACCGCGTGCGCCGGATAGCTCAGCAGGTAGAAATACGCGGGCTTGTCCGCAGCCTTGCTGGTAAAGCTGACCACCTTGCTCCCTCGTCCCACGTACAGGCAGTCCAGCTTGTCCAACTCAAACGACTTGCCGTCCACCGTCACCGTGCCCACGCCGCCCACGTTCAGCACGCCCAGTTCGCGCCGCTCCAGAAAATACTCCGCGCGCAACTCCGGCTGCGTCTCCAGCGTCAGCGCCGCGCTGGTCGGCACCGCCGATCCAATCACGGTCCGGTCCAGATCGACATACGCAAACTCGATCTTGCCGGGGTTGAACATCCCTTCCAGAAGAAACGTCTCGCGCAACTCCGCGCTCGTCATCCGCGCATAGCGCACGGGGTCAGCCATCTGTACCAGTTTCATAGGTCTCCTTCTTGTCCGCACGCGCAGTTACAACGGCATGCGGACGCCGCCAACCATTGTAGCGGACAGAATTTGCACCGGAGGGGATCAAAGGCACGAAACGTCTCCGGCCGCGCCAGCCTCGCGTTCCGCCGCGCGTTTGCCCCACCCGGCAATGCCAGCGTAAAGTTATCTGCATCATGCCAAACATCCTCGACTCCTTCTGTCTCGACAATAAAGTTGCGCTCGTCACCGGCTCCGCCGGAGGCATGGGTGCGGCCATCGCCATAGCCCTCGCCGAGGCCGGCGCCACCGTCGCCACCCACGACATTCGCCCTCCCGCAGACACCGTTGCCACCATCGAAGCCGCAGGCGGCAACGCAGCAGCATTTGCTGCTGACCTCTCCGACACCGCCGCCCCCGACGCTCTCTTCGCCGAGGTCCTCAAGAAGTTCGGCCGCGTCGACATCCTGGTCAACAATGCCGGCATCATCCTCCGCGAAGACGCCGTCAACGTCCCCCTCGCCGACTGGCTGAAGGTCATCCAGATCAACGAGACCGCCGTCTTCCAGCTCTCCCAGCTCGCCGGCCGCGACATGATGAAGCGCAACGCCCCCGGCAAGATCATCTCCATCGCCTCGCTGCTCAGCTTCCAGGGCGGCATCCGCGTGCCCTCCTACGCCGCGGCCAAGGGCGCCGTCGCGCAGATTACCAAGGCGCTCGCCAACGAGTGGGCCGTCAAGGGCATCCAGGTCAACGCCATCGCCCCCGGCTACATCGCCACCAACAACACTGCGCAGCTCCGCGCCGACCCGGTCCGCAGCAAGGCGATCCTCGACCGCATTCCCGCCGGCCGCTGGGGCGAAGCCACCGACGTCGCCGGCACCGCCGTATTCCTCGCCTCCGCCGCAGCCGACTACATCACCGGCCACGTACTGGTCGTCGACGGCGGCTGGATGGCGCGCTGACAGCGACGCGACAACTGCCGTTCACGGGACCACCCGCATGAAGACGTTGTCCTCCACTGCCGACCTCGCCAGCCTCCGCAAACGCATCGTTCTCCTCAGCCCCGCAGACACCCGTCTGTGGGGCTCGATGAGCGCCCACCAGACGGTCTGCCACCTCACCGACGCCTTCTGTTGCCCGCTCGGCGAGCGCGCGGCCACTCCCGTCAAAGCCTTACCCATCCCCGTTCCCATCTACAAATGGCTCGCCCTCTACTTCCCCCGCAAGTGGCCCGCCGGCGTGCCCACCCCACCCGAGATAAATCAGCAGATCGGAGGCACCCCTCCCGCCGACTTCGCCGCCGACCGCGCCACCCTACTCGCCAAGCTCGACCAGTTCGCCCAATCCTCCGGCCCCTGGGGACCCCACCCCATCTTCGGCACCATGAACACCCCCGAGTGGATGCGCTGGGGCTACCTCCACACCGACCACCACCTCCGCCAGTTCGGCCGCTGACTCTGCAGCCTAACCGGCATCTAACCGGCCAGAGGATATAGCAAATGCCCCAAAGCCCGCACGAAAGAATCGCAGAGCTCCACAACCTCGCCGCACACGCCCACTCCGCTGCCGCAGCTTCCCATGGGAAAGGCAGCCTGACCGCGCATGAGCTTTCCCGCCAGGCCCACGAGCACTCCATCCGCGCCTTTGAGGAATCCCTGAAAGCTGCCGAACAGCAGGGCGAATCGCAGGCTGAAGTGGCCTCCGTAAAGAAGTGATGCTTCCTATGGCATGAATCGGATGCGACTTCGATCATCGAATATGTAGTTCCCCGAGCTGTATAAATGTCGCGTTCGATACCGTCGCGTTCGAACCGGCTTACCATCCCGAATCTGATACTCGGTAATTCTGTAATGAGTCTCGCAGGCATTGCACTCGCCCTCGAAGAGATTGTCCCAAGTGCGGAGGTTGAGCGGGTTAGCTTTGGAAACGTCGAGCGCACCGCCAGCGACCATTGGAAGAGCAGAGACCACATAGTCCTGAGGAGTCGGGACAACCGACAAGAACAGATCGGCACTGGTCATATCGCCGACATATCCCATCGCTACGAAAAAAAGGGGCGCGTCGCCCACACAGGCTCTGGCGATCGCCAAAGTAGTGAAGTTTTCGCGGAAGAATTCATCTTCGTGCCGCATCTCGGGGAGACTTCGGAGCGGGACACGCTGTAGCGCTTTACCGCCGCGTGTAATTGCGATGCCCGTGTCATAGGGTCCCAATGATCTGTCGGGATCGTCGTGGGCATCGACGATAAGAGAGTCTGTTGGGGTCAATGGATATGAGAAGCGGACGAAGTCTCGGCTTCGCTTCGGCGCTCTCAAAACGTGGAGCGGCGCCAGGGTGATTTGGTTCTTGCACTCTGCAGGGCACACAGCAGAGACGAGAATCAGGGCTATTAGAACACCGGACTTTCGATACATGGCCTGTACTCGGGGTAATTCGGGGCCATCTTACACCCCAAATCCACACCCAAAACACAGTTGACCGCCGTCACATACCGCAGTCCCGTCCGGGCGTAGCCTGCTGTTTAGCAGTGGAGGTGCACCCTATGGCGCACGGACTCAATTCCTCCAAGACCCCGGCTCGACCGGCCCACCAAGCGATCGAAAAGGCTTCAGATAACTCCATCGGCTCCTTCAAGAGCGAACACCGCAGGCTAGATAACCTGGCAATGCGCTGGGCCAAAAGAGCGCAGAACCGCCTGATCGCGAATGAGCACAGGGACCCCGGCAACACGCTCTTTTCGAAATAGGCAAGGCTCGCCTAGCAAGAACCTCGCCGGCGGCAAGCGGGCGATTATCGCAAGCCTCTAAGCGAGACACCGCCTCCGCGGCCCGCAGCGCTGTGCGGCCGTAGCCGAGTCCGGATCGGGTTCAGAGGCTGCTGCCGTGCTTCCGCTCCCGCTCCTGAATCGCCATCGCGATCCCCTCCTGCGTGCCGACGTGCGGCTGGGTCTTCAAGCGCCGGGTGTAAAACACCCAGTACCCAATCACCAGCAGCGCAGCTAGAACCAGAAGTACGTAGACAATCTGCGTTAATCCCATATGCATTTCGATGGTGCGCGCGCCATTTTAGTCCACTCCGCCGTCCACTGGCGCTAAGTTTTTCCTTCCCAGCGCATCCCTTTCGTTTCCGCTGACTTGCTGGCTCGTTGACTTACTAACGCGCTGCCGCGCAACAACTCAGACCTCTGGCAAGCTCTCCAGCAAACTGCGCAGCGCTCGCCCCCGATGGCTCAGAGACAGCCGGACCGCCGGATCGAGTTCCGCCATCGTCTTCCCCAACTCCGGCAGAAAGAACAGCGGATCGTATCCGAACCCCCCTTCGCCCCGCGCCGCAATCAGGATCCTGCCCTCAACCGCACCCTCCGCCGTCGCAAGCACTTCGCCGTCGCGGGCAAGCGCCAGCACGCAGTGGTACCGGGCCGTGCGCGGCTCAAAGGGCAACTGCACCATCTGCATAATCAGCAGCGCATTGTTGCGATCATCGATCTTCGCAGCAGAGTGCAGATCGTAGCCTAGATCGTCGGCGTAACGCGCGCTCCGAACCCCCGGCTGACCGTTCAGCGCATCGACTTCGAGGCCCGAGTCGTCCGCCACCACCAGCAGTCCCGGCGCCAGCCGCGAATAGTAACCCGCCTTGGCACGGGCATTCGCAGCAAACGTCGGCTCATCCTCCGGCGGTGCGGGCAGCTCGGCGAGCCCGGGCAGCACCTCGATCCGGATCGGCGTGCCCCCCAGAAGATGGCCTTCCGCCGCGTAAGCAAAGTCGCGCAGCTTGCCCGGATTGGTGGTGGCAACATAAAGACGCATAGGTCAGCAAGTCAGTGAGTTAGCGGTCTGGCAAATCCCGCGTTGGCAATGCCCCGAAAACCATCTAATCATAGCCCGCGACCTGCCCACTCGTAGACGCGCTGATCGCCAAACCCATGTGATTGCAGTCACTCGACAGCGCCCAACCCGGATGGTACGCTTCCCGTGGATATTTCCCGGTGTTCTGACGTGTTTTGACATTTCCGATCAGTGGGTCGATTTGTGTAACTACTAAATCTGTGTTCCAGGAGGGACATGTGAGTGTTGTTCAGGGTTGGGTTTGCTTTTTTCTAGTTGTAAGTGTTCTGTCGCTCATTGTTGCAAAGTTGTTCACGCGCAAAGGGATGGGAGCGATCGCCATCCTGAAGCGCCAGTCGAAGACCGTGGCGGCTCTCCTGGCCCTGCTGCTTCCTGCAGCCGCCTACGCCCAAACGGAAAAGGCCGGCGGAGGCGAAGCCAGCCTGACCCTGCCGGATCTGACGACCGTGCAATTCTTCGGCATCAACGGACATGCCCTTCTGATGATCGGATTGCTCTTCTGCGCCGGCGGCCTGTTGTTCGGCCTGGCGATCTATGTGCAGTTGAAGAACTCGCCGGTGCATCGCACCATGCTCGAAATCTCCGACCTGATCTATGAGACCTGCAAAACATACCTGGTGACGCAGGGCAAGTTCATCCTCCTGCTCTGGGCCTTCATCGCGGTCATTATCTCGTTGTACTTCGGCTATCTGGCTCCCGTTCCGAATCATCCGATCGCGATTACCTTGCCCATCATTTTGGCGTTCTCGCTTATCGGCATCGCGGGCAGCTACGGGGTGGCGTGGTTCGGAATTCGCGTCAACACCTTTGCCAACTCACGAACCGCATTCGCAGGATTGCGCGGCAAACCCTATCCGCTCTTTGCCATTCCGCTGAAGGCCGGCATGAGCATCGGCATGTTGCTGATCTCGGTCGAGCTGCTGATCATGCTATCCATCCTCTTGTTCGTCCCGCGCGATTATGCCGGCCCCTGCTTCATCGGCTTCGCGATTGGCGAATCCCTGGGCGCCGCGGCCCTGCGTATTGCCGGCGGCATCTTCACCAAGATCGCCGACATCGGCGCCGACCTGATGAAGATCGTATTCAAGATCAAGGAAGACGATGCGCGCAACCCGGGTGTGATCGCAGACTGCACTGGTGACAACGCCGGCGACTCGGTCGGCCCCAGCGCAGACGGCTTCGAAACCTACGGCGTCACCGGCGTGGCCCTGATCACCTTCATCCTGCTGGCCGTCCACAATCCCACCACGCAAGCGCAACTGCTGGTATGGATCTTCGTCATGCGCGTGGCCATGCTGCTCTCCAGCTCGGGTGCGTACTTCCTAAATGGCGCAATCGCTCACGCGAAATATGCCAACTCCGAGGAAATGGACTTTGAGGCGCCATTGACCTCGCTGGTATGGATTACGTCCATCACTTCCATCATCCTCACCTTCATCGTCTCGCGCCTGATGATCCCAGATCTCGGCGACGGAACGCTGTGGTGGAAACTGTCTTCCATCATCTCCTGCGGAACTCTTGCCGGCGCGCTCATACCCGAGTTGGTCAAGGTCTTCACTTCAACCAAATCGACCCACGTCAAAGAAGTCGTCAAATCCGCGCAGGAAGGCGGAGCTTCCCTGGGTATCCTGTCGGGCTTCGTGGCCGGCAATTTCTCGGCCTACTGGCTGGGACTCAGCATGGTCGCACTCATGGGACTCGGCTATTACTTCAGTCTGGGCATACCGGAGTATTCACAACTTAATCCAGCGGGTATGATGCTCGCTCCAGCCGTCTTCGCGTTTGGTCTCGTCGCCTTCGGCTTCCTCGGTATGGGTCCGGTCACCATCGCCGTGGATTCGTACGGACCCGTAACCGACAATGCTCAATCCGTCTACGAGCTGTCCCTGATCGAAGATGTTCCCGGCATCGAGGCTGAGTTGAAGAAGGACTACAACATCGACGCCAGGTTCGAACGCGCAAAACACCTGCTGGAAGCCAATGATGGTGCCGGCAATACCTTCAAGGCTACGGCCAAGCCGGTGCTCATCGGCACCGCCGTCGTCGGCGCCACCACCATGACCTTCTCCATCATCATGGCTCTCACCCACGGACTCACAGATAACGTGGATAAACTCTCTCTACTCCACGCGCCCTTCATGCTCGGGTTGATCTGCGGTGGGGCAGTCATCTTCTGGTTCGCAGGCGCTTCCACCCAGGCGGTTTCCACCGGCGCCTACCGCGCAGTCGAGTTCATCAAGGCCAACATCCACCTGGAAGGCGCGGAGAAGGCATCGGTCAGTGACAGCAAGAAGGTGGTGGAGATCTGCACCAAGTACGCCCAGAAGGGAATGTTCAACATCTTTCTTGCCGTCTTCTTCTCTACCCTCGCGTTCGCATTCATGGAGCCGTTCTTATTCATCGGTTACTTGTTCTCGATTGCGATCTTCGGTCTGTACGAGGCCATCTTCATGGCCAATGCCGGCGGTGCCTGGGACAATGCGAAGAAAATCGTAGAGGTCGACATGAAGCAGAAAGGAACGCCTCTGCACGATGCAACCGTCATCGGAGACACCGTGGGCGATCCGTTCAAAGACACCTCATCGGTCGCAATGAACCCGATCATCAAGTTCACCACGTTGTTCGGATTGCTTGCCGTCGAACTTGCAGTAACGCTGCATTCGAGCAATGCGACGCTGACCCACGTGCTGGCTGTCGCCTTCTTCCTGGTGTCGATGTTCTTCGTGCGGAAATCGTTCTACGGCATGAGGATTGACTCCCAGGCAAGCTGATGCCTGTTTCGTAAACCATAGAAGCGTCGCCTGCAAACGGGCGACGTTCTCTACGCACTCCAACCCGGCAACCTTGGCCATTCTCGGTCTGGCGGGGATGGCCGGGACGACACCTCCAGGGAGCCGAGTTCACACTCGGACCTCTCTGGAGGTGAATTATTTCGAGGGCGATCCTCGCGTCCCTATCGACATACTGAAAGCTGACCGCTGATCGACGACTGCTGATACATCAACCTCACCCCTCATTTGGTCGTCTAATGGTCCCGGTGCGCAGACTCAGGCGCAGCGCCCGCAACTGCCGCCGGCTCGGCATGGCAGCAATCATGAGCCTCAACCACCGGCTCGGCATGGCAGCAATCATGCTCGGCCACTGGCCCAGGTCCTTGTTGGCAACAGTCGGGCATTGCAACCGGCTCTTCGTGGCAGCAGCTACGTGCCTCCGCCATCGGATCCACCGGCGCATTCCCCATCTCGCGCAGCATCGCCGGCCCACCCGTCTTCAAAAACCGCGCCAGCAGCGCCGCACTCACCGCCAGGAACACCACATTCAGCAAGCTCGTGTAGTTCCACCGCACCGACTCCTGCATCACCATCACCTGCCGCTCTGCCGGAATCAAATGCAGCGCCCCAAACAGCCCCTCCACCACCAGCGCCGCCCCGGCCATCGCCACATAAAACACGCCCGCCAGGATCGCCGCAACTTTCAGCCCGTAGTACTTTCGGTAAATATTCAGAATCGGCAGAATAATCAGGTCCGCAAACAGAAACGCAATCACCCCGCCGAAGCTGATGCCGCCATTCCACAGCACCGCCGCCAGCGGCACATTCCCCACCGAGCACACAAACGACAGCACCGCCACCAGCGGTCCGATCAGCGGCCCCCAAACCCGTGCCAGCACCGGATGCCCCGCCAGGAAGAACGCCTGCCAGAAGCTGGTCGGCACAAACGCTGCCAGAATCCCCGAAATCACCAGCCCCAGCGCAATATCCGGCGCCAGCGAGTACCAGTCCATCCAGTAGTAGTGACTGGTCGCCGTCATTCCCGGCCGCGACGTGATCTTCTGCCAGAACGTCCCTTCGTGCAAGCTCATGTCCATGGCCGCATGGCCTTCCATGCGCCCAGTCAAACCCAGTGCCGCATGCGCTCGCGCAGCTTCAATCACGCGCGGACGCAGCGTCACACGCAGCAGCACCACCAGCAGCGCAATCATGATCGGCCCACCCACAAACTCAGCCGCCATAAACTGCCAGCCCAGCATCACACAAAGCAGCACGCTCAGCTCCACCACCAGGTTGGTCGAAGCAAACTGGAACGCAATCGCCGCGATAAAATCCGCGCCCTTGCGGAACAGCGTCCGCGCCAGCGCCGTCGCTGCATACGAGCACGACGAACTCGCCGCGCCCAGCGCCGATGCCTTCACAATCGTCTTCGCCGACGAGTCCGGCAGCAGCCGGCTCATCTGCGCCTTCGACACCACCGCCTCCACCACGCTCGACAGCAGGAACCCCAGGCACAGCGCCCACAGGATCTCCCACGCCATCACCCCAGCCATCCGCGCAGCTTCAATCAGGCCATGCACCATGCTTAAGTATAAAGTGTGGGTAGTTTCCGCCGCTCTCCGCGACCGCCCGCATCCACAAACGCAAGGAGAAATCTGCATGCCCGACATCAAAGCCCACACCGAGTACATGACCCTCAACACCAAAAAGCGCTACGAGATGGTCCACCTCACCCCGCAGGTCGAGGCCATCGTCAAGCGCAGCGGCATCGTGGACGGCCTCTGCTTCGTCTCGCCCATGCACATCACCGCCGCGATCTACGTCAACGACAACGAGGACGGCCTCATCGAAGACATCTCCACCTGGCTCGAAAAGCTCGCGCCCGCGTGGCCCGGTTACAAGCACCATCGCACCGGCGAGGACAACGCCGACGCTCACCTCAAGTCCCTGCTGCTGCACCACGAAACCACGCTCCCCGTCACCGAGGGTCGTCTCGACCTCGGTACCTGGCAGCGCATCTTCTACGCCGAGTTCGACGGCCAGCGCTCCAAGCGCATTATCGTCAAAGTCCTCGGCCTAACCGCATAAACCAGCGCCGCACCCCCAAATCGCATCACCGCAACGGACCTTGACTCCTCTCTACGCTCCAAAGCGCTAACATTAAAACGAGGAGCGCAAATGGCCACCATCCCCACCACCGAACCGGACGCCTTCGCCGAGTCCGCCAATCGGCGCGACGCCGCATTCGACATCTTCCGGCGCTGGGGCTACCTGCAAGCCATGCTCGACCCGCTCGGCCAATACCTCGCGCCCGAGCCCTTCCCCACACCTGCACCCGAAGGCGAAGGCGCCGCCGAGGCACGCGCATTCTACTGTGGCAGCATTGGCGTTGAGTTCATGCACATCACCAACACCGCGCAGCGCCAGTGGCTGCAAGCGCAGATGGAACAGGCCCCGCCCACTCCCGATCAGCCGCACATCCTCACCAATCTCATCCGCGCCGACATCTTCGAGCAGGTCATTCAGTCGCGCTACCTCGGCACCAAGCGCTTCTCACTCGAAGGACTCACCGTCCTCATCCCATTCCTCGACCAAGTGCTCGCATTCAGCTCCACCCTCGGCGTCAACACCGCCGTGCTGGGAATGAGTCACCGTGGCCGCCTCAACGTCATGACCAACACCATCGGTCGCTCCCCCGCCGAGATCTTCGCGCGCTTCGAAGACGTCAACCCGCGCAGCGTCCTCGGCGGTGGCGACGTCAAGTACCACATGGGAGCCACCGGCGAGTACCGCGCGCCCAACGGCAGCACCATCTCCCTACACCTCGTCTCCAACCCCAGTCATCTCGAAGCCGTCGACCCCGTCGCTCTCGGCCGAACGCGCGCCAAGCAGACCCGCATCGGCGAGTCTTCGCGCAATCAGGATTGCCCCGACCAGGCTGGCCGCGACCAGGTCCTCCCCATCATCATGCACGGCGACGCTGCCTTCGCCGGCCAGGGCATTCTCGCCGAATGCCTGGTCCTCGGAGCGCTGCCCGGCTTCGAAGTCGGCGGCACTATCCACGTCATCGTCAATAACCTGCTCGGCTTCACCGCACTCCCCGAGGAGTCCAACGCCTCGCGCTTCGCCTCCGACGTCGCCAAGCGCCTGCCCATCCCCATCTTCCACGTTAACGCCGAGGACCCCGACGCAGTCGTCCGCGTCGCGACCATCGCCGCGGAGTTCCGTCACCGCTTCCACTCCGATGTCGTCGTAGACCTCATTGGCTATCGCCGCCACGGCCACAGCGAGGTCGACGACCCCACCGTCACCCAGCCCCGCCGCTACGCCGTCATCAAGGACCATCCGCCGCTTTACAAGCTCTACGCACAGCGCATCGGCTCTGACCCCGCTGCCGAAGTCGAACGCATTCAAGCAGAGTTCCTCGAAAGCCAGAAGGCCGCCGCCCGTGCCCGCACCAAAGCCAAGCTCGCCACCCTCCCGGATTACTGGAGCCCCTATCACGGAGGCGCTCTTCGGCCCAGCGACGACGTAGCCACCGGCCTGCCCGCCGACCGCATTGCCGAACTCGTGCGCCTCACCACCGCCGTCCCGCCCGGCTTTCACATCCACCCCAAGGTGCAAAAACTCTTCGCCCAGCGCCTGGAGATGGCCGTCGGCACTCGCCCTTTCGACTACGGTATGGCCGAGCTCACCGCCTTCGCCTCGCTCGTCGCCGCCGGCACGCCCGTCCGGCTCACTGGGCAGGATTCGCAACGCGGCACCTTCAACCAGCGCCACTCAATCGTTGTCGATATCGAGACCGAAGCGAAGTACGTCCCCCTTGCTCACGTTAGCCCCACCCAGGGACGCTTCGAGGTCTACAACTCCATGCTCTCCGAAGCCGCAGTCCTCGGCTTCGAGTACGGCTACTCCCGCGACTATCCCGAAACCCTCGTCCTCTGGGAAGCCCAGTTCGGCGACTTCGCCAACGGTGCGCAAATCATCATCGACCAATTCGTCGCCGCCGGCGAAGCCAAGTGGAACCTGCTCTCCGGCCTCGTCCTGCTGCTGCCCCACGGCTACGAAGGCCAGGGCCCCGAACACTCCAGCGCCCGCATCGAGCGCTATCTCCACCTCGCCGCAAAGGACAGCATGCAGATCTGCCAGCCTTCCACCGCCGCGCAATACTTCCATCTGCTCCGCCGCCAAGCCCTGCGCGCGTGGCGCAAACCGCTCATCGTCTTCACCCCCAAGAGCATGCTGCGTGCCCCGGACGCCTCCTCTCAGCTCGCCGATTTCGCCGCCCCGCGCTTCCTCAACGTCATCCCCGACTCGTCCGTCACCGCGCCCCGCCGCCTGCTTGTCTGCTCCGGCAAGATCGGCCACAACCTGCGCGTCGAGCGTGAGAAGCGCAAGGACACCTCCGTCGCCATCATCTTCCTCGAACAGCTCTATCCCTGGCCGGAAGCCGAGATGCAGGCCGCGCTCGACCAGCACCCTTCGGCATCCGAAATCGTCTGGGTGCAGGAGGAACCCGCCAATATGGGCGCCCGCTTCCACGTCATGCCGCAGCTGCGCCGCATGGCCCGCGGCCGCGCCGTGCTCTCAGTAAAGCGCGCCGCCAGCGCCAGCCCCGCCACCGGCTCCGCCAAGGCCCACGAACTTGAAGAAAAAACTCTCATCGACCTCGCCCTCGGCGCCTAGCATCCGCTCGAAATTGGAACCACCCACCACCCCCGCACGTACTCTTAACCCATGCCCGCCACGCCCCTCACCATCTGCGGCTATCTCTGGATCGCCTGGTACGCCGTCTGGATCGCGTGGGCCTTCCAAAGCAAGAAAACCCAGCAGCGCGAATCCATCGCCTCGCGCCTCTCTTACACCTTTCCCCTCATGGTCGCGGTCTGGCTGCTCTTCTTTGCCCACCGCCTCGGCCCCTGGTGGCATCACACGGTCTTTCCCGCAACCACCCTCATCGGCTGGTTTGCCGTCGCCCTCACCGCCCTCGGCTTCGCCCTCACCCTCTGGGCCCGCTATATCCTCGGCGGCAACTGGAGCGGGAACGTCACCATCAAGGTCGCGCACGAACTCATCCGCACCGGCCCCTATCGTTTCGTGCGCCATCCCATCTACACGGGAATCACTTTGGCCTCCATCGGAACAGCCATAGCGCTCGACCAATGGCGCGGTGTCGTCGCCGTCGTGCTCCTCTGGCTGAGCTTCACCATCAAGCGCCTCAAAGAAGAAGAATTCATGCGCCAGACCTTTGGCGACCAATATACCGACTACGCCCGCACAACCGGCGCCATCTTCCCCATGCCCCTCCGCCGCAATCCTTAACCGCCGCGTTTATCCAGGCTCGGTAGCCATCGCGTACCGTGCCACCCTGTGCATTCGCGTTCGCCGGAAGAAGAAATAAATAATCACGCTCACCACCGCGGCGTAGGCGCACCACACTGAAGCAAACGCATACCGCTTCACCAGCGCCACCACGATCAGCCCGACCAGGTTGAACCATCCCAGTTCAACCAGCGGGCGGTATCCTGAAAAGAAGAGCGACCCGCATGTCGCAATCACATACAGCACCGCAACCAGGGTGGTGTTCGTTATTACGTTGTCGTAGACAATGCTGTGCGACTGGTCCGAAATCGCCAGCGGATACGCAGTGAGTCCCCAAAGCAGATACAGCCCCAACACCCCGCCCAGGATTACAAACCCCAGCATCCGTCTCCGCTGCCGTTTCGTCGGCTCGATCAGAAACACGCTCAGCGGGAGCAGGAACGGCAGAATCCCGTCCGCATACAGGGCAAACGCCGCCCCTGCGTTATGCGCCACCTGCTGCGAAAGCGTGCCATCCAGCCCCATCCAAACAAATCCCTCAATGAATTCATGGATCGCAAACAGACCTGGCATCGCAGCCAACAACACGTCCTTCGGATCCTTGACCTCCATCAGAGTGGCCACGCCCACCGCCCCGAGGACCGCGCTGCTGGTAAAGTCCGCACTCGCTGAAAAGCACATAACGCCTCCCCACTCGCAGATTCGCCATCCTACCCGAGAACATCGGCCCCTAATCCATCGCTACTGCGCTTCCTTCACCTGCTCCGTCACCCAGTCCGTCCAGATCGCCTCCCCAATCGGACACATCAGCCGCGCTCCATCCAGCACCGCGCTCACAAAATTCTCCACCGCCGGATAATGCACATTCGCATGCGCCGGCAACTGTTCCTCGTGCAACTTGCCGTCGCTTCCCACCACCCGCAGCGTCGGCCCATTCAGCGGGTCCAGGCTGATCTCGCCCTCCACTCCAATAATCCGGAACTGGTCGCGTTGCATCCGCGAGTTCCAACGCACATCCACCACCGCATGCACG
This sequence comes from Acidobacteriaceae bacterium, assembly GCA_049509035.1. Classification (GTDB taxonomy): domain Bacteria; phylum Acidobacteriota; class Terriglobia; order Terriglobales; family Acidobacteriaceae; genus Edaphobacter. Next base: position 192,228 of record JBELAH010000001.1, read on the forward strand.
CCCCCCGCATACTCCACTAGCACCGTCGCTGAATCCTCCACCGCCAGTTCATGCAGCGCATTCGACATCAGCCCCGTCGCCCGCACCGGCCTGCCGAACAGGAAGTTGCAGGCGTCAATCCGGTGCGACCCGACATCGTACAGCGGACCCCCGCCGGCCAGTGCCGGATCCTTCAGCCAGCCGCGTTCGGGGCTCTCCAGCCACCCGTGGTAATTCGCTTCCACCAGCACCGGCTGGCCAATCGCTCCTTCCGCAATCAACTCCTTCGCACGCACCAGCTTGGGATACAGCCGCCGGTAATACGCAATCCCGCACAACCGCCCTGACTCGGCCGCCGCCGCGGCCATCGCTTCTGCCTGCGCAAAATCCAACGCTACCGGCTTCTCGCACAGCACATGCTTGCCCGCGCGCAGGCTCGCAATCGTTTGCTCCGCATGCAGCGCCACTGGCGACGCCACATACACCGCGTCGATCGCCGGATCGCGCAGCGCTTCGCCCAGGTCCGTGTACGCCACCGCTCCCGCATAGGCCTCGGCCTTGCGCACGTCGCGCGTCAGCAGCGCATACAGCCGGCTGCGCGGCTCCGCCAGAATCGCCGGCAGCACCCGTTTCCGCGTGATGTCTCCAATACCGATAACCAGCCAATTCAGCATCTCAGAAGTAAATCACAGTTCGCGCAACCGGTCCCAGAGGACTTCGCCCCCCATAGCCACATACGCAAGGACCCGACCATAGCGTTATCCCGATCCGGCTTCCCCGCCGGATGGAGCCTATTGCTGTCCTTCCGCCCTACTTAAGTGACGTAGATCACATACTTTGAGGTCATTTGCCCAGGAGCAAAGTGACTTCTGGGCGCGAAAAATGTACTGTTATTCCATTTTTCCTGCAAGAGATTGCATATAGGATTGCCTGGCCATCCGTATCTCCTTCAAATTCCAAGGATTATTTCTGGCCCGTCGCGTGCTTATAGACGAACCGTGGGTTCGGTGTCTCGGCACCGGGCTCAAAATAAAAAACTCAGGAGCACGGCATGAAAATGAATCTCTCGAAGATCGCAGCTCTCTTTGCGGTTGGACTTCTCTTGCCAATCGCCGCCCACGCCGCCCCAACTACTCCCTCATACATTTGCGCCCTTCCGACCGCCGAAGGCACCGCCGATGAAGGCGTCGATCCCAACTACACCAGCCACGTGACCACCGCTGTAGGCGTCAATGCCACGTCCTGCGACGTCCTGATCACCTTTGGAACTGGCGGAGCAATTACCACCACCAACCCCAACACGGCTGGCGATTATGACTCGGGCTTGGACGACAACCTGATCGGTATCGTCAACAACACCGGCAGTCTTTTGAGCTCAGTCGTCGTCACGGCGCCGACGGCCGACGACGTCTTCGGCTTTGACGGAGACGGCATCTGCAGCGGCTACACCCTTTCTCCCGACGGCCCAGGTTGCGGCACTGCCGGCGGAAACTCGTCCGGCTACGGCCCCTCTACGGTGACCTTCGGTACCGTCACAACCATCGATGCTGGAGCCGAACAGGAGATGACTGTTACCTTTGCTGGCGGCATCGCAAACGGCAGTTCCGGATACTTCAGCCTCGAAGGACCGGTGGACATCAACCAGACAGTAACCACTGGCAACACGCCCGAGCCGAACAGCCTGATCCTCCTGGGAACCGGCGTTCTTGGCATGGCTGGCATGCTTCGTCGCCGCATCGTAAACGCGGTCCGGTAGACGAATAGACAAAGCCGTAGCTCCTGAAAATGCGGAGAACAGACAACTCTGTTCTCCGCATTTCTTCTTGTGTTTAAGCGGACGCCAACCCTACCACCCCTATCATCCTGCCCGCAAACCCGCTCTCCCCGCGGTGCGAGAAGTACTTCAGCCCGCCGCCCTTCACCCGCGCGCACGCCGAGCATTCGCCTACCACAGCAATCCGCTTCGCCTTCAGCCCCGCATCCAGCAATTGCCGCCGGTTTGCCTCCCACAGATCCAGGTGGATCTGCGGTCCTATGTTCGAGTGACCAGGCGCCCGCGCCGTCAGGAACAACAGCGGATACTTCTCCCGCACTGGGTCTGAGTCGTACACCTCGCTGAACAGCTCCTCCACATACGCAAACTGCGACTCGAACTCGTGCCGCACCACCTCACCCACCGAGTAGCAGCACGCGCCGATCGAGGGCCCGACCGCCGCCACCAGGTCCTCCGGCCTCGACCCATACCGCAGCCGCATTGTCCCGATTCCCCGCTCCACAATCCGCTTCAACGTTCCTCTCCATCCCGCGTGGAAGGCCGCGACCGCGCGCCGCCGCACATCCGCCACCAGCACCGGAACGCAGTCCGCCACCTGCACCCCCAGCATCACGCCCGGCACGTTGGTCATCATCCCATCGCCGCGCAGCACCGCGCGCCCGTCTACCGTCTCCAGACGGCCCTCGAGCGCGCCATCGGCCTCCACTACCCGAATCAACCCTGAATGGATCTGCCTCAGCGTCACCAGCTTGGCCCTCCTCGCGCCAGTCACAGCCGCTACCAGCCGCCGCCTGTTCTCCGCCACATTCGCTGCGTCATCCTCCTTCGTAAACCCCAGATTCAGCGACATTTCTCCATAGACCGGCGACACCCCGCCAGCCCGGGTGCTGAACCCGTGCCGCAGCCATCCGTACTTCTCCCAGCCCGCCGCCCGCACCACCCCCGCTTCTCGCTCGACCCGCTGTGCGTTTACCGCCCCAGGCTTTGATCGTCCCCGCCGCTCGCCGCCCTCCCAGGTTCCGGCCAGAGTCTTCCGCCGCCCATGCCGCAGCCCCACCCGCGCCAGCAGCTCATCTACCTCCCCAATCGCCTCTGCACTCTCTACCCAGTCCATAACTCTCTCATTCTATGAGCATCCCCAGCCTGTCAGCCTGCTCAGCCAGCCCGCTTCAGGCGACTTCCCCGCCTGTCTGGTAGTCCACCGCGTTGCAATCCGTTGCTTTACAACCCCGCGACGCGCAGAAACCAACCCACGATCGCTCTTTTTCTTGCCGGAAAATTTGCATCCGGGCCGACTGCTCTGTAAGATACGCGATTGCGTCTATGAGATCGAATTTGCCTACTGTAGCCCCTCAGCTCCTCCGCTCGCGCCTCACTAAGGTGTGCGTGGCCATCATTGGCTCCACGGCCGCCGAAATGATTGAAAAGGCGACCTCTGTGGTCAAGGAGACTCCCTTCCTCGAGTTCCGTCTAGACTATCTCGAGAAGCCGCTGCTGGCCCTGCCCAAGCTCAAGCAGTTCTTCGCCGACAACACCGCCGCCACCGCCATCGCCACCTGCCGGCGCGCGGCCAACGGCGGCAAGTTCGCCGGCACCATCGCCGCCGAGGTCGAGATTCTCTCCAAGGCCGCCGAGGCCGGCTTCCACCTCGTCGACATCGAACTCCAGTCCGCCGAATCCATCAAGAAGGCCGGCCTGCAGAAACTCCGCGAGACTGGCATCGCGCTCATTGTCAGCTATCACGACTTCAACGCCACCAGGGACCTGGATGGCATCTACGCTCGCATCGCGCCCTTCAACCCCGACTTCGTCAAAATCGTCCCCACCGCCAAGGCGCTGGTCGACAACGTCACCCTCATCCGCTTCCTCGAGCGCATGAACGACCACACCAACATCATCGGCATCTGCATGGGCGACGCCGGCGTCATCTCCCGCGTCCTCGGTGTCCGCGCCGGCAGCGCCTTCACCTTCGCCGCCGCCACTCCCGGCGAAGAGACCGGCCCCGGCCAGATCGCGGCTCGCACCCTCATTGAGACCTATCGCATCGAGCACGTCGACGCCGCCACCAAGGTCTACGGCGTCGCCGGCAATCCCATCCGCTCCTCGCTCTCGCCCATCATGATGAACACGGCCTTCCGCCGCGAGACCGTCAACGCCGTCTACCTCGCGCTGCAGACCACGCGCCTCTCTGACCTGCTCAAGCTGGTCCACGAGATCCCCATCCAGGGCGTCTCCATCACCATGCCGCTCAAGCAGGAAATCCTCCCTCACCTCGAGCAGACTGACCCGCTCTCTGCCAAGATAGGCGCCGTCAACACCATCCGCCTGCTCGATGGCAAACTCTACGGCTTCAACACCGATGTCGCCGGCATCGTCGGCCCGCTGGAGAAGCGCATCTCCCTCCGCGGCGCCAAAGTCCTGGTGCTCGGCGCCGGCGGAGCCGCGCGCGCAGCCGTCTTCGGCATTCGCGACCGCGGTGCCGAAGTCTTTATCCTCAACCGCACCGCCGAGACCGCGCAGAAGCTCGCCCGCCAGTCCGGCTCCAAGACCATCAAGAAGGAAGCACTCGCCAAGACCTCTTTCGATGCCATCATCAACGCCACGCCCGTCGGCATGGCCGGCAACAAGGCGCCGCAGATCCTCGAAGCCAAGGACCTCAATACCCGCCTCGTCTTCGATCTCGTCTACAATCCGCTCGAGACGCCGCTCATCCACATGGCTCGCCAGCAGTCGATCCCCATCATCACCGGCGTCGAGATGTTCGTGCAGCAGGGCGCGCGCCAATTCGAAATCTTCACCGGCAAGCCCGCTCCCGAAGAAGAGATGTTCCGCGTCGTCCTCCACGCCCTCCGCCAGCAGACGGCCGAAGCCGCCGCCGAGGCCGCCGAAGCCCCCGCACCCAAGCCCGCAAAAATCGCCGCCGCCGCGAAGCCCGCCGCCAAGCCCATAGCGAAATCAAAGCCTCCGGCAAAGTCCCCCGTCAAACCCGCAGCCAAACCCGCCGCTGCAAGGCACGCCGCCAAGCCTCCAGTCGCCAAGAAATCCGTCAGGCCCCCCGCCGCCAAACGCAAGAAATAGGGGCTGCGCCCGCCCTACGCCGCCACTCGCTTCAGCAGCCGGTTCGCACTCCTAAACCAAGGCCGCTCCCGACGACGCAGGTACCCCGGCATATTCGGCTTCTTGTCCAGCACCTTCTGCGCCCACTCCCGCGCCTCGGCGTTCTTTCCTTCCGACGCCAGTAACTCCGCGAAATTAAGATACGTCTCCGACGCCACCGACCGCGCCGTCACCTGCCGAAACAGCGTCTCGGCCCGCTCTGTCTGACCGGTCTTTGCATACGCATGCGCCAGCAGCCCCGCCGCGCGATAGAAATCGTACCCCGCCTCTTTGTCGACCACCTTCTCCAAGTCCGGTATTGCCGCCGCCGCATCCCCCAACTCCAGCGCGCAGGCTCCTCGCCGGTAGAAGGCATCCAGCGTATCCGACCGCGCCGCAATCGCCTTATCGAACGCCGCCCGCGCCTGCGCGATCCGGCCATCCTCCATGTAAAGGTCGCCCAACTCTTCGTAGTTCCCCGCCGCGGGATTGTCGTACACCAGCCGTTCCAGCTCCCGAATCCGCTTACGCCGCGGAAACACCTTCATCGTCCCGCGCAGCAGCCCCACATCCGGCAACGCCTCCGCAACCAGGTACACCGCCGCCCCAAGCGGCCCCAGCAGCAGAATCACCCACAGCCAATACGTGTCCGGCCGCCGCCGCACGAAGTGCAGCAGCGCTAGTGCCAGCAGCAGCAGGCTCAGCGGGTGCGCCAAATAGTAGAAGAATCCGAAGAGCAGAAATCCCATGCGCTGAATTTATCCCAGCGCCAGATTACACGGACGCGCTGCCCATCCAAAAGACAAATCTCCGCGCTAGCCCTCGACCGGCTTGCTGATCTTTCTTCCCTCACCCACCAGCACGTAATACAGCAAAGATTCGAGTGGCATCTTCTCCAATGTCTCGTAGTTCATCATGCGCTGGTTCTCCTCTGCGTGCTGCGCGCCGGGCGCATCAAGTTCTACCTCTGCTGGCATCACCGTATTCAACCTCTCTTCGCGCTTCCTAGCGCGGGCTTGGTTCCGTGGTCGGTTCGCTTCCCGGATCGGGCCCGCAACCCCATCGTCCGCGCATCCCCGCACGAAATCGCTCCCGCTCCTCGGGAGTCATCTTCTCCCAGCGCTCGGCCATGCCGCGCTTCCATCCGCGGTCGCGGCATCCAACGCCGTGCCGATAGAAGCCGCCACCCAGAATTTTGCACAATAGCAGCAGCCCCAGCGCCTGCAGCCACGTAATCGTCTTCAGCCCGAAGATCGCCGGCATCACCCAGTTCCACAGGTGCATCGTGACAAAACTGAGCACCGTCATCGCCACTGCCACAAAAAAAAGAATCTTAAACGCTTTGAATAATCGAAATCCTCTCATCTCTGTCTCCTCACTAAACTGCAAATTCTCTCCGGATCTCCTGCAACCGCTCGCGCAGGTGCAGCACCGCATACCGTTTTCGCGACAGCAGCGTGTTCACACTCACGCCCGCCTCTTCCGCAATCTCCTTGAAGCTGCGCCCCATCACCTCATGCGCAACGAACACCTCGCGCTGTTCCAGCGGCAGCTCCAGCAGCGCCTCATCCAGCGCCTCCAGCAGCACGCCCCGCGCATACAGCGCGTCTGGCCCCGCGTCCTGTGATGGCAACATATCCTCCAGTGCCGGCGCCCCTTCCTCGTCGCCCGCCGGCTCGCTCAACGACACCGCCTTCCTTCGCCGGAATAGGTCCGTAATCCGATTCCGCGCCACCCGAAACAGCCACGCCGTCATCTCTTCCGCCGGCTTCATCATCCGGTACGCCTGCGTCAGTTCGTAGAACACATCCTGCAGTACATCCTCCGCATCGCCCAGATCCAACACGCGCTTGCGGATGAAGCTGCGCAACCGCGGCTCGTCGCGCTCGACTGCCTCGGCAATCAACTGGTCCTGCTCGTCGATCGTCAAATCCCGGCTGGCCATCCAGTTCCTCAGCTCCCGGCCGTTCTCTTCTTGGCCGTCCTACCTATACGGCCGTCATTCTGACCCGCAGGGTCAGAATCTCCGTCGTTCGCTTGTTTCTATCAGTGTTAACGGATTGCCCAGCGAAATATTGTAGGCATCCCATCATCCGGCCCATTTTCCTCGCGCTCCGTCTATATTCTTCTCGCATCGCGTTGGAGAAGCCACCCATCCTCCATCCCGCCCCCCGGGAATAATTCCAATAGAAACCCCGCTCCCGCGTCTTTCCGCCCCGCTGCCGCGTCACCTATGTACACCTCTTGGAGACGCCATGCCCGCAGCCCGCCGCCCCGCTCTTCTTCTCTCCGCCGCCCTGCTCTTAACCTCCGCATTCGCCTTCGCGGCCCCGCCCGCCGCCGCTCCGCCCGTCACCGTTACTGACGATGGCCCCACCTACACTATGTCCAACGGCTACCTCACCGTCCAGGTGAACAAAAAGACCGGCGACCTCACCTCGGTCAAGACGTCTCACTCCGTCACGCCCAACATCGAACTCATGGGCTACGTCTCCGGCCACCACGCCGGCTATTGGGAGCAGTCCCCCGCGCTCGCCGCCCGCGAAGTCGCCAGCATCACCATCGATCCCGCTAGCGTCCAGGGTGCCCGCGCTGAAGTCTCCGTCAAGGGCTACTCCGACGGCAAAACCATCCTCGGCCCCAACCCCACCGCCGCCGGCCAGGGCGGAGGCCTTATCGCCGATCTCGAAATCCGCTACACCCTCGAGCGCGGCGCCCACGGCCTTTACACCTACGCCATCTACACCCATCAAAACACCTACCCCGGCGGCTCCGTCGGCGAATCCCGCTTCGGCTTCAAACTCAACGCCCAGGTCTTTGACTGGCTCTCCATCGACGACCAGCGCAACGCCATGATGCCCACCGGCAAGGACTGGGATGCCGGCGACGATCTCAACATGAAGGAAGCCCGCCGCCTCACCACTGGCATCTACAAAGGCCGCGCTGAACATAAGTACGACTACTCCGCCGACCAATTCAAGATTCCCGCTTTCGGCTGGTCCTCCACCACCCAGAAGGTCGGCCTCTACATCATCAACCCCTCGTTCGAATACCTCTCCTCAGGCCCGCTCCACTTCGAACTCACCGGCCATCTCGACGACGGCGACGGTGGCGACCCCACCTTGCTCGACTACTGGCGCGGCACCCACTACGGCGGCTCCAGCCTCAATTTCGCCGCCAACGAATTCTGGACCAAAGTCGTCGGCCCCATCTTCATCTACGTCCCCACCGGCGCCGACCCCAAGACCCTCTTCCTCGACGCAAAGAAGCAAGTCCCCGTCCAGCAGGCCCGCTGGCCCTACACCTTCGTCAAAGGCGACGGCGTCGACTACCCGCAGGCCGCCGAGCGCACCACCGTCAAGGGCCGCCTGAAAGTCATCGATCCGCAGGCCCCCAACTTCAAGTTCACCACCCTCTTCGTCGGCCTCGCCTACCCCGACCAAGCCCCCGTCCCACGCGCTCCCCGCACCGCACCCGCCGCTCCGCCGGCTCCGCCAACTTCCAATCTAGGCACCCGCCCGAACTTCGTCCTCGCCTCCTACCAGCCTCCCGCATCCACGCCGAACGCTGCGACCCCACCCGCAACCGTCCCCGACAACGGCGCCACCACCGATCACTCGCTCCTCCCCAACGGCCAGCGCCGCAACCGCGGCACCTACGTCGCCCCCCGTCCCGCCGGAGCTGGTGCTGGCCCGGGAGCCGGCCGTCCCGCCGGCTTCGCCTTCCAGCCGCGCGGTACCACATGGCAGGACGACGCCAAACACTATGAGTTCTGGGTCAACGGGTCGCCCGACGGCGCCTTCACTATCCCCAACGTCCGCCCCGGCACCTATCAACTCCACGCCGTCGCTGACGGAATCCTCGGTGCGTATGACGCCACCGCCAACATCACCATCGCAGCAGGCCAAAAGACTCTCGACCTCGGCACCATCGAGTGGCACCCCGTCCACTACGGTCAGCAAATATTCCAGATCGGCACGCCCAACCGCTCCGCCAAGGAGTTCTTCAAGGGCGACGACCACTGGCACTGGGGCATGTACATCGAGTACGCCAAGCTCTTCCCTAACGACGTCGACTTCACCGTCGGCAAATCCGACCCCGCCAAAGACTGGTACATCTACCAGGTCCCGCACGACATCGACTTCAAGCCCACCGGCCAGGACCAGGGCCGCGCCACCCCGTGGACCATCCACTTCACCATGCCCGCTAACGCGCCCACCTCCGGCAAAGCCACGCTGCGTTTCGGCCTCGCCGACGCCAGCACCCGCTCCCTCGGCATCGCCGTCAACGGCAAAGACGTCGGCCCCGACACCGACCTCAGCGGCAGCGGCGGCGCCATCCACCGCGACGGCATCGAAGCCACCTGGGTCGAACGCGACTTCTCCTTCGACGCCTCGCTCCTCCACCCTGGCCCGGACAACACCATCGTCCTCACCGTCCCCGCCGGCCCCGTCGCCAGCGGCATCTGTTACGACGTGGTCCGCCTCGAGGTCGCCCCACCCACCCCTTAACCCGCAATCGTCTGTCACCGTACACTTAAGCCGTTTGTCATTCTGAGCGCAGCGAAGAATCCCCGTATTCTGTTCGGAAGGCCACGCCCCGGGCGCCCCATTCATCGCGGTCTTGTCGCGATGAGTGGGGTGTTAGATCTCCCCCCAAGAGTCCGCTAACGGACCTTTGCTTCTAGGTACCCCCAAGGCTCCAGCCTTGAGTCTCTCAGGCCGCCTCAAAACAACACGGGCTTTAGCCCCTGGGGTATGCTCTCTTCTGACGATCCTCTAAAGTTGGGAAGCTCCTATGATCAACCGCCTTGCCCTCACTGCCGCAACCCTCCTCCTCGCCACCACCCTCCCCGCCCAAACTCCGCCCAAACCCCTCAAGCCCCAGCCGCCCCTCATCGCTGTTCCCTACACCCAGCTCTACGTCTTCGGCGATAGCTACTCCGACTCCGGCTCCGGTTACGTCGACACCAACGGCCCCACCGCCGTCGCCTACCTCGCCGCGCGCCTCTCCATCCCCTTCACCTTCTACGGCGATCCCAACGCCAAAGCCAAGGGCCTCAACTTCGCCATCAGCGGAGCCGGCTCCGGCGCAGGCGCAGGCCGCCGCTACCCCACCGGCGAAATGCTCGGCATCGGCATGAAGAACCAGGTCGACAACTTTGTCGCCTTCACCAAAACCGGTGACATCCCCAAGTTCGATGCCGCCACCACCATGTTCTTCTTCGCCGGCGGCCTCAACGACCGCGGCAAGCCCGACGGCTACACCCGCACCAACATCGAAGACGAGATCGACACCCTCTACGCGCTCGGCGCCCGCCGCTTCATGGTCGCGCTACTCCCCACCAAGATCCCGCAGTTCGCCACCGCCGGCACCGCTTTCAATCCCGAACTCGCCAAAATCCCCGCCGAAGAACTCGCCAAACACCCCGACATCCGCATCGCCAACTCCAACTGGGGTCTCTTCCTCGACGAAGTCATCACCAACCCCGCCAAGTACGGCATCACCGATACTACCCACCCCTGCGCCGGCCGCGCCATCCATCACGAAGACACCACCCCCTGCGCCTCGCCCGACACCCACTTCTTCTACCACGAGGGCCACCCCTCCACCGCCGTCCATCGCGCCGTCGGCGATATGCTCTACCACGAGGCCGTCACCCAAGCCCCATAGCAATCCTCTAAGGCCGGACCCCCAGGGTATCGCTCTTCACCGCTGCCGCCAGCGGCGTCACCACCGGTGTCGCCGCGCCAACAAACTCCACCAGCACACTGTCGGCTGCGTTCGTCAACCAGATATTCCCTGAGCCGTCGATCGCGATCCCGTCCGGCTCATCCACCCCCGCGCCGGTAAGCCCCGACGCCGCCAGCACCCCTCCGGCATTGGAAAACTCCGACAGGCTGTTGCCCAGCGAGTTCGCCACCCACACCCGCCCCGAACCGTCGATCGCCAGGCACTCTGGCCGATACATGCCTCCACCCGTAAAACCCGTCGCCGGCGACAGCGCCACCCCCGAGTTCGAAAACTTCGAAAGCGCCGAATTGCCCGCGTTCACCACCCACACGTTGCCCAGGCCGTCGATCGCGATCCCGTCCGGCACATTCAGCCCGCCTCCCGTATAGCCCGCGAACGGCGAGATCGGCACCCCGGAATTCGAAAGCTCCGTCAAACTGTTTCCCGTTTGGTTGCTCACCCACACGTTGCCCGCAGCATCAATCGCAATGCCGAAGGGCCCGTCGTAATAGCCGCTGCCATAGCTACCCACCAGGGCCCCGGTGCTCGACGATAGTTCGCTGATACAACCCGCGTTCGCAATGCCCTCAGCGTTAATAACCCCGCTGTCGCCATAGGCATTCGAGATCCAGACTTGATTCGATCCATCCACCGCCACGCCATGAGAATAAGGTGCCGCGCAGATCGGAAAGCCGTTGCTCGGCGAAACCGCTGCATAGCCTGCGAACTCGGATACTCCCGTGCCGCCAATGTTCACCACCCAAGCATCTCCGGACAGATCAATGGCAATTGCCGAAGGCTGATTCAGACCCCCGCCCGCATACCCTGTGCTGGAAGAGATCGCCAGCCCCGTAGGCAGAAACTCCGAGAGCCGCGACGACCCCAGATTTGCAACCCACACGTTGCCCGTGGCGTCGATCGCGATGCCCTGCGGTTCTCTCAGCCCTCCGCCAAAAAACCCAATCGCCAGGCTCAAGTCATACGGCGCTGCGGTCAGCACCGGCACAAACGGAGGCGAGCTAGGCATCAGCGCATACAGCCCCGGGACATTTGCGCTGGGATTATGCGCAATGTTGATCGCCGCCGTTGCCGTATCCGTCGGAGCCACCACCGGCGATCCTGCGGCCACACTGTCCGCAAACAGAGTTGCACAGTTGCTCGAGTTCGCCGCGCCGCTCGCCACGCACGCCGACAGGATGTCCGCCAGCGTATTGATCTCCGCCTGCGGCACAATGCCGTTCTCCCCCGGCGTGTACGCATACGCCACTCCCGCCGCAAGCGACGAGATGTTCGCGGCGTCGGCAAACGCATTCGCAATGCCCATCTGCGCTGCCGCCGTCCCCGAACTCGACACATGCACCGCATCCGTCGCAAATCCCGCCAGCGCATACGCCGCCACCACCGTCGACACCTCATTCACCCACACATACGGCATCGCGCTGAAGCTTCCCATGCTCGGACAGCTCCCCATCGCCGCCAGCAGCCCCGCTGCGGAGTTGGTCTCGCCGCCCGCCGCCCCTCCGAGCGCATAGACATACAACTGCGAACCCGCCGCGCAGGCCGCTCCCCCCGGCCAGTTGAAGCCCCCATCCGTTCCCGTCAAAAGGTACGCGCCAATCGCATCCGAGTGTCCCGTCGCCGCTGCCTTCAACAGCGAAACCGAGGGCTGCCCATAGCCCGTCGTATTCGCGGCCATCAGGTAAACGTGCGCCCCTACCATCGGCTGCTTGCCGTCGTATACCACCCCATTCGTGCTCCCCGGCTGCACCATCGAGACCAGCGCCACGCTGCCCGCGCTGGCTTTCAGGCCGCTGCTGTCAATCACGGTCAGCGATACCACATAGTCCCCGGCCGCCGCATAGGCATAGCTTGGCTTCACCCCCGTGGCTGTGCCCCCATCCCCAAAGCTCCACGCATAGGTCAGCGTCTGCCCTTGCGGGTCACTCGAACCGCTTCCATCAAAGCTCAGCGCCGCCCCCTCCGTCCCGCTATACGGCCCGCCCGCATTCGCCACAGGAGGCTGCAACGGCGTCGAACTGACACTGGGATCGCCTGCGCCACCACCCCCGCACCCCGCCAGATACAGCAAACCGCATGCCGCAACCGTTAGGCCGACCCGCATAGCCGCTCTCCAGGGAAATCGCCCCCAAAGCTTACCACCCACCCCCCACCCCCCGCCCCCAAATTCGTCATTCACGTGCTTCCCCAGACTCATCCCCCAAATCCCGTCATCTCGACTGAGCGCCACCCAAATCCCGTCATCTCGACCGAAGCGCACCCAAAGTAGCCGTCATCTCGACCGAAGCGCCACCCAAATCCCGTCATCTCGACCGAAGCGCACCCAAAGTAGCCGTCATCTCGACCGAAGCGCCACCCAAAGCAGCCATCATCTCGACCGAGCGCAGCGAGCGGAGAGACCCCCGCATTTGTCTTTTGCCGGGCGCCCCACGCCTCGGGGTCCCCAGCGAGCGTGCTCGCTGGGTGAGCCATCTCGCCTCTGAGATGTGGGAGCGGCCCGGAGGGCCAACACCAAACGTCAGCCCAGCCCGGCAGGGCGGGGAACCAGGGCCAACCGAATCCCCGAGCGCCGTAGGCGCGACACTGTTCGCGCACAGGATCACAGTTGCGGCGGTCCACCCTCTCCAATCACAGAAGCGTGCGAACTCCCTAAGGCCGCGTCCCCAACTTGCTCGTCCCATCCACCGTCGGCGTCGCCGGCAGCCCAGCGGATATCGGCGTTATGACGGGCACAGCAGCGCCGATAAGTTCGCTGGTTATTTCGTTGTAACCTACGTCCCCGGAGGGGCCATTGCCGTTCGTTACCCACACGTCGCCGGAACCATCGATAGCGATGGACACGGGAAAGGGGCCCACATCGTAACCACCTGAACCTGTTATTGGAGCACCGGAATTGGAGAACTCAGAAACGGTCCCTACTACGTAATTGTCCTGCGGATCATTGGCGATCCACACGTCGCCCGCGCCGTCAATCGCAACCGCAGCAGGAAAGTTCAGCCCTCCGCCTGTGTAGCTGCCAAGCAGGGAACCTGAATTGGAGAACTCCTCCAGGGTGTAGGTCGTCCCGATACCGGGGGTGCGGGGTGCCCATACATTTCCGCTACGGTCGATGGCAATGCCTCCGGGATAAAGGGATGGGCCCACGAACCCGTTGGTTCCAGAAAGCGCCGCCCCGGAACTGGACATCTTGGTGATATTGAAGTGATCGGAGTTGGCGATCCAGGCATTCCCCGAGCCGTCGATGGCGATGGCGTCAGGCTGATACAAGTCAGGGGTAACGAAGCCGAAGACCCCTGACAGAACCGAGCCGGTGCTCGAGAACTTGGTGACGGAGGTGCAGTCCAAACCAACGACGGTTACCCAGGCGTTTCCTGCAGCATCATTAGCGACGGCCCCGGTCCCACAATTGTAGAAGTTATCGCTCACGAAGCCGCCGAAAGTACCGTAAGGATAGCTCCCTGAAAGCGGAGAGCCGGAATTCGTCAACTCAGTGACATCGCCGCTTGCAATCCAGGCATTGCCGGAGTCGTCAATGGAGATCCCGCTCGGGTTAAAAATTGCGTTTCCATAATAGCCACCATTGGCGGGGGAAAGTAGTGCGCCGGAGCTGGAGAACTTAGTGACGTTTGGCACATTTGTATAGCCCTGGTTCCCGACCCACGCATTGCCGGAAGCGTCGATGGCAAGGTTTACGGACAAGGCGCTGCCTCCGCCAGTCAAGGTCAGCGCCATCGTCCAATCATGCGGCTGCACCCCCAGCCACCCCAAATACGGCGTCGTCCCGCTCGCCAGCCCATACAGGGTCGCAACATTCGTCCCCGGATTGTGCGCGATGTTGATCGCCGCCGTCGCCGTATCCGTCGGCTGCGTTCCCGTCGACCCGCCCGACATCGCATTGCTGAACAGCGTCGTGCACGCCGCAGACGACGGCCCCGCCGATTGCACGCAGCTCGCCAGAATATTCGCCAGCGTATTGATCTCCGCCCACGGCACCGTCCCGGTACCCGCCGGAATCGTTTCCAGCACCAAGCCCGTTCCCAGCGATGCCAGATTTCCGGCATTCGCAAACGCATCCGCAATCCCCGTCAGCGCCAGCGCCGTCCCCGAACTCCCCACATGCGTCGCATCGGTCGCAAATCCGGCAAACGCATATGCTGCAGCTACCGTCGAAACTTCGTCCACCATCACAACCGTTGACCCCGAACCGCTGGGGCAGTTCCCAATCGCCGCCATCATCCCCGCAGCCGCGTTCGTCCCTCCCAGCGCATACACGTAGAGCTGCTGCCCCGTCGTGCAACTGAAGTCACCCGTCAGGCTGAATCCGCCACTCGAGTTGGTCGTCACGTACGCGCCTATCGAGTCCGAAGCACCCGTTTCGGCCGGGCTTAGCAGCGACACCGACGCATTGCCGCTCCCCGCCGTCAGCCCCATGCCGCCATAGCCGGTCGCATTCGCCGTGAATAGGTACACGTGCGCCCCCGCAATCGGCACCGAACCGCTAGAGACCGATCCGGTCAGCCCAGGCACGGTCACCTCGAACGTCACCCTCGCCACCGCGCTGTTGCTGTACCCGCTCGCGACCGCCATCGCCTCCAGCGTCTCCAACCCCGTGACGTTGATCGGCGAACTGTACACCGCCGACGCCGTTGTCGGCGTCGTCCCATTCGTCGTGTAATAGATCGTCGCG
Source organism: Acidobacteriaceae bacterium (assembly GCA_049509035.1). Lineage (GTDB taxonomy): Bacteria > Acidobacteriota > Terriglobia > Terriglobales > Acidobacteriaceae > Edaphobacter. The sequence continues at coordinate 207,515 of JBELAH010000001.1, forward strand.
CCCGGCGTTATATCCGCTATGGTCACGCTCTGCGCTGCTGTAGACGCCCCCGGCCCCGCAGAGAAAGTGGGCGTCGTCGTCACCGGCAGCTTGATGACGTATGCCGCACTGGCCACCGCGCTGTTATTGATGTACCCACTCTCGACCGCGATCGCCTCCAGCGTCTCGGAGGCCGCTACGCTCACCGGTCCGCTGTACAGCGTCGACGCCGTAGTCGGCGTCGATCCATTGGTCGTGTAATAAATCGTCGCGCCCGGCGTCGCGTCAGTAATAGGCACCTGCACCGGGGTATACGTCCCCGCAGGCACGGAAAACGCCGGCGTAGCCACCGTCAGATCGAGGACGTACGTTGCGCTGGCCACCGCGCTGTTGGCATACCAGTCCCCGCCCGCGATCGCCTCCAGCGTTTCGGAAGCCGCCACTGTCACCGGTCCGCTATACACGGTCGACGAGGTCGTCGGCGTCGTCCCATTCGTCGTGTAATAGATCCCCGCGCCCTGCGTCGTAGTCGTGATCGTCACGGTCTGGATCGACGTGTATGTCCCCGCCGCCACAGAAAAGGTCGGCGTAGCCGCCACTGGAATGTTAATGACATACGCCGCGCTGGCCACCGCGCTGGGATTGTACCCACTCTCGACCGCGATCGCCTCCAGCGTCTCGGAAACCGATACACTCACCGGTCCGGTGTATAGCGTCGACGCCGTAGTCGGCGTTGATCCGTTGGTCGTGTAATAGATCGTCGCGCCCGGGGTCGCACTCGCAATCGGCACGCTCTGGATCGACGTGTACGTCCCCGCCGCCACCCAAAAGGCCGGCGTCGCCACTGTAGGCGTTACGCCATTTGACCCTCCCCCCGAGCCCGACCCACCACCGCATCCCCCCAACACCATCCCCATGCTGACGGCCAGCAAACCCACCCAACCGACGAAAAATCGCTCTGCAACGCCATTGATCGCTACCAGGCCCGAACGCATAAGACTCTCCCGGGAATTCACCGAGAAGGCTACCTCCCCCCCGCACCCCTTCTTGTGTCCGCCGTCACACGTCAACCTGGCCCTTGCTTCTGTTTTCTTGCCCTTGCTTCTAGGTACCCCAAGGCTTCAGCCTTGGGTCTCACTGGGCTAGAAAGTATGCGGGCTTTAGCCCCTGGGGTATGCCTTCTTCAACCTCGCAGACCCATTTCTGCCAGCTTTTCCACCACTGATCCTTGACACCCCGCGTATAATTAAGGGTAGGTCGAGACAGAATCCACTAGCCGCAGGTTTGTGCCTCCCTAAGCTCCGAAGAAACCATAACTCCAGCGTTTTGAAGATCTTACAAAATACTTCCTTTGTTTTCAAGATCTTGAAAATCGGCTTGTTCGTAAGTTGTTTGTTTGGAAGATTATGGAGAAATCGATACCCAGGGGGGGACCCTATGCCGCAGCCGATGCCAGACCTAAACCGCAACCGTAAACGTATCTTCGCTCCGCGTCACCGCCCGGTACAGCGTGTCCCGCTCGAACGGCACTCGCCCGGCCTCGGCAATCAGCCGCACCAGATCAGCCCGCCGCATCCCCTGCGGAGTCGTTGCCCCGGCATCGTGATAGATCTTCTCCTCGATCACGGTCCCGTCGATGTCGTCCGCGCCGAACCGCAACGAAATCTGCGCCAGTTCCGGCGACACCATCTGCCAGTAGCTCTTCACGTGAGGAAAGTTATCCAGCAGCAGCCGCCCAATCGCGATCTGCTTCAGGTCCATCATCCCGGTCGTCTTCGGAATGTGCGCCAGCGCCGTATTGTCCGGATGGAACGCCAGCGGAATGAACGTCTGGAACCCGCCCGTCTCGTCCTGAACCTCGCGCAGCCGCAGCATGTGGTCGACCCTGTCCTCATCGTTCTCCACGTGCCCGTACAGCATGGTCGCGTTCGACTTCAGCCCGATCCGGTGCGCCGTCCGCGCCGTCTCCAGCCACTCGCCGCCATCGATCTTGTGGTCGCAGATGATGTGCCGCACTCGGTCCGCGAAGATCTCCGCCCCGCCGCCCGGCAGCGAATCGACGCCCGCGGCCTTCATCCGCACCAGCGTCTCTTCAATCGTCATCTTGCCGCGCTTCGCCAGGTACGCGACTTCGACCATCGTGAACGCCTTGATGTGCACCTTCGGATAGCGCACCTTCAACCCGCGAATCAAATCCTCGAAGTACTCGAACGGCAGATCCGGATGCAGTCCGCCAACAATATGGAACTCGGTCACCGCCTCCGTCAGCCCGGATCCGGCCGTCTCCCAGGCTTCCTCCAGTGCCATCGTGTAGGTTCCAGCCTCGCCCTTCTTGCGCCCGAACGCACACAGCCTGCAACTCGCTACGCACACATTGGTCGGATTGATGTGCCGGTTCACGTTGAAGTAGGCAATGTCCCCATGCATCCGCTCACGCACCGCATTGGCCATCCAGCCAACCGCGAGGATGTCGCCGCTGCGGTATAGTGCCACGCCGTCGGGGAAGCTCAGCCGCTCGCCGCGCTCCACCTTGGCCGCAATCGGCCGCAGCGCCGCGTCATCCGTCTGGAATCCGTGCCGCGGTCCCGGGTTGGAAGCAAGAGAAGTCACGCCAATCCCATTCTATCCCGCGCCACTCTAACTCACTTCCCAACCAGCGCCGAGTCCACCCATCTCGGCTGTACCACCATGCCGTCGAACAACGTCGCCGCCACCAGGTGATCACCCACCGGGCGCACAAACCGCAGGTTCCATTTCGTGTCCCACGAGGTCACTTGCATGGACCCAATCTCCACCGCGAACGCCGTCGTCGCCGGCCCGTTCGACGTCACCAGCATGCGGTTCGCCGGCTCGTCGAAGTACAGGTTGTTCACGTTGCGTACTTGCAGGTTGGGCAGCGTCTGCCAGTGCCCGCCTTTGTCGGGCGAAATGTAAACTCCATCCCGGTCGCCGACCCACACATCGCCCTGCCCATCCACGCCCAGCGCCGAAACCTGCGTCATCTTCGCGGGCAGCGCCACCGCCTGCCAGGTGTCGCCGCCATCGGCCGACATCTCCACCGCGCCCAGGCTCGCCGCCACCACGTTCCTCTTCGCCGCCGCCACAAAGCGGCATTCGACCATCGGAACGGAAGCCACCAGGCTCCATGCCAAACCGCTCGACGCGCTCCGCAGCACCCCTTCCGAGGTCGCCGCAAACAGCGTCTCTCCCGTCGATGCGAACCCATACACGCTTCCGTCAAAGTGATCCGACGACGCGGCAACCGCAGCATGTGCCTTCGCAGCTTGCCTTTGCCTGGCCGCCGCTCGCGCCGCTGTCTTCCGCACGGGCGGTCGCTTGCCGGTCGCAACAGGCGCACTCTTGGCCGCCGCGGCAGGCGCACCGGATGCCTTGCTGTCGTCTCCCGCGCGCTGCCACTCCCCGTCCTTCAGCCGGTAGATCCCATGCTCCGTACCCGCCAGGATAGTGTCATCCGGAGCCTGGCCAAGACTGAACACATCCCGTCCGTCCAGTCCGTCGCTCAGCTGCTTCCAGCTCAGCCCGCCGGTGCGGCTCACAAATACGCCGCCTGATTCCTTGTCGTTCACCATCCCCACATACACCGTCGCGGGGTGCTGCGCGTCTCCCGTAAACGCGGTAATCTGCCGCGCCGAAAAGCCGCTGTTCGACGGCACAAAGCTGTCTCCCCCATCGTCACTTGCCAGCACCCCGCGCCGGTCTGTTGCCAGCAACACATGCTTCGAGTTCTCCGGGTCCACATAGACGTCATTCACAATCACGTCCGCCCCGGTGGTCTGCATCCAGTACTTCCCCGCATCGAAGCTGCGATACAGTCCTTCCGTCGTCCCCGCAAACACCGTATCCAGATGGTTCGGGTCCTGCATCAGCACCAGGGTCCTGCGAGCGGTTGACGGAATTCCTTGCGCCTTGTTCACACCCACTCCGCCGGTAAACTTGCCTCCGCCGTCCTCGCTCTTGTAGATCCCCGAACACGCGCTCAGGTACACCACATTCGACTGCTTCGGATCGACCACGATCGAGAACACGTCCGAATCCTCGATAATCCCCTGCTTGATGCTGGTCCAGGTCTTTCCCCCATCGGTGGTCTTCCACGGAAGATGCCACGTGCCCGCATAGATCACACTGGGGTCCGCTGGATCGACCGCCAGCGATTCCACCTCGTGAATCTCTGCGCTGTCTTTCGGACTGATCCGCTCCCAATGCGCTCCACTGTCGCCTGAGCGGAACACTCCCTCCAGCGTTCCCGCCACCAACACCTTCGGGTCCGATGGAGCCAATGTAAGCGCGCGCACCGATTGCCCTTGCATCTCCGGCTCGCCGGCCCAGGTTGCGCCCCCGTCATTGCTCACGTAGATATCGCCGCCGTCCGCAACGACATAGGCTCCCACCACCAGATGCTTTGGATTGGCCGGGTCGACCAGGATGTTGTCGACAATCAGGTCGTCCCGATCGCCGATCCGCGCCAGCCGGGCCCACGTCTTGCCGCCATCCTGCGACTGGTAGATCCAGCCATTCGCCGCACCCAGATAAAGATGCGCATGATTCTGCGGGTCCGCTGCAAAGGACCGCGCAGACCCGCCGTCCGGCCCCTCCGGGAACCACGAGACAGCCTGCATCTGAGGGCAGATAAGGCCAAGGACCAGAACCATCCCAGGCAGACGAAAACGGTGCAGTTTGCAATTCAACGTTGTGGTCCCATCCCGTACCGAACTCTCCTCAGAATATAAGGTTGGCGCAGCCATTTCTAACTTGCACACCTGCACAAAGGCTGACTGGAACCAACCCAGTCAGCCTTTTGTGCTTGTTTCCTTCGCTGCGTCGTTACTTTGCCTTCGCCTTCGCGGCCTTGACCGGCGGAGTCCGAGGCACAGCCTTCACTACGCTCTCGTCCACTGGCTTGTCGCTTGCAACCGGGTTGACTGCGCCGGCTGGGATCAGGGTAGTGGTCACCGACTGCGCATCATCCGTGCCGGTGTAGACCATGATGCGTGAAGCATCCAGCCCCTTCTCCGTGACCAGGTAGTCCTTGGTGTTGACAACGCGTTCGGCGGCTGCGGTCGGCTTCTTGTTGTGCTTCAGCTTGGCCAGCTTGTCATCCACCTTCTGCTCCTTGGCGTCTTCGTTGCCAACCAGCGCAAGCTTGGCGTCGGAGGAGCGCTGCAGAGCCAGGGCAACGTCGTCAAGGCAGGCCTTGGCTTCGTTATCCACGCGTTCCGGCCGCTTCGCATCACGCTCGAAGCTCACCGAGCAGAGGCTCGATGCCGTTGGCGCAGGCGGTGGCGGCGGAATCGGCGGCCCAATCACCGCAACCGTCGTGCTCTTGGAGTCGCTCTTGCCGAGGTCATCCACAACATTGCAAGTTACGGTAACCGAACCCGTGCCTCCCGCTGCCACAGCCGGTGCAGTCAGAGTGGCCGTCGTGGTGGTCCCGCTGACCGATCCGGACGACGCGCTGTAGCTGTAGGTCAGAGGACGGTTTTGCGGGCTGGTCGCGTTGGCCGTAATGGTTGAGGACCCAGCCGAGCCAACCGTGGACGGATTCGCCGTGCAGCTGTTCATGGTCGGCGGATCGAACGGCTTGACCGTGAACTGGGTCGAGCAGTCGGCCGACTGGCCTGGCTTGGCGCCCTCGGTCACATGGCCCGTCACCGTGTAGGTGCCCGGAGCAGCCGTCTTGGTATCGATGTTCGCCGTCGTCGATGTGCCCGAGATCGCGCCACCGGTCGAGTTCCAGGTGTAGGTCGCCGTCTTCTTCGGGTTCAGATTCAGGGCCACGCCCGTAACCGTAATCGGGTCGCCCGCGTAAACGCTCGCAGGAGCAACCGAGCAGCTATACGTCACCGGTGGTGGCGGAATGATGTGGCCAAAGTGCGTCACAATGCCGGTGCTCAACTCGATCGCGTCCAGGTTGGCGCGCCCACCCTCCGGCGCGGCATAGGACGGAGTCGGAGTGACCGGACCGAAATCATCGTGCATATAGCGATAGTCGGCCTGGAACAGGCGCAGACTGAACCGATTGTTGAAGAACGGCAGGTCGTAGTCCATGCCGCCCCCGGCCGTCAGTGCTACGCCCCAGGTGTAGTAGTTCCAGGCGTGCGTGACGGCAGGTTCGCTGTTCGGGCCACCGAGTCGCTCACTGCCGACTCCGGCATGCGCAAATAGGGTAAAGTGGTCCATCGGCAGGCGCACAATCGGCCCCAGGGAAAACGACGACACACCGTCATTCACGCCGCTCGGGTGGTTAGCGTAGATAATCTCTCCACCTACATACTTGTTGAAGTAGTACGCGCCACTGCCGATCGCGCCTAGGTTGATGGACGAGTACGGGATGGCCTGGGGTTGAAGCTGTCCATGCGCCCCAAAATACGAGAAGCCCGTGAAAACATCCACACGAGACGGGTTGATCCCCGCTGGCGGGGCGGCTGGGGCGGGTGTCTGTGCACCCAGGCTTGCTATACCAAGGCTAACTGCGCACGCAGCCAGCACGATCCGGCCGACACTGCGAAACGGGCGATAAGTCATTCGACTGCCTCCACTCATAATCCTTACTCCACTCACAAAAAACTGTTGGTACTACCACTGCCCTGCATTGAAAACTGCTGAAATCGGGTCACCCCGAGTGTAACCCAGTTGTACCCCCTGTCCAGAGCAAAAATGCGCCCTAATTCATACGCCAGAAGGATTTACCGCCAAACTCAAGGGCTCGCGGAAAACCGGTCCCGGCTCCCGCGCGCTGCCCGCTAAAATTGTCGCTGGAACTCTAATCCTTCCTTACGACAAATTCAATGTCTTTCGCACCGTCCCCCGCTCCTGTTGGATCTTCTCCTGCAGTAGCGTGATCGCATAAAGCAACTGCTCAGGTCGCGGCGGGCACCCCGGAACATAAATATCCACCGGAATGATCTGGTTTACTCCCTGAAGCAATGCATAGTTGTTGAAAACCCCGCCCGATGTGGCGCATGCCCCCATCGAGATTACCCATTTAGGTTCAGGCATTTGCTCGTATAACCGGCGAATCACCGGAGCCATCTTCTGCGATACCCTCCCCGCAACTATCATCAGGTCGCTCTGCCGGGGAGACGGCCGGAATACCTCCGCGCCAAACCGCGCAATGTCGTATCTTGACCCACCCATCGACATCATCTCGATCGCGCAGCACGCCAGCCCAAACGTCATTGGCCATACCGAGTTTTTTCGTACCCAGTTGATCGCCGCATCCAGCGACGCCATGACCACCCCTTCCTGCTGGTCGTAGCCCCAGTTCACCTCATTCAGCTTCTCCCGGTTCGCGGCAGAGCTGTCCAGTGACCCAAAAAAGTAACGGTCGTTCTGCCGCAGCTCCGGCGCGGCGCGGCCATCACTGGAGTTTTGATCGGGGACTTGTGTCATGTGTACTTACAGTATAAATCGATATTCCTGCCAACCGCTTCCTATCTCCAGCGGAAAGTAGTAATTTCCGGCCAATGGGAAGAATATTACGGCCACTGTGGTTCCGATGCTGCCTGCGAACCCCATGGTTGGCCGCTGGTCCGTAAAAACTCCCGAACCACCCTGCTTGTTCCCAACTGCCTGTATCCGCTCCTAGCTGGCGTTCGCCTCAATCGCACTCAGCAGGTCGTGCTTCAGCTCTCCTTGCTGGTCTCGATCCAGCTTGGCCCCGTTCCGCGTCACGTAGAAAACGTCGATCGCCGTCTCACCCTCCGTGTCCACCAGCGCAACCTCAATGTTGCACCCACGGCCAGCCAGCGTCTGACTCACCGCACGCAGCAACCCTGGCATGTCCTGCGCCACTACCTGCAGAAGGGTGCTGTGCGACGACGCCTCGTCATCGAAATCCACCCGCGACTGCACCACCACCTTGGGCGCCTTCCTGCGTCCGCGCCGCCGCCCGGCCAGCAGCTTCTCCACCGCCGCCTTGCCTGCCATCACATCATGCACGCTCTCCACAAACGCCGCGTGCTCCGAAGTGTTCATCTCCAGCGTGCGAAACGTATCGCTAAAGCGGAAGTTGTCCACCACGATGCCCTGCCGGTTCGAAAATGCGTCGGCCGTAACGATGTTCATTCCCCACGCCGCCAGCGCTCCCGCCATGTCCGCGAACAGCAGTGGCCGGTCCGGGGTCACCAGTGTTATCTCGCTTGTCTCCGGCGCATAGCGAAACTCCATCTGCACCCGGTCCTGCGCGAATCGTTCCGCCATCTCGAAGTGCATCCGCACCTGGTCGGGCGTCCGTGTCCGCAGATATCGCTCCGGAAAGTCCTCCAGAAACGCCTCCACCTGCGCCCGCTTGCCCGGCAGCAGGGCCGATACGCGATGCACCAGTTCCTTCCCCACCCGCGCGCCCACTCGCTCATCATCCACGCTGCGATCCAGGTAGTTCGCCGTGGCCAGGTAAAGTCGCCACAGGTTTTCCGCCTTCCACGGCGTCAATGCGTCCGGATGGACCGCATGAATGTCCGCATAGGTAAACAGCGTCAGCATCCGCAGCGCCTCGGGGGTCTGCGCCTTGCCCGCGAACGCGCTCACCGTCTCCAGATCGAAAATGTCCCGCCGCAGCGCCGCCGACATCTCCAGATGGTTGCGAATCAACCCCAGCAGCAACTCGCTTTCGTACACATCCAGCTCCAGCCGCTCCGCCACGCTCTCCGCCATGCGTGCGCTCTCGCCTGCATGGTCGCCGGTGCTCCTGCCCTTGCCTGTATCGTGCATCAGCGCGCCCAGGTATAGCAGTGCCTGGTGCTGCACATCGCGCAGAATTCCGCCAAAGCGTCCGGCCCACTCGCCCATCGGGCCGGTCTGCGGTGTCTCCAGGCCGTGCAGCGTATCGATCAGCACCATGGTGTGCTCGTCCACCGTATAGCGGTGGTAGGCGTCGCGGATCACCAGGGCGTCGATCCCGTGAAACTCCGGAATAATCAGTTCCAGAATTCCCTGCGCGTGCATCGCGCGCAGCGCATTCCCCGCATACTGGCCCAGCAGAATCTCCTGCAGGTGCCGCCACAGCGCAGGCCCCTCCTCCAGATGCGCCGACAGCAGCGGCAGCGCCTGCGACATCCGCTCCTCGCTCCCGCGGTCGAGCGTGCATCCGGTCCTCGCCATCGCCGCAAACAGTTGCAGCACCACCTCCGGGTCCTGCGCCGGGTCGCCCCCCGCTCCCACCGCAACGCCCAGAACAATCCGCCCGTTATCCACCCTGTAGCCGACCGGCGGAGGTTCGGGCCGGCGTCGCACCTTCGACAAAGCAGCCTTGCCCATCACCGCCCATCGCCCCACCCGCTCCCTGGCTGGGACCGCTTCCAGCATGTGGGTCAGGCTTCGCTCTACGATCCTTGCGTGGCGAAAGTAGAGACGCATCCAGTACGCCGCTCCGGTTGGTCCCTCCAACTGGGCGCGCTCCCGGTCCAGCCCAATCAGGGCCTTCGCCGCCGCATCCTGGGCCTGCCAGTCCAGGGTGTTGTCGTCGCGTTCATGCCGGTAGTGCAGGAAGCACCGCACCGTGTAGAGAAAACCCACCGCCTGCTGGAAGTCTTCGCTGTCCCCGGCCGCCCATCCCTCGCCGGCTCCCGTTGCCCCCGGCTTCACTCCCGCAGTCGCTGCGCCAAGTGTCTTCAACCACCCGCACACATGCACATCCCGCAGCCCGCCCGGACAGTCCTTTATGCTCGGCTCCAGGTGGAACAGGGTGTCCCCATATTTCTTGTGCCGCTCGGATGTCAGTTCTACCAGACCCGCCACCATCGCCCTGCCGTCCCGCTCCAGCATCTTCGCCAGGCCGGTGTCGGCAAACTTCTCGTACACCGCGGCATCTCCCGCCAGCAGCCGGTGGTCCAGCGACGACAGCGCGAACTCCACATTGTCCGCGTCGAACCGCTCCGCCTCAGCCCGCTTGCGCGTCAACGGCGAAAGCCGTATCCCGCAGTCCCAAACCTCCTGGCTGATCCGGCGGATCGGCTGCTTCACATCTTTCTCCTGGACCTTCCCGTCCAGCAGGTACATCAGGTCGACATCCGAGTACGGAAACAGTTCAGCCCGGCCGTACCCTCCCAGAGCCACCAGGGCAACGCCAGACCGCAACATCGGCGTCCGTTCCACCGCCCGCGCCCACAGGCCGACGATCAGCTCGTCCATCGCCTGCGCCCGTGCCGCAATCGTCGCCGCGCCCGCCGCCCCGGCCTCGAAGGCATCACGAATCGCCAGCATCCGGCGCTGGTATTCGCTGCGCAAATTACCTTCTGGCGTCTCTTTTTCCGGCATGGCTGTGTGCTAGGTAGAAGTTCCAGCATACAACCACACAACTCCACGAAGCCCACGGTCGCTTCCCTCGAACCTGGAACCCCGAACCCCGAACCTGTATTTAGAGCGCCACTTCCCCCCGCTCATCGTTGCGGATCCGGATGGCTTCGTCGATCCTGGTGACAAAGATCTTGCCATCTCCGATCGTTCCCGTCCGCGCCACCCCGATAATCGCCTGGACCGCCTTCTCCAGCATCTCGTCCGCAACCACCGTCTCCAGCTTTACCTTCGGCAACAGGTCCACGGAATACTCGCGTCCACGATAAAATTCCGTGTGCCCTTTCTGCCGCCCGTGTCCGCGGGCCTCCGTAATCGTCATGCCCTGAACGCCAATCTCCACCAGCGCATCCTTTACCGCGTCCAGCTTCGAAGGCTGTATTACCGCCTCAATCTTTTGCATTTCTTGTCCCTCTCACATAAGCCTTCTGTAAAGCTCTAGCATATTACGCTCCGCCCAGTTGCAACCGCCATAGCCCCTCCGGGCCAGACCCAACCTGGTCACCTGCGCAACTCTTTGCAGCTATTTCATCAATGCGCCCACTCGTAACCCTCTTCCCCGTGCTGCGAAAGATCCAGGCCGGTATCCTCATCCGCTTCACTTACCCTAAGCCCAATCGTCTTGTCCACGATGAACAGAATGATAAGAGTTCCCGTTAGTGAAACCGTCCACGCAATTGCCACGCCAACCAGCTGATTCAAAGGCTGGCGCCAGTTCCCTTCAAACAATCCGGTCGCCTTGCCCGCCCCGAAGGCCGGATTGATCACGCTTCTAGCAAAGAAGCCCGTCAGCAGCGCCCCCAGCGTTCCGCCCGCGCCATGTACGCCAAACGCGTCCAGCGAATCGTCGTACCCAAACCACGTCTTCACCTTCACCACCATCCAGAAGCACACCGCGCCGGCAATCAGCCCGATCCACAGCGCTCCCATCGGCGTCACGAACCCCGAGGCCGGTGTAATCGCCACCAGCCCTGCCACTGCGCCGGAGATCGCTCCCAGCACCGAAGGCTTGCCGTTCCGAATCCACTCCGCCGCACTCCATCCAATCGCCGCCGCCGCCGCGCCAAAGTGCGTTGCCACAAATGCCGACGTCGCCAGCGTTCCCGCCGCCAGCGCCGATCCCGCATTGAACCCGAACCAGCCCACCCACAGCAGGCACGCCCCGATGAAACTCAGCACCACCGAGTGCGGCTGCATTGCCTCCTTCGGATACCCAATTCTTTTCCCCAGATAAAGCGCCGTCACCAGCGCCGATACCCCCGACGTCACGTGAACCACCGTGCCCCCCGCAAAGTCCAGGCAGGGGAACTTGCCCGTCGCCGCGTTCAGCAGTCCGCCCACGCCCCACACCATGTGGGCCATCGGGCTGTACACCACGATCGCCCACAGCACCATAAACACCAGCATCGCCGAAAACTTCATCCGCTCGGCAAACGCGCCCGTAATTAACGCGGGCGTAATGATCGCAAACATCAGTTGATAGATCATGAACGTCTGCAGCGGAATGGTCGGCGCATACGGGCTCGGCGCCAACCCCACCCCCTGCAGAAACATATTGTGCAGTCCGCCGATAAACGCGTTCCCGCTGCCGAACGCCAGCGAGTACGTCACCACCGCCCACAGCACCGTTACCACACACATCATGGCGAAGCTCTGCATCATGGTGCCCAGCACATTCTTCTTGCGCACCAGTCCGCCGTAAAACAGCGCCAGCCCCGGCCCGGTCATCAACAGCACCAGCGCCGCCGCCGTCAGCATCCACGCATTGTCCCCGGAGGTCTGCGCCTGCGCAATCGCCGCCGTCTGGTCGTCCAGCTTCTTTTCCAGAGCCGCAATGCGGTCCGCCTGCGAACCCACTCCAGCCGCCGCCGCCCCCGCCGCCGGCACAGGTCCCTGGGCCCTCGCCTTTGTCACTCCCACCAGCGGACAACCCGCTAACACCCCAAGACACAACGCCAGCAGAACTTTCCCGAGCTTCGAACGCATCAGCCGATCACCTGTCTCCGATATGGGTCAACCGGCCGCTGCGACTCGTTCCCTTGGCCGGAAAAGGTCCCCTCAGTGCCCGATCGACTCTATCTTCTCGCCGCGATCGCTGCTTGCAATGTGACCAACCGCACAGCACCCCGGCAATGGCGTTTTAACCGCCTTCGCCACTGTACACAAGGATGCTGTTAGCAAACCATTAAACTCCGGCCAACTCTCGCGTTTTTCCGCGACCGCCTATGGAGCGGACCCCTCCGCCGCCGCATACCCGCGCTCGCGCATCCACTTAATTAGCAAGTCCGTCCACGGCCGCAACTGCGGATTCGCCGGCGCCAGCCCCGACCCATGTGCCCCATGCTGGAAGATGTGCATCTCCGCCGGTACGCCCGCCTTCACCAGCGCCGCATAAATCATCACGCTGTTCAGCACCGGCACCGTGTGGTCGTCAGTCGTCGTAAACAAGAACGTCGGCGGCGTCTGCGCGCTCACATGCAGCTCCGGCGACATCGCATCCATCTCCGCCTGCGTCGGCGCATCGCCTAGCAGATACGTCCGCGATCCCTTATGCACATACGGGTCCTCCATCGTAATCACCGGGTACGCCAGGATCAAAAAATCCGGACGGCTGCTCTGCTGCTCAACCGGATCGGTCGCCGCAGCATTCCCCGCCTCGAACATCGTCCCCGCGCTCGCCGTCAGGTGTCCACCCGCCGAGAATCCCCACATCCCGATGTGGTCCGGCGCCACACCATACTTCGCCGCATCCGCCCGCACTGCCCGGATCGCCCGCTGCGCATCCCCCAGCTCAATCGGCGAGTGATACTTCATCCCCAGCCGGTATCTCAGCACGAACGCCGCCACTCCGTGGGCGTTCAACCACGCCGCCACATCGGCCCCTTCCTTCACCATCGACAAGTGCTGATATCCGCCCCCCGGCGCAATCACCACCGCCGTTTTCGTCGGGTTCGACGCCGGAAGAAAGGCCGCGATCGTCGGCGTATCCTCTTCGCCCGATCCCAGCGCCCCCGGCGCTCCATTCGCCCACAACGGGACCGGCTCCGGTAGGTTGGACGGCCACGCCATCCCCCCGCTCATTCGTCCGCCCGGCTGCGCAGCCGCCGGTGCTGCCGCAGGCGCCGCCGGAGCCTGCGCCAGTCCCATCGCCCCACTCAACGCAACCACCCACGCAATCACAAATCCGCCACGTCGCATCGTCCCTCCCGAATTGATCCGCGCACCATCCTATCCGTGAGCAGCACGGCGCGTCATCATTGAGTCCTTCTGAACATCATTTTTGGTTTGTCATTCTGAGCCGTACGCGAAGAATCCCCGTATTTTGTCTCTGCATCTGCGGCCGGCTCTACGGCGCCCAGCACCGCACAAACTCCGCCCCCGCATTGCTCCGCACCACCACCTCGCCCACCTCCGCCGGGACCACCACTGCCCGCCCAGGCAGCAGCTCCACCGGCTCCGCGCCCTTGCTCTCTACCACTCCAAGGCCCGTCAGCCCCACCAGGCACCCCGCCTCCGCAATCGCGATCACAGCCTCGCATTCCTCGCCAACCTCATACCGGTCCACCACAAAATACTTCTGCTCGATCAGCCTCGCAAAGCCGTCCATCTTCCGCGGCTTCACCTTCCCCGCCGCCGTCTTCAGCTTCATCACCCGCAACGCCGGCTCCACATGCAATTCGCGCGGACGCCCAAAGTCGTACATCCGGAAAGTGATGTCGCTCGTCTGCTGCGTCTCCAGCAGCACCACCCCCGGCCCAATCGCATGCACCGTCCCCGCATCGACAAACACCATATCGCCCACCGCGACCGGAACCCACTGCATCCACTCTTCCATCGTCCCGTCCGCAATCGCCGCCCGCACCGCCTGCGCAGTCGCGCCCTCGCGCAAGCCCAGAGCGATCGTCGCCCCCGGCTCCGCCTCCAGCACGTACCAGCACTCCGTCTTGCCCCGCGGCTGCCCCATCGCCTGCGCCTGCGCGTCATCCGGATGCACCTGCACCGACAGCTTGTCATTCGGAAACAGCAGCTTCACCAGCAGCGGAAACTCCCTGCCGCCCGCCGCACCCAGCAGCGCCCCACCCGCCTCCGCCGCAACCTCCGCCAGCGTCCGCCCGGCCTTCGGCCCGGTCTCCACCGCGCTCTCCGGTCCGGTCAGCCACGCCTCGCCCACAGGCTCCGTCGTCCCGGTGTCCGCGTACCACGGCCGCAGATCGCGCCGCCCCCACGGCCGCGGACTGAACCACGGCGCCAACCGGAACGGCCCCATCTTGCTATCTGCCATCCGCGCCCTCAGTCGTCATCGTCATCCTTCTTCACCTTCTTCTGCTTCTCCAGCAACTGCGCGGGCACCGGCGCAGCGCCCATCGCATCCTTCCACAGAATCACGTTCAGCTTCTCGACCGGCGCCCGGTCCGCGTGCGTAAAGTCCATCTTCGCCGACTCTCGCGCGCCCACCGCCCGCGGCCCATTTGCCGTATAGATCAGCCCATTGTCCCGGTTCGACGTGTCTGCCGCAAACGGCTTCTGATCGCCCGACCCGGTAAACTCCTCGCCCATCAGCGACGCCAGCGCGTCGTTATTATTCATCGGCGGCAGCCCCAGCAGTGTCTCCATCGTCCGCACCACGCTCACCGTCGAGTAGAACCGGCTATCCACAAACGCCCCGCCACCCGCCCCATGCGGCGCATATTTGCTGATCGCCAGCGCCAGGCTGCGATGCGCATCCACGTGGTCCGCGCCGTTCTGCGCATCGTCTTCCAGAATGAAGATCGCCGTGTCGTCCCAGAAGTCCGAATGGCTCACCGCCTCCACAATCCGCCCGATCGCCAAATCATTGTCCGCCACCGACGCCTTCGGCGTTGGCCCGCCCGGCGTTGTCCCAGCCGTATGGTCGTTGCCCAGCCGCATCGTAATGTAGTTCGGCATGGTTTCCTTGCCCGCCGCGCGGTCCGCAACCCAGCCCGCCAGGTGCCGCAGAAACACATTCGCCCGAATCTGGTCCGGCACCCGCAAATTGAAGTCCGGCGACTCCTCCGCAAAGTGCCCCACCAGCTCCGGCTTGGTCGCCACATTCTTCTCCAGCAGTGGAATCGCCCACGGCCACTTGTTCACCCCGCCGCCCCACTCCTCCGGAATCTGCCCGCCCGGCTCAACCGTCGCCCGCACGCACTTCGTCCCTTCCAGCAGCGGCCCCTCTTGCGAGCTCCCGCTCCTCTTCGCCCCGCAAAACGTCGACGAGATGTACTCGCCGAAGTTGTAGTGCGTCCTGCCGTGCGCATCCGCATTGCCCCACATATATCCGCTGGTCGGCTCATTCACATCCGGAATCTTCTGCAGTAATGGATACCCGTCCGCCACCGCGCCCTCGTAGTCATACGTCCGCTGGTCGTTCCGGTAGTTCTGCTGCCACGTCCTCTCCAGGTAATCAGTCCCGATCGCCGCATTCGACCACACATGCCCGTCGCCCGAAACCTCGCCCGAATCGAAAAAATTGTCCAGCACGCCAAACTGCAACGCCAGCTTGTGCTGGTTCGGCGTCACGCTCTCGCCGTACATCGCCAGGCTGGCGTCGCCATTCCCCACCGGCTTTCCGTTCTGCTTCAGATCGCCGAACACCTGGTCATACGTCCGGTTCTCCTTGATGATATAAATCACGTGCCTGATCGGTCCCACGCCTGCTTGTTTGTCATTCGGCAGCGAAATCGGGGTCCCCGGCGAGCTCGCTCGCTGGGGTGAAGCAGCGGAGGAATCTGCTGTTGTCTTTGCTGAAGCAGCGAACGCAATTCCTTCCTCCGCCGCCTTCATTAGGTTCCGCTCCATCACCTCCGCCGTCGCCGCCTTCAGGTCCACGCCCCTTACATCCACCGCTGCCAGCGACCCGTACAGCAACGTCGGAATGTAGGTGAAGTCCTTCTGCCGCACCGCCGGCAGCCCCGGAACCAACTTCTGCGCGAAGTTGTTCGGCCTCGTCCCACGCCCCTTGTCCGTCGCAACATACAGCCGTTCCCTGTTCCCTGTTCCCTGTTCCCCAACTAATGCCATCGATATTGGCATCCACTCCGTCGGAATAAACCCCTCCGGCTCCACCATCCCCTGTTTCGCCGCGCTCGCCGTCAGCTTGCCGGTATCAATCACCGCCACCGCATCCGACCCCATATTCGCCGCATACAACCGGCTCCCATCCGCACTCACCGTCAGCGCATCCGGCTCCGCCCCAAAATAACTCTGCCCCGGCAGCCGCGTATCGAAGTACCCCTTCACCTCGAACTTCGCGTCCCTGGCCGGATACACCGCGGGGCCGCTGGTCCAGCCGCGCTCAGCAATGATCTTCGAATTGACCGGATCACCCTCCGAAACATCCACTGCCGCCACCGCGTCTCGATTCGCGAGCGCCACGTACAACGTCTTCCCATCCGGACTCATCTGCAGCGCGCAAGGATGCGTTCCCGGCTTCACCGGATCTGTCGGCTTCAGCAGCGCCAGCTTGCGCTCCACAGCCCGCCTCACCAGATCCAGTTCCACCACCTCACTGGAATTCCACAACGCCACATACGCCCTGTTCGCGCCCTTCCCGACCGCCAGCGCCACAGGATACGTCCCCGGCACCGCATCGCTCTCCGACAGATCGAACCGCGTCGTCACCTTCCCAGTCACAGCATCGATCAGCAGTACATCGTCTGAGAGATTGTCCGCCACCAGTAGCAAGTCGGTATTAGCCTTCGTCCGCAGCACCTTAATCGCCGCCGGAAACGGCACTCCCATCGTCCGGTCCCCACTCCCCTCAATCAACTCCGTCCGCCGCGCCCCCGCCAGCTTCTGTAACGGAATCGGTATCACTCTCTCCGGCGTAATCTTCCCATCCGCAAACCCATACACCGCCACGCCATTCCCTAAATTTTCCTTCCCCGTATCCGGAGGCCCAGGCCGCTGTTCGCCTCCCGCACTCGCGGGACTGGACACCTTACCCGCAATCGGCTCCGTCAGCGAGGCCATGCTTGCGTACAAGTAATGCCCGCTGGGGCTGAACGCCAGTCCCGAGTACAGCGTCTGCTTGCTCGTCAATCCCGTCCGCGCATCCGGAAAATCCGTCACCTTCCCCGTCCGCGTATCCATCACCGCCAGGCTCTGCTCATACCGCGACTCGAACGTCCCATACCCCGCATTCACCGTCACCACGTAGCGTCCGTCCGGTGACACCGCCATCGAGATCGGCTCCGAGTTCACCCGCTGCGGATTCCCCGGCACCGCACCCAGCTCCTTGCTCGAAGGCAGATTCACCACCGCCTTCTCCTGCGCCATGCCAGCCCAGGCAACCAGCAATATTGCCGTTGCTACCAGCCGCCCTCCACCGCATAAATCGCGATAACCCGGCCCGATATTCCCTGAAAGTGTCATGCATTCACCCTAACAAACCCTTGATCCCGCACGATTACAAAAGTCTTACACCCGACTCAGCCGCCCGCTGCTAGCCTTTAATTCAAGCACGCCCGGGCAAGTACGAGGCTCCAGACCCCCAGTACAAAAGGCGAACTCCACTCTATGTCCCCTACGCTTCTCGCTCCTGATCCAACCGAAACCGAAAGCTCCACGCCAGCCATCACTCGCCCCACCTCAGCTCCGATCACGCCGCAGAGCGTCGAGGCCGCACGCCGCCTCGCTGCCGAGGTCGCCCTCAAGGTCAAGCAGGACCTGCGCATGGGCCGCGAGCACCAGCAAGGCCGCATCAACTGGGTCACCGCTATCGTCATGGGCCTCTTCCACGTCGGCGCCATCGCCGCGCTCTTCTTCTTCTCCTGGAAGAACCTCGGCGCCTTCGCCATCACCTACCTCTTCGCCATCAACGTCGGCATCGGCATGGCGTACCACCGCCTGCTCACCCACCGCGGCTACAAAACTCCCAAGTGGGTCGAGTACTTCGTCACCGCCTGCGGAACCATGGCGCTCGAAGGTGGACCCATCTTCTGGGTCGCCACCCATCGCGTCCACCATCAGAACTCCGACCACGACGGCGACCCGCACACCCCGCACGACGGCACCTGGTGGGCCCACGCCGGCTGGATCATCTCCGGCCGCGCGCTCCACTCCGAGACCGCCCTGCTCGGACGCTACGCTCCCGACCTCACCCGCGACAAGGGCCACGTCTGGCTCAGCAAATTCCACTGGGTCCCGATCACCGTCGTCGGCATCCTCCAGATCGCCCTCGGCGCCGCGCTCGCGCCCGCCGGCCATCGCCTCGTCGGCGCCTTCGGCATGGTTCTCTGGGGGACCTTCCTCCGCGTCGTCGTCGGCCTGCACGCCACCTGGCTGGTCAACTCCGCCACCCACATGTTCGGCTCGCGCCGCTTCGAGACCAAGGACGATTCGCGCAACTCCTGGTGGGTAGCCCTGCTCACCGGTGGCGAAGGCTGGCACAACAACCACCACGCCCACCCCGTCAGCGCCCGCCACGGCCTCACCTGGTACGAGTTCGACATCAACTACTACGGCATCTGGCTGCTCTCCAAAATCGGCCTCGCCGAAAAAGTCCAGATCGCCAAGTACGATCCCAAGAACCCCAAGCCCGCCGGCGTCCTGTAACCAACTTAAGCACAAATTCAAACGGCCGTCTCCACCCGAGACGGCCGTTCCTCTTTTCTTTGTCATTCCCGAAGGGAATCTGCTTTTGTCTTTCAACTAACAGCTAACAGCCTGCAACTAACAACTTGCCTTTACCCCTCCGGCAAATTCATCGCCTTCTCCACCACGTCCCCCGCCTTCACCAAATCAATCTCTCTTACCTCCAGCGTGTACGCATTCTCATCCGCCGCGCTTCCTTCGGGATTCGCCGTCACCCGATGCCAGATCCTCGCTTCATCCAGCGCCTTCGCCACGTCGTCCGCATCCTCGCGCCTGCCAAAATCCCCCAGCACCGCAACCGTCCCATCGTCCACCACCGGATCCGACTCTTCCACCTCCTGCAGCGGAAACAGCCCCATCTCTTTCCGCAGGACCGCCATCGCCCGTTCCCGGTCCGTCTTGGCCACGATCAGGCTCAACGCCACCGGCGGCGAGTCGTAAATGCCGAGGCCGCCTCGTGGCTGTGCCACATCCACCACCCGAAACGTCACCTCCGCCGCCTCCAGAAAATCGCCCGCCTGTCCCAACTCAAGGGCATCGTGGAATACCATCAGCGAGACCTCGCCCGGCCCAACGCCGGTTCTAGGCGGACTCGCGTCAAGTTCCGGCGAAGCGCCCAGAATCACCCCAGCGACCGACTGTGGCGCCCACGAGCGTTGCCCCAGCGAATCGCTCGCCCACCTGTGTCCCATCTCCGGCTGCGCATCCTCCACCTTCAGCTTCCGCGCAGCCATCTCCCCACGCATCACCTCGCGCGCCATCGCAGTCAGATCGTCCGGCCGCTCAGCGACCCCCAGCAGTTCGCCGTCCGACATCTCGCCGTAATACTTCTGCAACCGCTGCAACGCCTGCGAATCCAGTTCCTGTGCCATCGCCAAAGACTACCACCGCGCCGCACACGCCTGGCTCATCGCACCCCACCTCGAACCTCGAACCTCGAACCTGCCCTTACGGCAACGGCGTCCCCGCCTGGTGATAATGCGCCTTCTCCGCCTCCACCCGCTCTGCCCCGCGCGGATCGTTCTCCACCCGCGGTTTGGCCTCCCACATCATCGTGCTCATGTTCTTCAGGTCGTAGGCCGGCCAGTATGGCAGCTTCCCATCCTGCGTCGCGGCCTTGGCCTTATCATCGCCATTCGGATTCCCCGTCCGCCCATACGTAATCAGCATCTGGCTCATGATCGCCGCCAGCGCGTTCGCCTCCGCCAGGTGTTCCGGCTCCGACCCCACCTGCCTCTGCGCAATCGCGATGTTGTCGAACATGAACGGGATGTCGATGGTGTGCGTCGCCCAGCCGTCCGCGCCCTTGAAGTTCATCTGGTACACCCAGGTATGCGGCTGGCTCACCGGATTCGCCGCCCGTCGCTCCGCCTCCATCCGCTGCCCCGCCCAAGCGCGGAACGCCGTCCCCACCGCCCGGGCCACCTGCTGCGGCGTATACGTCGGATCAGCCTTGCGGAACGCATCCACAGCCTCCTGCGCCGTCACCGGTCCCAGGTAATCAGGAATCCCGCGATTCACGGCCTCGACCGCCTGTTCCCACGTCATGTTCGCCGGCCCGTTCACGGCCCCCGTCTCGTCGTGCGTGTTGCCCAGCATCATCGGCACGTCCTCGCTCAGCGCCGGCGCATCTGGATCGAACGGGTTGCGGAACAGAATCACGTTGTCCACCACCGGCAGCCAGTCGCTGCTCACCGCCCGCGCACCCTCCTGGATCTGCTCCATCGTCAGCGAGTTCAGTTTCGCCTCCAGGTCCTTCCCCGTCAGCCCACTCGCGCCCATCTTCTCCAGCACCGTCTTCGTCCGCCCCGACGCAATCTCGATCGACGCACCTTTGATCTGCTGCCCGCTCATCGTCATCACCCGGTGGAACAGCCCATGCGCCACTGGAGTCGCCATCAACGCCGCGCACTTTGCCCCGCCGCCCGACTGCCCGAAGATCAGCACCCGCGTCGGATCGCCGCCAAACTCGGCTGCATTCTCCTTCACCCACTTCAGCGCCAGCACCAGGTCCAACTGTCCCGCGTTGCCCGAGTCCTTGTACGCCGGTGCCAGATCCCCCAGGTATAAATACCCAAACGCATTCAGCCGGTGGTTCACCGTCACCACCACCACGTCGCCCCGCTGGCACAGCCGCTTGCCATCGTACAAATCACTGTTCACCGTCCCATTGTTGTACGCGCCGCCGTGAATATACAGCAGCACCGGACGCTTCTTCTTGTCCCGCAGCCCCGGCGTAAACACGTTCAGGTGCAGACAGTCCTCGCTCTGCACGCCCTGGTCCCGCGGCGCTCCCGGCACACCCGACGACGAAGTGGCCGCAGCCATTCCCGCAGCCGCTCCCGCTCCCGGCCCCGCACCACCAGGCCTGGCTGCACCTGCGCCGCCTGCCCGCGCCGCCACCAACTGCGGAGCCATCGTCGTAAACGCCACGCACTCCCTCACGCCCGTCCACTTCTCCGGCGCCACCGGAGCCTGAAACCGCGTCTTTGCCGTGTCCCCGCCATACGGCACGCCCTTGAAGACGTTGATCCCGTCCTCCATCACGCCGCTGATCTTGCCCGCGGTCGTCGTCGCCAGCGGCGCCCCATCCGCCCACGCCCAAGCCTTCGTCCGCAGCGTCAGCGCTGCCGCAGCTAATCCCGAATTACGCAGCAAAGTACGACGATCGAATCGATTCATAGCAATATCTCTCCGTACCAGTTGTCAGGTCGCTTTCAAACGCACACGATCATACCCCGGCCCCACCCAAACTGGCACCCGGAACAGCAGCGGGCTTTAGCCCGCGGTAAACCAGCCCCCAAATACTGTGGGCTTTAGCCCCGGGCCCCTGCCCACCCAACGCAAGCGGAACTTCCCACCGCCGCCCCGCGTAGTACACTCATCCCGGGATTCGAGCCGTAGCCGAGGCAGCCGCCATGATCCATCTCGCCGTTCTCGCCCTTCTCTACTTCCTGCCCACCATCATCGCCTCCAACCGCGGCCACCATGTCGCCGGCATCCTGCTGCTCAACCTCTTTCTCGGCTGGACCGGAATCGGCTGGATCCTCATGCTCCTCTGGGCGCTGCTCTCCACCCCGCCCTGGTACCGCCACCCCTACTACCACCCCTACTACTGGCGCTGATAAACACCGACGGCCCGCGCCGACAGCCGATAGATGACCGCTGAAAGCTGCCCATAAAAACCCGCCCGCCGATCCGCAGTTGATTCCCTACACCTTCGGCGAAAAATCCGTCAGCTTCATAAACGTCACGTCGTGCAGCTTCACGAACGCCCCATCTTTCTCCGTCTCCGCCTTCAGCGCCACCCACTCCGGGTCCGCCGTAAACTTCGCCCAACTCTCCGTCGCCGCCGCCCGGCTCTTATGCCGCAGCAGATAGATAATCGTCCGCCCCGCCAGCGGCTCGTCCGTCGGCACCCAATACGCCACGCCATGCATCCCGCAGCGCGCAAAGATCGCCGTCTCCTTGGTCCGAAACCGGTCCAGAATCGCCGCCTGCTTGCCCTCGTTCAGGTGGTAAATCCGCAGCTCATACACGGTCTCATCCGTCACCCCGTCCTCCGCCAGAAGCTCCTGTCCAGCCGTCATCGGAATCATCGCCGCCACCCCCATCGCCTTCATCAAGTCTCTTCGGTCCATTGATCCTCCAGTGCCAATCGCCTCAACTTACCACTTACCCCCCACCACTTACCACTCGCCCTTCTATACTCAAGCCACGCCATGAACATCACCCGACGCCGCGGAGCCATCGCCCTCTCCATCACCCTCGGGGTCCTCATCGTCGGCGGCCTCATCGCTTTCAACATCGCTTGGATCATCGTCAACGAGCGCAGCTTCCTGCTCATCATTCTTGGCCTCATCCTCTTCGGCCTGCTGGTCGCCGGCGTCGTCCTCAACACCGTCTTCCTGGTCCGCGAAGTCCGCCGCAACGAGCGCCAGGATTCCTTCCTCAACGCCGTCACCCACGAGCTCAAAACCCCCATCGCCTCCATCCGCCTCTATCTCGAAACTCTGCAGCGCCGCAACGTCCCCGAAGCCCAGCGCCAGGACTTCTACAGAATCATGCTCGCCGACTCCGACCGCCTGCTCGGCACCGTCGAGCAGGTCCTCAAAGCCGGCGAACTCGGCGTGCGAGGCCGCCATCGCGACCGCACTCTGCTCGAACTCGCACCGCTCGTCGCGGACTGTATCGCCATCACCCTGCAGCGCCACCACCTGCCCACCGACGCCATTCAGCTCGCGCCCATCCCCGGCGCCGTCCGCCTCCACGTCCGCGCCATCGCCGAAGACCTCCGCACCGCCGTCCTCAACATCCTCGACAACGCCGTCAAGTACTCGCCCAACGGCGTCCATATCCAGTGCTCCATCGCCATCGTCCGCTTCACCCAGGTCGCTCTTACTGTCACCGATACCGGCGTCGGCCTCGCCCCCGACCAGCTCAAACGCATCTTCAAGCGCTTCTACCGCGTTCCCGGTCGCATTGCCGTCCGCATCAAGGGCACCGGCATCGGCCTCTTCCTGGTCCGCTCCATCGCCCGCCAGCACGATGGCGACGTCAGCGCCTCCAGCCCCGGCCCCAACCTCGGCACCACCCTCACCCTCACCCTCCCCCTCGCCAATCCCACCCACGTAGCCTAATGTGCCTTACTTATGCTATTATGTAAGCATGAACACGCAGATGCTTACCGTTAGCACCAAAGGCCAACTCGTCATCCCCGCCGATGTCCGCGCCGAGCTTGGCATCGAGCCCGGCTCACGCATCGCGCTCACGGTGGAGAACGCGCGGATCATTCTCCAACCCGTCAACGGACGCCTGGTAGAAAGACTGCGCGGACGATTCGCCGGCGGTCCATCCATGGCCGACGAACTCCAGCGCGAACGCAGAGAGGATCATAAGAGGGACAAGTAATTGACCTATGTCATGGATTCCAGCGCCATCCTCCGCTATCTTGACGACGAGCCCGGCGCGGATCGGGTCGAGAACTGCATCAACTCCCACATCGCTCTGCGCGATCAGATCGTCGTATCGGCAATCCAATGGGGGGAGATCGCCGCAGTCCTGCTCAAGCGTCACGGCCCGTCGGCAACCGAGACCGCTCTCAAGGACCTTCGGGCTTTCGACTTCGATCTCATCCCCGCGACCCCCGCAAGAGCTGAGCGTGCAGCGTCCATCAAAGTGAGAACGAACCTCCCTTATGCGGACGCCTTCGCCGTCGAACTTGCAGCCGATTCTCCCGATCACGTCCTTATCACCGCCGACTTTGACTTCAAGGCCGCCGAGCGGGACATCCGAATTGAGTTTCTTCCAGCAAAGCCAGGTGCCTGACTCCTCTCTCGCCGCACTCTAGAATTGAACCCACATGCTCCTTCTCTGGAACTCCTTCGTCCTCTCCTTCAGCGCGCTGCTTCCCCTCATCAATCCCCTCGGCCCGGCGCCCATCCCCGCCTACCATTCGCTCGCGCGCCGCATCGCCGTCAACACCATCCTCTTCCTCGTCATCATCGACCTCATCGGCGCCACCCTTCTTCGTTTCTTCGGAATCTCCCTCCCCATCGTCCAGGTCTCCGGAGGCCTGGTCATCGCCGCGATCGCCTGGCGGCTCCTCAACCAGGAAAGCACCGACCTCACTCCCGAAAAGATGCAGGCAGCCGCCCAGGTTCACCCCGGCGACGTTGCCGATAATCTGCGTCAAAAAATCTTCTACCCGTTCACCTTCCCCATCACCGCCGGTCCCGGCTGCATCGTCGTCATGCTCACCCTCGCCGCCCACACCCCGCAGCGTCCCATCAAGGACAACCTGCTCGCCCACGCCGGCCTGCTCATCGCCATCCTCGTGCTTTGCCTGTCGGTCTACTTCTGCTACGCCTACGCACCCGGCATCGCTCACCGCATCTCGCCCTCCACCGCCCACGGAATTCTGCGCGTCATCGCCTTCATCCTCCTCTGCATCGGCGTCCAGATTGCCTGGAACGGCCTCCTCCCCCTCCTCGCCGGCATCGTCCATCCCCAGTTGTCCTCTTCCCAATGAACTACGATTATCCCGTCAATGTTTTCTCCGTGTTCTCTCTGCTCCTCTGTGTTCTCAATGATTCGCTTTAGACGCGCTCAAGAATAGAGCTATGACCGACCCCACCCCATCTCCCCTCATCGCCCTCATCGAAGACGAAGAACACCTCGCCCAGGGCCTCCTCTTCAACCTCGCCGCCGAAGGCTTCCGCACCCACCATGAGTCCGACGGCGACGCCGCCCTCGTCTATCTCCTCGCCGCGCCCCCATCCGGTCCCGACAAAATCTCCGTCATCGTCCTCGACTGCATGCTCCCCGGCGCCGACGGCTTCGCCATCACCCGCGCCCTCCGCGACGCTCAACGCTACACCCCCATCCTCATGCTCACCGCCCGCACCCGTCCCGAAGACGTCCTCGAAGGCCTCGAAGCTGGCGCCGACGACTACCTCCCCAAGCCCTTCGACCTCAACATCCTCATCGTCCGCATCAAATCCCTCATCCGCCGCACCGCCTGGCAGGCCGCCCAGGCCGCAACTCCCGCCGAACCCCCGCCTCCACCCGACACCTACTTCTTCAACAACCGTACCATCGACTTCGCCGCCCTCGAACTCATCGCCCCCAACCGTTTCACCCACCTCACCGTCATGGAGGCCGACCTGCTCCGCTTCTTCACCGAGCGCGAAGGCCAGATCGTCTCCCGCACCGACATCCTCGAGCAGGTCTGGCGCGTGCATGCCGACACCGACACCCGCGCCATCGACAACTTCATCGTCCGCCTACGCCGCTACATAGAGGACGACCCCGCCAACCCCCAGCACCTCACCACCGTCCGCGGCATCGGCTACCGCTTCCTCGCCAATCCCTGAAAGGTCAAACTGGAGATCCAGTATGAAGAGAGTCTTGGCATTACTCGTTATAGCGATGCCCATGTACGCAGCTGCACCCAAATGCAAAGAGAACCCCAAGGTTGTCGCCGCCTGCTATGTCGTTCATGGACGGCTGTCACTGGGGGGCAGACACAATACGGCTTCGGATATGGCCTGTAGGAATAACGCGAATGCTAGGAGTCACTGCGGGGCCAATTCCGGATGATGCGGACCCCCCAATCGCTCCCAAGAACCTCACATTCAACCTCGAAAGCTACCCCATCTATGGAGACTTCGAGGTATGTCCGTTTACCCAGGAACGGAAGGGTGCAATGCAGATGGTGTGCATCGAATCGGCCGCCCATCTTGTGATGAACCACTAACGTCCCTGTGCTTCTCGGAGTAGCAGCAGGGCTTCAGCCTGCGGTGAAAACGGCCCGGAACAAACCGGGCTTCAAAGGATGCTGAAAAATCGGTTTAAGATAGGCCGGGACTTTAGTCCCGGCATGACGGGCACAGAGTCAACACGGGCTTCAGCCCCTGGGGCATGCCTTCGCGGGATTCCAACCCCCTTTCAGCACCCTCTTCAGCCCCGGACTCCTTCTCCATTTCACCCAAGAATCCCCGCATTCCCCCAAAAAATCCCTATAGCCTCCCTCAGCGTCTATACAGTAGACTGACCCGCACAGGGAGGTACGCCATGTCGCGATGCACCCTCCGCAACATCTTCACCGTGCTCATCTACGCGGGCGTTGCCATCTTCCTGTACCCGTACCTTACTGGCCGCCTCTCCAGCGGCATCTTCTATCTCGTCGCCGGCATCGGCCTCGCCGTCCTCTGCGGCATTCTGCGCTGTGTCTGCATCGAAGGCGACTGCCCCGACCGCATCCCGCCCAAGCCAGGCTCCGAGCAACCGCACTCTCACTAGCCCCGTCCCAATTCCCGCGACCCCCCTGCCCTTAGCGCATCATTGCGTCACCGCGTCGCAAACTGGAGTTCTGGGCCGTTATCAATCCAGCAACCCGGTAATCCCGCCCGAGCCCACAGGTAACTTGCTCCACTGGGCAATCGTAACTCATTGATTTTATTGCTAGGTATTGCTCGGCCGATGTGCAACCATTTGCCTTGTACGTTGCAAGTTGTTTCATTTGCCGGCTTCAGCCGGGTTGATTGGCAGCAACTGCTTTGCTTCAACAGATCGTAGGCCCCGGGCCCCAGGAGTTCTCCCCATGCGCTTCAAATCCTCCCTAATTGCCTTGTCTCTCTCCCTCGTCTGCTTCATTCCCCGTGCCGCCTTGGCCGACTCCATTACCCTGACCACTACGACCGGCGGAAGCACCGACGGCATCGACATCTATCCCTACGTGTTCGACGTTACCGGCTCCGGTGGCGCCACCAGCCAGAACATCTCCATGTCATGCCTCAACTTCAATCGCGAAGTGTCCATCGGCGAAAGCTGGGACGTAAACGCTGTCGCCGTCTCCAGCATCGGCAACGGTGGCCTGGACTATGAGACCCAGCAAGCCTTCATCGAGGATGCGTGGCTCTACAACCAGTATGCCGGCGCAACCACGACCCAGGAGATCTCGGACATTCAGTTCGCCATCTGGTACGTCATGGATCCAAGCGCCGCTGTGACCAGCGAGAGCGGCTATACCTCGGGATACTCGACTAGCTCCGCCAGCCTGGATGCTCAAGCCCTCGCCGAATACAACAGCGGAACCTGGGGCTTCGACGCAAACGACGTCGTGCTCGTCCCTATTTCAGCCGATTATCCCTCTGAGCAGAACGAGCCGCAGATCTTCATGGTGGATCCGATGCCTCCTGCGATGACGCCTGAACCAGCCAGCCTCGTCCTCCTCGGAACCGGCTTCCTCGGTGCCGTATTTACCATGCGCCGCAAGCTGCGAACGGTTTAGCCGGAGCGGCTGCGGCGGCTTCCAGGCCGCTTCACTTTCGGTCCCTCTGCGCCCCAGGGCCTTTTGCGCACAGGGACCGCACATCGGGCGGGCAGATCACTTTCTGCCCGCCTCTTTTTTGTCTCCTCGTCAAAACCCGCTATACTCAGCCATGCGCCGCCGAATCCTTGCCATCACGTTGCTGATCGCATTCGGCTCGCCGCTCGTCGCGCCCCTCCTCGCCGCAACCGCCGACCCCGAAGCCTCTCTGCCGCCATGCTGCCGCAGCCACGGCATGCACCACTGCGCCATGATGCACAGGATGCTCATGGCATCCAGCGGCCCAGTCTTCAGTGCTCCGCCCTGCCCCTTCTATCCAACTCCTGCCACTCCCGTCCGGACCGCCACCGCCTCCCTCGCCGCGCCGGCCCATCTCTCAGTCGCGCAGCTCCGCAGCTTCGCACGGCTGGCTGCGACCCCGCGCCGCGTCGCCCGCACCTTCGCCCCCTCCGCAAACCTCAAGCGCGGCCCTCCCACCATCGCCTAAGCCGTCACCATTCCTCTCAACTCAAACATCATCCCGGCGTCCGCCGCATCGCTGCGGCACGCCATTGCTTTGTCACGACCCCGTGACCGCGGAGCCGTTATGCATCTTGCGCGCAAGCACCGTGCATTCATTGGACTCTTCCTGTTCGTCTGCTTCCTCCCTGTTTCCAGCGCCCGCGCCACCGTCTTCTCCCAGCTCGCGGGAGTGGTCCACGACCCCCAGCACCGCCCGCTCCCCGGCGCGCACATCACTCTCACCGCTGCCCGCTCCAGCTTCACCCAGTCCACTGACTCGAACGGCGAAGGTGCCTTTACCCTTCCCAACATTCCGCTCGGCGACTACACCGTCACCATCACCCACGCCGGCTTCGAGACCCTCCAGCAGTCCCTCACCATCCACTCCGACACCTCACCCATCCTCCACTTCATGCTCCAGATTGGCCCCGTCTCCCAAAGCGTCACCGTCAACGCCGACGTCGCCAACATCAACACCGTCACCCCCACCACGCTCATCTCCCGCGTCGACATCGCCCAGACCCCCGGCGCCGACCTCACCAACTCCATGGCCATGATCACCGATTTCGTACCTGGCGCCTACATGACCCACGACATGCTCCACATGCGCGGAGGCCATGAGCTGAGCTGGCTCATCGATGGCATCGAGATCCCCAATACCAACATCGCCAGCAACGTCGGCCCCCAGATCGATCCCAAGGACATCGACTCGCTCGAAGTCGAACGAGGCAGCTACAGCGCCGACCTGGGCGACCGCACCTACGGCATGTTCAACGTGCTGCCGCGCTCAGGCTTCGAACGCAGCCGCGAAGGCGAACTTGTCCTCACCGCTGGAAACTCCTACCAGACCAACGACCAGGTCTCGCTCGGCGACCACACCGAGAAATTCGCCTGGTATACCAGCCTCAGCGGTAACCGCAGCGACCTTGGTCTGCAACCCGCGATCTCGCAACCCGTGAACGACGCGGAGAACGGCGTCGGCGGCTTCGCCTCCTTCCTCTACAACCGCAGTCCGGCCGACCAGCTTCGCCTCGTCACCCAGGTGCGCAGCGACTACTACCAGATTCCCAAGGACCCCAACGTCAACGATTGGGAGAACCAGCTCTACAACTCCAGTGGCCTCTCCGACGGCGAGCGCGAGACCGACAGCTACGCCGCCTTTAGCTGGCTCCATACCTTCAGTTCGTCGACGGTCACGCAGCTCTCGCCCTTCTACCACTACAACCAGGCCAAGTACTCGGCGAACCCAAACGACCAACCCGCCTCGACTACCGCAACCCAGACTGCAAACTATGGTGGCCTGCAGGCCTCTGCCTCAACCGTGATCGCGAAAAACTCTCTCTCCGCGGGCCTCTACGGCTACATGCAGCACGAGAACGATCTCTTCGGCTCCGTCTTCAACGACGGCAGCAGCACCCCTTTTTCCATAAACCCTATTGTCACGGCCGGTGTTGAGGAGTTGTACCTTCAGGACAACTACAAGCCGGCCTCGTGGCTGACGCTGACCGCGGGCGAGCGCCAAACCCATTTCACCGGCGCAATTACCGAGGACGCGATCTATCCGCGCGTTGGTATCGCGGTGCAGATTCCCAAACTCAACTGGGTCTTCCGCGGCTTCTATGGCCACTTCTACCAGCCGCCTCCGCTCACCAGCATCACCGGTCCGGCGCTCGCCTACGCCCAATCCAGCGGCGACGGTTACGTCCCGCTCAAGGGCGAACGCAACGAGGAACACCAGTTCGGCGTCCAGATCCCCTTCCGCGGCTGGCTGCTCGACGCCGACACCTTCCAGACCGAGGCCCACAATTTCCTCGACCACAACAATATCGGAGAGTCCGGCATCTTCATCCCCATCACCGTGCAGGGCGCGCTGATCCAGGCCTGGGAACTAACTTTACGCTCGCCCCGTCTGTGGCACTTCGGCCAGGCCCACCTCTCTTATTCCAACCAGATCGCTCGGCAGATCGGCGGCATCACCGGTGGCCTCACCTGCAACGGCCCTTCGCTGCTGCCCACCGACCCCTGCTACGTCCCCTACGTCTACATCGCCCTCGACCACGATCAGCGCAACACCCTCAACCTCGGCTTCAACGGAAGCCTGCCCTACCGCATCAACGGTTCCTTCAACGTCTACTACGGCTCCGGCTTCTCCAACGGATACCAGGACCCGCCATCGCCCTACTCAGGCCCCTATCTGCCCGCGCACACCACCGCCGATCTCACCCTCGGCAAGTCCTTCGCTGAGCGCTACACCGTCTCGGTGAGCGCGCTCAACGTCGCCAACACCCGCGTCCTGCTCGACAACTCCCTCACCTTCGGCGGCTTCCACTTCAACGACCCCCGCGAACTCTACGCCGAACTTCGCTACCGCTTCAAGTTCTAACGCATCCCTTCCACCGCCGCAGCCTGACCCTCTCCGCGCTACACTTAAACTCAGCACTTGTATGCGCATCTTCACCCGCTACATCCTCCGCGAAGTCACCTCCTACGCCCTGCTCGGCGGAGTCCTCTTCACCTTCGTGCTCTTCATGCGCGACCTCGACAAGATCCTCGATCTCCTGGTCCGCGACTCCGCTTCCTTCGCCGACGCCCTCCGCATCTTCGCGGACATGCTCCCCAACACCCTCACCGTTACCATTCCCACCGCCGTCCTCGCCGGCATCCTGCTCGGCCTCAGCCGCCTCGCCGCAGACTCCGAGGTCACCGCCATGCGCGCCTGTGGCATTGGGGCCTTCAGCTTCGTCCGTATCGTCTCCATCCTCTCCTTTACCGCCCTCGCCATCGGCCTCGTCAATGCCCTCTACTTCGCCCCGCAGGGCGCCGCCGACCTGCTCAAGCTCGAAGACCGGCTCAAGTCCTCGCAGGCTTCCTTCGAAATCCAGCCCCGTGTCTTCTACGAGGACTTCAAGAACTACGTCCTCTACGTGCAGGATGTCCCCTCCGGCTCCGGCGCAGCCACCTGGAAGCACGTCTTCCTCGCCGACCTCACCCAGCCCGCCAATCCCAACATCACCACCGCCGAACAGGCCTTCGTCACCAACTCCGGCACCGGCGACCAGCAGGGCCTCACCCTGCATCTGATCAACGGCGGCCAGCACCAGTTCTCCCCCACCGATCCCAACCAGTACGACATCTCCACCTTCACCTCCACTCCTGTGCCCCTCCAGCTCGCCACCCAGGACGAAACCCACATCTCACGCTCCAACACTCGTCTCCAGGCGCTTCCATTCCACGAGCTCTGGCAGCGCACTCACGGCCTCGACCTCGCCAACCACCCCATTTCCGCCGCCGACATCCGCGCCGCCCGCATCGAACTCAACTCCCGTTTCTCTTATCCTTTCGCCTGCCTCGTCCTCATGCTCATCGGCGTTCCCCTCGGCTTGTCCTCCAAGCGCGGCGGCAAGAGCACCGGCTTTGTCCTCACCCTGCTGCTCGTCTTTGGCTACTATCTCCTCTCCAACGTCGGCGTCGCCTTCGCAAAATCCGGCAAGCTGACGCCCTTCCTCGGGGTCTGGGCCGCCAACCTCATCTTCGCCGCCTTCGGACTCATCCTGCTCCAGCAACTCGCCGGCGGAGGCGTCCTGCTCAACTTCTTCCACGCCGTCGGCGCAGCCCTCGGCAAGAAACTCGCCGCCATCGCCCCCAGCAGCATCAACGCGGCCCTCTCCCGGCTCACCAACCCCACTGGCGATGCCGCCGACCGCGCCGCCGCGCAAGAGAACTCCGCACCCACCAGCCCCGGCCCGGCCGGCCCTCACTCCGCCTACGCTCCCCGTCCAATCCACCCCAGCCCAACCCTCGTCCAGCGCATGCGCAGTCTTTTCAAAACCAGCTTCCCCCTGCTGCTCGACGAGTACGTCATGCGCTCCTACGCCGAAAACTTCCTGCTTTCGCTCGGGGCCTTCGTCCTGCTCTACATCGTCTTCACCTTCTTTGAGCTCATGGGCGACATCATCCGCAATCAAACCCCCTTCGTCATCGTTGGCGAATACCTCTTTAACCTCATCCCCTACATCGTCTCCGCTGTCACCCCGCTTTGTTCGCTGCTCGCCGTCCTCATCACCTTCGGGGCCCTCAACCGCGCCTCCGAGCTCACTGCCATGAAGGCCACCGGCATCAGCCTCTATCGCGTCGTCGTCCCCGTGCTCGTCCTCGCCGCCATCCTCGCCTCGGCCCTCTTCGCCTTCGACGAGTACTACCTCCCCGGAGCCAACCGCCGCCAGGAACAGCTCCGCGCCGAAATCAAGGACAAGCCCGCCCAGACCTTCATCCTCGCCGGCCGCAAATGGATCTCCGGCCCGACCGACACCGCCGGAGCCCCCGCGCGCATCTTCTACTACCAGGCCTTCGACCCCAAAGGCTACGTCTTCGCCGACCTCAGCGTCTTCGAATTCGATCCCCAGACCTTCACCCTTCAGCGCCGCATCTTCGCCAAGAGTGTCCGCTGGGACTCCGCCGTCAACGGCTGGGTCTTCGAAAACGGTTGGCAGCGTTCCTTCTCCGGCGAAACTATCGCCAGCTACCAGACCTTCCCCGTCGCCACCTTCCCAGAGATCAAGGAGCAGCCCGGCTACTTCATCAAGGAAGACACGCCCTCCGACGAGATGTCCTACGGCGAGCTCAGCAACTACATCGCCGACCTCCGCCAGTCCGGCTTCGACACCATCAAGCTCAGCGTCCAGCTCGAGAACAAGCTCGCCGTCCCCGCCATCACCCTGGTCATGGCCATCCTCGCGGTCCCCTTCGCCGTCTCCATGGGCAAACGCGGCGGCCTGGTCGGTATCGCCACCGCCATCGGAGTCGGCATCGCCTACATGGGCATCTCCAGCCTCTTCAGCTCCCTGGGCAACATCGACACCCTCCCGCCCATCCTCGCCGCGTGGTCCCCCGACCTCCTCTTCGGCTTCGCCGGAACCTACCTCCTCCTCCGCACCCCCACCTAGCCAGCGCAGCGCTCTTGTACCTTCTTTGTCATTCTGAGCGCAGCGAAGAATCCCCGCATTTCGCCTTCGCCGATGCTCCTCCGTCGCCTACCCCACCCAGAATTTTCACAGAACCTTCAAGAGTTCGGCCAACCGTGCCCATAGCCTCGCCATCTAGGGAGCATTAGCACTGCAACAGGGTCGTTCCACTAGGGAAGAATTCTGCCGGAAAAAGGAACTCTCTCATGCCAACTCATCGTCATTTGCGCCTCTTCGCCGCCACCGCCAGCCTTCTGGTTTTAGCGCTAACCCCGGCATTTGCCAGCACCTTCGACCAGACTGACATCGTCTCTAGCGTCCCCGGCCTCGCCACCACCACCGACGCCAACCTGATCAACCCTTGGGGCATGTCCTTTTCCGCTACCTCGCCCTTCTGGATCTCGAATCAAGGCACCAATACCGCTATACTCACCAGCGGCGCCGGCATTCTCAGCTCTACCGTCGTCAGCATCCCCACCACCGCCAGCGGCCCCCAGGGCCCCACCGGCCAGGTAGCCGTACCCGCCGGCAGCGGCTTCCAGGTCGGCAGCAGCGCCGCCCACTTCATCTTCGATAGCCTCAACGGCACCATCACCGCCTGGGCCGGAGGCACCACCGCGACCGTGGAAGTCCCCAACACTACCGGCGCCGTCTACACTGGCCTCGCGCTCGCCACCAGCGGCAGCAACAGCTACCTCTACGCAGCCGACGCCGCCAACGGCGTGATCCGCGTCTTTAACTCCTCCTACGCGCCCGTCACCCTGTCCGGCAACTTTGTTGACCCCAACCTTCCCATCGGATACGTCCCCTTTAATATCCAGCTCATCGGCTCCGACCTCTACGTCACCTACGCCGACCTGGTTGGCGGGGCCCCGGTGCCCGGATCCACTGGCTTCGTCGACGTCTATGACACCGCCGGTGACCTGATCGGACGCGTCGCCACCGGAGGCGCGCTCGACGCTCCCTGGGGCATTACCCTCGCGCCTGCTGCCTTCGGCACGTTCGGTGGCGACCTCCTCATCGGCAACTTCGGCAATGGCGAGATCGATGCCTACTCCACCAACGGCACGTTTGAAGGCGCCATCGACGGCGCCAACGGCCTGCCTCTGGTAAATCAGGACCTCTGGGCACTGGACTTCGCCAATAGCGGCACCCCCGGCGCCAACCCCGACGCCCTCTACTTCACCGCCGGCATCGACAACCAGACCGAAGGCTTATTCGGGGATATCGTCGTCCAAACCCCGGAACCCTCCTCCTTCATCCTCGCTGGAATGGGACTCCTCGCCTTCGCCCTTACCCGTCTCCGTCCCCAGCAAGCCTGACCCCATCACTACCCACCGGGTGCCCCATAGCCTGCCGTGAACCTGCCGAAAGGTTCGCCGCAGGCGACCGTGGGGTGATCCCTCACGTCGTCATTCCATCCCTCACGCCGTCATTCTGGGCCGATTCCGGCTCAGAATCTCCGTATTTGCCTTTCGCCCTTGCCTGTTGTTTTCATTGTCATTCCGCACCTACTCCAGAGCCGCGTCATCATCTCGACCGCAGCGCGCAGCGCGAAGTGGAGAGACCCCCGCATTTGTCTTTCGCCCTTGCCTCTCCTTCTGTCATTCCCGCCGCAAATCTGCTCCCCCCTTCACGCGAAGCGTCGAGAACCGCACGAAGTGCTTTCATTCCCAACGCAAGTCTGCTTCAATCCTCCTTACCCATTTGGAGCAGCAAAACATGCGCCTCACCAAACCGGCCCTTCGCTCGCTTATCTTCATCCTCACCTTCCCCGCACTCGCACAGACAACACCTCCCGCCCCCACCCTCAAGGTCTACGCCCGCGAAACCGTCGTCGACGTCAATGTCACCGACGCCAAAGGCAACCCAGTCCGCGGCCTCACCCAGGCCGACTTCACCGTCAAAGAAGACGGCAAGGCCCAGGCCATCCGCAGCTTCGAGGAGTTCGGGACCCAGCCGGTGCAACCGCTGCCCAAACTCCCACCCAACACCTACACCAACCTCCAGCCACCCCCAGGCAGCAGCGCCGTCAACATTCTTCTGCTCGATGGCCTCAATACCGCCCCGCCCGATGCTACGGACCCCGACCAGATCGGCCAATCCTTCGCCGTGCAGAACCGCGTCAAGCAGGGAGCCACAAACTTCGTGAAGAACATGCCTCCAGGAACCCGAGTCGTCATCCTCGACCTGTCCAGAGGGCTTCGCATCCTGCAAAACGTGTCGTCCAATCCCGATCTCCTCAGTGCGGCCATCAATACCATGGACATGAACATGGACGGAAGAGCGGCAACCGTGAAGCAGTGGTGCTTTCAGCAGGACGAGCGCAATCGCGGGACCCTCGAAGCCCTCAATCAAATCGCCACCGACACCGCTCCCATCAAGAGCAAGAAGAACCTCATCTGGTTTTCCGCCGGCTTTCCCACCGTCACCGATCCCTCCGTCAACACCCAGTCAGGACAGGTCTGCCTCCCCGATTACACTAGCGATCTCCTTAAGACATATAGCCTGCTCGCAGCCGCTCAGGTGGTCGTCTATCCGCTGGGTCCGCGAATACCCGGCTCCGACATCTTCAGTCCCATCGGCCCCGGCATGGCCACTCCCGCGGACGGTCTGACTTACCTCAACTATGTCGACGATGAACAACTCTCCCTCGAATCCGTCGCTGAAGCCACCGGTGGCACCGCCTTCTACAACACCAATGACCTCGGCGGGGCCGTCGCGCAGGCCGTCGATAAGGGTTCCAGTTACTACACCATCTCCTACGTCCCTCCAGGCACCCAATACGACGGCAGGCGCCACGCAATCGGGATCGAGACCCGCCAGCCCGGCCTTCACCTTGCCTATCGCCAAAGCTACGTCGCCATCGATCCCACAGCCGTTCGGCCTGCCCCGGTTCTCGCCATCGGTGCGTCCCTGCCCGTAAGCGCCAGTTCGCACCCCGACCCCGAAGCCACCATGCGCCTCGCCATGGGCCGAGCCATGCCCACCTCCACTCAACTCCTTTTCGATGTCCAGGTCGAGCCGAGCACCATCCCTCCCAAACCCTCCGACCCGCCCATTCTCGGTACCCTCGACTCCAAACTCAAATCCAAGCCCCTCACCCGCTATGGCTTTCAGTACGCCATCCCCGCCCGCCAGATCACCTTCACCCCCGGCCCCAACGGCACCCACAAAGGCTCCCTCGAAGTCGATATCGCCGTCTACGATGGCAGTCCCTCTGGCAGCGGCAAGATCCTCACCGGCCTCAGCCAGACCGTCAAAATGCCCCTCAGCGACGACAAGTACCAGCAGTTCATCCAGGGCCCCTTCCGCTTCTTCCAGCAACTCGACCTGCCGTCCGGCCAGCTCTTTGTCCGCATCGGCATCCTCGACCCCGCCTCCAACAAAATCGGCACCCTCGAAATCCCCATCACCATCCCCAAAAAATGAATAGTCTCTCAGACTTAAGTCCTTTAGAAGACATATATTAGGGTAATTTTGGAGACTCGCTCAGCCCTGCCGGGCCCGCCGCAAAGCCCCGTCCAGCGGATCGACCGCTGCGTCTCGAACTCGGGTGCTCGGAACCGTGACCCCGAGTCGCGCCACCATCGTTCCTCGCACCGTCGCGATCTGCGCCAGCACGCTGCCGGTAAACGCCACGCCAATCTCCCCGGCCTCAATGCTAAGCCCCGCGTGCATCTTCTGGAACACCACGGACACCAGCTCCGCCAGTTCCTCGCCCGCTCGCTCGAGAATGCCGGCAGCCAACACATCGCCTCCCTCAGCGCACCGTGCGACCACCGGAGCCAGCCCGGCAAAGTCCGGCGGCGTCGCACCCTCCGCAAATGTACGCTGATTTGCCATCGCAACCAGCTCCGCAACGGACCTCAGCCCCCAATGCTCCTCGATCTCGCCCAGCAGGCAACTCGCAACGCCGTCAACGCCCATCCGGTCCTGCGCCCGCAGCGCCGCCCGGATCGCCTCCAGCCCAATCCAGTAGCCGGAGCCCTCGTCGCCCAGCACCGGCCCCCAGCCGCCCGCGCTGAAAAGCTCGCCGCTCGCCGACCGCCCGATCGCATTCGAGCCGGTGCCCGCGATCACCAGAATTCCTGCGCCGCCGGCGAACGCCGCGTCCAGCGCAATCTCCTCGTCACCGCACAGGATCAGCTCGCCCGCTACCACCGCTGTCACGGTCCGCTGCGCCCACGCCTGGACCGCGGGACCGCTGGCACCAGCCAGCCCGAAGCAGGTCCGCTCCACCTGCCCGAGCGAAACTCCCGCAGTCGCGGCCACCTCCGCCAGCATCGCCTGCAACCGCGCGGTCGCCTCCTGTTCGGAGACCCGCATCAGCTTCACCGTACCCGTCGTCGCCCGCGCCAGCACCCGTTCGTCGTCCGCAATCAGGCACTGCGTCTTGGTGCCGCCCGCATCAATCGCAAGGAATAGACTCATGCGCAGCAATGATATAGCCACGTCGCTATACTCAGGCAATGCCCGTGCGGTTGCATGCGTTCGATCTCGGCGTAGTTGGGCTCTACCTGGTGGCGATCACGCTCTTCGGCCTGCGCTTCGCAAAACGCGGCACGGCAAGGGACAAGTCCTTACGCGGCTACTTCCTGGCCGACCGCACCGTCCCATGGTGGGCCATCGCGCTGTCCATCGTCTCCGCCGAAACATCCACGCTCACCATCATCGGCACGCCCGGCCTCGCCTTCGCCGGCGACTTCGGCTTCCTGCAGATCGTCATCGGCTACATGTGCGGTCGCGTCGTGGTGGCGCTGCTCTTTCTGCCAAAGTACTTTCACGGCGAGATGCTGACCGCGTACCAGCTTATCGACCGCCGCTTCGGTCGCACGCTCTACAAAGTCACCGCCGGGCTCTTTCTGCTCACCCGCGCCGCCGCCGAAGGCGTTCGCGTCTTCGCCGTCTCCATCGTGGTCGGCATCGCCATTGGCACCGGCGACGTGCTCTCCATCGCCATCATTTCCGCGCTCACGCTGCTCTATACCTTCGAAGGCGGAATGGCTGCCGTAATCTGGACCGACGTCGTCCAGATGGCCATCTACGTCGGCGGAACGCTGGTTGCCATCTGGTCGTTGGGCCAGCACATTCCGGGCGGGTGGGCGCAGATCCACACCGTTGCCGCAGCAGCCGGAAAGTTCCACATGCTCAACTTTGCGATGAACCTGACCACGACCTACACCTTCTGGGCCGGCGTGCTCGGCGGCACGTTCCTCACCATGGCCTCGCACGGAACGGACCAACTGATGGTCCAGCGCATGCTCGCCGCCAAGAACCTGCGCGAGTCCCGCCTCGCCCTGCTCTCCAGCGGGGTCGTCATCTTCATCCAGTTCGCGCTGTTCCTGCTCATTGGCGCCGGACTGTTCGTGTTCTACGGATTGCATCCTGCAGCGTTGCAAGACTTGGGTGCTGCGAACGGGAACCGTATCTTCCCGGCGTTCATCGTCCACGAGATGCCCGTGGGAATCGCCGGCCTGCTCGTCGCCGCCGTCCTCGCAGCGGCCATGTCGAACCTCAGCGCCGCGCTGAACTCGCTCTCGTCCACCACCGTGGTCGACTTCTACATGGGCTTCCGCCCAGATGCAGCCGACCGCGAGCGCATGTTCGTCTCGCGCGCCTCGACGGTCATGTGGGCGCTGGTGCTGTTCGCCGTCGCCGTCTACGCAGTGCACGCCGGCGGCAAGGGGAACGTAGTCGAGATCGGTCTGTCCATCGCCTCCGTCGCCTACGGTTGCCTGCTCGGCGTCTTCCTGCTCGGAACACTAACGCGGTACGCTACCCAGTGGGGAGCAATTGTGGGCATGATCACCGGCTTCGCACTGAACATGGCACTGTGGCTGCAACCCGCCGCGGTGCACATCGCAAGCGTCACCGTGCCCAAAGTCGCCTGGACGTGGTACGTGCTCATCGGCGCGCTCGTCACCTTCGCCGTCGGGTCGCTCGCCAGCTTCGTCTTCCGAAAGCAGAGCAGCCGCACCGCATCGGCAGTCGTAGCCATCCCCCTTTTGCTCGTCATCCTGAGCGGAGCGTCGCGCCCTTGCGACGCGCAGTCGAAGGACCCCGATACCGCCGGGCCAGCCACGACCGCCCCGGCCATTTCCACCTCGAATGCGTTCGCACCCGACTTCTCAGCAGCCTCCGCCGCGATCAACACGGCCATCGCGCAGAAGAAACTCCCGGGCGCGGTCCTGCTCGTCGGCCACAACGGCAAGATTGTCTTCGAGCAAGCCTACGGCGTGCGCAAATACGCCAACGAACCCGGTCTCGACGGCAAACCCTCCCCCGCCGAACCCATGACCCTCGACACCATCTTCGACATGGCCTCGCTCACCAAGTGCCTCGCCACCGCAACCGCAATCATGCAACTGTACGAGGCCCACAAACTCGACTTCGACGATCCGGTGGTGAAGTACCTGCCCGAGTTCGCCGCCAACGGCAAAGAACATGTAACCATTCGCGAACTGCTCACCCACTACTCCGGCCTGCCGCCCGACGTGAACCTGAAAGACGCCTGGGGACTCACCGCGCCCGACAAAGCCGAAGGCATCAAGCGCGCGATGGAATCGCCGCTCGACAGTGTCCCGGGCACAAAGTTCGTCTACTCCGACATCAACTACATCGTCCTTGGCGCGCTGGTCGAAAAACTCAGCGGCGAAACGCTCGACGCATATGCGCTGAAGCACATTTTCGTGCCCCTGGGGATGCGAATGACGGAGTACGCTCCCTTTTACTGCAGCCCATATACTGCAATCCGTCACGACTATCCCCAAGGGACGACACCGGCGAGAGTATTCTCACCGCCCGACTGCACGCTTGCGGATTGGTATTACCCCATTCTCCAAAAGATTGCGCCGACGCAGCACGATGATCAGGGGACGAAGGAAACGAATCCTAATTTTGACGCGCTGCTGCGCGGCACAGTCCACGATCCCACCACCCGCCGCATGGGCGGAGTAGCCGGACACGCAGGCGTCTTCTCGACTGCCGAAGACGTCAGCAAGTTCGCACAAGCGCTGCTGGACAAGCTGCTGCACAACACCGGCCCATTCCCGCTGAAGCAATCAACCCTGAAACTGATGACCATGCCCGAGCAGCCGTCGACGGCCCAAGGCGGCGCAACCATCTTCACCCCCGACGGCAAGCCAACAACAGGCGTTGCCGAGCGCGGTTTCGGCTGGGACATCAACTCTTCCTTCTCCCGCCCGCGCGGCGAAATCTTCCCCATCGGCTCCTTCGGCCACACCGGCTTCACCGGCACCAGCCTCTGGATGGACCCCACCTCCGACACCTACGTCATCCTGCTCGCCAACTCCGTCCATCCCCGCGGCGCTTCCCCCATCTCGCCCCTTCGCGGCGAAGTCGCCACCGACGTCGCCAAAGCCCTCGGCCTCGGTTACGTCTGCCCACCACAAGCGTTCTGCGACGTAACCTTTCATGGACTCCCGCCTGAGGTAAGTCCTTCAAGCACAGTATCCACCGGCCTCATCCAGTCGTCTTCCGCTCCCGCGCCCAATCGACAAACCGTCATCCCGAGCGCAGCCCCTGAGCGAGCCGCAGGCGAGCCGAACGGGGCAGAGTCGAGGGACCCCCGCATTTCGCCCGCTGAGTCACAAACTTCCACAGCACCCCGCTCGCCCGCTTTCGTTAAGGGCACGGCTTTAGCCGCTGAGGTCACTTCTCCTCAAGCCCCTCCCCTCGAACCTCGGACCTCGAACCTCGAACCCCAAGTCTTAACTGGCATCGACGTCCTCGAATCCACCAAATTCGCCGCCCTCAAAGACGCCGCCGCGCGTCACGGAGGCTACCTCC
This sequence comes from Acidobacteriaceae bacterium, assembly GCA_049509035.1. GTDB lineage: Bacteria > Acidobacteriota > Terriglobia > Terriglobales > Acidobacteriaceae > Edaphobacter. The sequence continues at coordinate 248,528 of JBELAH010000001.1, forward strand.
GCATCGGCCTACTCACCAACCAAACCGGCCTCGACGCCCAGGGCCGCCGCACCATCGACATCCTCCGCAGCGCAGGCAACGGAATCGAACTAACGAAACTCTTCTCGCCCGAGCACGGCATCTTCGGCGCCAAAGACTCCACCGACATCGGCCAGGAGGTCGATCCCACCACCGGCCTCAAGGTCATCAGCCTCTACGGCCCCAAGGACTCCGACAAACGCCCGAAACCCGAAGACCTGAAAGACCTCGACGCCGTCGTCATCGACCTGCAGGATGCCGGCGTCCGGTTCTACACCTACGAAACGGTCGTCGGCTACTTCCTTGAAGCAGCGGCGTGTCAGAAGTCTCTCGAGGTCATCGTTCTGGACCGCCCGGACCCGATTGCGGGAGACGCAGTGGAAGGTCCGGTATCCAACGCAACGCCTTCGTACATTGACTACATGCCCCTGCCAGTTCGCCACGGAATGACCCTCGGCGAACTTGCCCAGTACTTTCGGGGACAGTACGGGACGATCGGCTGCCTGCCCTCTGGCCAGTCGGACGGCGCTCCAGGTCCGCACCCATTGGTGCCGTCGGGCGAAGACATACGAGTCTTTGCCCCCCCACCCCAGCTCACCGTCATACCCATGCAGAACTGGCATCGCGATGAATTCTTCGACCAAACCGGCGTTCCGTGGGTGAACCCGTCGCCCAACCTGCGCAACGTGGAAGAGGCCACGCTCTATCCCGGCCTGGGCATGCTGGATGCCACCAACGTCTCGGTAGGCCGCGGAACCGCAACGCCCTTCGAGGTCATCGGCGCAGGCGCGGGCAATGCCACCAACGAGACTCCCGCGTACTCCTGGTGGTTCGACGGCAAAGCCGTAGCCGACTACCTCACCGCGCGCAAGATTCCCGGAGTCTCATTCGCCGCGACGAAGTTCACGGTCGCCGATGACGCCAACCACTATCCCTACCATGGCCAGACCATCGAGGGCGTGCACTTGACTGTAACCGACCGAGTCGCGCTCGACTCGCCCGAGCTTGGCATCGAGATTCTCTCGGCGCTGCACCATCTCTATCCCACCCAGTTCAAGTTGGAGAAAGCCACAGCCTTGGTTGCAAATACTGAGACGATGGCCGCACTGGCTCGTGGCGACGATCCGCGCGCCATCGCGGCAAGCTGGGCCGCGGACCTGGCCGCCTTCAAAGCGCGCCGTGAGAAATATCTGCTCTATCACTAAGCAGGAATCAAAACGCTAAGTCGAATAATCCGCGTTGATGTGGACGTACTCGACGGTGAGGTCGCAGGTCAGGAAGCGACACGTCCCCTCGCCCTCGCCCAGGTCGATGGTTATGGTGTACTCCGGCTGCATCATCGCCGCGTGGGCGGCGGCTTCGTCGAAGGCTGGCGCGCGCACGCCATACTCGAAGACCGGTTCGGCGCCAATCCAGATGCGCGCCCGCTCCGGCTCAAACACCGCACCGCTGCGGCCGGCAGCCGCCAGCAGGCGTCCCCAGTTCGGATCCCCGCTGGACCATGCGGTCTTGCACAGCGGACTGGTGGCGATTGTCTTTGCCACCGCTGCCGCACCGGCCGCGCTCGCTGCTCCGCGAATATCCAGCGTGACCACGTGAGTGACGCCTTCGCCATCGGCAATGATCTGGTGGGCCAAAGACAGGCACACATCGCCCAGGGCCGCGTCGAACGCAGGAACAAGTTCCTTGCTCAGCTTGATGCTACTGGCTCCGCTGGCGACCAGCAGCACGGTGTCATTGGTGGAGGTGTCGCCGTCGATGGAGATCGAGTTGAAGCTCGGCTCAACTGCGGCAGCCAGCGCCGCTCTCAAATCGGACACCTCTGCCGCGATATCGGTGAAGAGATAGACGAGCATGGTTGCATGGGGCGGCCCGGCGACCGGCGCGCCAAGGCTGGGGCCGATCATGCCCGCCCCCTTCGCAGCGCCCCAGACGCGAACCTCGCCACCGTCGACAGGGACCGCTGCGCTCGCGGTCTTCATGCGCGTGTCGGTCGTCATGATTGCGCGTGCGAACGCCTCAGCGTGCTCCGCCGTGTTGCCGACAGCAGCCTTCAGCGCGGGCATTGCGGCCACCACTTTCTCCGCCGGAAACGGCACGCCGATGATGCCGGTCGACGAAGGAACGACCTCGTCGAAGATGCACCCGAAGCTTTCCGCCGCGGCCACGCAGGTCGCGATACATCCGGCGATTCCCGGCTCGCCGTTCGCACAGTTGGCATTGCCCGCGTTTACCAGCACCGCGCCAACCCGTCCGCCGGTAGACAGCAGATGCCGCCGGCCCACCGCTACCGGGGCCGCGACCACCCGGTTGGAGGTATACATCACCGCGCCCACCGCGCCCGCCGTTGCCACGGCCACGGCTACATCGAGATTGCCACTGGTTTTGATTCCGGCGCGCGCCGCTCCCCAGACAAAACCGCGCGGCATGGTTTCTGCCGTCAAGCCCGCATCATCCTTCATTCCTTTACTCTACCAATCACTGGCGACACTGGTTGCCGGCTTCAAGTTGATCGCTCATTCAGGGGTTACCCGCGACGGGCCAGCCGATAGGATTTATTTGCAAAAAGGTCTTGCGGTTCGCTTTTTATTCGCTACAATCGGCGCATGGCAATCACGCGGCGGCAAAAAGAAGTCATCGACTTCCTCTCCAGTTTCACCCAGAAGAACGGCTACTCCCCCTCGTACGAGGAGATCGCCCACGGCCTCGGGCTGACTTCGCTCGCGACCGTGCACAAGCATGTCACCAACCTGCAGAACAAGGGCCTGTTGCAGCGCGCACACAACCGCAGCCGTTCCATCGACGTACTGCCTCCGCGCTCCAGCAAGAAGGGCTTCGACCGCCTGCCGCTGCTTGGCCGAATCGCCGCGGGCAAGCCGTTGGAGGCGATCGAGACGGCCGAGAGTATTTCGCTGGCCGACATCATCGGCAACCGCGAGGTCTTCGCTTTGGAGGTGCGTGGCGACTCCATGCGCGATGAGCACATCGTCTCCGGCGACTATGTGCTGGTGGAGCGCACCCGCACCGCCCGCGAGGGCGAGATCGTGGTCGCACTGGTCGACGGCTCCGACGCGACCCTGAAGCGTTTCTACCGCGAGGGAGGCATGATCCGGCTGCAACCCTCGAACAAAGAGATGTCGCCGATCTTCGCGCCGGCCGCGACCGTCAGCATCCAGGGCAAGGTGCTGGGCGTTCTGCGCAAGTATGCCTGATGGATTCTGACGGCGACTTATGCCGAAATTCTGCCGGAAGAGGCGTCCGGCAGCCGGACGCTCTGCGGCTGTCGAGGTCCCAGGAGCTCGACAATACGCAGGATTAGACTCTCTGGATCCGCCGAACTGATTGCATCCACGGCCGGCACCGCTTCTGCTGCCTCCCAGATTCTGGACGAGGTCACCATCAGGATGCGCGTCTGAGGCCAGCGGGAGCGGATCGTCTCCGCAAGGGTGATAGAAAGCGGCTCGGAAAGCGAGTGACAGAGCACAACCAGATCGCACTGTTGATCCGCCTGGACGTCGAGCGCTGAGTCTGGATCGGTGCAGATGATGTCTGCACCGATAGTGCGTAGAACTGCCGCGCGGGTTTGTCGCAGCAACTCATCTTTGCCAACCAGCAAGAACGTATACATGGCCAGTCCTCCGGTGGGAGTACAAGCGGGTCCAGCGATGAAAGCTGGCGCGACAATCACAAAATACTCCACGAGAGTGCCGCGGGTCACCCAAAGGTAATTATTCTCGCCGGGAGAAATCTGTCGGGTACACGACAAAAATGGTTGGTTTTACGAAAAATCTATGGATCGCTTAGGGAGGGATATTTAGACGACGTAGCCCGCGTCGCCGTTCTCGCCCTTTTTCAACATGCGGCTATAGACAGCGTTCACAATCCCGTAGCACTCGCACGCCTTCGCGGCCAGTCCCGCCCGATCCAGGATGTGAATGCGCCCCCGCGAATAGCCAATCATCCCGTTACGCTGCAGCTCCCCCGCGGCCACCGTCACCGTCGACCGCTGCACCCCCAGCATCTGTGCCAGGAACTCCTGGGTCAAATGCAGGTACTCCGATTCCATCCGGTCCGCCGAACTCAGCAGCCACCGCGCCAGCCGTGCCTCGACCTCGTGCATCCGGTTGCACAACACCGATTGGGTGATTTGGACAAGCTGGAGGTAAGCAAAGGCATGGACCAGCTTTTGCAGCGTTCCGCCCTTGAGAAACTGGGTCCGTACCACCGACGAACGGATGCGGAGTCCCTCTCCTGCGCCTTGCATGATCACCATGTGCGACATCTGCGGCTGGTCCAGCAACGCGGCCAGACCGGAGAAGCCCTCCCGCCCGATCAGCCCAACTTCCACCTGTTCGCCGCGTTCGGTCACCGCGTCCGTTGAGATCAAGCCGGTGTTCGGGAAGTAGACGAACTCAATCGGCTGGTTCGGCTCTGAAAGTCGCTTTTCCAGAGGGAGTTCCACGGGAACAAGGTGCTTCGCCAGCGCCGCGTATTCGTCTGCGGGCAGTTGCGAGAGGATAAGATTGCGCGGTCTCGTGGAGTTCACTGGCGTCGAAATCTGACCTGTAGGCATGGGAACTTCCTTTGCGCGAGGGGTGCCCCTCTGGCCGCAAGTTCCCGGTGCCCACACTTTGCGGGGCGTTAGTTGCGATTACCATTTACCTTACGGTCGTTGGCCGACATATGTCTGTGTAGTACCGCACATAAGGTATTTGAAATCTGGAATATCCGAATGGTCGCATCGCGGGTCGGCTGCCAGGAGGCGGCATGACCTGAATCTATCGACCTTCGCGAGGTCCTTGGACGGGGCAATGCCGGTTTAGAATGGACTCTGGCCCCTCACGCCCGAACTCCCGCTACACAACTGGCAGTCGGCAGGCAAGTCCACAGGCAGTCCAAAGGCCGGAAAGCGTCACAAACACACATGCATCGCTGGTCCCAGCTCTTCATCCCGACTCTGCGCGAGGCCCCTTCCGACGCGGAGGTCGCAAGCCACAAACTTCTACTTCGCGCAGGCTATATCCGCCAGCTTGGCGCCGGCCTCTACTCCTACCTCTTCCTCGGCAACCGGTCCATTAACAAGATTATGGCGATCATCCGCGAAGAGATGGACACCATTGGCCAGGAGTTTTACCTGCCCGCGCTGAACCCGCGCGAGGTGTGGGAGGAGTCCGGCCGCTGGGCCGGGATGGGCCAGAATATGTTTCGGCTGAAGGACCGCAAGGGCGCAGAGTTGTGCCTGGCAATGACCCACGAAGAGGTGATGACCACCATCGCGCGCTCCGAATTGCGCAGCTACAAGCAACTGCCGCAGATCTGGTACCAGATCCAGACCAAGTTCCGCGACGAGCCCCGCCCAAAGTCAGGCCTGCTGCGGGTCCGGCAGTTCCTGATGAAGGACGCCTATTCGTTCGATATCGATGAGGCCGGCCTGGACGAGAGCTACAACAAGCACGAGCGGGTCTACCGCCGCATCTTCACCCGCTGCGGGCTGCAGTTCGTGGTCGTCGAAGCCGACTCCGGAGCGATGGGTGGAACCGGCTCGCAGGAGTTCATGGTGTACACCGACGCCGGCGAAGACCTGATCGCCAGTTCCGTCTCCGGCTACGCCGCCAACGTCGAGAAGGCAACCTCGAAACTCACCCCTGTCGAGGACCTTGCTCCAACCGGCGACGGCCTTCCAGAACTTGTCCATACTCCCGGGAAAGCCTCCATCGCAGATGTCACCGCCTTCTTTGGCATCGCAGCCTCGCAGGATATCAAGTGCGTAGCCTTCATGGGTACTCCGGTGGCACAAGCTTCGCTCCTCCGCCCCGTGGTCGCGTTCCTTCGCGGCGATCACCAGGTGAATGAGACCAAGCTCAACACTGTCGCCGGCACCACTGATCTCCGCCCCATGACGCCTGAAGAGCTCGAGATACATATTGGCGGTCCCGCCGGATACCTCGGTCCAGTCGGCATCGCCGAAGTCATGACCAATGGCTCCCTCAACGGCCTCAACTCCGGCAAAGAGCTAAACAAGATCAAAGGCATCTTTCGCAACATCCCACCCGAAGGCCTTAAGACCATCGTCATAATGGACCTCGGCCTCCAGGGCCGCGCCAATCTCGTCGCGGGCGCCAATAAGCTCGATTATCACTTCCGCAACATCACCCCGATGCGCGACTTCCAACCCACGCAGGTCGCGGATATCCGCAGCGTGAATGAGGGCGAGCCCGACCCGATTGGCGGCGAGCCGCTACGGATTGGCAAGGCGGTCGAGGTCGGCCACATCTTCAAACTGGGCTACAAGTACTCGAAGTCCATGGGGGCGAGCGTCCTCAACCGCGACGGCAAGGAAACGACACCGATCATGGGCAGCTATGGCATCGGCGTGGAGCGCATCCTCACCGCGGCAATCGAGCACTCTGCCGCCCAGTTTGCCGCGCGCAGCCAGCCGGACGCCTACGCCTTGCCACCATCCATAGCGCCCTTCCAGGTTGTCGTTACCATCACCAACGTTAAAGAGCCTGACCTGCTGGCCGCGGGGGAGAACATCGCCCAGCAACTGACAGCCGCAGGATTCGACGTCCTGCTGGACGACCGGGACGAGCGCGCCGGCGTCAAATTCAAAGACGCCGAACTAATCGGTGTGCCATTCCGTATCGCCATTGGTAAGAAGCTGGCCGAGGGCAAGGTGGAACTTCTCAATCGCCTCACTAACCAGACTGACGACATCCTTACCGCTGACGTGGCGGAACGCATGAAGACTGCACTCCGCGGCGTCTGATCCCGGTAGCCTTTTTCGCTTCTTCGCTCATGGCCATCAAATTCAAACTCGGTAGTAACGGCAACTCGCCGAACCGGCCCACACATCGCCTGCTGCGCGGCGTGCTCCTCATCGCCCTCGCCTGCCTGGTGATTGGCGCCAGCGTCTTCGGCTACATGTATTTCAAGTACCAGAAAATCGTGGACGACCGTCTCGCCTCGGGGCCCATCTTCGCCAACGTTGAGCAGATCTATGCCGCACCGCGCGAAGTCCGCGTGGGCCAGCGCCTCACCGTCTCGTTCATTGCCCAGGATCTTCGCCGCGCTGGATATAACACCAACCCCCAACTTGGCACATTCACAGTCAACGGCAACAGCATCACCATCAAGCCCGGTACGCAGAGTTACCACTCCACCGACGGCGCCACCATCACCGTTGGCGCCAGTTCCAATGCAGACCCAGCATCCGACTCCGGTTCGGGACCAGAATCCATCGTTACCTCCATTACCGCCGACAATGGCGCCCCGCTCGCGGCATACCAGCTTGAACCGCAGCTCATCACTGCCCTCTCCGAGGACAAGGGCCGCACCAAGCGGCGCCTGGTCACGTACCAGGAGATCCCACCGCAGATGGTGCAGGCGGTCATCGCAATCGAGGACCGCCGGTTTTTCGAGCACGGCGGAGTGAACTACGTTCGCATGACCGAGTGTGTTGTGCGCGACCTGCTGGCGGGTCGCAGGGAATGCGGCGGCTCCACCCTGACCCAGCAACTCGCGAAGAACTTCTTCCTGACACCCGACAAGACCATCTCGCGCAAAATTGCCGAGCTGATGATCACCTACCAGCTCGAAGCGCGGTTCTCGAAGCAGGAAATATTTGCCATGTACGCAAACGAGATGAATCTCGTTCACCGGGGAAGCTACGAGATCGATGGCGTTGCCGAGGCATCGCAGACCCTCTTCGGCAAGGACCTGCGCCAGCTCGATCTCGCCCAGATCGCTACCATCGCCGCCCTCTTCCAGAACCCGAGCTACCGCAATCCGTACCGCCATCCCGACCGCGCCATGGAGCGGCGCAACCTGGTGCTGGACGCGATGGTTGAGACTGGCGCAATTACCCAGGCGGAGGCCGACCACGCCAAGGCCGAGCCTCTGGTGCTCGCCAACTCCGCGGTCGATGCGGGCGAAGCGCCCTACTTCGTCGACCTGGTGCACGACCAGCTGGCCCAGCGGCTGGGCGATCAGGAGCTCGGCCACGACTCGCTCCGCATCTACACCTCGCTCGACCCGGAACTCCAACGTGCAGCCTCCGAGGCCGTTGACGCCGGCATGAAGAACGTCGACGACATGGTTCGCAGGCTGCACAAGAAGGGCGACACGAATATCACCTACCCGCAGGTCGCGCTGGTGGCGCTGAATCCGCACACCGGCCAGATTCTGGCGCTGGTCGGAGGTCGCAATTATGGCATCTCGCAGCTTAACCACGCGACTGCTGAACGCCCTACCGGTTCCACCTTCAAGCCCTTCGTCTATGCTGCGGCGTATAACACGTCGTTGAGCGGTACCGACCTCGACGGCAACGGCGTCTTCACCGCCCTTACCAAGCTGGACGATGACCCCAGGACCTTCATGTTCGATGGCAAGCCGTATGACCCCGGCAACTTCGAGAAAGGCGAGTACCCCGGCATGGTCACGGCCGCCCAGGCGATCGCTCACTCGCTGAACATCGCCACCATTGGCCTGGCCGAGCTGGTGGGTTACGAGAATGTGGCCGCGCTCGCGCGCACCGCAGGCATCGTCAATGCCCGCGGCACACCTTCGGTTGCTATTGGCACCTACAACGCCACGCCCATCGACATGGCGGGCGCATATACCGTCTTCGCGAATGGAGGCGTGCATCTTAAGCCGTGGATGCTGGCCAGCGTGCGCAACGCCAACGGCGACATCGTTGCCGATTTCGCGCCCGAGGCCAAGCAAGTGCTGGACCCGCGCGTCGCCTACCTCACTCAGAGCTTGCTGCAGGGCGCCATGACCTTCGGCACCGCTTCGGCCGTGCGCGGCCACGGATTCAGTGCGCCGGGCGCAGGCAAGACCGGAACCGACCACGATGCGTGGTTTGCCGGTTACTCCTCGAACCTGCTCTGCATCATCTGGGTCGGCAACGACGACTACACGGATATCTCGCATGGACTCACGCGGCCCATACAGGGCGCGGACACCGCCGCTCCAATCTGGGCCGAGTTCATGAACCGCGCTATTAAACTACCCCAGTACTCGGACATGAAGGCGTTTCCGGCGCCGCCGGATGGCGTCCAGATGGTCCCTATCGACTACAAGAACACGTGGCTACCCGCCGACGACACCTGTCCGGAGGACTACTCGTTCGCGTTTCTCGACGGCACCGTGCCCAACAGTACCTGCAGCCATATGGGCGCGTCCCCGCAAACTCTTATGCAGCGCCTATTCTCTGGCGGGACCCCTAATCCAAACGCGGCTCCCGCCCCCCCGGCCAATCCGCAGTCACCCGACACCGCCGAACCGGCCGCTCCCAAGAAGAAGAACCTGCTCGAGAAGATCTTTGGCGGTGGCAGCAAACCGGCCCAGCCCACACCGCCAGCGCCGCCGCCCCAGTAGATTCACGCCGACAATGGCGCCTCACGCTGCTTTGCGCAATAAGCTGAACCCCAGGCCGGCCATTGTCACCAGGGCGCAGAAGTATGCGAATAGGTCGCCGTGCGCGGCATAGAACGTGAGGTCGTGTTCGTAGTCAAAGCCGACGCGAAGACTCGTCCTGATGTGCCGCGGCGCAGCCATAACTACACGCCCGTACGGATCGATTGCAGCGGTCACCCCGGTGTTGGTCGCACGCAGCACCCAACGATGGTTCTCGATCGCGCGCATCCTCACCATGTTCAGATGTTCCCACGCCGCACTGGTGTCCCCATACCATCCATCGTCCGAGATATTCACCAACACGTCCGCACCCATATCCGCGTACTCACGCATCTCGTCCGCAAACACCGACTCATAACAAATAAAGGTGCCGTAAGTATGTCCGCCGGTGGCGAACACCGTCCTGCGCTTGCCGGGATCGAATATGCCAACATTCTGCAGCAGGCTGCCGGCAAAGAAAAACAGGCGCTTGTATGGGGTGTACTCACCGAAGGGAACTAGATGCATTTTGTCGTAGCGTCCTACGAAACTACCGTCGGGGGCGACGAATGACGCGGAATTGTATTGGTCGTATCTTCGTTCGACTCCAGGGTCGGCAACAAACGCCACGTCTCCCACTATGATTGGCGCATCCGTTGCGCGCGCGAGACTCGACATTGTCTCTCGAAACAGCTGATCGCGCTCGACAAAATCATTCGGCGCCTCCGGCCAGATGATCATGTCCGTCGGCGCAGGCGCAGGTAACATGTTCGGCGACGTTGGCTCGACCGGAGTAACTCGAATGCACTTGGTTGAAGCCAGTTCCGGTATGCCCAGGCAGTAACTCAAATCCGGATGCAAGCTCAGGCGAGAATATGCGTCTAGTTCCTGGGGTATTGTAAGTTGCGGTCCTGTATTCGCCGCACCAACTTCAATGTTTTCCTGCACCAGGGTCGCGATCGCCGAAGTGCCATCTCGAACCGGCGTCTGGGCGCGCCGCGCAAACACGAAATACAGAAGGATGATGGCGACACCGGACGCAGTAAGCAGGACCCTGGTAAAGCGCCTCTCTCTCAGCGAAACGCGCGTCAACCATAATGCGTTGACGCTGGCGATCACGAATGAAAGTCCGTATGCTCCTGTCCAGGGAGCCAGCCGTATCAGCAGGGCATTATCCACCTGCGTGATGCCCAGGGGGTCCCATGGAAAGCTGGTAATCCTCGCCCTGGCTAACTCCACCGCAACCCACGCGAAAGGACTTATCAGAAGCGCCCCCTGCACTCCCAGGCGGCTGCGGCGCAACGCTGCAATCAACGCTCCAAACAAAGCATGATAAAGCCCGAGATAAAGACAAAACAGGGCAAGTATTCCAGCGGCCACAGGCTTTGAGAGGCCGCCGTAAAAGTGCATAGTCCGATAAATCCAGTAGCAATTACCGAGATACCAGATGAATCCCGAACCATACCCCAGTGCTGCCCCCTCGAACACGCGCAGGGGCTGTCCATTTGCATCCTTCCCAATAAGTGCAGCTAGCAAAGGGGCCAGCGCAACCCAGCATAGCGCGGTGCGCCAAATCGGAACAGGTCCTGCAATAGGGAATGGCAATACCTGAAGCACGCCCGACAAAGCCGCCAACGCCCACAGCCGCACTGGAATCATTCGCATTTGTTACGCAGTCTAACATCGCGCTAGTAAAGTCGCCTTTGTCTCGGGGCAACTTCGATAAGAGATCCGATCGAGCCATAGACTGCGCCGGCTTATTATTTGCAAGATTCGCCTTGCTTCTGTATCCTTGCGCAGACACAATTGGAGTTAGAGTTTCATCTAACTAAGTTAGAGGTGACCGTTCTAGTTCCCTGGCAGACTTGCTGGAAGGCAGCGGTTATGAGATCAGATTCTGGATCGCCACAAGGAGGTATCACGTGGAAGTGAGCCGTATTATTGCGGAAATTGACGCGCAGATTTCAAAGCTTCAGCAGGCCCGCGAATTACTCTCCGGCATCAGCGCAAAGGCGAGCAAAGGCCCTGGCCGTCCCAAGGGAAGCAAGAACGCCAAGGCTGCCGCCAAAACCGCGCCCAGCAAGCGCAGGCTCAGCCCCGAGGGCCGGAAGCGTATCGCAGATGCCATGAAGCGTCGGTGGGCGGAACGAAGGAAGCTGGCTGCAAAGGCGACCGCTGCCTCAAAGTAACTGCTATCGGGTACCCCAAATAGCAATTACGCCGAAAATACGCCGCGTTGCGACTGCCTGCGAACCTTCGCTCGGGTCGAAGACTCCGCTGCACATTCGCCTGTAACTTAGATTGATCAGTTTCAGTAGAAACCTGTCGACTTACTACTAGGCCAGGGTGAGCCCCGTCACGAACAACACGCGCGGTTCGCTGACTTTGCCTTCGCAGGCTAGCGGGTGACCACCACCTCCCGAACGTTGTCCTTACCCAGAAAGAAATGAAAGCCCTTAAACGATCCAAGTAAATTCTCTATTTGGCGGTTCGAATAGGTATTGAGCAGTGGATACTCCCCAGCCCGCTGCATGTCTACTCGATTCGTGTCGGTAAGGTGGTACCGGCAAAAGCCCGTATTCGTTGCGCCCCATGCCAATCCACTGGCTGGTGAGTGAAACATCGCGAGCATCTGTCCTTCCGGCTCCATGACTTCGTGTATCCGTTCGAGCACCGGCCCCAGCAACTCCTCGGGGAGATAGTCCGCGGTATCCCAAAACAACACGATGTCGAACCCACGCCCGGAAAAATTGAGGTGCGCAGCTAGAAACCGCTCAACGTCAAACCGGGAGGCGCCATCCTCGTCGAGAACAAACCACTCGCGCCTCGCCGCGTCCTCTGCCAGATTTGCCAGGTAGATACTGTGTCCCAGCCCAGTGACGAAGTTAATGTTGGTTGACGAAGTTGGGCCTATATCCAGTACCCGCAGCGACTCTTCCGTGCGCAGTCGCTCGAGCAACTGACCCCAGCCGCTTGAATGCCGCGAGATGCGCTCACTCGTTGCCGCTCTGGCGCCGGCTCTATCTTTGCCACCAAACAAGCTTGGCATCCTGGGGTCTCCCTCCAAGTCAGGCAAGGTTCGAAGCAGATGCGCTTGCTCCAAAGAGACCCGCATCCGGACCCGCCCCTTCCCCCGGCGCGACCTCGGAGAGTTCCACTCGGCCCTTAATGCTCGCGTTCTCTTCGATCGACAATCTCTCCGCGGCAATGTCTCCCTTCACTACCGCTGACTCGCGCAACTCGATCCGTCCCGTCGCCCGGATATTGCCCTCGACAAACCCGTAAATCACGACATCCCGGGCACTCAAATCGGCCATCACGCGAGCATTCGGACCTACCGTCAACCGGCTCCCCGAAAGCGCGATTGTCCCCTCCACGGTGCCATCCATGTACAGGTCCTCTTTGCCCGACAGTTCTCCTCGAATCGTGACGGACCTTCCAATGACGGTGGAACCCTCGGCTGGCTTCATGTGCTTGTCGCTCTCCCTTGCTTCAATCTTAGTGCTTGCCCGAACTATACCCACCCTCGCGCTCCGAGGCAAACCTGGCAGTCAGGGAGACTTTCCGGTCGGCGCCGTCTTCAGATATCGTGCAGTATTGCTTTAATTGATGGAAACTCAAACAAGCCTATCCGACTCGGCGACGAGAAAATGCAGTCTCTCCAGGTGATGAGAACGGCACCAACGACCGGCCGGCTCGCGGCCCGCGGCAGTGCACGAGCCTCGATGCGGCTTTCGCCAAGTCGTTGCGCTCTGTTCTGCGTGTATGTCTACGTCTTTTTCGTTCTTAACCCGGTGGACTCGGTAGGGGCTTTTCAGGACACTCCTGCCGCGTCCCTGCTAGCGGGGCCGGCCCGCGCCTGGGCACTCGATTGCGCCAACAATGAAGTCCTGGTCATGCAACACCCCAACTCCTACCTGCGCTACCGCCTGCACACCGTCGACGGGAAGGGCGACCAGGTTCGCGATCAGATTGAAACCCCGGAGGGCACCGTCTCTCGCCTCATCCAGCGCGACGGTCGCGCTCTTACCCAGGCAGAAGATTCGGCTGAGCGCGATCGCCTCAATAGCCTTGCCGCCTCGCCCGCCTTGTTTGCCCGCCACGTCCGCCATGATGAAGACAACCGGAAGACGGGCATTGGAATGATCAAGATGATGCCCGACGCCATGCTTTGGAGTTATTCTCCCGGCCAACCCCAACTCCCCAACCGTGCTGCCGGCGATCCAGCGCTGATCGTCCTCGACTTCAAGCCGAACCCTGGGTGGTCGCCTCCGAATCTTGAATCCGAACTGCTCACCGGCCTTGCCGGCCGGGTCTGGATCGATCCACGCAGCCGGACCATGGTTCGCCTGGAGGCCACCTTAATCCATGCCGTCAATATCGGGTGGGGCATGCTGGCCCACATTTATCCCGGCGGAACAGCCACGCTCGAGCAGACCAACGCCGGTGGTCAGCGCTGGGTTATGCAGCGCATTGTCGAACAGCTTGCGGTGCAGGCACTGATGGTCAAGAACGTCAAGCAAAGGCTCATCTCGGACGCGGCCGATTTTCAGCCGGTTGCGCCTATGAACTATCGTCAAGCGATAAAGATTCTGCTCGACACTCCGTTGCCCGCTCGCTAAGAACCCTCAGGTTCCGGGCAGCCCAGATTCATGTAGTCAAACTTTGCCATATGTCCGATACTTAACCTCTTGACGGCTGGGCGATGCAGGGTTGTCTTGTTGAATCAACAACATTGGGGACCGAGAAGAAGCAGCGAGGAGGATGAGCGAAGTGGACGCGACATTCGTTGGACATCCCGAGGTGGCGGCGCGGTTTCCTGATCTGCACCCTGCGTTCGATGCACGGGCCGCCGTGATCGAGGCGAACCGGTGCCTGAATTGTTTCGACGCGCCTTGCATGGGTGCGTGCCCGACCCACATCGACGTGCCGCGGTTTATCAAGAAGATTGCGTCCGGGAACGTCATGGGCTCGGCGGAGGCCATCCTGGACGCAAACGTTCTCGGAGCAAGCTGTTCGCGGGTGTGCCCGGTGGAAGTATTGTGCGAAGGTGCCTGCGTGATGCATGGCAAGCAGGAGAAGCCGATTGAGATTGGCCGGCTCCAGAGGTTTGCCATGGAGACGTTTTATGCCGCAGGCGGCACGCTGCAGTTGCGCAGACGCAAGGAGCGGAGCGAGCGGGTCGCCTGTATCGGCTCCGGGCCCGCGAGCCTGGCCTGCGCGGCGGAACTGCGGCAGCTCGGGTTTCAGGTCAAGGCGTTTGACCGGCGCGCACTGCCTGGCGGACTGAACACCTACGGCGTGGCGGAGTACAAGCTGCGCGCGGCGGACAGCCTGCGCGAGGTTGCCATGGTGCGCGGCCTTGGTGTGGAGTTCGAAAACAAGGAAATCGATGCGGCGGGCATGGAAGAACTCGAGCGCGATTTTGACGCGGTATTCCTCGGGTTGGGACTCGGAGCAATGCATCGGCTGGCGGTGGAGGGGGCAATGTCTTCCTCCGTGATTGACGCCCTGGATTTTATTGCAGGGTACAAGACCGGCGAGCGGCTGGAGGTGGCTCCGCGCGTGGTCGTGGTCGGCGCGGGAAACACGGCAATCGATGCGGCGTGCGCGGCGAAACGGCTGGGCGCAAAGTCAGTGACGATACTCTACCGCCGCCAACGGGAGAACATCTCGGCGTTCGCGTTTGAGTACGACCATGCCGTGCGCGAAGGCGTCACCTTCTGCTGGGAGACGCTGCCTAAAGCGTTCGTAACAACCGAGAACGGAATCGCGCTTACCTGTGTGGCTATGTCCCAGGATGCTGCGGGGCTGCCGGTGCCGGTGGAGGGATCGGAGTTTACGATTGAATGCGACGTCGTGATTCCTGCAATCGGACAGTCGCCGTTGCTGGAACTGCTCTCCCAGGCGCGCGGTGTCGTCATCGAACGTGGACGCGTGGTGATCGACCGGGCTACGGGACAAACTACAAATCCGAAGTACTTTGCCGGCGGAGATTGCGTGAACGGCGGGCGCGAAGTCGTGGATGCAGTGGCAGACGGCAAGCGGGCGGCGTTGGGGATTGCGGCTTGGTTGAGCACTCGTACGGAGGCACACGTTGGCTGACCTGACCACGAATTTCGCTGGGATCAAATGCCCAAATCCATTCTGGCTCGCAAGTGCCCCACCGACAAACTGCGGCGAGCAGATAATGCGCGCGTTCGATGCGGGATGGGGCGGAGCGGTGTGGAAGACGATCGGCGAGCCGATTACGAACGTCAGTTCTCGCTACTCCTCCGTCGATTGGAACGCGCAGCGGATGATGGGGCTGAACAACATCGAACTGATCAGCGACCGGCCGATTGAAGTGAATCTGCGTGAAATAACCGAGGTGAAGCGCCTCTATCCAAAGCATGCAGTAATTGCGTCGCTGATGGTGGAGTCGAAGCGGGAAGCGTGGCACGAAATAGTGAAGCGGGCCGAGGGCGCCGGCGCGGATGGACTCGAGTTGAACTTCGGATGCCCGCATGGCATGAGCGAGCGTGGAATGGGTTCGGCCGTCGGACAGGTTCCGGAGTATACGCAGATGATCACGGAATGGGTGAAGGAGGCGGCGCGGACACCGGTGCTGGTAAAGCTCACGCCGAATATCTCCGACATCCGCCTGGTGGCACGGGCCGCCAAGCGTGCCAGGGCCGACGGGCTGAGCGCGATCAATACCATCAACTCGATTACCGGGATTGATCTCGACACCTTCGAGCCGCGCCCCAACGTGGATGGGAAGAGTTCGCATGGCGGATACTGCGGACCCGCAGTGAAGCCGATTGCGCTGAATATGGTGCAGCAGGTGAACTCGGACATGGTTGATGGACCGCCCATCCCCATGAGCGGAATTGGCGGAGTTGGCAACTGGCGCGACGCGGCAGAGTTCATTCTGATGGGCTGCGGCACGGTTCAAGTTTGCACCGCGGTGATGCATTACGGCTATCGCATCGTCGAAGACATGATTGATGGACTCTCCAACTGGATGGATCAGAAGGGATTTGTAACCATCGACGATTTTCGCGGAAAGAGCCTGACGAAAGTGACCGAGTGGAAGCACCTGAACCTGAACTACAGGATCGTTGCGCAGATTGATGAGGCGCTCTGCATCGGCTGCCAGCTTTGCCACATCGCCTGTTGGGACGGCGCGCATCAGTGCATTCATCTGGACCGCGTGACCGGGCCGGTAGACGGGCATGTCGAAGTACACGCCAAACCTCACGAAGCCGGACGAGACAGAATTGTGGTGACGCCGATTCCAAAGCTCGATCCGCCCAGGGTGCACGTTGGGCCATATGCCACGAGCCTGGAACGGATTCCGCGAGTGGATGAGACCGAATGCGTCGGCTGCAACCTATGCTCGTTGGTGTGCCCGGTCGATCGCTGCATCACCATGGTCGAGCGTCCGACGGGATTAGCGGCGGAAACCTGGGCAGAGCGCACCAGCGCGGTCGTTGAACGGGCAGGATAGCGGGTCACGCCAAGTTGCGCGGACGATGTTAAGCGTGCGGTTTTCCGATCGCACTAAGAGGGAGTTGGTTCGATGGGAACATTGATTAAGGGCGGCAAGGTGGTAAGTGCGGCAGCGGCGACGCTGGCCGATGTGTTAATTGAGGGCGAAAAGATTGCGCAGGTTGCGCCGGGGATCGATGCCACGGGGCATACCGTAGTCGATGCGGTGGGAATGCTGGTGCTGCCCGGAGGCATCGATGTGCATACCCATCTGGATATGCCCTTCGGCGGGACCGTCAGCGCGGATGACTACGAGTGGGGCACGCGCGCTGCGGCGATCGGTGGAACCACGACGGTAATCGACTTTGCGCTGCAATCCATGGGCCGGCCGATGACCGAGGCTTTCAAGACATGGCGCGCAAAGTCCGAAGGCAAAGCCTGCATCGACTATGCGCTGCATATGGCGGTAACGGACCTGGGGCCGAACGATTCCTGGCTGGACGATGTGGACAAAATGGTCGCCGAGGGCATCTCCAGTTTCAAGATCTTCATGGCCTACCCCAACGTGCTGATGGTGAACGACGCGACCATCTTCAAGCTGATGCAGCGGACCGCGAAGCTGGGCGCGCTGGTGTGTGTCCACGCGGAGAACGGAACCGTGATCGACGTGGTGGTGCAGCAGACGCTGGCGGCCGGCAACACCGGCCCGCTTTACCACGCGCTTTCGCGGCCAGTCGAGACCGAAGCCGAAGCCGTGCACCGTGTCGTAACGATTGCGGAACTGGCTGGCGCGAAGGTCTACATCGTGCACGTGTCCTGCGAGGAGGCGATGCACGAAGTCAAGGCGGCACGCGAGCGCGGACTCCCAGTGCAAGGCGAGACCTGCACGCAGTACCTGGTGCTTTCGATTGAAGATGACATGGGCAAGCCCGGGTTCGAAGACGCAAAGTACGTCTTCACTCCGCCGCTGCGCAAGAAGAAGAACCAGGCGCCGCTCTGGCAGGCGCTCAAGGATGATGTGCTGCAGGTGCTGTCGACTGACCACTGTCCGTTCCGGTTCGCCGATCAGAAGACTCTCGGCTTGGGCAACTTCGCCAAAATTCCGAATGGCGGGCCTGGGATTGAGAACCGGATGCAGTTGGCCTATCACCATGGCGTGAATGAAGGCCGGATGTCGCTGGAGCGGTTTGTCGAGGTAACGGCAGAGTCGCCGGCGAAGATCTTTGGGATGTACCCGAAGAAGGGCATTGTGGCTGCCGGTTCCGACGCGGATATTGCGATCTGGGACCCCGAGGCAAAGTATACGATTACGGCAGCGACCCAGAACATGCACACGGATTACTCGATCTTCGAAGGCTTTCAGGTGAAGGGCAACGCCCGCCAGGTATTCTCGCGCGGCGAGCTGGTGGTCGATCGCGGCAAGTTCATCGGCACGGTGGGACGCGGGCAATATCTGCATCGAGAGGTGTCCAGGCGATGAGCCTTTACGTCGAAGGGCCGACGACGTTAACGGATGCGTACGGCCTTCGAGCCGACTCGCATCTTTATAACCCCGACCTGGCGCCCACAACCCCCGAGCAGCGCACTTGGGGAACGTACAACTACATCGCCCTGTGGTTCTCCATGTCGATGGAGGTGACGACCTACATGCTGGCGTCGAGCCTCATCGCAGGCGGGATGAACTGGAAGCAGGCGATTGCGACCATCCTGCTCGGCAACCTGATTGTCCTGATTCCGATGATCTTGAATGCGCATGCCGGCGCGAAGTATGGCATTCCTTTCCCGGTCTTTGTTCGTGCCCCGTTCGGAGTGCGTGGCGCCAATGTTCCGGCGGTCCTGCGGGCGCTGGTCGCGTGTGGGTGGTTTGGCATTCAGTCCTGGATCGGCGGCCAGGCGATCTATGCCATGCTCAATGTGATCTGGCCGGCTTCGGCGGCCATGCCCTGGATGCTGTGGGCGTCCTTCCTGGGCTTCTGGACGCTGAATATGGTGGTGGTGTGGCGCGGGGTCGAGTCGATCCGGCATTTGCAGAGCTTTTCGGCGCCATTTCTGCTGATTATGTCGCTTGGCCTGCTGTTCTGGATGGTCCACAAAGCGGGCGGCCTGGGCCCAATGCTGACTGCACCCAGCCAGTTCCATACCACTGAGAGTTTCCTGCATTTCTTCTTTCCTTCGCTGACCGCGATGGTCGGCTACTGGGCGACCCTGTCGCTGAATATTCCTGACTTCACGCGCTATGCGAAGTCGCAGGGATCGCAGATTATTGGCCAGGCGTTTGGCCTGCCGGTGGCCATGACGCTGTATTCATTCGTCGGGATCGCGGTAACGTCCGCATCGACTCTGGTATTTGGCCACGCGATTTGGAACCCGATCGTTCTCCTGGGGCAGTTTCACCAGCCAGTGATCGCGTTCCTTGCCCTCGTCAGCATCCTGATTGCGACGCTGAATGTGAATATCGGGGCCAACGTCGTCTCGCCGTCGAATGACATCTCCAACCTGGCGCCCCAACTAATCAGCTTCCGCACCGGCGGCATGATTACGGGATTGCTCGGCCTCGCGATGATGCCGTGGAAGTTGATGGCCACCTTCGGGAGTTACATATTCGGCTGGCTCGTGGGCTACTCGGGACTGCTGGGACCCGTGGCCGGAATCATGATCGCCGACTACTTCTTTATCCGCGGAACCCGGCTGGATACGGAGTCGCTCTATCGGCGGGACGGCCCGTATGAGTACCGCAAAGGAATCAATCCACGGGCAATGATCGCCCTGGCCGCAGGGGTGTTTGTCGCGCTGGTTGGGCTGGTGGTGCCCGATCTGCGCTTTCTCTACGACTATGCGTGGTTTGTAGGCTTCGGCGTGGCAGCGCTGGTGTATGTGATGCTGATGGGAACGGCGCCACGCGCAGGTGGGGCGACGCCGCTGGCGCAGCGGATCAAAGTGAAGGGGTTGGATAAGGTGCTCGATCCGGCCCTGGGGAACTCTGCCGGTCGCAATCGCCCTGAACCCGCCGCTTAAGTCCTAGCGAAGAAATGCGCCCAGTTCTGCGGCTGCTGTGCGCAGGTGGGGCAGAAAACGGGTCTGCATTTCGTAGATCGAGATTCGTGGAGCGCTTCCGCTTAGGTTAATGGTGGCTACCACCCGGCCGGTGGGAGAATAAACCGGCACTGCGAGCGAGCGCAGACCGACCTCGTACTCCTGATCGACCAGAGCGTAGCCGTGGCGGCGGACGTTGCGCAGGGCGAGGCGGAGTTTCTCGACACTGCTTACCGTGCGCGCTGTATGCGGGGTCAGCTCGACGCGGGCAAGATACTGCTCAATCTGCTCGGCAGGCAGGTAGGCCAGCAGCACGCGGCCCATGCTGGTGCAGTAGGCAGGCAGGCGGCTGCCAATGTGCAGATCGTCCGACATCACACGCGATACCGCCGAACGCGCAATATAGACAATTTCGTCGCCGTCGAGGGTTGCCACCGAGAAGCTCTCGTGCAGGTTCGCGGACATGCGTTCCAGGATGGGCTGCGCCGCTGTGGACAGCGAGTTCGACGCCGAGTAGGTGTTCGAGAGTGTGAGCATCCGCGGCCGTAGCGCGTAGCGGGAGCCTTCCTCGATGCCCGCGAAACCAAGTTTGCTCAGCGTGTAGAGACAGCGGCGCACGGCGGCGCGGGAGAGCCCGGTCTTCACCGACAACTGCGAGATGGTCATCTGCGGTGTCTGTGGGGTGAAGGACTGGATGACAAGCAACCCGCGGGCGAGTGAGGTCATGAAATTGGGATCGCCCGCGTACTCGTCCAGCGAAGACGAAGGTGTACCGTTCGCGGGTACGTCCGGACTTGCTTCAATCTCCATGCGGGTGAGGTGCTTCGGCGCAGAAAGAATTGCTGCTGGAGGCGCGCCGGCCGGAATGGTCCGGACGGCAGGGTGGCGGCTTGCGAGAGTCATTGACAAAGGGAGCCTCGATTTGTGGCCCGGCCCTGCATCCTGTTTCAGGGCCCCACGCACCTGGTTGCAACTCGGCGCGCGATAGACGGACTATAGATACGATAAACGCACAACGGTTCCACCGCAAGACCGCAATTATCTCCCCCGACGCTGGACTCCGGCTTGCACAGCACTTTCGCCGATCGGACCGCTTTGCTATGAGAAAATTGACGCCTATGAATACTGAAAACTCTCGCCGCCTGCCCCTCAATCAACGCCCAGCCTGGAAGGCGCTGCTAACGCATTCTGAAGCCATGAAGGGGAGGCATCTGCGCGAGTTGTTTGCGGCCGACCCCGGTCGCGGGCAGCGCCTCACGGCGGAGGCCAATGGGATCTTCCTCGATTACTCGAAGAACCGCGTGACCGACGAAACACTGAAGCTTCTGATCGCGCTCGCCGAGGAGTCCGGCCTGCGAGCAAAGATCGAAGCGATGTTCCGCGGCGACAAGATCAACATCACCGAAAACCGCGCGGTGCTGCACGTCGCGCTGCGCGCGCCCAAGGATGAAAAGATCGTAGTCGACGGCGAAGACGTGGTGCCGGGTGTCCACGCGGTTCTCGATAAGATGGCGGCGTTTTCCGAGCGCATACGCTCTGGCGCGTGGAAGGGCCACACCGGCAAGTGCATCAGGAACGTCATCAATATCGGCATCGGCGGCTCGGACCTCGGTCCGGTTATGGCCTA
Source organism: Acidobacteriaceae bacterium (assembly GCA_049509035.1). GTDB lineage: Bacteria > Acidobacteriota > Terriglobia > Terriglobales > Acidobacteriaceae > Edaphobacter. The sequence continues at coordinate 270,078 of JBELAH010000001.1, forward strand.
CGAAGCGCTGAAGCACTATAGCCAGCGCGACCTGACGTTTCGGTTCGTCTCGAACGTCGATGGGACTGACTTCGCCGAGGCGGTGCGGGACCTGAGCGCCGACGAAACGCTGTTCCTGGTGGCTTCAAAAACCTTTACCACGCTGGAAACAATGACCAACGCGCACACCGCTCGCGAGTGGTTGCTCGCCGGCCTGGGCGGTGACGAAAAGGCTGTGGCGAAGCACTTTGTAGCCATCTCGACCAACGCCAAGGAGGTCGCGAAGTTCGGCATCGACACCGACAACATGTTCGGCTTCTGGGACTGGGTTGGCGGGCGCTACTCCATGGATTCGGCGATCGGCCTATCGACCATGATTGCGATCGGGCCGGAGGATTTCCGCGCGATGCTTGCCGGATTTCACGAGATCGATGTCCACTTCCGCACTACACCGTTTGAGAAGAATCTGCCCGTGCTGCTTGGCTTGCTCACACTCTGGTACACGGACTTCTTCGACGCACAGACCGTCGCGATCCTGCCGTATGAGCAGTACCTGAAGCGCTTTCCCGCGTACCTGCAGCAGTTGACGATGGAGTCCAATGGCAAGCATGTAACCCTCGATGGCACGCGCGTAACCTATGACACCGGGCCAGTCTACTGGGGTGAGCCAGGGACCAACGGGCAGCACTCCTTCTACCAGTTGATTCACCAGGGGACGCGGCTGATTCCTTGCGATTTTATTGGCTTTTCGCAGGCGCTGAACCCGCTCGGACGGCACCACGACATGCTGATGGCAAACGTCTTTGCCCAGGCCGAAGCGCTCGCGTTCGGCAAGACCGCCGAGCAGGTGAAGGCCGAGGGCACGCCGGACTGGCTGGTCCCGCATCGCGTCTTCGAGGGCAACCGCCCGTCGAACACCATGCTGGCCGAGCTGCTGACGCCCAGGGTGCTGGGACAGCTTGTCGCGCTGTATGAGCACTCGGTGTTTACCCAGGGGGCCATCTGGAATATCGACTCATTCGACCAGTGGGGCGTCGAGCTGGGCAAGGTGCTCGCGACCAAAATCCTCGGCGAACTGGAAAGCCCCACCGAGCCTGCAATGACGCACGATTCCTCCACCAGCAACCTCATCCGGAGATACCGCGAGAGCAAGTAGCTAAAGGGGTGAGCTAGATGCCACGACCCGAACCAGTATTCGACGGCGCTGAGGGTGACATTCTGATCGCAATCTACGAGTGGCCAGACGTTACCTTCTCGTCACACACGTTGACACAGAGGCTGAACCCCAACCTACAAATCACTGCCCCGGAGTATCGGACTGCATTTGCTCACGTTAGCAGCGCAATTGAGAAGCATATTGTTCGTGGGCTTATTCGAGGCAAGCGATCAAGGAACGACTACGACGGGGTCTTCTTCAATAATCTGAAATTGAACTATAAGGGAGAACAAGCTGCCATTCAGGAGCGTGACCGGCGCGCAATGCCAGGGCAGGTCAAACAACTTATGGAGGTTGCTGAGCTCATTCGGGAGCGGCGTCGGGGTGCCGGGGGCTAGGCGACCGGGCACCGCATACAGCCGCTTCCGTCATTGTGGCTTCGCCTGGTGCGCCTCAAACCATCTCATAATCCCTCGGAATGCCATGTACCCACACCATAGAGGGCCAAGGGTGTACAGGATAGGATCTTGGACGTAAACTTCAAATCTCGTCCCAGATGTTAACCGGAATATTGGCACGATGGCTTTTACTATTGCCACCACGAAGACTCCAGCCACTGCCGCCAACAACGCAGATATCAACGAAATAATAACCTTAAGAGTCTTGAGCATTTGGCTTCATCCCCTCTGCAGCAAGTATGCGCCGGGTGCCCATTCGTCGCGGTTTTATCTCGGCGGGCGGGATGAAGGCACGAGGGCCGCCAGCGCGGCCAGAACATCAGCCGGCTCGGGACGAACGCGGAAGTCGGCGTGGCCTTCGCTGAAGGCGATGGTTCCATCTTGATTGACGACAAAAACCGCCGGCAACGGAAGCCGCCAGCTTGCTTCGGTGGCGCTCTTATACATATTGCCCGAGTTCACGAATGGGATGTTGACCAGGATTCCCTTGAAGTAATCCCGATGCGCCTCCGGCACGCCATAGGCGATGCCGAACTGCTCGGCTACGGCCGCGTCTGCATCGCTGAGAATCGGAAAAGGCAGATGGTGCTGTTGCAGGGTGAAGTCGTTGTGGCGCCGGGTCTGCGGCGAGATCGCCACGAAAAATGCTCCCATCCCGCGAACCTCAGCGTGGAGATCACGCCAGACTTCAAGCTCGGTGACGCAGTAGGGACACCAGCGGCCGCGGAAGAACTTGACGACCAGCGGGCCCATCGCGAGCAAGTCGGCAGAGCTGACCTGCTTGCCAGTGAGCGCATCGGGCAAGGTGAACTCGGGAGCCTTAGCGCCGGCGCGAAGAATGCGACCTTCAATCCCGGTGGCGAAGAGTTCCGCCGTTTGTTGTTCCGAGACGGCGAGCCGCTCCGGCTGAACCAGGGCGCGCGTATTCTGCGTAATGCGGTCGAGTTCGTCTTGCAGCGATGGGACCGGGGACCTGGGCACGGTTTTCACACTTACATTATCGCAGCCATGTCCGCCATCGCTCCGTGTTCTCCGTCACCTGCCGTCGTGGAGTCATGGCAGGACACCGCGGCGACCGCGGCCTTCGCCGGAGTTGACCCGCCGCGAGCCGGTTTTTGCGCAGGCCTCGCGCTGGCGGCGCTATTGCTGCCGAGCAATGAAACCATACGCTTGAAGCCTTCATCCCAGGCCTTCTTATTCGCATCGTTGGCATCGGGCGCCTGTCCGGCGCGCATAAAGCCGTGGCCCGCGCCGTCGTAGATTACGGGATCGTACTTCTTGCCGGCGGCTTTCATGGCGTCGGTCGTCGCCGGCACCGTGGCCGTGATGCGCGCGTCGTTGCCTGCGTAAAAGCCGTAAACGGGCGCGGTAATAGCGGTGACATCCGGCGGCGGCGTGCCATAAAAGACGAACGCGGCGGAAAGATCATGCCGGTGCGTAGCGAACGCGAACGACTTGCCTCCGCCCCAGCAGAAGCCCGCAACGAAGAGTTTGCCGTTGGCGGCGGGCAGCTTCTTGCCGTAGTCGGCCGCGGCGTCCAGGTCCGCGGTAACCTGGTCGGCGCTCAGGCGCGAGACAGCCGGATTGACGTCCGCCGGCGCGAACGAATCGGTGCCGCCGCCGTTGGGCCCGGCCCCGCTGAGCAGATCGGGCGCAACGACGATGTAGCCCTGCGCGGCCAGTTCGTCGGCCATCAACTTGGCCCAATCGCTCAGGCCGAAGATCTCGTGGATCATCACGATCACCGGCGCCTTGTGACTGACCTCGGGATACACCACGAACGCCTCTACTGTGCGATCGCCGTGCTTGATCGGGACCATTTCGTAGTGGCGCGGCGACTTCAACAGCGCGGCTTTGGCCCAGTCCTGCGCGGGCAGCGATACGGCGGCGAAAACGACGACGAGGGCGGCGAGAAGCTTCAAGAATGGTCGGCTCATGAGGTCAGAGTCTAGCGTGTGACGCGTGACCGCGACAAGCGCCGCGGGGTAAATTTCTTCATTGGACCTGCATTGCGGCGGGCGGTGCGGGATTGCCCAAAGTGATGTGCACAGCCTCGCCCTGGAGCACCTTGCGGCCCGGCTGAGGGTACTGGGCCATCACAATTCCCACTCCGCTGGCCGGCGCAGGGACCGGGGCAGGCGGCGCAGCAGGCGCGGCCCTGGAAACAGCAGGCGCGGTACCGGCAGCGGCAGGGCCTGCGGGGGCTGCAAGTTCCGGGTTGGCGGAATCCTCAACCAGGTGGAGGCCGGCGGTGGAGGCCCGCGCGTTGGCCGCGGAGTAGCTGAGGCCGAGCAGTGAGGGCATGACGTAAGCGGGCGGCTCAGCGTCGCCAGGATCGCTGACCAGCAGGCTGACCCGGGGACCATCGACTCCGGCGGCGTTGACCGGCGGCGTCTGGCCGAGGACAACATCGGGGTCGCCCGGCACGCCCAGGTAGGCGACCGCGCCCAGGTCCAGCGAGAGCCGGCGGATGCTGATCGTGGCAGCACGCTCAGACTCGCCGGTCAGGTTAGGGATGCTGACGCGCTGCGGGCCAAGCGATTCGGTGATGCGGACCGGCCACTCGCGGCGGACTCGTGAGCCCGGCGCCGGATCCTGCGCCAGAATGCGGCCGGCGGGAACGTCGCTGGAATAAAAGCGGTTCTCCAGGTTCAGTTGCAGGCCCTTGCTGCCTGCCGCCTTGCTGGCATCGGCGACGCTGAGGCCGGTAAGCGCGGGAACCACCGCCTCGCGCCCGTGGATGGCAAGGCGCATGGCAATGAACGCGGAGATCAGCGCCACCGCAACCATGGCCAACGCGCCGAGGACCAGCGTAAAGATGCGCTTCATCGTGGCTATCCCTTCCCCCTATACTATGACTCATTCGGCAAGGAGAGAGATGCGGGCAAGCAGACCCAAGGTGCCAATGTGGACGATCATCATCGTCATCGCCCTGGCTCTCTTGTTTGCATTGAACCGTACGCGCCAGATAGTTCGTCCCCTGCCTGCACCCCAATCCACAACCCGCTAGAGTCGATTCTGTGCGAGCACCTCGTAGTGCGGGCCGCCCGGGGTGGTATGGCTGCGATAGAGATTGACTGCGTCCACGGCGAAGCTGTGCTGCAGCGCGGGAGGCAGGGTCAGGTGCTTCCCGTTCAGCTTCCCCGGTTGCCGCAGCCGCGCCAGCGTGATGTGGGGATGGTACGGGCGCGGCTCCAGCCCGAAGCCGCAGCGGGCCATTCCGGTGGCGACCTGGGCTTGAAACTGAAGCAGCTTGGGAGTGGGTTCGACGTCGACGAAGAGCACCCCCGCGCGAGCAAAGGTGTCCAGCCGCGTCAATCGAATCTGGAGAGGCTCCGCGTCCAGCTCGTTCAGCTCGTGAACCACGGTGGGGAGTCTGTCTTCGGCAACTTCGCCCAGAAAGACGAGGGTGAGGTGAATGTTCTCCGGCGGCGTCCAGCGGGCGTTGGCGAGGCCGGTCGCCTGGGCCAAGTGGGCAAGGGCCTGGGCCAGGCGGGCCGGGATGGGCAGACCGACAAAAAGACGCATGGGAGTGATTAGGTCATACATCACGTTGAGCTGTGATACAAGACACAGTTATTTCTCCTGCTGGCTCCTATCGTTATTGCCCTGTGATGAAAGTCCGATGAGAGTCGGAACCCTGTGGTTGTGTTTGCTTGACCGGCTCCCCAAGCTCTCTTCGGCGAACGAAGGACCATCATGGGCAAAAACCCCGATCCCTCACGGCCAATCCGATGCCCGTTCATCGCTTCAGAACCCGAAGCGGAGACCGAGGCTGCGGCGCTGGCTCCCTTGTGGGCGGAAGTGGGCGACCAGGATATCGAGCCTTGCGTTCAGGACCTGGATCCGTCCCACGGCACAACCGCGTCCCACGTTGGAGATTGCAACCTCGATTGCTGCCACTGCGCCATCCGCTGGTATGCCCGCCGCATTATCAACCGGAGGGACAACTAAACAAATATGGGATAAGAGGGCGTTCAGCCTGGCGGACTCGCGCCAGACAGCCCTGGTTCCCAGCCGCTGGGTTGGTGCGATATCCTTTCCAGCTATGAATCGAACAGCCCTCGCCGCCCTCCCGTTCTTTCTCGTCCTTCCGCTTACCGCGCAGACACCTGCGGTCGCCGCGCCACAGACCGCCGCGACGCCGCCGGCGACGACCCAGACCGCCCCACCCCCTGGATTCACCGACAGAATTGTGCTCTGGCCCGATGGCGCGCCGTTGCAGCGTGGGACTACGGACGGCGATATTCCCAAGATCTTCACCTATCCTGCCGCCGGCGCCGGGCCGCATACGGCGGTGATTGTGATGCCGGGCGGCGGCTACACCCACCTGGTGATGCCCCAGGAGGGCGCCCTGGAGGCGCGTTGGCTGGCAGCGCACGGCGTCTCCGCGTTCGTGTTGGAGTACCGGCTGGCGCCGGCGTACATGTATCCGGCGCAAATGCTGGACGCATCGAGAGCGATCCGGTATGTGCGGGCGCATGCGGCGGACCTGGGCGTAAAGCCGGACGCCATCGGAATCTGGGGGTTCTCCGCGGGCGGGCACCTGGCGGGCTACATGGCCACGATCCATCACTCGGCGAATCCGGCGGCGAAGGACCCGGTGGAGCAGCAGTCGGACCGGCCTGACTTCGCAATCATCTCCTACGGCGGGCTGTCGCTGGACATCAACTCGCTGGCGGGGCAGACGCCGTTGGCGTCCATCCTGGGGCAGCACCCGACGCAGACGGTGATCGACGCGATCGACCCGGTGAAGCACGTGACGGCGGACACCAGCCCGTCGTTTATCTACTCCACCACCGGCGACAAGACAGTGAGTTCGCTGAACGCGGCCCAGTTCTACATCGCGCTGAAGCAGGCGGGCGTGCCGGTGGAACTGCACATCTTCGAGCTTGGGGCTCACGGGACCCACATGGGCGACGACCCGACCTCACCGCCAGAGCTGAAGGTGAACCCGACGCTGATTGCGGACTGGATGCAATTGCACGGCTGGATGCCCGCGCAGCCCTGAGTAAAACCGGAAGTGCTATGCATCGGCGCTGGTGCAGTTTGAAAGATGTTAAGTCGTTGGAATCCGCATGGATAGCGGACTTCAAAGGAAATCCACAGAAATCGTGGGATTTGCACTTGCGTGCACAGGTCGGGCACTCTTAATGTCCTTCTCAACTGATGACACGTAGTTAGTCGGAGGTTGAGTTCGAAGGCGGAACCGGAAGATCGGTTGGAGGCGCAAGCCAAAGACAGGATCGGAAGACAGCCAGAGGATCAGTCGAGGCGAAAGCCGAAGATTAGATCCGAAGGCAGCCGGAAGGTTGATCGAAAGCGCAAGCTGGAGATTGACAGGAAGGTTCAGCCGGAGGGTTGGTCGCCAGCGCAAGTTGGAGATTGGCCCGAAGGTAGCCGAAGGTTGATCGGAGACGCGAGTCAAGGATCGGCCGGAAGCGGCGCCAGAGATGCAACACCGAGGAGTCGGTTGTTGGTCCGTCAGGCAGGGTCGGACGGTGGATCGGCGGCGCAAGCCGCAGGTTAGCCGGTCGGCAGCGCCGACGGGGTGCCACAGCCCGATGAGACGGAGGTTGAGTTCGAAGGCCAGGCGGAAAGGTCGGTCGAAGACGCGAGTCGGAGACAGGACCGGGAAGCAGAGCCGGAGATGCGACAGCCGGAGTCGGAACGTTGGTCCGTCAGGCAGGGCTGGAAGGTTGATCGGCGGCGCAAGCTGCAGGTTGGCTGGAAGGCAGCGCCGAAGGGATTGAGCGGCCGATGAGAGTCGGAAGTTAGGTTCGAAGGCGGAACCGGAAGGTTGAACCAAGGCGCAAGCTGGAAGTCAGCCGGAAGGTTGAGCCGGAAGACTGGTTGAAGGCGCAAGCTGGAGATCAGTCGGAAGGACAGGCCGGAGGATCGGCAGGCGGCGCAAGTCGTAGGTCGGTGCGAAGGCTGGGCTTGAAGGTTGGCCGGAGACGCAAGTCAAAGGTTGGCCGGAAGGCAGGCCGGAAGGTTGGTCGCCAACGCAAGTTGGAGGTTGATCTGAGGGCAAGTCGAAGGATCTGACGGTCGATGAGAGTCGGAGGTTGGGTTGGAAGGCAGAGCCGGAGATGGATCGCCGACGCAAGTCGGAGGTCAATTGGAAGGCGAGGCTGAAAGGTTGATCGCCGGTGCAAATCGGGGGTTGGCTTGACGGTAGCCGGAAGACGCAGCGCCGATTTGAAACTGCGAGTTCCTCAAGAATGAAGCGCCAGAGACCCCACGGTCTCTGGCGTTTTCGTTTTGCCTCGAGATACTCGCGCCAGCCAGCCGCCCAGGCGTATCCTTTCCCCCATGCCTCAAGCCCTCATCCAAGCTCTCCTCTTCGCCCTGGTCGTCTTCGCCGCGCCTGCGCCGTCAGCAGCGCCCGCCGCACCGAAGCCCCAACCAGCGTCCAGGCCGCTGTTCTCTGAGGACTTTGAATCCGGCGCGATCGACAAGAACGTCTGGACCCAGGACGTAACCGGCGACGCTATCCTCAGCGTTCAATCGGACAAGGTGGCGCACGGCAAGTACGCTCTGCTGGCGCGCTGCCCCGCGCCCGCGCAGCGCACCCACGCCTTCCTCGAGGCGAAGAACCTGCCCCAGCCGCTCCAGCACCACCACTTCGGCCGCGCATACGTCTACATCGCGCCGGTCGTTCCCGATCGCCATACCGTCTTCATCACCGCCGGCGGCCCCGGCTTCCCCCACTCCAGGTTCTTCGAGATCGCCACGTCCCACGGCAATTTCCAGACCACCTTCACCAATGACGTTGACGGTGGCGAAGACTGGCATGCAGGACCACCGCTCCCGCTCGGCCACTGGTTCCTGCTCGAGTGGGAGTTCAACGACCAGCCCGACCGGGAGACCATCTGGGTCGACGGCGAGCAGGTGATGGATACGCCCTTCACCTTCAAGTCCACCACCCAATCCACCGGCCTGATCGGCGCCTTCACGGACGTCGCATTCGGCTTTCTGCTCCGCGGCGCCGCGCCTGTCCCCTTTGACATCTATTACGACGACATCGCGCTCGACACTCACCGCATCGGCCCGGTGAAGTAGCGGGCGCAAAAGCTCTGCGAGTACAAGTCAGGTCAGTTGGCCGGGCCTGGGTGGGAGGGCGGCAGCACGGTGAACGGAAAGATGCTGATGTTCTGAGTCCCCAGCATCAGCGCGTACTCGCCGGGTTCCAGGGGGGATTGCGGCCGAATCAGCCAGTACTGCGGCTCTGGTTGGGAGACATCGGCCGGAACCAGATCGGTCTTATTGGCATCTGCCATTCTTGAACCACCGACGACCGGATAGACGATCATCCTGCCGCCATCGAGTTCCCTTGCGCCTTTCTTCGGGTGCAGCCTGACCAGCACCGGGGCGCCGGGAATTGAGTAGAAATGACAGATGCAGATGGTGGGCTGTGCCGCCTCTGTCTGGGTGGAGGCGTGCTCGCCGTCGTATTCGGCCACAATTTTCGCCGGGACTATTCCATACGAGAGGTTTGCCGCGAGGCTGTGCGCCACCTTGGTTTTTTGAGGGTACTGACTTGCGACTGCGGTCCATTCGGCGCCCTGGATCAAGATCCCGGCGCGATTGGTCGGGTAATCCACAGCGGGCCCTTTATCAGCGGCTTGGGCCGGATGATTGTCTGCAACGGCGGGAGCCGGCGCCGGGTTGTTCTGTGCGTGGACTGCGAGCAGGGCCGAGGAAGCGAGGACAAAGCATGAAACCCAGATAGCACGTTGCATAGTATTCATGGCCCGCGATGAAGACCCTTTTCAAACGGGACAAGAGTAGCAACGTCGATCCGGAAGATCAACTGCAAATCGGAGAAACGGGAGGCCACTCAGCGGGTGGCGGACTTGCGGGGACGGCCGCCGAGGGCTCCGTTGGCGCGGGCGGCAGTGCGCTTGGCGAGCGAGCGCGCTTTGCCGCCCTGCGCGCCGAGGCGGGCGGCCATCCATTTGCGGGAGCCGAACGAGCCTTCGAGGAGTGCGGGTACAAGGAGATGGATGTGGTTCGACATGAAGACGTAGCCGAGGATCTGGAAGATGTATTTCTGGCGAGTCTCTTCGAGGATTCTCTGTAGGGTATTGCAGGCCTCGGGGGATTTGAGGATGTGGGCGTGGCGATGGCAACTGATGGTGATGAAGTGAAGGTCACCGGTGTTTTGGCAACGATAGAGGCCCTTTGGCATGGGATGAGTTTACGGCGGATATGTGGTGGTGGCACAAAAAAGGCAACCCACCCTTTCACGATGAAACTGTGAAAGGATGGGCCACCCGGTTTCTGTGGTGATCCTGACAGGACTGCCGGGTTATGTGGCGGCCTTATTCCGCGGCCATTTCTTCTTGTTCGCCTTCCATGCGCATGAGTTCGAGTTCGCGCTCTTCGGCTTCGATGGCTGCGGTGACTTCCTGCTGAACTTGAGCGGCTACCTCTTCTAGTTCAGGAGAAAGCTGGACGTTGCGGTAGTACTCCATGCCGGTACCGGCGGGAATGAGGCGGCCGACGATGACGTTTTCCTTGAGGCCGCGCAGCGTGTCGACGGAACCGTTGATGCTGGCTTCGGTGAGCACGCGGGTGGTCTCCTGGAAACTCGCCGCCGAGATGAAGCTGTCGGTAGAGAGCGACGCCTTGGTGATGCCGAGCAGCAAGCTGCGCCCGATGGCCGGACGTCCGCCTGCCATCAGCACGCGCTGGTTCTCCTCGTTGAACCGGAAGCGATCCGTCTGCTGCTCGAGCAGGAAGGCTGAGTCGCCAACCTCCTCGATCTTGACCCAGCGCAGCATCTGGCGAACGATGGTCTCGATGTGCTTGTCGGAGATGGCGACACCCTGGAGGCGGTAGACCTCCTGGATTTCGTTGACCAGGTACATCTGCAGGGCGCGTTCGCCGAGGACTTCCAGGATGTCGTGCGGGTTGCGGGGACCGTCGATCAGGGCATCGCCGGCGCGCAGGCGCTCGCCTTCCTGCACGTTGACGTAGACGCCGCGCGGAACGCTGTACTCCTCTTCCTGGCCGTTGTCGGCGGTGACGTAGACCTTGCGCTGGCCCTTGGCGACCTCGCCGAAGCGAACGACGCCGTCGATCTTGCTGATGATAGCCGGATCGCGAGGCTTGCGGGCTTCGAACAGCTCGACCACGCGGGGCAGACCGCCGGTGATGTCCTTGGTGCGGGTGGTCTCGCGGGGGATCTTGGCCAGGATGTCGCCGGGGAAGACCTCTTCGCCGTCGGCGACCATAAGGTGGGCGCGCGATGGCATGAGGTAGCGCTTGTTGCCGGAGGCTGCCTTGACCAGGATAGCGGGCTGGCGCTTTTCGTCGGAGGAGTCGGCGACCACCAGGCGCGAGAGGCCGGTGACTTCGTCGACTTCTTCGTTGAGGGTGACGCCTTCCTGCAGGTCCTTGAACTGGACGGTGCCGGCGATTTCCGTGAGCAGCGAGAAGGTGTAGGGGTCCCACTCGCCCAGGGTGCTGCCCTGGGTGACCTTGGCTCCCTCTTCGACCCGGAGCTTGGCGCCATAGACGATGGCGTAACGCTCCTTCTCGCGGCCCTTGTCGTCGACGATCGCGATCGAGCCGTTGCGGTTCATGGCAATCAGGCCGCCATCCTTGGAGCGGACGGTGACCAGATTGATGAAGCGCACGGTGCCGGCGTTCTTGGACTCGAGGTGAGAGGCGTCGGATACGCGCGATGCGGTGCCGCCGATGTGGAAGGTACGCATGGTGAGCTGGGTGCCGGGCTCGCCGATGGACTGCGCCGCGATCACGCCGACGGCCTCGCCCATCTCCACCATCTTGCCGGAGCCGAGGTTACGGCCGTAGCAGAGGATGCAGACGCCGCGCTTGGACTCGCAGGTGAGCACGGAGCGGATTTTGACGCGCTCAATTCCGGCAGCCTGGATAGCGGAGGCGAGGTTCTCGTCGATCTCCTGGTTGACTTCGACGATGGTCTTGCCCTCGTAGTCCTTGAGCTTCTCGAGCGAAACGCGACCGATGATGCGGTCACGCAGGGGCTCGATGGTCTCGCCGGCTTCGATGATGGGGGTAACGTAGATGCCTTCGACGGTGCCGCAGTCGTGGTGGCTGATGATGACGTCCTGGGCCACGTCGACCAGACGGCGGGTGAGATAGCCGGAGTCGGCAGTCTTGAGTGCGGTGTCGGCCAGGCCCTTGCGCGCGCCGTGGGTCGAGATGAAGTACTGCAGCACGGTGAGGCCTTCACGGAAGTTGGCCGTGATAGGGGTCTCGATGATTTCGCCGGAGGGCTTGGCCATGAGGCCGCGCATGCCGGAGAGCTGGCGGATCTGCTGTTTCGATCCGCGGGCGCCGGAGTCGGCCATGATGTAGATGGGGTTCATGGCGCCTTCCTTGTCGGCGCGCTTCATGTTGTTGAACATCTCGTCGGCGACGCGCTCCGTGACTCCGGACCACATCTGGATGACCTTGTTGGAGCGCTCACCGTTGGTGATGGCCCCGTCGAGGTACTGCTGCTGCATGGCGAGCACCTGCTTTTCGGCGTCGCCGACCAGGGTGTACTTGGAGTCGGGGATAACCATGTCGTCGAGGCCAACGGAGAGGCCGGACTGAGTGGCGTAACGGAAGCCGAGGTCCTTGATCCGGTCCAGGGTCTTGACGGTGGTCTCGAGGCCGAGGTTGAGGTAGCAGTAGTTGACCAGCTGGCCGATTCCCTTCTTCTTGAGCAGGCCGTTGACGTAGGGCATGCCTTCGGGGAGGGCGTCGTTGAAGATGGCGCGGCCGACGGTGGTGTTGATGAACTGCTTGGCGAACTCGACCGGCTCGGTGTGGGTGATGTCCTGGTCGTCGTAGGCGGTGGTCATGTCCAGCACCGGGCCGGTGTGGCGCAGGCGGATGGGCGTGAGCGTCTCGACCTGCTTGGCCTCGAGCGCCATGTAGACCTCTTCGATGTTGGCGAAGACGCGGCCCTCGCCCTTGGCGTTGACCTTGGCCTTAGTGAGGTAGTAGATGCCGAGCACCATGTCCTGCGTGGGCACGGTGATGGGCTGGCCGCTGGCGGGCGAAAGGATGTTGTGCGAGGCGAGCATCAGCACCGAGGCCTCAATCTGGGCTTCGGGCGAGAGCGGGATGTGCACGGCCATCTGGTCGCCGTCGAAGTCGGCGTTGAAGGCGGTGCAGACCAGCGGGTGGATCTTGATGGCCTTGCCTTCGACCAGCACCGGCTCAAACGCCTGGATGCCTAGGCGGTGGAGGGTCGGGGCGCGGTTGAGCAGGATGGGATGGTCCTTGATGACCTCTTCCAGAATGTCCCAGACGATGGATTCCTGCATCTCCACCATTTCCTTGGCCTGCTTGATGGTGGTGCAGTGGCCGGTCTGCTCAAGGCGGTGGTAGATGAAGGGCTTGAAGAGCTCGAGCGCCATCTTCTTGGGCAGGCCGCACTGGTGAAGCTTCAGCTCGGGGCCGACGACGATGACTGACCGGCCGGAGTAGTCGACGCGCTTGCCGAGGAGGTTCTGGCGGAAGCGGCCCTGCTTGCCCTTTAGGGTGTCCGAGAGCGACTTGAGCGGACGGTTGTTGGCTCCGCGCAGGACGCGACCGCGGCGGCCGTTGTCGAAGAGGGCGTCGACGGCTTCCTGCAACATGCGCTTCTCATTTCGCACAATCACTTCAGGAGCATGCAGGTCCATCAGCTTCTTGAGGCGGTTGTTGCGGTTGATGACGCGGCGATAGAGGTCGTTCAAGTCAGACGTGGCAAAGCGGCCGCCGTCGAGTGGCACGAGGGGGCGAAGCTCTGGCGGGATAACGGGGATCACGTCGAGGATCATCCACTGCGGCTTGTTGTCGGACTTGCGGAAGGCCTCGACGATCTTGAGGCGCTTGGAGAACTTGAGCTTCTTCTGCAGCGAGGTCTCGTTCTTCATGCGGTCCCTAAGCTCAACGGACAGCTCGGTGACGTCGACCCTCTTGAGGAGCTCCTTGATGGCCTCGGCGCCCATCATCGCCTTAAAACCTGTGGGGCGGTACTGCTGGTCGAGCTCGCGGAAGCGGGTCTCGTCCTTGATGACCTCGCGCTCCTTGACGGGCGCGTCGCCGGCGTCGACGACGACGTAGCTTTCGAAGTAGAGAACAGCTTCGAGCTCGCGCAGGCTAATGTCGAGCAAGTGGCCGATGCGGCTGGGAAGGCCCTTGAAGAACCAGACGTGGGAGCAGGGCGAAGCCAGCTCGATGTGGCCGAGCCGCTCGCGGCGAACCTTGGAAAGCGTGACTTCGACGCCGCACTTATCGCAGATGACGCCGCGGTGCTTCATCCGCTTGTACTTGCCGCAGAGGCACTCCCAGTCGGTGATGGGGCCAAAGATGCGGGCGCAGAACAAGCCGTCGCGCTCCGGCTTGAAGGTCCGGTAGTTGATGGTCTCAGGCTTCGTCACTTCGCCGTGCGACCAGGAGCGGATCTTCTCCGGGGAGGCGAGCTGAATCTTGATGGCGTCGAAGTCGATGATGGGTCCGAGGAGTTCGAATGGACTGGAGCGGAACATAGTGGGCGTCTCCGTTTGTTCTTCTGCGCTAGCAGGTGCAGCGGGTGGGCTGCGGTTACCGAATCTGTTCCGCGATGACTTTCGGCGCATCGCGATGCCGGTGGTTCTGGTGCAGGTGCTTGTCTTCGATTGTGGTGTTGCTTGTATCCCGGGGGCTAAAGCCCCCAAATCTTTTTTGGCCCTTGAGTGCCCGGACTAAAGTCCGGGCCTATCTCAGGAGCGTCTTGCGTTAGTCGGCTGCGGCGATCGAGGGCAGCGGTACTTTTTTCTGGTCGGCAAGCTTGATCAGCTCGACGTCCAGGCAAAGCGATTGCAGTTCGCGGATCAGCACGTTGAACGACTCGGGCACGCCCGGTTCGATTGCGGCCTCACCCTTGACGATGGCCTCGTAGATCTTGGTGCGGCCGTAGACGTCGTCGGACTTGGCGGTGAGCAACTCCTGCAGGATGTAGGCGGCGCCGTAGGCTTCCAGCGCCCAGACTTCCATCTCGCCGAAGCGCTGTCCGCCAAACTGGGCCTTGCCGCCGAGAGGCTGTTGCGTGATCAAGCTGTACGGACCGATCGACCGTGCGTGGATCTTGTCGTCAACCAGATGCGAGAGCTTGAGCATATAGATATAGCCAACCGTTGCAGGCTGCTCGAACTCGTCGCCGGTCATGCCGTCGTACATCAGCGACTTGCCCGAGCTGGGCAGGCCGGAGGCGGCGAGCAGGGCCTTGATCTCAGTCTCGCGCGCGCCGTCGAAGACCGCGGTGCCGAACCAGATGCCACGCTTCATGCCGGCGGCGACGCGGATGGTCTGTTCGTCGTCGAGTTCCAGAAGCTGGGTGAGTGCGGCGGTCCCGGCGAAGCGCGCCTTTAGAAGCTCGCGAACTTCGCTGGCCTTGGTCATCTGCTCGGCTGCCTCGGCGATCTGCCGGCCCAGGGTGTATGCGGCCCAGCCGAGGTGGGTTTCGAGGATCTGACCGACGTTCATACGGGATGGCACGCCGAGCGGGTTGAGGACGATCTCCACCGGCGTCCCGTCAGGGAGGTAGGGCATGTCCTCCTCGGGTAGGATGCGTGCGATGACGCCCTTGTTGCCGTGGCGGCCGGCCATCTTGTCGCCGACGGAGAGCTTGCGCTTCATGGCGATGTAGACCTTGACCATCTTGATGACGCCGGGAGCGAGCTCGTCGCCCTTCTGCATCTTGCCGATCTTCTCGTTGGTGATCTTGCGGAGAACATCGATCTGGCGCGAGGTCATCTCCTCGATCTCATCGATCTGCTCATTCACACGCGGGTCTTTATCCGCATACCGGATGCGCTTGAGGTTGCGGGTGCTGATCAGCTCGATGGTGTCGCGGTCGAGGACGTCGCCCTTGTTCAGCAGCTTCTTGTTGGTGCGCTCGTCATGCAGGTCGGCGAGGACTTCCTTGCCGCCGAGGATACCTTCGAGGCGCTTGAGCCGCTCGTCGGTGAGAATGCGGATTTCGTCGGCGAGGTTGCGCTCCAGCTTCTCGATCTGCTCCATCTCGATCTGCTTGGCGCGCTCGTCCTTCTCCTGACCCTTGCGGGAGAAGATGCGGACGTCGACGATGGTGCCCTCGATGCCCGGAGGGCAGGTGAGCGAGGCGTCGCGGACGTCGCCGGCCTTCTCGCCGAAGATGGCGCGCAGCAGCTTCTCTTCGGGAGTGAGCTGGGTTTCGCCCTTGGGCGTTACCTTGCCGACGAGGATGTCGTTGTGACCAACCTTGGCGCCAATGCGGATGATTCCCGACTCGTCGAGATCGCGCAGGGCGTGCTCGCTGACGTTGGGGATGTCGCGGGTGATCTCTTCCGGCCCGAGCTTGGTGTCGCGGGCTTCGATCTCGAACTCCTCGATGTGGATGGAGGTGTAGTAGTCATCCTTGACCAGCTTTTCGGAGATGAGGATCGCGTCCTCGAAGTTGTACCCGCGCCACGGCATGAAGGCGACCAGGACGTTGCGGCCGAGGCCGAGCTCGCCCTGCTCCGTGCAGGGGCCGTCGGCGATGACCTGGCCCTTGAGGACGCGGTCTCCGTGGCGAACCACCGGCTTCTGGTTGATGCAGGTGTTCTGGTTGGAACGCTTGAACTTGGTGAGCTGGTAGATGTCGGAGCCGACCTCGCGCGAGAGTTGTGTGGGGTGATGCTCGCCTTCGACGCGGACAATGATGCGCTCGGAGTCGACCGAATCCACGATCCCATTGCGCTTGGCCAGGATGACGGCGCCGGAGTCGCGGGCGGTGACGCCCTCCATGCCGGTGCCGACGAAGGGAGCTTCCGAGACCAGCAGCGGAACGGACTGGCGTTGCATGTTGGCGCCCATCAGCGCGCGGTTGGCGTCGTCGTGTTCCAGGAACGGCACCAGCGAAGCGGCGACCGAGACCAGTTGCTTGGGCGAGACGTCGACGTAGTCCACATCGCCCTTGGGGACCAGAACGAAGTTGCCCTGGCGGCGGGCGTCGACTACGTTCTGGACAATGTGGCCCTTGGCGTCGAGCTCGATGTTGGCCTGGGCAATGGTGTGGCGATCTTCCTCCCAAGCGGAGAGGTAGAAGCTGTAGGGCTCCAGCTCCATGGCGCGCTTCTTGTCTTTCTTGAGCTGGGCGTTGAGCTTGTTGGCCTCGGTGATTTCGAGATGGTCGCCCTGACGCAGGCCGGACTCGCCGGCGTTGGCGACGGAGACGAAGTCGAGCACCTTGCCGTCCTTGACCCGGCGGTAGGGCGACTCGATGAAGCCGTATTCATTGATCCGCGCGAAGCAGGAGAGCGACGAGATGAGGCCGATGTTCGGGCCTTCCGGCGTCTCAATGGGGCAGATGCGTCCGTAGTGCGTCGGGTGCACGTCACGGACTTCGAAGCCGGCGCGCTCACGGGACAAACCACCTGGTCCAAGGGCCGACAGGCGGCGCTTGTGGGTGATCTCGGAGAGCGGGTTGGTCTGGTCCATAAACTGCGAGAGCTGCGAGGAACCGAAGAACTCGCGGATGGCGGCCATCACCGGCTTGGCGTTGATGAGGTCGTGCGGCATGGCCGTCGACATCTCCTGGTAGACCGACATCTTCTCCTTGATGGCGCGCTCCATGCGCACCAGGCCGATGCGGAACTGGTTCTCCATCAGCTCGCCGACAGCGCGCACGCGGCGGTTGCCGAGATGGTCGATGTCGTCCACGGTGCCGATGTTCTTGCGCAGCTTCAGGAGATAGCGGATCGTCCCGTAAAAGTCCTCGGGGGTAAGAGTGCGCTTGTCCAGGCCGCTGGCGTCCTGGTTCTCGTAAAGCTTGATGTTGAACTTGAGGCGGCCGACGCGCGAGAAGTCATACTTGCGCGGGTCGAAGAACATGCCCTCGAAGAGCGCGCTGGCGGTGTCGAGCGTGGGCGGGTCGCCGGGACGCAGCTTGCGGTAGATCTCGATCAGCGCTTCCTCGGGCTTGCGCACGGAGTCGCGGCGGAGGGTGTTGGTGATGATGTTGCCCACGTCGTCGCGCTCGGGGAAGAAGACCTCGATCGAGGTGACGCCGGACTGGAGCACCTTGTGCAGCTTGTCGGCGGTGAGCTCCTGGTTGGCCTCGTAGAGCAACTCGCCGGTGGTGAGGTCGACGACGTCGGAGGCAGTCATCGCGCCGTCGAACTCGGCGGGCTCAACCTCGACCGAGTCGATCTTGTGCGAGCGCAGCAGCTTGATGGAGTGAGGCGAGATTTTGCGCGTGGCGGGCGCGAGCTCCTCTTTACCGGCGCTGACGGCGTGAGCTGGACGCGTGCCCTGGAGATTGGTCGCCTGACCTTCGGGGGTTACCTTCCAATGCAGCTTGCCGTCAGCGATATTGATGGTGTCGACGGTGTAGAAGGTCTTGAGGATCTCTTCGTCGGTGCGGAGACCCAAAGCCCGCAGGAAGATGGTGCCCAGGAACTTGCGCTTGCGATCGATGCGAACGTAGAGGGTGTTCTTCTGGTCGTACTCGAACTCCACCCAGCTGCCGCGGTACGGGATGATCTTGCCCAGGAAGTAGGTGCGGTTGTTGGCGCACTCAAAGAACACGCCGGGCGAGCGGTGGAGCTGCGAGACGATGACCCGCTCGGTGCCGTTGACAATGAAGGTGCCGTTCTGGCTCATCAGCGGAATGTCGCCGAAGAAGACTTCCTGCTCCTTCATGTCGCGCAGGCTCTTGACCCCGGTCTCGGGGTCCTTGTCGTAAATCTTCAGGCGGATGGTGACCTTCAGCGGAGCGGAGTAGGTCATGCCGCGCTCTTCGCACTCGGCCTGGTCGTACTTCAGTTGCAGACCGACGGGGTCGCCGCACTTGGTGCAGAAGTCGGGGGTGTTCTTGTTGTAAGTCCCGCAATAACCGCAGAGCACTTCGCCCGGGTGGAAGGGGTCGGTGATGACCATGTGGCCGCAGTTGGCGCAGGCGGTGCGCAGGTGGTTCAGACCCTTGAGGTAGCCGCACTTGCACTCCCAGTTGCCGATGGAGTAGTCGACGAACTCCAGCTCGGAGACGTTGCGGAAGTCGGTGATGGGGAAGACCGAGGTGAAGACCGACTGCAGGCCATTGTCCTCGCGCTCCTGGGGGAGTTTGTCCATCTGCAGGAAGCGCTCGTAGCTGCGGCGCTGGACTTCGATGAGATTGGGGATCTGGATGGAGGTTGGAATCTTGGAAAAATCGAGCCGGGTGCGGATCGCGCGCATTTCACTGGGCATGCTGGGGTTCTCCTAAACTTCTCGGCAACTGCTGAGCATTCTCTGTTCGAGGCCTTCGCTTGCGCTGCCCGCCGGCGGGCTGCTGTTCGCGAAGGTGGAGAGCCGCGCCTGCTGCTCTCCGGGTTTGGTACCGATTGCGCTTTGTGGGCCTGGCCGCCCTCGATGCGGTTTGGCCGGTGCGCCTGCTGCTGACTCTTGCCTCTACTGCCGGGGCGAAAATTTAACTATCGCCGGACTGCGGGAACTGCTATAAAGTGCGCGTGCGGGTGATTTCGCGGGCTTCCGGGTGGGGCGGAGACTGGCTGTGTGTGCACACGCAGAAATGCGCCCGCAGGGACAGCACCTCCCGTGAGCGCAAAAACCGACTTGTGCACTATTGCTGTATCTGACTGGATGCCTGCCACCCTTTGAAGCTCGCCTAGCTTCAAGGTTTTGCTGCCGCTACTGTTCCTGTGTCACCATGCGTGTCCGCCGCCAGAACGCATGATGGCCGGCCCCGTAGCCCGCGCACGCGGGATGGACCGGAAGATTGCCGTATAAAAACGAAATTCGCGAGTGTCCGGAAGCGCTGTCTGCCTACTAGCACACCAAGGCAGAGGCGGTTCTCCAACGACAAGGATACCCCTTTTTGCAATAACGCGCAAGTGGGAGTCTACGGGCGGAGAGAAAGCACCGGAGCGGAATGCTCCGGCCTGCCCGTAGACCCCGAATTGCGGAACCTGGAATGCCCCAACCGACCCGTAAGCTCCACTAAACACAGAGCTTACTTGATCTCGACGGTTGCGACGCCTTCGAACTTCTTGGCGATGGCGGCCGCATCTTCCTTGGAGATGTTCTCCTTCAGAGGCTTGGGCGCGCCGTCGACCAGGTCCTTGGCTTCCTTCAAGCCCAGGCTGGTGACTTCGCGGACGGCCTTGATGGTGGAAATCTTGTTCGCGCCGGCGTCCTTGAGGATGACGGTAAACTCGGTCTTCTCCTCGACCGGAGCTGCCGCTGCCGCGCCGCCGCCGGCTGCCGGAGCTGCTGCGACGGCCGCTGCCGCCGAGACGCCGAGACGGGCCTCGAGCTTCTTCACTAACTCGGAAGCCTCGAGCAGGCTCAGGCTAACGATCTGATCTTCCAACTGCTGAATGTCTGCCATTTTATTTCTCCTAAAAGTCGATTTAGAACTTGTGCTGCGTGGTGCTTATTGTGTCTCCGAAGCCTGACTGCCGCTTCGGCTGCCTCTATCCCATCGAGTTTCCGTTGCGCCGGCGAAGCCCAGACAAGCTCCAGACCAGCGCACCCGAGGGGGATGAAGCGAAATTTTTATGCGCCTTCGACCGGGTCGACGGCGGGTGATTCAGCTGCCGCTTCCGCGACAGGTGCAGCTTCTTCCGCGACTTCCGCAGCCGGAGCAGCCTCGACAACCGCGACAGCTTCCGCAACTGGGGCCTCGGCTTCCGCGACCGGCGCTGCGGGCGCTTCCACTGCGGCTGCCTCAGCGACAGGAGCGGCTGCGGGGCCGGCGAACTTGCCCTTTTCGACGCCCTGGTTAATGACCACCGCGAGATCGCGGCCGGTAGCGTTGATGACCGTAACCAAACGCTGCGCGGGCGACTGAATCAGGAAGAGGAGCTTCGAGAAGAGCTCTTCCTTGCCCGGCATGGTGGCCAGCGCCTTGATCTCGTCGACCGTGATGACCTTGCCCTCGACGATGCCCAGCTTGAAGGTAAACTCCGCGTGGTCCTTCACCCAGGTGGAGAGCGCCTTGGCCAGCGCCACCGGATCGCCGGAGGTGTAGGCAACCGAGGAGACGCCCTTGAGCCCCTGCAGCGCAGCTTCAATCTTGGTGCCCTCGGAGGCGCGCGCGGCCAGCTTGTTCTTGACCACGTGGTAGCTGCCGCCGGCCTGGCGGATGGTCTTCCGCAGGTCGTAGTCCTTGGCCGCGGTAAGACCCTTGAAGGTGCCGACAATTGCGGAGGTGGAGTGTTCGAGCTCGGTGGCGAGCGCGGTCACCTTTTCCGCTTTCTTTGCTTTGGTCAGTGCCATAAAAACCCTAGCCTTTAGCTGCTAGCCCGTAACTGCTAGCTGAAAATTTGCGCCGTATGCGGCGGAAACCTGAAATGCACGCCAGCCAACCCGGCCGGCGGCTGCTTTACGACGCCTTGCCCGCGGCTTCGGTGACGGTCGAGTCAAGCTGGATGCCGGGACCCATGGTGGAGCTGATGGTGATGCCCTTGACGTACTTGCCCTTGGCGGCGGACGGCTTGGCCTTCAGCACCGAACTGATGACGGTCATGGCGTTGTCGACCAGCTTCTGCGGGTCGAACGAGAGCTTGCCCACGGGAACGTGGACCAGCGCGGTCTTGTCAGTGCGGAACTCCACTTTGCCGGCCTTGATCTCTTTGATCGCGCCAACCACGTCGGTGGTTACGGTGCCGGTCTTGGGATTGGGCATCAGGCCCTTCGGTCCGAGCACCTTGCCCAGGCGGCCGACTGACTTCATCATGTCGGGCGTGGCGATCAGGGCGTCGAAGGCCGTCCAGTTTTCCTTCTGGATCTTCTCGACGATATCGTCGCCGCCGGCGAACTCGGCTCCGGCTGCCAGCGCTTCGGCGATCTTGTCACCCGAGGTGATAACGGCGACGATCTTGGTCTTGCCCAGGCCGTGGGGAAGGACGACCGTGCCGCGGACCATCTGGTCGGCGTGCTTCGGGTCGACGCCAAGACGGATGTTCAGGTCGACGGTCTCGTCGAACTTGGCATACTTGGCTTTCTTCAGGAGGGGGACTGCGTCGATCAGGGTGTACGGGCGGTGCTCCACGAGCGCGCGCGCCTTCACCATGTTCTTAGAGAGTTTTCTTGCCATTTTTCCTCGTCTCCCACCGCTCGAACCAAGCAGCGACTGTTGCGCGCTGAACCCATCCGGAATTGCTTGTCTTCAACTGCTGGCTGGATGAGCCGTTCGGCCGTGGTACATATGACTGGCCCCCGCACAGAGCGGAGGCACTCTTATGAGTATGCCGGAAAGTCCGTTTTTCGTCAATAACTCGTGTCGCGCGTGCGAGAATTCGGTGAATCGAAATGGGGCTCCCTATGCGTTTTCTGCCGCTTCTAGCTCTATCGGCCTTTCTCGTTAGTAGTGCGTCTCTTGCCGATGATGGCGCGGCGTCCATTGCCGCTGGTGGGATCGTGATGACCCGCGAACCCCGCATCACTATGGCTAAGGAAGTCCTGACGATCAGCGAGAGCAAGGTGATCGTCGATTACGACTTCCGAAACGACACGGATAGCGACATCACCACGGTCGTCGCGTTCCCGATACCGCCTTACAGCTTGGATTTCGTCAAATACTCAATAAAGGAGCAAGGCTTTGAGGATTTCAAGCTTGTCATCGATGGGAAACCGGCTCGCTTCCAGACCGAGGCCAAGGCCACGCTTGGGCATCGAGACGTAACACCGATCCTCAATCGCTATGGAATAGACGTCGCCACTTTCGGGCACTTTGATGAAGACCATAACCAATCGAGGGATATACGCAGACTCTCACCGAGCCAACGCAGTGCATTGATAGCGGCTGGCCTGCTCGACAAAGATCCCTACACTGATTGGGCTAGCTGGACGGTCGAGAAGAAGTACTACTGGACGCAGACCTTCCCTGCCCACACTGTCGTACGGATCTCACACACGTATATCCCGGTCGTTGGATTCGATATGGTGCCAGAAGACGTCATCCTTGCTGCTTTATCGCCGAGAACTCGACCGGCCAATGTACAGAAGGGGGAAGAATCTGTGTTGAGCGAGATCCAATCTGTCTGCCCTACAGGAGACCTATTGAAGACGGTCGAAACGGCAATACACCAAAATCCAGACAACCCCTACGGGCACATCGAATATGTCGATTTCATTCTGACCTCGGCAAACACATGGAAAACGCCGATAGAGGACTTCACCCTCATCGTTGAGCGGCCCCACATGCAGCAATTCGAGAGGTCGTTGGTCAGTCTTTGCTGGAACGGACCGGTCACGACGATCGACCCAAACCATTTCTCTGTTCACGCGCGGAGGCTCGTTCCCACGCAAGAGCTTCGAATAGGATTCGCGAGTTTGTACAGCGGCCCTCAGAAGCCCTAATCCCAAACCCGCGCCATCACCAGTTCAAACCCGGCGATGGGGCTGGTGCCCTGGACGGAGGCCCGCGGCTAGCGTTTCAGGCTGGCAGCGATTTGCTCGACGGTGAGGCCGGCGAGCCATTGGGTGCGGTCGCTGGTGTAGTCGCCGGGGCCGGAGCGGTGCAGGCGGATGAACCGGGCAAGGCCACCGAGCCCGAACTCGCGAACGATCACGGCGAAGGCCTGCCGCTCGAACTGCTCGTCGGTCATCTGGTCGATTCTGGCTGGAGATGCCATTGCGACCTCCTGTTCCACCAGTCTACCGGATTCATCACGGAAGGCAATACGTTGGCTTGGGTCCGGGCGGCACGCGCGAGGAAGCGATCGTCGGTTGTCAGCAGGTAGTCCACCTGCGCCTGCTCAGCGAGTGCAAGGTGGATAGCGTCAAAGGAGCCGAAGCCCTGCGCGGCCAGGATCGAGGCCCGCCGGAAAGTGAATTCGTTGGATTCGGCAGACTCCGATGCGAAGGGGAGGAGTGCCAGAGAAACAGCACGCTTTGCCTCGTCAGGATTCCGCTCCAATTCGGCGCGCAGGGCGCTACTGGCGATCCAGCGGACTTTGGCCGCCGTGACAAGGTCGAGAATCTGCTCGACCGCCTGGGCTTCGAGGAGAATTCGTTCCTGTGTCTGGTCGTCGGTGAGGCGGCTGATAGCGCAGGCGTCGAGATAGATTCTCACGGGTCCATCCCCTGCTATTCCCAGATCCTCGACATCACCAGTTCAAACCCGGCGATTGGGCCGGTTCCCTGGACAGAAGTGGGGTGGACAAGGCGTTCTGGCTGGTCGCCGGGGCGGTAGATGGTGACGGCTTTCTCGATGGGGTCGATGAGCCACGCGACTTCCGCTCCATTCGCGATCCATTGTTCCATCTTGGCCTGCGCCGGCGGGAGCTTATCGCTCGGCGAGCGAAGCTCGATCACAAACTCAGGACACACCGGCGCGAAGCTGGATTGCTGAGCGTCGGTGAGTGAGTCCCATCGTGCGCGCCCAATCCATGCAGCGTCAGGATTGCGCATGGAGCCGTCCGGCAAGGTGAATCCGCCGCTGGAATCGAAGCACACGCCGCGTCCATCCCTTTCAGTCCACTCGTCAAGAATGCGGCCGATCCTTTGATTCATCTTGCTGGTCTTGCTGCCAGCCGGCGTCATTACCAGAATCTCTCCGTTCGGTTCGCGCTCGACGCGCAAGACGTCGTTTTCCGCACAGAAACGCACCAACTCGTCGTCCGTCATGGGGCGTTCGAAGCGTAGGCGGACTGGCAGTTCGATTTCGTTCCGCGCGAAGCTCATGGAAGGAGTTTACTCCGGGGTCGGGCCGGCAGCCGTTCCAACTCTTGCGGGCCTATCTGCGGCGGGGTTCCGGGATCGGCTTGACGTTGATGTAGAGTTCGCCGCTTGGCTCAAGGTCGATACGAAGCTTCTGGTTCATCTCGCGGATTTGCTCGAGCCGCTTGTCGCTGATCGACGCCCGCGGCACCAGCCACAGCGGAAATTCTTTCTCTTCCAGGATCAGGTTCATAGAGACAGTCTACGCCCAACGTTGGCGAAAGATGCATGGATTTTGGCCGGCCGCGAGTCGAATATACCGGCGCGGGAGATTGCCGCATCTAATTGGAAGAGAACGACGGGAGCCTGTCGGAGAGGAGGCTCGAATGGCTACGCATTCGGATTCGGCGGAGGGTGGGACCCAGAAGCCCCACCGCTTCGATGTTGAGGAGTTGCTTTACCGGGCTGGGCGGGTGGTGTTGGTCGCGGTGCTGTTTATCGCGATTCTTCTGCTGGGGCAGAGCATGGTACATCACCGGTTCTTTCGCGGCGGACACTTCAACCGGAACGGCACCCTGACCCAATAACCGACGGGTTTTGCAGTCAGAATTTCACGCTGGCGGCAAACACGCGCGGCGGCAAGCACTTTCTGCGGCCTGGAAACCGCACCCCGGCCAAGAATACGCGGAAGCGGAGTTGGCAATCTCTGGACACGTTGATTAGAGTGACCTGACGGGAGTTACCATTCGGGAAAGCTTCTGCGGGGGACAGGGATGTGGCAAGTGGCGACGTTGAACGAGGCGTTCCTGAAGATCAGCGGGCGCACCGACAAGGTGGTCTGGCGCTGGCAGGATAAGGACGGCACGTGGAAGCCGATCGCGTCGGGTGCGGTGTATGGGCGGGTGCGGGCGCTGGCCCAGGCGCTGGCCGGGTGGGGCGTGGGCAAGGGCGACCGGGTGGCGCTGCTGAGCGAGAACCGCTGGGAATGGCCGGTGACGGACTTCGCGGTGCTGGCGCTGGGCGCGGTGGACGTGCCGCTGTACCTGACGCTAACCGCAGAGCAGGTGGGCTACATGATGCGCGACTCCGGCGCAAAGGTGGCGGTAGTCTCGAACCAGCAGCAGTACGAAAAGCTGGTGGCTGCGGGGGACCTGCCGGCGCTGGAGCAGGTGGTGGTGATGGATGCGGGTGAGTTCCCGGGAGCGCACAGCTTTAGCACCCTGATGGAGCCGGCTGTGGAGATGAGCGAGCGGAATGCGGAGTTTGACGCGCGCGTGCGGCAGGTGAAGCCGGAAGACCTGGCGACGATCATCTACACCTCAGGCACCACCGGCGAGCCCAAGGGGGTGATGCTGACCCATGGGAACCTGGCCAGCAACATCAGCATCTCGACCAGGCCGTTCGGGTTCAGCGAGAAGGACTCGTGCATCTCGTTTCTGCCGCTCTCGCATGTGACGGCGCGGCACCTGGACTATGCGCTGATGTGCGACGAAGTGACGCTGGTCTACTGCCCCAAATTCGACCATCTGAAGGACGCGATGCGTGCGCTGAAGCCGACCATCCTGGTCGCCGTGCCGCGGGTGTACGAGAAGATTCGCCAGGGAATCGAGGGCAAGTCGCACGGAGTGAAGAAGCGGATTCTGAACTGGGCGTTGGGGGTGGGCAAGGCGCAGCGGCCGGCGATACTCAAAGGCAAGCAGCCGGCCGGCTTCGACTGGGCGGTGGCGGACAAGCTGGTGTTTTCCAAGATTCGCGAGGCGTTCGGCGGACGCGTATGGCTATTTGTCTCGGGCGGCGCGCCGCTGGGCATGGATACGGCGGCGTGGTTCGCAGATGTGGGGATTCGGATTCTGGAGGGATACGGGCTGACGGAGACGTCGCCGGTGATCGCGCTGAATTCGCCGGACAAGTACCGGATCGGCACGGTGGGGCCGGTGCTCGCCAACGTCGAGGTGCGTTTCGCCCCGGACGGCGAGTTGGAGGTGCGCGGGCCTTCGGTGTTTCCAGGCTACTGGAACAAACCGAAGGAGACGGCGGAGACGTTCACGGCGGATGGATGGATGAAGACCGGAGACATCGGGAACATGGATGCGGATGGATTCCTGTCGATTACGGACCGGAAGAAGGAGCTGCTGAAGACCAGCGGCGGCAAGCTGATTGCGCCGCAACCGATCGAGAACAAGCTGAAGGCGCACAGCCTGGTGGGAAACGCTGCTCTCGTGGGCGACAAGCACAAGTTTGCCTGCGTGCTGATCTCGCCGAACTTTGCGATTCTGGAAAGTTGGGCGAAGGTGAAGGGCGTAACATTTACCGACCGCAAGGACCTGGTGAAGCAGGAGCGGGTGGTCGCGCGGTACCAGCGGATTGTGAACGATGTGAATGCGACCCTGGCGCCGTATGAGACCATCAAGCGACTCACGGTCGTACCGGATGAGTGGTCGATCGAGGGCGACGAGTTGACGCCGAGCATGAAGTTGAAGCGGCGAGTGGTGGAGAAAAAGTACGCGGCGGAGTTGGAGAAGTTCTACCTGGATGAGGCGACGGCGACGGCGTAGGGCCGAAGTAACCCCTTTGCGAAGGATGCACCCACCACGGGTGCGGCGAATCGAATCATATCTATGAGCAAGTTGCAGCGGGCAGAGAAAGTGGGGCGGAGGTTCGAGAATCCAGTCCCGACGGCGGTTGGAGGCTTCGCGCTTGCCTTCAAATTGCTCCCGCAGTTCCTGATGAACCGGGCAGAACGCGCGCCGCAGCAGGCGCTGGGACCGTTCCGGACAGATGCCGCGGTGTACGCGACAGCCCCGGAGAGTGGGCTGCGGGTGACATGGATGGGGCACTCGTCGATGCTGGTGGAGATTGATGGGGTGCGGGTGTTGGTCGACCCGGTGTGGGACCAGCGCGCGTCGCCCTACCAATGGATGGGGCCGAAACGCTTCTTTGCGGCGCCGCTGCGGCTGGAGGATTTGCCGCGGCTGGACGCAGTGCTGGTCTCGCACGACCACTACGATCACCTGGGCGAGGGCACGGTGCGGATGCTGGCAAAGCTGCAACCGGATACACGCTGGGTGACGTCGCTGGGTGTGGGCGCGATTCTGGAGCGCTTTGGCGTGCGGGCGGAGCGGATTACCGAGCTGGACTGGACGGAGGCGGTGCAGGTTGCGGGGCAGGCAGGCGCGGCGTGCCAGATCACTTCCCTGCCCGCGCGGCACTTTTCCGGGCGCAGCGCGTTCAACCGGTTTGAGACTCTGTGGGCGTCGTTCGTGTTGCGCGGGGCCTCAGCGGAGGCGGGCCGGCGCCAATCCGACCGGCCCGGCCACGCGATTTACTACGGGGCAGATTCGGGGTGGTGGCAGGGCTTTACCGAGATTGGCGCCAAGCATGGGCCGTTCGACCTGGCCATGCTGGAGATCGGCGCGTACAACCAGCTTTGGCAGGCCATCCACATGGGGCCGGATGGAGCGGCGCGGGCGTTCCAGGATATGGGCAGCGCGGGGCTGCTGATGCCGATCCACTGGGGACTGTTCGACCTGGCGCTGCACCCGTGGCGCTGGCCGATGGAGCGGCTGCTGGAGTTGGCGCAGGCAGACGGCCTGAAGCTGTGGGCCCCGGAGCCAGGCGTGCCGACCGAGCTGGTGCGCGGACAGGAACTGCGGTCGGATTGGTGGCGCTAGCTATCCTGACTACTGGGCTGCCGGTGCGGCGGACGCGGCGGGTTGGCCGAGCAGGTAACGGTTGACGTAAGCGATGAGCTGGTCGCGGTGGGTGGCACGGTACGCGGGATAGTCGTGCAGAAGGCCCTTATCGTACGCATTGAGCAGGACAAAGCACTCCAGCATGTTGTCCTTCTGCAACTGCAGCAGGAGCTTCAAGCCGGAGTCGAGTTTCTCCTGCGTGACCGTGCCGGCGGCGAGTTTGGCCTTGACGTCGGTGAGCAACGCGGTGAGGGCATCCATCTCTTCGGCGAGGGTGTGGATGTAGCCACTGGGGACTAAGGTACCGTTGGCCATGGTGCCGCCGCTGGGAAGCACGTTCTGGACCAGGCTGGTGGCGCCGTGAGCGACGCGGGTGTGCTGGTAGATAAGCCAGGAGGCCTGCCCGTCGCCGGTCTCGGGCAGGGCGTGCGGGTCGAAGTCTACCTTGCCGTTCAGCATAAAGAACTCCGGACGGTGTGCCTGCGGCGCCCGCAGCGAGATCTTGTTGGCCGTCGCCCATTGGTAGAGCTCGGCCCAGGTGGCAATGCTGTAAGGCTCGGCGATGTAGGCCTGAATCAGCTTGTCCTTGGCCCCAGCGATATCTCCGGAGCGGTAAAGGGAGTCACCCCAGTAGCGGTACGCTGTCTCGCGGTCGGGATCGATCGCGATGGCCTTGGCAAACCAGACGCCACCATTGGCGTAGTCCTTATTTCGGAAGAAGGAGTCTCCGGCGTAGAGCGCGGCGGTATACAAGGCAGGGTCCTGGGCGGCTGCTGCAATGTAACTCTTGGCCGCATCGTCGAACTTCTGGGCGGAGAAGGCTGCGTCCGCCTGGCGCATGATGGCCTGCGCGGCGGGCGTTCCCGCGTAGGTGTAGCCGACCGTGAGCGGAATGCCGGTAAGAATGACACCGATGGGACTCTTCTCGATGACGATGAGCATGGTCCTGACCATGGCGCTGTTGTCGCCGAGGGATTGCGCGCGGTGCAACTCGTTATAGGCCTGGATCAAGGCGCTTAGTCCCGCATTCTGGTCGGTTCCGGAGGCATCGTCCTTTGCCAGAAGGCCGGCAGCGTGACGCTCGGCGAAGAGGGCGACCGTGGGGTCCTGGCGGCAGAGGTCCTCGTAGAGCGGCAAGGCGTCGAGTTGCTTTCCGGCGGTGAAGAGGGCGTTTGCCTGCTGGCTCTCCGCGTCGAAGTTGGCCTCATGCGCAGCCTTGGTTGGAAGCGGTGGAATGGGCGGATTGGTCTGATAGACCGGCTGGCCAGCGGGGGCCTGCTGAGTGAGGACCGGCTTGGCGGGAGTCTCGGGGGTTGGGGCTTGCTGGGCGCAGGCAAACGGGGTGAAAAGCAGGACTGCGGCGAGCACGGCAACAGACTTCACGGGAACCACCTCTTTTTCGGACGTAAGACGATAGCACGGGTGGAATGGCTGCACCGCGACGCAGATCACACCAGGAGCGCTGTGACCCGGCGCACCGGATGGGGGTCGGCGGTTCAAGTATCATTTGGGTGATTAAGAATTTCCCAAATTGAGAGGTTTTTGCGATGCGGATTGGAATGTTGACGGGAGGCGGGGATTGCCCCGGCCTGAATGCCGTGATTCGTGCGGCGGTGCGCAAGGGAATCTGGCACTATGGCGATGAGTTCATCGGCTTCATGCAGGGTTGGCGCGGAGTGCTGGACGACGTGACCATGCCGCTGGACCTGGAGACGACCAGCGGGATTCTGCAGCGCGGCGGCACCATCCTGAAATCGTCGCGGACCAATGTTAAGAAAATCCCGGGCGGGTTCGAGCAATGTCTGAAGGTGCTGAAGGACGAGAAGCTGGACGCCCTGATCGCGATGGGCGGCGACGACACGCAGTCAATCTCGCTGGAACTGATCAAGCGCGGAGTGCCCTGCGTGGGCGTGCCCAAGACCATCGACAACGACCTGAGTGGGACCGACGCGTGCTTCGGGTTCGACACTGCAGTGACGATTGCGACCGAGGCGGTCGACCGGCTGCACTCGACCACCGAGTCGCACAGCCGGGTGCAGGTGGTTGAAGTGATGGGCCGCGACGCCGGCTGGATCGCAGTGACGGCGGGCATCGCCGGCGGCGCCGACGTGGTGTTGGCGCCGGAAAAGGAGATCGACATCGAAGACGTGTGCCGCCTGGTGAAGGCGCGTTACGCCGGCAGCAAGAAATTCGCTATCGTCGTGGTCGCCGAGGGCGCGAAGCTTCCTCACATCGAAGGCCAGGTGACGGTGGGCGAGAAGCTGGACTCGTTCGGACACGCACGGCTGAGCGGGATCGGACAGGCGCTGGCGGAGGAGATCGAGAAGCGGACGGGCTACGAGACGCGCTCGGTCAACCTGGGTCACACTCAGCGCGGAGGTACGCCGACAGCCTACGACCGGATGCTGGCGACACGCTATGGGATCGCGGCCATCGACCTGGTGCACCAGGGTAAGTTCGGACAACTGGTGGTGCTGAAGGGTACGACCATCAGCAGCATTCCGATCGCCGACGCCATTGCCAAGACGCGCACCGTGGGCGAGGACCTGTTCGACGTGATCAAGGGGCTGCAGCCGAAGTAAGGCAGTTGTTAGTTGCTGGTTGCTGGTTGTTAGTTGAAAGACGGCGGCGGTGTCCTAATGGGATGCCGCCGTTTTGTTGATAGGTTGGTTAGCCGTTGTTGATCAAAGGGTTAGTAGCGGGGGCGAGAATGGCACGGAAGGGGTAGAGAAAGCTGTTGTGCGGGGACGGGTTTGGGGATACAAAGGTAATCCCGGCTCTGGTTGGCAATTGGCCGGGTATCTTCGGGTTTTAGGAGCGGTCCGATGGCAGGTGCAGTCCAGCAGATGATGCGCGAGGTGATGGATATTCGCCAGGCGGCGGACTATCTGGGTATCAGCGGCGACACGCTGTACCGGTACGCCTCGGAGGGCTTCATTCCCGCGTTCAAGCTGGGCAACCGCTGGCGGTTCAAGCGCAGCCTGCTGGACGCGTGGATGGTGAAGATGAGCAGCCCGAAGGCCCCGGCGAATGTGACCGTGATGCCGCGGCAGAAGAAGCCGGTGGGACGAGCCCGCTAAAGCGGTCGTCAGTTCTCAGTTGTCAGTTATCAGGAAAAGTGCAGAGGTTGGCACCGACGACGAACTGTTGAGCTACGACTCCGCCAGAGGGAAATGCCGAGGGAAGTCTGAACCTCGCACTGATAACTGAGAACTCAGAGCTGAGAACTTGTCAGTGTAAACAGCGTGATCTCCGGCGGACAGTTGAGGCGGAAAGGAAGCCCGACGGTGCCGATGCCGCGGTTGACGTAGAGCTGCATGCGGCCGAGTTGGAAGAGACCTTCGACGTACTTCTGCCCGCCGAACGGGGTGTGCAGCGCGCCAATCAGGGGCAGCCGCACCTGGCCTCCGTGGGAGTGGCCGGCGAGCATCAGGTCGACCAGTCGGCCACGCGGGTGGGCGAGGACGTCGTCGGCGTAGTCGGGGCCGTGACTCATCAGCAGCACGGGGCCGTCGGGCTTTGCGGGGATCGCGCGGGAGAGTTTCGGCAACTGGCTTACGGGATCGTCGACGCCGCACAGCCAGAGGCGCTGACCTGCGCGCTCGATGGGGACGTACTGATCCACCAGCAGCGGGATGCCGGCCGCAGCGAGGATGGGCTGGATGACGGATGCGCCGAGCATGTAGTCGTGATTGCCCATGACGGCAAAGCGCAAGGGGCAGGCGATATCGCCCAGGGCCTCGGCGCAACGGTGCATCGCGCCGAGGACGAAGTTGTACGAGAGCGGGCTATGGCTGATGTAGTCGCCGGTGAGCAGGACCAGGTCGGGCGCGAGGGCGTTGACCTGGGCGAGGACGCGGTGCAGAAACGAGGACTCCGTGTACTCGTCGAAGTGGATGTCGCTGATCTGGGCGATGCGGAAGTTGTCGAAGGCACCGGGGAGATTGGCGATGGCGACGGTGTGGGTCGTGACGCTGATCTCGTGGCGGGCGATCTCTCCGGAATAGAGAGCTAGGCCAGCGGCAGCCGCGGCCGAACCACGCAGGAAGGTGCGGCGGGTGAGGCGGGTTTTTTGCGTTATCAACGGCTGATCGGCCACATTTCCGGTCATAGTCCATGATACCGGGTTTGCTGCAGATTGACCGGCAAGAGCAGTGGAAGCGCTGTGGGTGGGGCAGGTTGAGTAGAATTGGGCGGATGAGTTTTGATGCGCGCAAGCGGCGAGTAGCGGATACGGCAAAGGCGGTAGGGGTAGGCGCGCTGCTGGTGACGCATCTTCCGGATGTGCGCTGGCTGTGCGGGTTTACCGGGTCGAATGCCGCCCTGGCGCTGGTGTGGGGCAAGCGTGCGCCCGCGGGCAAACGCGCCGTGCTGTTTACCGATGGGCGCTACACCGCCCAGGCCAAGGCCGAGGCGGCGGGGACGCGGGTGGTGATCGCGCAGAAATCTGCCGCGATTGCGGCCTGCGAGTGGCTGGCCGAGGCGGGCGTAAAACGGTGTGGCTTCGACGAGGGGAACACCACCGTGGCGGCCCTGAAGCAGATGCGGGCGGCTTTCCCGGCGGGCGTGCGGCGCAGGACATTCGAGCCGGTGGGCCCGCTGGTGGCGAAGCTGCGCTGGGTGAAGGACGCCGGGGAGATTCGGAACCTGCGGGCAGCGGCGGCGCTGGGGTGCAGGTTGTTTGAACAGGCGCTCGAAACCATGCAGGCGGGGATGACCGAAACTGCCGTGGCGGCCGAACTGGAGCACGCGGCGCGGCTGGCCGGCGCGGAGGCGATGTCGTTTCCGACGATTGTCGCGAGCGGGAAGCGCAGCGGACTGCCGCATGGCCAGGCCACCGCGACGAAGTTACCAAAGCGCGGGTTCGTCACGCTGGATTTTGGGGTGGTGCTGAACGGGTACTGCTCCGACATGACGCGGACGGTTCACCTTGGCCCCGCGTCTTCCGCCGAGCGGGACGCGTATGATGCGGTGCTGGAGGCGCAGCAGGCGGGCGTCGCCGCGGTGCGAGCGGGCGTGGCCGCAGGCGATGTGGATGAGGCGGCGCGCAGCCTACTGCGGAATTCCGGGCTCGATAAATGGTTCTCCCACTCGACCGGACACGGGGTTGGACTGGAGATCCACGAGGGTCCAAGACTGGCGGCGAAGCAAACCCAGACGCTGGAAGCGGGAATGGTGGTTACAATTGAACCCGGTATCTATATGCCGGGGAAGTTCGGCGTGCGCATCGAGGACATGGTCCTGGTGACCGCCAGGGGTGGAGAGATTCTGACGCCCTGTACGAAGGCGTGGATTGAGTTGTAAGTTCGAGGTTCGAGGATCCAGATTGAAAAAGGAACAGAAGCTGGGCGCCCGGAAGGCGCGGGAAGAGTTGGGCATGGACGAGAATAAGTTGGAAGAGTTGCGCGAACTGGTTGATTTTCTGAAGGCCAACGGAATCGCCGAGTTCGATATGGAGCGCGCCGACCTGAAGGTGCGCATCAAGTTTGCCGGTGCAGCGGGGCCGAGCCCGGCCGATCTGGCGCTGGCGCAGCAATTGCTTGCGGGCGGCGGGGGTGGAGGCATACCCAGCCCGCACACACCGGCAGCTGCGGCGGCCGATGCAGCGGCTATAACGGCGGCCGCGGAGGTTGAGGAGAGTTTGCACGAGGTGAAGTCGCCGATCGTGGGCACTTTTTACGAGTCGCCGTCGCCGGGATCGCCCGCGTTTGTGAAGCCGGGCGACCAGGTGGAAGTGGGCCAGGTACTGTGCATCGTCGAAGCAATGAAGCTGATGAATGAGATTGAGAGCGACGTTGCGGGCGAAGTGGTAAAGCGGATCGCCACCAGCGGCCAACCGGTGGAGTACGGGCAGCCGTTGTTTACCATCCGGCCGAATTGATGCCGCGCAGGCTAAACACCGATCGGAGCGGTTGAGTCCCGATATTGAACCGGCGAAGGACGACCACGATTTTGCACGAATGAACGCGGGGCAGGCAGTGACCAGCGTTCTGGAAGGCTTCGGTAAGCATGTTTCGTAAGGTAATGATTGCAAATCGCGGTGAAATTGCGCTGCGGGTGATCTCGGCGTGCAGGGAGATGGGGATTCGCACGGTCGCGGTATACAGCGAGGCCGACCGCAACAGCCTGCACGTGAGGTTTGCCGACGAGGCGATCTGCATCGGCCCGCCGAAGTCGGCGGAGAGCTACCTGAACGTGCCGGCGGTGATCTCCGCGGCGGAGATTGCGGACGTCGAGGCCATCCATCCGGGCTACGGCTTGCTCAGCGAGAACGCGAACTTCGCAGAGGTGTGCCGGGCGTCGAACATCAAGTTCATCGGGCCGCCGCCCGAGGTGACGCGGATCATGGGCGAAAAATCCACCGCGCGCCAGACCATGAAGAAGGCGGGCGTGCCCATCCTGCCCGGCTCGGATGGCATCATCGAGGACGAAACCAGCGCGCTGAAATGGGCAAAGAGCGTCGGCTATCCGGTAATCCTGAAGGCGGTGGCCGGCGGTGGTGGGCGTGGAATGCGGATTGTCCGCAGCGCGGAGGAGTTGCCGGGAATGTTCCAGCAAGCCTCCAGCGAGGCGGCCGGCGCCTTCGGCAACGGCGATCTGTATATGGAGAAGTTCATCGAGCGGCCGCGTCACATCGAGTTCCAGGTGCTGGCCGACGAGCACGGCAGTGTGCTGAGCCTGGGCGAGCGGGAGTGCTCCATCCAGCGCCGCCACCAGAAGCTGATTGAGGAGGCGCCCAGCCTGATGGTGACGCCCAAGCTGCGCGCGGAGTATGGGGAGAAGATCCAGAAGTGCCTGAAGGACGTCGGCTACTGGAACGCGGGAACCATCGAGTTCCTGATGGACGAGGACGGCAAGATCTACTTCATTGAGATGAACACGCGCATCCAGGTGGAGCATTGTGTGACCGAAATGGTTACAGGGATCGACTTGGTGAAGGCGCAGATCAGGATTGCCGCGGGCGAGAAACTCTCGGATATTGTGACCAAGCCGGTGACAATTACGGGGCACGCAATCGAATGCCGCGTGAACGCGGAGCATCCGGAGAAGTTCACGCCCAGCGCGGGCAAGATTACGGCCTTCAACCTGCCCGGAGGCAATGGCGTGCGCGTCGACACGGCCCAATACGCCGAGGGGGTCGTCCCGCCGTACTACGACTCGCTGATTGCCAAGCTGATCTGCCACGGCAAGGACCGCGAAGAAGCGATGAACAAGACCCAACGGGCGCTGGGCCAGTTCGTGGTGCAGGGGATCCATACCTCGATTCCGCTGCACCAGAAGATCTTCGCGGATGCTGAGTTTCGCTCCGGCAAATTCGATACCAAGTTCATGGAGCGGTTCTTTGAGCGCGAAGGCCACAAGCAGGATGCGGTGGTGGAAGACCACTTCTCGCTGCTGCAGCCGATCCGCACCAGCGGGAAACTGCACGGATGATGGCGCGGCTGTACGCGATAGTCGATGCAGAAGTGTTGGTGGCGCGAGGCCTTGCGCTGGAGGATCTTGCGCGGGAGCTGCGGGCTGCGGGCGTGGAGTTGGTGCAGTATCGAAATAAAAAGGGAACACCACAGGAGGTACTGCGGGGGGCGGGAATTCTGCGCGAGGTTTTCGCGGGGAGCGGATGCCGCTTGATTATGAATGATCGCGCGGACCTGGCGGTGCTGGCAGGATTCGACGGCGTGCATGTTGGGCAGGGCGACTTGTTGCCGGAGGATGCGCGGCGAGTGGTTGGCCCAGACCGCATCGTCGGGGTCTCGACGCATACGGAGAGCCAGGTGCGAGTGGCGCAGTCAAGCGGCGCGGACTACGTCGCGATTGGGCCGGTGTTTGCGACGGACACCAAGGCCGATGCGGAGCAGGTGGTGGGACTGGAAGGTGTGCGCAGGGCGCGCGCGCTGACGACCAAGCCGCTGGTCGCGATCGGCGGTATTACGCGAGCCAACGCCCGCAGCGTGATCGATGCCGGCGCGGACTCCGTAGCCGTCATCTCCGCCCTGCTTGCCCCGGGCGAGAGCGTCGAGCAAACCGCGCGGGACTTTCTTGAGCTTCTGCGGTAGAACTGAGGGAACGTGACTGCTTCCGACACCCAACAGGATCGGACATCTTCAGCGCCGCACTTTGTCCGCGGGATGGGGCTGTTCTCCGCGACCGCGATTGTGATGGGCTCGATGATCGGGTCCGGCATCTTCATCGTGTCGGCAGAGATGAGCCGTACGGTGGGATCGCCGGCGTTGCTGATTGCGGCCTGGCTGGTGACGGCGGCGATGACCATCACCGGCGCGCTGAGCTACGGCGAGCTGGCCGCGATGATGCCGAAGGCGGGCGGCCAGTATGTCTATCTGCGCGACGCGCTGGGACCGCTGTGGGGATTTCTCTACGGATGGACACTGTTTCTCGTCATCCAGACCGGGACCATTGCGGCGGTCGGAGTCGCGTTCGGGAAATTCCTGGGCGTGTTCTTCCCCAGCGTGAGCGCGAACAACTGGCTGTGGCATATCGGCCACGTGCCTGCGCTGCCGGTCGGCCCGATGGTCCTGGGCAACATGGACATCGGGCTGAACACCGCGAACCTGGCGGCGATTGTGATTATCGTGCTGCTGACGGTGTTGAACACCTTCGGCGTAAAGCTAGGCGCGTCGGTGCAGAATGTGTTTACCAGCGCAAAGGTGCTGGCGCTGGCTGCGGTAGTGCTGGTGGGAGTGCTGGCAAGCAATGCGAGCGCGATGGCGGCCAACTTCGGCGCGGGCTGGCAAAACTTCTGGGCCGGCTCGGGCTGGCACACGACGCACGCGGTACAGGTGGGCGTGGGCGGCCCGACGGCATGGGTGGGTTTGCTGACCGTAGTCGCGGTGGTGCAGGTGGGCAGCCTATTCTCGTCCGATGCGTGGAACAACGTGACCTTCACTGCCGGTGAGATTGAGAACCCGCGGCGCAACCTGCCGCTGAGCCTGGCGCTGGGCGCGGGCGCGGTGCAGGTGCTGTACCTGCTGTGCAACTTTGCGTATCTGCGCGTGCTGCCGATGGCGGGCTCGGCCAACGCGGCAACCATCGCGGGGCGTGGGATCATGTTCGCCGCGGAGGGTCGGGTCGCGACTGCTGTGATGCAGAGTGCGTTCGGCAGCATCGGCGCAAAGCTGATGGCCGCGGCGATCCTGGTCTCGACCTTCGGCTGCGCGAACGGGATGCTGCTCGCCGGGGCGCGCGTCTACTACGCGATGAGCCGCGACGGGCTCTTCTTCAAGAGCGTAGGCAAGCTGGGCCGCAGCGGTGTGCCGGTGAATTCACTGTGGGTGCAATGCGTGTGGACCTGTCTGCTGTGCCTTTCGGGCAGCTACGGCCAGCTCCTGGACTACGTGATCTTCGCGGCGCTGGGCTTCTACTTCCTTACCATTGTGGGGCTGTTCGTGCTGCGCCGGACGCGGCCGGATGCGCTGCGGCCGTACCGGGCTTTCGGTTACCCCGTGCTGCCCGCGGTTTATATTGCGATGGCTGCGTGGATTTGTGTTGTACTCTTGCGTTACAAACCCCAGTACACGTGGCCTGGACTGATTCTGGTGTTGCTTGGGGTACCGGTGTACCTGGTGTGGAAACGGTTGGGCACGGCGACGGAAGAACAGGGCAGCTAAGGCAACCAGGAGATCGAACGAAGCATGGCGAATTTATTTGTCACAAAGCCGCTGGCGGCGATCCTCGGCGAGGCGGCTGAAACCGGCACGCATACGCTGAAGCGATCGCTGGGCGCGACCAACCTGATCACGCTGGGAATCGGCGCCATCATCGGCACGGGCATCTTCGTGCTGACGGGCGTAGTGGCGTCGGGCTACTCCGGGCCGGGCGTGGTATTTACGTTCATTATCGCGGCCATCTGCTGTGTGTTTGCCGGACTGTGCTACGCGGAGTTCGCGGCAATGATCCCGGTGGCCGGGTCGGCATACACCTATGGCTACGCCACGCTCGGCGAGATCTTTGCGTGGATCATCGGCTGGGACCTGGTGCTGGAGTATGCGTTTGGCGCGGCGACGGTGTGTTCCGGGTGGAGCGGTTATGTGCTCTCGCTCGGCCAGGACTTCGGCATACGGCTGCCGCCCGCGCTGGCGGGCGTTCCGGGCTCGACGTTTGTGCAGTGGAAAGGACACTGGGAGTTGCTGAATATGGCGCTGCAGGACAAACTGGCGCTGGCACATATTGACCCAGCGACCCTGCCGCAGCAGCATGGCGTGTTCAACCTGGTGGCGTTCCTCGGCATCATGTTTGCCACCACGGTGCTCATCATCGGCATTAGGGAGTCGGCGAACTTCAACAGCTTCATCGTGGTGATAAAGGTGGCTGTACTGCTGGTGTTCATCGGCGTGGGAGGATACACGCTGGTCACGCATCCGGAACTGCTGAAGGCAAACTGGCACCCGTTTGTGCCGCCGAACCTGGGAGGTTTTGGGCACTTTGGATGGTCGGGCGTGTGCCGCGGCGCAGCCGTGATCTTCTTTGCGTACATCGGCTTCGATGCGGTGTCTACCGCAGCGCAGGAATCGAAGAACCCGAAGCGCGACATGCCGATCGGCATTCTAGGCTCGCTGGCGATCTGCACGGTGCTGTACATCCTGGTGGGGTTGGTACTGACAGGCCTGGTGAACTACAGGCACTTGGGCGTGCCGGATTCGCTGGCGGTGGGGATGGATGCAACCGGGTTCAAGTGGGGCTCGCTGCTGGTAAAGATCGGCGCGCTGGGCGGACTCACCAGCACCATGATCGTGATGTTGCTGGGACAGAGCCGGGTGTTCTTTTCCATGTCCAAGGACGGGCTGTTGCCGAAGATGTTTTCGGCTGTGCATCCGAAGTTCCGCACCCCCTGGATTTCGTCCCTGACGGTGGGGCTGGTCGTCGCGACGTTTGCGTCGCTGATTCCGCTGGCAAGCCTGGGCGAGATGACCAGCATCGGCACGCTGCTCGCGTTCATCATCGTCAGCGCCGGGGTGTGGGTGCTGCGCAAGCGCAGTCCGGAGCTGGTGCGGCCGTTCCGGGCGCCCTGGATGCCGCTGACGCCGATCCTGGGCATCGGGTTTGCGCTGTTGATGATGGCGTCTCTGCCATTGATCACCTGGATCCGGCTGCTGGTCTGGCTCGCGGTTGGCCTGGTGATTTATTTCAGCTATGGCAAGTCGCACAGCAATGTTCAAAAGGCGCTGACAACGGTTCCGTCGAAGTAACCGAGTTGTTGGCGGGCGCTAACGGGCGCAGCTGCGCATTGCAGCTAGAGCGGGCCGGCCGGCAGCGTGATGGTGTCGGTGGTGGTTGGGTCATCGCGCAGGCGCAGGTAGTACTGCGCGCCGGTGGGCGGCGGGACCTGAAGCGATGAGCCGACGAATCCTTCGGGTACGCGTGTCGGCTTGGCGAACGACTCGTCGGCGGCTACAGAATCGATAAAGTAGAGGCCGGAGCCGGTAAGCGTGCAGGGCGGAGTGGATGGGGTTGGCGCGGCGGGTGTAGTTGGCGCGACCGGCCCCGCAGGCTCCGCGACCGGGCAACTCAGCCCGGTGATGGTGGGCAGCCGAACCAGCGTGACCAGCGGCAGCCACTCGCCGGCGGTGCCGTCCGCGGCGACCGCACGCAGACGGATGGGGCCGAAGGCCGAAGGCCCGAAAGCCTTCAGCGGCCGCAACGTCGCGAGCAGCGTCTGCGGGTCTTCCAGGATCAGCGAGCCGGAGTCGACGCCGAGCTTGGTGTGCAGCGAGCCGTCGGGGCTGGCAATCTCGATCTCGCCGTTGCGCGGAAACGGCTGCGCGGACTTCAGCGAAAACATAAGCGCATCGTCTACGGGCAAGTCGGCCTGGCTGGCGAACTTGATAAAGAACGGAGGCTTCGGTTCCGTGTCCGGCGGCACGTCCGCCCGCGCTATGACGGTGATGGAAGGCCGCGCGGCCTCGACCGTCAGCGGGAGCTTCAGCGTGCGGCCATCCTCGAGCGCGACCTCCGCCGTGAGTCGCTCGCCGGCGGGCAGAGCGGGAGGCTTGGCGTCCGTGGGCAAAGAAAGATGCAGCTCCGATCTTCCGCCCGGCTGCAATTCGGGAGTGGTTCCCTGCTCCACGGGTTTGAAGCTCAGGCCGCCGAACCCAACTTGGCGGACCTGGTCCAGGCTGGTGCCGGCGAGTGTCGCGGTGGTGTCGCCAGCATGGAAGTTGAGGGCGTCGAGCTTCGCCGGCAGGTTGTAGGAGACCAGGCTGAGGGTCGCAGGTTTGGGATCGCCGAACTGGCGGATGGCGAGGTG
This sequence comes from Acidobacteriaceae bacterium, assembly GCA_049509035.1. Classification (GTDB taxonomy): domain Bacteria; phylum Acidobacteriota; class Terriglobia; order Terriglobales; family Acidobacteriaceae; genus Edaphobacter. The sequence continues at coordinate 310,260 of JBELAH010000001.1, forward strand.
CTGCTCGCCGGCGTCGTGCGCGGGCAGGTCCAGCGTCACCTCCACGGAGTTGGGCTTGTCGGCCGGCTTCCAGGTCTCCTTCTCCTGCTTGCCGGAGGCGGGGTCGAGCGCGATGCTCTGGATGCAGGCGGTCCCGGTGGACGCGATCACGATGTGCCGGTCCTTGCCGGCGATCAGCGGGTCGCCGTCGGCGAGCTTCCAGTCTTTGCCGGGCGTCTCCTGCAAGGGTAGGGTCGGGCCGGTGAAGGTCTCGAATCCCCAAAATCCCTGAACGGTTCCGGTGAGTTCAGCTCCGGTAATCGCGTCTACCCCAGCAGCGCTCGCAGCCGGCGGGCCATTCTCCGAAGCGGGGTCGCTCGCGTCCACCGGCGAGGTTGGTAGAGAGACTTTGGCCGCCGGATTTGGCAGCGCGTGCCGCTTCGGGATGGTCGCGAGCACCAGGCCTCCGCGGAAGGCGTCGGCGGTGAGCGGGATGTCCTGCTTCTCCGCGGCATCCGGTTTGGCGCCGCCGGGATAGTTCAGGTGCAGCACCAGGTCGTGCGCGAATCCGGTGGAGAAGACCAGCGGCGCGCCCTCAACCTGTAGCACGACACCGGGCTTCTGCAGGCACGCAATCTGCTTCGGATCGGCGGCCCGCAGCGGCGGCGGGATGGTTTGCTGGATCGACGGCAGGCCGATCACGATCACCGATTTCGGATTATGAAACGACGGCGGCGTATTCAGGCGCAGGTTGAGCGACTGCTGCTGCGGGAAGGCAATCGCGGGAATGTACTGGTACTGCGCCGTGTGCAGTGAGCCCATGATGTGAACAAAGTCGACAATGGTGCCGACGTATGAGGAGTACAGCCCTCCGCCCGCGAGCTGAGTGGTCGATGCCGTCCCAATCAGCCCCGCGCTGGCGTTTCCGGTGAGCGCGTCGATAATGGTCTGGCCGTGCCCGTCGTCGAGCAGCGTCTGGCTGCCGGTCTGGGTGAAGCAGGTGTATTGCTGGTCCGGCGGAAGCTTGGTGCAGGCGTCGTTGGGCTTGAGGGCGAGCGTCGCGGCGATCAGGTTGGAGTGCTCCTGAAGTTGTTTCGGGTCAGCCTCTTGCTCCGGCGAAAGCTCGTGCATGGACTCGACGTACTTCTCGATCCGGGCCTGCTCGAAGCCCGCGGCCGCTAGGTCCTGCGAGGCGCGGACGAAGATTCCTGGGCGACCCTGCACGGCCGAGCGCAGGGTGGCGAAATCGCCGCCGGTGACGGGTGCGAGAAACAACACCGCCTGCTCGGCCTCGCTGGGCACGGTGATTTCGACGCCCTCCTCGCGGACCTTTTTGTCCCAGGTCTCGATGCGGAAGAACCAGTTGTCGGGCGGCGGGTTGGTGGTGCCGCGCAGGAACGCCAGCACCATCAGGTAGCGGATGGACTGCGTCGGGGGAAGGTCGGGGTGCAGCCAGAGCCGGTCGCCGGGCTGCAGGTTGGGCACGGACGCGATCGGCAGTGTGACCCCGGCGCGGGTGACGCGGACCTCAACCCTGGGGCCGATCAGATCGAAGCGGGCGCTCTGGCCCTGGGCGCAAACCGCGCAAATTCCAGCGACAAGCAGCGCTGCCAGGCAGGCAAGACGCGCGAAAGCCGGGCGGACAGCTCGCCGGGGAATTGTCCGTGGGAGAAAAGGTGCCTCAATGTCTGCCCTCAGGCGGCGAAGCTCGAGCATGCTTCAATGTTAGACGTTCGCGGGCGGCAACACGATGCCGGACTGGGTACCGGATGCTCCGCCAGGGCGTGGAAGCGGCGCTGGAAGTCCGCTCCGGAGGAATATCTTCATGCATCGGTTCCACATCCCGTGGTAGCATTCGCTGGTTCGACTCCCGAATCGCGGCGAATCGCCTTCGCGGCAGCCGAGTAGGTTTGCAGTTCGGGCCCCGCAGCACCTGTCCTGTGCGCCGGCAGTTTTTGGATCTAGGCGCAACAGGACATGCAAATAATTCAGAAAGAAAAGGGTGCGCTCATGTCTCTATATAAACGCTGTATCGCCGAAATGTTCGGAACCTTCTGGCTGGTCTTCGGAGGCTGCGGCGCGGCCGTGCTGGCTGCCGCCTATCCTTCGCTCGGCATCGGTTTTGCCGGGGTCGCGCTGGCCTTCGGACTTACCGTGCTCACTATGGCCTTCGCCATCGGCCACATCTCCGGATGCCACCTGAACCCCGCAATCTCGGTGGGGCTGGTCGTAGCCAAACGCTTCCCCTTCAAGGAACTCCCGGCCTATGCGATCGCCCAGGTGCTGGGAGGGATCTTTGGCGCGGCGGTGCTCTACGACATCGCCAGCGGTAAGCCCGGCTGGGTCGCCGGCGGCTTTGCCTGCAATGGCTACGGTGCGCACTCGCCCGGCGGCTACTCCCTGGCCGCATGCTTCCTCATTGAGGTCGTCTGCACCGCCTTCTTCCTGATTGTCATCCTTGGGTCTACCGACGAGCGCGCGCCCAAGGGGTTCGCGCCCATTGCCATCGGCCTGGTGCTGACGCTGATTCACCTGATCTCGATTCCCGTCACCAACACCTCGGTAAACCCGGCGCGCTCCACCGGCACGGCGCTGTTCGTGCATGGCTGGGCGATCTCGCAACTGTGGCTGTTCTGGGTCGCTCCCATCTTCGGGGCGATGGTCGGAGCGGTGATTTCCAACCGCTTCTTCACCGCGCCGCAGGAACCCATACGCGAGGCGATGGCGAAGTAGCGCATCTCGGTCGCCATATCGCCGCCACTCGCAAACGTGCCACACGGACAGTGTCCGTGTGGCATTTTGTCTTTTGTGTTGCCCAGGCAAAAACCTTTACTTAACTCCACCTTGCTGTTTGTATTCAGGTGACAGCAAGAGTTCCAGCACAAGGGAGTTAGAACAAGGTGGACGATTATCAGAGAAGCGCTCCCATGAGCCCTAAGGCCGCAGCTAGAGCACGGGAACGACAGATTCAAGCCCAGATGAGGGATCTGCTCGCAATCGATGACGAAGGTACGCTGGTGTCGGTCCTAAAGAGCGACTACAACCTCACCCCAAGAGACCCGCGATATAAGGCAATTATGCAGATTTGGCGCGACGCGCAACAGCGCCAGCAACACGAGCACTAGCCTTGGAAACCCGGCGGTCGCGTTCTTCCTCACCCCATCCCTGTTCGTCGAAGTGTTCTTCCAGAAGACGGGCAATTTTTGCCGACGCTTCGTCGATGACCTGGGTAGTCTTCGGCTTAACCTGAGGAATCGTCGCCATCTCGCACCTCACCACACCTATATTATATAGGTATAGCACCTCCACCCCAGAGATTCTGGTTCTCACCGCCCAGGCTACTCCCCACCTGCGTTCCCTCAGTTCTCCGTTGGGCTCTTCTCCACGTGGTCGACCACCAGCCGATCCACTTGCGCCCGGCTCTTCTCCAGTTTCAGGCCCAGCTTTTCCAGCGCCGCGGAAACCGTCGCCCCGCCCTCCGGATCGGTCGCCCCACCACCCCCACCACCACCTGGCGGCCCGGTGGGAATATCGATCCCCTGATCGTGCAGACTCGACACCAGGTCGGTCAACGCAAAGTCTACGGCCGCCTGATAATTTCCGTTCAGGCCGGTCATATCCACCACTTCGCGCCCTTCGCCACCGCCCAGCGTATTGATCATCATCGCAAATCCCTTCATGCTGATCGAGCTGGCCACCATGTGCATGGATCGCGTCTCGCCATCGAACTTCAGCTTGAACGATCCCCGCGCCCCCATCTCGTAGGTCGTCGATCCATCGGCGTTCTTCGTCAGAATCACCGGGCCTGTCGCTGTATCCATCTTTGACTGGCCGGGCTTTAGCGGCGCATTGTCGTCGACCGGCTCGGAAGTCGTCGTCGCCTCCTGCAGCTTCGGCCCAGCCTTCCCAACCACCAGGGCAAACACCGGCTGGTCTATCGCCTCTCGATGCGTCGCCAGACCGAACCGTTCCTTCAGCAGCGTCTGCAGCATGGCAGGCACGTCATCTGTCGACGTCCCCTCCGGCAGCCTCGCCGCGATATCGAACCGGTCCGTCACCATCCAGTCCGGACCGCTAATCTCATACGCTCGCATCTTGTACGCATACGCAATCAGCTCCTTCACCGACATGTAATTGAACGTCGCACGCGAGCCATCGATGCGCACCCACTCCGGCTTCTTCCCGGCCGTCAGGTCTGCGATCATCTTCTGCATGTCCGGCGGAGGCGACGGTCGCACCGACGCCACGTCAAACGCAGGCTTGGCGGCTGGCGCCTGCGCAAACATCGCGATGGGTGCGGTCAGGATTGCGGCGATGGAGATAAGCAGAAGTCGGTCTCTCATTTCTTCCTCTTTTCCGTTGCGATCTAAAGGGCCGTGCCCAGCAATTGCTTCAGCGCAGCCACGTATGCTGTCAGCGCCTCGCGGCCCGCCGGAGTCATGCGGTACAGCGTCTGCGGCTTGCGCCCGGCGAAGCGCTTTTCCATGGCCACGTAGCCCGCCTCTTCCAGCTTCAGCATTTGCGCGCCCAGGTTGCCGTCGGTCGAGCCCGTCTTCTGCCGCAGCCACGTAAAGTCCGCAGCCTCGACGCCGATTAGCAGCGACAGCACCGCCAGGCGCAGCTTGCCGTGGACCACCGGATCGAGTTCAGGAAGTTCAGGCATGGTGCTGCACCAACGCCGCCGCGCTCCGCCGCTCCAGCCACATTGCGTACAGGCCAAAGCAGATCATCCCGAAGAACGACGCAACCAGGAAGATCACGACCGATTGGTCAGGTGTAACGAAGAAGACGGTGATGCCGCCGACCCACCAGATCGCCGCCACCACACCCTGCACACTCCAGCGCAGAATCCTCGCGCTGATGGCATGCGCCAGGCCGATGAAGAACAGAATCGCGCCCACGTAGGCCGGATTTCCTGCATGATGGCTGGCAATCGCGGCGACGACATACAGGATGATGGCCGCGCCCATTCCCTGCCAGACGGCTTCAATGCTGCGGGAACGGAGATTGGCTCTGGCACCGAAGGCGCGCTTCTGCCGCACCCTGACTGCGATACCGGCCAGGATGGCTAGTCCGCCGCAGACCGGCCACGCCCAGTACTTGTAGGGAAGATAGAAGCTCCAGCCGATCGCGGCGAAGTAGACCAGTCCCCACATCACGAAGAACCAGCCAAAACGTGCGGTGGATTGCCGTCCCTCCGCAATCATCGTCTCCATCAGCGCGACCCGTTGCACCAGTTCCTCGCGGCTCGCCCCGCTCTCCGTCTCAAAGTTCGTCATACGCAGCCACCTTTCAGCCCTTCCGTGCTCTGGCCTTCCAGGAACATCACATACAGCCCAAACGCAATCATCCCGAAGCACATCTCGATCAGGAATATCCAGTTCACTGCGCGATACGAGTTGCAGATCAGAACCGCCACCGCTCCTGCCCACCATAATCCGGCGACGACCGCCTGCACCCGCCAGCGCAAAATGACGGCGCTGATCGCGTGCGCGAGGCCGATGATCATCAACAGCGCCGACAGGTAGGAATACTGCCATCCAAAATGCGTGAACAGCACAGTGCCCACGTAAACCAGCATGGCGAGGCCCATCATGCCCCAGACGGCTTGCACGCTGCGGCACTGCGTACCCCTGGCTGCGCGAGGCGCCCGCTTTCTTAGCGCAAAGATGGTGAACTGCAGGGCGAGGCCGACGACTATGCAAACCGGCCATACCCACTCAGTGTGGTGTGGGAGCTGCTGCCACCCCACGCCGGCCAAGTCCACCAATCCCCACAGGACGAAGATCCAGCCGTTGCGCATCGTGGTCTGGCGCCCTTCGGCGATCATGCACTCCATCAGCTCAATGCGCTGCAGCAGCTCGTCGCGAGTCTTTCCGTTATCAGGCTCAGGATTCGTCATCGATCTCTCCTTCACGATTTACTCTGCATTATAGAGTTCTCTATGTCAAGGGTTATTTCAAACAAAATCTCACCCACCCGGGAAAACCGCACGCCCGCCGGCTAAGTCTTTCTACTTCTGTTCTGTAGCATCAGCGGATCTTCTCCGGGTCCCACCCGTCGGTGCCAGCAAGCCATGTCTTGGTTGCGTATTTTGCGATGTCCGCAGCCGTTATCTGCTTGCTGGGAGCGATCCGTTTGGTTGGATCGCCCGCCGCTCCATGGGAGTTGTACTCTTCGTAGTCGCTGGTCTTCAACGCGCCGTTCCATTCCTTCCAGCCGGCGGGATCGAGCGCGATCTTGAAGTCGGTGTTCAGAAACACCACGGTCGAGTACGCGCGCCATGGGCGGCCCAGCAGGACATCCTGCGAACCCGGGTCGCCGGTCACGGTGCAATCGCGAAAGACGTAGCCGGAGTCTTCTTCCGGGCGGACACGGCTCTGCGCCGTGAGGGTGTCCATCACGTGCGGTAGGGTATGGATCTCGCAGCGGTTGAAGACGGCTTTGGCGTCGCCGAAGATGAAGTCGACGTGGCCCTCGATGTAGCAGTCAGCGTAGTACTGGCGCGCAGCATGGCAGGTGGCGGGAGTAGGTCCGGACGCGGCTGCGACCCCTGGTGGCCCACCCGGCGTATGGCACAGTTTGGAGTCGGCGTAGAGCGTGTCCTGGAACCCGAGGAAGCGCACTTTGCGGAAGACCTCGCGGTCGCCGGTGACATGCAGCGCGACCGCCTGCGAGCCCTGGTTGCTACGCTCGTGGCGCTTCTCGAAATCGTTGGCGATGGTCAGGTTTTCCGCGAGGAAATCGTCGCCGGTCAGCATCATTGTCCCCGACCTGCCGGTGCCGAGCTGCCGGCCATCGGGGCCGGGCGTTCCGGCGGAGTTGTCGTACACCAGCACCACGGCCGCGGGAGTCTTGCCCAGCCCGCGCAGCTCGACGCCATTGGCGCTGATCGTTATGAGACTGCGGTACTCGCCAGGCTTGATGTTGATGCGCACATTGCCGTCGGGGGCGGAGTCAACCGCCTCCTGCACCGTCTTGAATTGACCCGATCCATCCGCGGCCACCACCAGCACCTTCTTCTTGGTTGCGGGCGCCTTGCTCAGCGCCGCGCCAGGAAGCAGAACCACAACAATCGCGACGGCTGCACAGTGCAGGAGCCGTGTCTTTTGCCAAGCGTTCACGATTTCCCTCCGCAAACAACGATTCGACTCGCGGGCCAATATACTCTGGCGAAGCCGCGCCTGGACAGCCGCAGCCTTCAGGTCCGCGCTTCGGCGGCGAGTTTGGGGGCCCACTCCGCGTGCCGGGCCTGCGCTACTCCCAGCACTACCAGTCCCACCATCGCGCTCGCGATCGCGGCCACCTGTGCGTTGCTCATGGTGTGGTGGAAGTAGAGCTTGGGGTTGATGCGCACGAACTCAACCAGGAACCGCCCAAGCCCGGACAGCACTAGGTAGAGGCCCGTCAGCCAGCCCACCGGCCTGGCACTCCCTGACCCAGTCCGCGTACCCAGCTTCCACAGCAGCCAGAAGACCGCCAGCGAGAACAGAAGCTCGTAGATCGGCGTCGGCTGCACCAGCGCGGTCGGAGGTACCGGCGGCACCAGTGCGTTCTTCGCCATGTGCACGCCCCAGGGCAGCGTGGTGTTGATGCCGTAGTCGCCGTCGCCCGCCAGCAGACAGCCGATGCGGCCCACGCCGTAGCCGATGGCAGCCGCCGGTGCGGCCAGATCGAGCATGCGAATAGCGCCCACGCGCGCACCTGGCACCGGGCCGGGGTCATCGATGGACTTCCAGCCGGGTCCCTTGAAGCGCGCAAAATGCCCGTTGACCAGCAGCACCGCAATACCGGCGGACAATCCGCCAAACCAGGCAAAGCCGTCGCGGAACCATTGCAGAAAGCCCATCAGGACATCCAAGGGATGATGCCATCCCGGCCGCGCGATCAGATGCAGCGCCATTTGCAACTCGCGCACGTTCTCGAGTTCGTGCCAGACCTTGGCGCCGACAATACCCAGCACCACCACCAGCGCCACCACGTTCAGCGCATCCGCGTCCACGCCATTGCGGGCAAAGTTCTTATGCAGCGCAACCGTTGCCACCACCGCCGCCAGCCACAACATCAACCCGAACATCCCAAGGTGCACGGGGCCAAGATTCAGATAGGGGTACATAAACCTCGCTTCTACTAGAAGTATATCTGCCGGAGCGGTTTATCCGGGGTTTGCCCGCGCCCTCCGGATAAACCCACTCGACCGCTGCCCCGCGCATACGCTACCCTTATCCCCATGTCGACCAGCGCTCTTGCCTTCCCCCCCGCCGCGGAGATGGATGTTCTTGTGTCTACAACCAAAATCGCCGACCGTGTTGCGGAGCTCGGCCGCCAGATCACTGCCGACTATGAAGGCCAGAGCACCGGCCATCCGCTGGTGCTGATCGGCGTGCTGAAGGGCGCGGCGATCTTCCTCTCCGATCTGGCGCGCGCAATTCGCATCGACAACACGTTCGATTTCGTCGCCGTCTCCAGCTACGGCCGCGCGCGCGTCTCCTCGGGCGCGGTCAAGCTGATCAAGGACATCGACAACCCCATTGAGGGTCGCCACGTCATCATTGTCGAAGACATCCTCGACACCGGACTGACGCTGAGCTATCTGCGCGGCCTGATGCTGCAGCACAAACCAGCGTCGCTGAAGATTGCCACCTGCCTGGACAAGCCGGATCGCCGCCTCGTCCCCATCGAGGCTGACTATGTCGGATTCAAAATCCCCAACCAGTTCGTGATCGGCTACGGCATGGACTATTGCGAGATCTACCGCAACGTCCCCGACATCCGCTTATTCCCCAACGACGCTGGTCAGTGAGTCGCCCGCCTTAGAAGAACAACTCCGGCGACACGTGAAAGCGCTCGCTCAGCCGGCGAATCTGTTCCTTGTTCAGTTCGCGCTTGCCGTTCAGCACCTCCGAGACGATGCTGGGGGTGCCAAATACGTCCACCAGGTCCTTCTGCTTCAGACCGTGCTGTTCCATCAGGAATGCAATCATCTCCAGCGGCGTGGCCTTCGGCAACCGGTAGTTCTTCTCCTCGAAGTCTTCGATCAGCAGCGTCAGCAGATCGGCCAATTCCGCCTCAGCCTTGTTCCATCGCCTGTGCCGTTGTTCGAGCTCATACAGGGCCGCGATGTATTCCTCGTTCTGCGCCTCGCTCCGAACCACCCGCGGAGGAATCTTGGCCAACAGTGCCGTATACGCCGGACTAACCGTAAGCGCGCTCATAGTTTCCACCCTCCTTGGCGCTCCTTACTGCCCGCCCTCCTTCTGGTGGGCCATCATCGCGTCCACGTTGGTCTTGTCCACCAGGGTCACGCCGGTGTCGACAAACGCCGGAAACGAAGCATACGGATCGAGCGCGTAGTCCTGCGCCAGCGGCTTTACCGGATAGTGATACACGTCATCGAGCGCCTTCAGCCCGAGCAGCGCCATGGTGAAAGGCTTCTGCGAGATAGTTGAGTCGATAGTCCCGTCCTTCACCAATTCCAGTGTCGGCTCGTCCACATCCATCGCCACCAGCAGCGTCCCGTTGGCGCCCACGCGCTTGAACGCCTCGCCGACGTCCTTACCCGACGTGGATTCGAGGCATACGATCGCGTCGATCTTCGCCGCCCCCGTCCTGGTCAGGTAGTCCCTGGTCTGGTCCATGGCCAGGCCTGAGTCTCCCTTCATATCGAAGACCTCGACCACCTTGATCCCCGGGTAGTTGGCGAAGACATCTTTGTAGCCCTTCAGCCGCTCTTCCAGATTCGGCTGCCCGGCGATGGAGAAGAAGACGACGTTGCCCTTGCCGTTCAGCTTCTGAGCCACGCGGGCGCCTCCCACGCGGCCGGCCTGCAGATTGTTGGTGCCGATGAAGAACAACCGGTGGCTGGTGGGCGCATCCGAGTCGATCGTAATCACGGGAATTCCCTGTGCGATCGCCGCGTCAATCTCCGGCTGCATCAGCTTCTCGTTGGCCACCGAGACCAGGATCCCGGCCGGCCTCATCGCCACCACCTGGCGGAACTCCGTCACCTCGTCCTGCGGGTCGAATCCATCCGGGCCGCGCATGTCGACCGTAACCCCATACTGGTCCGCAGCCTTGGAAAACCCCGCAAACGCCGACTGCCAATAGGGATGCTTGGTCATGGCCGCAACCAGGTAAAAGTGCTCGCTCTTGCTGTGCCGCAAACAACCCGTAGATAGCGGCAGCAGTCCCAACAACAGTGCGAATCCGATTTGCTTCTTCAAGGTGATCCTCATTTCCAGCCTCCTGCAAACTCTTTCAGCAGACCCGGAGCAACTCCGGCAGAATCCGGCGGCAACGCGGAGCGTGCATCTCCACGTGGGGCCAGATATTACTCCAGACACCGCAGCAAAGGCACGACCCCTGAACCGCGCCCTCTGGCGCCGTGCCGGTGGGCAGCCCGAATCCATCTACAACCTTTCATCTTGCGCTCAAAGACAACCGCAGCGGTGTGATAGGCATCACGCGCGACGCAGCCTCCTTGAAATCTCGGCGGCCGCTCTTCCCGTTGAGCCAATTGCAACGCGCCTATGATAGAAAGTAGCGGGCTGTCCGCCGCCCAGCAGGAGTACCGCAGCCGAAATGAACACGCCTACCCTCTCCATCGCCGAACCAGCGCCTTTTGACGCCGCTGCCTTTGCCGCCCACGCGCTTGCTTCTCCCGCCGCCCTGGCGGCCGTGATCGATCACACTCTGCTGAGAGCCGAGGCCACGCGCGCCCAGGTCATCCGCCTGTGCCACGAGGCCGCCGAGCACCGCTTCGCATGCGCGTTGGTCAACCCCACCTGGGTCGCCTGCGCCACCGAGACGCTGGCCGGCACCGGCGTTCCGGTCGGCGTCGTCATCGGCTTCCCGCTGGGCGCCTCGCTCTCGGCTTCCAAACGCGACGAAGCCGGCCGCGTGCTGAAACTGGGCGCGCACGACCTGGATATGGTGCTGAACATCGGCCTGCTGAAGTCCGGCGGCAAGGAGGACTACGAAGCGGTCAGGCAGGACATTCGTGGCGTGGTTGAGCTCGCGCATGGCGCAGGAGCCATCGTCAAGGTGATGCTGGAGACATGCCTGCTCACGTTCGAGGAAAAGCACCGCGCCTCGGAACTGGCCCTCAGCGCCGGCGCTGACTTTATCAAGACGTCCACCGGCTTTTCTTCGGGCGGCGCCACCGTCGACGATATTGCGCTGATGCGTTCCGTCGTGGGCAACCGCGCCGGCGTAAAGGCTTCGGGTGGCATCCGCTCGCTGGCCGATGCCTCTGCCATGCTGCACGCCGGGGCAACCCGCATCGGCGCCAGCGCCAGTGTGAGGATCCTGGCAGAACTGGCCGGCCACGCAGCAGCGCCGGCCACGAGGAACGGATACTAGTCCCGTTCGTAGATATTGATTGATCGATCCAAACGCAAGTAGGTGCAGGGCTATAATCGCGGCGTGAAAAGAATAGCGACAAGGCACAAACTCCGATTGGCAATTTTGCTCCCGCTGATTTTCGCTCCTCTCGCATTCCCTCAGGCTTCGATAGTTGGTCCGAGTTGCGATCTCAAGGTGCTGGGTGGAACTCAAGCCAAGGACTTCCTTGCATTCGATCGTGACCTGCGCGGTGCTCTGTCGACTCAGGATGCTGGGAAGGTAGCTTTGCTGGTGAACTTCCCCCTGCGTGTGAACGACGACCGGGGCAGTTACTACATACAGGACGCCCAGTCACTTCAGGGACGTTTCAATGAGATTTTTCCAGACACTGTGCGCAAAACCGTACTGAATGAAAAACCTGAAGCGATTGAGTGCACATGGTGGGGCATCATGTACGGCAACGGCGAAGTCTGGGTGCATTCTGCGAATGGACGATACGGGATCGCAAGCGTTAGCCTGCCCGACGCAGGCCAATTATTTCGGCCTTCCAAGCCCGGCGGCGTGCAGTTCGCATGTCGGACAGCGAAATCTCGGGCCATTGTCGACATAGGACCGGACGGCACCCCACATTACCGTGGCTGGAATGCAACGACGTCCCTTACAGAGAAACCTGACATCGACATTCCGAAAGGAACCGCCACCTTGGAAGGCACCGGAAGCTGCGCTCATCGTACTTGGACCTTCAAAGGCCCCACCTTAAAGGTTGTCATTGAAGAACTGGGATGCATGCCCGACTCGAATCAACCACCGCAAGGAGCCGTGGGCATCCTCGACGTGTCACCGATTCCGCCTCCTCCAGACGCCTACATCACACCCTGGTGCTTTTAGCTGCGCTCTTGCAACCAATGCCTCACAGCACCCGCAGCACCACCAGCGTCTCGTCGTCGAAATGCGCGGTGCCCGACTGGAACTCGCTTACCGCGGCCAGGATGGCGTCCACCGTGGCCTGCGCGGAGTGGCAAGCCGCCGGATGCTCGCGCAGCACTTCCGTCAGCCGCTCGGTGCCGAACATCTCGCCCGTGGCGTTCTCCGCATCGACGATGCCGTCTGAGAAAAAGACGATCACGTCGCCAGGCTTGGTCGCGATCGTGAGTTCCTCGTACTGCGCGTCCGGGAACAGGCCCAGCGGGAAACCCTCGGTCTGGACGGTTTGGACGGTGAAGCCCTCCGGAGGCCCGTCGCACTCTGCACTGCCACTGCCGGATGCGCGTGCCCGCTTGCCTGCGGAGTCCGCCGGCGGTGGCGCGACATTGGTCACGTACAGCGGCTGCACCGAACCGGCGTTGGCGATCTGCAGGGTCCGCGTCTCGTCGTTCCACACTGCCATCAGCATGGTGACGTATTGCGAGTCCAGCTTGCGCACCTGCAATTGATTGTTCAGCTCGGCCAGCAGCTCGGCCGGCGGCAGGTGACGCGCGGCCAGCGAGCGCAGGATTCCCGAGACCAGTGCAGCATACAGCGCAGCCGGAGCAGCCTTGCCGGAGACATCGCCCAGCACAATGGCGATGCGCTTGCGCTGCGATGTCTTGTAGAGCGCATTGCCGGGCGCGCCGTAGTCGATAAAGTCGTATACATCGCCGCCGATGGAACGTGCTGGCAGGAAAGCGGTCGCAATCTCCGCACGGCGCGGCTGCGGTGGCGTGCCCGGCAGCAGGCGGAGTTGCACCTCGCGCGCCATCTCCAGGTCGCGCTCCAGCCGCTGTTCCTCTTCGGAGATGCGCTGGTACAACCGCGCGTTCGCAATCGAGATGGCCACCTGCGCGGCCAGCGTGGAGAGCGTGGTCAGGTGCTCCTCGTTGTAGTAGTTCACCCGCGTGTGCTCCAGGTCGATTACCCCGATCACCTTGCCCTTGTAGATCAGCGGCACCGACAGTTCGGAGCGCACCTCCGGGTTGACGACGATGTAGCGCGGGTCCTTGCGCACGTCGGGCACCAGCACCGGGGTCCTCTGCTGCGCCGCGTGGCCAATAATGCCCTCGCCCAGCGTGACATTGTGCTCGCGCGTGATCCGCTCGCCAAAGCGTGAGCTGAAGCGGTGTTCCAGCCGCTCGCTGCGGTCGTTCCACAGCAGGATGGTGAACATCTGGAACTCGATAACGCGCTTCAGCAGTTGTCCAATGCGTTCCAGCAAGTCGTCGAGATCGAGAATGCTGGTGAACTCCCGCGATATCTCGTTCAGCACGGTCAAGGTCTGCGCCTGGCGCGACACCCGCGTATACAGCCGCGCGTTCTCCACCGCAATCGCCATCCGCGACGCCGTCAGTTCCAGCAGGCGCTGGTGCTCCTGGGTAAAGTAGCCAACCTGCTCCGACTGCAAGTCGATCACGCCGATCACGCGGTTCTTGTGGACCAATGGCACCGCCAGCTCCGACCTCACATTGGGGTTGGCGTCGATGTAGTTATCCACCTTGCGCACATCCTCCACCAGGATGGACCGCCGCTCACTCGCCGCCTGGCCCACAATCCCGCGCCCAAGCTTGATGCGCAGCCGCTCCACCTCCGGCGTGTGCCCGGTCTGGAAGCGCATGCGCAGATCGCCGGTGCGGTCGTTCACCAGCAGGATGGCGAAGATGCGGTAGTCAATGACGGCGCGCACCAGGTCGGCCACGCGATGCATCAGCGTGTTCAGCTCCAGGGTAGTGTTCAGCGCATCCGCGAACCGCAACAGGAAGTCAACCTGCAGCGGCTCCAGGCGAATGTTGGGCAGCGACGGCAACTCGGCCTGCGCCGGCCGATAGTCGCCCTCAAACGACTCGGCTGCAACGCCGGCGGGAGGTTGGGATTGGCGCGTCGAACTCATGGGTGTAGCTTGATTCTACGCGTCTATCCGCTGTGGAGGATTCCCGCGGAATTCCGGCTCCCCCGGGGAGAAAATCACGCCCGAAAGACCGCTTGCAGCGAGCGACTTTCCATCCCTGCCGGTTCGCTCTATCATGGCGGGCATGTCCACTACCCGGTTCACCCGTCGCCGCCTGCTCCAGTCCGCCCTTGCCGCCGCACCCGCCGCCGCGCTTATGTCCAATGCAAGAGCGCGCAAGCTCTTCGCCCAAACGCCGGCCGACGTGCACATCGCGCCCGGCCCCTTCAAGCCCACCTGGGAGTCGCTGACCGCCTGCACCACGCCGGATTGGTTCCGCGACGCCAAGTTCGGCATCTGGAACCACTGGAGCGCGCAGTGCGTCCCCGAACAGGGCGACTGGTATGCCCGCCGCATGTACATCCAGGGCGAGAAGCAGTATGACCATCACCTGAAGACCTACGGCCATCCCTCCAAGGTCGGCTGGATGGAGATCGACAACCTGTGGAAGGCGGAGAACTGGAAGCCGGAAGAGTTGATGAACCTGTACGTCGCGGCCGGCGCGAAGTACTTTTCCGCGCTCGCCAACCACCACGACAACTTCGACAACTACAACTCCCGTTTTCACAACTGGAACTCGGTGAAGATCGGGCCCAGGCAGGACATCGTGGGCATCTACGGCAAGCTGGCACGGCAGCATGGGCTGCGCTTCGCCGTCACCAACCACTCCTCGCATGCGTGGCACTGGCTGCAGGTGGCGTACGACTACGATCCGGAAGGCCCGCTCGCCGGCGTGCGCTACGACGCCTACACCCTGACCAAGGCCGACGGCAAAGGCAAGTGGTGGGAGGGCTTCGACCCGCAGGAACTGTACACCGGACGCAATCTGGTGATGCCCGACGGCATCGCCACCATCGCCGAGGCCAACAAGTTTCACGCGGCTAATGACGGACATTGGCATGAGGAACTCCCCGCCGAGAATCCGGAGTTCGCGCACAACTGGTTCCTGCGCTGCCAGGACCTGGTCGACACCTACAAGCCCGATCTGCTTTACTTCGACGACTCCGAACTGCCGCTGGGACAGTATGGCCTCGATATCGCCGCGCATTTCTACAACGCCAGCGTCCGCGACAAAGGTCACGTTGACGTGGTGCTGACCGCCAAGGACATCAAGCCTGAACACGCCGGCGCATTCACTCTGGACATCGAGCGCGGCAAGGCCAACGAAATCCTGCCGCGGCCCTGGCAGACCGATACCTGCATCGGCGGCTGGCACTACGACATCGCGCTCTTCGAAAACCACAAGTACAAGACGCCGAAGTCGGTCATCCACTCGCTGATCGACATCATCAGCAAGAACGGCAACCTGATGCTTAACATTCCGGTGAAGGGAGACGGCACCATCGACGCCGACGAGCGCGCCTTCCTGGAGGCCATTGCCACCTGGATTCCCAAACACGGCGAGGCGATCTACGGCACGCGTCCGTTTGCGGTCTTCGGCGAGGGACCGCCGGACGTCGTCAGCGGACGATTCAACGAGCGCAGCCAGCGCGCCTATACCGAGGAAGATGTTCGCTTCACCCGCAAGGGCGAGACGGTGTACGCGTTCACCTTCGCGTGGCCGGCCAGCGGCAAGTACGTCATCAAAACGCTGGCCAAGGGCTCGGCGGCACTGCCCAGGCCGGTCCAGCGCGTCGAACTCATCGGCGCCGGCCCGATCAAGTTTACCCAGGATGCCGCCGGCCTGACGCTAACCCTGCCCGAAAAGGCACCCAACGAGTTCGCCTACGCGTTCATCATCCGGATGTAAACCAACGCGCCAAAGAGGCTCAACACTGCTGCTTGCGTCTTGCCTCTCAACACTGCCTGCGTCTCGTTAAGGGCGCGGGTTTACCCGTGCCGTAAACACCGCAAATCACAGAGGGCTTTAGCCCCTGAGGTCGCCGGCGGCCTCTTCAGCCGAGGAAGTCAGCCAGCGCCTCAATAGCAAACCGCCTCAGGCAGTGCGCCTGCGGCCCGCGGCCAGTTCGCGAACGTGGTTAAGGAAGATGGACCGCTGCAGTTCGTTGAGTTGAGAAGTATAGGCCGCAATTTCGGCGAGAAACGGATCGGCCGTAAGCACCGCCGTCTCGTCGGAGTGACGGGTGTTGGCGTCGCGCAGAAGTGAAGCAATATCCACCTTCAGCGCGCGCGCCAGGCGATCCAGCGAGCTCAGCGTCGGCATCGCCTTGCCGTTCTCGATCTTGGAGATGTAGGTGCGCGGCACGCCCATCCGCGCGGCGAGCTGGCGCTGGGATAGATTGCGGACGTGACGGAGGTCGCGGACCGCAGTGGCCACCTGAAGGCCTTCCTGCTTCTCTGGCTGGGCTTGCACCAGCGCCATCTGCGCCGGTTCAGGCTCGGGCAGCTCTACTTCGAGACACTTGTGGCAACGCCGGCACATCGCGTTGGCTGTGCGGAATTGCACCAGATTGCAGTGGTCGCAACGGAGTACTTCCCGTTGTTCGACGGGCGCCATCATGGTTGCCATAGGTTGTAATTGCGGGCGGACCCAGAGCAAGGACCGCAGCACACGTCCGATAACGCCAGTCGAGTGGTGTGCATAGAGTGACACCGGGTAGTCAAACAGTCAAGGGGTATTGCCGAAGATTCCCAAAGAAAAAAGGTGAAAACCCGAAGTGGAACCACCGGAGTTAACAGGTGCGCGGATGTAATCTGGCAGGGACGGAGGTTTCCATGGCTGCGGAGTATTCGCGCGAGCGAGCGTTGGCGCTGTTGGAAGAGTGGACCAAGGGCGAGAGCCTCCGCAAGCACGGCCTGGCCGTCTCGGTATGCACCGAAGCCTATGGCGTGAAGGAAGCGGCGCGGCTCGGCCTGGCCGGCGACCAGGCTGCGGACTTCGTCGCCCTCTACGCCTGCGCCGGCCTGCTGCACGATATGGACTACGAACGCCACCCCACCCAGGAAGAACATCCCTTCGTTGGCATCGCCACGCTGCGCCAGCAGGGCTGGCCGGAGCCGGTGCTGCACGCCATCCTCGCCCATGCGGACTACTCGGGCGTGGCGGCGGAGTCGCATCTGGACAAGGCGCTCTTCGCCTGCGACGAGCTGGCCGGCTTTCTGGTGGCATGCGCGCTGGTCAAGCCGACCAAGTCGATTCGCGACGTCGAGGTCAAGGGTGTGCTGAAGAAGATGAAAGATAAAGCCTTCGCCCGCGCCGTCAAGCGCGAGGACATCACCGCCGGCGCGGCCCTGCTGGGGTTGAGCCTTGAGGAGCACGTCGGCAACTGCGTCGCCGCGATGCAGGCGCACGCCGCGGAACTGGGGTTGGCCGGCAGCGAGTCAACCGGCTAGCAGGTCTTCGGCCTGGATACGCTGAACGCCCGCCTCCTCGAAGGCCTGGTCAGTCGCCAGTACGCTGCCGGGGAGTTTGACGGCGCGCGTGGCGTCCTCAATCACCAGGCACTCGAAGTCGAGCGCTGTCCCGTCGATCGCCGAAAACCGGACGCAAAAATCGTACGCCAGCCCGCAAAGGAAGAGCCGCTTCAGCCCCCGCTCGCGCAAGTACCCGGCGAGACCGGTAGGGGTAACGTGGTCATTCTCCAGAAACGCAGAGTACGAGTCGATCTCGCGCCGGAAGCCCTTACGCAGGATCAGCTCTGCATGCGCGATCGCAAGCGCGGGGTGGAACGCGGCGCCGGGAGTGTCCTGCACACAATGGTCGGGCCAGAGGGCCTGCGGGCCGTAAGGCGCGGCAATGGTAAGGTACGGCTGCGCGCCAGGATGGGCGCTGGCAAAGGAAATGTGCGCCGGCGGATGCCAGTCCTGGGTCAGCACGACGTGCTCGAACCTCTGCGCAAGCGCGTCGACCACCGGCACAATCTCGTCGCCGCCCGCAACCGCCAGCGCGCCGCCTGTCCCATTCGCAGCGGGGCAGAAGTCGTTCTGCAGGTCGATGACCAGAAGCGCGTCGGTGGCGGAGTTGAGCACCATGTCTATAAGTTTGGCACGATCCCTTGCGTCGCGGGAAGACGACGCTGCCGACAGTCCTGTACCCTGTTGGAGAATCGACCGGAGGCAGGCGAATGTCGCGCGTCACGCTATTCTCGCTGCTGTTGGCGCTGCTGCTGGGCGTCGGCATCCGTCTATGGACGGAAGATCAGCGCGACGCTTGCACGCCTTACCTCGCCGGCGATACCAAGGTACCGTCGTCCGAATGGGTGATGTCGGGGACGCGCACCATCGAAGTCTCCTGCAACGATTGGATCATGCGGCAGCCGTTGCGGGTGCAGATTCTGTGCCTGGTGGACGTGATCCTGGCGGTATTGTTTCTGCTCAATGCCCTGTCGGACCTGCGCGAGTGGCTGGAGTTCCGAAGGCGCATGCGCCAGATGGGGTGACATTCGGCCCTTTGCGGCGGCGGGCCGAGGTTTCTGTAGACTCATCTGCATGAGCGAACATGCAAGGACGCACCCCGTCAAAGGCGAGACCCGGGTGCGTGTACGGTATGCGGAGACCGACCAGATGGGCGTGGTCTACCACGCCAACTACCTGGTCTGGTTCGAGGTCGGCCGCGTCGAACTGATGCGGCAACAGGGACTCAACTACAAGCGGCTGGAGGTCGAGGAGGGATGTTTTATTGTCGTAGCCGAGGTATCGGCGCGCTACAAGGCGCCGGCCCGCTACGACGATGAACTGATCGTCGAGACCACCGTGCGCAGTGTGCGCGGGCCGTTGATCCGCTTCGGCTACAGGATCTTGCTTGCGGAGAATCGGCACCTGTTGTGCGAGGGCGAGACCGTCCACATCGTCCTCGGGCGCGACATGAAGCGCGCGCGAATCCCCAAGAAATATGCAGACCTTCTGGGTGCTGCTGCATCTCATCACCATGTCTGACTCTTCAGACGGAGATGAGTGGCGATGGCCGACACGACTGCGAAAGTCGCGCTGATTACCGGCGCAAACAAAGGGATCGGGCTGGAGACGGCACGGCAACTGGGCGAACTCGGGGTCACCGTCCTGGTAGGCGCGCGGGACCTGAAGCGGGGCGAGGACGCCGCCGAGGTATTGCGCGGCGTCGGCGTGGACGCGCGGGCCATCAAGCTGGATGTAGTGAACGAGGCCGACCGCGCGGCAGCAGCGAAATACGTCGACAAAGCCTTCGGGCGGCTGGACATCCTTGTCAACAACGCCGCCGTGATGCTCGACCCGCGCTCCGGCAGTTGGGCAGCCAACCAGACCAGCACCACCCCCATGGCCGTTCTGCGCGACACGTTCGAGACCAACTTTTTCGCCGTGGTCGCCCTGACCCAGACCCTGCTTCCCCTGCTGCGCAAGAGCCCGGCCGGGCGGATCGTGAACCTGTCCAGCATTCTCGCTTCGCTCACGCTGCAAGCGACCCCGGGTTCGCCAATCTACGATGCCAAGACCTTCGCGTATGACGCGTCCAAGTCCGCGCTCAACGCATTCACCATCCACCTGGCACATGAATTGAAGGGCACCAGGATCAAGGTCAACTCGGCGCACCCAGGATGGGTGAAGACGGACATGGGCGGCGAGGGCGCGCAAATGGAGATCGTCGATGGCGCAAAGACCAGCGTAGAACTCGCGATGCTGCCCGACGACGGGCCCACCGGCGGCTACTTCCACATGGGCGAAGCGCTGCCCTGGTAAGACCGCCGGCCCCGCGAGCTTCTATGCGCACTCTGACGCAGCGAAGCGGATGGGGACGGACCGGGGCCACAAAGTGGTCCTGTCCCCGATCCATATAACTTCCCTGTTGTGCGCGAGCAGTGGCCGTGCCGCCAGCAGTATGGGAGTTGCAACGGAGCACGCCGTGCGGATCAGGAACGATCCAACGCAAGCCGGCGAGCCGGTCCCCAATCCCAGGTGGCCGGCAGCCGGGCGGGTTACGTCCATGCGCTCCGAGTGTTCGAACCTGTCCGGATCGAAGTTCGCAGAGTCGATCTCGAGAATCACCAACTGCCCTTGCTGGATTTGGATGTCCCCGATCAATAGGTCGCGTGTGGATCGGCGATACAACGTGTGCACCACTCCCGCATAGCGCAGTAGCTCCTCGGTAGCATTCGGGATCAGCTTCGGGTTGTCGACCAGCTTGGCGATTTGATCGGGATACTTCATCAGCGCAAGCCACGCTTTGGCAAGAAAGCTCGGCATGGTTTGGGTGAGCCCATAGAACATCGGCTTGCTCAGCAGAAGCTGCCGGCCGTCCAGCATGCGATCAAGTTCCTGTTCGTACACGCTGCTGCTCAGGGCCGGTTTCCCGGCGGAGTCCTGCCTCAATCTTGCGTCCGTGGTCGGCCCATAAAACAGGATTTCGCAAATCTGGGCCAATCGGCGGGAGTAGATGGCCTCTCCGCCGTTCAGGGTCACCAGCATGGTGGTGGCCCAGGGATGGATGATATCGCGCACCAGATCGATGCGCCGCCGCCATCTTGCCTGCCGGAGCCGGCTGGAGAGAGTCTCCGCCATGTTCCGCCGCCACGTTGCCGTACTCATGCGGGCCATGTCGGCTTGCGCGTCCGCATACTGCCGAGCGTAGTGCGCACCTCCATTGGGCGCGGTAAGCCCGTTGCGGGTGCCCGCTTGACCCAGCGAAGGCTCGCGCAGCGCAGCCGAAACATCCGCGTGCCGGCTCAATATCCAGGCATTGCGCGCGGCGTCAAAACACGCTGGGCTGGGCAATGTCGGCTGGAAGGGGATGGGCATGGCGCTCATAGCCTCGGTCGCGGCTATCGCAGAGTCTATAAGCGGTCGATGCGGAATGTTGTCACGGAATTGTCAAACCATTGTTGCGTACGTGTCTGCCTTGCCCCAGACCGCCAACCCGCTAGGGGCGCGCCATCCGCGCGGCCTGCCACGCCTTGGCATACTTCCAACTGGTGTAGGTGGAGTGATAGAGGTGCAGCAGCAACCCCTCGCGGCCGTCGAGGAATCCCAGGCGGAAGACATAGTTCCATAGAAATGTCAGCCGCGGAACCACGACGACGTTGAAGACGAAGGCCGGCCACCAGCGGCTCACCTTGCCGGCGGCAACCAGCAGTTCGCAGCCCAGTGTGCTGTACCGGTCCATATGTTCGATGTAGCTTTCCAGCGTCGGGTAGGCGTGGTGGATCAGGTCGTAGTCCAGCGTGGCGGAACGGCCGTCGAAAGCGATGGTTTCGTGCACCGGGCGGTTTGCAAACTGCGGCGGGGCGGTGAAGTTGGCAGCCGTGCGCCGGAACAAGCGCAGCTTGGGGTCGGGATAGAAACCGCCGTGTTTGATCCACCGTCCGAGGAAAAGATTGCGGCGGCGGATGTAGTAGGCGTCTACCGGCGGATTCGTCGGCAGCAGCATCCGGATCTGGTGCTGCAGCTTGGGACTCAGTTCCTCGTCAGCATCGAGCGAGAGGATCCACGTGCCGGTGCACTTGGCAATGGCGGAGTTCTTGGAGCCGGAAAATCCCTTCCAGGGCTCGTCGTACACCTTGGCGTTGAAGGCGCGGGCGATCTCCACCGTGCGGTCGGTGGAGGCGGAGTCCAGGACAATGATCTCGTCGGCAAACTGAACGCTGGCCAGGGTGCGCGCGAGGTTCGCCTCTTCATCCTTGGTGATGATGGCGACCGAGAGTGTTTGCGGCGTAGACAATAGCGTCAAGGTCCTCTCACGACTGCTCGCTCCTGGGTCCTGGCTTGGGAGGTGAGGGCGGTTTCAGGCCAGAGGATGGTGCGTTCTCCGGCTACGGACGATGCAGCGTTTTTGTTGCATATAGCCTTTGACGGAAACCTGCGGCAACTAGACGCAGCAATCAGTGATCTTTAGGTTCCGCTCATGTCGCGTTCGGCAACGAGGTGGCGCGATCAAGCACAGTCTATCGGATCAAAGGCGATCGCAGCACTGGAAAAGTGTGTACGCACAGGGTTCGCAGATGAACTTTGCCGCCGCTTCACGCCAGAGTTATAGAGGGGTCGCCTAGATGCTCTCGCAGCAACCGCTCGGTCAGCGGGATCAGCGCCTCGCCCGTCTTCGGCAGAACGAACGCGCCCGCCGCTTCGGACCACTCCAGCTTGAAGCTCGTAGCCTGCGCGGAGATCCATATCTGGCGGACAGGCGTGTTTGGCGTCACCACGAACTTGCTCGATCCGTCCTCGAAAATAATGTTCATCACGCCGTTGTTGTCTTCGAACTCGAAGCCGCCCGACCCGTCTTCGGCGGCAATCAGCGCCTGCTTCAGAGCTTCGAGAGCGTTGTCGGATTCGCGGCGGAAACTGGCTTCGTCAAGCATGGGTCTAGTGTAGCGGCTCGGTCTGGCTCCCGCGATGAGTCAGCCGTTTACGAAAATGCTCAAAACGGGAGTATATGGCCTGCGATCTGCCCATATATGGTAAATATATAATGAATCAGGTAGTTAGATCCTGTTGGTCGCTCGGTTGGGTCCATTTACTCCGTGTCCATTTATTGCGGTTCGAACCGATCCGAAGTGAACTTGAGATTAGCTCGGCCAAGGCTCGATCCAAAGCATCCCGCAGTGGCCACTGAACTTCAAGTTACACGCGCCAGCCGTGGTCGCGGAATAAGGGAAACCCTCTAGTCCGACGGATTGGCGGCTTAGGCTTTGTCAAAGACGCCCGTTTTTCTTGCACTACGAACTGAAGCGGTTCCGGGTCGGCGACAAACCGCCGGGAACCGCCCCACTAGCGGTTGTGACAGTTCTTGAAGTGTCACAATTCGATACATCGCCTGTCAGGAAAACACTAGAATTGCGGGCATGAACAATTTGAAGACTAGGGGAATCTGCAAGATTGTTTTGATTATTCTGTCTACCGTCGGCGTGGTGTGTGGGGCACAATCCACGAACGACGATGACACGCTGGCGAAGGACACGCAGGCGCGCGGATATTGGGCAGACCCGAGCAGTGGGCTGATGTGGGCGGCGAAGGACAACGGCAAAAACGTGAACTGGCACCAAGCGGTGAATTACTGCCACAAGCTGCGCGTGGGCGGCTACGCCGACTGGAGGCTGGCGACGATCGATGAGTTGGAAGGGCTGATCGACATCAAGGCTTTTGCGCCCGAGCATGTGGGCGACAGCTCGATTCTGCATTTCAACATAGACGGGAAGGTGCATGGTGCGCTGCTGGTCACGGGTAGGGAATGGAGCAGCAGTCAGAGGCTGGATGACCGGGGGAAGCCAGTTGGAATAGCGTGGTACTTCGACTTCGTCAATGTGCGACCAAGCGATGATAACGGCGATATCGGCCTGGCCGACAGTTACGATTTGCGCGCGCTGTGCGTACGGGACTCAGGGGAGAATGGATCGGCAGAAGGTGCCGCACGGTCCTCGCCAGAGAATCCGGACCAGGTGCAGGCTGCGCAGGCGGCAGCAACGTATTCCGATCCGGCTACGGGGTTGATGTGGACCGCGAAGGACAACGGCAAGGACGTGAACTTGGGCGAGGCGGTGAGTTACTGCCGCAAGCTGGGTTTGGACGGCCATTCCGATTGGAGGCTGGCTAAGATCGAGGAGTTGGAGGGGATGGAAGCCGCCGGGACTGCGGGCAAGACGGGCGATGGGGCTTCGAGCGACCGCGGCAGCGGAAGACTTGCACTTACGGGCGACGCTTGGAGTAGTAGCGCGGTGAGTAACGACTTAGGATATGAGCCTAGGTTTATGTGGTATCTGAGCATGAAGAGCGGAACGCGCGTGTTCGACGATCCGAGCTTCGGCCGTGCGAGACGTGCGGTATGCGTGCGCGATCCTTCGGCTCAACATGGTTCGCGCAGCGGAACAGAGGGATCTTCACCGGAACAGAAGACGCAGGAGCGTGGCACCTGGACGGACCCGGCTACCGGGTTGATGTGGGCGGCAAGGGACAACCTGCACGGCTCGCGGCTCTACATGGATGCGACGAATTACTGCCAGAAGCTGCGGCTAACGGGGCACGCCGACTGGCGGCTAGCGACGATCGATGAATTGAAGGGGATCTATGACCCAAATGCAGAGTCGCCGGGGGCAAACCCGCGAACGGACCGGGACTGGCCCGAAGGCGTCCTGTTCCATGTGAAGGGGAACCTGTTCCTGACCGGGCCGGAATGGGCGAAAGCAGACGAGAACGATGACCGCAATCCCGAGACCTATAGGTCGCTTTTCGATTTCAAAGAAGGGAAGCCAGTGAGCGAGAAGCGCTACTTCGTAAAAGCGGGGGCGCTATGCGTGCGGGGGCCGGGAGGATGATGCAGCAAGATTAAGTCACATTGGTCGAATCACCGCCTATGCAGAGGCTACCAAGTGATAACCTCCGGGTCACATACCGCGGAGGAACTGTGCCAGCGTCAGTTTGAATCCGTCGGCGATCGTCTTCAGCACCCTCAAGCTGGGATCCTTCTTGCCGGTTTCAATCTCCGACAGGTAGCTGCGGTCAACACCAAGCAGTTCTGCCATTTCGACCTGCGTCCAGCCGTGCTTGCGCCGCAGAGAGCGGACGCGGGTGCCGAGAAGTTCGCGAATGTCAGTGGACACCTCCCGATAATCGCGTGTACGCTACCTGCAATGTGTTGGCAATTGCCAACAGTCAATATGCGAGGTGCGCGGATGGCGCGAAATGTGGGGAACGCTTCGAATGAAGCGGGTATGCCGGCATCACTACAACGCAGGGCGAAAGAGCCAAAGAAGCAAATTCAGTTCTATGTTCCGCTATCCTGGTGGGAGGAATTGTCTGGCCTCGCCACGGAGTTTGACCAGGACGTCTCCACATTCCTGCGTGAGGCAACTGACGATTGGCTCCAGAGAGCGCGCAAAGCTCGGCAACGGATCGCACCACCAGTGGAGTCCTAGCGCGACGTGTTTCGTCCCCGACGACCGCCAGTATGTGGCAGGGTGCGGTCGGGCATCGGCAACGGCTTCCACAACTCGGTTGGATCGATTCCCAGACGCTGAGCGTTACCCTCGGCGAGGCAGACCCTGGCGATCAGCGCCTCACACCGGCGGCGCATGGCGTCGATCTCCTGGTCTCGATCTCTGAGCATATCGTTTATCGATCGACGCTCAATCTCTTTCGGGGACAGCTTCCCGTTGCGGGCCTGGCGCTCTGCCGCGGCTGCAATATCCCTGTCCAGCCCGTATTTCTTCAGCGTCTTGCGGTCGAAGCTGAGCAACTTGGCAACAGCGAGCGTATTCAGCGGTGCCTGCTCTGGCGACTGTGCTTCCGCCGTGAGCAGGTACTCGCGAACGGCCTTCCGCACACCTTCCTCGAGGCTTGGTCTAGGCATACGCTTGGGGGATCCTCTGGAACTTTGATCGCTTTCCCTTGAATGGTTGCACCCTACCGGCGGCCACGGCCGACGCAGCGTTGAGGATATGCTGGACGCCAGTCAACGTGGCTTCCGCTTCGGCAATCCAGTTCTCGGACAGGTCCTGCTCGCCCTTGGCTTGCTGTTGGCGTGCCTGATCCAGGATTATCTCCGTCCGGGACTGGAGCTGAACCAGGTTGCTGATGTGGGTCTGGTTCGCGGTATCGAGCACGTAGTCTTCGCAGTCCTTCACACAGTTCAGGAACTTTGGGCAAGGCGTCACCTTGAAGTCATGGACGCAAAGGCCCAGCGGGGTTACGTGGACGGCCTGGAACTGGCCCTCCAGGAAAACGTCACGGACATCTTCCCTCAAGCTGAAGTACATCTCCGCGATCTGCCCCTTCACGCGTCCGTGCTGCAATGCCGCCTTGAGGGTTTCGAGGCGCTCGGCAGGGGTGAGGTGCCTGTACGCGTCCAGGTCCCCCATGTGCTCGCGTCCCTGCCAGCGTGCGATGACATGGTCAGGCACGCCGGCCTGGGCCGCTTTCGTCGTCACCCAATGGCGGAATTGGTGCGTATGCATCTCGTAGAACTGGCCCTGGTCGTCGCGGATGTTGTACCGCTCGAAGGCGGACTTCATGATGGTGCGACCCTTCTCAACACGGCCGCCGAGGAAATCGTTCAGTGCCTGCTCATGAAGCCCTTCAACAAGCAGCGGGTTCATCCCTTTAGTTGCGTGCCCAGCATTGAGGAACTGGATGAATAGGCTCTCGGAGAGCATCTGGTAGGTCCCGTCTCGGCGGTCGACCATCCAAAGTGGGGCCCGGCGCGAGAACAGGTATGCCATCACATCGGCCGCGCGATACAAGTAGCGTGGAATTGACCGTCCAGAAGGTCGTCGGGGCAACTTCGCCTCAGAGATACTGTTCACATTCCCCTGCGCGCATCCAAGCAGCCCATCAACCTGATCGCCGGCCAATAGTTCGTCTGGCAAGATATCGGGCAGCGGCACGGTGTCAGGATACCGTTCAAGGACACGTGCGCGCTTCCGGGCCGCCTCTGTGAGGTTCCTGACTTCGGCAATTGCTGCTTTCGCCAACTCTGCCTGAGCAGCGGTCAGCCAGCGAACCGCGAAACGTTTCTCTCCTCCGGGTGATTTCTCCTTGTAGAACCGCAGCCCATACTTCTGATCGGCGCCGCTGCCTTCGGTTACTTCACAATCTAGCGGTAGCGTCAGTACTTCCCCCACACGAAAAGCCGTGGCGAGCAGAAGTGCAAGAGCGCAGACGACTAGGCGCTCTCGTTCGTTTGTTGCTAAACCACTGAACATCTTGCCGATGGCGAAGATGGCATCTTCGGGCGGCATCTTCTCCTGGCGAGACTCCTGCCCGTCCAGTGTGTATCGCTCGGAATCATCCGGTCGAGGAGTTCTGAAGGCAACCTTGATCGGTCGCACAATGGCGCCATACGGAGCGGCAGCGAGCCCGTTCAAAATGCGTTGTAGCCTGGTTGAAGCCTTGTGGGTTGCGGCAGTTCCCCAACTCTGCAACATTTGCTGCTCGGCTTCTAAAAGGTCATCTTCGCAAAGATCGGCCCATGAAAATGCTAGGTCCCCCAGCCTCTTCTCAACTGCCTTCCAAAGCATCCGAGCCGCATCGGCCCGTAAGGGCATCGATGCTGCTGATGGATCCATCAGCAGCAGGGATGCCTTGACGACATTAGCGAATCGAGGCGGGAGTGGATCGATCTTGGATCCGTGCTTCGTGAAATAGACTCGAGCATTTGTCTTCCTGTGTTGAGAAGCGCGGAGGTGGCGAATGTCCCACGAGCTATCCTCGAACTGGCCGCTTGGAAATTGTGTTGCAAACACGACGCGCCCGTCGTCGATGAACCTCGACTCACTAACAGGGATGGTCATTACTTGCCCTCGAGGGTCTTTGACTGGATCTGTGCGACGAGTTGGCGCGCTGCGGCGATGACGTTGTCGAGCTGCATGGGAATACGGAGGTCAGATGATGTCTTCAGATCAGCCTGGATGCCCTCCAGGGCGCGCAGCACCTCCTCGTGTGGCCCATCTCGGAAGGCCGCGAAGAACTCGCACCCGTAGCAGGTGATAGGTGGAGCAAGATTGCAAAGCCCGTCCGTCCGAACATCTCGGCCACACATACCAATGCCTCCAACATTCAGCAGTGGCAGGTGCGCGGAGACTGACGGAATAGCTTGTTTGGCTGGTGCGGCGTCCTCTGGACGATCAACAATCTTGCCCCGAAACCGGCGAGCTACTTGCTCGAAGAGCTGATCGAATCTATTGCCGACCTGGTCGACCACGTACGACGATGCTTCCACGTACACATTTACGTTCTGGAGGTCAGTGTGGTCGAGCACTGACGCTATCTTTTCAGGCGAAGCGCCTTCACGCGCCATCTCCGTCCCGATCGTATACCGAAATCGTCGAGGGGATAGCTGCAATCGCGCGCCAGTTCTTGTAGAGATCAAATCACATTCGTTGGCAAACCGTTGCATCGCGCGGCGTGCATCAGACTCAGGATCATCTTCGTTGAGCCAGTGAAATAGGAAAGAATCAGGATCATCCTTCTTCAGAGTGTCCAAGAGACGACCTAGCTCATTGCTGATAGGCCTGGTTACCGTCTCCCGGTGCTCTGTCCGCTTCTTCACTCGCGGCAGCGCGAGTTGATAGCGCGTATGAGTACGCGAGCGGCCAGCTTCGACCGTTTTCACCTCGAACTTCTCAAGGTCGCGCACCTTGAGACGAACGATTGACTGTGGATTCGGCCCGAGTTCGAGATGAATCATCAGAACGGCGCGGTCTTCAGGTGCACCTTCAACGGTCCGGACGGAGTCGATGACGATCCGTTGCTCAGCAGCGTCGAGAGGGCCCTTCGTTGGGTGATGAAAACGCACCGCTGCCCCTTTTACGTTGCCCCTAGCTCGAATTTCCTTGATGCTTAGCGCAAGCTGACGGTCGAACTCGGGAAACTGACCGACGAAAGCGCCCCATGCATAGAAATCACGGAGCCTAGCGAAATCGTTGCCTTTTTCTCCCGTGCTCATCCCATGTTCGAGATACAAGCGGAACAACTGGTGGTCTAGTACACCCCAACCAAAAGCTCGACCCTTTTCCAGGTAGTTATTGGCTGCCATCCACCGCAGGACGCGATGGAACATTCCAAAGTCGGATCGGATCGTATGGCCTTTGGAGAACTGAAGCTTCCTGGCGATGTAGAGCTTGCATAGTTGGCAAGAACGTGGGCCCAGATGCACGCGCCGATCAAGCGAAGACCAATCAATCGCAACGACTTTGCCTCCGTCGTTTGAGACCCGGAAACGCCATATATCGTTGGAGGTGTCGACGATCTGGCGGTCCTTTGTGACAACCGTTGGCGGCAGCGGCGGCAGATCGGGTTGAAGAGAGAAGGAAGGAGACAGACTCATTGAACCTCCTGATCGACGTATAGGCGGCTATTCCTTTCGCGAAGAAACTCAATTCCTCTTTTCCGGAGCGCATTCTGGATGTAGTGCATCGGGGTATTGGAACCCCGCTTCCACCCGCCTAGATCCCGTAGGATTTCAAACGCATAATCCTGCGGGTACCGGTTCAAGAGGTCGTCGGCCAGCGATTCAGCCCATGTGTGTCGGAAAGAATGCCAGGAAAGATCGTCGATACCTGAGTGACGAGCAATCACTTTGACTATTCCATCCGCGGCTGATATCGAGAGTGGAGCACCTTCGCCGGAGACAAATAGATACGGAGACCGACCTCCGCGTCGACCAACGGGAGCCGGCGTTGCGAGATAAGCCCGCAGCCCGATCTGGATATCATGCGAAATAGGCAGTATTCGCTCAGCGGTTTTTACTCTTGGCTTATATCGTCGCGAGTCGGCCGAATCATGGGGACGCCGGCGTATCTTCAAGCCCACATCCGTTGACCGCGGTATATCGTCGAGTCGTGTCTTGAGTAACTCGCCGCGCCGATGACCGCACTGAAGCGGGATCGTCATCATCAGCCAGTTTCGGAGGCGAGTGCCAGGACGAAATGGATTGCGCTCATGAAACCTCAAAGGCTGAACAACGCGATGATCATTGTCTCGCACCGGGCCGAACACGGAGTCAATCGCTTCAAATCCGCCGGGCGGCAATGGCTGGATTCTCTCAGCTGAGACCGCGTGGCTCGCTATGGGGCGGAAAAGCGCCGCCAGCATCGCACGTTCTTCCTCCATTTGCTGTATTGATTTCGATCGATGGCTGCCCTGACTTACTGGGTCTGCCACCCATGTAAGAAAAGTGCGGATGGAGAGTGCTTTGAGCGCAACGGTCGCGAGAGAGTTGAAATCAGTTGACCCCGTTGTCTTGTGCCGCAAGAAGGCAATGAGCGACTCGAGCTGGCGGCCCTGTGGGATCTCGGAACGTTCGAGCATATCGTCCAGGTCAGACTTGAGGGTCATCGCTGCCCATTCATAGAGCAGTGCTACGCCTCGCAGATCCCGGCTCAATGTGTTTTCCATGCACTCGAACCGGCGCCGCCTGACAGCCCACCGCGTGGGGACGCGCAGAGGAATCCAATCGGACTTTCGAACGAGGACTGGGAGCGATTCGCCAGTTTCAAACGCGATCTGCGCCACGGCGAAGCCGCCGTGGCGAATCCTGTTTGTGTCCACTTTCGGAGGAACGAGCTTGAGCGTTTCAGCCATGTTCTCGCTAGAGATTCCGAGTCAGAAACAAAAGTCGGAGAGTTTCTGGCCAGAATTAGCGAGATGATATCTCAGATCAGAGATTGAAGGAAAGACAGGAAAGCCAAATCTTCCATAGGCGCTGGGTGGGGAATGGGGCTGGCTGCCCCCTTCCCCACACCCCTACCCCCGCTTACAAGAGAATGCATTCCTCTGTAAAAGGACATAGAACAGAAGAACCGTTTTCAGAACGGGATGTCGTCGTCGGTGATGCCCTGCTCCGGGTAGTCGTGCGCAGCCGCGGGAGCGCTTGCGGCCGTACCGGAGGACTTCGAGTAGCTGCCTCCGCCTTCGCCGCCCGCCTTGGAGCCGACGAAGGTGAAGTCGTTAACGATAATCTCCGTGCGGTATCGCTTCTGGCCGCTCTCCTTGTCGTCCCACGAGCGGTTGGTGATTTTGCCTTCAACGAAAAGCGAGGAGCCCTTCTTAACGTAATTCTTGGCCGTCTCGGCAAGTTTGTCGAAGCAGACCAGGTTATGCCATTCGGGTTTGTCGACCCAATTCCCCTGTGCATCCTTACCGCGATCCGCCGTAGCTAGGGTAAAGTTCGCGACCGTCATGCCGCTCGCAGTGGAACGAATTTCCGGGTCTTTGCCGACGTTGCCGAGAAGAAATACTTTGTTGACGCCTTTTGCCATTTTCAGTGTGCTCCGGTTTCCTGTGGATTCGAAGGATGAGAATAGCAGATCGGCCTTTGTGGGAGGGCGCTACCGCTTCCGGTCGCTGATCAACTTCACAATCGCCAGCGCCAGTGTAAGCGTTCCGGTGGGCAGGCAGCCCATGGCGATCATCAGCGCCAGCCAGCCCGAGTTGGTGTGCGGGCCTTGCCGCCCGATGCCTCCAAACACCGTCACCGCGAGCAGTGCCGCAACCACCCCACCACCGAAGATGGCGAGGCCGGTGCGCAGCAGTTGGCGGGTGTCTCGCTGCATCGCAGTCAACGGCAGGCAGCCTGCATCAGGTAGACGATCACTCCCGTGACCGAGACGTAAAGCCAGATCGGCAGCGTCCAGCGCGCCAGCTTCTTGTGCGCCGGGAAGCGGCCGGTGAGCGAGAGAAAGAATGTGATCAGAATCAGCGGCAGCGCAATCGTGGAGAGCACAATGTGCGAGATCAGCAGGTCGCGGTAAAAGTGCCACCAGTGATTGAAGCGGTTGAAATGCGTCTCGCCATGCAACGTGAAATTGACCAGATAAGACACCAGAAAGATGGACGAAAAGAAGAACGCAAAGGACATCGACGCGCGGTGGTGATGAATGCGCCGATGCAGAATCTCGCGGAAGCCCGTGACCAGCGCAATCGTGGCCAGCAGGTTAAGCACGGCGTTGACCAGGGGCAGCGACCGCAACTGCGTGCCGGCCACGTCCGTTGGTGCGTGGAAGTAGACCAGCCAGCAGATCAGCGCGCTGGCCGCGGCAGAAAGCGCAATAATGCTGAGGATCACCCGGGGCGGCGTGCGAAGGTTTGCGGATTTCGGCAGAGCGTGGGGCATGGGTTTCGTTCTCGGTCTTCCGTTCAGAACAGCAGCCGGCCGCGCGCGTCCAGCATCATGGCAGCCAGCAGCAGTGGCAGGTAAATAATGGAGGCATGCAGCAGGGCGCGCGCCGGCTGGCAGTCCGACTCCGCGTTTTCCTCGCTCAGGTGCGGGCTGCGAACGGCCTTGCCAAAGCCAATCCGCGAAAAACGAACGGTGTACCACAGGTAGCCCAGCGACAGGCAAATCGCCGCAGCAGCATACGCTTCGCCGGTAGTGCCCAGCGCGAACGGCCACAGGCTGACGCCCACCATCAGCGTGGCATAGAACAGCGCCTGAATTACCGTGGACCGGGCCGCGTAGCGCGTGTCGCCCAGCGTCGGCGTAATCCGCACCCCGGCGCGCGCGTAGTCCTCGCGGTACATCCAGCCGATGGCCATGAAGTGCGGAAACTGCCACACAAACAGGATGGCGAACAGCGCCACGCCGGGCCACTCGATCACGCCGCGTGCGGCCGTCCAGCCCAGCAGCGGCGGCAGCGCACCTGGAAATGCGCCGATGAAGGTGTTGATGGTGCTCACCTGTTTCAGCGGAGTGTAGATGGCCACGTAGGCAACCGCGGTCAGCAGCGTCAGCGTACCCGTCAGCGGGTTGGTGGCGCGCGCCAGGTACAGCGACCCAAGAAACACCCCCAGGAAGCCGACGATAAGCCCGTGCGCGAGCCCAATGCGGCCTGCCGCCATGGGCCGGTTCTTCGTCCGGTGCATCAGGCGGTCGGTCTTGCGTTCCAGCGCCTGATTCAACGCGCTGGCCCCGCACGTGACCACCGCAATGCCCGCCAGCGCCTTCACCATCCCAACATTGAACGGGCTGATGCCGGAGCGCAGGCTGCCAAGATAAAACCCGGCCGCGGACGTAATAATGACCATGGTGGACACGCGCACTTTGAACAGCGTCGCGTAGTCGGCGAGCAGGGTCCGCACCGCCGCAACGGCGGCAGCCGCAAGCGGTTGGTTACGGGTTTCCGATGTCGCGGTGACAGCCACAGCCTCCAGCATAGCGCGTTTGCGCAGAGAAATCCGCGCCAGGTAGCGCCTACAAATACCAGGGAATGTTGATGACCATAATGCGCTGATTGCCGCGCATCAGCAGCAGCAGCTTCAGCAACTGGGAGCGCTGGTTGTGCAGTGGCGCCTGCCACCAGTGCTTGACCACTACTTCGGGAACAAGAACGGCGATCTGGCGGTGAGGGACCTCGGTTTCGACCTTCAGGACGTAATCCACTAAAGGCGTCAGAACAAAACGGTAGGGCGAATTGAGCAGCACGAGTTGCGGCGCGACTCTGCCCACCTGATGAAAGGGCTCCGAGACGTTGTACTGCCACATCTGCCTGACCTCTTCGTAGGAATCCTCCGCATCTACGTGGACGGCCTGCACCTCGCTGCTCAGCTTCATGGCAAAGCGCAGGGCCTTTTCGCTCAAGCGGCTCCAGCGGTCCAGCGGGATAATGATCAACGGCTCGTTCAGGTTCTCGACCCGCATCGGACGATCGCACGTCAGTTCCCGGGCGACGCCATCGTAGTGACGCTTGACCGCAGTCATCAGAATCATCAGCGCGGGAACCAGGATCGCCGTAATCCACGCGCCCGCGGTGAACTTTGCCACCAGCACCACGATCGTGGTCAGGCCGGTGGCGACCGCTCCAACGCCATTGACGGCCATGCGCCGGGTCGCGCCCGGGCCGCCCGCGCGCTTCCAGTGCAACACCATTCCCGCCTGCGACAGCGTGAACGCGAGAAACGCCCCAATGGCGAACAGCGGAATCAGCCAGTCGGTAATACCGCCGGAAACAATCAACAGCACCGCAGTGAAGCCCACCAGCGCATAGATGCCGTGCGAATACATCAGCCTGCGGCCGCGAATCATGAAGACGTGCGGCAGATAGTCGCGCAGCGCAATGGCGCGGGTAAGCCGCGGGAAATCCGCAAAGGAAGTGTTCGCAGACAGCGTGACCACAACCAGGATCGACCCGATGGTCACATAGTAGAGCGCCGTCCGGCCCAGCACCGCCGCCGTTAGCTGCGAGAGGATGCTCTGGTAGCCCGCTGCGCCGGGATCGGTGGCGCCAATTGCATACGCGCGGCACAGCAGCGCGATCCCCGCGAGAAAAACCATCAGCAGCAGAATGATGATGGTCAGCGTCCGCTTGGCATTCTTTTGGGTCGGCTCGCGGAAGGCCATCACACCGTTGGAGACCGCCTCCACGCCGGTCATAGCCGTGCACCCGCTGGCAAACACCTTCGCCAGCACCCACCACGAGAGCATCGTCCCACTGATCGGCAGCCTCGGCGGGGCAATGATCGGTACCGGGTGGCCTTGCGCGGCAATAGTGCGAACGGCGCCGACAATAATCACCAGCAGCAGCGTGCCGACGAAGAGATAGGTGGGGAGAAGGAAGGCCGCGCCCGCGTCCTTAACCCCACGCATGTTGACAATGGTCAGAACCAGCAGGGTGGCAAGACACAACGCAAGCGTGTGCGGCAACAGTCGCGGAAAAGCCGAAACCAGCGTGCCCACCCCGGTGGCGATGCCGACCGCCGCGTTCAGGATGTAGTCGATCATCAGCGCCGCCGCGGCCAGCAGGCCCGCGTTCGGACCCAGGTTCTCGCTGGCGACGGTGTAGCTGCCGCCGCCGTGCGGGTACGCCTCGATAGTCTGGCAGTACGAGAAGTAAACAATCGCCAGCAGCCCGATGATGGCGAAGCTGATGGGCACGATGTGCGCAATCCCCGCCACGCCCAGCGGGATCAGCAGCGTCAGCGCGGCCTCCGGGCCATATGCGGCGGAGCTCAGCGCATCCAGCCCGAAGACCGGAATGCCGGCGATGGGACCAATGTGCTCGGCGCGCTCTTCGGAGGTCGCCAGCGGCTTTCCCATCAGAAGGTTGAGCCCAAACATGCGTTGTCCTTTCCGGGCGTAGCGATGTGCGCTTCAATCAGGCCGGGGTCGCGGTTATGTCGGCTTTGTGGACTATACCGGGATCGAGCATAAAGATTCTATAAGCAGGCGGCCGTCACGCATCCGCAGCCTACGGCTTCGACCGGAGTTGCTTCAGAAACGCCTCCGCCGTCGACGCCGTATTCAGCACATCGCCCGCCGTAAGCCACGCCCGCCGAAGCTGCGTAATCCCATACCGCATCTGGTCCAGCTCCTCCGTCGCGTGCGCATCGGTGTCCACCACAATCTTGCAGCCAATCTCCTTCGCCCGCCGCAGATGCAGATCGTTCAGGTCGGCGCGTGCGGGGCTGGCATTGTGCTCGACGGCGACCGCCAGCGCGGCCGCCCGCTGCAGCACCTGTTCGATGTCGATCGCATAACCTTCGCGGCTCAGCACCTTGCGCCCGGTCGGATGCCCAAGTATGCGCACGCGCGGGTTCTCCAGCGCCCGCAACACCCGCGCCGTCATCTCCTCCACCGTCTGGTTGAAGTGCGAATGCACGCTGGCAACCACCACATCCATCTCCGCCAGCGTCGCATCTTCCAGGTCGAGCGAGCCGTCGGCCAGAATATCCACCTCAATCCCAGCCAGCACGCGAATCTTCCCCTTCATCTCCTTGTCGACCTCGCGAATCCGCTTCACATGCGCCAGCGCGCGCGCATCGTCCAGCCCGTTGGTCATTGCCAGGTTCTTCGAGTGGTCCGTAATCGCGATGTATTTCAGCCCGCGCGCCATCGCAGCCTCAGCCATCTGCCGAATCGTGTCGCGTCCGTCGGTAGCATCGGTGTGCATGTGCAGGTCGCCGCGAATGTCCGCCAGCGTGATCAGCTTCGGCAGCGTGTGATTCGCCGCCGCCTCAATCTCGCCACCGTTCTCGCGCAACTCCGGCGGAATGTAGTCCAGTTCCAGCGCACGATAGATATCCTCCTCGCTGGCCGCCGCCACAATCGTGTTGTCTTCCAGCCGCAGCAGCGCATACTCGCTCAACGTCAACCCGCGCTTGATCGCCCGCTGGCGCAGCGCGACGTTATGCATCTTCGACCCGGTAAAGTACTGCAACGCAGCGCCGTAGCTGGCCCGCGGAAGCAGGCGCACATCCACCTGGAAGTTGTTGCCCACGGTGAAGCTGACCTTGTTTTGCCCCCGCGCCATCAGCTTCTCGATCACCGGCAACGCGGCTACATGTTCCACCGCTGCCGCTACCACCTCCGGCTCGCACGCAGGCCCGGTCACCAGCAGATCGAGGTCGCCCACCGTCTCCCGTCCGCGGCGCAGCGAACCCGCCGGGGTAATCTCGTCGATGCCGGCAAACGCCCGGATCAGCGCGGAAATCCGCTCCGCCTCCTCGCGCGCCCGGTCAATGCGGAACCGGCCCGAATTGCGCCGGTAGTCTTCGATCCCCTTCAGCAGCTTGGCCGTGAACTTGTCGCCCATGCGCGGCAGCTCCGCCAGCTTGCCCTCGCGCGCCACTGCTTCCAGTGCATCGATGTCGCACACGCCCAGCGCCGACCACACCAGCGCCACCGTCTTCGGCCCCATGCCCGGAAGCCGCAGCAGTTCCAACATGGTTGGCTTGTACTTTGCCAGCAACTCTGCGCGGACCGGCATGGTGCCGGTAGCCACCAGTTCACAGATGTTTGCCGCCATCCCCTTGCCGATGCCGGGGATAGCAAGCAGTTGTTTGGGGTCCGCAACCAGCGCGGCAAGCTGGGTCGTCTGCTGCTCTACCGCCTCCGCCGCCCGGCGATAGGAGCGGATCCGGAAAGGGTCCGCTGCATCAATCTCAAGCAGCGCCGCGGTCTCGTTCAGCAGCCGCGCGATCTGAATATTGTCCATAGGCGCGAGTCATCCGGGGCCATGGAGACCCCAGACCATAATGCTACGCCCGCCCCGCTGGCGCGAGGACCCTGCGCAGCAACCCGCTAACGCGCTAGGCGGCAGCCGTCTGCGAGGAAGCCGCGTCCTTGACTCGAACAACCTGGTCCGCCTGCGGTCCCTTCGCGCCCTGGATGATGTCGAACTCGACCTCATCGCCTTCCTTCAGACTCTTGTACCCGTCGATCTGAATCGAGCTGTAGTGCACGAAGACGTCTGCCCCGCCTTCACGTCCGAGAAAGCCGTAGCCTTTCGCGTTGTTGAACCACTTCACCGTACCCTTGTATTGCGCCAATTGAGTGCTCTCCTTACATTGGTTGGCTCACCCGGCTACACGCCGAATATGGGATATACGACGCAAAATATCGCCAAGATGTTTTCCCGGACCGTTACATCTGCATAAAAAGTAGATGCGGCAACCCGCTTTTGGTCGCCACCCAAGCCCCACTGCTGCCCGACATATTGTAAAAAAGACGCGGCTGCCGCGGCAAAAGCCTCAGCCCGCCGGGGCGACCGGCCTTTTTTTCCCCCAGGCACCAGCACCCCGGGGAAATTCTCCGCCGCGTCAGCATGTATCCTGCTTGAGGCCCATGAAACGAATCCTCACCGCCATCCTGCTGATCCTCATTGTTGTTGCTCTCATCTTCCTGGGGCAGCTTTGGATGCTGACGCTGGCCGCATGCGTCGTCGCCGAACTCGCAGCCTACGAGTACTTCCACCTCGCCAACGCCAGCGGCGCCCGCATCCCAGGCTGGTGGATGGCAGCCTCCACCGCGCTCCTGTTTTACGTCACCTACTATCGCCCCATCGAAGCGCAGCTCCCCACCCTCAGCGTCCTGGCCCTGGTGCTGCTGGCCTGGACCGGCTTCCGCGGCTCGCTCGACCGCGTGCTTCCCGACGCCGCGCTCGGCCTCTTTGGCCTGATGTATGTTGCTTATCCGCTGACCCTTCTGCCCATGATCTGGAACCGCGACGACGGCAAACCGCTGATTCTCTTCCTCATGGTCTGCGTCTGGGCCGGAGACATCGCCGCGCTCTACATCGGCCGCCGCTTCGGCCGCCACAAGCTCTCGAAGCTGAGCCCCAACAAGACCTGGGAGGGCTCGCTCGCCTCGGTCGCCGGAAGCGCGCTCGCCGGCCTCGGGGTGGTCTACGCCGGCGTCCTGCTCTCCAGCCATGGCAACACCGTGCTCCACATCCTGGAACCGGTATGGCAGTCCATCCTGCTCGCCGTCATCATTAACCTGGCCGCCCAACTCGGCGACCTGCTCGAGTCCGCCATCAAACGCGGCGCCGGCGTCAAGGACTCCGGAACCTTGCTCCCCGGCCACGGCGGCGTCCTCGACCGCATCGACGCCTTCCTCATCGCCACCCCCACCCTGTGGTGCATCCTCCTCCTCAAGGATGCCTTCAGCCTGGGCCGCTTCTAGGCTGTGAAGCGTCGCCTTTCGGAGTAGCAGCGGCCTTTAGGCCGCGGTAAAGGGCCAACCCAATCATGGGGCTTTAGAGGGTGCTGAAAAAGCGCTTTTTCGTTTAGGGCACGGATTCATCCGTGCCCTAAACGCCGCATAATCATCGCGGCTTTAGCCGCTGAGGTCACTGTTTGCGGCTGCAGCGAGTTTTTCAGCACCCGCTTTAGCCCCGGGCCTTTTGGTTCGCCGCCGCGTGCCACTTTCTTCTGTGCCTGACCACACGAGCACTGGTGTTACTCTTCCGCCATGTCAAATTACTGGTCGTCGATCCTCACAAGCGTCGCGCCGTTTGCTCTTCTGCTGGCGCTTTGGTTCTTCATTCTGAGACGCATGCAGGCCGGAAAGCAAAAGGCCGGGGAGAACCCGTTCGGCGCTCCACAGCAAATGGCCCCGACGGATGTCGCCGCCGAACTCCGCGCCCTCCGTCAATCGGTCGATAACCTCCGCGCCGAGATCAAGGCTCGCGACGAAAGATCCGGGCGGTAGATTCGCCATATCTGCGAGAATAGCTGAGTGAAAAAGCTCGCCATCCTCGGCTCCACCGGCTCCATCGGCCAAAGCACCCTCTCCATCTGCGAATCCTTCCCCGACCGCT
Organism: Acidobacteriaceae bacterium; assembly: GCA_049509035.1. Classification (GTDB taxonomy): domain Bacteria; phylum Acidobacteriota; class Terriglobia; order Terriglobales; family Acidobacteriaceae; genus Edaphobacter. Next base: position 348,891 of record JBELAH010000001.1, read on the forward strand.
ACCAGGTCGTCTCCCTCGCCGCCGGCCGCAATCTCGAAGTCGCCTTCGCCCAATGCGTGCGCTGGCAGCCCAAAGTCGTCTCCCTCGCCACCGAAGAGCTCGCCGCCCAGCTCGCAACCCTTCTCCGCCAGGCTGGCCTCAACCAGATCGAAGTCGGCTGGGGCACCGCAGGTTCCATCGCGGTTGCAACTCACCCGCAAGCCAACTTCGTCGTCTCCGCCATCGTCGGCGTCGCAGGCCTCGAAGCCACCTACGCCGCTGTCTGCGCCGGCAAGACCATCGGCCTCGCCAACAAGGAATGCCTGGTCGCCGCAGGCGAGCTCATCCTCAAAGCGGCCCGCCGGCATAACGTCGCCCTGCTACCGATTGACTCTGAGCACAACGCCGTCCACCAATGCATGCGCGGCGGCAAGCCTTCTGAAGTCAGGCAGATATGGCTCACCGCTTCAGGCGGCCCGTTCCGCTCCACCCCGCTCGCCGAGTTCGACCACATCACGCCCGCCCAGGCCCTCAAGCACCCCACCTGGGTCATGGGCCAGCGCATCACCATCGACTCCGCCACCATGATGAACAAGGGCTTCGAGATCATCGAGGCCTGCCGTCTCTTCAACCTCCCACCCGCCAAAGTCCGCGTCACCATCCATCCCCAGTCCACCGTCCACTCACTGGTCGAGTTCATCGACGGCTCCATCCTCGCGCAAATCTCGGTCACCGACATGCGTCTGCCCATCCTCTACGCCCTTGCCTATCCCGACCGCGTAGACGCCCACACCGCCAATCCGCCGCTCACCTTCGACCTCGCCGCCTTGAGCGAATTGGACTTCGCCCCGCCCGACCTCACCCGCTTTCCCTGCCTGCGCCTCGCCTACGAAGCCGCCGAATCCGGCCCCGCCGCCTGCATCGCCCTCAACGCCGCCGACGAAATCGCCGTCGCCGCGTTCCTCCACGGAGGCATTCCCTTCCTCGGCATACCGCGTACAATCGAGAAGGTGCTTGCCGAAACCCCGTCCAACGTTCCAGCGTCTATCCAGGACGTGCTCGCGGCGGACGAGGCGGCAAGAGTATGTGCACGCAGGGTGATCGCCGAAACCTCCCTGCTGCACCCGGCCTGATCGAATCGCTCCCGAAAGGTAAAGACCTTGTCGCCCATCGCTATCGTTCAGTTGCTCCTCGTACTCGGCCTCATGGTCCTGGTGCACGAGTTCGGCCACTTCGCCGTGGCCAAATGGTGCGGCGTCCGCGTGGAAGCCTTTGCCATCGGCTTTGGCAAGCGCGTCGCAGGCTTCGTCCGCAACGGCACCGACTATCGCATTAACGCGCTCCCGCTCGGCGGATACGTCAAGATGGCCGGCGAGATCCCCGGCGAAGAGGCCAGCGACGATCCCGGCGACCTGAACAACCATCCCCGCTGGCAGCGCATGCTCATAGCGCTGGCCGGCCCCATCGCCAACTTCATCCTCGCCTTCGGCCTCATGACCGGCGCCTACATGTTCCACCATGAGGTGAACGCGAGTTTCTCCGGCCCCGCCGTAACCGACTACGTCTCACCCCAAACCGTAGTCGCCAAGACCGGCATTCACGCCGGCGACACCATCGTCCATTTCGACAATACCGAAAACCCCACCTGGGACGACATCCTCAACTACGCCTCGCTTAACACCAACCAAACCATCCCCTTCTCCTACGTTCACGACGGCCAGCGCACCGATACCACCCTCTTCCTCGCGTTCAAGGGCAGCTCCGACAAGTTCTCGCTGGATGCGGCGCTGGCCATGGGCCTGGTTCCGAAGATGCAGGACTCGCCCATCAAAGTTCAGACGCCCACCGCCGGAGGCCCATCCGACCGCGCCGGCCTCAAACCTGGCGACCAGATCGTCAGCGTCGACGGGCTCACCATTCGCTCCGTTGAGGCGTTGCTCGCCTACTTGCAGGACCAGAAGGGCAAGCCCGCCGTGCTCAGCATTCTCCGCAACGGCCAGAGCATCACCCTGGTCGTCACGCCCGAGATGAGCGATTCCGGGGACGGCACCCAGGCCTACCACCTCGGCTTCCGGGCGTTCCCTCCGCCTTCCCGGGTCGAACAACTTCCCTTATCCAAAGCCGTCTCAGCTTCCTTGGACTTCAACAAGAAGAACTCACTGCTGGTCGTCAGTGTGCTCGAGGGCATGTTCGAGCGGCACATCTCGGTCAAGAGCCTCTCCGGTCCCATCGGCATCGGCGAAGTCGTCCACGAAGCCGCCGAGGCCGGATGGATGCCTCTGGTCGGCACCATGGCCATGATCTCCATCAACCTGGGCATGTTCAACCTGCTGCCCTTCCCCATCCTCGACGGTGGAATGATCTTCCTGCTGCTGATCGAAAGCGCCTTCCGCCGCGACCTTCCCATGCCGGTCAAGGAGCGTATCTACCAGGTGGCGTTCGTCTGCATCGTCCTCTTCGCCGCCATGGTCATCTTCAACGACATCACCAAGCTCCCCTTCTTCGCCCACCTCAAAACCTAGGTGGTATCGACACAAAGTCCGCAAACAAGTGATGGATCAAAATTGAACGGAATGTACTAGATTACGGTAGTGATATACTGGCATTGCCGTGACAGGGCAGCGTTTTACGCTTCTGCCTCTTCCTCTGGGAAGTTCAACATTAGAGTAGCGTTTAGCTTCGGAAACGCGCGCTGCATCGACCGATAGAACTGATCCCATGTGGCAGATGCCTCCATAAACTTAGTCGTGGCGAATAAGTGTTGTTGGAGGCTAGGAACGCCGAAATCATCGGTTAGGAGGGAATGGTGCTTGCCTTCACGGTTTCCCTTCTCGTCCTTCGGGTTACGTCGCTGTAGCTCTTCCAAAATGCCCGGAGCTAGCCGCTGGTAGACCAGATCGTTCGTGTACTTGCCGACAACGCTGGGGCGATTGACTTTCATACCGCGCCATTGCCATCCGCGCAGACGAAACATCTGCTTGTAGAACTCATCAGGGAAACGCTTGGCCCACGCTGCGAAGTCTTGGCGCAGATACTTGTCGAGTATCTCTTGTAAAGCCTCTCGACTTCGGACCTCTTGATAACCAGTGACCTCATCAATTAGCGCGATGATGCCGACCTTCGCGAAGGCCCTGGTCAGTATCTCGCATTGTTCGGCCACGAGGAGCTCGGATTCTGAGAGCACTCCGTGCTTTCTGGCATCCAAGATGGCGTCGCAGATTTCTGGCAGGATTGTGGCCTCATAGCAGACCGCCAACTTTCCTCCGCGACCGGGACGAATGAATCGCAGCGGGGAATTTATGGCCATGGCTAACTCTGGTTTTATGAACGGCTTGAAGCTCTTCCTGCTCAGTAAACGGATTAGTTTTGATCCATGGCTCTGACCTAGATTGAGGGCCTCTTGCATACCTCGTCCAGAAAGTACGCGGGTGCCATTCTCAAGAACATAGGCCGGAATTTCGAGCGTGCTGCCGATTCTGAGCGGCTTATCCGGTGATCCCCATATTGCCTTCAAGACTTTGGGTTCGCTCATGCTGCTACCCCCACGGCCCGATTGAGGGTATGGCCGAATAAATCTGCGGTGTGCCGATGATTGTAGCGATAGCAGAACTCATTGACGTATTGATGCAGATGGCGGATGGAAACCTTGTGATACTGGCCCATGATTCCGCGCTTGAGCAGACCCCAGAAACCTTCGATGGTGTTCGTGTGAATCTCGCCATCGGCATAGCAGACCTGATGATTGATCGTCTGATGCGGCATGAACGTTCGGATACGGAAATAGCCGCTGTACTCATCCGTGATAAGAACCGCGTCTCCGCACTCGACATGCTGGCGCACAATCTTTGCCAGCCCATGGCCGTCCAGCTTCGATTTATCGACTGGCTTGGCTACGATCCTGCCGCCGCGCTCGATAATGCCGACCACGGGGGTCTTAGAAGTTCCCCGGCCACGCTTGAGCGGAGCGTCTCCACCCTTGCGATTCCCCTTGCGGGGTTTGCCGCCTATGTATGTTTCGTCCATCTCCACAATACCTCGCAGCAATTCACCTTGCTCAATCATTGCGTTGCGAATCCGCATGCCCATGTACCATGCCGTATTCTTGTTGACTTCAAGATCGCGGGCAAGCTGGCGGGCAGAGATACCTTTTTTCGCATTCAGTACGAGCGAGATCGCGAGGAACCATTTTTGAAGAGGCAAGTGCGTATGGTGGAATATCGTATCGACTGTGACGCTGAATGTGGTATTACAGCCATTGCAATGGTGTCGATTCTCAGTCGGCATCGGAGTAGTCCGCAGAGACTTGCAATAAGGGCAAACCGGAACACCACTCCAGCGGACGCGCTCTAGATGTGCAATACAATCTGATTCGCGGGGAAATTGGCGGTAGATGCTTACTATGTTCATGGCTACCTCTTGCTGGTACGATTTCAAGAGTAAGCCATGGCCCCGCCAAATGTCAAGAGAAATCTACTACCGTAATCTAGTACATTCCGAAATTGAATCCGTCATCCTGAGCGAAGCCTCTCGCCAGTTTCATCGCGAGAGGCGGAGTCGAAGGACCTGCCATCCAGCTCGCCAAATCGAGATTCCTGACCCTTTCTCTCGGTTACTTAGCGAACACCTAGGGAACTTCCCGCGCATCGCCGCCACCCATTTCGAGCAAATAACTAACACGCCGTCAATACCTTACCAAATTTCCCACAGTCAAATCCTTGACACACCCGGTTATACTTAAATCAGGAGAAATTTATCGGGAGCCCGGCAGTTCGCCGGGCTTCATCACTTAACCCGGCCAGCCTTGCCGCCAAAACCAACCTCCCGGGAAGCTCACCGGACCAGTCCAGACCTAAGTCCCACCGCTACTAGACTTTGACAGAAAAAGTATACCCATGGAAAGGCAACTCATGACTCTGGCAAGGCTTATCGGGAATATACATCGAGCGGGTATATACCGAGTATATACAAAACGCTAAGTCCAGCCGTAACTAGACTTTGACAAGAAAAGTACCCCGGGGGGAGGGGCAACCAATCAGGCCCGAGCTCTTAGTTCCGCCGCAATCTCCACCGCCGCCAGCCGCGCCTCGTCTTCCCTATCCGGCGGGAAGCTGACCGCGCCAACGCGGGCATGGCCGCCGCCGCCGTAGCGCTCGCAGATTGCCGCCAGGTTGGCCAGCTCCGCCACCGGCACCTTGGTCCACGGATTCGTCCCCACCGCGACCTTGTTGCGGAAGCTCGACCGGCTCAGCCCCACGTTGTACGTCGCCGCCGGGTGCAGATAGTACGGAATGAACTTGTTGTAGCCCTCGGTCAGTTTGTCGGTAATGTCGAACGTCACCACGCCGCGCTCCAGCTTGGTGCGCTCACGCAGCAGTTCGATGCCGGCAACGTGCCGCTCCATCAGCGGCCCCAGCTCCGCCTGGATGAACGGTTGGTCCAGCACCTCCTGCAAACTCATCTCAGTCAGCAGCGGTATCACTCGCGGCACAAAGCCTTCGCCGGAGCTCTCGATCACCATGGTCAGCTTCATCGCCGGCGCGGCCATCCCCACCGCAGCCTCGGCGCTCTCGTAGCGCGCGCCGTCAACGATGTCCGCCCAATGAATCAACTCCGCCAGCGGCTTGGTATCGAAGCCGAACTTCTCCCGCGCCACATCCGCGATCAGGCTGGTGCAGGAGACGTAAGCCGGATCGTAGAACTTGCCGCCGTACACCTCCGGCCCGGGAGCATCGGCCAGCCTCTGCCACTCCACAAAATTCTGCTGGTCCGCGGGCGTCAGGAACGCGCTCTGATGATGATCGAACCACCACGTCACCTTCGGCGACGCCGAGTACTTGAAGTCCACAATCGCGTTCTCGCCCTCGATAAACGCCGCCTCGTCGAACAGCGCCCCCGCGCGATGCATCAGCCCGTAGTACGAGAACTCCTGCGCCGTGCCAATGCATTCCCGGTGAAAGCGCGTAAACACCGACGCCGAGCACGCGCCGTCGAAGCAATGATCGTGATAAAACACCCGGCAATTCAAGCAGCAAACCTCCGTTCCAGCATTCGTCTTCGCAGCCACAGGCGATTCACGCACGACGCTCCGCGACTCGCGTACGAAACTCTAAGCATTGATGGCCTGCGCCCGCATGTCAAGCCGCTGGCCTGCGCAGCTAGGGCATTCCCGTCCCGGTTGCCGCCAGCTACACTCGAAAGCGAGATGAATTCCTCGCCGCCCGGGTCCAGTTTGCCCGAAGCAATCGACGGTAGCGCAGACGCCGCCAACCCGGCTCCGCCGCTTCCTCGTTTCACCGTCTTCGATATCTTCTTCGGTCCTGAGGGCCTGCGCGCACTTTGGGGGATCCTGCTTTTCCTGGCGGTCCGTCGCGCCCTCATCTACGCCATCTACCCGCTGGTTCGGATGCTGGATCCTTCGCGGCCGAATACGAATGGGCTGATCCAGCCGCGCCTGATCTTGGTCCACGAGGGCGCGGCATTGCTCTGCGTCCTGATCGCCACCTGGCTGCTCGCGAGAATCGAGCGCCGTCCGGTTGCGGCCTACGGCTTCAGCCCCCGGCGATCGTTGCCCAACTTCGCCGCCGGGCTCGCCTGCGGCGTTGCTCTGCTCTCGCTGCTGGTCCTTATGTTGCGTGCCGCGGGACTGCTCGTCTTCGACGCCCGTCTGCTCTCCGGCGCCGCCGCCCTTCGCTACGGGGTCATCTGGCTCACCGGCTTCTTCTTCGTCAGCCTGTTTGAAGAGTCCTACAGCCGCGGCTACCTGCAGTTCACGCTGACCCGCGGCCTGAGCGGAATCTATCGCTGGTTCTTCGGCGTCGAACACGCCAACGCGGTCGCCTTCTGGATCGCAGCCCTCATCCTCTCCTTCGCCTTCGGATTCGGCCATCGCGCCAACCCCGGAGAGTCGCCGCTGGGCATGCTATCCGCCGGCCTCGCCGGTTTCCTCTTTTGCTTCAGCCTGTGGCGCACCGGCTCGCTCTGGTGGGCCATCGGCTTCCACGCATCGTGGGACTGGGCGCAGTCGTTCCTCTATGGTGTTCCGGACAGCGGGTTGATGGCCCAGGGCCATCTCTACGCCACCCATCCGGTGGGAAAGCCTTTCCTCTCCGGCGGACTCACCGGCCCTGAGGGCAGCCTCTTGCTGCTGCCGGTGATAGTGGCCGGCGTGGCTGCAGTTCTGCTTACCCTTCCCCGCACCAATTCCGGCTACGGGCCCGCAAACGCCCCTCCGCCGTCGCTGCATTAGACTTGCGGTAAGCCATGAGCCGCCGACCGAGAATCGTCTGCCTGATCGTCGCGCTGCTGCTTGTTCTGGCCGGCGCAGCCTCCCTTTTTGCGCGCTACCAGATCAGCAAGGAGATGCACGAGAATCTGCCGCAGCTCGACGGATCGCTCACGGTCGATGGCCTTAGCGCGCCGGTAACGGTCGAGCGTGACGCCCACGGCGTTCCCCATATCCGCGCCGGTTCGCTCGACGACCTCGTCTTCGCCCAGGGCTTTGTCACCGCGCAGGACCGCCTGTGGCAGATGGATCTGCTGCGCCGTCACGCCGCGGGTGAGTTGGCAGCCATCCTCGGCAGCAGCATGCTGCAGCACGACCGCCTGCAGCGCACGCTTCAACTCCGCACCGCCGCCGACAACGCCGCGACCGAACTGCCTGCGGACCAGAAACACTGGCTTGAGGTCTACGCGCGGGGTGTCAACGCCTCGATCATCGCCCAGCACGACCATCTGCCCATCGAGTTCCGTTTGTTGGACTACCAGCCTGCCGCGTGGACTCCGCGCGACACGCTGCTGGTGGAGCTGGCCATGTTTCAGGACCTCACCACCGGCTATCCGGCGAAGCTCGGGCGCGAGGCACTCGCCGCACATCTTTCACCCCAGTTGATCGCCGATCTCTACCCAACCGGTTTCTGGCGCGACCATCCACCGGGCCAGCCGGTTCCCGATCTCACCGCACCTCAGCCGGAGATCAAGGACGTCCCGCCCGACGAGTCGCAATCCAAGCTGCGCAGACCGGCAGGCCGCACCGCCTCTGCGGAGGACCTGCTGGCGTTGGAACAGACCCTCGCCCTCTTCCATGCGCCCTGCCACTCCTGCGACGCCGGCTCCAACGGATGGGCCGTCTCCGGGTCGCGCACAGCCTCGGGAAAGCCGATCCTCTCCAACGACATGCATCTTTCGCTCTCGGCCCCTGGGATGTGGTACGAGGCTGATCTGGAAGCCGCAAACTCTGCCGGGTCCGCCGAGTTCCATGCCGCCGGCGTCACCCTGCCCGGCGCGCCCTTCGTCATCGCTGGGCATAACGCGCATGTGGCCTGGGGATTCACCAACCTGGGCGCGGACGTGCAGGACCTCTACATCGAGCACACTCGCAGCACACCCTCCGGAGAGGAGTACCAGACCGCTAGCGGCGAGTGGCTCCCGCTCCAATACCACACGGAGGTCATCCAGGTCCGCGGCGGCGCCAACGTCGTGCTCGATGTACCGCTCACCCGCCACGGCAACACCGATACGCCGATCATCTCCAACATCCTTCCCGGCGAAAAGCGCTCGCTGAGTCTGCGCTGGATTATCTACGGCCCCGCCAACGTGACCGATCCCTTCCTGGCCGTCGATTCGGCCGGCGACTGGACCTCGATGCTCAGCGCCTTCGCCCTCTGGGGTGGCCCCGCGCAAAACCTGATGTACGCCGACGACCAGGGCCACATCGGGTACCACGCCGTCGGCCGCATCCCGGTCCGCGGCGACGTCAATAGCCCAGGCCCGCTCTCGCCCGTCCCCACCGACGCCACCGCGCCCGACGCCGCCGCGCACGAGTGGGCCGGCTACATTCCCTTCGACCAGCTTCCTCAGGCATTCGATCCTCCCGACGGCGTGCTCGCCACCGCCAACGGCCGCGTCACTCCCGACGGCTACCGCTATCCCATCACGCTCGACTGGATGGCGCCCTACCGCACCGAGCGCATCTACAAGGTCCTCGAGCCGAAAGCGCAGCTAACTCCGGCAGACATGCTCGCACTCCAGAACGACGTCTTCTCCGAGCTCGACCAGGTGCTCGCGCAACGCTACGCCTACGCCATTGACCACGCGACCGGCCCGCTGAAGGACTCGAAGCCGCTGCGCCAGGCCGCCGACCTGCTGCGCTCGTGGGACGGACACGTGGGCGCCAACGCCGCTGCGCCTGCTATCGTCAACGCCGCCCGTAATGACTTCTGGGCGATGCTCCTGATTCCGCAACTCGTCCCCCAGATCGCCCCCCAAGTCGCGCAGGGCGCAGACATCACCAAACTCCATCTGTCCCCGGACACCGCCAAGATCGCCAACCTCTGGAAGACGTACACGTGGGGCGAACTCGACAGCGTGGAAGAGCAACTCGTAACCGGCACTCCCGCACGCTGGCTGCCCTCCACGTACGCCAATTGGAACGAGTTCCTGGCCGCCGTGGTCCTGCGCGGCCTGCGCGACGCCCACGCCCCGCGCGACCTCAGCACCTGGCAGCAGGGCAAGGCCTTCACGCTGGATATCGAGCACCCCGTCTTCTCCCAGATGGGAATTTTCCAGCACCTTATTGCGGCGCCCACCGGCACCGGCCCGCAGGCGCAGAGTGGCGATCTGACCACGGTTAAGTCGGTCGGCCACGCCTTTGGCCCCTCCGATCGCTTCACCGCCGACCTCAGCGATCCGGACAGCACAACTCTCAATCTCGTCCTCGGCCAGTCCGGCGACCCTGCCAGCCCCTGGTACCTGGACCAGTTCCAGGACTGGCTGCACGGCCGCACCTACTCGCTGCCATTCACTCCGGCCGCCACTCAGCCCACCATCACCCACACGCTGACGCTCAACCCGCGATGACGCCCGAGCCAGTCTCGTCCGAACGCCGCGGTCTCTTCCTCATCCCGCTAGCCGCCGGTGTCGCGCTGCTGCCGCTGATCGTGCATGGCTGCTCCTGCGGCCACGACTTCGACTTCCATCTGCTGAACTGGATGGAGGCCGCGCGCCAGTTCAGCCTCGGCAACCTGCATCCTCACTGGGCGTTCAGTCCCGCGTTCAACGCCGGCGAGCCGCGCTTCGTCTTCTATCCGCCACTCTCCTGGGCCCTCGGCGCTCTGCTTGGCCTGCTGCTCACCCACCTTCCCGGAGTGAGCGCGGTCGCAGGCTGGACCGCCGCGCCCATCCTCTTCACCTGGATCGCCCTCACCGCCTCGGGCTTCACCATGGCTCGTCTCGCGCGCGCATATGCCGGCGCAAACGCCGCCCTGCTGGCCGCAACCCTCTACCTCGCCAACCCCTACATGCTCTTCACCACATACGAGCGCACCGCTTACGCCGAGCTGCTCGCCGCCGCATGGATTCCGCTGCTGCTGCACGCGATCCTGCGCGAGAAAGTCAGTGTCCACCGTATCGCCCTGCCCGTTGCCCTGCTCTGGCTCACCAATGTTCCAGCCGCCATCACCGGCAGCTACACCCTTGCGCTGCTCGCCGCGCTCCGAATCGCAGCTCAACTGGGTGCGCCGCGTCTCGCTACTGAGACGCGGGAGTCCTGTCGCAGATTTGCACTGCAACTCGCGCTGAAGACGATCGCAGGAACCGCACTGGGTCTCGTCCTCGCCGCCTTCTATATCGTCCCCGCCGCATACGAAAGCCGCTTCGTGCAAATCGCCATGGCCACCATCGCAGACATGCGCATCGACCGCAACTTCCTTTTTGAGCACATGGGGACTTTGCCCGACGATCTGTTGCACGATCAGGTCTTGCGCACCGTTTCGCTGATCGCGGTCATTCTGCTCGCAGTCACCGCCGTTACCCTCGCCGCAACTCGGCGCGTCACCAGGCCGGGTGCCCCACGTCTCGCTTCTGAGACGTGGGAGTCGCGCCGGAATATTCCGTTCCCCACTCTCCCGCTCACTATCCTCACAGCCGGAATCGCCTTCCAGCTCACCCCGCTGAGCGCGCCCATCTGGAACCACGCACCGGAAGCGGTCCTGCTCCAATTCCCGTGGCGTTTGCTTTTGATCGTCGCGCCCATCTTTGCGCTGGCCACTGCCGCTGCGCTCAGCCGTCTCGCCTTGAAATTCGCCGTAACGAGTGTTGTTGTCCTCGCACTCGCCACTTCGCTTACCTTCCCCGCCTACCACTTCTTTCACCAGCCGTGCGACCCTCAGGACACCGCACCTACCCGCCTCACACTCTTTCAATCCAACGCCGGCACCGACCCCGCCGACGAATACACTCCCACCACCGCCGACAACGACGTCTTGAAGCCGAACAACCCGCCCTACTGGCTCGCCGACGAACCCAATGCTGCCGCGCCCGCCACCGCAGCGCCCGGCTCCGCACCGATGCATGTCGTGCTCACCGCCCCGCGGGCCGAGGACCTCATCCTAAACCTGCGCGACTACCCCGCCTGGCGCATCACCCTCAACGGCGCACTCGACCCCACACGCGCGCGCCGCCCCGACGGCCTCATTGCCATCCCCATCCCCGCAGGCGCATCCACCATCGACATCCGCTACGCCCACACTCTCGACCAGACGCTCGGCGATGCGATTACCCTGCTCGCGCTCCTGTTCTTGATCCTGCGGGCGAAGTTCCAAAATCCGGGCTCGCGTTAAACCCGCGCTCCATCGCCATCCGGCTTCGCAGCGGCCGGCTTCGGTACCAGCGCCACAAACTTCCCGGCCTCCGCCGAATACGCCAGCAGCTCGCCTGCATCCAGGTCGAAGTACCACCCGTGCAGCGCCAGCGTGCCCGCCCCCGCCCGTTCGCTGATCCACGGAAACGACATCAGGTTCTCCAGCGACAAGGCGATCGCCGCTTGTCCGCAGGCCCTTGCCTGCACTGCCTGCGGCTGGTCGGCCAACTCACGCAACACGCGCTCCCGCGCTTCCCGCGCAATGTTCACCCACGTGCCAATGAACTCGTAATTGCTCGCGGTCGTGCCCTCGCCCTGCATCAGCGCGCGAATGCCGCCGCAGTCCGAGTGGCCCAGAATGATGATGTGCTCGACGTTCAGGCTCTTCACCGCGAATTCGATGTCCGCGCGGATGCCGGGCATCTCCGCGCCATTGCGGTAGGGCGGCACCAGGTTGGCGACGTTGCGCACCACGAATATGTCGCCCGGACCGGCGCCCATCAACATGCCCGGATCGGCGCGCGAGTCGCAGCACGAGATCACCAGGGCGCGCGGGTTCTGCCCCTGGCGAAGCCGGACGAACAGACTTTCGTCGCCGGAAAAATACTTCTCCTGGAACCGCGCGAATCCCTCCAGAAACGTCGCAATGTCCGCCAAATCTGCTCTCCTGAACGGCCGCAAAGCCGTCTCCAATAGCATCGCACGAATAGGCCGGAGCAGCGTCCGCCTGCTCGTACCCGGCTCCGCCTCATGTCGTTTATCATCAAACCTGATGGATTCCCCGGTACGATCCCTGCTTGCTTCTGGCGTTACGCTCACCGACGCAGCCCTTGAACGGCTCCTGCCCTCGCCCGAGACGTTGCCTCACTCCATCCACCGCGCCATGCGTCACAGCGTCTTCGCCGGCGGCAAGCGCCTGCGCCCCATCCTCTGCATGCAAGCTGCGCGCATGGTTGCCGGAGACGGCGAACTGCCCGCCGGCGTTGCCGACCTCGGCGCTGCACTGGAGATGCTCCACACCTACTCGCTCATCCACGACGATCTGCCCGCGCTCGACAACGACGACCTGCGCCGCGGTCATCCCACCTGCCACGTTGCTTTCGGCGAGGCCATCGCCATCCTCGCCGGCGACGCACTGCAGACGCTCGCCTTCCAGACCATCGCGCAACTCCCCGCGCCTGCTGCTACCGTGGTTGCGATCACACGCGAAGTTTCGACTGCCGTCGGCACCGGCATCGGCCGTTCCGGCGACATCGACACCGGAATTGCCCCCGGCATGATCGGCGGCCAAGTCGTTGACATCGAATCCGAAGGCGTCCCACCCACCGCCGACCTGGTCGAAACCATTCACCGCGCCAAGACCGGCGCCCTCATCACCACGGCCATCGTCTCCGGCGCTTTGTACGGCTCATCGCAACGCGCGTTGCCTGAAGGTGCGCTCGTCCGCATCCGCACTTTCGGCCAGAAGGCCGGCCTGGCCTTCCAGATCGTCGATGACGTCCTGGACATGACCCAATCCTCCGAAGAGCTCGGCAAGACCGCCGGCAAGGACACCGCCAGCGTCAAGGCCACCTGGCCCGCGGTTTACGGCATCGAGCGGTCGCGCGCCGACGCCGACCAGCTTATCGCCGACGCCTTCGCCGCGCTCGAGCCCTTCGGGCCCGCTGCCGACCCCCTCAAATCCCTCGCGCAATACCTCGTCGACCGCACCCACTAGCCGGAAACCTCGGCGAATCTGAGGGCCGTCAGAAGTTGTAATATCTGCTATGGCTTCCGGAAACACTGCGACTTCCGAGCCTGAAAGCGCCGTCGCGGCCGACCGTAAACGCCGCGACGTTGTGGAGCTTTGCGTTGGCTACGTGCTCATTCTCATCGTCATCTGGACGCCGCGCCCATGGCAGCAGAGGACCTACTTCGCCACCGCAATCTTTATCGTCGCAGCCACATGGCTGGCCTTTCCCGGCTGGAAGGCTATGGGCTTTCACTTCGCCAATCTGGCCCGCTCCAGTTGGATTGTGGGCACTGCCCTGCTGGCATCCGCGCTCGCCGTGCTGGTTGCCCGCCTTGCCCACACGCTGCATGCGCCCGACGGGCCCGTACAGTTTCTCGAGCGCTATGCGGGCTACATTGTTTTCGCGTTCGTGCAGCAGGCCCTGCTGCAGGACTTCTTCCTGCTGCGCTTGCTGCGGCTCATGCGCAGCCCGCGGTCGGCGGCTCTCGTGGCGGCGATTGTTTTCTCGCTCGCCCATCTGCCCAACCCAATCCTGGTCGTGGTTACCTTTGCCTGTGGCCTCGCGGCCTGCCTGCTCTTCCTTCGCTACCGGAGCTTATACACGCTGGCTGTCGCGCACGCCATCCTCGGCATCACCCTCGCGATGACGATTCCGGGCCCGGTCATCCGCAACATGCGGGTCGGCCTCGGCTATCTCACCTACTCTTCGCATCAGATCCATCACCGCAACCACTGAGACCACACCGTGTCCACACACGCGTGCGTGATCGCCGATGCGCCAACCCTGCGGTCGCGCCGCCACGCCCGTCCGTAAAAGACGCCTGCCAACGCCGCCAGCACCACATATCGCCAGTTGAAATGCACGGCGCGCTTGTTGAAGTGTGACAAGCCGAACAGCACCGCCGTCACCAGCAGCGCGGGCGTGCGTCCCAGCCGCCGTTCCACCAGGTTCTGCATCCATCCCCGGAAGAACAGTTCCTCCGGAATCGCGATGAACGCAAACGTGAAGAGGAATGCGGTCGCCAGCGACAACGGGTGCGGCCAAACCGCATGCGCGTGCAGGAATCCCATTCCGAGGCCCAGCGCAATCGCAATGGGCGCGTACCATCCGAACTCGCCCAACCCGGTGGTCAGGTCGCGCACGCGCAACCGCAGATCGAACCCGACGCCATCGAGCTGCCGCACCAGAAGGAACCCGTAGATACCCACATCCAGGAGCAGAATTTTGTTGAAGACCGCAAAATGCGCCGGCCATGCGGGCTCAAGCCACCGCAAATCTACCGCGAGGCCCAACACCGCGAGCACCAGGAAGTCCCGCCAGTTGCCGCGTTGTGCGCGGTCGGCCTGCGCAGCCTGCCACAGCAGCCCGGCGACCGCGACCGGAAGCAGAGCGTACAGCGCGAACCAGTCCCAGCGGAACGTTCCCAGCGAAGACGCGACCAGCACATACGGTACGCATAGAACCGCCGGACATAAGAGTCGCGCCGGCAAGGTCAATCGCTGCACCCAGGCCGCAAGTTTTTCTGAAGCAAACGCCGCCGTCACCAGCGGAATCAGGGTCAGCAACGCCGCAACAACAATTGCCGGACCGATCGGGAATCCAAGGTCGTGCGAAAAGTACATGCCTCTAAAGTATCAACCCACCAGAGCTTCGCGCCCCGCATCGCTTCGCTGGAATCAATCCGCCAGCGATGTCAGCGCGCGTTCCAGCCGCACTCCGCGCGAAGCCTTCAGCAGAACAGCGTCTCCGGGCCGCAGATTCGCCTTCAGCCAGGCGCCGGCTTCCTCCGGTGTTGCCACAAAGTGAGCCTCTGTCCCATGCTGCGCCGCCTCTTCCACAAGTGCCGCCGCCAGCCCACGCACGCCCACGACGATATCCACGCCGCGCACCGCCATGCGCTGCCCACACCCGCGGTGCAGCGCCTCGCCCTCCGGCCCGAGCTCCAGCATTTCGCCGGCCACCACAATGTGCCTGCCCTGGTCCGCCGCCATCGTCAGCAGCGCGTCGACCATCGCGTCCAGCGCACGCGGATTTGAATTGTAACTATCGTTGATCACTGTCGCGCCGCGCCATTCCAGGACCTCTCCACGCTTGTCGCCCGGGCGCAACTCTCCCAGCGCCGCGGCGCACTCCGCCAGCGACATTCCGCTGCGCAAGCCTACCGCAATCGCCGCTAGCGCATTGAGCACATTGTGCCGCCCCAGCAGATGCAACTGCACACTTGCGCGCGCGCCCTGCGTGGTTACCGTAAACAGCACGCCTTCGGCACCGATCTCGAAGATCTGCACCGCGCGAACTTCAGCACACTCACCCGCACCATAGAAGACCGCGCGATCACCCAGGCCTTTGCCGAACTTAGCAACGGGCTCATCGTCGCAGTTCAGCACGGCAATTCCGTCCGGCGGCAGCGCCTCGATCAGTTCATACTTCGCGCGCGCAATGCCCTCGATGCCATCCGCGAAGTACTCCAGATGTACCGGCGCGACGTTCGAGACGACCGCCCAATCAGGCTCGGCGACGCGCGCCAGCGCAGCGATCTCGCCCGCGTGGTTCATGCCCATCTCGACCACCGCGACCTCGTGCTCGGCTTCGAGCCGCAACAGTTGCAGCGGCATCCCAAAAGCATTGTTGAGGTTGCCCTGCGACTTCAACACCCGGTAGCGCGCGCCCAGCACCTGCGCCACCGCTTCTTTGGTGGTCGTCTTGCCCGCCGAGCCGGTAATTGCGACCACGCGCTTTCCCCATTTTCGCCGCACCGCCCGCGCCAACTGCTGCAAGGCGATCAACACACCGCCGCCATCGTGATCGGGAACCCGCAGCAGACGGCTCAAATCCATTCCCGCCGGCTCCAGCCAGCGCATACTCACCACCGCGGCCACCGCGCCATTGGCCAGTGCCGCCTCCACATAATCGTGCCCATCTAGCCGCTCGCCGCGCACCGCGAAGAAGAGCTCGCCCGCCGCAACCGTGCGCGAGTCAATCGAGTAGCCTAACGCCTCCGAATCGTCCGGGAAGTCGCCCTCGGCGTGGATCCAATCAGCCACCTGGCCCAGCGTGAGCTTCATTGCAACTCCTTCAAGGCAACTTCCGCAACGGCTACATCGTCGAATGGAACCGTCCGGTCGCGCAGAATCTGCACCTTCTCGTGGCCTTTGCCGGCGATCAAAACAATATCTCCAGCGCGCGCGGCCCTGATCGCAATACCGATTGCAGCCGCCCGGTCAGGCTCAACGATGCACTCCGTCGTCGTCTCCCGAACGCCGGCCAGCGCCTCCTCAATAATCGCCATCGGGGCCTCGCTGCGCGGATTGTCGCTGGTCAGCACCACCAGATCGCTGCCATCTGCCGCAGCCCGTCCCATCCGGGGCCGCTTTGCGCGGTCACGGTCCCCACCGCAACCGAACAGCGTAATCACACGCCCTCCGCGCTCCCGAACCAACTCGCGTCCCAGCGCAGTCAGGTTCCGCAACGCGTCATCCGTATGCGCATAATCGACCACCACCGTGAATCCCGCTTCCGCCGACCCAGCTACTGCTTGAAACCGTCCCGGCACGGGTGCGAGGCGCGGGGTCGCTGCGACAATCTCATCGAGCGTCAGTCCACGCGCCAGGGCCGCGCACATTGCGGCAAGCAGGTTGGATACGTTGACCCGTCCATGGAGCGGCGACTTGATTGGGACTTTATCGCAGGGTGTATCGAAGTTGAATTGCGTTCCCTCGGGCGTGTGCTGCACGCGCAGCGCGCAGTAAAGCGCCCCAGCCTGATCGATTCCATAAGTGAATAGTTCGCTGCCTTGAAACGCTTGCCTCATATGCGGGCAATACGGATCGTCCGCATTGATGACGGCCACGCGCGGCGGGGAAGCCCCTACTCCCGCGAACAATCGCACCTTCGCAGCCGCATACCGCTCCATCGTCCCGTGATAGTCCAGATGGTCCTGCGTCAGATTCGTGAAAATCGCCACGTCCACCGGAATTCCCCACACCCGCTCCTGTTCCAGCGCATGCGAACTCATCTCCATCACCGCTTCAGTCGCGCCTGCAACCACCCCGTCTGCGAAGATCTTCAGCACATCCGAAGCCTCAGGTGTGGTGTGCGGAGACTCGCGCACCTCGTCGCCCACATGGGTCCCAATTGTTCCAATCAGCACGCACTTGCGCCCCACGCTGCGCAGCATCTGCTCCAGCAGATACGCCGTGGTCGTCTTGCCATTTGTCCCCGTCACCGCGCTGACCGCGAGCTTTCGCTCCGGATGCCCCAGTATCATGGCGCTCAACTCCGCCAGCGCGCGCCGCCCATGCTGCGCGCAGGCAACCGCCATCCCCGGATGCTCCCGGCGAAGTCGCGCATACGCCTCGGGCGAGTCGGTCACAATCGCAACCGCACCCTGCGTAATCGCCGCATCGACATACCGGTTGCCGTCGGTTGTGCCGCCGTGCATAGCCACAAACGCCGCGCCCGGCCTCACCCGTCGCGAGTCATATTCGACGCCGCCAACCTCGACGCCCGCCCCCGCGCGCTCGATCACCGACACTTCTTTCAGTGCGTCAATCCAATTCATTGATTTGATTCTATGTCCGCACGCGGATCTGTCGCCGCTAGCGCGCGAAGCGCACCACTACCTCAGTACCCAGCGGAACCAGGGTGCCTGCCGCCGGCGCCTGTTCGCGCGCAATGCCGCTGCCTACCGGCTCCACGCGCAGACCCAGCCCCGCCGCCGTCTCCACCACGCGGCGCAGCGCGTCACCCGCAAACGATGGCACAGCCACGCGCTGCCCGGCATCCACTACGACGGAGCCGTTCGCACGGGGCTCGACCTGCGGCACAACGTCAGGCGTGCGGACCGGAGCAGCTTCGATGTCCGGCATCGCCGAGCTGGTTCCACCACTCTCCTTGAAGGCGGCAACCACCTTCGCCGGCAGCAGGCCAAGAATGCGCGAGGTCTTGCTGACCGCGGGCGCCTGCTGCGCGGCTGCCATCGCACCTGCCGAGTCGGCTGACACATTTACCTGGTTTGCATTTGTACTGGGCGCAGTGCGCAGCGGATCGTCCGCAGGCAGGTTGTTGATCTCGTCGAACATCGTGCTCAAGTCAGCAGCGTTCTTGCCTGGATCGTCGTCCGGCATGGTCTCTGGAGTCGCCGCGGCGCGCAGTTCCTTGGGTGTCTTCAGCGGCTGGTCGTGCGGCACGCCCAGGTACTCCAGCACCTGCTGGGCAACTACCTGGAAGACCGGCGCTGACGTTTCCGCGCCGTATCCGCTGCCCACCGTCGGCGTGTCGATCACCACCGCAACCGAGATCGCAGGAGAGCTGACCGGCGCGAAGCCCGCGAAGCTCGCCACCAGCTTGGTGTGCGAATAGGTGTGCGTCACCGGATCGACCTTCTCGGCCGTTCCCGTCTTGCCGCCGGCGCTATAGCCGTTCAACTGCGCCGCCCTGCCGGTGCCTTCCACCACCACGCCTTCCATGATCGATCGCATCTGGGCGGCGGTAAGCTCTTTGATGACGCGATGCGCACCCTCGGGAAGCGTTGCGGGAAGCTGATTTTCCGGCCGGAACGCCGCAGGCTTCAGCCGGGGATCTCCCTTCAAATCGTCCGTGGATTGCAATAGCACATGCGGCGGCATGTATACGCCCCCATTGGCGATCGTGCTCACCATGGTCACAAGCTGGATCGGCGTCACCCCGATCTCCTGCCCGATGGCCATCGACAAAATGCTGGTCGAACCCCATTTGCGGGGAGGAGCCAAAAGCCCGCGGGTCTCGCTGGGCAATTCAATACCGGAGCGGTCGCCAAATCCGAACGACTTCATGTACTTGTAAAACATGTCGGGGCCCATCTTCAGCGCCATCTTCGCTGCGCCCACGTCGCTGGAGTGCTCCAACGCGTACTTCACGGTGACGACCCCGAAGTGGTCAGCTTTGTCGTCGTGCAGCGTCCGTCCGAACATGGTCATCGAGCCGCCCTGGCAGTCCACCATGTCCGTAGGTTCGACTCCCGCACCGTCGATTGCCGATGCGTAGGTGACCAGCTTGAAGGTCGAACCTGGCTCGTAAATATCGCTCACCGCGAGGTTGGTCAGCGAGCCCGGTTCCATGTGCCGCGAATCGTTTGGATTGAAGCGCGGAGAGATCGCCAGCGCCAGAATCTGCCCCGTATGCGGATCCTGCACCACCACCGTGCCATGCAGAGCTTTCATCTTTGCCATCTGCGCATCCAGCGCGCGCTCGGCAATGTACTGGATGTTCGCGTCCACGGTGAGCACCAGGTTCTCGCCCGGCATCGGTTCGTTCTCCACGCTGTCCATTGCGTGGCGCTTGGCATCCACAGACACCAGTACGTTTCCTGGAGTTCCGTGCAGATCGTCATCGAACTGGTGCTCGAGACCACCCAGACCATCATCATCTGTGCCCACATACCCAAGCACCTGCGCGGCCAGGTCATTATTGGGATAGAACCGCTTGAACTCCTTGTAGAAGTAAACCCCCTTGAGGTTCAACTCGCGCACACGATCCGCGATCGCCGGGTCCACCCGCCGCGCTACCCACGCAAAGTGTTTCGAGTCGTTGAAGCGAGCGAGCATTAACGGCTCAGACGTAAAACTATCGGTGGGGTCGGTATGCACGACCTTGGCCAGCATCTCGGCCGTGGTCGCGCGATTCTCGCCCAACTCCGTCGGATCCACGTATACCGAGTCCATCTTGACCGTCATCGCCAGCTCGCGCAGGTTGCGGTCGTACAAAATCCCCCTCTGCGGCGCCACCGTGACCGTGCTGTGCTGCTGGCGCTCCGCCTTGTCCATCCACTCCGAATGGCGGATCACCTGCAGCCACACCAGCCGGCCGCCAATCACCACCACCCACGCGCAGAAAAAAATCGCCACCCAGGCAAAACGCAGCCGGCGTATCGGTGCGGTCAATGAACTGCGTTGGGTTTGGCGCGGAGCTCTGTTCATGAAGAAGTTCCCAGTTGTGAGTTCTCAGTTCTCAGTTGGAGATCGACAGATTCTGATAACTGAGAACTGGCAACTAGTTGACCGGCAGCGAGGGGGTGGACGCCTGCGCCAGCACTGGAACACTGGAGCCGGATCCATCGGGATGCACCATCTGGCCGGGCTGGGGTGCGTCGAGCCCGAGCTGCCGCGCGATCTGGTCGATGCGGCCGGGATCGCTCAACTGCGCCTCGGCCAAGCGCAGTTGCCGGTTCTGCTCGCGCATCTGCTCCACCTGCTGCTTTTGGGTCTCGATCTGGTAGCCGACCTCGATGGCCGAAAAATGTTGCCACACATAGACCATTACCAGCACAAACAGGAGGCCCATGGTCGCGGCAAAGGTGCGCATTTCGCGCCTGCGCTCGGGATCGTCGGCCTTCACGATGCGGCTGTTGTCGATGTGCTTGACGAAGAAGACCTCCGGGGTCGGTCCCCGGCGAGCACGCTTTTGCAGCTCGAACAGCTCGCGATTGCGCAGCGCACGGGCTTGCGCCGGGCTCATGCTGCCCGCCGCCGTTCCCATTCCGAACATCGCTCCCTGTCCCGACATCGGTATCGTCGCCATCGCCCCTCCTACCTCTTTCCACCTCTGTACTTGCTCTGCTTGCCTGGCCCTGGTCCCAATCTCTCCGCCGCCCGCAGCTTCGCGCTTCTCGACCGCGGGTTTCGCATCTGCTCCTGCTCCGCGGCGATCACAGGCTTCTTGGTCAACACCTCAAGAATCTCAGCCCGCCCGGCCTCGCGGAACGCATCCTTCACCAGCCGGTCCTCCAGCGAGTGGAAGCTGATCAGCACCAGCCTTCCCCCCGGTTTCATCAGAGATGGCGCGCTTTCCAGCAGCGACCGGATCTCTCCCAACTCATCATTCACTCGAATTCGAAGCGCCTGAAAGGTCCTGGTCGCCGGATGAATCTTGTCGCCTTTCATTGAAGGGGCCGCGGCCGATACGATTTCAGCCAACTCCGCTGTCGTCCGTATCGGCCGGGCCCTCACAATGGCTCTGGCGATTCTCCGCGACCTCCTTTCCTCTCCGAATTCGTAAATCAGGTCGGCGAGTTCGTTTTCGTCTTCCTGATTTACCACTTGCTCGGCCGTCTCCCCTCGGCGCGTATCCATGCGCATATCAAGGGGTCCTTCCGACCGAAAACTGAATCCTCTGTGCGCCTCGTCCAACTGCAGGCTGCTCACTCCAAAGTCCGCCAGCAATCCGTCCAGGCTCGCCGGCTCAATCGCTGCTGCCGCCTCGGAAAACGCCCGCGGCTCGAAGATCACCTCGGGCATCGCGCTGCCAAGCTCGGCCCTGACCTCATCCATCCGGGCTTTCGCCAGTTCCATCGCCTCCGGGTCGCGGTCGAAGCAAATCAGCCTGCCCTGCGCGCCCAGCCGCTTCGCGATCTCGGCAGAATGCCCGCCCAGCCCGACGGTCGTATCCGCCACCACGCTGCCGGGTCGCACATTCAGAAACTCCAAAACTTCGTCTAAAAGAACCGGCACATGTTGCGGTTTATTCATTTCCCGCCTTTGTGCTGCCCCTGGGGGCCGTCAATTCATCTCACCTGGCAAACCATGCCAGCACCATCCAGGCCCGTACTGCCAACTCGCGCGCGATGGCAAACAGCATTGCGTCACCCTTTCAGCGCCTTCGTCTTCTCTGCCAGGATGGTCTGCTTGTCGCGCGTCATCTCAACCTTTCCGCCGGCCCCCTTGTTCTCTGTCTGGAACCGTTCAATGCTGGTTACATCGAGGTACGTCAGCATGCCCAACACATTCACATCGCCGGTCAGGCCCGCCTCCTGCCGTAACACTTGAGGCAGCAGTAGCCTGCCCTGCGAGTCCAGCTCCGTTACCTGTCCGTAGTAGCTCGTCACTCTCTGGAACAACTCGCGCGACTCGTCCGTTGGCTCCAGTTGCACGATCTTCGCTTCGATCGCCTCCCACTCCTTCATCGGGTACAACCTGGCCGACTCGCCATTCATGCTCGTGATGTAGAACTGCGGCCCGTACACCTCATCCACCCGGCGCTTGAACTCGGCCGGCAGTTTCAGCCGGAACTTCTCGTCCACCCGCGTCTGGTGATTGCCTCGGAACATTCCAACCTCAGGGGCCTGAACCACACTTGCCAGCCCGAAAACCGCATTTGTGGGAGTAAAGTTGTCTCAGATGACTGATTCAATCCTCTCTACTCCACCGTATACCACTTTGTTCCACTTCGACATCCTGACCCAGGGAATCAGGGTTGGCAAGCCCTAAATTGGGAAGTCAGCTAAGTTTTGTGAGGACGAATGTGGAAAACTCTGTAGGAAGTGGTACCTAGCTAGATTACCCCTATATATAGTGTTTCACTGGATGGTTCGGGGTCGAAGTCGATCTTGCCGCCGCTGGGAAGTTCTGTTAGGCGAAGTAAAAGCGAAAATAGCGCCACTCATGCCGGGGTGTTCCGCCCGCCGGTCCGGTTGCGCCGCAGCCACCACACCAGGTAGGTCAGCACCATCAGATTCGCAACCAACAGACAGATCCGAATCCAGTCCGGATGCCGATGGATCTCGTACATCTCCCATGGCAGAAACGCCATGGTCACACCAACGGTGAGGTACTCGGCCCACACCTTCTCCAGCACCAACCCGACACCTTCGGTCACCCTCAGCCCGGCATAGAAGAACGTAGCCACGCCAATCTGCTTCAGCCGGTGGGATGTAATGTCGTCCAGATGGTCCAGTATCCACGCAACCATGCGGCGATCGGGATCGAAGCGCAACCGCTCCGCGAGTCGCGTAGCCGCGTCTCCCAGGTCGCGATGAATGAAGTGGATTGCACCCACGCCCACGAGAAAGAAGAAGACCGCTTCAACCAGCTTCAGCAGGCCGATCATCAGCAAGCCGCTGTCATGGCGCTTGGCAACGTGACCGTGTTTCACGCCGGCCTTCTGCCCATGCGCCGTTCCAGGCTCTTCCATTTCAACTCCACTTCCCATAGACCTTGGCTGCGTCTCCCGGTGCCGGTGCACCTTCCCAACCAGTGCAGATGCACTCTTCCAAGTTGACGAGGGCGGAGCACGATTGTCAATGCATCCTCCGTACAGGCGCCCGTCTCGACGCGGTCAGCTCTTGCCGGCGCAGCCTTCGATCCTGCGCCCGCCCCGCGCCGCATCCCCGCTGTCGCGCGGCCCTTTTCGCCATTCGCGAGCAATCTGCCAATCCAGTTTTCCGATTCCCGCGTAGATGCTAGTGAGCGCTCATAGAACGGGACAAACTCTCAGCAGAATTGAAAGGGACAAAATCATGAAAAAGACATTGCTCGCATACGTTTCCGCGGCCGCATTGGCTCTCACTACGCTCGGTGCAACCGCCCAGATGAGTGGCCAGCCGGGCGACATGAAGGACCCCACCGTAGGCGGCGCCGCCATGTACCCCTCCAGAACCATCGTCGAGAACGCAGTTAACTCGCCGATTCACACCACGCTGGTCGCGGCCGTCAAGGCAGCCGGCCTGGTCGACACGCTCAACTCACCCGGCCCATTCACCGTCTTCGCACCCACCAATGACGCCTTTGCCAAGTTGCCCGCCGGCACCGTCGACACGCTGGTCAAGCCGGAGAACAAGGCCACACTCACCAGAATCCTCACCTATCACGTGGTTGCAGGCCGCCTCAGCGCAAAGGACATCGCGGCCGGCATCAAGGCAGGCCGCGGCAAGTATGAGATGACCACCGTCGAAGGTGGAAAACTCACGGCCACTATGTCCGGCAGGAAGATCATGCTGACCGATGAAAAGGGAGATATGGCAACCATCACCACTTCCAACGTATTCCAGTCGAACGGCGTCATCGATGTCATCGACACCGTTCTGATGCCAAGCTAACGCTTCCTACCAAGTACTCAGCAAGGCGTCTCACCTTGAGGCGCCTTGTTTTTTCTGTCACACCTAGGGATTCAAGCTTCCGATCTTGGCCTCAATCGCCGGAGTGGACTTCAGCTCCTGGGCCCGCTTCTCGACCGCACGCATGACCCGCAGAAGATTGTCGCCGTAGATCTTCTTGATGTCCGCGGCGCTATATCCCTTCTCCAGCAGCGCGCGAGTGAGCGCGGGAAACTTGTCGTAGCTGTCCAGATCCGAGGGAACGCAACCGACGCCGTCAAAGTCGGTTCCTATACCAACATGGTCGATGCCGCCAACCTTGACCGCGTGGTCGATCTGCGCCACCACATCCTCGAGCGTCGGCGGCGGAAGGGCTTCGGCCATCTCATCGAACAGGGCTTTGCGGGCGGCGTCGCGGACGGCGGCGTCGGTGCTCTCGAGGGCCTCAGCGTACTTGGGCCGGATTTTGGACATCAATGGGCCGGACGCGTCGTTGTAACGTTGCGACAGATAGCTGCAATTGAAGTTAATCTGCATGGTCCCATCGTTTTTCGCGATGGCGCGGATCATGTCATCGGTCATGTTGCGCGTGTTCGAGGAGATCGCGCGGCACGACGAGTGCGACGCGATGATAGGCGCCGTGCTGGTGGCGATGGCTGCGTAAAACGTGGCGTCGGCGGTATGGGAGATGTCGACCATCATGCCGAGGCGGTTCATCTCCAGAACCACCTGCTTGCCGAAGGGCGTGAGCCCGTTGTGGTGAACGACCTTGGGATCGTCGATGTCACCCTGCGAGTCGGCCCAGTTGTTGGTGTTGAAGTGAGTGAGCGTCATGTAGCGAATGCCCAGCGTGTAGTAGTCGCGCAGCAGGCGCAGCGAGTCTTCGATCGCGTGGCCGCCTTCAATGCCCATCAGCGCCGCAATCTTGTGCTCTTTATGCGCGCGCTCGATGTCCGCCGCCGTGGTTGCAAACACGAAGTCGCCGGGATGCGCCGCGATGATATCGGTCTTAACCGTGTCGATCATCTGCAGAGTCCGGTTGGCGGAGTGATTCCCGTTGACGTAGTCGGCGTCGACGTAGACCGCAAAGAACTCCGCGCCCAGGAAGCCTCTCATGCGCGGGAGATCGGTCTGGCCGGTCGTGTTCGGTGTCGCGATGTCGTAGCCGTCGACGGTCTTGGAGGGCACGTCGTCGTGAGTGTCGATCAGGATCGCGTCTCGCGTGATTCGGGCCACTTCGGCATCGGTCACCTTGCGGGGCATCTGCGCAAAAGCAGCATTGGCGAGACAGACGACGGCGAGAGCGGCAATGGCGGCGAATCGAGGCATCGGTCTCCCCTGGTTTGCTTGGGCGGTCTATGCAGTCTAAAGCAAGTCGGAATTCATCCCGCAACGCGCCCTATCGCAGAGCCAGCCGCCGGCTCTCCATCGCCGCCAGGTACGGTCGCGCCTTCTCCAGCGCCGCCTCTGCAGTCAGCCCATACTTCTCGCGCAGAGCCTCCACTTTGCCATGCTCGATGAACGAGTCCGGCCAGCCCACGCGCACCACCGGCACCGGCAGTTCCAACTCGCTCAGCGTCTCCAGCACCGCCGAGCCGAACCCTCCCGCCAGCACATGGTCCTCCAGCGTGATCAGCAATCCGCAGTGCCGTCCGTATTCGGCCACGCATGCGTGGTCGATCGGCTTGGCAAACCGCGGATTGACCACCGCCGCCGAGAAGCCCTCCAGTTCCAGCAACTTCGCCAGCCGCATCGCCTCCGGCAGCATCGCGCCCAGCCCGAAGATCGCAACATCATGGCCGTCCTTCACCACCTCGGCCTCGCCGATTGCCAACTCCCGCCGCTTCTCTTTCACCTTCACGCCCGGTCCTGCACCGCGTGGGTAGCGGATCGCCGACGGCCCATCGTGCAGCATCGCCGTGTACATC
Source organism: Acidobacteriaceae bacterium (assembly GCA_049509035.1). Taxonomy (GTDB): domain Bacteria; phylum Acidobacteriota; class Terriglobia; order Terriglobales; family Acidobacteriaceae; genus Edaphobacter. The sequence goes on from JBELAH010000001.1 coordinate 375,012, forward strand.
ATGTCGGCCAGCTCATCTTCGTCTTTAGGGACCATGTGGATGATGTTGGGCACGCCCCTGAGGTAGCTGATGTCGAACAGCCCGTGGTGCGTCGGCCCGTCGTCGCCCGAGAGACCGCCGCGGTCCATGCAGAAGACCACCGGCAGGTTCTGCAGGCACACATCGTGCACCACCTGGTCGAACGCGCGCTGCAGGAACGTCGAGTAAATTGCGCAGAACGGCTTAAATCCCTTGGTCGCCATGCCCGCGGCAAAGATCACCGCGTGCTCCTCCGCAATCCCCACGTCGAAGTAGCGTGTGGGATGGTGCGGCCGGAACAGGTCCAGCGCCGTGCCATTCGGCATCGCCGCCGTAATCGCTACGATCTTGTCATTGCCGTCGGCCAGCTTCGCCAGCGTCTCGGCAAAGATCTCCGAGTAGGTCTTCTGCCCGGTTGGCTTGGTCTCGCCTGTTTCCGGATCGTACGGCCCCAGCCCATGAAACTTTTTCTGCTTCTCCAGTGCCGGCTGGAAGCCGCGTCCCTTCTGCGTAATCGCGTGCAGCAACACGGGCTTGTTCTGCAGCTTCAGGAACTTGAAGGTTTCAATCAGCAGCGGCAGGTTATGCCCATCCAGCGGCCCGTAGTAGCTCAAGCCGAACTCCTCGAACAGCATGCCCGGCCCGATCAATCCTTTGGCTGCCTCCTCCGCCTTGCGCGCCACGTGCCGCACCGCCTTGCCGCCAAACCGCTCCAGTAACCCAGCAGCGCGGTCGTGCAGTCCCGCGATCGTCGGGTTGGTCACAATCTTGTGAAAATACTCAGCAATCGCCCCCACGTTCTTGTCGATCGACCACGCATTGTCGTTCAGCACGACGATCAGCCGCCGGGTCTGCGCGGCAATGTTGTTCAGCGCCTCAAAAGAGATGCCGTTGGTGAACGCCGCGTCCCCGCACAACGCCACAATGTGTTCCTTGCCGCCCGACATGTCCCGCGCCACGGCCATGCCCAACGCTGCGCTCAGCGCCGTGCCCGCATGTCCCGCGCCGTAGCTGTCGTGTTCACTTTCCGTCCGCAGCATGAAGCCGTTCAGCCCCCCCGGTTGCCGGATGGTCTCGAACCGGTCGTTGCGACCGGTCAAAATCTTATGTACATACGCCTGGTGGCTCACGTCGAAGACAAAGCTGTCCCGCGGCGTGTCGAAGACGTAGTGCATCGCCAGCGTCAGCTCCACCACACCCAGGTTCGGGCCAATATGCCCGCCGGTCTTGGAAACGCCGAGAATCAGCCGCTCGCGAATCTCTTCAGCAAGTTGCGTCAGTTGCGGAATGGTCAGCCGCTTTACATCCGCCGGCGACTTGATTCCGGCCAGCAATTCTTCCATGCTCTCGCCTGTCTGGGTTTCGTCGCTCCCATGCTCCCTTCCGGGCACGGGGCCACATCGTTTGAGTATAGCAACCTGGCTTGGCCCACATTCTCTTTGTTGACGCATTGCTTCCCTTTGTTGGACGTATTGTGGCCCTTTGTTGGACGTATTGTGGCATTTTGTTGGACATGTCGTGGCGCTTTGCTGGATGCATTGCGGCGCTTGGTCGGACGCATTTTCCGCGCCAACCACACCCGCCGCACGCCCGCTTCATTTTTCGGAACTGAAGTATCATGTCGTTCCCCGAAAGTACCAGTGCCTCAAATAGATGCAGGCCCTACCATGGATCAGGTACGATGAACGGCACCTTGCCAAAAAGCGAAGTCACGCGCGCTGATGCTCTGCGTCTCGAGGCCCTCGACCGCTATCAGATCCTCGACGCCGCGCCCGATCCAGCAATCGACGACCTCGCCGAGCTTGCTGCCAGGATCTGCAGCACCCCGGTCGCCGGAGTCTCTCTGGCCGCCGCCGATCGCATCTGCATCCCCGGCCGTTACGGCATCCCCGAGGTCGAACTCCCGCTCGGAGCTCTGCCGGCTGCCCCGCCGTTCAGCACCCAAAATGTCTTCGAAATCCCCGATACCCGCAACCATCCGGCCTTCTCTCCCGCAGGGATAGTCCTCTCCGGCCGCGCCTTCCGCTTCTATGCCGGCGCCCCGCTGGTCACGCCCGCGGGAGTCCGCATCGGAGCGCTGTTCGTGCTGGACACAACCACACGCAGGCTCACTCCCTTCCAGATGCAGACCCTCACCGTGCTCGGCCGCCAGGCCATGACCACCATCGAGCTCAGCCACGCCCTGCGCCAGATGGACTCGATCGCCCGTTCCCGCCAGCGCATCGAGTCCGCCCTCATCGTCGAGCGTAACTTCGTCTCCACCGTGCTTGACACCGTCGACGCCCTGGTCGCCGTGTTCGATACCGCCGGCCGCATCGTCCGCTTCAACCGCGCCTGCGAGACCACCTCCGGCTACGACTTCCCCACCCTGGTCGGCCGCTATCTCTGGGACAAGCTCATCCCCCACTCCGACGTCCCCGCCGCCATCGAGAACTTCGAGCGCCTCCGCACCGACGGCTTTCCCTCCGCATTCGAAAATCAGTGGCTGCATCGCGACGGCAGCCTGCGCCGCATCGCATGGTCGGCCTCGCCGCTGCTCGACGAACAGGGTCACGTCAACTTCATCATCGCCACCGGCATCGATGTCACCATCCAGCGCAGCGCCGAATCCACCCTGCGCGAGAGCGAAGCCCGCTATCGACAGTTGGTCGAAGGCTCGCTCGGCATGGTCTGCACCCACGACCTTCAGGGCGTCCTGCTCTCCATCAACACCCACGGCGCACAGTCGATCGGCTGCACCCGCGAAGAGATGACCGGCCATCGCCTCTCCGACTTCATGCCCGAGGAACGCCGCGCCGACTTCGACAGCTACCTGGCCGAAATTCTTCAAAAGGGCGAGGTCCAGGGAATGCTTCACCTACGCCATGTCAACGGCGAGGTCCGCATCGTCGCTTATCGCAACAAGCTCATCGAAATCCCGGGGCGCGACCCCTATGTCCTCGGCTTCGGCGTCGACATCAGCGAGCAGGTCCGCGCCGAGGACCAGCTCCGCGCACTCAGCCGCCAGTCCGACTCCATCCTGGAGTCCGTCGGCGATGGCATCTACGGCATCGACCTCGATGGCAACTGCACCGTCGTCAATCCTGCCGCCTCCCAGATGATCGGGTTCAAACCCGACGAGATCCTCGGCCGGAACATGCACGACCTCATCCACCACAGCCACGCCGATGGCACCCCCTACCCTGCTGAAGAGTGTCCCATCCAGAAAACCATCACCGATCTCGATACTATCCGCGTCTCCAATGAGGTCTTCTGGCGCAAGGACGGCTCCAGCTTCCCGGTCGAGTACGTCGCCCGCCCCCAGATTGAGGTCCAGTCCGAACTTGAGCCCGGCTCCCCCGACTCCAAGCCCGTCGGCAAGGCCGTCGGCGTCGTCGTCGCCTTTACCGACACCACCGAGCGCCGCGCCCTCGACCGCATGAAGGACGAGTTCATCTCCACCGTCTCCCACGAGTTGCGCACCCCGCTCACCTCGCTCCGCGCCGCGCTCGGCCTCATCACCGGAGGCAGCCTCAACGAGCGCCCGGAAAAGCTCCGTCAGATGCTTGACATCGCCACCGGGAACACCGACCGCCTGGTCCGCCTGGTCAACGACATCCTCGAACTCGAGCGCATCGGCTCCGGCAAGGCCGAGCTCCACTACACCATGTGTTCGGCCGACGACCTCTTCCGCCGCGCCGCCGGCCTGCAGCAGACCGGCGCCTCCAAGGCCCAGCTCCGCATCACCTTCAACTCCCAGGGTGTCAACGTCTGGGCCGACCCCGACCGCGTTCTCCAGACCCTCACCAACCTCATCTCCAACGCCATCAAGTTCTCGCCGCCCAACACCGAGATCCACCTGCGCGCGCGCCGCATCGACGCCAACGAGGCCGAGCTCCAGGTCCGCGACCAGGGCCGCGGCATTCCCGAAGACAAGCTCGAAAGCATCTTCGAACGCTTCCACCAGGTCGACGCCTCCGACTCCCGCACCATGGGCGGCACCGGCCTCGGCCTCGCCATCTGCCGCTCCATCGTCAACCAACACGGAGGCCGCATCTGGGCTACCAGCACCCTCGGCAAAGGCTCAACCTTCCACTTCACCCTCCCCACCCGCCCCGCCAGCAACCTGCTCTAGAATCCGCGTTGACACTCGAGCGGAGCCAGCCTATGATCCGCCCAAAGAGAGCGGAGGGAGTTCCTGTGGAATCCCGATCGAACCGTCACAGTATTCGCGAGTTCATCGACAGCCTGGTTCCAGGCAGCCGCGTTATCTGGATCGCCAACGGCGCCTTAGGCACCATTCAGCCCGATAGGACCATTCTGTGGGACGATGGCCACCACATGACCCACAAGCAGATGAACGACAGCCACGCGCTGCTCATCCGCAGCGAAGCCGAAAGAACCCTCCTGCAGGAAACGCTGGCCCGCAGGCTGAACTGCTTCAAGTGTGGCTGCACTCTAGTAAGCTGGGACGCTGCAGACTGTAAGGAGAATCTCCACGAGCGACTCTGTCCCCTGGCGCTCATCTCCGAACCCGAAAGCCCGTCCGTCATCGTCCGCGGAAAACGCCGCCTGAAGTCCTCGCGCGCCGCTCAGGCTTCCTGAGCGCCGCTTCCCCTTTTTGTCATTCCCTAAGAGTGCTTCTCAGGGCTCAAAGAGTCCGTCTATTTCACCCGCCCTCGCTGGATCAGGTAGACCCAGTCCAGACTTAAGTAGCTTATAATAAATACTTTACGGCTTCGCGTGGGGGTACTCTGCGAGCGCGGCCGCGGCTCGGGCCACCGCACCAACGGAGAGGCATCCGCCCCTGCAACCCGAGTCTCGGCTCCAGTCTCCGATCCCACTTTAGAGTCATTTACCGCACTTAGGTAACGGGCCTACCTTCATAGGATCGCTAGGGACTCGCACGCCTGGAGTTCCTCCGAGAATGCAGATTCAGGAGGAACATAAATGAAGCACCTCATCAAGTTTGTGAACGAAGATTCCGGTCAGGACCTGATCGAATACGCCCTGATTGCGGCTTTGGTGGGTCTCGGCGCAGTCGCCGCCATGAAGGGCTTGAGCAACACCATCGGCAACACCTTCAACGGCGTGGGCAACTCCCTGACCAACGCAGTCGCCTAAAACCGAATCACCAGGCAGCGACACCACCCTACTCGTCTCCTTCGCGCAGCTTGGCGAGTACCCCGAAGTCTTCGAGTGTGGTGGTGTCGCCCTTCACCTCGCCGGTCGTCGCCAGTTCGCGCAGCAGCCGGCGCATGATCTTGCCCGACCGCGTCTTGGGCAGCATCTGGGTAAACCGCAGGTCGTCCGGCCTCGCCAGCGCGCCAATCTCTTTTGCCACCCACTTGCGCAGGTCCTGGCGCAGCTCTTCGCTCGGCTTCTGACCGTGCTCCAGAGAGACAAACGCCGCGATTGCCTGCCCTTTCAGGTCATCCGGACGCCCAACCACAGCTGCCTCCGCCACCGCCGGATGCGCCACCAGCGCGGACTCGATCTCCATCGTGCCCAGCCGGTGTCCGCTTACGTTGATCACGTCGTCCACGCGGCCCATCAGCCAGTAGTAGCCGTCCGCGTCCCAGCGCGCGCCGTCGCCGGTAAAGTAGCTGCCCGGAATCTCAGAGAAGTACGTCTGCCGATAGCGCTCCTCATCGCCCCAAACCGTCCGCGCCATCGATGGCCACGGCTTGCGAATCACCAGCAGGCCCCCCTGCCCCAGCGGCACCGCCTCGCCTTCCTTGGTCACCACCTCGGGAACAATCCCGAAGAACGGCCGCGTCGCCGAACCAGGCTTGGTCGCAATCGCCCCGGGGATCGGAGAGATCATAATCGTGCCCGTCTCCGTCTGCCACCACGTATCGACGATCGGGCAGCGCTCCTTGCCGACCTCGCGGTGGTACCACATCCACGCCTCGGGGTTGATCGGCTCGCCCACCGTCCCCAGGAGCCGCAACGACGCGAGTGAATGCTTGTGCACCCACTCGTCCCCCCACTTGATAAACGCGCGGATCGCCGTCGGCGCGGTGTAAAAGATGCTCACCTTGTGGTCGTCGATGATCTTCCAGAAGCGCCCATTGTCCGGAAAGTTCGGCGCGCCCTCGTACATCACCACCGTCGCTCCGTTCTGCAGCGGTCCATAGACCACGTACGAGTGCCCGGTCACCCAGCCGATGTCTGCCGTGCACCAGTACACATCGTCGTCGCGCATGTCGAAGACATACTTCGTCGTCAGGTAGCTCTGCACCGAGTAGCCGCCGGTCGTGTGCACCAGCCCCTTCGGCTTGCCCGTCGTCCCTGAGGTGTACAGGATGTACAGAAGGTCCTCGGCGTCCATCCACTCCGGTGCGCATGTCGCCTCGGCTTCATTCATCAGCTCGTGCCACCACCGGTCGCGTCCAGCCCGCATCGAAACCGTCGGCTCCCACGCCTCGGCCCGTCGGTAGACGACCACATTGCGGACCGTCGGGCAGCGGTCCATCGCCTCATCCACGATGTCTTTCAGCCTGACCTCGGTGCCACGCCGGTAGCTCACGTCCTGGGTCAGCACGGCAACGCAAGCCGAGTCGTTCACCCGGTCCACAATCGCCTGCGCCGCAAAGCCGCCGAAGATCACCGAGTGCACCGCGCCGATCCGCGCGCAGGCCAGCATCGCAATCGCCAGTTCAGGACTCATGCCCATGTAGATCGCAACCCGATCGCCGCGTTTGATTCCCAGCCCCTTCAGCACATTGGCGAACCGTTGCACCTGCGCGTGCAGCTCGCCGTAGGTGACGCGCCGCACCTCGCCCGGCTCACCCTCCCACAGCAGCGCGACTTTGTCTCGCCGCGCGCCGCTGGCGTGCCGGTCCACGCAGTTGTGACTCAGATTCAACTTGCCGCCGATGAACCACTTGGCCGAGCCCATCTCGCCGTCCAGCACCTTCGTCCACGGCGCGAACCACTCCAGCTCGCCCGCAGCCTCCGCCCAGAACTCCTCCGGCTGCTCCACGCTACGCCGGTACATTGCTTCGTACTGCTCCACGCTCCCGATGCGCGCCTTCGCCGCAAAATCCGCAGGAGGCAGAAACACCCGGTTCTCCCGCAGCAGCGATTCCATGTTCGTACCGTCCGACGTATGCACGCACATCCCCCGTGGTTCAAATGTCGCCAATCCAAGCTGGCAGGAACTCCAACCCGCAGAAAAAAGGTACGCTAAGCTCGCTGTGATGGGCAAACATTGCGCGCACAACCTGACCCGACTGCTAGACTTGGCCCCATGACGGACCTCTGGTCGGTTGCGATTGGCGCCTTCATCGGCTTCTTCTTCGGCGTAGGCTGCGCCCTGGCGGTGATGTACTCGATCTACATGGGCGGGTATCGGGCCGCAGTGAAGGACTCGCAACTCAGCCCACCGCCCGAGCGGCTGACCCGAGCCCTCGCCAAGCTCTCCCGCTAAGGCCAGGCGGAAACGCGTACGTCAGGGTGCAGGTGCCTCGCCGGCAGGGAGGATGCGAGACGTAACTTCTAGTTTGTGGAAGTTGCGATACGTGGCCCGAAACGACCAGACAATCGCATGGTAGGTGCCTTTCGCGCTGGTGGCACGTGAAGCGATCGTGGCAGGCATCCAGAAGGTCTGCCCATCCAGCACGACCGGCGCATAGTCGACCGAAATCACCCACTCGCCGACGACCTTTGAGGCGTAGTAGCTCTCCGGAGCGATGGTGTGGTGCGGAGTCGTGAGTTCCATGTGCGTGATCTGCATCGTAGCGGGATCGATGAGCACTCGCCCTTGGCTCTTCTCCTGCAGCAGGCAATCGGCGGAGCTTCCGGGCCTCAGATCGGTGGCGAAGCGCACCACATAGGGCACAGGTGGGCCGCTCCGCTTGATTCGCTCAAGCGTGTAACGCATACAGGCCCTCTGGTTCAGCGAAACAACCGCGAGGCCACCTTCGAAAGCTCCGCTGAGCACACTCGGCCCGCCGATGTCCTGCGATGTTGCTGGTTTACCGTTGACGGTCTTGACCTCGCGCGACTCGTCGAGTGTGGTCGTACGGTCGGGGTTGACCACGCGCTTCAGGCGGAAGACGGAGTCGGTGACGGCGTCCTGATGGGCCTGGCTGGGAAAAACCTGCGATACAACATGCTCGTCGCAGAAGAAGCTGGGAACCGCATTGTCATAGTGGTCCAGATTGCTCTGAAGCCGCTCAAGAATGTCATCAATCGTCGGCGACTGGGCCGGCTGAGCAAGAGCCGGGCACAGAGCAGCCCAGGCTCCAAATACTGCAGCCGCCACGATGAGTTGTTTGCGGGACAGGAGTAAACCTCCCTCTTGGCGCCTTCCTCGGCGCCCCTCGGCGTCCGGAGAACACTCTACTCCTCATTACGCGCGGCCGCCCGAAACCCTCGCCTTACGCGTAGCGCTTTTGCTGCCACTCCCATGCGCTGGCAATGATTGTGTCTAGGTCAGCGAACTTCGGCTTCCAGCCAAGCTCCCGCTTGATCTTTTCCGCACTCGCCACCAGCACCGCCGGATCGCCCGCCCGTCGCGGGCATTCCTCCACGGGGATCGAACGGCCGGTCACGCGGCGCACGGAGTCGATGACCTCGCGCACCGTAAACCCCTGCCCGTTGCCGATGTTGTATATCAGCCGATCGTGCTTTTCGAGGGCCGCCAGCGCCAGCAGATGCGCGTCCGCAAGGTCCATCACATGGATGTAGTCGCGGATGCAGGTGCCGTCGTGGGTCGGGTAATCCTGCCCAAATATTTTGATGCTGGCGCGTCTTCCCAGCGCCACGTCGAGCACCAGGGGTATCAAATGTGATTCCGGCTCATGCGCCTCGCCGTAGCCCTCAATTGCGCCGGCAACGTTGAAGTAGCGCAGGCTGGCGTAGCGGAACCCGTGGATGCGGTTGAACCAGCGCAGCATGTGTTCCACCAGCAGCTTGCTCTCTCCATAGGCGTTGGTCGGCTCCAGCTTCGCATCTTCCAGAATGGGCGTGCTAACCGGCTCGCCGTAGCAGGCCGCGGTGGAGCTGAACACCAGCCGATCGTGTCCCGTCGCCATCATGGCTTCGAGCAGCGTGAGCGTCCCCGCCGTGTTGTTGCGAAAGTAAATCTCCGGCCGCTGCATGCTCTCGCCCGCCTCAATCAGCGCTGCGAAGTGCATCACTCCCTGAAAACGGCCCAGCATCAGTGTCTCTTCCAGCAGCGTCCGGTCCGCCAGATCGCCCTCGACGAAGTCAGCGCCGGGCGCCACCGCAGACGGCTTACTGTGGCACAGGTTGTCGTAAATCGTCACGGAGTGCCCGCCGGCCAGCAGCGATCGCGCCACCGTGCCGCCGATATAGCCGGCGCCGCCGGTTACCAGAATCTTCATCAGTTCTCCAGGTGCGAACATCTCGCACTTCGCCCTACAACCAAAGTATAGGGATTTCGGTGCAAAAGAGTGATTTGCCCGAGACCGGGGTTCATAGAAGATGTCAGGTAGTAAGCAGCGGCAGGCGAATGAGTTGGCGCGATGCCGTGCGGCATGGAGCCATGCAGGAACGCAACAATGATATGCTCGGGGCAACCGGTCGTCGGCAAGCAAAAGGATGACATTGGTAACCGCACTGAACGGGGGTTGCGGGGTACGTTGAGAGGGCCCTCCTAGTTTGATGTTTCTTCAGGGATTTGAACATGATCCCCGGGGCCGGGCTCGCTAGTATAGTGGTCTAGTAGGGCTCGATTGTAAACGCAATTAGTTACCTTGGCGTCTCAGATTGCGTCATACTTAACTTACCGCCGCTCCGTCGCGGAGCAGCCGACACAAGGAATTATCCCGATCATGGCAGCGCCTCTTCGCAGTGCAAATTCCGGCCCGCAACAGAGCATGCAGTTTGCCCATTTTGGCGTTCTCGATGCTGGGGCCCAAAGCAAGGGTTCGCTGTTCGTATCGCTGTTCATCAACTCCATCGCAGGACTGGTCATCATCGTGCTGAGTGCCGCCGCAGCCAAGCAGGCGATCCAGAAAAGCCACATGCTGACCCAGTTGGTTGTGCCGGTGGTTCAGAAGAAGCCCGAGCCGGTCAAGCCCAAGGTCACTCCACCCAAGGTCAAACTTCCCGAGATCGCAAAGGTCGAGGAGCCCAAGATCATCGTTCCCCGGATCAAGCCTCCGGATCTGCCGAAACAACCGATCGTGAAGATGGATCAGCCCAAGCCGATGATTGCCCCCCCGGCGCCGCAGCGCATCATTGCGCCTGCGGCTCCGGTGGCCGTAAACCTGGGGCGTCCGCTGGCTGCTTCCGTGCCCAACAATGACCCGCATCCCTCCGCGGTCCGGCTTGGCAATTCCACCAGCCCGCTCAACCACCTTACCGGCCCCGCGGTTTCGCCGGTGAATCTGGCGGCAGGCATGCCGGGCATGAACTCCGCGAACACCGGGAACGGCCCGCGCGCTACCTCGGTCATCCTCGGCAATGGCAGCCCGCAGAGCACCAGCATCAAGGGCAATGGCGTAGTCGCCGTCGCCGGCATCCCGCATGGTGTTCCCGGCGGCACCGGCACAGGTCCCCCCGCCACCGGACAACAGGTCAGCCTGGGCCAGGCACCGCCGCCTCCCGCGCCCAAGCAGGCTGCACCTGCCGATGTTCACGGGGGTTCAACGCCGACGCTTATCTTCAAGCCCAAGCCGGCTTACACCGACGAGGCGCGCCAGGCCCACATCGAGGGTGTCATCACGGTTCACATCAGAGTCCTGCCGACCGGTCAGGTTGAGGTCCTTGGTTTGGCAAACAAGCTCGGACATGGCCTCGACGAAGCTGCCATGCGCGCCGCAGAAGGCACAAAGTTTAAACCTGCAACCGACGCATCCGGTCACCCCGTCTTGTGGGATGGCTATGTGACGGTTGCGTTCCAACTTGCGGGATAGGAGAGTTGTGCGCCGTTTTGGAAAAGCATCACCTGTTGTTCTTGAATCAATTCTCGCTTTGGTTGACGGTCTTACGAACTTGCTGAAGTTCAATTACGAAGGTGGCCTAAAGGCCATCACAGGGAGCCGCAAATCATGATTTCTCGTGCAAGATCCACCGCTGGCGCAACGCTACTGGCACTTCTCCTCGCGGCAACCTCTCCCGCGCTGGCGGGAGCGTCTATCTTCGGCAAGAAGAAGGTCGAACAGGACACCATGCCGGGCCGCAAGCTGACCCCGGCCCAGAATGCGCTGATTGACAAGGCCATAGGTCGCGAGAAGGAAGTGATCAAGGTCGTGAAGGAACGCGCTCCCCTGGTCGAAACCTACATCCAGAACATGAAGCCCGATCCGCTATTGCTGCAGGTGCCGGAGTCGGATGAGCACCACCTGGCCCGCGTCGATTTCGGCAAGGTCATCAACGATGACGCCTACAAGGATTACAAAGGCAACTTCCAGGCCAAGCAGAGCAAGCTGGCCTTCTTCAAGAACTCCTTCTCGGCTCTCGGCGGCATCTCCTCAAGCCTCCGTCTCACCTTCCATGAGTCCGGCTTCGTCCAGATGGTCCTGATGGACTCGAATGGCTTCGATCGGGAGCACTACAGCTTCACCTTCATCCGCAACGACTTTCTCGGGAATATCCCCACCGCGGTATTCGATGTCTCGCCGGTCAGCGGCAAGCGCGAGTATGGGCGCTTCTTCGGACGCATCTGGGTAGAAACTCATGACGGTAACGTGGTCCGCTTTAATGGCGACTTCGCCGGCAGCATCGAGACCATGAAGGAGTTCTACCACTTCGATAGCTGGCGCACCAACGTGCAGCCGAACCTGTGGCTGCCCACCTCCTTCTATGTCGAGGAGAGCGACCCCAGGAGCCCGGAAAGCACCCTGCGGTTCAAAGCCATCAACTACGTCTGGGGCTACGCCCTCAAGGTTCCGCCCCCCGATGCGGAAAACACCTCGCTCAGCGTGGTCAACGCTCAGGACGTCTCCAACGACGCTCCCGACGTCAGCCCCCTCGGCGCCCAGCGCGAGTGGCAGCAGCAGGCTGAGGATAATGTCATCGAGCGGCTGTTCCAGGCCGGCCTGCTCGACGCTCCCAGCGACTTCGACAAGACCCTCGAAGCGCTGGCGAACAATATCCTCGTCTATAACAACATTCAGGTCAGCCGGCCCATTCGTGTCCGCACCCTGCTCACCGAGCCGCTGGAGTCGCTCGCCGTCGGCAACACCATCATCCTCTCCAAGAGCCTGATTGACACCACCAGCGTGATCACCTCGGATGGCTTGCAGCAGACGGGCGACCTGAATGCCCTTCTGGCGTTTCAGTTGGCGCACATCATCCTCGACCATCGCCTGGACACCAAGTACGCCTTCAGCGACCGCCTGCTCTTCCCCTCCACCTCCGTCTTCGAGCGCATCCCGATGCACCACACCGACGTCGACAATGAGGCAGCAGCGAAAGAGGCGATGAAGCTGTTGGACGCAAAGGAACTCGCTGGCGGACAGCAGTACTTCGGGCTCTATCTCCAGCAACTGCAGCAGCGGCTGAAGGGACTCACTGCGCTGAATACGCCGGTGCTCGGCGACGCCCTGATCAAGAGCGACAAGGACTCCACCTTCTGGATGCAAGCCATGGTTCCCAAGGGCATCAAGCTGGACATGAAGGACCTGAAGCAGCAGGCAGCCATGCCGCTGGCAAGCTTCCTGCGGTTCGATCCCTGGACCGATCAGGTTGTCCAGATGCACACCAGCTTTGAGCCGATCATCAACGAGCGCGACAAGATGCCGTTTGAGGTCGAACCCGTCTACTTGAAACTGGCTTACTACGCTCCGCCCGCAGCGCCTGGTGCAGCACCCGCTGCAGCGCCCGCGCCAGCGGCAAGCGCCCCAGCGGATAGCGCACCGGCTGCCCCCGCCGCTGCAACCCCAGCTCCGGCAACAGCGGCAGCGGATCCAGGGGCTCAGCCAGCAGCGCCGACCACAGTCGCGCCGCAGTAGTCAACCTGAAACGAGGGCAGAGACGCGGGTCCCTGCCCTCTTCCAAAGGTTCGTAGAAACCGGATCCCACGCGCTCGGGCTTTTCTCCCAGGAGACGGAATGCTGAAGTCTTTTCTCACTATCGGATTGCTTGCCGGCGTGGTCTCCATCGCCTCCGTAGCGAACGCCCAGGCCCTGCCAACCGCGGTGGCGAAACTCAATATCCAGGTTGGAGGCGGGTACACCCTGGCCGCACCAGACTACGGCAAGGGTATCCAGGGCGGCTCAGGATTTGCCGACTTCGACTTTCGCCCTCACTTCGGAATCGAAGCCGACGTTCATTACATCGCGCTCATCACGCCCGGCGACATTGCCGAGAACACGTTCCTCTTCGGACCGAGATACATCTATCCGCGCGGCCGCTTTAGTTTTTATGCCAAGGGCCTGCTCGGATTCGGCGATCTGGTCGTCCAGGAAGTGCAGGATAATCCTGAAGGGGGAGCCGGACGCTACTTTGCGTATGCAGTCGGCGGTGGCGTCGACGTCCGGGTCACCAAACACATCGCCGTGCGTGCCGGGGACTTCGAATATCAGCACTGGAGCTTTTACAGCGGCCTCACTCCCATGGTGTTCACCGCCGGAGCCGCATACCGGTTCCGCTAAACCTCTCCCACCTGCCGCAATTACGCTAACCAAACGAGAGCGATAGAACCTATAATCGCTCTCGTTGCCTTTAATCTGCCCCAGCACGGAGAGTTCCTCTTGATCGGACGACTGGCGCTGTCGTTCGTTCTCGGGGGGGCATCCGCATTTTACGGTCAGTCCTTACCCACCGCGTCCCGCCTGGCAGACGCCCAGGTCGGCGCCGGCTACAGCATGGCCAGACCCGACTACGTGCAACAGACCTTTCAGGGGTTCACCGCATACGGAGACTTCGACTTCCGACCTCATGTCGGCGTCGAAGCAGAGTTCCATCAGGCCTCCAGCACCAACGGCGACCTGAGCTACGAGCGATCGTACGAGGTTGGCGGGCGCTATTTCCGCACCTACGGCCGGCTGGTTCCTTACCTAAAAGCCATGATCGGGCGGGGTAACTTCAACTATCCCACCGGCCAGACCAACCTCGCCTACACCCTCTACGCGGGCGGGATCGGTGCGGATTTCAAACTCGGGCCGTTCCTGCGGGTTCGCGGAGAGTATGAGTTCCAGAAGTGGACCAATTTCCCCAACGGAGGTCTGACGCCGCAGATTTTTACCTTCGGCGTCGCATACCACTTGGCCGGCCGGGCCGGAAACAAGTAGGCCTCAGATGGGCCACATGCAAAGCCCCACATCCCTGAGAGAGATGTGGGGCCGAAAGCTGGGCGCCGACAACCTAACAACTAGAAGTGATAGGCCACGCCGATGGTCGGCATGGAGATAACCTCATAGCGATTCGTCGAAAAGTTGCCCTCGCCGAAGCTCGGTGTCTTGGTGACAAAACCCCGGTACTCAGCGCGAATATCGAAGCTCGGACTCAGTTCATAGGCCAAGCCGCCGCCGAACAACCCAGCGACGCCTTTCGAGCCCTTGGTGTTCAACAGGTTCGTCCCCTGGTCCAGAATAGGCGTATAGATCAGAGTCCCCACCCCGGCCTCGAGGAAAGGGTTGTACCTCTTGAAGGTCAGGCCGAAAACATACGCGCCGGTAACCTCCTGCTGGCGCGAGTGGATCCGGGCGTACGGCTCAAAGCTGGTCGCGTACTTCTCTGAGTCCTGCGCAAAGCTGTAGTTCACTTCGACCGCGCTGCGCGGAGTCAGCATAAACCGGTAACTGAGCAGCAATCCCAGCGCCCCGGTCATCTGCTGCTGCACGTTGGCTGCGCCATGGATCGTGGGACCGAAGATTCCGGTGCCGCTGAAGCTCACATCTTGCCGGCTCTCCTGCGCGTACCCTGCAGCGGCCGAAAGCATCAGCACGCCCAACAACATCGTCTTCTTCATTCTGCGTTTCTACCCCTTCTTGTTCCTGTTAGAACTAAGTCCCGGTACCGAAGGCGATGCGGGTCGCATCGCGTGGGACACTGGCACGGTCACTCCCACAATTGTACCCGTAGCCGCGCTCCGTGGGGTGTCATGACGCAAGAAGGCCGGGGAATCAAACATCTCCCCGGCCTCTTTACCGAATTTGCAAGCAATTATTGTGGAGGTGGTGGGGGTGGTGCGCCGCCGCCGCCGGGTGCTCCGCCGCCGGGACGTCCACCACCGCGCTGCGGCAGTGAGGCGAGGTACGCATCGAACTTCGGCTTCTGGTCGTCGGTCAGCAACGCCTTGATCTGGGTATTCTCGTCAGCGCGCATCGCCGTCATCTTCGTGCGCATATCCGGGTCCTGCGCAGCCATCATGTCCTGCATCTTCTTCTGGTCGGCAGTGTAAATCGCTGTGATCTTCGTTTTCTGGTCGTCCGTCAACGTCACGGCCTTGTCAATCGCGGCCACGCGCGTTGCCGGATCCATCATGCCACGTCCACCGCCGCCGCCCATACCACCGCCGCCGCCGCCCTGCGCCATCATCGGCACCGTGCTAAGCGCGGCAGTACATAGTGCCACCACGCCTACGCGTGCGGCACACCTACGAATCGTTGTCATATTCATTTAGCTGTTCTCCAGTGTCGATACCGGCATAGTTTCTCCGGCGGACAAGTCTACCGCTACAGACGGACGACAGGCCACCAGAGTTTGAGCAAATATGAACATATTTCACGGCTGGAATTGGCGGGCCCACCACGTCCATTCCCCCTCCCATCCAATCGCCGCCGCCCGCCGCAAAACGACCGCCCGTTCCCAAGACCGCAGTTCAGGCACCCCTTTCCGCATGAAAAGAATAGGGATCGCCGTGCGCGGCGGCGTACGCCTCCACCACCTTCAGGAAGGCCACCGCCACGTGCGACAGGCTCGCCTGGCGCCGGTACACCAGCCGCAGTTTCCGCTCCAGCTGCAGTTCCTTCACCCGCACCCGCACCAGCGCGCCGCTCTTCAGCTCCGTCTGCACCGTCAGTCCCGGCACCAGCGCGACCCCATTGCCCATCTCCACAAAGCGCTTGATCGCCTCCAGCGACGGCAGCTCCACGCCCATCCGCAGCGGCGTCTTGTGCCGCCGAAAGGTCTCGATCACCTTTTGCCGCTGCGGCGAAGAGATATTATGCGCAATAAAGTTCTGCGCCCCAAGCTGCCGGATCGATACTTCCTCCGCATTGGCTAACGGGTGATTCGGATTGACCACGAAGTCCAGTTCGTCCCGATACACCACCACCGAACGAATCTGCGCATCGTCGGGACGAAAGCTCAACACCCCGATCTCGACTGAGTGCAGCAGCACCTCGTCCGAGATGCGGCTCGCCAATGCCCGCTGCACCGTCACCTTGATCCGCGGATTCCGCCGCCGAAATTCGTCCAGCATCGGCAGCAGGTAGAGGCAGGTGTATTCGTTTGCTGCCAGGTTCAACCGCCCGCGATGCAACTCTCTCAGCTCCGTCAACGCACTCATGGATTCTGCCCGCAAATTCAGCAGCTTCCGGGCGTAGTCGCGCAGCACTTCGCCCGCGTCGGTCAGTGTGCCATCGCGCGACGACCGCTCCAGCAGCACCTCGCCCAGCTCCGCCTCCAGCTTCGCGATCGCCTGGCTCACTGCCGGCTGGGTGCGGTGCAGCCGCGTGGCCGCGCGCGAGAAGCTGCGCTCCTCCGCCACCGCCAGAAACGTCTCCAACTGGAACAGATCCAACGCCGCCGCCTTTCCGGGCTCGAACTTGCCCGATTATGAATATCTCAATTAGAAATTATGATACTCGTGCCTGATACTATAAGTCTGCGTTATTCTATCAATCGAGGAGTCGAGGTCGCATCCTATGTCCGTGACAGATCCCCCCGTCATCCCGAACCAGCCGACGCAACGATCCCGCGTCTATTTCTTTGACACCACCCTGCGCGACGGCGAGCAGTCGCCCGGCTGCACCATGCACCGCGGCGAAAAGCTGCGCCTGGCGCACCAGATCGCCTCGCTCGGCGTCGACATTCTCGAGGCCGGCTTTGCCATCGCCTCCGAGGGTGACTCCGAGTCCATCCGCCTGATCGCGCGCGAAATCCGAGGCCCCATCATCGCCTCGCTCGCTCGCTGCAAGCGCGAGGACGTCGAAGCCGCCGCCCGCTCCATCGAGCCCGCCCCGCGCGCCCGCATCCACACCTTTCTCTCCACCTCCGACTTACACTTAGCCGCAAAACTGCAAATCACTCGAGCCCAGGCCCTCGACCAGATCGCCGCTATGGTCGCCCTCGCCAAGAGCTATTGCGACGACGTCGAGTTCTCGCCCGAGGATGCCACCCGCACCGACCGCGACTTCCTCATCAAGGTCTGCGAGGTCGCCATTCAGGCCGGCGCCACCACGCTCAACCTCCCCGACACCGTCGGGTACTGCATCCCGCAGGACTATGCGCAGATGTTCCTCGATGTGCGCGCCCGTGTTCCCGGCATTGAGAACATCATCCTCTCCGCACACTGCCACGACGACCTCGGACTCGCCGTCGCCAATACCGTTGCCTCCGTTGAAGCCGGCGTCCGTCAGGTCGAGTGCGCCATCAACGGCATCGGCGAGCGCGCCGGCAATGCCTCACTGGAAGAGCTCGCAGCCATCTTCATCACCCGCAAGGACAAGCTGCCGTACAAGCACAACATCGTGATGAGCAAGCTCTACCCCACCAGCCAGATGCTGGCCGAGTGCATCACCTTCGGCGCCGCGCCCAATAAGGCGATCGTGGGAGCCAACGCCTTCGCCCACGCCGCCGGCATCCACCAGCACGGCGTGATGGTGAACCCGCTGACCTACGAGATCATGACGCCGGAATCCGTCGGCGTGCCCCACAACTCGCTCGTGCTCGGCAAACACTCCGGCCGCCGCGCCCTGGAACAGCGCTACGTCGAACTCGGCCACCCGCTCACCCGCGAACAGCTCAACGCGGTCTACACCCGCTTCACCGAACTCGCCGACCGCAAGAAAACCATCTACGACCAGGACCTGCTCTCGCTTCTCAAACCCGTACAAGACGTCCCCGTAACCGCATGATTGCTGCTGCCGTCATCCTGAACGAAGTGAAGGACCGCTGTATTTCGTCGTTGCTTGTTCCTCATCCGTGCTTCTATCCGTATCAATCCGTGTTAAGCCTTAGGAGTTAGTAGATGCGTCTCAAGATAGCCATCCTCGCCGGCGACGGCATCGGTCCCGAAGTCACCAACGAAGCCGTCAACATCCTCAAGGCCGTTGCCGAGTTCGGCGGCCACGACTTCACCTTTGTGCCCCTGCTGGTCGGCGGAGTCGCCATCACGGCCACCGGCTCCCCGCTCCCCACCGCGACGCTCGAAACCGCGCTCGAATCCGACGCCGTCCTGATGGGCGCGGTCGGCGACAACAAGTTCAACGCCCTCCCGCCGGACAAGCGCCCCGAAGCCGGCCTGCTCCAGATCCGCCAGGCCCTCGGCGGCTTCGCCAACCTGCGCCCATCTATCGCGTATCCCGCGCTCGCGGAAAATTCTCCTCTCCGCCCCGAAGTCATCAAGGACGCCGACATCCTCTTCGTCCGCGAGCTGCTCGGTGGCCTCTACTTCGGCTCGCCCCGCTGGTGGAACAAGGAGACCGGCGAGTCCATTAACACCATGCGGTACACCAAGGCCGAGGTCGTCCGCGTAGCCCGCGTCGCCTTCGAACTTGCCGCCAAGCGCCGCAAGAAGGTCACCTCGGTCGACAAGGCCAACGTCCTCGAAGTCTCCCAGCTCTGGCGCGCCACTGTCACCGAAGTCGCCAAGGAGTACCCCGAGGTCACCCTCGAGCACCAGCTCGTCGACTCCATGGCGATGCACATCATGAACATCCCCCGCAACTTCGATGTCGTCCTCACCGAAAATCTCTTCGGTGACATCCTCTCCGACGAGGCCGGCGTCATCACCGGCTCGCTCGGCATGTTGCCCTCGGCCACCATTGGTGGCGCCGTCAATCTCTACGAGCCCGTCCACGGCTCCGCGCCCGACATCGCGGGCACCGGCAAAGCCAACCCCCTCGGCGCCATCCTCACCGCCGCCATGGTCCTGCGCCACTCCGCCAACCTGGAGCAGGACGCCGCCGCCATCGAAGCTGCCGTCGGAAAAGTCCTCACCGCCGGCCATCGCACTGCCGACATCGCCCGCGGCAACGCACCCGGTCAAAACCTCGTCTCTACCACCGAGATGGGCAAACTTGTTCACCAGGCGCTCGCAGAATCCATCGACCGCCGTCAATCGATGCACGCCGTCTGATCCAGACTGTCGTCATCCTGAACGCAGTGAAGGACCCCTGTATTTGTACTTTTAGCAGTCCAACAAGAATGAATCGCCTCCTCCAACTCGCCGCCGCTCTCCTGCTTACGGCCGCGCTCGCGCCCGCCCAAATCCAGCCGCCGCCGGCCCGGCCTCAGCCAGGCAAACCCAGCAAGGCGGAGAAGCCCCAACCGGAAAACGTGGAATGGATCTGGGAGTACACTCCCGACGCCGCCAACAAGGACGGCCGCGAGAACGACCTAGCCACCGACCTCCGCTTCAAGCCGTTTCTCGACCAATTCCTCACCGCCCCGCAGACCTTCTGGGGCATACCCATCAACGGCAAGGTCCCCTCGCTCGCCGAAACTGCCCTCGTCCACCTCACCGTCCCCGGCAAGGTCCTAGCCGATGAGAATCGTTACATCTCCATCTCCGGCCACGTCGTCCACTTCGCGCCTTCGCGCGGCCTGCTCTGGCTCGACCTCAACGGCAAGCAGCACCTCGTCGTCTTCGCCGCCCTCGACTGGATCAAGCAGGGCCGCCCCACCACCGATCCCGCCGCCGAATACACGCTCTGGGTCTTCCCCGACGAGCCGCTGACGGTCTCCTCCGGATCCGGCCAGCATCCGCCACCCGCGCTCATGAAGTCGATCGCGCGCTGGGCGGCCGAGCCGCTCCCCGGCTCGGGCATCGTCCAGAACATCACCCACGCCATCCTCGTCGACCCTGACGGGACCCAGCACGAAGTCGCACCTTCAGCCCTCGGCGTCGCACCACCGCCCACGCCAAAGCCTAACACCGACACCACAGCGCCCTTATTGAAACCACGCAACTGATAACTGACCACTGAGAATTCAAATCATGACCACACCGAACACATCCCGCACCCTCTTCGAGAAAGTCTGGCAATCCCACCTTGTCGCCGAGCCGCAAGGCGAGCCCACGATTCTCTACATCGACCTGCAGCTCGTTCACGAAGTCACCTCGCCGCAGGCGTTTGATGGCTTGCGATTGGCCAATCGCAAACTCCGCCGCCCAGATCGCCACATCGCCACCGTCGACCACAACGTCCCCACTACCTCCGCACAGGACCGCCTCGTCATCACCGACCAGATCTCCGCCGCGCAAGTCAACGCCCTGCGCAAGAACTGCGCCGAGTTCGGCATCGAGTTCTTCGACGTGCAGGATCGCGATCAGGGCATCGTTCACATGATCGGCCCCGAACTCGGCGCCACCAAGCCCGGCAGCACCATCGTCTGCGGCGACTCGCACACCTCAACGCATGGCGCCTTTGGAGCGCTAGCCTTCGGCATCGGCACCAGCGAAGTCGAGCACGTCATGGCCACCCAGACCCTCCCCCAGTCCAAGCCCAAGACCTTCCGCATCACCGTCGACGGCGATCTTCCCTTCGGCGTCACCGCCAAGGACATCATCCTCGACATCATCGGCCGCATCGGCACCGACGGCGCCACCGGCTGCGTCGTTGAGTACGCCGGCTCCGCCATCCGCGCCCTTTCCATGGAAGGCCGCATGACCGTCTGCAATATGTCCATCGAAGCCGGAGCCCGCGCCGGCCTCATCGCCCCCGACGAGACCACCTACGCCTACCTCAAGGGCCGCCGCTTCTCGCCCAAAGGACCCGCATGGGACGAGGCCGTCGCCCACTGGCGCACTCTACCCTCCGATCCCGGAGCAAAGTTCGACCGCGAACTCCACATCGACGCCGCCACCCTCGCGCCCGCCGTCACCTGGGGCACCTCGCCCGGTATGACCACCACCATCGACGCCTCCGTCCCCACGCTCGCCGACGCCAAAACCGAAGCCGACCGCAAGAGCTTCGAACGCGCTTACGAGTACATGGGTCTCAAGCCCGGCACGCCCATCCAGCAGATCAAGATCGACACCGTCTTCCTCGGCTCCTGCACCAACGGCCGCATCGAGGACCTCCGCGCCGCCGCCGCCATCGTCAAGGGTCACCACGTCGCCACCAAAATCCGCGCCATGGTCGTCCCCGGCTCGCAGGCGGTCAAGCGCCAGGCCGAATCCGAAGGCCTCGACGCCATCTTCAAAACTGCCGGCTTCGAGTGGCGCGAGCCCGGCTGCAGCATGTGCCTCGGCATGAACCCCGACATCCTGCAGCCCGGCGAGCGCTGCGCCTCCACCTCCAACCGCAACTTCGAGGGCCGTCAGGGCCGCGGGGGCCGCACCCATCTCGTCAGCCCGCAAATGGCCGCCGCCGCCGCCATCACCGGCCACTTCACCGACATTCGCACCTGGAAAGGATGACCCAAAATGTGCAGTCTTCCTGAACGAAGTGAAGGACCCCTGTATTTCGCCTTCGCCTTTGCACTTACTGGCCACTTACCACTGACCACTTACAACTGTTCCGAAGGAACCCTATGATCCCGATCAACGTCCTCACCTCCACCGCCGTTCCCCTGCCGTTGCCGAACATCGACACGGACCAGATCATCCCCAAGCAGTTTCTCAAGCGCATCGAGCGCACCGGCTACGGCGATTTCCTCTTCTATGACTGGCGGCGCATCCAGGAGGGTCCCGACGCCGGCAAGCCCGACCCATCCTTCGTGCTCAACAACGCAGCCTACAACGGCTCGCAAATCCTCATCGCCGAGCGCAACTTCGGCTGCGGCAGCTCCCGCGAGCATGCCGCCTGGGCGCTCAACCAGTACGGCTTCCTCGCCGTCATCGCGCCCACCTTCGCCGACATCTTCTTCTCCAACGCCGGCAAGAACGGTATCATCCTGGTCCGCCTCAGCGAAGAAGACGTGCAAACCCTCCTCGCCCGCAGCACCGCGAACCCGCAGCACAAAATCACCATTAACCTCGAAGCCCAGGCCGTCACCGACACCGAAGGCTTCAGCGCCCACTTCGACATCGACCCGTTCCGAAAATACTGCCTCATCAACGGCCTCGACGACATCGGCCTAACCCTTCGCCACGAAGCCGCCCTCGACACCTTCGAGTCCGCCCACGACAAAGAATTCTGGTCCACCCCCAAACTCGCCGGAGCTGCATAACCATTAACTGCCGTCATCACCTTTGTAGCTGTCATCCTGAACGAAGTGAAGGACCCCTGTATTTCGCTGTTGTCTTTTCTTAGCTTTTGCCGTTGCACTTGTTTCTGAGATAGGTCCGGGCTTTAGCCCGGACACTCAAGCACCACTGCAGTCGGGGCTTTAGCCCCTGAGGTCAAGAAAGAAGCGTCTCAAATGAAGTATCGAATCACGGCCATCTCGTTCGTCCTCCTGGTCTCATCTCTGAGCCTCTACGCTCAGGACGTGCCCGCAGCGCCTCTTCCCTCCGCACTCGCCACCGCCAAAACCCTCTTCATTGGCAACGCCGGCGATCAGGAAAACGCCGACTGCCTCCGCGCCTACAACGACTTCTATAACGGGATCGCTTCCCTTACCCGCTTCCACCTCGTCTCCGACCCCAACCAGGCCGACCTCATCCTCGAGATTCACTACGAAATCAATCTCGCTGCGGCAGCCGTCGCCAACGACGCCCACTCACTCCGCCAGTTCCGCGTCATCCTTATCGATCCTCGCTCTCACGCCATCCTCTGGACCCTCGTCGAGCGGACGAACTACGCGGTTCGCCAATCCAACCGAGATAAGAACCTCGACGACGTTGTTACCGCTCTCCTCCACGACTTCGACCTGCTCGTCTCTCCAGTTCCTCTTCCACCCAGCAACAAGTCAAGAGTCACCCACTAAGTGCAGAAGGAAGCAATAAAACCCATGCCACTCGATCCCGCAAAGAAGAACTCCATCGTCCTCACCGAAGGCCCCAACCGCGCCGCCGCGCGCAGCTACTTCCGCTCCGTCGGCTTCACCAAGGAAGACCTGCACAAGCCCCTCATCGGCATCGCCAACACCTGGACCGAGATCGGCCCCTGCAACTTTCATCTCCGCCAGGTCGCCGAGGCCGTTAAGCAGGGCGTGCGCGAGGCCGGCGGCATGCCCGTGGAGTTCAACACCATCACCATCCACGACGGCATCACCATGGGCACGCAGGGCATGAAAGCCTCGCTCATCAGCCGCGAAGTCATCGCCGACAGCATCGAGTTAGTCTCCCGCGGCAACAGCTTCGACGGTCTCGTCTGCATCGCCGGATGCGATAAGAACATGCCCGCCGCCATCATGGCGCTCGCCCGGCTCGACATCCCCGGCCTCATGCTCTACGGCGGCTCAATCGCCCCCGGCAATCTCAAGCAGCCCGATGGCTCCAACAAGGAGATCACCATCCTCCAGGTCTTCGAAGGCATGGGATCGCACGCGGCCGGGAAAATCAACGACGACCAGCTCGAAGCCCTCGAAGCCGCCGCCTGTCCCGGCCCCGGAGCCTGCGGAGGCCAGTTCACTGCCAACACCATGGCCATGGCCGGCGAGTTCCTCGGCATCTCCCCCATGATGATCTCCGGCGTCCCCGCCATGTCGCCCGAAAAGCACGAAGCCTCTCGTGCCGCCGGCCGAATGGTCATGGACCTAGCCCGCCGCGGCGTCAAGCCCAGCCAGATCCTCACCCGCAAGTCCATCGAGAACGCCATCGCCGCGGTCGCCGCATCCGGCGGCAGCACCAACGCCGTCCTCCACCTCATCGCCATCGCGCACGAACTCAAAATCCCCATCACCATGGAGGACTTCGACCGCATCTCCGAGCACACACCCTTCATCTGCGACCTCTCCCCCGGCGGAAAGTACGCGGCCAAGGATTACCAGGACGCCGGTGGCTCGCGTCTCCTCGCGCAGCGGCTTTTGCAACGCAATCAGTTACACGATGGCCTTACCGTCTCCGGCCGCACCATGCACCAGGAAGCCGCCCTCGCCGTCGAAACCCCCAACCAGCCCGTCATCTACACCTGGCAGAAGCCCCTGAAAGCCACTGGAGGACTAGTCATCCTGCGCGGCAACCTCGCGCCCGAAGGCTGCGTCATCAAGGTCGCCGGCCACGAGCGCCTCAACCACACCGGAACCGCGCGCGTCTTCGACAACGAAGAGGACTGCCACCAGGCCGTCGAGTCCGGAAAGATCAATCCCGGCGACGTTCTCGTCATCCGCTACGAAGGTCCCAAGGGCGGTCCCGGCATGCGCGAGATGCTGGCCGTCACCGCCGCCGTCAAAGGCATTCCCGCACTCTCCGACACAGTCGCGCTATTAACCGATGGCCGATTCAGCGGAGCCACTCGCGGCCTCATGGCCGGCCACGTCGCCCCCGAAGCATTCCTCGGCGGCCCCATCGCCGCCGTCCACGAAGGCGACACCATCACATTCGACATCCCCGCCCGCACGCTCACACTCAACGTCCCCGACGCCGAAATCGCAGCCCGCCTCAAGTCCTTCGCGCCGCCCGCCCCTCGCTTCACCCGCGGCGTCTTCGCCAAATACGCCAACACCGTCTCCTCCGCCAGCCAGGGAGCCATCACGTCATAGCAACAACTGCCTAACACCGATCGGCACCGATGAAACCGATCTGACAACAATCCGATTTTGCATTTGATCGGTTCGATCGGCGTACATCGGTGTTAAGCCTCTCGACCGAAGCACCACGGAAGTAAAGGAGCACACGATGGCAACCAAATCGCAGAGCAAGAACATCCCCACCCTCACCGGAGCAGAAATCATCTGGGCCACCCTCGCCGGCGAAGGCGTCAGCACCGTCTTCGGCTATCCCGGCGGAGCCATCCTGCCCGCCTACGACGCGCTGCGCAAGTTCCCCATCCACCACGTCCTGGTGCGCCACGAGCAGTGTGCTGCCCACATGGCCGACGGATACTCCCGCGCCTCGGGCAAGGTCGGCGTCGCCATCGCCACCTCCGGTCCCGGCGCAACTAACCTCGTCACCGGCATCGCCACGGCCATGCTGGACTCCGTGCCCATCGTCTGCATCACCGGTCAGGTCTCCTCCAAAGTCCTCGGGACGGATGCATTTCAAGAGATCGACATCACCGGCATCACTCTGCCCATCACCAAGCACAATTTTCTGGTCACCCACGCGGAGGACATCGCGCCCACCCTGCGCCTAGCCTTCCAGATCGCCACCACCGGCCGCCCCGGCCCTGTCCTCATCGACATCACCAAGGACGCCCAGCAGGCCACCGCGCCCTTCGACTTCGCCGCCGCCGCACCCGCACCGCACCGCCCGCATCCCATGCTTCGCGCCGAGTCCGATTCCATCAAGGAAGCGATCGCCCTCATCTCCGCCGCCAAGAAGCCGCTCATCCTCGCCGGCCACGGCATTATCCACTCCGGAGCGCGGGATCAAGTCATCGCCTTCGCCGAGAGCCGCAACATACCCGTCGCCAGCACCCTGCTCGGCCTCGGAGCATTCCCCACCGACCATCCGCTCGCGCTCGGCATGATGGGAATGCACGGCGAGTCCTGGGTCAACCACGCGATCCAGCAGGCAGACCTGCTGCTCGCCTTCGGCATGCGCTTCGACGACCGCGTCACCGGCAACCTCGCCAGCTACGCGCCCAACGCCAAGAAGATCCACGTCGAAATCGATCCCGCCGAGATCAACAAAAACGTCCGCGCTGACGTAGCCCTCATCGGCGATCTCAAGGAGGTCCTCGAGACGTTGTTGCCTTTGCTTCCGCCTTCAACTAACAACCTGAAACCTGCAACTGGCAACTCGTGGCTGAAGGAGATCGCCAAGCTCAAAGGCGACGCCAGCGTCCGCGACATCATCAACCTCCCCGACCTCGGCCATCTCTACGCCGCACACGTCATCCACGACATCTGGCGCGAGGCCCGCGACGCCGGCCGTCTCGACCAGACCATCATCGTTACCGATGTCGGCCAGCACCAGATGTGGGAGGCGCAGTACTTCCGCCACGACAAGCTGCGCTCACTCATCACCTCGGGCGGCCTCGGCACCATGGGCTTCGCGCTGCCCGCGGCCATCGGCGCCAAGTTCGCCTGCCCCGACAAAGACATCTGGGTCATCGCCGGCGACGGCGGCTTCCAGATGACTGCGGCCGAACTCTCCACCATTCAGCAGGAGCACCTCGCCCTCAACATCGCCGTCATCAACAACGGCTTCCTGGGCATGGTCCGCCAGTGGCAGGAGGCCTTCTACGAGAAGAACTACGCCGAGTCGCCCATCCTCTCGCCTGACTTCGTCGCCCTCGCCGCCGCCCACGGCATCGCCGGCGCCCACGTCAAGCAGCGCGCAGACGTCACCCCCACCGTCACCCGCGCCCGCACCAGCGGCAAGACCTTCCTCATCAACTTTCAGGTCGAAAAAGAAGACGGCGTCTACCCCATGATCGCCCCCGGCGCCGCCCTCCACGAAATGACCCGCCGCCCCACCAAAAACCCGCTGCTCGAAACCCCTGAGGACGTATAAATGCCATTCCTCTTCGAGTTTGTCTTCGGAAGTGGGCTGCTAATCTGTGCAGGCTGCCTGTTCGTCGCCGTCATAAGCAGCCTTCAAGATCGCCGATTCTTTCGAAGAGCTGTGCCGCTGACGTTGACCATTTGCAGTTTCATATGGATTATCTTGGCCTTCGTCTGGAATGGATCCCTCGGCCCCGATTACTCGAAGCTTCGCTACGCGATCATCGGCACAAACATGTTCGGCATGCTTGGGGCAGCGATCACAGGCGCCCTCGTCCGATCGCAACGCTCTTGGCCTACAGTGCCAGCGGCATTCATCCTCGCGTTGTTTTGGTTCTACATTGGAGCAATCAATTCGGTCGCAGGTTAGATTGTGAAATCCAGGTGGATATCTATTGATATGACCCCACGCCCATCCATCTCGCTTCTCCTCCTGCCGCTCCTCCTCCTCGGCTGCAAGTCCGCGCCCGCACCCGCACCCACCCCAACCGCCGAAACCACCCCCGCCGCAACCTACCCACCTCGCCCCACCACCCCACCCGCGTCCTTCAAAATCTTCCACCACGCCAACAGCACCTTCACCCTTGTGGTCAAAGAAACCGCCACCGACGACGAAATCTCCGCCCTCGTCTGGCAGCTTCGCGACGCCGCCCGCACCCGTACCTTCGACAAGATCAGAATCCCGCAGAAAGAAGTTGACACCGACGGCTCCAACGTCTGGTTCCACATCTACCGCGGCGCCAAGTGCGCACCCGAGAAATACGCGCCCGGCAATCCGCCCTGCGGCGGCAGCTATCACGCCTCGGGCGACTACACCTTCGTCCCGCACCCCATATGGGACAAGGGCCAACTCTTCGGCGATCAGGACCACCCCACCGACCTCTGGGACTCCGACGCTCGCTACACTCCGTCCGCCGCCAACTAAAATGCCCCTTCGCTCCTCCATCCCGTTGCTGCTCGCCGCACTGCTCTTCTCCGCGGCAGGCCTCGCCCAAACCGCGCCCGCAGCGGCCCTTCCAAGCTTCGTCAGCCTTCGCCTGCTCGACGCCGACACCGGCCAGCCCATCCCCAACCTCAAAGCACTGATCTATGGCGACACCGGAGGCAAGCCTCTGCCCATCTCCCCCCTCGGCGATCTCTACGAGATCGAAATCACCGCACAGGCCAATCTCAAACTCGGCCTGATCGCCTCCAACGTGGATACCACCGAATTCACTCCATGCATTCCCCAGAGCGACCAGGCCTTCAATATCAAGCAAGTCCAGGCGCAGGGCATAGCCCCGCCCAACAAATGCAGCAAGAAAACGCACCCGGCAGCTCCCGGCGAACTCGTCATCTTCCTTCGCCGCACCCACTGGTGGGAACGATGGAAACATGAGGAGTGACTGCGCCAACCACCAATAAAATGAGCCGCCGCTATTCCATCCCGTTGCTTCTCTTCACCCTCCTGCTCTCGCCGGCGCTCGCCCAAACTCCGCCTGCATACATCCCGCCCACCCCCGCCGAAATCCGCGCCGCCGCCACGCCCACGTCCGATCCCGCCTGGTGGAAGCACGCCGTCATCTACGAGATCTACCCCCGCAGCTTCCAGGACACCAACGGCGACGGCATTGGCGACCTCAACGGCATCACCATGCGCCTTCCCTACCTTCAGGCTCTCGGCGTCGACGCCATCTGGCTCGCCCCCATGTATCCCTCACCGCAGGTCGACTTCGGCTACGACATCTCCGACTACACCGCCGTCGACCCCCAATATGGCACCCTTGCCGACTTCGACCGCCTGCTCGCCTCCGCACAGGCCCACCACATCCGCATCTTGCTCGACATGGTGCTCAACCACACCTCCTCGCAGCACCCCTGGTTCGTCGACTCCGCCAGCTCCCGCACCAACCCCCACGCCGATTGGTACATCTGGAACGACGGCAAGCCCACCACCGACCCCAAAGCCCTCAACGCCCACCATGGCCCGCACGGCTGGGTCGTCCCGCCCAACAACTGGTCGTCGCTCTTTCAGGGCTCCGCGTGGGAGTGGGTCCCCGCCCGCGGCCAGTTCTACTACCACTTCTTCTACCGGCAGCAGCCCGACCTCAACTGGCGCAACCCCGCGGTTGAAAAAGCGATGTTCGACGCGATGCGCTTCTGGCTCGACCGCGGCGTCGCCGGCTTCCGCCTCGACGCCATCACCACCCTCTTCGAAGACCCCAAGCTCCACGACGAGCCGCTCACCGGCCGCCTGGACGCCTCTGGCTTCCCAGAAGCCAACCACTCGCTCACCAGCGGCCTCCCGGAGGTTCACAACGTACTCCGCCGTCTCCGCAAACTCATCGACAGCTATCCCGACAATCGCGTCCTGGTCGGCGAAATCTATGTCCCCCGCACCTCCGATCTCCTGCAGTGGTACGGCACGCCCACCGCGCCCGAGCTTCAGCTCCCCATGGACACGCTGGTCGGCTTCCACACCGAAGGCGGCGGCCAGCCCAACGGCGCCAACGTCAACCTGAACCTCGCCCACTTCCGCCAGTCCATCTCCGACATGGAGACCGAGCTCGACGGCCACCAACCTCTTCTCGTCTTCGACAACCACGACAACACCCGCTCCTGGGACCGCTTCGGCGACGACGCCACGCCCGAGAACAAACTCCGTATCGCCAAACTCATCGCCACTATTCTCTACACTACCCGCTCCACAGCACTCACCTACTACGGCGCGGAAATCGGCATGACCACGCACACTCCCACTCGCAAGGAAGACGTCCGCGATCCCATCGGCATCACCGGCTGGCCCAAGGAAAAGGGCCGCGACGGCGAGCGCACTCCCATGCAGTGGTCACCCCTGCCGCCTTCGGCCTCCTTCAGCTCCTCCGCGCACACCTGGCTCCCCATCGGCGCCGACTACCCCACCGTCAACGTCGCCAGCGAAACGGGCCAACCCGATACGCTCCTCACCTGGACCCACGACCTCATCGACCTCCGCCGCGGCTATCCCGCGCTGCGCGATGGCGGCATCGTCATGCTCGACACCGCCAATCCCAACGTCCTTAGCTACGTCCGCAAAGCGGCTGACGGTTCTGCCATTCTTGTCTC
Organism: Acidobacteriaceae bacterium; assembly: GCA_049509035.1. Lineage (GTDB taxonomy): Bacteria > Acidobacteriota > Terriglobia > Terriglobales > Acidobacteriaceae > Edaphobacter. The sequence goes on from JBELAH010000001.1 coordinate 404,682, forward strand.
GCTCAACTTCACCGCGCAGTACCAAACCGTCCACCTCGACCTCGCCGCAGCCGGAGTAGGCAATCACTACACCTGGGTCCACATGGACGATAACATTCAGTTCGGACCCTTCTATACCCTTTCCCCACTCGTACTCCCGCCTTACGCCACCCTCATCACGGGGGTGAAATGACAACACCGCAGCTCCAACTCGAAACCCCACGCCTCATCCTCCGCCCCGTGCGCGACTGCGACCGCGCGCCCTACGCCGCCATGAACGCCGACCCTGCCGTCATGACCTACTTCGCCTCCACCATGACTCCCGAAGAAAGTGACGCCTCCCTCGCCCGCTTCCGGGCCGCTTACGAACGCGACGGATTCGGCTTCCTCGTCGCCGAACTCCGCGCCACCGGAGACTTCGCCGGCATCATCGGCGCTCAGACCATGCGCGACGTCGTCCCCAACCTCCCGCAGCCTGCCGTCGAAATCGGCTGGCGTCTCCCGTGCGCGCTCCACGGTCAAGGCCTCGCCACCGAAGGCGCCCGCGCCACCGTCGACTTCTGTTTCAAGACCCTCAAGCTCCCCGAAGTCGTAGCCATCACTGCCCTGGGCAACCAACCCTCCCGCCACGTCATGGAAAAGCTCGGCATGACTCACCGCCCCGACCTCGACTTCGACCACCCGCGTATCCCCGCCGGCCATCCACACCTGCGCCATACGCTCTATCAACTGAAGAACCCCAGCCTAGATATCGCGCAATGACCAACAGAGACTTCGACAAACTCGCTGAGACACTTATGTCGGAATTCCCGATATTTGCGCGCCACAAGAAGCTGCTTTATCTGCCGCTTGAAAACGGCCTACTGCGTGGAATTCTCTTCGACTCGTCTGACTTCAGCAAGACCAAGTTCTACGTTTATGCATTTCTAATGCCCTTATTTGTGCCGAGCAAGAACTTGACGTTGAGTTTCGGGGACCGGCTTCGGGTCGATAAGAAGTTTGATTGTTGGGACCTCAACAACGCAGATACGGCCGCTAAGCTTCGTAACGCAATCGAAACTCAGGGATTGCCATTTCTAAATTCGCTCGGAACTGTGACGGATTTCATCTCCTATCTCCGGGACAAGGGCCCAATGACGCATTCACTTGAGGCGCTCGCTTATTCCCTCGCTTGGGAAGGCTTGGCACTTGAAGCCGCTTCGGTATTCGACCAGATTCCACCTCGTTTGGAACCAAACATTCCTTGGCAGAAAGAGCTTCGTGACCGAGCCATCGAATGTGCCACCCAACTTTTATCCACTCCAGTGCTAGCCATCGACCATTTGAAAGACGTGGAAAGCACGACCAGGAATAACCTGGGACTGCCCCAAAGAAAGGCCCACACATGCTCCACACCTTCGTAGCCCTCGTTCAAGACAAACCCGGCGTCCTCACCCGCGTCGCATCGCTCTTCCGCCGCCTCAACATCAACATCGTCTCCCTGACCGTAGGCGAGTCCGAGCGCGCCGACACCTCGCGCATGACCATCGTCTGCGAGGCGCCCGAAACCGCAGCCCATCGCATTCGCGCCTCGCTCTACAAGCTCGAAATCACCGTCGACGTCGACGAGGTCGGCCGCTCCGAGGGCGTCATCCGCGAGCTCTGCCTCATCAAAGTCGCCGCCGGCCCCAACGAGCCGCATGGCCTCGCATCCCGCTCCCAGATCTTCGAGCTGGCCACCGTCTTCCACGCCCGCGTCGTCGATCTCGCCACCGAGTCCATCATGCTGGAGCTGACCGGTAGCTCCTCCAAGATCGAGGGCCTGGTCCAGGTCCTGCGTGAGTCCGGCTACACAATCCTCGAGGTCTCCCGCACCGGCCGCATGGCCATGCGCCGCGGCGTCCACACCAGCCGCGTCCTCAAAGCCCTTGCCACCCCCAATGGCACTCACAAACCCAAAATCGCCGGACGCCCAAAACTCTCCAAAGCCGAAATCATCCCCAACCAGTTCCCCGGCCTCGAAGAGGAAGAGGAATAAAGACCGAAAGCCACCACGGATCTTACAGATCGACACGGATAAGACATATCTCGCGAAGAAAAACAGGAAATGCTTTGATCCGCTCGTATCCGTGAAATTCCGTGGTCGGTCGTTCGCCTCTGATCGGTTCAATCGGTGCAAATCGGCGTTAAGCCTTCATTCTCAGCTACCATTATCTCTAAAGGAAAACCAACAACCATGGCAAAGACCTACCACGACGCAGATGCAGACCTCTCACTCATCCAGGCGAAGAAAGTCGCCATCATCGGCTACGGCTCGCAGGGCCACGCCCACGCCCTCAACCTCAAGGACTCCGGCGTCGACGTCCGCGTCGGCCTCCGCCCCGATTCCCCCAGCGCAGATCGCGCCCGCAAAGCCGGCTTGGTCGTCGATACCGTTGCCAACGTGAGCAAGTGGGCCGACGTCATCATGAACCTCACCCCCGACCAGACCGCGGCCAAGGTCTACCATGCCGAGATTGCCCCCAACATGAAGCCCAACGTCACGCTGATGTTCGCCCACGGCTTCAACATCCGCTTCCGCACCATCCAGCCACCCGCCAGCGTCGATGTCTCGATGGTCGCACCCAAGGCACCCGGCCACCGCGTCCGCGAGGTCTTCACCGAAGGCGGCGGCACACCGGCGCTTGTGGCCGTGGAGCAGGACGCCTCCGGCCACGCCCTCGCGCTCGCCCTCAGCTATGCCAAGGGCATCGGCGCCACCCGCGCCGGCGTCCTCCAGACCACCTTCACCGAAGAGACCGAGACCGACCTCTTCGGCGAGCAGGCCGTCCTCTGCGGGGGGACCTCTGCGCTGGTCAAGGCCGGCTTTGAAACGCTGGTCGAGGCCGGCTACCAGCCCGAGCTCGCCTACTTCGAAGTCCTCCACGAACTCAAGCTCATCGTCGACCTGATGTACCGCGGCGGCCTCGCCTACATGCGCTACTCCGTATCCGATACCGCCGAGTGGGGAGACTACGTCGCCGGCCCGCGCATTGTCACCGCCGAGACCAAGAAGGCCATGCGCAAGCTGCTCGACGAAATCCAGGACGGCTCGTTCGCGAAGAAGTTCATCGAAGAGAACGAGACCGGCCGCAAGGAGTTCACCCGCATCCGCGCCGCCGAAGCCGCCCACCCCATCGAGATCGTCGGCGCCGGCCTGCGCTCCGCCATGCCCTTCCTCGACCCAGTAAAGGTCGTGGACGGCGCCGTCCAAAAGGCCTAGGCAGCGTCACAGCCAGGCCCTCGCCGGTTACTACCCAAATACCCCAACTCTGCGCTCGAAACGGAACGCTGAAGTTGGGGTGTTTCCTTCTAGGAATAAGCCAGTTAGCGGCGGGCGCTGCATCACAGCCGATTAGTGACCTGTTGCCGGCACGCCTGTTATCTATTTGTAAAATAGCCTGTTGCGAATTACCAAAGATACCGGGAGGATACCCCTTTTTGCTGCCTCGGAAACTCCGGGGCCATGCTAGCTTCAAACTAGTCTATATCACCTGGTCTTAGCCTTTTGCCCCTACAGACCCTGTACCACTTAAAGGAGCACTCCCAATGCTGAAGTTGCCCCTCTTCCTCTTGGTTCTGCTGGGAACTTGCGCCGCCCAGGAGCAGCATTCCCTCACCCAGCTCCAGAACAATGCGCGCATCCTCATGGTCTTCGCTCCCGACGCAAGCAGCCCCAGCTTCAAGCGGCAGCTGGAACTGATTGAGCGCCATAGCTTTGAGCTCTCGATTCGGAATACGGTTGTGGTTCCAGTATCGACCGCCCCGAGATTCAGCGACGAGCTGTTCACCTTCGAAAACCTGCCCCTCGGCACTCCCGGCGAGCAGGCAGACGCACGCAGCCGGTTCCACGTTCAGCCCGGAGACTTCCTCGTGATCCTGCTCGACCAGAGCGGCGCCGTGCAGATTCGCTCGGCCGCCCCGGTGGACATCCACGAACTCACCGCGAGCCTCGACTCTTTGCCAGACCGGCGCTAGCGCAGAACTCCCAGGCCTCACTCTCGGGCGTGTGCACAGCCTCTCCGCAAAAAGCAGGCGCGCACACGCCCCTCCTTTTGCCCGGTCGAGGTAAACTCGAACAACGATGGAGACCTCTCCCGAACTCGAAGTCGACCCGGAACCCCTCGCCGCGGGGCCTACTCCCGTCCCTGAGATTGTCGCCGCCCTGCGCAAAGTCGAGGGCCTCGACGGCCTCTCCGACCAGGACTACCTCTGGCTCGCGCACAACGGCACCGAACACAAGGTCGGCCCGGGAACCATGATCTTCCGCGAGGGAGATCCGCCCGTCGGCATGAACATCCTGCTCGCCGGCGAGATCCATGTGCGCCGCTCCCAGAGCGGCAACCTCTCGCTGTTCATCGCGCGCGTTGGCCAGCTCTCCGGCCTGTTGCCGTACTCCCGGATGAAGGGCTACGGCGGAAACGGCTACAGCGTCGGCTATGCCTGGTCGCTCGATATCGCCAAAGAGAAGTTTCCGGAGATGCTCGCCGCTATCCCATCCATGGCACAGCGATGCGTCTCCGTTCTGCTCAATCGCGTCCGCGAGGTTACCCGCATCGAGATGCAGGCGGAAAAGCTCACCGCCCTGGGCAAACTGGCGGCTAATCTGGCGCACGAGCTCAACAATCCCGCCTCCGCGGCCCAGCGCTCCGCCGCCAGCCTCTTCGGCGAGCTCCGCCGCTTCGGCGACCAGAAGCAGCAACTCGGCGCCGCCCTCACCAAAGCCGGACAGTACGAGCTCTATCAGGATTGGGTGAAACGTACCCGCGAAAAAATGGCTGGCTACACCAGCCGCGCCATCCTCCCCAACAATCCGCTCGACCTCAGCGATCGTGAGGAGCTGTTCCGCGCCTGGCTCGCCGCCCGAGGCATCCCCGAACCCTGGGTCATCGCTTCGGTCGTCGCCGAGTCCCCCATGACCATAACTCACCTCGAAGAGCTGGCCGCGATGCTTTCGCCTGAAGCTCTGGCGATCTCCGCCTCCGCCTTCGCCGGCTCGCTCCGTGTGGAACGCATGGCCGAGACCGTCGTCAACTCCACCGTTCGCATCTTCGATCTCATCTCCGCCATCAAGGACTACTCCTACATGGACCAGGCGCCCATCCAGGAGATCGACCTGGCGCAGTCCCTGGACACCACCCTCACCATGTTCAGCTCACGCCTCGATCATGTCCACGTCGAGCGCGAGTATGACCCCGCAGTGCCCCACATCAGCGCCTACGGCAGCGAACTCAACCAGGTTTGGACTGAGCTGATTGAAAACGCTCTCGACGCGATGAGTCTGACGCCTGCGAGCAACGGCGACGCTGCCGTCCCGCGCGGCACTCTGCGCCTCAGGACCAGCCAGCTCGGCGAAATGGTCACCATCGAGATATGGAACGACGGCCCCGGAATCCCGCCCGAGGTCGTTTCACGCATCTTCGAGCCGTTCTACACCACCAAGCCGCCCGGCCAGGGCCTCGGCCTTGGCCTCGACTCAGTCACCCGCATCGTCAACAAACACAATGGCTTCGTGACCGTGAATTCCAAGCCAGGCGCCACCTGCTTCCAGGTCCGCCTGCCCATCGACCGCACCCAGGCTTACTAGCAAATTGTGGGTTTGTCATTCTGACCCTGAGCGAAGCCGAAGGGGAAGAATCCCCGCATTTGCCCGCACGGCCTCACTTCTTTATTTGTCGATACTGTCTACGTCGTCACTTCCACGCCGCGCCAGAATGCCACATGATGCTTCACATTCCGCGCCGCCGGCTTCGGATCGGGGTAATACCACGCCGCGTCCGGATTCTCCTGGCCATCGACCACCAGGGTGTAGTACCGGGCCTGTCCTTTCCAGGTGCAACTAGAAGTTGTCGAACTTGCCCGGAAGAACTCCCGTTTTACCGACTCGTCCGGGAAGTAAACATTTCCCTCAACCGTCTCGTATTTCTCGCTTTCGGCGAGGGTCTGACCGTTCCACACTGCCTTTGCCATAGCCAAATCCTGCATTCTTTTCAATAAGTTACAGCCGCGCAGAGCAGACGCCCACGCACACCGCAGGCGCTCGACCGCAACTCGCGCGACTGTAATTGTATCAGGAATGGTGCAGAATCGAAAGCCCGGCCCCCATTCCGGTAGAGTGTCCCGTTTTCGACCTCCAGTGCGAGCAACGGAATCTTGATTGGCAAAAGACCGAAATACTAGAATCGGAGGCGATTTCAGTAGGATCGGTCTGATGGTCACCAGCATCCACACCCTGATTTATTCCGACGATGCCCCCGCAACCCGCGCATTCCTTCGCGACGTCCTCGGCTGGCCCTACGTCGAGGATGCGGCGGGCGGAGGCGAGGGTTGGCTGATCTTCAAAACCGGGCCGAGCGAGATGGGCGTGCACCCAACCCACAGCGTCTACGATGGCAAGACGTACGAATCGCCGCGGCACCATCTGATCTCGCTGATGTGCGACCGGGCTTGTGGCGATGATGGCCGTACCTGGCGCGGACGACATCATGCTGTACGAGCCCAAACATCCGCTGGCGTATAACCTTTGACCGATTTGTCGGCTAGGCCACGCTTTCTACTACCGGACGCGTCTTCTCCGGATCAGGCAGCGTCAGCACCGGTACCTCCGCCGCCTTCGGCGGTCCTACTTTTTTTTTATAGCTGCACTCCGGAGTCGCCGGTGCTGCTTCCTCCGGCGCGCCCTTCCGCTTCCTGCGTTTAGGCAACTCCTCCCGATTGTTCGGGCAAACCAGGTAGGTCCCCTTGGCGTTTGCCACTTCCAGCAGGTAAGCGCTGTCGCATTTCGGGCACACCTGGTTCACCAACTTCAGGTTGCTGGCAAAATCGCACTTCGGGTAGTTTACGCAACCGTAAAACGTGTCGCCGCGCCTGGTCTTCCGCACCGCGATGTCCCCGCCATCCTTCGGACACAGAACATCCAGCAGTTCCTGTTTGACGTACTTGCACTTGGGATAGCCGCTGCACGCGATGAACTCGCCGTACTGGCCGTCGCGCTGCAGCAGCGGCTTGCCGCACTTCGGGCAGGCCTCGTCCAGTTGCACTGGCGGCTTCTGCTGCACCTTCTGCGTCAGCTTGCGAATCGTCCGGCAGGGCGGGTCGGCTGAGTAGTCCGGGCAACTCATAAACGGCCCCCACGGCCCGTTCTTCAGCACCATCACCTTGCCGCAGTTGTCGCAGAACTCCTCCTCGGGAACATCGTCCGCGCCCGGAGCGCTCAGGTCCGGTTTGGCCGCAAAGTTCTCCTTGGTAAAGTCGCAGCTAACCTGTTCGACAATCACCTTCTTCGCCGCCTGTTGCGCCTGCTCGATCGCAGCCGTCATGGCTTTTACATCTGCGACTTCCAGCGAGAACTCGGTGACGTCCTCGATCATTCCCTTCACCATCATCGGAAAGTGCAGCGCCTTGGTGATCTTCTTCGTCACCGCCTTCGCGTCTTTCTTCCATGGCCCCGCCGCCACCGTCACCGGCTTCTTTTTTGTGAAGTTGGAGCAGGAGTAGAAGCTGCCGAACTTGCCCCACTTCAGCACCAGCGGCGCCCCGCACTTGTCGCAGATTTCGGTGGTCGGCTCTTCCATCCGCTTAATGTCTTCCATGTTCTTGCCGGCGACCACCAGCTCTTCTTCAAAGTGGTCGTAGAACCCGTTCAGCAGATCGGTCCAACGCTCGTGTCCCTCTTCCACCGCATCCAGTTCGCTCTCCAGCGTCGCGGTGTACGTGGTGTCGAAGATGTACGGGAAGTTCTTCACCAGCAGCTTCGTCACCACGGTGCCGATCTCGGTTGGCACGAACTTCGCCTGAATCTTCTTCACATAGTCGCGGTCCTGGATTGTATTAATGATGGACGCATACGTCGATGGCCGTCCGATGCCCCGCTCTTCCAGCACCTTCACCAGGCTCGCCTCGTTGAAGCGCGGCGGCGGCTGCGTAAACTTCTGTTCGTGCGCCAACTTCTCCAGCCGCAACGCCTCGCCGTCGCTCAACTCCGGCAGTCTGCGCCCCGAATCGTCGTCATCTGCCACAGCACCTTCCACCGCTTCGCCTGCGAGCTTCTTCGCCTGCGCTGCCTCGGCCTGGGTAGCTTCCTTCTTCACCGTCTCGCGCGCTTTCTTGTCCTCCTCCTCAAACTTCAGGAAGCCGTCGAACTTCAGCACACTTCCCGTAGCGCGGAAGTCATACGAGTGGTCCGCCTTCCCCTCGATGTCCACGGTCGTTTGATCAAAGACGGCGGGCGTCATCTGGCTCGAAACAAACCGCTGCCAGATCAGCCGATACAGCCGGAACTGTTCCTCGCTCAGATGCCGGCGAATCGACTCCGGTGTGTAGTCCACCCGCGTCGGCCGAATCGCTTCGTGCGCATCCTGCGCCTGCTCCTGCCGCTTGCCTGCATACTCGTTCGGTTTCTCGGGAAGATACTGCTTGCCCAGGCGGCCGACATACTCACGCGCCTCTGCAATTGCATCCGGGGCCACGCGCGTCGAGTCGGTACGCATGTAAGTGATCAAGCCAACCGTACCCTCGTTGCCGATCTCCACGCCTTCATATAACCGCTGGGCCACGCCCATGGTGCGCCGCACGTTAAAGCCCAGCCGGCTCGAGGCATCCTGCTGCAGTTTGCTGGTCGTGTAGGGAGCTGAAGGATTCCGCCTGCGCTCCTTTCTCTCGACCAAACGCACGCGCCACTTCGCCTGATTAAGCTGCGCGACAACTTCGTCGGTCGCCTCCTTATCAGGCAGCGCATTCGCAAGAAAAACTTCCTTGCCCTCCTTGTCGGTCCCATTCGCCACGCGCAACGGCTCGCCATTCACTCCCACCAGCTTCGCCACAAATGTCTGGCGGCCCTTACCGGCATCAAGCTCTGCATCGATCGTCCAGTACTCCACCGGCTTGAACGCGTTGATCTCCTGCTCGCGCTCCACAATCAGCCGCAGCGCCACCGTCTGCACACGGCCGGCGCTCAACCCGCGCCGTACCTTATCCCATAACAAAGGCGAAACCTGGTATCCCACCAGCCGGTCGAGCACCCTCCGCGTTTGCTGCGCGTCCACCAGGTTCTCATCGATGTCGCGCGAGTGTTCGAATGCCGCCTTCACCGCCTTCTGCGTAATCTCGTTGAAGGTCACGCGCCGCAGCAGTGCCTTGTCCTTCATCACCGGCGCGAGCTGCATTGCCAGATGCGCGGCAATCGCCTCGCCCTCGCGGTCCGGGTCGGGCGCCAGATAAACATGGTCCGCCTTCGCCGCCAGCTTCCTCAGATGGGCCACAACTTTTTCCTTGCCTGGAGACACGATCAGCGTCGGCTCAAACGTCCGGTTCACAAGCTCCACGCCAATGTCGTTCTTCGGCAGGTCCATGATGTGCCCGATCGAGGCCTCCACCATGTAGTCGCTGCCGAGATATTTATTGATCGTCTTCGCCTTCGCCGGCGATTCCACGATCACAAGTGACTTTGCCATTCGTTCCCTTCACCCATCAAACCTAACTGCAAATGTACAAAAAACTTTTCCCGCATCTTTCAATGCGAACCTAACACGGAACTCGAAAACATGCGAACCCACCCAATCCGGGAAAAAGTTCAGACCAGTCGAGAATCTACACCCATAGACTACTTTTCTTCAATTTCGTTTCACTCGCCTGGAGTCGTCTCGCACCCATTCAGCGAAGACAAGCCCTTCAATTTGTGCTTGTTTTATCCGTGCTCATGCGCGCAAATCCGTGGTTGCCTCTCGCCGGAATTCAGAAGCGGCGCACGTAATTCTTTCCCGGCAACTGCTTCACCCGGCCGCCCAACTCCAGTTCGAACAACGCTGTAAAGATCTCCGCCGAACCCAACTGCCCCTCCAACCCTTCGATTAGATCGTCGAGCTGCAACGACTCATCTCTGCGCAGCCGGTCCAGCACCACCCGCTCATACTCCGGCAGAGGCCGGTCATCAGCGTCCTTGAATAAGGATGCAGCTCCACCTGCATTCGATTCACCCTGGCTTCGAACCCCCATCGCTTCTTCGAGTTCCCGCTTCACCGTCGACGGCAGATCTTCCCAGACATCTTCCCACGTCGCCGTCAGCTTGGCGCCCTGTTTGATCAGCGTGTTCGGCCCCCACGCATTCTTGTTGGTCACGTTGCCCGGGACCGCGTACACATCGCGATTCTGTTCCATCGCACAGCGCGCCGTAATCCGTGTGCCCGAGTACTCACCCGCCTCCACCACCAGCACGCCGATGCTCATCCCGCTCAGAATCCGGTTACGCAATGGAAAATTCTGCGGCGCCGGAAATGTCCCCAGCGGAAACTCGCTCACAATCGTCCCGCCCGATTCCACAATTCTCTCCGCCACCTTCTTGTTCTCCTTCGGATACACCACATCGATGCCCGTTCCCCACACCGCAACTGTCTTTCTGCCCGCATCGAGCGCCCCTTTGTGCGCTGCCGAATCCACGCCGCGCGCCATGCCGCTGAAGATCACCAGCCCCCGGTTGGCGAGATCGCGCGCCAACATCTCCGCCATGCCCAACCCGTATGGCGAAGGCTGCCGCGTTCCCACTACGGCAATCCCCGGCCGCGCCAGCAGCGCCGCGTTCCCCCGAATCCAAAGCGCTGCCGGCGGATCGTAGATCTCCAGCAACCGCCGCGGGTAAGCTTCATCCTCACGGGTCAGAAAAAAACCGCCCGTCTCCGCAACTCGTTTGGCTTCGTCCTCGGCCGCTTCGAAAGCCCGCCCCTCAAACACGAACTGCGCCGCCTGCGCCGGCAGCCCTGCACCCTCCAACTCGGTCAGCGAAGCCTCAAACACCCGCTCTGCTGCACCCAGCCGCGCCATGGCCTTGGCAATGCGCGTAGGCCCCATCTCCGGCGTCAGCGCCAGTGCCAACCACCCCAGCCTGGCTCTCTCTTTTATGTTCAGCGCATACTGCTCTGCGTCGCTGCTTTTGGTCATCTCACTCCGTCACGCCAATCGCGCAAAAAACCAAACCTGCCAATCCGGGCTCGCGCAGCTACGGGTGCAGGCCGGCTGTGGCCAACATCCCGAAGAGCTGGCGCTGCGTGGACAGATCGATTGACTCCGCCACCAGCTTGCCATCGCGATCGAACACAAACGTCCTGGGCACGCCGTCGATGTGGAACTGGGCGCCCACCTTGCCCTTATCATCCAGCAACACCGGCGGATGATAGCTGCGCCCCAGCAAATAGTGGTTCATATCGAAGAGACTCTCCGGCGTAGGCGAAACCACCGATAGAATTACCAGCCCCTGCGATTGATAGTGCGTATAAATCAGGTCGAGATCCGTCATCTCGTTGCGACAAGGCAAGCATTCCGCGGACCAGAAATTGACCAGCACAATCTTGCCGCGCAGCGCCGACAGCGTGACCTTCTTTCCGTTCGCGTCCCTCAACGTGAAGTCGGCCTTGGCCACATCTGCCTGGTTCGCAGCCAGAATCTCGTCTGCCTTGGCCAGCAGCGGGTCCTTCAGGCTCGTCGTAATCTGCGCGTAGCGCGCCAGCTTCGCCAGATCCATATAAGGCCGCGGCGGCAGGCCGTCTTTCCCAGGCTGCTGCGGCGACTCGGACAGTGCCTGCGCCAGCGTGTCGGCCGCGGCCTGCAGCACGTCATGGCCAGGATCGCCCTGCGTGGCGGCATGGCTCAATCCATCGGCGAATTTCACCTTGGCAGGCCCGGGCGGTAGTGAGTTGATGTCCTTCGCCAGTTGCAGCATCATCGGCGGGCGTTGATCGTCGGTAATCCGCGTCGGGCGCGGCGCAGGAGAGCCATCCGTTGGCGCTGGCGGCCGGGGAAGGCCTCCAAGGTCCACGAGTCGTTGGTTGATGTCTGAGAGGTTCGCCTGACTCCACAGCGCGGTCGAAGCAAGCAACATCACGGCGAAAACGAGGGTGCATCTGCGATTGTTCATAAAGGACTCACGGTCGATTGATTTGCGCCCCAATTGTATCGGGTGCCGCGCTTCATTGAACACCGGAATCCGCAGGGTCCCGGGTCCAGACCAACACCGTCGATCTCTACTATTCAGCCTCATAGAGCCAGACCCCGGTGCCATCGTCCGGAGGCGCGTCCATGGGCCGGCCTTCGCTCGCAATGATCTTCAAAATGCGCTCCCCGGCGAGCTTCGGCCCCTCCTCGACATACAGGCGTCGTGCGAGCGGCTTCCAGCCGTGCTCTTCAATGGCCTCGCGCACCTGCGCCCCCTCCAGGTGCCCCTCAGAGCGAACCTGATTGATTTGGCCCACCGCGTCCCCGTGGGCGCGGCTTCGCATCGCGGACGATTCGGAATCCAGCAGCCAGTAGCGAAATCCCGCGGCGTGCGCCTCCTCCGCTAACGCATGCACCGTGTCGCCTGACAGGTACATCAGCAATCCCTCGCAGATCAGCAGCGGATTCTTGGCGCCAAGTGCAGCCTCTTCAATCACCGTCCGTCGCGCCAGGGCTCTGTTCAAGTCCGCGCTTCTGCGTTCCAGTCGGCAGCGCGGTTTCGCACCCTCGAGCACGCCAGATTTGTAATCGAGCATCGCGGGGAAGTCCACCTCGGTCCAACGCAGATTCGCGGGAAGATCCATGCGCCAGGCGCGCGCATCCAGGCCAGCTCCGAGGCTTAGCACCGCGTCCACGCCCTGAGCCAGAGCCATCGTCAACAACTCATCAAGCAAGTGAGTGCGCAAACCCATCCCCAGCTCAATCCATGCCGGCGTCTTGGCATTCCTCAGCAACGCCAGGCCGCGCTCGCCCGCAAGCCGCGCCGCAAAAGGGTCGCGAATCAGTCCATCCGGCCGTTCAGATTCACGGGCCCGCGACGCCGCAACCAGCAGCGCGGTATCGCTCACATGCTCAATTCGATGCTCCATAATTGCACCATCCGCCTGCCATTCTAGCTGCCGGGAAGGAGTCGGAACCTCCGCAACACCGACTTCGCCTTCACGCGAGGCGTCAAAGACCGCACGAAGTGCCATGCGAAACGTCCAGAACAGCACGAAGTGCCATAAACTAATTACTTGGGCCTGCACACCACAAATCCCGTGCGCGTCGCCGCCATCGACTTCCTCAATCCCGCTCCGCTCATGTGGGACTTCGAGCACCCACCCCGCAACGCCACCCTCGCCCAGCGCTACCAGGTCCATTACACGCAGCCGTCCCTGTGCGCCGACGAACTCCTCTCCGGCCGTGCCGACCTCGGCCTCATCCCCATCGCATCGCTCACACCCGATCTCGCCATCGTCCCCGGCTGTACCATCGCGTCGCTGGATCGCGTCCGCTCCATCGAACTCATCGTCAAACGAAAGCCGGCCTCTGTCGAAGACGTCGACCAGGTCCTCGCTTCGGTCCGCACCATCGCCGCCGACACCGCATCCCGCAGCTCTCTCGCCTACGCCCAGATCTTCTTCTGTAAGTTCCTCCATACCGACCCTGAATTCGTCCCCGCACCAGCCGATCCCATCGCCATGCTTGCCCACGCCGACGCCGCCCTGCTCATCGGCGATCCCGCGCTGCTCGCGCTCGAATCCCGCGCGCACATCGAAGCCTCCGCAGGCCCCTGCCTCTGGATCGACATGGCCCACCAGTGGCGCACCCGCACCGGCCTGCCCTGGGTCGCCGCCGTCTGGGCGGTTCGCCCCGAGGCTCTCACCGCCGCCACGGTCACCGCCGCGCAACTCATCGAAGACCTGCAGCAGTCCCGCGACCACGGTCTTGCCCACATCGACTCGCTGGTAGTGGAGTGGACGCCGCGCATCGCCATTCCCCCCGAAACCATCCGCCACTACCTCACCTGCAACATCCACTACACGCTCGATGACGACTGCGTAGCCACCGTCCAACTCTTCCGCCGCTACGCTGCAGAAGCTGGTATCCTGTCCCCACTTCCCCGGCTTCGTTTCCTCTAGATCGAAATAGGCCGTGACTTCCACTCTCCCCCGCACGTCCTAATCTGTATGCCCTTGCCTGCCGCAGCCGCGATCATCAGACCCCAGTCGATCTTCTGGGCCCTCGCCGCCTTCGCGCCCGCTGCTGCCACGCCCGCCGCTACCCATCACTCCAACCCGCTCATTCATCTGCTGCTCTCCTTCGGCATCGTCGGCGTGTTCTTTGTGTCTATCGTTGACTCGTCGTTCGTCCCGCTGCCCATCCCCGGCATCACCGACATCATGGTCGTGGTCCTCGCCGCGCAGCATGCCAACCTCTTCCTGCTCCTGGGTGCGGCTACGTTCGGATCTTTTCTCGGTGGCTTCTTCAGTTACAAAGTCGGCCAGTCCGGCGGTATGGCCTTCCTTGAGAAGCACGTACCGCCGCGCTTCCTGAGGCCCGTCTGCAACTGGATGGAATCCCACGCCATTCTCTCGGTCGCGTTGCCCGCCGTGTTGCCTCCGCCCATGCCGCTCTCGCCGTTCGTCCTCGCTGCGGGCGCGCTCAAAATGTCGCGTAATAAGTTTCTCGCCACGTTCACGGTCAGCCGGTTCCTGCGCCATTCTGCCTTCGCAGCGCTCGGCGTCTACTACGGCCCGCATGTGCTGCGTATGTGGAACCGGTTCAGCCGCAAATGGGGCACTGAGATCCTCATCGTCGTCTGGAGCGTCATCCTCATCAGCGCCGGCATCGCCTTCTGGAAGCTGTACAAGACCTCACGCGCCGTCTCCGCTCACCAGCCGGATTCAGGCACAATCATCCCACCGGTCCAAGCCTAGCCGCCATCCTCACCGCACGCACCCCGTGCTAAAGCCAGTGTTTAGCGTCCCAATCGGCCAGCGCTGCCTCCGTAAGCTGGTCCAACTCCTCTAATAAATCCGGCTCCGGCTCCTTCTTGAAGTTGAAGCACGTCTTGCCTTGCATCCGCTTCTTCAACCCGGCAGGAATCGCGTTTTGCAGCGGTGGATTCATGTAGAGCGGCATCAGGTGGAAGCTCACATACGCCTTCCCCAGGCGCACTTCCGCGAACCACATCGGCTGCCCCTTGTGCTGTGGAAACGGAGACGGCGTCTTGCAGTTCACACCGTAAGCGACAGCCGTATCCGTGCGTACGGCTAGCCGCTCGGCATGCTTCTCCAGAACACCCTTCAGCGTCCCGAACGCCGTCTCAAAGTCCGTTGCCATGCCGCAAATCCTCCACCGCGACAAAGTCCCCAACTAGCAATCAGCAGCTAACAACTGCTCCACTAAATCTCCCACTGCAGCAGCGTTGCGCCCACCGTAAACCCCGCGCCTACGCTTGCCAGCAACACCAGGTCGCCCTTCTTCAGCCGGCCTTCCTCCATCGCCGTCTGCATGGCTAAGGGGATCGTCGCCGCCGTAGTGTTGCCGAAGCGGTCGATGTTGATGATCACCCGCTCCAACGGCAGACCCAGCCTATCCGCCGTCGATAAAATGATCCGCTTGTTCGCCTGGTGCGGGATGAAGCACGCCAGGTCCTTGCCGGTCACCCCATGACGCGAGAGCACGATCTCGGCCGCTTCCGCCATCTTGCGCACCGCAAACTTGTACACCGCCTGCCCGTCCTGACGTACCACGTGCATATTCGCCGCTACCGTCTCCGCCGTTGGCGGATGCAGGCTTCCGCCGCCCGGCATATTCAGCGAGTGCGCCCCCGACCCGTCGATCTCGTGGAAGTAGTCGATCATCCCGATCTCGCCGTCTTCGCACGGCTCCAGCAGCACCGCGCCCGCGCCGTCGCCGAAGATGACGCATGTAGCCCGGTCCTTGTAGTCGATGATCGAGCTCATCACATCCGCCCCAATCACCATCACCTTCTTCTGCATGCCGCTCTCGATCAGCTTTGCGCCCATCTGCAGCGCATAAGGAAACCCCGAGCACGCCGCCGACAGATCGAACCCCCACGCACCCTTCGCCCCGATCTTGTCCTGCACCAGGCACGCGCACGCCGGAAACAACATGTCCGGAGTCACCGTAGCCACGATAATTACTTCCAGGTCGGTCGCCGCGATCCCGCGCTTCGCCAGGCAATTCCGCGCCGCCTCCGCAGCCAGGTCGCTGGTCGCAACTCCTTTGTCGACGATGTGCCGCTCGCGGATCCCCGTCCGCTCGGTAATCCACTGGTCGCTGGTGGCGACCATCTTCTCCAAGTCGGCATTCGTCAGCAACCGCGGAGGAACAAACGTCCCCACGCAACTAATCTTCGCCCGCACCTGGTTGTGCGGCTTCAACGTCAGACTCAAACTCTCACCTCATTGCTCTCGCGCGCGTCCGTCACCGAACCGCACCCATGCCGAATGATTGCCTTATGGCCCGGCAATCATTCTCTCCGACCCGCGCCCGAAGAACAAGTGCAACTCATCCCGGCGCCACAAATCCCAGTGGCCCACGCCCAAAATCCGGGTGGCCCATCCTTTGCAGCCTTATCGCAAAGGGTGGGTTGGCCACGCTCCATCACACCTCAAATTGTCAATGGGGGCACCGCAGCGCGAACAACCTCAGCCGTCAACTAGCAACTAACAACCAGCACCTAACAACCGCAATTAAAAGTACCGGGTGACCTACTGCGCCCGTAATTACCCGTTACCGTTGCTTCCTTCCGGACCTGGCGGGGTTGGCGGGATTACGTCGCGTAGGACCCGGCACTGCCTAAGTCTACCATCGCCGGCGCCCGGCCTGCGCGCTCGCACTGCCCATTGCGCACTTCGCAACCATCGCAGTAATCTCATCCGCATGAATCGCCTTGCTTTCGCCGCGTTGCTCTTCGCCCTTCCCGCCTTCGCCGCCGACGTCCACGTCCGCGTCGATCCTTCTGCCCGCATGGCCGGCCCCGGCAACGAGAATCTCGTCACCTTCCCCACCATCGTCAACGCGCTCGACCACCATCCCTTCGCCACGCCCAACCCCGACGGCACGCCCGGCCGCGTCTTCATCGAGATCGTCCCCGGCGTCTATCACGAGCGCGTCATCGTCACCCAGAACCACAACAACATCACCCTGATCGGCCTCGGCAAAACGCCGGCCGACGTCGTCATCACCAACTCGCTGAACGCCCGCGTCGCCGGTGGCACCTTCTTCACGGAAACCGTCGAGATCAATGGCACCGGCTTTGAAGCCGACAACATCACCTTCGAGAACGCCGCCGGCAACACCGGCCAGGCCGTTGCCGTAGCCGACCGCGGCGACCGCAGCATCTTCAAACACTGCCGTTTCCTCGGCCACCAGGACACCCTCTTCGCCGACTACGGCCGCCAGTACTACGTCGACTCCTATATCGAAGGCGGCGTCGACTACATCTTCGGCAACGCTGCCGCCGTCTTCGACCGCGACGAACTCCACTCCAACGGCCCCGGCTTCGTCACCGCGCAGTCCCGCACTGCGCCCGACCAGCCCACCGGCTACGTCATCCTCAACTCCCACGTCACCGTCGGCTTCGAACCGCCTCCCACGCCTCCAGCAACACCTTCCAACACCGCCGCGCCCGGCGCACCTCCGTCTGCTCTGCCCGCCGCCAGTGCTCCCGCGCAGCCCACCGCAGCGACCGATCCTTCCATGCCCGGAGCGCGCTCCATCGCCGCCGCCCGGCGCATGATCGGCCTCGGCCGCCCCTGGCGCATCTACTCCCGCGTCATCTACATCAATACGGAACTTCCCGCCGAGACGAATCCCGTCGGCTGGAACAACTGGGGCAGCGCCGCCAACGAGTCCACCGCCTACTACGCCGAGTCCAACTCCTCCGGCCCCGGCGCATCTCCCTCCACGCGCGTCCCCTGGTCCCACCAACTCACCGCCGACCAGGTCAAACAATATCTCCCGCAGACCTTCCTCGCCGGTCCCGATCACTGGGACCCCATCGCCGAAGCCGCCAAACTGCCATAAGCACGCGCCCTTGACGCGATTCTCAGCAGACCTAAACTCAAAAGCGCCGAAGGCGCGACATATACCAGCCTGGGTCGTAACCCCAGCAAACGATGATCCATCTTGTTAAGGCGATCACTTTGCCAGCGCCGAAGGCGCGACATATACCAGCCTGGGGCGCAGCCCCAGGTGCAGTACCAAATGAAAGCCAAGGGCTGAAGGCCCGACCTATAAGAAACGTCCGAAGCGCTGGTGTACGATTCTTCGCGAGGCACCTCGAATGATTCGCAACCTCTGTATCACACTGCTGACCTGCGGCATCGCCGTCGGGCAGTCGACCACCCAGCCGACAGCAACTCCGCAGCCCGCAGCGACGAGCGCAAAACAGATCACATTTGAGGTCGCGTCAATCCGCCGGAACAAGACTGGCATCATGGGCGGATCCGGCCCAACCGACGATGGATACAGCGTGAGGAACTACGCCCCGGTCCTCCTCATCGGTATGGCCTACGGGGTCAGCGAGTTTCAGCGCATTCAAGGGCTCCCCGCATGGTGCAACTGGGGGGTCGAGGGATACGACATCGACGCCAAGGTGGCCGAACCCGACATCGCAGAATGGAAGAAAGAGGTCTCAAAGCAATTCCCCGCCGCACTGCGGGCGCTCTTGGAGGATCGCTTCAAACTGAAGGCGCACTTCGAAACCCGCGATGCACCTGGGTATGAGCTGGTGGTCGCAAAGAACGGCCCCAAGTTCAAGGCAGCGACGCCGGACGAAACCTACCCAAACGGCGTCCATGATCGAACCGGGAAGCCCACACTCGGGCTCCGCGATAAGTACGATCCAGGCTCCGATCACGGCCTCTTGATCGGGCAAAGTGCCTCGATGGCGCAGCTTGCCCAACGTTTCAGTAGCTTGATGAATCCCATCCTTGGACGGCAAGTGGTCGATAAAACCGGGCTCGCCGGGCAGTACGACTTCTCCATGCCGGAGTACACCGAATGGACGAGCAACCACCAGACCGAAGAGGCCGCGCCGTCGATCTTCACCACGCTCGAAGAATCCCTCGGCCTGAAGCTCGAGCCAACCAAGACTCCAGTCGAGTTCCTCGTCATCGACCACATTGAACGGCCCTCAGAGAACTGATATGGAGTGACCTGTCAACTTCGGCACATCGATGGGGGCTGTGTCTTTGTTTTCGTCGTCTTTCAAGGACAGGGCGAGCAGCAGCCGGGGCAGGTTTTGGCGACGATTGATCAAGGGTCGCGAGTCCGGCTGAGCCTGTCGCATAATTCTCTCGAGGGTTCTCCTTCGTACTGGCCTCGTCTGCTGCTGGCTCTGTCCTCGAATTGGCCGATGCTGTTCATGGGTGGTGTTTTTGCTTTTTCCTTCTCTGGAAAGTTCTTGTTTTTGTCCTTGTCAGGCCACGATTTGCTGCGCGACTGACCTTTCTGCTTTGACCCCGATGGCCCAGACGAAGCCCAGCAGTTCGCGGGCCACGGCGGTAGCGATCTTCGAGGGCTCCTTACCCGCTGCCGCCAGCTTCATGTAACGCCTGTGCAACCGGACCTGGGCCTTCCATGCGATCTCCTGGATGGGTTCGGGAACGGTTTCCAGCCGCTTGCGCAAGCGATGCCCGATCGC
>JBELAH010000010.1:0-137115 GCA_049509035.1 Acidobacteriaceae bacterium
CGTACCTTCTCCTTCATGACCGGTTCCTTTCCGCTTGTGGCTCTGAGCTGTGCTGCCTAAACTCTCACAGCCTAACCCACGGTCAGCGCATCGGGACCGGTCACTCCATATTGACTAGCGGGTTCGATCCCTCAGACCCGTCCCGTGCGGGAGACTGTGCGAATCGGGTAAACTTTCCGCCGAGGGAAACAGCGATGACAATTGGAGAGACCAGGCTTCTTGCGGTAACCCTGGCGACAGGTTTTCTGGCTGTGGCGGCCTTGGCGCAGGGTGATCCGAACAAGGCATTCGATCCCGCAACGGCTGCCGTCCGCAAGCCCGGAACGACGGTCCGCATCGACCTGATCGGCGATTCGACGCAGACCGACCACGCGGGTTATGGACGCGGCTTCTGCGCCAACCTCACGGCGAAGGTCGATTGCGTCAACATGGCCCGCGGCGGCGCCAGCACGCGTTCGTTCCGTGCGCAGGGATTGTGGGAGCGCTCGCTCCAGACCAAGCCTGACTACATGCTGATCCAGTTCGGCCACAACGACGTGGTCTTCAACCGCCCGCCCGGAGCGCCTGCCGCCGGCACACCGCCCGCTGGCGCACCGGCCGCACCGTTGGGAGGCGATCGCGCGCTCACCAATCCCGGCGATTACGAGGCGAACCTGCGCCAATTCGTCACGGAAGCGCGCGCCGCGGGCATCAAGCCGATCCTGGTCACGCCCATCACGCGGCAATACTTCGAGGCTGACGGCAAGATCCACTCCGACCAGACCGAACACTCCGAGACCATGCGCCGGGTCGCGGCCGACATGAAGGTGCCGCTGATCGAGCTGCAGAACGAGAGCATTGCCTACCTCGAAAGCATCGGCGAGGAGGCCGGCCACAAGTTCGAGATCACCAAGAAGGATGGGACCGGCGCCACCATTTACGACAAGACCCACTTCAATTGGGCGGGCAGCTATGTCTTCGGACGGATGGTGGCCGTCGATCTGGGCAAGGCAGTGCCGGAGTTGAAGCAGTATGTGCGGCCGGACGCGGCAAAGCTTCCGCCCGAGGGCGAGAAAGCGATGCGCATTATGGAGGGCGGCCCGGCGAAGATCGTGCTGGTGGGCGACTCCACGGTAGCGACCGGCGGCGGTTGGGGTCCCGGCTTCTGTGCGGACTTTACCGCGAAGATCACCTGCGTCGATGACGCACTGAATGGACGGACCACAAAGAGCTTCATCGATCAGGGAGCGTGGCAGAAGGCCTTGGATGAGAAGGGCGACTACTACCTGATCCAGTTCGGCCACAACGACCAGAAGCCCGCGGCGAATCTGCCGGTACCGGCCTTTGAAGCGTACCTGCAGCGGTATATCGACGATGTCAGGGCGATTGACGCGGTGCCGGTGCTGGTGACGTCGCTGTCGCGGCGAACATTCAAGGACGGCAAGGTGGTCGAGGACCTGACCGATTATGTGAACGCGACCAGAGAGGTGGGTGCCAGGAACTACATCACGGTCATCGAACTGAACGCGCTTTCAACGGCTCTCTTAAATCGGGGGACACAGGAGCAGGCCGACAAGTTCGACAAGGGCAACGATCCCGATACGGGCAAGCCGGTGGCCGTCGCAGCGGATGCGACCGCAACCGGAGTCGACGCGCCTGCGCCCGCCGCGCTCGATCGCACTCACCTGAATCCCTATGGACAGAAGGTCTTCGGCCGTCTGGTTGCAGACGCGATCGTGAGAACCCAGGTGGAGCTTGGCCCGGACCTGATTGGCGTGCCCGGAGGGCCAACCACGGTGCAGCCGGGTGGGCCACCGGGATCGCGCCCGGTTCCGGTTCCGGCGCAGCCTGTCCCGCGACCCAGCGCAAATTAGCCGAAGCAGCGCAAACCAGTCCGCGACCGGCGTCGCTTAGTCCGCAACCATCGATTCGCCCGGAACGATGGGCCGCGTCCGCGGCAGCGCTCCGCGATAGGCTGCGAGTGTCACCGCCAGCAGCGTGCCAACGAAGACCCCGAGCTTGAGTGCAGCGGCCGCGCGCGTCGCGGGCAGAGCTTTCCAGAAAACCAGCAGTAGCGTCTGCGCGATGACCACCGCCCAGACCGAGCCATAAAAATAGCGGCGCTCGGTGCCTTCGCCTTTGGTGGAGCGCCGGACCCGTGGCAGCACACCGGCTGCGCCCAGGATCAAAATCGTCGCGCACAGCGGCGCGTAGGCATAGAAGTAAATCTGCTTCATGTACCAGGTCCCAGTGGCCACGGCGATGACGATGCCTGCCAGGTTCAGCAGCGCAAAGCTGAGCACTGCGTTCCACGCAAACGTGTAGCACACACGCCGGTACAGTGGGTTGGGCTTGTCCTCGTCGAAGCGCAGAATGTACGGCGCCGGCTCCGCTCCAGGCAGGCTCCCGCGCAGCGCGGCGATCCCCGTGCCGAGCAACACCAGCCCCAGCCAGATGGAGTTGCCCCTGCTGAATCCGTGCGCGAACAGCGAGAAGGTGAGCGGGCCGGGCGCGAGGAAGAACACCCAGATCCACAGGGGCCAATGGGCAAGCCGGTAAAGGCGCGTGTTGCGGGTTCGCATCTTGCGCGTCTGTGCATACTCCAGCTTGCCGCGATACTGCATACGCTGAGAAGTCTCGCAGAGCGGTTGCACCGAGTCAATTCGTTGCCGCGCCGGTCCGCGCGCGGCAATCGCCTCCGGATGCTACATTGAGAAATCGGTTCGCCAATCCCCTCGCGGAGCTATCGCTTGAATAATCCCGTCGAAGAACTGGCAGCGGAATCAGAATCAGCTTCCGGGCGGCCGTCGAGCCATGCGCTGCGGCGCTCGCTGGGCCTGTGGGACCTGGTGCCGATGCAGATCCTGCTGGTAATCGGGATCACCTGGGCGGGGACTGCGGCAAAACAAGGCGCAACCCACGTCGCATTCTGGGTGACGGCGATTCTGTTTCTGTTTATTCCGCAGGCCGCCGTGGTGGGTTGGTGTGCGCAGGTCTGGCCGCTGGAAGGCGGCGTGTATCAGTGGGCGAAGTTCGCGCTGGGGCCGTTCGCGGGGTTCATGTGCGCGTGGAACTTCGGCATGTGGGCGCTGCTGGCGGTATCCAACGTCGGCATCATGACGGCGACCAGCCTCACCTATGCTCTGGGTCCGCGCGCGGCGTGGATGCACGAGAGCCACACCCTGATCGCGGCGCTGACTATCTGCATATTCCTGGCCATTCTGTGCGTGAATATGCCGGGTCTCGGGATCGGCCGCTGGGTAGCGCACTTCGGCACGGCGGTTACCGTAACCGTGACCGTGTTGCTGATGGCGCTGCTGTTTATCCATCCACACGCCAGCGCAACCCATCCGCATGTAAATCCGCAGGTCCCGTTCAGTCTTGCGATGCCGGCGCTGACCCTGTTCAGCGTCAACATCTTCACCAAAATCGCCTTCAACGCACTCACCGGCCTGGAGCAGGTCGCGGTGTTTGCCGGCGAGACGCGCGACGCGGGCCGCACCATCATGCGCTCGGCGTGGATTGCCGCGCCGGTCATCGCTGTGATCTATATGCTGATGACGGGCTCGGTTCTGGCTTACATTCCGGCGGCGAAGGTGGACCTGACCGGGCCGGTGCCGCAGGTGCTGGCAGCCGCATTTTCCGGCGGCGGGTCCGGCGCCATCGATTGGGGATTGATGCTTAGCCGCGCGGCAATCCTGTCCTTGGCGTTGGCCACCATTGCCGTCTATACGGTAATCGTCGCGGAGACCAGCCGTCTGCCGATGGTGGCGGGTTGGGACAAAATGATTCCTGCATGGTTTACGCGGCTCGATCCGCGCTGGAAGACGCCAACCCGATCGATTGGCGTCATCGTGGCGCTGTCCATCGTGATGGGGCTTCTCGCCACCTATGGCACCGGGGCGCAGGAGGCCTTCCAACTGCTCAGTTCGGCGAACAACATTTTTTATGGCGTCTACTACCTGATGATGTTCGCCGTACCGCTGGTGGTGGGCGACCGGTTTGGCGCGCGTGCCGGTTTCTGGCTGAAGGTCGCGTCGGTCAGCGGGTTGGCGGTGACGCTGCTGGCGATGGGATTCAACTTGCTGCCCATTGTCGATGTCACCAGCCGCTGGATGTTCGCGGCCAAGGTGATGGGGACTTCGCTGCTGCTCAACGCAGTCGGTGTGGCCATCTACTGGAACGGGACCCGGCGGCCTGACTGAGCGCTATTTGGCGGCAGCCTGGATGTCCTTCATGTACTCGTCCAGGTTGCGGGTCGGACCCATGACGTGGGCCATGACAAACCGGTAGACCGGCGGCTTGATAAAACCGTTCTCCGTAATGCGCAGCGTGGTCGTGGCGGGATCCGGCCCGGGCGAGAGTTCGTACGTCCAGGTGCCGCCGTAGGAAGCCTGCGGGTCTTGCAGCAGAACGTCGCGCCGGACCGGCGGATCGGTGCGGGTGGCGAGGAAGGTCATGAACTGGCCGTACTTCAGATGCTCCACCCAGTGGTCGCGCCCCTGGTCGGGTTGCAGCACGGTGACGAACTTGACGTTGGGGCGCCAGTCGGAGCCTTTGGCGACGTTGGTAATCAGGGCGAACACCTTGTCCGGCGGGGCAGAGACGGTCCCGGTGACCGAAACCGAATGGTCGTATGGCAGGCGCGCGCCATCGATATAAACGGCCGCGCCGCCAAGCACAAGGATGAGCAGGATGATGCTGAAAACCTTCATGAATGCTCCAGGAGTCGGGTAGTGCAGCCGGAGTTGGGGGAGAAAAACAAGGGTACCTCAGGGTACGGTCATAAGGAAGCGAATTCGCCCCGTTGGCGAATGCAGGTCTAGAATACCGCTCTATGATGAGACGAAGTGTGTTAAGCGGAATGGGTGCGGCAACGTTGCTGTCTGCGTTGGCCGGAGTTCAGGGCGCAGCTCAGCAGGATGGCGCGGTCTTTGAGCTGCGCGAGTACCACGCCGCCGAGGGCAAGCTCGATGACCTGCTCGCGCGCTTTCGCAACCATACGATTGCGATCTTCAACCGGCACGGGATGGAGAGTGTAGCCTATTGGACGCCGACCGATGACCCGCTGCGGGGGAAGACTCTCTTCTACATCCTGAAGCACCCCAGCCGTGAGGCGGCCACTGCCAACTGGGCCGCGTTCCACGACGACCCGGAGTGGAAGAGCGTGAGCGCAGCCAGCGAGGTGAACGGCAAGCTGGTCGAGAAGGTCGAATCGACGTTTCTGAAGCTGACCGACTTCTCGCCCAAGCTGTAGCAGCCGAGCTCGAGCGGCGCAGCTTTGCTGTTCGTGGGAAGCGAAGCGCGTCGATAAACGGCCCCGGGGCAAAATAAACTTCACGCGCCGGCAACTTAGTGGCATCCTGTTTAGTCCAATGGTTGGACCAATTTCACTGGGCCGCACTCATGCTGCCCAGCGCAAGCGGTGATAGAGGCTATGCCCCGCGGAGGGCTGCCATGCGCGTCAATTGCTGCCGTACCCTGCCGATTCTGGTTCTTTCCGGTTTACTCACTACATTTCAACCCGCAAAAGCCGCCGCGCAGTCGCCTGCCAAGCCCCCTGCGACCTACCCCCAGATTGTTCGCCTCAGCTACGTCGAGGGCGATGTCCGCATCTCGCGCGGCAAGCTCGCCGACAAGCAATTGCATCAGGAGGGCGACGATTCCACTGGCTGGGAACAGGCCCTGGCCAATCTGCCGCTCCAATCGGGCTACAGTCTGGTCACCGGCACCGGGCGCGCGGAGATTGAGTTCGAGGATGCCTCCACTGTCTACCTCGCCGACAACTCCGTTCTCACCTTCAACCAGCTCAGCACCACCGACGGCGTTCCGTTCACTGAAATCGCGCTGCTCTCCGGCACCGCAACCCTGAACGTCCAGCCCATGGTGTGGCGCGAGTTCTTCGACCTGAACACGCCCACCGACCATATTGCGATCACCTATCCACAGAAGGTGTATGCGCGCGTCGACAGCTACCTGGATGCGATCTCCCTCACGCCGCAGCAGGACCTCACCTTCCGCATGCCCGGGTTGAACGCACCCCGCGCGCAGTCGGTTGGGCAGACCATGTCCTTCAGTCACGATGTCCGGATATTGACGCCGGCGCCCGCAAATGCATCCGCCCTGTCCGCCTGGGACCAATGGGTGGCGCAGCGAGTGGCCGCGCGCAACACCGCCATGTCTACCGCAATGAAGGCCGCAGGCCTTACCGCGCCCGTTCCCGGCCTGGACGCGCTGAATGGCCAGGGCCGCTTCTTCGCCTGCGATCCCTACGGAATGTGTTGGGAGCCGACCAATGGCTGGGCCCCGCAGGCGACGGAGGTTGCGCTTACCAGGACGCAGCCGGCAGTAGCTTCGGGAGCGCAGAGCGCTGCACCGGTCGCCGCGCAGCAAGCGCCGCCAGCGAGCGCCCCCAAGTCATCCAGCGCGCAGAAGGCCGCCGCGCCGTCGAAGGCCGATACCTACCTGGCAAACCATCCGGGCGCGACCATTTACACCGAGGACTATACGTTTCCATGTTCTGCAGCCGCGGTTCGCGACCTGATTGCGATCGACCCGGTCACCGGCAGGGAACAGATCATCGGGAGTGAGTATGTCCCGTATGGTTATCCATTCTTGTCGGCTGGATTTCCCTATCCAGCGGCATTTCCGCACCGCGGTTTCAGCCCTTTCTGGGCCTTTGATGCCTTCGGCGGCTATTACCCGTGGGACTGGGCGGTCTGCCACGCCGGGGGCTGGGTCCGCTGGCAACACCACTATGTGTGGGTGGCCGGAGGCAAGCGGCACCATCATCGGCCCGTTCGCTGGGTCAAGACCGGGCACGCCGTGGGCTTTGTCCCCATTCATCCTCGCGACGTTGCGGGCAGGCGGCCAATCAATTTGAAGGATGGATTGTTCACGGTAACCGGGAAGAAGGACGCACCTATCGAGCGGGTGAACTTCAAGGAAGATCAGTCGCTGAAGGTGCTGGCTGAGGCGCCGAAGGAGTTTCGCAACCCCATCCTGGAGCCGTTGAAGAGCGCGGAGACGCCGAATGCCATGGCCCATTCGGTGTTCGCCGCAGCGGTCGCGTCCAGGACCGCAACTCCGTTCAAGGGCGCCCCGCTCGCCAAGTCCGCCGCAGAGGGGGGATTTGTGGCTCGGAACCAGGGGACACCCATCAACTTCGACCGCAAATCGCAGACCTTCTCGGTAGAGAGGCAGATATCCCAGGGCGGCCGGCAGACCACGGTGGTTCAGTCGATCGGCGGCGGAGGTGGTAACGCCAGGTCGGGCAATGAGGGCTCGTCCATGGCCAGAGGCTCCAGCTCGGGCGGCTACTCGTCCAGCGGCGGCAGTTCCTCGTCCAGTGGCGGCGGAGGCTCGCGGGCCTCGGCACCTTCTTACAGCGGCGGAGGAGGCGGTGGTGGTGGCGGCGGCGGGTCATCCCACGGCGGCGGCGGTGGTGGCGGAGGCGGAGGCGCACCCAGCGGTGGCGGAGGTGGTGGCGGAGGTGGCGGCGGTGGAGCGTCGAGCGGGGGGGCGCACAAATAAGAGCGGACGGGCTGTTGCCGAACGGACGAACTTGCCAAAGGGAACGGGGTGGTCGCGTCCGTCCGGAGGGTAGTGCGTCCACAGGGCGCGCATTCTCCGATATTCGCTACAATCGTTGAAATCGGAATTGGAATTGAAGTTGGAATCGGAACCGCAGCCTAACCCCCAGACGGAGACTTGCCATGACTGATTCTTCCCCCGTTTTCTTTCATGCTCTCGAAGCTCGCCTCGAGAACTACGACCTGCTCAATCATCCCTTCTACCAGGCGTGGTCGAAAGGCGAACTGACGCGCGAGGACCTGCGCGAATATGCGTCGGAGTACTGGCACCACGTGTCGGCCTTTCCGGCGTATCTCAGCGCGCTGCACTCGCACCTGCCCGATGGCAAGCTGCGCCGCGTGGTGCTGGAGAACCTCGCCGATGAAGAGGGCCTGGACAACGGCATCCCGCACAGCGATCTGTGGATGGACTTTGCCCGCGGCATGGGCGCGGAGGAGACAGCCGTGCGCCAGCGCAAGATCGGCCCGGAGACACGCGCGCTGCTCGAATACTTCCGCGCCACCATGCAAGCGTCGCCCGCGGCGGCGCTGGCGGCCCTGTTCGCGTACGAGTCGCGGGTTCCTGCGATTGCCCGCACCAAGGACGACGGCCTGACCCACCACTACGGCGCGGACGCCGCCACCCGGCGCTACTTCACCGTGCACACCACCGCGGACGTGCATCACGCTCGGGTGTGGCGCAACGCCCTGGCCGCCGAGCTTGCCGCCCACCCCGAAGAGATCGAAGCTGCTCTGGCGTCGGGCGAAGATGCGGCCCGCGCGTTGTGGGCTACGCTCGACGGCATTGAGAACGCACGCCAGGCACGCATGGCGGCTGCGGCATGAGCTTGCTCACGCCGGGCTGCTCATACACAGTCAGGCTGCAATGGGCCGGAGCAGTCTGCCTGATGTTGGCTGCGGGCTTGCTGTGTGTTCGACCTGTCGCAGCACAGCAGGAGATCTGGCGCTTCGACCAAACGGCTGCGCTGGGCGGTCATCCGACCAAGGTGCTCGGCGCGCCCAAGCTGATAGACACCGAGATTGGCAAAGCGGTCGCGTTCAACGGCGTGGACGACGCCTTGTTCATCGGTGTGCATCCGCTGGCTGGCGCCGCAACCTGGACCTGGGAGATGATCTTCAAGCCCGACGCCGACGGCAAGCCCGCGCAGCGCATCTTCCATCTGCAATCCGTCGACCCGGCAACCGGAACCGACTACCCCAACGAGCGCATGCTCTTCGAGATTCGCATCGTCGCCGGAACCGACGGAAAGCCGGCGCAGTGGTGCCTGGACAGCTTCGCCACCGCCGGCGGCCAGTCGCGCACCCTGCTGAACTGCGAGAAGCTGCATCCGTTCGGGCCGTGGTATCGCGTCACCGCCGTCTACGACGGCAAGATGCTGCACAACTACGTCGGCGACGAGTTGCAGGGCGAAGGCGAACTGAACCTCCCGCAGGAACGCCCCGGCCGCTCGTCGGTCGGCACCCGCATCGACCTGCGCGACTACTACAAAGGCGCAATGTACGAGGCCCGCTTCACCCGCAAAGCCCTCAGCGTCGCCGACTTCCTGAAACTGCCCGCCGCGAAGTGATCGATCGCTTGATCAGGCGATGGCTGCCGTTACCAGCGCCTGTGCCTCCGTTTGAATCTGCTTCAAATGCGCCGCCCCGTTGAAGCTCTCCGCGTAAATCTTGTACACATCTTCCGTGCCGCTGGGTCGGGCCGCGAACCAGCCGTTCTCCGTCGTCACCTTCAGCCCGCCAATGGGAGCGTGGTTCCCGGGCGCCTCGGTCAGGATCGCCGTAATGGGCTCGCCCGCCAGCGTCTTCGCCTTCACCTGCGACGGCGAGAGCTTCGCCAGCTTGGCCTTCTGCTCCTTGGTCGCCGCCGCGTCGATGCGCTGGTACACAGGATCGCCGTACTTCGCCGTCAGCTCACCGTAGAGTTCGCCCGGGTCTTTGCCCGTCACCGCCGTCATCTCCGCTGCCAGCAGCCCCATGATCAGGCCGTCCTTGTCGGTAGTCCAGGCCTTCCCATTGCGGCGCAGAAAGCTCGCACCCGCCGACTCCTCGCCCACAAACCCCAGCGACCCGTCGATCAGCCCATCCACAAACCACTTGAAGCCCACCGGCACTTCTAACAACGGCCGCCCCAACCCCTTGGCCACGCGGTCGATGATCGACGACGATACCAGCGTCTTCCCAATCCCCACTTTGGCCGACCACTCCGGCCGGTGCGTAAACAGGTACTGGATCGCAACCGCAAGATAGTGGTTGGGATTCAGCAACCCGGCGGTGCGCGTCACAACGCCGTGGCGATCGTGGTCCGTATCGCACGCCCATGCCACATCGAACTTGTCCTTGTTTGAAATCATCGACGCCATGGCATACGGGCTGGAGCAATCCATCCGAATGCGCCCGTCCCAGTCCAGCGTCATGAAGCGGAACGTGGGATCGACATACGGGTTCAAAATCTGTAACTCCGTCAGATACTTTTCCGCGATCCTCGGCCAGTAATACACGCCCGCCCCGCCCAGCGGATCGACCGCAAGCTTCAACTTCGTTCCCGCCAGCGGCGCAAAGTCGATGACGTTGCCAAGGTCGTTGACATACGCGGTGATGTAGTCATGCCGATGGGTCGTACCGGCGTCGAGCGCGAGCGAGTAGTTGACGCGCTTCACCTCCGTCAGCCTGCCGGTGATCAATGCATTCGCGCGGTTCTCGATCCACTTGGTCGCGGTCGTATCCGCCGGGCCGCCGTTGGGCGGGTTGTACTTGAAGCCGCCATCTTCCGGCGGATTGTGCGACGGCGTAATCACGATGCCGTCGCTCTGCCGCTTGCCGCCGTCTTTCGTATTTCCGACCGCCGCGTTGTAGGTCAGAATCGCATGCGAGAGCGCCGGCGTTGGCGTATACGCAAGCTGGTCGTCGACCATTACGTCGACGCCGTTGGCTGCCAGCACCTCCAGCGCCGTCGCGAATGCCGGCTCCGACAGCGCATGCGTATCCTGCGCCAGAAACAGCGGCCCACCGATCCCCTCGCCGTTGCGATACTCGACAATCGCCTGCGTAATCGCGGCGATGTGGTCGTCGTTAAACGAGCCGTTGAACGCGCTGCCGCGATGGCCCGACGTTCCGAACGCCACGCGCTGGGCCGCATTCTCCGGGTCGGGATGCAGCGCATAGTATGCCGTGATCAGGCGCGGCACGTTGACCAGCGTGTCGGGCGAGGGAAGCGTGCCGGGTTGGTTGGTGGCTGCGGCGGGCGTCGCTTGAGTCATGAGTCGGTAACCTCGATGCAGGGTGCCCTTGCAGTCTATGGGATGCGGCGTCCACCCGTGAAATTAATCTCCGGGCGCGCACCATCGGCCGGGCCGGGCTGGCCGCGATGATTTGCCTTGCAATTCCCCGCGCATAGGCCTACAAGGGAACTGCTCCCAAGTCTGTGTTTCGCCACGCATTGTGGCTCCGCTCACTCGGGTCGGCGTGCACTATCGAGCAGAGATCGTTGATCGAGGTACGGATCGGAACGGCTGGTCTTGGTTACACGCCGGGATGAATCCCCGCTTCGAACTGGGGCCAGTGAATGGGACGGGGAGTTGGGCGTTCGCTGAGATTGCGGCCACGGCTTAGGCTGTGCGCCGGCGTAGTAGTCTTGCTCGGCGTCGGCGCATTTCTCGCTGCCCGGCCCGCCTGGGCAGCACAAGCGACTCTGGTGGCAGACGCGCATGTGAACAGCGCCATGCCCACGGTAAACAGCGGGGCAATCTCAAATCTCGATGTGGGCGGCGGATATACCACGCTGCTCCAGTTCGACCTTTCCATGCTGCCGGCGGGCACCACTGCGGCCCAGGTCTCGCGCGCGGTGCTGCGGCTGTACGTCAACCGCGTCACCACGTCGGGGCTGGTGAGCTACGCACCCGTCACCGGAGCCTGGGGCGAGTACAGCGTGACCTACGCAACCGAGCCCTCCATCGGCAGCCCCGCCGGGGTGTTCTCGGTCAATCAGGCCGGCGCGTTCATCGTCGTGGATGTGACCTCGCTGGTGCAGGGGTGGATCGCCAATCCATCTGCGAACAATGGGCTCGCGCTATCGGGCGGAACCGCAATGGTCCAGTTCGACAGCAAGGAGAATGACCAGACCTCGCACGCCGCCACGCTCGAGGTCGACCTGGCAAACCAGGGCCCGGCGGGAGCAACCGGAGCGACGGGCCCTGCTGGGCCTGCAGGCGCAGCGGGCGCAGCCGGCCTGATGGGGCCTCAGGGACCGAGCGGAGCGACCGGCGCCGCTGGTTTGCAGGGCCCAATCGGTCCTGCCGGACTTACTGGCACGACGGGAGCTCCTGGCCAAGCCGGTCCAATGGGGCCTCAGGGACTGACCGGAGCGACTGGCCCCGCCGGGCCGCAGGGGCCTGCCGGAGCATCCGGCACATCCGGCGCTGCCGGGCTGGTCTACCAGGGCAGCTACAGCTCGACCACGAACTACGCCCTCGGCGATGTGGTCGAGTGGCAGGGGTCGAGCTATACCTCGCTCATCGCCTCCAACGCCGGCAACACGCCGAGCCTCGGCCCGGAGCAGTGGGGCTTGCTGTCGGCGCAAGGTCCGGTGGGGTTGACCGGCGCCACGGGAGCAACCGGCTCGCAGGGTCCGCAGGGTTTGCCAGGAAGCGTGGGGCCAAACGGGCCAGCCGGGCCGCAAGGTCTCCAGGGAATCCCTGGGCAGGCCGGCGCGCAAGGCATTCCCGGCACAACCGGCGCCACTGGGCCAGGCGGGCCCATGGGGCCACAGGGAGTTCCCGGGCCAGTGGGCATTACCTTCCAGGGCACGTACTCATCAACGGCCAACTACGCGCTCGCGGACGGCGTCTCCTACAACGGCGCCGGCTACGTGTCGCTGGTTGCGAGCAATCACGGCAACACGCCCGATCAGAGTCCGCAGCAGTGGGCACTGTTCGCCGCAGCAGGAGCATCCGGCGCAACCGGCCCATCCGGAGCAATCGGAGTCACCGGCGCGACCGGCGCCATGGGGCCACCGGGACTGCCTGGCCCGACCGGTGCAACCGGAGCCACCGGACCGCAAGGTCCGCCCGTGGCGAACTACCTCGGCAACTACCAGTCGTCGGTCAACTATGCACTGGACGACGCGGTGAGCTGGCAGGGATCAACCTACATTTCGCTGATCGCCGGCAACCAGGGCAACACGCCATCGCTGAGTCCGACGCAGTGGGCGGTGCTGGCCGCGCAGGGGCCGACCGGCGCAACTGGCGCGGCTGGCCCAACCGGACCGTCCGGTGCGACTGGCCTGCCCGGAACCATCGGTGCAGCCGGCCCGCCAGGCCCGCCCGTGACCTTTCTGGGCCAGTGGCTGATCGGCACGCCGTACGCAGTGGGCGGCGCAGTTGCCTATGGCGGCTCCAGTTACATTGCGCTGCTGGCCAATGCCGGCCGCGAGCCGGATGTGAGCCCACTCTATTGGGGACTTCTGGCAGCCGCGGGATCGATTGGCCCCGCAGGCGCGACCGGCGCAACCGGACTGCAGGGGCCGACCGGCTATGCGGGGCAAGCAGGGCCGCCGGGGTCGCAGGGACCGGCTGGGCCGACCGGGGTCGCAGGAGCAACCGGAGCGCCGGGAGCCAACGGTATCCAGGGCCTGCCGGGCGCAACCGGGGCCGCAGGCGCAACCGGCGCGACCGGAATTCCCGGAACCAACGGCGCCAACGGGACCAACGGAGCACCGGGGCCGCCGGGGATGACGTTCAGAGGCGCATGGATCACGGGCTATGGATACGCGGCCAACGATGCGGTCGCGTTTGGCGGCTCCACGTATCTCGCCCAGGTGAGCAACTCCTCGTCCGAGCCGGACCTCTATCCGCAGGTGTGGGCTGTGCTCGCGCAGGCGGGCGCCACCGGGCCTTCTGGCCCCACCGGCACAGCGGCTGCTGTGGCCATTGGCACAGTCACCACGGGTGCGGCCGGCTCTCAGGCTGCGGTCACCAACAGCGGCACCGGATCCGCAGCCGTTCTCAACTTCACCATCCCCCAGGGCGCAGCCGGGCCTGCGGGCAGCGGCGGCAGTGGTGGAGGCGGCACCAGCGGCATCCCGTTCGCATCCATGTATCACGCAGTCTCGGACGCCACCCTCTACTACTCCGTGAATAACATCAACTCGAGCGCCACCGAGATTGGAACTGGCGCAGCGCCTGCATCGGCCCTCACCTGGGTTCCATCGGGATGCACAGCGACGGCGCTCAACGTCTTCTCGCAGCAGACCAACCCCATCACCGTGACGTTGCGTGCAGGCGCGCCGAACAGCATGGCCGGCACTACGCTGGTCTGCGCGGCGTCGCCCGGAGTGGCATACACCGCCTCGGGCAGTGTCACGGTCCCCGCAGGCAGCTTTGTCGACCTCAGCATCACCGGCGCCAGCGGCACTGCGGCCGGCGTCTGGATCGCGCTCGCCTGCAACTGATTTCTCTTGGGCCGTTTCACCCTGCGGCGCACAGTTGCTTCAAAGCGTAAGATTTCGCTATGCCTGCGTCGCCGACCCTCGTCACCAGTCGCGCCAACCCGCGCGTCAAGCAGCTTCGCGCAGCTTTCGCGGGCCACGCCCGGCTCTCTGGCGGCCTCATCGCCATCGAAGGCGAACACCTCCTCCAGGAAGCGCTGCGCAGTGGCCTGCCCATCAAGACCGTCTTTCTCAGCGAGCGCATCGACCCTCCCGCCTGGCTCCCCCGCGGCGTCGAGCAGCTTACCCTTACCGACCAGGCGTTCTCCAGTGCGGTCGACACGCAACACCCGCAAGGCATCGCCGCGCTTCTCATCCCGCCCACCTGGACCATCGAAGACGCACTGCCCGCAAAGTCTCGCGCCAACAAATCCCCGCTCCTGCTCATCGCCGCAGCGCTGCAGGACCCCGGCAACCTGGGCACGCTCATCCGCTCGGCCGAGGCGTTTGGCGCTACCGCCGTCCTCACCACCGCCGGCACCGCAAGCGAGTGGAACCAGAAAGCCCTGCGCGCCTCCGCGGGCTCCGTCTTTCGCGTCCCCGTCATCACCGTCACGCCCACCGAAATCGCCGCCCTGAAATCCCGCGGCCTGTGCCTCTTCGCCGCAGTCGCCGATTCCGACCATCCCCAAGGCCCAGACGCCTTCCCCATCGCCGCAGCCGACCTCGCCCAACCCTGCGCCCTGATGATCGGCAACGAAGGCTCTGGGCTGACCCCAGAACTCCTCCAGATTTCAGATGCGCGCATCACCATTCCCACACCCGGCCGCGTCGAAAGCCTCAACGCCGCCGTCGCCGGCTCGCTCCTTCTCTACGAAGCCGCCCGCCAACGCAGCATCGTACTCAACTGACAACCTGCAACCTGCAACTGACAACCGCCTCATGAGCCTCTTCGACACCTCTCCGATCGCCGCCGCCGCATCCAGCCTCCGCGGCGCCCCGCTGGCCGAGCGCATGCGTCCGCACACGCTGGAGGAGTTCGTCGGCCAGCAGCACCTGCTCGGTCCCGGCAAGCCGCTCCGTCTCGCCATCGCCCATGACGATCCCACCTCCATGATCTTCTGGGGCCCTCCCGGCACCGGAAAAACCACCCTCGCCAAGATCATCGCCACCCTCACCCACGCCACCTTCATCGAGTTCTCCGCCGTCATGTCCGGCATCAAGGAGATCAAGCAGGTCATGGTGCAGGCGGAAAAGGCCGCCGGCCTGGGCTCTCGCACCATCCTCTTCATCGACGAGATCCACCGCTTCAACAAAGCCCAGCAGGACGCCTTCCTGCCCTACGTCGAGCGCGGCTCCATCCGCCTGATCGGCGCCACCACCGAAAACCCCTCCTTCGAGCTGATCGCCGCGCTGCTCTCCCGCTGCCGCGTCTACGTTCTGGAGCCGCTCACCGAAGCGCAGATCGTCGCACTCCTCAACCGCGCGCTCTCCGACAGCATCCGCGGCCTCGGCGCATCCGGCGTAGCCGCAGACGAGGAAGCCCTCGCCACCATCGCCTCCTACTCCAGCGGCGACGCGCGCAACGCCCTCAACGCACTCGACGTCGCCGCCACCAACGCGGGCTCGCATCCCGAAAAGCGCATCACCAAAGAGATCGCCGCCGAAGCCCTCCAGCGCCGCGTCCTGCTCTACGACAAGCAGGGCGAGCAGCACTACGACATCATCTCCGCGCTGCACAAGTCCGTCCGCAACTCCGATGCCGACGCTGCGCTCTACTGGCTCGGCCGCATGTTGAAAGCTGGCGAAGACCCAATGTACGTCGCCCGCCGCATCGTCCGCATGGCGGTCGAAGACATCGGCCTGGCTGCACCCGAAGCGCTCAACCTCTGCCTCTCCGCGCGCGATGCCTACGACTTTCTCGGCTCTCCCGAAGGCGAACTCGCGCTTGCCCAGGCGGTCGTCTACCTTGCGCTCGCGCCCAAATCGAACGCCATCTACACCGCCTACGGCTCCGTCACTGCCGACATCGAAGCCACCGCCGCCGAACCCGTCCCGCTGCACCTGCGCAACGCTCCCACCAAGCTGATGAAGTCGCTCGACTACGGCAAAGGATACGAATACGCCCACGATGTCGAAGGCCGCGTCGCCGACATGGAATGTCTCCCCCCCTCGCTCAGCGGCCGCCGCTACTACCACCCCACCCAGGAAGGCCGCGAGAAAGGGCTCGCCCAGCGCATGGACGAGATAGCCCGCATCCGCCGCAGCAAGCGTAAACCATAAAGCCCAATCAAACGGCCCACTCTACCGATGAATCGGGTGCGGCACCGGCCGCGGCGGAGGCGCATGCAGGATCACTCGCGTCCGTTCGCGCGACATCACAATCCGGCAACCCAGCGGGTCCAGCACGCCCCCGCATGTCCGGTTGCGCACGCCAATCCACGCCACCTGGTCCGGATCGGTGATCATCCACGCGGTTGCGTTAGTCACATGGTGGGTCTGCTCCAGGTACTCGGCCGCGTCCATATCCTTGTCCGCCGCGTCCGCATTCATCTGCTCGCAGTCGTCATATCCCGCACCGGACACCGGCGCGCAGAAGTCCTCATCATGCTCCAGCAGGATCTTCTTTTTCGATCCGGTAATGAAGTACCGTGTCGTCAGCGGCGGCACGCGGTCGGCCTGCTCCCACGCCACCACGTCCTCGGCAAATGCGGCCGGCAGCTCACTCCAGTCCAGCAGCATCTCCTTCTGCACCTGCTTGGAGAAGACATTCACCGTGGGCGTCGGCTCGCCGTTGGTTGGATGGAAATAAAACGCGCCCAGCCCGATCCCCTCCTGCATATCGATCCAGAGAAATCCCTTGCCCGAGAGGAACGGCCCCATGTGCCCCGAGAGCATCACATAGCGCCCATCGCGCACCACCACCGGCTCGCTCGACCCCTGGATCACCTCGTCCAGCGCGTCGTACATCGACTTGTCCGACCCGTAGTGAAACGTGCAATCCGGTACAAAGCCATGCATCAACCTGCGAAACTGCTTGTCCCGGTACAACTCATTCGAAGGCATCCCCGCAAACTGGCTCAGGAACGCAAGCTGCTCCTTCGGAATTCGCGGCTGAAATAGCGCCGGATCGTAGTTCGCGCCCGGCGCCTGGTAACCGGCATCCTGCCCCTGCATCCCCGGTCCTTGCGTTCCGGCGGCTTGCCCGGGCTGTGGCTCGGCGGGCTCCCGCACAATCGGCGCCGGCTCCTGCACCGGCGGCTGCGCATACGGTCCATCCCCGGGGGACATGGCTTCCTGCGCAATGCCGTGCACGCCCAACGGCATTAGGCACAGCGCTGCAATCGCAGCGATTCGTAAACCTCTGGCTCTATTCAAGGACAGGCGGAAGAAAGGCATCTCTGGCAAGCTCCGATTTCAGGCCCGATGCGCCAGATTGTACCGTATCTCTTTTCAGGGGTGCGTCAGGGTTGCGCGAATTTCTTGCGCAGATCGATCACTCTGGGGGCCGTGTCTACGCCTGCTTGCTTTGCGCCCGGCGCAGCTTGAATCCCACCAGCAGCAGACAGGCAAGGCCGGATCCCGACAGCACCAGGCTTGAAGGCTCGGGAATCTCGCCGACCAGCGGCGGCAACTCCGGGGGAACGACCGGCAACACCACGCCTCCCGTGGTCGGGCCGCCCAGAATTGGAGGCACCAACGGACCCAGCGGAGGCCACGAGTTGTCGGGCGTAAGCTCCGCGACCTCGGGCGGAATCTCGTCCGGCAGGGTGATCTGCGTGGGATTCATCTTCGAGAGGTCGATGATCGCGGGTGGAGGTTCCAGCGCGGCCGTTTTCAGGAAGCTATCGATCGCCGACGGAGTCTCAGGCACCGTGCAGGCAAAGTCCACTTTCTCAACCGCCTCTTCCCGGGTCATTACGTATTTTGGCCGGTGAAGATTGGGATTGGGTTTCCAGTTGGGATGCGCAATCCGCCACTTGGCCCAGGCGTCCGCGGTCTGTTTGCTCACGCGATTGCGCACCGGCTTGGTGACGTAGGTTCGCACAAAGCGCTCGCAGGTGGCAGACGCATGAACCGCAAGTACGCCCGCGACTGCCGGCAGCAGTATGAAAACCAGAGTGACGATTTGTATGCGAATCCGGGTCTTGCTCATTCGGGCCCCCTTCGATGTGTACGACCCTGCATCGACGGGAATGCGCCGCCATTTCAGACGGGTGGAGAGTTGGATGCCAATCCGGGCATCCACGGTCGGCTAGCCGGCTTTTAGGGGGTGGAGGTGACGTCTGCAGCCCCGGCGATCAAAGTCCTGCTTGCTTCATCGGCGGGCAATGCAGGCCCACTTACTCAGAAACCCCATTTTTTCAAGCCAGGAGCGGATCGTCAACGAAAAAGGAACAGACTGACATACCGCTGTTTCCCTGGCATGGCTGACCCTTCTGCAATAGAAGGAATCAGCGCCTCTTATTACTCGATGGGCATTCTGCTTGATGCCCTATCGATCAAACTATCCCACCCTCCGAGAGCTTGAAATACCACTTTTGGGGCAACAAAATCATCGAGTTACGCGCGCGAACGCCGCAACTCCTCCGCGCCGCACACGTATAGACCCCCACTTCTGTCCAGAGGTTTCGCTGTCAAAGGAAATCTAATTCCCGTAATGCACCGCACACCCATACGGCTTGGTCACGGCCACCGCTACCGGCTTGCCCGCCATCGCCGCGTTCAACGCGTCGCTCACGTAATTGTCCGCGCCCTTCAGGCTCGCGGGGTCAGGCGTCGGCTTGTCGTCCAGCGCTCCCTGGTACACGATCTTCTCCGCAGGATCGATTACGAACATATGCGGCGTGGTACGCGCATCGTACAACCGCCCAATCGCCCCAGTCGGATCCAGCAGCGCCGCGGTCGGCGAGGCGTGCATCGTCTTCAGGTAGTCGTTCTCCTCGGCCGGAGTCACGTAGCCCTGCTCGCCGGGCGGATCGGAAAGGATGCTCAACCACACCACGCCCTTGGCCGTCCACTCCTTCTGCAGCGACTCCATGTTGCCGCTCTGGTAATGCTTCTTCTCATACGGACAGCCGCGGTTCGCCCACTCCAGCACCACAAACTTCCCGCGATACTCGCTCAGGCTATGCGTCACCCCGTTCGAATCGACGCCCTTGAAGTCCGGCGCCACCTCGCCCGGCGGCAACGCCCTCCCCACCCCAGCCGACGTCGACAACACCGCAACCAGAACACCCAACCCGATACGCTTCATATCTCACCTCGTCGTCAGATTTAGAAGGATCGTGCTCTTTGGAACCCCCGCGCGATTACCGCACTAGCTCGATTTTGCACCCGCCCGCATCCGCGCGCAAGCCCACCGGACGCCGCCGCTCAAATCCCTTTTCTTGTTTTTCCCGAAGGGAAATCTGCCTATGTTCGTCCTGACAACTGACAACTGAGAACCGACAACTACTTTGCGTCCCGCTCGATCGCCTTCAGCACCAGGCCCTTGGTCAGCACCTCCGGCAACAAATCCGCGGCGCTCCCCGCAGCCGCCGGATACATCACATACGTCGGCACGGTCGCCCGCCCTAACTCCGCCAGCTTCTGCGTAATCGCCGGGTCCTCGTTGGTCCAGTCCGCCTTCATCGTCACCACGCCGGCCTTCAGCAACGCGCTCTCCACGTCGGCCGAATTCAGGTAAAGGCGCTCATTCACCTGACAACTCAGACACCACGCCGCGGTGAAGTCGATGAACACCGGATGCCCGGCCGCGCGCGCCGCATCCAGTCCCTGCTCGGAGTAAGGCCGCCACACCACCTCAGTCGTATTCGCCGCCCACGATCCCTGATCCCTGCTCCCTGATCCCTGTTCCATCTCTGCGTCCGCACGCCGCGCGCCCCGCACCTGCGACAGCGGAATCGCCAGCCCCAGCGCGATCAGCACCACCGCCGCAAAGGCGCTGCCCCACTTCGCCGGCCAGCGGCCCAGCGCCCATCCCGCAATCGCCAGCATCAAGAAGCACCCCAGCAGCAGCGCTACCTGGTTTACGCCGTCCCCCGCCGCATACAACTGCCCATACACCCACGCCAGCCAGATCGCGGCGCCGAAAAAGATCGCCGCCGTAATGTGCTTGAAGACCTCCATCCACGCGCCCGGCTTAGGCAGCACCCGCACCCACGCCGGCTGCCAGCTCAGCAGCACATATGGCAGCGCCAACCCCAGCGCCAGCGCCGTAAACACCGCAAACGTCACGCCCGCCGCCTGCGTCAGCGCAAACCCGACCGCCGCACCCATAAACGGAGCGGCACACGGAGTAGCCACCACCGTCGCCAGCACGCCGGTAAAGAAGCTGCCCGCGTAGCCCGGTTTCTGCGCCAGCTCCCCGCCCACCGACGTCAGCGACAACCCAATATCAAACTGCCCCGCCAGCGACAGCGCAAAGAAAAACATGAACGACGCCAGCACCGCCAGGAACCCCGGCGACTGCAACTGGAATCCCCAACCCACGTGGCTGCCGCCTGCGCGCACCATCAGCAGCACGGCCACAATCGCCCAGAACGACACCAGAATCCCCAGCGCGTATGCCAGCCCGTGCCGCCGCACATGCCCGCGCTCCTGCGCATTGCCTGAGCCCGCCGTCTGCACCAGCGCCAGCCCCTTCAAGAACAGCACCGGAAACACGCACGGCATCAGGTTCAAAATAATCCCGCCCGCAAACGCCAGCCCAATCGCACCCAGCGCCGTAACGCCGGCCGCCGAGCCGCCACCCGCCACCGGAGTCGCCACACTCGCCACCTGCACCACCGGCGCGCTCACGTCATACGCCACCGTGTCCGACAGCCGCAACACCCCGCTCAGCGTCGCCGGCAGCGCCGCCGAATCCGAATCTTGCGACCGCTTCACCAACAGCCGCAACCCATCCTTCTGCGGCTCGACGGTCTGCTCCGCCGCATTCGCAATCACATCGGTCGTGTCCTGCACATACGGATAGAACTCCGCGTCCGTCTCTCGCGTGCCACCCGTCAGCGTCAGCGCAAATTGCTGCGCGTCGCCCTCGACCGAGAACTTCGCCCCCGCAGGCAGCGGCTTCGGCAGCAGCGTCATCCCCTCGCCCAGCGCACCCACCAGCGGCTCCTGCGCCGGCTGCGGCGCTCCCGGCTGCACGGTCAGGTCCAGCCCCAGATGAGCCTTGCCCGGCAGGCAAACCTGCGCGCACACCAGCCAAGTTACCTGTGCGTCCAGGTGCACCGGCCCCGGCTTCATCGTCGCTGCCGCGGTCACCGTCACCGGAAACGCAACGTGGTCTTCGTACCCGAAGTCCATCAACGGCCCCAGCGGCAGCCGCTGTGGAATCGGGAACTGCATCTCTCCTGCCGTGATCCCGACCGGCAACGTCCACGCAATCTTCGGCGGCTCACCCGAGTCGCCCGCGTTCATCCAGTAAACGTGCCAGTGCTCCTCCAGCGACAGCACCAGCCCCACCACCTGCGTTCCGCCCGGCGCAATCGCCGGCCCCAGTTCGACCAGCTCCGCCGTCAGATGCTGCGCCTTCACCGGCCCCGGCCCGCCGTCGCCGACCACCGCAATCTGGCCCCGCGCATCCGCCCCCGCGGCCACGCCGCAGATCGCCAGCACCAGCGCAAAGATAGTTTGCCGAATCCTCACACCTCGATTGTATTTCGTTGTTGACTTGAGAATTGTCTGCACTTCGTCTCTAGCTTGTTCCAACTAACAACTAACAACTAGCAACCTGCAACTGTACCTACAACTGGCGTCTCCGGTGCTCCACCATGATGCACTTATCCATCACCACGCGAATCCCGCCTGCTTCCGCGCGTTTCGCCGCCTCCAGGTTCACGATCCCCAACTGCACCCACAGGTTCTTCAGCCCCAGCGCCAGCATCTCGTCCACAATCGCCGGAATCTGCGCCGGCACACGAAACACGTTCACCACCTCCGGCTTTACCGGAAGCTCCGCCAGCGATTTGTAACTCTTTTCGCCCAGCACGCTCTCCAGCGACGGATTCACCGGATAAATCTTGTATCCATGCTGTTGCATATATGCCGAAACATAATGGCTCGGCTTTCCCGGATTCTCCGACAACCCAACCACTGCAATCGTCCGTCCCCGCCCATCGCCCAACATCTCATCAATCACTTCCGGTTCATTCATTCCATCATCCTTCTCATGACTCCTGCAGAAATCCGTTTTCGCTTTCACGCGAAGCGTCAAGGACGGTGCGAAGCACCCCAAGCGCCCAACAACCGCCGCAGCACAATCAATTCGCCCACGTGATACGCATTGTGGTCGGCAATCAGCAGCGCCTCGCGCAGCAGATTCTGCCCTGTCCCCCACCGGAACGGCTTCGCCAGGTCCGCCCCCGGCTTCACGATCAGCGCCTTGAACTTCTCCAAATCGGCATTAACCGCTGCAATCGAACGCTCCCACGCACCCGCCTCCGGCTTCGCTTCCTTCGGCCAATAATCCGCCGGCCACGCCATCGCCTGATACCCGCCCGTCGGCGGCGCGGAGAAATCCAGAATGTCCCGCTGCGCAATCCGAATATGCTCCAGCACCTGCCACGCAGAATGCGCCGCCCCCTTGGGCACCTCCCCGCGCAGCTTCGCCGGAAAATCCGCGACCGCGTCCGCAAACGTCACATGCGCCTGCCCGCCATCCAGCAGCGCCACCAACTGCGTGCGCAGCTCTTCGCTCTCACTCGGCGTCTTCTTCGCTTCAGCCTTGGCCATCGCTCACCCCATTACCGCTTCATCTTGGATGCGCCCCAACCCAAAACCGACCACGGATCACACGGATCAAAACGGATAAAGCAATTTGGTTTTTCAACTCCTTAGCTCTTGATCCGGATTCAATCCGCACTGATCCGTGTCCGTCTTATCTTCTGCTCGTTCTTGTCCTACACCTCATCCTCGTCCACAACCACCGCCGGCAGATTCCCCTCCCGCCGCATCCGTAGATACCCGCGAATAAACGGCTCCAGATCGCCATCCAGCACCTTGTCCACGTCGCCCACCTCCACGCGCGTCCGCAGGTCCTTCGCCATCCGGTACGGCTGCAGCACATAACTCCGTATCTGCGATCCAAACCCAATCTCCAGCTTCGAGTCCTCAATCTTCCGCGTCGCCGCCTTCTTCTTATCTAGCTCGTACTCATAAAGTTTCGACCGCATCATCTTCATCGCCCTGTCTTTGTTCTTGTGTTGCGAGCGCTCATTCTGGCAGCCCGTGACCAGGCCCGTCGGTATATGCGTAATCCGCACGGCCGAGTCGGTCGTATTCACATGCTGCCCACCCTTGCCACCCGACCGGTAGGTATCGATGCGCAGATCTTCCGTCTTGATATCGATCACAATTGTGTCATCGATCTCCGGGCTCACAAACACGCTGGCAAAGCTCGTATGCCGCCGCTTTGCCTGGTCGAACGGAGAAATCCGCACCAGCCTATGCACACCCGTCTCTCCGCTCAGCAGCCCGAACGCAAACTCGCCCGTAATCGTAAACGTGGCGCTCTTGATCCCCGCCTCGTCCCCATCCTGAATCTCGTTGATCTCTGTTTTAAACCCCTGCCGTTCCGCCCAGCGCAGATACATCCGCATCAGCATCTCGGCCCAGTCCTGGCTCTCGGTCCCGCCCGCCCCCGGATGCACCGTCACGATTGCGTTCAGCGCATCCGTCTCGCCCGACAGCATCGTCTTCGATTCCAGCTTTTCCGAGAACTCCACCAGCGCCGGAATCTCCCGCTCCAGGTCCGGCTCGGTCGCCTCGCCTTCCTTCGCCAGCTCGAAGTAAGCCTCGATGTCGTCCTGCCGCCGGGCCAGCTCCGCATCGTCCGCCAGCAGCGTCTCCAGACGCTTCCGCTCGCGCATCAACGGCTGCGACTTCGCCCCGTCCGCCCACACCGCCGGATCGGAAATCTTCTCTTCAATGACCGCCAGTTCCCGCTTCAGCCGCGCCGAGTCAAAGATACTCCCGCAGCTCGCGAACCCGTTCGCGCACCGGGGAGTATCGATATTCCAGATCGTCAATCATCCAGCTAGTTTACCCCGTCTGAACGCCCCACCACCCAAACGCTTGTCATTCTGAGCGCAGCGAAGAATCCCCGTGTTGGCTCTTGCCGTTGCCTGTTTTTCCATCCGCCATCCCTTTGGCCGGGCCGTCATTTCTATTCCCAATTCTTACTCTGTTATGTCCTTGTCCCGGTTTTCCCAAAACTTGGCCTTATCGCCTTCAATTTCCATCTTGTTAATAACAATGGTCAGGAACTGAGCATCAGTTGCCACGTCTGAAATTGTCATTCCAACTTCGTCACGCATGGTTTTGTCTTCGATAGCCTTAACATCTGCATGCATGTTGGTGTAATCGAGAATCCAGTCCGTTTCCAAACCCTTGCAGCGTTGGGGAATAGGGTAAATATTTTCTCTAGACGTGCTTTGCGGCGAATTGATGATGTATCGATAATACGGATTCTGGTTGAGCGCTAACCCATCATGATGTGCAGCCTTGATTGCGTGATGGCACATGGCAATTTCTTCCAATTGCCCAGCCCGTAGTTCCCAACTGGAGACCTCAGCATGTGAAGGTGACGTTTGCGTCTGAGCAGTTGCACCAGAACACACAAGGATCAGGAAAAACATTGCGAGCGTCGTAGCTTTCATCCGATTCCCCCTCCGAGCCTAGAGTTGACCCGTGAACTGCCACCTGGGTTCAAGATTAACGCAAACTTCATTTAGATAAGCTGCGGATTTGAGCAGCCCCTCTAGGAACCAAAATCCGTTTGACTCCGCTTGACACAGGGTGTACTCTCGCTAGAGAAATAGCTACCGCAACCCCGCTCACGAGCGGGGTTTTGCATTTAATGAAACAAGGAAAGAATGGAGAAGTCATTTTATGAAAACTGAGATTGAATACACGACCCTCGGCGGCTTCACGGCCAAAGAGTTTGAGAAAGATGCTCAACACGCCGAATCCTACGACCCTGTGCTTGCAGATGTACTTCGCCACATGGCTCAAAATGAGCGAATCAGGTACCAACAACCGGCTAGGGTTACGACAACCTCCGACCCAAAGGCGTC
Organism: Acidobacteriaceae bacterium; assembly: GCA_049509035.1. Taxonomy (GTDB): domain Bacteria; phylum Acidobacteriota; class Terriglobia; order Terriglobales; family Acidobacteriaceae; genus Edaphobacter. Next base: position 25,074 of record JBELAH010000010.1, read on the forward strand.
TTGAACGGATATGCGGCCATAACCGCAGCGGAATCGGCGTGATAGCCGGGTGCCCCATTCATGCGGCTTCATCGCATGGGTGGGGTCCACCAACACTCACTTCACCCCATATTTCCCCTTCACATCCCAGAGCCAATCCGCCCCCAACCCCAGCTTCGTCGGGTCCTTCACCACCAGCAGCAGAGTACTCACCGGCCCCCAGCACTGCCTCCGCAGAGTCCCACCTCCACCCCCCGCATTGCCAAAGTCCTCCGACATATCAAATCTCGCCGGCACATTCGCAATCCTCCACACTCCATTCGCCCCCGCCGTCACCGTCAGCTTCCCGCCTGGCACTGGGTTGTTCTGGTCGTCCAGCGTGTCCGCCGACAGCGTAAACCCACTGGTTATCGGCGTCATCGACACCGCTTTCATCACCCGGATCGCCACTGAGCACGTATCCTGCGGTCCCGGCGCCGTCGTCATCACCGCGTCCACAAAATCGCCGACGTTGCTCCCCGTCTCCGCCGCAATGTCCTTGTCCCGCTGCGAGGGCGGCGGAGGCCCGCCAGCCGCCGTGCAATTCGCAGGGATCACAAACACCGACGCCGGCGGCGCTCCCACGGTAAACTTCGTCACCTGGGAAATTGTCTGCGTGGTCGTCCCCTGGGTCACGTCAACCTTTACTGGCAGCCCCGTCTTGGTGTCCACCCACACCTTCGCCGTCGCTCCGCCACCCGCGTCCACCGCGTACACTTTGGTCGCAAAGCCGTTCACCGTCTCCGTCCCCGTCAGCTTCCCCGTGCTCACATCCGCCAGCCCCGCAAACGGATCGCCCCAGTCGCCCGAGAATGTCCCCGACGAGCATCCGCCCGAGCTGTCCGCCAAGTTCCACGCCTCATTCGTATGCGCGCTCAGGTCATACAGCGCGCGCGCCTTCATCGCTGGGCTGCCGTTCGCCGCCGGAGTGTCCGTGTCGATCACCGCCTTCGATCCATTGCGATAGATCGTCTGCGTCATCGACGACCCCATCATCGAGTTCACCACCGTCACCGTATACGCCGTCGGCTGCTGCTGCGCCCACGCCGTTCCGGCTCCAGCAGCGCCCACCCCGGCCATCCCCACCCCGCACAGCAACACCACCGACGCCGCTTTCGCCATCGCACGCCTCCGTCGCCGCAAATTAGCCCCGCGGCCCCGGAGCAGAAACTCGAACTATATCAATCAACCCGCCGCCTCGTCCCAGCCCATCAAATTGGGTGCCCACCCCTACTGGCCTTACAAGGCTTGTTTGTCATTCTGAGCGCAGCGGAGAATCCCCGTATTGGCTTTTGCTGTTGTTAGTTCCTCACCTCATCGCATACTTCCCGTTCTTATCCCAAACCCAATCCGCGCCCTTCCCCAAATTCGACGGATCATGCACCACCAGCAGCAGCGTTTGCACCGATCCCCAGCACCGCCGGCTGATCCACCCGCGCCCCGCACCCCCGTTGTCAAAGCTGTCCGCAACCAGGAAGTGAGGCGGCACATTCCGAATCATCCAAATCCCGCCCGCCTCAGCGGTCACCGTCAACTTCCCGCCCGGCGTCGGGTGGCCATGCTCGTCGATCGTATCCGCCGTCAGCCTCACCCCGCGAACAATCGGCGTCATCGACCCTGCCCGCATCACCCTCACCTCCACCGAGCACTCCTCCTGCGTACCCGCTGGCCCATTCATCACCGCGTCCGGAAAATCTCCCACGTTGCTGCCCGTCTCCGCCGCGATATCCTTGTCGTGCTGCTGCACCGGCGGAGTCCATACCTGTGCCGCCACCCCACCGGCCATCGCCAATCCACAGACCATCCCAACAAGCAGTCGCACCTTGGTCATTGCCTTCCCTCCGCCGCGCCATCAGATGCCAATACACTCTAAGCTGTGCAAATCATTGTCAAGCCCAAAATCGCCTAACTTCCTGATTCCATTCGGAAGATAGATGCAGATGAGTTATGGTCAACCTGCTATACTGGTATCAGGAAGTGAATAAAGAAAAGCAGGCCCGGCAAACCCCGCCGGGCCTTCGCACTTTAACTCACCAGGAGGGATAAGAGAAGTGTGGTAATTCGTATACACTCACCCGCAACCTCAATCATTCCAACAAACAATGCGTGGTAGATCGTGGACACTCACGTACAACCACCAATGTTTCCAATAACATAGCCATTTACCCCATTCAGGAGGTAGTCCGACGAAGAACGACTGCGTCCGCGCCCCTGCAGACCCTTGGCCGCGAATCAGTCCACAGCCCACAAAGCATATGCAAAGGCGTATATACGAAGCCGCAACCTCAATCGTATCAACAAATCCTTATATACACAGAGGGGCGCTACGCCCGCACCGCAACCCGCCGCACGTTGAACCCCTTCGCCCCGGCCACGAATCCCGCCTGCAGCAGTGCCCCCGCCATCTCGCTCTCAGCCACCGCAACCCCGTTCACGGTCGCGATCAGCAGTCCCGCCCGGCCTGCGGCGTCAACCTCGCGGTCCCCGCGCACCCGGGCCACCAGGAACTCCGCCAGCGCCCGTGCCACCCGCCCGCGCCCCGGCTCCTCCTCCGGCAGAAAGACCTGCAAGCTCGGATTTCCCCGCCGCAGATACGCAGCCAGCGCTCCATCGCACAGGACTACCCTCGCGCCCACGCTGCGGGTGAGGGAACTGGCCGCATCGCCGCCCTCCGGCCAGCGCAGCAGCGCCCCGTACGGATTCGCCGGATCGGTCGCCGCCAGCATCAGCAACTCGCGCCCCTCGCCATCGCGTTCCGCACGCAAACTTCGCAGCAGATCCACCGCAGCCGGCATGGCAAACTGGGTTGCTCCCAAATCTGCCGCAAAATATCCGCGCCGAACTCGCCCCGACTCTTCCATCGCCTTCAGCACGTCATACACCGCCGAAAAGCCGCCCGCCAGCCCCTCAGCATGCGCCGTCTCGCGGAACACCACGCCGTAGCGCGTCAATAGCTGCTGTGCCATCGCGTGCGACCAGGCCGTACCTGATCTGCCCTCCGCAAGCGCCGCCGCGTTCAGCGACCACCGCCCCTGTGCCGCCGGCGGAGTCGTCCGTCGCGATCGGAACCCGGCACCCTGCTGATGCACCCGCTTCACGTGCTTCGTGCTCACCGGCTCGCAATATGCCCGCAACGCATGCACTGAGTCATTCATCAGCAGCCCGCGCCACACCAGGCTCCAGATCGCGTCCACCGTCTCGCCCGGATATCCGCCGCCGGTGCCGTCATGAATCTGCTGAAAGAAAGAAGCCCCATGAGTCTTCAAGTATTCAACAACCCGCGCCTCCCGCTCCCCGGACGAGCGGCCCAGTTTGACGCCGTTATCCTGAACGCAGTGAAGGACCTCTGTATTCTGTCCAACCGGCCACAACGCCTCCAACTTCTCCGCCAGATACAGCCCCACTCGCCCGTCCCGCTCGCCAATCGCATCGAACCCAACCCACGTCACTTCGCCCGCGGCAATCAAAGTATCCAGGTCCTCCGGACGATACCCGCTCACGCGCGCCGGAAGAATCTCCGTCTCCAAAATCGAAGCCGGCAGCGCCGCGCCCTGCAGATTCTCGATCACATCCAGCAGCGCGTCCAGACCCTTCCGCGGCTGTACCACGCCCTGCCAGCGCGTAATCAGCCGCGCCAGCACGCGCTGTTCCACCGGCTCAACTTCCTTCCGCAGCCGAGCCAGGCTCTTCCGCCTTATCGTCCTCAGCACCTCTACGTCGCACCACTCGCGGTGCACGCCGCCGGGCCGGAATCCGCCCTCAACCACGCGCCCCATCGCCACCAGCCGCTCCAGCGTCGCCTCCACTCCGGCCACCGGCAATCCAAACCGCGCCGCGCATTCGGCCGCGGTGAACGGCCCATGCGTCCGCGCATATCGTCGCACCAGGTCCAGCCCAGCCTCCGGCACCGCCTCCAGAAACGCCGCGGGCAAACCCGCCGGCAACGCCACGCCCAGCGCATCGCGGTAACGCCCGGCATCCTCCACCGCAATCAGCCGCCGTTCGCCCGCGACCGAAGCCTCAATCACCCGCTTCGCCCGAACCAGTTTCGTTACAAATTCCCACACGTTTTCCACAGCTGTGCGTTTCTGTAACTCATTCCGCGACAAATCGCCCAGCCGCAGCAGAAGATCGTGCACTCCATCCGCATTCCGCGCCTTGTAGCCCTCCACCAGGCACTGCAACTGCTCCTCGGTACCCTCGATCGCATGCAGATCCAGCAACTCGCGCAGGTCCGCATCGCCCATCAACTCGCGCAATTGGTCCTGGTCGATTGCGAGCGCCTGGGCCCGCCGTTCCGCCAGCGGCGCATCGCCGTCGTAGATGTAATTCGCCACATAGCCGAACAGCAGCGCCGCCGCAAACGGCGAGGACTTCTCAGTATTCACCGTATGCACGCGCAGCGAACCATCCTCAATCCCGCGCAGCACTTCCATCAGCGCCGGCATGTCGAACACATCGCGCAGGCACTCGCGATACGCCTCCAGCAGGATCGGAAAGCTTGCATAGCGGCTCGCCACCGCCAGCAGGTCGTACGCACGTTTCCTCTGCTGCCACAGCGGAGTTCTCCCATCTGCCCGCCTGCGCGGCAGCAGCAGCGCCCGCGACGCGCTCTCGCGGAACTTCGCCGCAAACAGCGCCGTCGATCCAAGTTGCCGCTCGACCAACTCTGCTGCCTCGGCCGGCTCCATCAGCACCGCGCTGATGTCCGGCGCAGCATCTGCCTCCGGGAAGCGCAGCACAAAGCCGTCCTCGGTCCACATCGTCTCCACATCCGGCCCGCCGTCGGCATGGATCTTCGCTGCTGCCGCCATCGCCCACGGCGCGTGGATCCTGCTGCCAAACGGTGTCAACACGCACACGCGCCAGGCCCCGAGCTCATCGCGCACGCGCTCGATCACAATATTGCGATCATCGGGAACAATAGTGGTTACAATCTCCTGGTCGGCCAGATAGCGCATCAAGTTCTCTGCCGCGCCAGCCTCCAGATCGTGGTTCTTCACCAGCGTTGTCACCGCGACCGCCAGCGGCATCTCGCGCAAGCTGCGCACCAGCGCGCCGATCCTCCGTCCAAACTCCATCGGTCGTCCCGCGCGGTCGCCATGCCAAAACGGCATCTTGCCCGGATTGCCCGGCGCCGGCGAGACCAGCACTCGATCGTGCGTGATCTCCTCGATGCGCCAGGTCGAAGCGCCCAGGACAAACGTCTCGCCCGGCTTGCTCTCGAAGACCATCTCCTCATCCAGTTCGCCCACGCGCACCGGCTTCGCGCGCTCCCCCGCAAGGAACACGCCATACAGCCCGCGGTCGGGAATCGTGCCGCCGTTCAGAATCGCAATCCGCTTCACGCCTTGTCGCGGCGTCAGCCAGTTGCGCGTTCTGTCCCACGTGATTCGCGGCCGCAGTTCGGCAAACTCGTCGGACGGATAGCGACCCGCAAGCATGTCCAGCACTCCGTCAAATACCGCGCGGCTCAGCCCGGCAAACGGCGCCGCGCCGCGCACCAGCGCAAACAGAGCCGCATGAGAAATCCCGCCGCTTTCATCTGCAGCCCTGTTCCCTGATCTCTGCCCCCTGCCCGTTGGCGGGTGCGCAATCGCGGCCACCATCTGTTGCGCCAGCACATCGAGCGGATTGCGCAGGAACCGCGTCGATTCCACATGGCTCTCGTGCATCGCGCGCGTCACTGCGGCACATGCCACCAGGTCCGCGCGGTACTTCGGAAAGATGATCCCGTGCGAAGGCGCGCCCACCTGGTGCCCCGCTCGTCCGATGCGCTGCATCCCGCTGGCTACGGATGGAGGCGATTCAATCTGAATCACCAGGTCGATTGCCCCCATATCGATCCCCAACTCCAGCGAGCTGGTTGCCACCAGCGCCTTGATCCGGCCCGCCTTCAGCAGCTCTTCAATCTCCACCCGTTGCGGCGCGGCCAGCGATCCGTGGTGCGCGCGTGCAATCGGCTCGCCCGCAAGGTCGTTCAACGCGCCCGCCAGTCGCTCCGCTACGCGCCGGGCATTCACGAAGATCAGCGTCGACGTGCGCCCGCGAACGATCTCGAGCAATCTAGGATGAATGCTCTGCCAGATCGACGTCCGCTTCAGGCCATCCGGTGTCGGAGCCGGTTCGTCGGCCTCGCCGAGCCGCGCCATGTCCTCGACCGGAACCTCCACTCTCAGTTCCAGGGCCTTGCGCGCACCCGCGTTCACAATCGTCACCGGCCGGAAGCGAACGCCGCCAACGCCCGCCTCCGCACGAGCGGTACCGTTATCATCGCCCTCGAATCCCGGCAACACATCCGTAATCGCGCTGCCACCAACGCCGTTTTCAACTGCCAACTGCTCTTCCGCGCCACCAAGAAAACGCGCTACCTCCTCCAGCGGCCGCTGGGTTGCTGAGAGTCCAATCCGCTGCAGTTGCTTGCCGCCGCTCGCACGCACCAGCGATTCCAGCCGTTCCAATGAGAGTGCCAGATGCGCGCCACGCTTGGTCGGAACCAGCGCATGAATCTCGTCCACAATTACAGTCTCGACTGCGCGCAGCGCCTCAGACGCTTCCGACGTCAGCATCAGGTATAGCGACTCCGGCGTCGTAATCAGAATGTCTCCAGGATGCCGCCGGAACCGCGCCCGCTCGTTCGCCGGAGTATCGCCAGTGCGCGTGCTGATCGCGGGTATCCGAACCGCGACGCCCGCCTCCTGCGCCATGGTTGCGATTCCCGCCAGCGGCGCGCGCAGGTTCCGCTCGACATCGGCGGCCAGCGCCTTCAGGGGCGAGATATACACCACGCGGCAGCCCCGCTCGTCCTCGCCGTTGCTGCCCCCGAGCATCAGTTTGTCCAGGCACCACAGGAACGCGGCCAGGGTCTTGCCTGTGCCTGTGGGCGCCAGGATCAGAGTCGACTCACCGCGCGCGATCGCAGGCCAGCCCTCGCATTGGGGAGCAGTCGGTGTGCCGAAAACGGCGCGAAACCAGGCCGCGGCAATCGGGTGGAACAGGGCCAGCGCTCCATCCGCGCCCAACCCCGCCTTGCCCGCGTAATCGCGGCCCGACGCCTCTGCGGCAGGTGCCGGATTTGCTTTTCTGGGGCCACGCTTCGGCTTGGACAAGGTCGGCGGCATCGCTCGATGGTTACCACAGCAGAATACCCGCTGTAAGCCGCGATGCAGCTCGAACAGTTCTTCTTCCTGGGGCTATGTCTGCGCCGGCCGGTAAAAATAGCACTCCCGAACGAACTCCGCTTCGAAGAGGTTCGTCGAATCCTCTGCCTGCTCTGACGTTCCCAGTACCAGATACCCGCCAGGCGCCATCTGGCGATGCACGTTTCGAAAAACTGAGCTTCTGCTCTCCTGCGGAATGTAGAGCAACACATTTCGCAGCAGCACCAGGTCGAATATCGGCAGCTCGGGCAGGGGCGCGCACAGATTCGCATTCTGGAAGTCGCACAACGACCTCAGGTTCGGCGCGACCTCCCACTCCTCGCCGTCGCGTGCCAGATACTTCACCAGCATTCGCGCCGCCAAGCCACGGTTCACCTCCAACCGGCGGTACCGGCCGCATCTGGCATACTCAATGGCCTGCGGCGACGTATCCGTTCCTATAATCTTGACGTCCCAGTCTGCCAGGTCCGCGAAGTGTTCGCAGAGCAGCATCGCCAGACTGTACGTTTCCTGTCCGGTTGAGCTCGCCGCGCTCCATATCCGCAGCTCCTGTTGGGCAGTCTTCGCTTCGATCAGCCGTGGCAGAATCGTGTCGCGAAGCACCTCGAACATTTTGTGATCGCGGAAGAAGGCGGTCTCGTTGATGGTCATTGCTTCGACCACTGCGCGATGCGGACTGGTCGGCTGATTGGTTCGCAGAAGGTCTCGAATGTCTTCGGATATCATGTCCATCTAAGCCGCCGCCAGCCCCAGCATCATCAGCTTTTCGCGCAGGCTTTGCGGCGTGAATGGCTTCATCAGGAATTCGTCCGCCCCGCACTCCAAGGCACGGCAGATGAATGAGTTGTCGGCCTCCGTCGTCACCATCATCACCTTCATGGGAGGGTGAAGGCCCGCATCGCGGATTGCTTTTACGCACTCCAGCCCGCCCATCTGGGGCATGTTCACGTCCAACAGCATGAAATCGAATGGCGCTGCGCCGCGCAGCAACTGGAGCGCTTCGCGCCCGTTGCCGGCTTCCTCGCAACACAAGCCAATCTGCTCCAGCAACTGGCGCAAATGCTGGCGGATGAATCTTGAATCGTCTACGATCAGCGCCCTCATCCCGGTCCTTCTCCGCCCAGTTTCGCGGCTCCGAACAACTCGTTCCGCGCCAGTTGCGATGGCCGCAGCCGCTGCGGGTCCAGGCGCACCATCAGTCCAGGCTGCATTCTGTACGCTCCATCGAACAAAGCCATGCTGCTCGCGTCCAGCGTGCTTGGGTTCGGTTCCAGCGTATTGCGAGCCAGCGTCGCCACTCCGCCAATGGCATCGACCAGCAACCCAAACCGTTCGTTATTCTGCTCGTCGTCGAATACCAGCACGCAGCCTGTCGGGGAACCCTTTTCCAGCCCGAGCAGGGCACGTAAGCTCACGGTTGTCAGCACCTCTCCGCGGTAAGGCACCACGCCCGCGATATACTCCGGGGCCAGCGGCACCCGCAGCGGCGTGCTGGCTCCGAGCACCTCGCGGATCTGCCGCGTTTCGATTCCAAACAACTCTGAACCGGCGCGCACCGAGCACAACGACACGGTATCGTCGCTGTCCTTGGCCGACTCCTCCGCGCCCTTCATGCGACCTCCTGCAATACAGCCGCTTCCGCGCGCGGCTCTCGGGCAAATTCGCGATGCACCGTGGTCACGCGGCTGTCCACCATCGCCAGGCGGCCCTGGTACAGATCTTCATTCGCAGACAGCAGTACGCCTGTCGATATGCCCAGCACGCGCCGCACCACCATTCCGACGCGCCGCATCGTGTGCGCCTGTGGGCGCAAGCAGATCAGCACTGTCACCATTGCGTTCGCAGCTGCTCCCAGAGCGGGCAACACCGCATCGTCATCCTGAAGAGGAAGCAACTCGCCGCCGTATTGAAGCACGGCTCTTCCTTCCGCATATTCGATGCTGCCGAGCGGAACGCGCTCGATCCGCTCCACCGCGCTCAGCGGTATCCCGATCCGGGCCGGGTTTCCGCCTTGTCGGGGCGCAGGCCCGCGGCTTTCATAGATCACCATCGAGCGCTCTGCCGCGAGGCCGGCTGCCTCCACCCGGGCCGCGTCACCCTGTCCCGGCCCTGTCTTCGCCATCATCGTATCGGCTGCCGGCCGTATTCCTGCCCGTGCTCCGGCGACTGCCACATCGAGAATCATCGCCATCGAGCCGTTTCCCAGCACCGTGGCGCCTGAGAACAGGCCAATGTCTCCAAGCGTTCCCGACAGCGGCTTTACCACAATCTCCTCCGATGTTCCCAGGTCGTCGACCGCCAGCCCAAACCGAAGCCCCTCCGACTCCAGCACCGCAACGTAGAAGCCGTGCCGTTTTGTGCTTGCTCTCTGCTCCAGTTCCAGCAGTCGGCACAACCGCACCAGCGGCAGCAACTCCTCGCGCAGGCGGTACAGCTCGGTTGCGCCAATTCGTTCTATTGCCGCCGTGGCATCGCGCGTTGGCACATACACCAACTCGATCAACGAACTCTGCGGAAGTACGAAGCTTTGACCTCCGCTTTGCACAACCAGCGCCGGGATGATAGCCAGGGTCAGCGGGACGCGCAGCCGCACCGTGGTGCCTAAGCCGGCTCGCGACTCGACCTCCACACTTCCTCCCACCTTCTCCACATTGGCCCGCACCACGTCCATCCCCACCCCGCGCCCGGAGACATTCGTTACTTTCTTCGCGGTCGAGAATCCGGCAACGAAGATCATCTGCAGGACCTCGCGTTCGGTCATGGACGAGGCTTGCTCCGGCGTTATCAATCCCCCTTCGATCGCCTTGGCTAACACCCGCCCGGTCGATATTCCGGCGCCATCGTCGATCACCTCGATCACGATGGAGCCGTTATGCTGGAACGCGCACAGACGCACTACTCCCTCGGCCGGCTTACCCTTCAGTACACGCGTCTCCGCAGGCTCGATTCCGTGATCGACCGAGTTCCGCACCGCGTGGGCCAGCGGGTCGCGGATCGCCTCCAGCAAGGTTTTGTCCAGCCTGGTTTCCTGCCCCTCGAATTCAATCCGGACATTCCGTCCGCAGACGGCGGCGAGATCGCGCACCATCCTGGGGAACTTTCCAAACAGATGACCCAGCGACTGCATCCTCGCCTGCCTCACCGATTCGCGAAGCTCCGACGTGACGTTGCTCAGCCTGAGCGCGAGGTCGGGGAAGGTATGCGCCCCGGGCGTGCTCTGCACAATCTGGTTGCGCGTCAGCACCAGTTCACCCACCAGATCCATCATCCGGTTCAACACGTCGACATCGATGCGCAGTGTCTGGTCCTTGCCCGGCAGATCACTCGGAGAATCCATATGTACAACGTCCCGGCTCTGACGCGTGGGTTCCTCGTTCGGAAACAACTCTCCGCTGGCGGTCTTCAGCCTCGCCAGCAGCGCGAGCAACTCGCGGTCGTCATCCGTGGACCGCGCTCCCTCGGTTCCGGTGTTCTCAATCAGGCGTAGAATCTCCCGCAGCCTGTCCAGCAGATTCAAAAGTCCACTGATCAACTCGCAAGTCACTGCGATTTTTCCATCGCGCAGCGCCACCAGCAGGCTCTCGCCGGTGTGCGCCAACGCCTGCAGGCGGTTGAACCCCAGGAAACTCGTGGTTCCCTTGATGGTATGCACCGTGCGGAAGATCTCCGACACCAGTTCACCATCGCCCGGCCGCTTCTCGAGCTCGGTCACGCAGAGCTCCATCCGCTCCAGCGCCTCCTGGCTCTCCGCGAGAAATTCCTTCGTCAGCTCATCCACTATTCCCTTATCGGGCCGCCGCCTCCGAACCATGAATCTTGCCCGCCCCCTGGTAGCTGAGTGATCGGCATTTGCCGGGGCTTGCCTTCCCCCGCTCCAGCCGCTAACCTCAAGCCCTATGCCGTCGAGTCCGCTGACCAGCGCTGAAATCGCCGCTCTCCACCAGCGCGCCACCGAAGCCGCCCGCAACTCCTACTCGCCCTACAGCCAATTCCGCGTTGGCGCGGCGGTCCTGCTGCATGCAGACGCGCGCCAGCCTGGTGAGATCAGCACCGGGACCAATGTTGAGAACGCCTCTTACCGCCTCACTACGTGCGCCGAACAGGCTGCCATCGCCGCGGCCGTCTCCCTTTACGGTCCGGACATACGCATCCGCGCGGTCGCTGTCGTCAATCTCAACGGCGCAGCCTGCATGCCCTGCGGTGCCTGCCGTCAGACCATCCTGGAGTTCTCCTCCGCGGAGACCGCCATCTTCTACCCCTCTGCCACAGGTGAAACTGTTTCGACAACCCTTGGGGCGCTTCTCCCTGCCGCTTTCCGCCTGCCGCCCGAATAGAATGGTTGTCATTCCTGGTCATCGAAACGGCCAAGCGCGCAGGATTCACCGTGAGTTATGAGCCTTAGCCCGCCAACCTCAACCCGCGACCAGCAGCCTTCATGACCATTCATCCAATCGACGTCATCCAGCACAAGCGCGACGGCCACGTCCTCTCCGACGCCGAAATTCAGGGGTTCATCCACGCGCTGGTCCATCGCACTCCGGAGAGCCCAACCCCGACCGACGCCCAGGCCGCTGCCTTCCTGATGGCCGTCTTCCTGCGCGGCCTCAATCCGCAGGAGTTGGCGGCCCTTACCCAGGCGATGCGCTTCTCGGGCGAGGTCTTCGACCCCACCCCGCTCCACTGCTTCACGGTGGACAAGCACTCGACCGGCGGTGTCGGCGACAAGACCTCCCTCCTTATCGCACCCATCATTGCCGCTGCGGGCGCCCCGGCGGCCGAGGGCGAGGGCTACAGCCTCTGCGATCCGATGATCTCAGGCCGTTCGCTCGGCCATACCGGTGGAACGCTCGACAAGCTCGAGACGATCCCCGGTTTTCGCACCCAGCTCCCGCTGCCCGAATTCCTCTCCATTCTGCAGGAATGCGGCTTCGCTATGGCCGGCCAGACACCTACGCTGGTTCCCGCCGACCGCATCTTGTACGCGCTTCGCGACCACACCGGCACGGTCGAGTCACCCTACCTCATCACCGCCAGCATTATGAGCAAGAAACTCGCAGCCGGCCTCAACGCGCTCGTGCTCGACGTCAAGACCGGGTCCGGCGCGTTTATGTCTCGCTACACCGACGCGCAGTTGCTGGCCCGCCTCATGGTTGAAACCGGCGAGCGGGCCGGTACCCGCACGGTCGCACTGCTCACCTCCATGGACCAGCCGCTGGGGCGATTCTCCGGCAACTGGGTAGAGGTCCAGGAGTGTCTCGAACTCTTCCAGCACTTTTCCCCCGACTTCGCCTTCACTCTTCCGCTCGAGAAGTTGCGTCTCAGCTCCGACCTGCTCAATCTCACCCACGCCCTCGCCGGCCACATGCTCCACCTGGGAGGAAAAGCCACAACTCCCGAGGCGGGCGCCGTCCTCTCCGCCAAACTCCTCGCCGACGGATCGGCCTACCAGCACTTCCTCGAAATGGTCGAGCTGCAATCCGACGACTGTCCGGCCGCGGTGGCTGCTTTCGCCAACCCCGCCGCCTTTCACAAACCCACCGCAACCCGCACCCTCGCCGCCGATCGCGCCGGCTACGTCGCAGCGATGGATTGCACCAGGATCGGCTGGGCGGTTCAGCGTCTCGGTGCCGGCCGCACGCGACCCGGCGAACCGGTTAGCGCCCACGCCGGAATTGAGATGCATGCCAAACTCGGCGACCTGATAGAAGCAGGCCAGCCCTTCGCCACACTCTACAGTGAAGACTCTGCCTTGCTCGACGAACCCGAATCCATGCTCCGCGAAACCCTGCAAGTCGCCCCGGCGCCACCTGTCCCCATCCCCCTTATCCGGGAGATTATTACCAAAGACCAGCTCGAGTGATCGCAGACAACGGGACGAATTCCGTCGCCGTGCTGCCTTGTGATTGGTTACACTCAACCCACACTTCACCAAGCGGTCACCATCCCACGCACTAGCCGAACGGAGCGCACGTGCCACGATTCACTGGTCTTCTCGGTCTCTTCACCTTCCTTGGCGTCGCCTACGCGCTCTCCACCAACCGCAAGGCCATCCGCTGGCGCACGGTCGCTTGGGGGCTTGGCCTCCAGATCGTCTTTGCGTTCCTCGTCATCAAGTGGAGCTACGGTCAGACCATCCTTCAAGTTGCCAGTAACGCAGTCACCTCGATGCTGGGCCACTCCGCCGACGGCTCCATCATGGTCTTCGGCCCGCTTGGCGATCCCAACAGCGTCCTCCACGTCTTCGCCTTCGCCGTCCTGCCAACGATCATCTTCGTATCGGCCTTCTTCGCGATCCTCTACCACATCGGAGTCATGCAGCAGATCATCAAGGTGGTCGCGTGGGTTATGCAACGAACCATGGGCACCAGCGGCGCGGAGAGCACCAATGTTGCCGCCAGCATCTTTATGGGCCAGACTGAGGCGCCGCTCACCATCCGGCCTTTTCTCGCCAGCGCGACCAACTCCGAACTCATGACCATCATGACCTCGGGCATGGCGCATGTGTCCGGCGGAATCATGGCCGCCTACATTGCCTTCGGCATCCATGCCAAGGACCTGCTCTCCGCCGTAATCATGACCGCGCCCGGCACCATTCTGGTTGCCAAGATGCTGGTGCCCGAGACCGAAATCCCCGCCACGGCCGGCACGGTAAAGATGCCGCCGTCGGAGGAGCACGCCAACGAGAACTTCATAGGCGCCATTGCCCGCGGCACCATCGACGGCGGTGCGCTGGCCTTCAACGTCGCCATCATGCTCATCAGCTTCCTCGCGCTGGTTGGCCTGGTTAACGCTTGTATGCTTGGCATCTCCAACGGGCTCTGGGCGCACGGCCACATACCGTTTCCGCACTCGCTGGGCAACGCGTTGGGCACGCTGGCTTCGCCGGTCGCGTGGCTCATCGGCATCCCCTGGAACGAGTGTCAGAAGATCGGCAACCTGCTCGGCACCCGCGCGGTGCTCAACGAGTTCGTCGCCTACACACAGCTTGGATTGTGGAAGAACACGCTCACGCCGCGCACCTTTTCAATTGCCACGTTTGCCTTGTGCGGATTCGCCAACCTCGGCTCCATCGGGATGCAGATCGGCGGCATCGGCGCGCTCGTCCCCAACCGCCGCAACGACCTCGCCCGCCTCGGCTTTCGCGCCATGCTGGCTGGGACCATGGCCAACCTTATGTCCGCGAGTATCGTCTCCATGCTGATCCGCTAACTGCTCTTCGGCCCAAGGAGGTTCTTGGAATGCACCAGGTTTGGTCCCAACCCTACTTCCTGCTTGGCAGAGGGCTTGGTGTCTCCGCATTGCTGGCCAGCATTCCGACACTGGTGCTGCTGTACCTGTTGGGCGTCAAGCGCAAGGCATCGTGGATTGCGGCCCTGGCTGGACTGGCTGCAACCCTGGTGCTGGCGAAGTTTGCCTACGGCATGTCGTACGTCCATGTCGCGAGCAGCACCGCGTATGGCGCGTGCTTTGGGATCTTCCCGATCTCATGGATCGTGTTTTGGGCACTGGTCCTGTATGAGATTACGGTGACGACCGGCAAGTTTGAGGTCATCAAGGATTCGATCGGCTCCATCACCTCAGACAAGCGCATGCAGGCGCTGTTGATCGCGTTCGCGTTCGGCGCGTTTATCGAGGGCTGCGCCGGCTTTGGAACGCCGGTGGCCGTGGCCGCCGCCATGATGGTTGGGCTGGGATTCTCGGCGCTGTATGCGTCGTCCATCTGCCTGTTAGCCAACACCGCGCCAGTGGCCTTCGGGTCGATTGGCATTCCTGTGATCACGCTGGCGGGCATCACTGGATTGCCGCTGGAGCGCGTGCATGGCGTTGCCGGCCTCAGCGGCATTGCGGGCACTCTGACCGCGCCAGTGGCGTTCATTCTGCCGGCGTACCTGATCCTGGTCACCAGCGGTCTGCCGGCGATGCTCGAAGTCTGGCCTGCAGTCCTGACTTGTGGCGCGGTCTTCGCGACCATCCACATTCTGGTCTCGAACTTCATTGGACCGCAGTTGACCGACATCCTGAGTTCGATTGGCGCGATGGGCGCGCTGGTGCTGTTACTCCGCTTCTGGGAGCCGAAGCACACCGAGAAGCACGCGGGCGAAGTTGACGAGTCAATGAAGACGGTCACCGACGAGCTGCCGCTACGGAAGCACGATCTCAGGTCGGGGCCGCACTATACGAAACGCGAAATCTGGCTGGCCTGGATGCCGTATGCGCTGCTGGTGGTCTTCGTGCTGGCCTGGGGATTTCCGCCATTTGCGGCGATCCTGAATAGGGTTACGCTCTCGTTTGCGTGGCCGGGGCTGCACAACGAGATTCTGCGCATGCCGCCGATCGTTCGAGTCCCAACGCCGTATGCTGCGAAGTTCACCTTCAACTGGCTCTCGGCTTCGGGCACTTCGTGCATGGGCGCGTCGCTGCTGGCAGCGGCCTTCGCCGGCATGAGGCCGAGCGCGTTAGGCAAGATCATCCTGTCGGTCGCGCATAAGCTGATTCGGCCAACCATTACCGTGGCTTCAATGCTGGCTATGGCCTTTGTGATGAACTACTGCGGCGCAACCGGAACCCTCGGGCTGGCGTTTTCAGCAACCGGCCGGGCCTTCCCATTCTTCAGCCCGATTATGGGCTGGCTCGGAGTGTTTCTGACCGGGTCCGACACCTCCGCCAACGCGCTGTTCGGCAACCTGCAGGTAGTCAGCGCAACCCGGCTGGGATTCGATCCGGTGCTGATCGCGGCGGCGAACTCGGCGGGCGGAGTGATGGGCAAGATGATCAGTCTGCAAACCATCGCGGTGGCGGCAGCCGCGACTGGAATGTCAATTGCGGATCAGTCGAAGTTGTTCCGCTTCACCTTGAAGCACAGCATCTTTCTGGCGTCGATCATCGGCGTCGAAGTAATGCTCTGCGCCTACGTCATTCACCTGCGCTGAATCACTTTTTCGTCGTTCTCACGACTACGACCGGACCCAGAAGCCCGGACGTTTGCAGCGGCGATTTGGCGGTGTAGGGGGTGATGTCGGCAAAGGTGTACTTGGTCGCATTCGACTGCTGATCGCCTATCAATCGATTCACCCAGGCGTTCACCACTTTGATGGTGATTTCATTTCTTCCCGGCTTCAGCGCTTTCGTAGCATCCACGCGATAGGGAGCGTGCCAGGCGACGCCGAGCGCAACTCCATTGACGGTCACTTCCGCCAGGTTCTTGACGTCGCCCAGATCGATCCATATAGCTGTGCCCGGCTTGAACCAGTCTGCTGATGCGTCAATAGTCTTCGTGTAAGTGCCAGCGCCGGAGAAGTACTTCACTCCCGTGTCCGCGCTGTCGTTCCACGCCGTCAGCTTATCCAGCGTGACGGATGCGGGCGCGCCGCGATGCTCCTGAAAACTCACTTCCCATGGACCCTCGACAGTCGTCAGCTTCGTTTCGACCGCCGTCGGGAGCGTGCGCGTGGTGTTCGTTGTGGGCTTGCGGAATACGACGAACACCGTGCCCCACGGCTCAAGATGCAGCGGCACGGTCGTGCGTCCATCCGCGGTGGTGTAGGAAGCAGGTTCCGACTTGCCGGTTTCAGCATGCCACAACTCCGGTTCTTTGCCGGTCACGCGGAAGCTCGCATCCACGGTCTCGCCGCGATCGTTGCGATTGTCGAGAAAGTAGATGTCGCCATCGGCCAGCTTGCGATGCACGAATGCGATCCGCGCATCCACTTCGGGCTGGATGTGATCGAAGTCGGGAGCCATATCGAGAGCTTTCAGCGCCGAAGCTGCATCTTGCCCTGCATAGACACGGCCTTTGCCCAGCGTGTGCACGCCCGTTCCGTTGCCGAACAACTCATCGTTCAATTTGTTGAACTCAGCCTGGTCGTCGGCCAGACTCGGGGTGTCAGTCGGCTTCTCCCCGGCAACCACCGCGCCTTGCTCCACCAAGCTGTGAATGGCACGCAACACCGGCAGCGACATGTGTTTGCTGTAGGGATCCAGCACCAGCAGCCGGTAGTTCATTCCACTTGCAGTCGTAATCCTTCCGTTGGCCACATGGAACATATGGATTAGGCCATCTGCATTGATGTAGTCGAATCCATAGCCCTCAGGCAGCTTTGGCGCGGAATTCGAGAAGATCGCCGTCAGGTTCGAATCTTCGCCATAGAAGTACAGCAAGTCCGCGGCGAAGCGCCCCTGCTGCAGCATGTAGCTACTGCGCGCCAGGTAATCGACCCACGGGCGTGCTTCCTCCGCCCACGTTTCGTTGCGATTGAACCACTGGCCATATGGCCCAAGCGTCAACCCCGGCGCCTTGTCCATCAGCGGCTGGTGGGCGGATTCGTGAATCACGAAACGGTTAATGCCGTTGACAAGTTCCTGGTCCGCGGTCGGCTTCAGCGTCGCCGGCGACCACGCCCATGCGCTGTTGATTCTCGCCGTCATCGACTCCGCCGCCGCCAGATTCTGCCCGTAGATGTGCGCTACCGAAGCCGACTCGCGATCGTCCGCGTCGTAGTTGTACTGCTCCCGGTTTACGCCCGGCGCCTGCGCCCACATCGCGCTCATGGGGATGTCGTTATATTTCTTCACCTCCATGCCATCGGCGATGAACGCGCGCCCCGACTCGTGCGACTCGCCGTAGTGGCCCATGCCGCGCTCCTTCAGCGAGGCTTCCAACTGGCCGTAATGCTCGGTCGCGGTCAGGTCCGCGATCGTCTTGCGCAGGTCCCAAAGGAATTGGTCGCTGGCCTTTGCGCTCTCAACCACGTGACCGGCCAACACCGGCAACCACGGGTGCGGATCGTAGCCGCGCAGCCGCGTAAAGTCCGCAATCATTTTGTCGGTCCAGTTCTGCGCACCCGCCTCCCAGCTATCGTTGATCACGTAGCGGATGCCGCGTTTGCCCATGAAGTCCACGCCGACCGTCTCTTTGTAACTGTCCAGATACCGATCCATATAGTTCTTCACGTAATGCGCGTTCAGCTTGTCCACCTCAAGCCCGGTGGCCTCCTGCGTCGCGGGGTGATTTGTGATGCCAAGCAGCGAATAGCCGATTCTGAGCACAACCCATCGGCCCGCGGGAGGTGTCCAGTCCAGCGTGCCGTCGGAATGCATTTTGTCGGTCAGATCGATCACGTCGCTTTTGCGAATTACGGCCGACTGCGGCTCATCAGGTGTCGCGAAGCCGTAGAGATCGGGCGTTTGATTGAACGCCGCCTTCTCTTCGAAGCGATTCACGCGGGCATCGGGGTGAAGCACGAGTTCCGCGAGCGCGATGTCAGCGGGAGGCCTTGCAGTCGCCGCTCCCGCTCCGCTGGCGGACATGGTCTTGAAGGTCATGCGGAAATACTTCGCCACCACCGGAGGAAACGCGATCGTATGCTCCGCGGACCCACCCTTCGGGACTGTGGCAACAACTCGGAAGTTGACGTCATCGTCGCTGGCTTCGAGTGCTTCGCCTGAGTCGGGACCGCCTCCTCGCGCGAAGAAGTCATCGCCCGGGCCATCCGGACGGCGCACAATCGTCAGCGCGCACATCCTCTGCGGTTGGGGGAACTCATATTGGATCCACGCCTTCTCTCCAGCCGCGGCCCTGGGCAGGCCCGTCGTTTTCACCAGGTCGCCATCGGTCAGCAGCGTCGTATCGATCGTTCCGCTGCTCCAGCTGATCTTCGGTTGCAGCGTTGCGTCGCCCTCCGGCGGACGATACGCAACAACAGAGCTGTCTGCGTAGAACTGCGGCGCGGCAAATGCGGTGCTGGCCAGCGGCAGGTTCTGGAATGGCCCAGTGTTCGCCGGCGGGTGAGCCAGCGTTCCCGTGAACGGTTTGCCCCCTTCCACCGGCGTCTCACTCCACACATACTTCTTCATTGCCTCCGGGCCAGGCACCCATGGGCCGCCGCTCTCGCTCCAACCCGGCGACCCGGCAATCGCCTCCTCCATGCCCAACTGGCCGGCCAGCGTCGTTGCGTACTTGAAGGCATCCTTCCACTCCGGCGTCATGTAGGCGAGGCGTTTGTCCACCACCTGCGGAGTCGCCAGGGCCGCATCGAAGTTCTGGAATCCCCCAATGCCGACCCGGTGCATCCACTCCAGGTCGAGCTTGATACCTTCCTTGCTGATGTTGCCATTCATCCAGTGCCACCACACCAGCGGACGTGCGCTTTGCGGTGGATTCTCGAAGCCACTTTTCAGCGGATCGCGAGCGCTTGGCGATGACGCGGCGGCGGCCTGCGCCAACGCTGGTCGGCCGAGCAAAATCAGCAGCATAAGGCCAGCCGTGGCCGGGACTTTCCATAACTTCGCTGAACCAATGGGCGTTTCTTTCATGGTCATTCCGTTTCCTTTTTACAGTGTCTCTGACCTGCCTTCGCGGCCAAGACGCAATATACGCTGATGCGACGAAGCCTTGGAAGGTGACGCGACGCACCGGTTGCGCTTCTGATCTACTCGGGGACTCGGCCAGTCACCCGAAGTGCCGTCCCAATCAGCTCCGCTTGGTATACAGTTCTTGGGATGCAGCAGCTCTCCGGAGTTGCCGTGATGCCACGATTCGGGAGCCAATCAATTTTGCGCGTAGCGGTTGATACCGGCGGCACGTTTACGGATTGCGTCTCCATCGCCGGAGGCCGGCTGAAGGTTTTGAAGCTGTTTTCCACGCCCGATGACCCTGCCCGCGCGGTCCTCGATGCGTTGGCGCAGATTAGCGCCGGGAACGCAGTCGATCTGCGCCATGGCACGACCATTGGCACCAACGCCATATTGGAGCGCAAGGGCGCGCGCGTCGCGTTTGTAACGACCGCGGGCTTTGAGGACACGATTGCGATCGGGCGCCAGACGCGAGCCAAACTCTACGATTGGTTCGCGCCCGTGCCGGTGTGCCTGGTGCCACGAGAGCTGCGCTTTGGCGTGCCGGAACGCGTGAGCGCAGGCGGGGAAATCCTTCGCTCGCCGACAGAGGGAGACCTTGCCGCTCTTGTAGAAGCTGTGCACGCGAGCGCGGCGGAAGCAGTCGCGATTTCGCTGCTGTTCGCCTTTGCCAACCCTGAGACTGAGCTGCGCGTGGAAGCCGCGCTGCGCTGTCTTGGTATACCCATCTCCACCTCGCATCGCATCTTGCCGGAATTCCGCGAGTACGAGCGTGCATCGACCATTGTCGTCAATGCGTATCTCGCGCCAAGAATGCAGAGCTACCTGCAGCATCTGGAGCAGCGCGTCGCCGAACAGCACGCGGGCGGGCGGGTGCATGTGATGCAGTCGTCGGGCGGCATTATTCCGGCACGCCTTGCCGCCCAGGAGCCGGTGCGTACGATCCTTTCGGGGCCGGCGGGCGGCGTCATCGGCGCCTGCCAGGTTGCGCGCTGGGCGGGCTTCGACCGCATTGTCGGATTCGACATGGGCGGCACGTCGACGGATGTTTTCCTGGCGAACGCCGAAGCTGGCGCGCAGCGGACCAGTGAGTCAGTGGTCGCGGACGTGCCGATTAGCGTTCCCATGCTGGATATTCACACCGCCGGGGCCGGTGGCGGCTCGATCGCGCGCTTCGATGCGGGCGGCATGCTGCGCGTGGGTCCCCAGTCGGCGGGGGCGGACCCTGGCCCCATTTGTTTTGGCCGCGGGACCATGCCGACCGTAACCGACGCCAACCTGCTTCTCGGGCGCCTGGACGAGGAGAGCTTTCTCGGCGGGAGCGTTCGACTTGATCGGCAGCGTACGGAACAGATCATGCGCGAACAAAAAGGTTCGCTGGCGACGGCAGAGGACTTCGCAGCCGGCATTCTCCGCGTGGTGGAGACACAGATGGAGAAAGCTATCCGGGTAATCTCCGTGGAGCGCGGCTACGATCCGCGCGAGTTTACGCTGGTGGCCTTTGGCGGTGGTGGACCGCTGCATGCCTGTTCGCTGGCACGCGCGCTGCGTATTCCGAGGGTGATGGTTCCCGTGATGCCGGGTGCACTCTCGGCGGTGGGGATTCTGCTGGCGGACACCGTGCGGGACTATTCGCGGACCGTGATGTTGCCGGGCGACGCGATTGGGGAAGTTGCCGGCATCTTTTCGGAGTTGGAGCGCCGCAGTGCTGCCGACTTCGCAGAGGAAGGCCTGAAGGGTGCGGCGATATATAGCCTGGACGTGCGCTATCGCAGGCAGGGATACGAATTAAACGTCGCTTACGACGCCCAGGCCCCGGCCGACTCCATCGCAGCCTTCCACCAACTCCATCAACAACGCTATGGTTTCTGCGCTGCGGAAAGACCGGTGGAGCTAGTGAACCTGCGGCTGCGGAGGATCGCTGCCGGCGAGCCGTATTCGCCACCTCAGCAGGAGGCTGTGCAGGGAGATGGGAACGCCGCCCGGTACGCGGCGCGTGATGTGTACTTCGATGGCAGGTTTATTCCGACGCACTTGTATCGGCGGGACCAGTTCAAGCCCGGAGACAGATTCCGCGGGCCTGCGATGATCACGGAATACAGCTCAGCCACGGTGCTGCCGCCGGATTGCGCGGCTCAGGTGGACAGTTTCGGCAACCTCATCATCGCCTTCGCTGAGGAGGGCAAATGACGCAGCGTGTGGCTGACGCAGTTGAACTCGCAGTCTTTCAAAGCGCCTTGCATTCCATCGCTGAGGAGATGGGCGCGGCGCTGCGGCGCACTGCGCTCTCGCCCAACATCAAGGAGCGCCGAGACTACTCCTGCGCCATCTTCGACGGCCAGGGTCGAGTCATCGCCATGGGCGATCACATGCCGGTGCACCTCGGCTCCATGCCCATGTCGGTGCAGGCCGCAGTTGCGGCAATTGATTTCGCGCGCGGTGACATCGCGATCCTCAACGATCCCTACGCCGGGGGAACACATCTTCCGGACATCACCATGGTGCTGCCAGTATTCCTTGCCGCGCGCGATAAGCCGGCCTTCTATGTCTCAAATCGTGCGCACCACGCAGACGTGGGTGGCGCCTTTGCAGGGTCAATGGGGCCGGCGACCGAGATCTTCCAAGAAGGAATTCGAATTCCCCCGGTGCGCATTGTGCGCGGCGGAACCATCGACCGCGAGCTGCTGGACCTGATTCTGCTGAACGTGCGCACGCCGCAGGAGCGTGAAGGCGATCTGGAGTCCCAGATCGGTGCCTGCCGCGTTGGCGAGCAGCGCATCCTGCAACTGGTTGCGAAATACGGCGAGCCGAATCTGCGGGCGCTAATCGAGGAGTTGCTCGACTATTCTGAGCGGCTGGTGCGCGCCGAACTACGCAAGATGCCAGCGGGCGCGTTCAGCGCTGAAGATTGGATGGACGACGATGGCGTCACGGAGGTCCCGCAGAAGATCGCCGTGCATCTGCAATTCGATCCGGAAGCAGGGTCAATGCACGTGGATTTCACCGGCTCTTGCGATCAGGTTGCGGGCAGCATCAACGCGGTTTGCGCCATTACGCTTTCCGCGTGTTTCTACGTGCTGCGGTGTTTGCTCGCCGACGATGCTCCAGCGACGGCGGGAATCCTGCGGCCGCTCACGCTCGTAACTCCGCAGGGCAGCATCGTCGATGCCCGCCCGCCGGCTGCGGTCGCCGGGGGCAACGTGGAGACCTCGCAGCGAATCGTGGACGTTTTGCTGCGCGCACTCGCCAAGGCAGTCCCGCAACGCATTCCGGCTGCGAGTGCGGGCACCATGAGCAATCTGACTATCGGAGGCACAGACCCGCGCACCGGCGAGCCGTTCACCTACTATGAGACGGCGGCCGGCGGCATGGGCGCGCGCCCCTCGCTCGATGGCATCCCCGGCGTGCAGACGCACATGACCAATTCTCTGAACACGCCCATCGAGGCGCTGGAGTACGCTTACCCGTTTCGCGTGCGGCGCTATGCCTACCGCGACGGATCGGGCGGGGCAGGGCAGTTCCACGGCGGCGACGGGCTGATCCGTGAAGTAGAGTTGCTCGCCGATGCGCAGGTAACGCTGCTGGCGGATCGCAGAATGTTCGGCCCCTACGGACTGGACGGCGGCGAAGCTGGCGCGCCCGGCCGGGCATCGCTCATTGCGCCCGATGGCGTCACTAGCGAGCTGCCGGGAAAGTGCAGTCAGCGTGTCTCAAAGGGAAGTGTACTGCGCCTCGAGACTCCCGGCGGCGGCGGCTGGGGCCATAGTTGAGGAATTTGCGACTTAGGACTGCGGTTTCTGAACCATCCGATTAACCAAGCCGCGTGGCCAGCGGATGTCGCTTCCTTGACTTTCTTTTATCGTCCGACAGATAGTGGATATTGGCTTTGCAAGGCGTGTTCTCGCACCTTGTGGCCGGTTACCGCCCGCTCCGCACCATTGGTGGATTCGCGCGTCTTGACTGGAATACCTAGGTAAAAGCAACTCAAGCGTTCTGCGCAGTGACAGGGGATACGGCCCCTTAACCCTTTGCGGGCGTATACAAAGTGAGGAGTTACATATTGATGGTTCACCGCGACAAGGCTGGGGAAAAATAATGGGTACCGCTGAGGTCATCCCGCATCAAGCTCGACCGGTCACCTTTTGGCAGTCTACGAACGGGAAGAAAGTCGTCATGGCAGTCACCGGCTGCATGATGTTTCTTTTCGTGATTGGCCACATGCTGGGCAATCTTCAGATATTTGACGGCCCGGCTCGCCTAAACGCCTACAGCCATCTTTTGCATAGCCTCGGCGAACTGCTTTGGATTATTCGCGGCACCTTGTTGCTTGCGATCCTTTTGCACATCATTACCACAGTGCAACTGGCGTTGCGTAGCTGGGAGGCACGGCCGGTCGGCTACTCGCGCAAAGAGGCGATCAACTCCTCCTACGCGGCGCGCACAATGTATTGGAGCGGGCCCATCGTTCTGGCCTTCATCATCTTCCACCTGCTGCATTTCACAGCAGGCATCATCCATCCTCAGGCGCAGTTCGTCGAAGGCGATGTCTATGGCAATGTCGTCTCCGCCTTCAAGGTCTGGTGGGTCTCAGTCTGGTACATCTTCGCGGTTTCGCTGCTGGGCCTTCATCTGAGCCATGGCATCTGGAGCATGTTCCAGTCGGTCGGGCTGGCCCATAA
Source organism: Acidobacteriaceae bacterium (assembly GCA_049509035.1). Taxonomy (GTDB): domain Bacteria; phylum Acidobacteriota; class Terriglobia; order Terriglobales; family Acidobacteriaceae; genus Edaphobacter. Next base: position 49,282 of record JBELAH010000010.1, read on the forward strand.
GCGCCACACCGTCCTGCTCAAGAATGCCGCACGCGCAATTGCCACCTTCATCGTTCTTGGATACATCGCCATCCCGATTAGCGTTTTGCTGGGGCTCGTAAAATGACACTCGACGCACGAATTCCTTCCGGCCCGATTGAAGAAGCATGGGCCAAAGCCTGCTTCGACATGAAGCTCGTCAACCCCGCGAACAAGCGCAAACATTCCCTCATCGTTGTGGGCTCCGGCCTGGCCGGCGGCTCGGCGGCAGCTTCGCTGGGCGAGCTTGGCTACAAGGTCAAGTGCTTTTGCTTCCAGGATTCGCCGCGGCGCGCGCATTCCATCGCCGCCCAGGGCGGAATCAACGCGGCCAAAAACTACCCCAACGACGGCGAGAGCGTCTTTCGTCTCTTTTACGACACCGTCAAGGGTGGCGACTTCCGCGCCCGCGAAGCCAATGTCTACCGGCTGGCACAGATCAGCGGCAAGATCATCGATCAATGCGTGGCGCAGGGTGTCCCCTTTGCCCGCGAGTACGGCGGTTCGCTGGCGAATCGCTCCTTCGGCGGCGCCCAGGTGTCGCGCACCTTCTACGCCCGTGGCCAGACCGGGCAGCAGCTTCTGCTTGGCGCCTATCAGGCGCTGGAGCGGCAGGTCCATGCGGGAACGGTCACCATGGTGCCGCGCACGGAAATGCTCGACCTGATTGTGGTCGATGGCAAGGCGCGCGGCATTGTCGCTCGCAACCTGGTGACCGGAGAGATGAGTGTGCATATCGCCGACGCGGTGATTCTGGCCACCGGCGGATACGGCAACGCCTACTACCTCTCCACCAACGCCAAGGGCTCCAACGCCACCGCCATCTGGCGCGCGTACAAACGCGGAGCGCTGTTCGCCAACCCATGCTTCACCCAGATCCATCCGACCTGCATTCCGGTGTCGGGCGACTATCAATCGAAGCTCACGCTGATGAGCGAGTCGTTGCGCAACGATGGTCGAATTTGGGTCCCGAAGAAGAAGGGCGATCCGCGGCCCCCGAATGAGATTCCTGAAGAAGAGCGCGATTACTATCTCGAACGCCGTTACCCAAGCTTCGGCAATCTGGTTCCGCGCGACGTTGCTTCGCGCAATGCCAAGGCGATGTGCGATGAAGGCTTCGGCGTCGGCAAGACCGGTCTAGGAGTCTATCTCGACTTTTCCGAGGCGATCGGCCGGCTGGGCGAGAAGACCGTGCGCGAGCGCTACGGCAACCTCTTCGACATGTACCAGCGCATCACGGACGAAGACCCCTACAAGGTCCCCATGCGCATCTACCCTGCCATCCACTACACCATGGGCGGCCTGTGGGTGGACTATCAGTTGCAGAGCACCATCCCCGGTCTGTTCGTGCTCGGCGAAGCCAACTTCTCCGATCACGGCGCCAATCGCTTGGGCGCGAGCGCATTGATGCAGGGCCTCTGCGACGGCTACTTCGTCATTCCCTACACAGTCGGCGATTACCTCGCCACCAATAAGTTTCCCAAGGTCGACGAGTCCGGCGCTGAGGTGCAGGAAGCGGTCGGCAGCGTCCAGCAGAAGATAGCTAAGCTGCTCTCCATCAAAGGCCACCGTACGGTCGATTTGTTCCATCGCGAGCTGGGCAAGATCCTCTGGGACTATTGCGGCATGGCCCGCACCGCTCAGGGCCTGGAAACGGCCATCGGCAAAATCCGAGAGCTGCGCCAGGAGTATTGGAAGAACGTGACCGTCCCCGGCAGCGGCGACGACCTGAATGAAAGTCTGGAGAAAGCCGGCCGCGTGGCCGACCATCTTGAGTTGGCAGAATTGCTGTGCATCGATGCCCGCGACCGCAACGAGTCCTGCGGGGGACACTTCCGCGAGGAGTACCAGACGCCGGACGGCGAAGCTCAGCGCGACGATGAGCACTACTCCTACGTCGCGGCCTGGGGCTATCGCGGCGACGACGCCCCTCCCGAACTCACCAAGGAACCGCTGGAGTTCCACTACGTTCACCCGAGCCAGAGGAGCTACAAGTAAATGAAACTAACGCTGAAAATCTGGCGCCAGAAGAACTCCAACGAAAAGGGCGCCTTCGTCCGCTACGCCGTGGACGACGTCGATCCCGAGATGTCGATCCTGGAATGCCTCGATGTGCTCAACGAGTCGCTCATCCTGCGCGGCGAGATCCCGGTAGCCTTCGAGCACGACTGCCGCGAAGGTATCTGCGGGTCGTGCGGTTTCATGATCAATGGCGTAGCCCATGGGCCGGAACGTGCGACCACCGTATGCCAGTTGACTATGCGTCACTTCAGGGATGGCGATGAGCTGACGCTGGAACCATGGCGCGCCAAGGCGTTCCCCATCATCAAGGACCTCGTCGTCAACCGCCGCGCCTTCGACCACATCATCGAGGCGGGTGGCTATATTTCCGTCTCCACCGGGCAGGCGCCCGACGGCAACGCCATTCTGGTCGGCAAAGAGCTCGCCGACGAGTCAATGGACGCTGCTGCCTGCATCGGCTGCGGAGCCTGTGTCGCCGCCTGCCCCAACGCGTCGGCAGCGCTCTTTACGGGCGCAAAGATCACCCACCTCGGCACTCTCCCCCAAGGCGAGATAGAGAAGGAACGCCGCGCTCTCGCCATGGTCGCGCAGATGAACGCCGAGGTCTTTGGCAATTGCACCAACATTGGCGAGTGCACCGCCGCATGCCCGAAGGAGATCCCACTGGAGGTCATCGCCAACATGAACAGCGATTATGTCTGCGCCAGCTTCAAGCGGCGCGACGACTTGCCTGAGCCGGTTACGCCAGTCGCTCCGATCGGTTCAAGGGCATAGCTACGCTTTAGGTGGAGCGGACGCCGGAGGGTGAAACAGCTCCAGTAGTTCGCGGCTCGCAGCCAGGGGAGTTACCCTCCCCTCGCGGACGTCCCGCTGTAGTGATGGCAGGCGCTCCGCCACATTGGGCTGAGCCTGAAATAACTCTCCGAGCCCCATCGAGATCAGGTCCTCCATCCACTGGAGATCGCCGAGCGTCCGTCGCTCCGCGATCCGGCCCGTCGCGCCGAGCAGGGCTTCGTGTTCCAACACCATTTGCCAGATCTCCGCGATGCCGATGTTCTTGATCGAGGAACACGTCAACACTCGCGGTGTCCATCCGTCGCCCGAGGGAGGGAACAGGTGCAACGCGGACGCATACTCAACGCGCGCGCGCTCTGCCTTCTTGAGGTTGTCTCCATCCGCCTTGTTGATCGCCATGCCATCGATCATCTCGATAATCCCGCGCTTGATGCCTTGTAACTCGTCACCCGCGCCGGCCAGCATCAGCAGCAGAAAAAAATCGGACATGGAGCGCACCGCGGTTTCAGATTGCCCCACGCCAACGGTCTCGATAAAAACGTTCCGGTAGCCGGCAGCCTCGCACAGCAGAATGGTCTCGCGCGTTCGCCGTGCGACGCCACCCAGGTGTCCGCCCGCCGGCGATGGGCGGATAAAGGCGTGCGGCTCCGCGGAAAGCCGCTCCATCCGGGTCTTGTCGCCCAGGATGCTGCCGCCAGAGATCGGGCTCGACGGATCCACGGTGAGCACGGCCAGGCGCTCTCCGCGGTCGCGTATGACGTGCATCCCCAACGCGTCGATGAACGTGCTCTTGCCGACTCCGGGCACGCCTGTGATGCCCACGCGTCGCGATCTTCCGGTGTGCGACAGAATCGCATCCAGCAGTAGCGCGGCTCTCTCGGAATCCGCGGCCAGGCGGCTCTCAATCAGCGTGATGGCCCGGGCGAGCACGACGCGGTCCCCAGCCAGAACCCCTTCAACATACTGGTTCAGCGGCAGCCGCCCGCCGCCCGCTCGGAGCGCTCCGGAGGAGCTAGGCACGAATGCTTCTCGTCAAGGCGTTGAGGATCACCTGCGCGCAAATCGGAATCACGGAGCCGGGTCCGAAGATGCCGGCTACGCCCGCCTGCTCAAGAAACGCATAATCCTGGGGTGGAATCACTCCGCCTGCGTAGACCAGAATGTCTTCGCGACCGCGGCGCTTCAACTCCGCAATCACCTCCGGCACCAGCGTCTTATGACCGCCTGCCAGGGTCGAAACTCCGAGCACGTGCACATCGTTTTCAACCGCCATAGTCGCGGCTTCAGCGGGCGTCTGGAAGAGCGGGCCCACGTCCACATCGAAGCCCAGATCGGCAAACGCGGTGGCGATCACCTTGGCGCCCCGGTCGTGTCCATCCTGGCCCATCTTGGCAACCAGAATGCGCGGACGGCGGCCCTCCATCTCGGCAAACTCGTGCGCCATCGCCAGCGCCTTCTGGAACTCAGGATCGCCCTGGCTCTCCGACGAATACACGCCCGAAATGGTTCGGCTCACCGCCTGGTATCGGCTGAACACTTTCTCCAGCGCTCCGGATATCTCGCCTAAAGTTGCGCGGACTCGTGCCGCGTTGACTGCCAGTTCCAGCAGATTGCCCTCTCCGCTCCTGGCGCTCGCGGTAAGCGCCTCCAATGACCGGGCAACGGCGGCTGCGTCCCGCGTACTCCGAATCTTAGCGAGCCGGCGCAACTGGCTTTCGCGCACTGCCTGGTTGTCCACTTCACGCACAGCCAGAGCTTCCTCGTGCGCGAGCTTGTACTTGTTTACTCCTACGATTGTTTCACGGCCGGAATCGATCAGCGCCTGCCGCCGCGCCGCAGCTTCTTCGATCCGCATCTTCGGGATGCCCGTCTCGATCGCCTTGGTCATTCCGCCCAGGGTCTCAATCTCCTGAATGTGATGCCACGCCTTGTGCATCAACTCGTGGGTCAGGCTCTCCACATAGTAGCTGCCTGCCCAGGGGTCGACAACCTTGGTGATGCCGGTTTCTTCCTGCAGATAGATCTGGGTATTGCGCGCAATGCGGGCCGAGAACTCGCTGGGAAGCGCAATCGCTTCGTCTAGCGCGTTGGTGTGCAGCGACTGCGTGTGTCCCAGCACCGCGGCCATCGCCTCAACGCAGGTGCGCGGAATGTTGTTGAACACATCCTGCGCAGTCAGGCTCCAGCCAGATGTCTGGGAATGCGTGCGTAACACCATCGACTTCGGATTCTTCGGATTGAACCCTTTGATAATCTTGGCCCACAGCACGCGTGCGGCGCGAAGCTTGGCGATCTCCATGAAGTGGTTCATGCCAATCGCCCAGAAGAAACTGAGCCGTGGCGCGAAGTCGTCGATGCTCAACCCCGCGGCAATACCGGTGCGGATATACTCCAGCCCATCCGCCAGCGTGTAGCCCAGCTCGATGTCCGCGGTGGCGCCCGCTTCCTGCATGTGGTATCCGCTGATCGAGATACAGTTGAACTTCGGCATGTTCGCCGAGCAGTAACGGAAAATATCGCCGATGATCTTCATCGAAGGCGCCGGCGGATAGATGTAAGTATTGCGGACCATGAACTCTTTCAGGATGTCGTTCTGGATGGTACCGCTAAGTTTTTCCGGCGCGACGCCCTGTTCCTCGGCGGCGACGATGTAGAACGCCATGATGGGCAGCACCGCTCCGTTCATGGTCATCGAGACGGACATCTGCTCCAGCGGAATCTGGCCGAACAGAATCTTCATGTCCTCAACCGAGTCGATCGCCACGCCGGCCTTGCCCACGTCGCCAACCACGCGTTCGTTGTCGGAGTCGTAGCCGCGATGCGTGGCCAGATCGAACGCGACCGACAGCCCCTTCTGTCCCGCGGCGAGGTTGCGCCGGTAGAAGGCGTTGGATTCCTCCGCAGTGGAGAAGCCGGCGTACTGGCGAATTGTCCATGGCTGCATGGCATACATCGTGGAATAAGGCCCGCGCAGGTAGGGAGCAACTCCCGCGGCGTACTCCAGGTGTTCCATCGCGTGCAGGTCGTCGGCCGTATACCAGGGCTTGATGGGAATCAGTTCGGGCGTCGTCCACACGGGCTGCTGCTCGTCGGCCAAAGTATCGGCGGCAGGTATGGGCTCGAATGAAAGCTCAATCTTGGAGAAGTCAGGTTTCATTAGTTCTTCACCCCCAGCCGGTCCTGCCAGTAAGTCAATGTCTCGACCGCATCGCTTGCGATGTGTATGAAACCCTGTACGCCAACCGCCTTCAGTGCATCCATTTGGTCCTTGGGATTGCCCGCCACAATGACCGGTATCTTTGCCGCAGCGCAAACTTCCTGCGCGAAGGGCAGGTATTCCGGATCGGAGCTGCATAAGATGATCAGGTCCGCGTCCGCTCCGGCGTACTCTTCAGATTCGGCGATCGCGAACCCTGCGCAGTCGAAAAAGTTCAGCGCAAAGTTGGAGCGTGCAGTGCGCATCTTCACGTCGCCGCGCTTCAGCAGCAGCACCTTGGGCGTGTGGCCGGTCTCCAGAACATGGCGCGCGGTCCGTTCGCGAGTTTTCTCGAACGGCTCCGCCAGACGGAACTGCGGAAATGGCGCAGCGTCCGTCTCCGCGCCAGGAGCGGCTTCCGGGGCCTTCGCGGTCAGATCGGGATAGTTGTTGACTCCCACCAGCGCCCTGCGCCGCCCCGCGACTGCCTCTTCGCGCGCGGCACGAGTCTTCGCAATCTCTTCCGCCAGCCAGCCTGCGCTCACAGCGCGGCTATAGCCGCCTGCAGCTTCGATCCGCTGAAACAGCTTCCACGCTTCGCGCGCGAGTGTCGCAGTCAACGCCTCAATGTAATAGGAGCCGCCCGCTGGATCGGCGACCGCGTTCAGATGCGCCTCTTCTGCCAGAACACGCTGGACGCCGAGCGCGATGTGCTCGTCGAAGCCAAACGGCTCGACCGTCAAGCTATCGCATCCTCCGATGGCCGCTGACATGGCTTCTGTCGTCACGCGCAGCACGTTCGTATACGGATCGCAGGTGCTCTTATTCAGTCGCGCAGTTCGAACACTCAGATTCATTCGGCAGGAATCCAGGTCGACAGGTGCAAACGCTGCCACCGCCTTGGCCCACACCATACGGGCCGCGCGCAATTTGGCGATCTCAAAGAAATAGGTTGCGCCAACTGCAAACACAAACTCAACCTCACGTGCGGCCACGTCTACTGGGCGATTTTTCGAGAGGTGCGTCAGCTTCTCCACGCCCCACGCCAGGGCAACACCGACCTGCTGAACGGCGTCGGAGCCGGCTTCGAGGATCAGATCAGCGCGAATCGCGTCGACTGGCGGAACGGCTTCCTGGTCGATCTTCCAGGCCTTCTCATTGCCGCGCACAAAAGGGAACTGCCCGGGAATCGACCCGGTCTGCGCCTCAAGGCCGGCGAGATTCTCGCTTCGGTAATAAGGGCGCACGGCAATGCCTTCGTCGGAGCGCCAAACCAACCTCTTCTCGTAGTCCGCGCCCTTAAGGTCTTTTTGAATCGTAGCTTCCCACACTGCTGTGGAAACAGGCGGGAAGTCCTGTGCCAGGTGCAAAATCTCAGTCCCGGTCAGAGCGTCGGAGTCAGACATGCGCGCCCTCCTGCACCACCTCGAACAGATATCCAAACGCCGCAGTCTCCGTCGTCTTGGGGTGAACGAAGAAAACCGTGGTTCCGCGCGAGCCTTTGCGCGGCGCCTTGTCTATGACCTTGAATCCGTTTTCCTTCAAGTAATCGAAGGCCTTGCCGATGTCGGCAACGCGGAACGCCACATGCGCCAGGCCGCCACGCCCGCCATTCTTTTCCAGCTGCTTCGCAACCGGAGATTCCGGACTAAGCGGTTCCAGCAACTGCACCAGATTCGGGCCGTCCCCCACTTGCAACAGCACCTCGCGCACCTGATCGCCGCCCAGCACGTCCTCGCGATGCACTTCCTTGAAGCCCATGGCCTTGTACGCCTGCACCTGCGGCTCAAGTTCGCCGGCCCTGACGGAGACCGCTACGTGATCAAAAAAGAGAAAACCCGGTACCTGTTCCATTGCTGCACTCATTGTTCAAACTCCACGAGAACCTGGCCGGCTTGCACGCTGTCCCCGGCCTTGACCTTGACTGACGCCACGCGACCGGCCGCCGACGCGGTGACCTGGGTCTCCATTTTCATGGCTTCCAGCACCAACAACTCATCGCCGACCTCCAGCGATTGACCTTCCTTCGCCGATACGCTGGCCACGATGCCCGAAACCGGGCTCCGGCAGACCTTCTCTTCGTTGACCAGCGCGGTGTCCACGGGGGGTGCCGAAGCGACCGCAGCGGGCGCACGGACGGCGGAGGATTCGACCGATTGGTGGAAGCGTGGCGGCGCGCCAGCAGGTTCAGGTTCCGCAACCTCGACGTCTACTTCGTAGCTCTTGTTATCGATCGTGATCTGTAGTTTCATGAGTCTCTTAGTGGTACAACCGATGCGACGCTTGTATGGTCACACGGCCTTGTTGGGCCCAGGCGCCGGTGCGAATCAGGCGGATCTGGCGGATGTGCGCCTGCACTCCAAGCCAGGCTGCTAGGGCGGCGGAGATGGCAAGCAATTCCTCTTCGGAGATTCCTGCCGCAGCCGCCACCGAGGAAGTTGCCGGGGATCGTTCCGGAACGCGGGCTGCAGCGTTTGTGGCCAGCGCAGGTTGCTGTCCTGCCGCCGAAACCAGTTTTTCCACCTTGGTCAGCCGGTCGGAGAGACTCGCAAGCTGTCGCAGGATGTCCTGAAGTGTCGCGCGAAGATTCTCGGAATCGGGAACAGGTTCACTCATCGTTGTTTCCTGCCTGTCGATCACTGCCTCGTGGCTTCTCACAGTGGTATCAACCCGTGTTTCTTGGTTGGCCGAAGCTCTCGCTTGGTCTGCAAATACTCCAGCGCCTGCGATATGTATCGCCTGGTCAGGGAGGGTTCAATCACAGCATCCACCAGGCGCCGTCCGGCCGCGACGTAGGGATTGGCAAAGGTCTCCCGGTAGCGCTCGATCAGTTCGGCCCGTTTGGCCTTCTTGTCGGTGGCCTCGTGAAGCTCGTTCCGAAAAACGATGTCCACCGCTCCCTCAGCGCCCATGACGGCGATTTCGGCGGTTGGCCAGGCAAAAGAGCGGTCTGCGCCCAGGTCCTTGCTGCACATTGCCAGGTAAGCGCCGCCGTAGCACTTGCGCAGAATTACGGTAATTTTGGGGACCGTCGCCGCCGAGTAGGCGAACAGCATCTTCGCTCCGTGGCGAATGATTCCGCCATATTCCTGCTGTATTCCGGGCAGAAACCCGGGCACGTCGACCAGCGTAATCAAAGGGATGTTGAACGCGTTGCAGAAGCGGATGAAGCGCGCCGCCTTATCCGACGCATCAATGTTCAGCGAGCCCGCAAGCACCTTTGGCTGGTTGGCGACAATGCCGACGCTGCGTCCGGTGATCCGCGCAAAGCCCACTACGATATTGCCGGCATACCCGGCCTGAACCTCGAAAAAATCTCTGAAATCGACCAGGCGAGAGATGATAGTCCTGACGTCGTAGCTCTTCTTTACATCCGTGGGAACGGCTTCATCGAGTTCCGGGTTCGCGTCCACGTTGGGGTCGCCCTCGACGTGGGGCGGGTCCTCGAGATTGTTCGATGGCAGGAAGCTCAATAGCTTGTGGCAGAGCTGCATGGCATGACGATCGTCATCGGCGATGAAGTGGATCACGCCCGACTTGTTCATGTGTGCATCCGCGCCGCCCAGCTCCTGCGCCGTGACCTGCTCCCCGGTGACGCCCTTGATTACCTGGGGCCCGGTAATGAACATCTGCGCCTGGCGCGTCTGGATGATGAAATCAGTGAGCGCGGGGCTGTAGGCCGCGCCGCCCGCGCACGGCCCGCATACCAGGGAAATCTGCGGAACTGAGCCGGAAAGCATCACATTCGCGTGAAACACCTTGCCATAGCCGGACAGGGAATCGATGCCTTCCTGTACCCGCGCGCCGCCGGAGTCGTTGATGAAAATAAACGGCGAGCCGGTCTTCAGCGAATGCATCATGATCTCCGCAACCTTGATCGAGTGCACCTCGCCCGCCGCCCCTCCCGCCACGGTGAAGTCCTGGCTGGCCAGGTGGATCAGTCGCCCAGCGACCGACGCCGCACCGGTAACCACTCCGTCCGCAGGCATCTCCTTGCCTTCCATTCCGAAGTTGGTTGAGCGATGTTCGGCAAACATGCCGCTCTCTTCAAAGCTGCCCGGATCGACCAGCGCATCGATCCTTTCGCGCGCGGTCAACTTGCCCGCCTTGTGCTGTTTCTCGATCTTGTCTGCGCCGCCGCCTAGCATCACCTTGGCCCGGCGCTTCTTTAGCTCCTCGATCTTCGCCTGCATGGCGCTTGCTGCTTTTTGTTCCGGAATCGGCATTATCCGCTCTCTTAGATGGTCGAAACGGTCACTTTATGAGTATTGCCATTCAGCCGTACTTCGTAGGTGACCGGCTTTTGTGCTGCGCCATTCCCGTTTCCGTTGCCGGCAGGTTGTGCCGGCAACACCACTACAGGTTTAGCGTCCGGGTCTTTGCCCAGGTTCTTCGGACCATGCGCGCGCGTCGCGAAAAACTTGGTTCCCACCGCGGGAAACATCGCATAGGTCAGCACGTCTTCATCCGAGCCGTCGCAGCCATCCAGCGTTGTCGCGGCTGCGCGCAATTCGTTCCACTCGGGCTTCAACAGGTCGGCCGGTCGAATCTCGATGGGCGGCTTCTTCGCCTGCTTCTCTGCCTGTGCGACCAGTCCCGCATCGCGCGGCCCGATTGTTTCGCCGTAGTAGCCGAGCATCAGGTCCGCGAATTCGGCCGAAAGCACCTTGTAGCGCCCCAGCAACACGTTGAAGACCGCTTGCGTTCCGACAATCTGGCTGGAAGGAGTGACCAAGGGCGGATAGCCGGCATCTTTACGCACCCGCGGCACCTCTTCCAACACCTCTTTCATCCGATCGCCCGCGCCTTGCTGTTTCAGCTGGCTTTCCATGTTGGAGATCATGCCGCCGGGAATCTGGCTATCGAAAATCTCCGTCTCCACGCCGGTGATGTTGGAGAGGAACTCCGCATAGCGCGGGCGGACCTTGTTGAAGTAGCGCTTCAGGTTCAGCAGCCGTTGCTTGTCGAGGCTGGTGGTGAAGCCAGTGCCATCCAGCATTTCCACCAGGCTTTCGGTCGGATTGTGCCCGGGCCCCAGGCTGAGCGAGCTGATCGCTGTGTCTACGCAATCCGCGCCGGCTTCAATGGCCTTCATCAGGCTCACCATCGTCACGCCGGTGGTAGCGTGCACATGCACCTGTACCCGAACATCCTGTCCGCAGGCGTCTTTGATGCCCTTCACAATGTCGTAAGCCGGCTGCGGCTTCAGCAGTGCCGCCATGTCTTTGATGCAGATTGAATCGCAGCCCAGGTCCAGCAGCCTCTGCGCCATTGCCACAAACTGGCCGGTTGTATGCAGCGGGCTGGTGGTGTAGCAGATGGTTCCCTGCGCGTGCTTGCCTGCCTGCTTTACTGCCGCTACCGCAGCCCGAAGATTGCGAATATCATTCAACGCGTCGAACACGCGGAAGACGTCCATGCCATTCTCGGCGGCCTTGTGAACGAACCGCTCCACAACGCTATCTTCGTAATGGCGATAGCCGAGCAGGTTCTGTCCCCGCAACAGCATTTGCAGCCGCGTATTCGGCATCAGCTTGCGGAAAGTCCGCAGCCGCTCCCAGGGGTCTTCATTGAGGAAGCGAATGCAACTATCGAAGGTCGCGCCGCCCCAGCACTCCACCGACCAGAAACCAGCCTGGTCCAGGTCGGCGCATGCCGGAACCATGTCTTCCAGGGACATCCGCGTAGCCATCAGGCTTTGGTGGGCATCCCGTAGAATCAGCTCGGTTACGTCAATGTTTTTCGGCATTTTCATCCAACTCGCAGTTTACAAGAGACCGTCAGGGTAGGGAGCGCGAAGCGCTGCTCTATCAGGAACGAGCCTCGAATTGTTCTTCACCTTAACTACTGCATTTTCTTTCCGTAACCACATGTGTGGCACATAGAAGTCTAGCGGTTTATGCACTGCACGCGCTGTGACCATGAACACTGCGTGAATGAGGTTTGGTATGAGCGATATACTGGGGATGTGCCGAAGACCTTTTACATCGAGACGTTTGGCTGCCAGATGAACGCCCATGATTCCGAGAAGGTCATCGGGACGCTCGAGCACGAAGGCTACATGCGCGTCGAGGATGAGGCCGACGCAGGGCTGATTCTGTACAACACCTGCTCCATTCGCGATAAGGCCGAGCAGAAAGTCTTCCACCGCCTGAACGAATACAAGCGGTTGCAGGGCGAAGGCAAGAAGTTTGCTGTGCTGGGATGCGTTGCCCAGCAGGAGGGCGAAAAAATCTTCGAGCGCGCGCCCTACGTGTCGCTGGTGAGCGGTTCGGCCTCCTACAGACACCTGCCCCAGATGCTCGTCCGTCTGGAAGCGGGCGAACGCCGCATCACCGGCCTCGACGACCGCCGGACCGACGAGACCTTCGACACTGAGTTCACGTCGCGGTCAAACCCGCATCGCGGATACATCACCATCGTCGAAGGCTGCGACAAGTTCTGTGCCTACTGCGTAGTGCCTTACACCCGCGGCAAGGAACGCAGCCGAACTTCTGCGTCCGTCCTGGCCGAGGCGCGGCGGATGGCCGACGCTGGCTTCACCGAGGTCCAATTGCTCGGGCAGAACGTAAACTCGTATCGCGATCCATCCGGCCGGATGACCTTCGCTGAGTTGCTCGCGGCCGTCGGACAGATTGCAGGTATTCGGCGCGTGCGTTTTACCACCAGCCATCCCCGCGACTTCACCAAAGATATCGTCGAGGCCATCGACGCATTTCCAACCCTGTGCGACCACGTGCATCTGCCAGTGCAGTCAGGTTCGACCGCCATACTCAAAGCCATGTCCCGCGAGTACACGCGCGAGTGGTATCTGGAGCGGATTGCCTGGATCAAGGCGGCCAAGCGCGAGATCAGCATGACCTCCGACATCATCGTCGGATTTCCCGGAGAGACGGAGCAGGACCTCGAAGCTACGGCGACTCTGCTCGAAGAGGTCAAGTACGACGCCGTGTTTGCGTTCAAGTACTCGCCCCGGCCGAATACGCCGGCAACCACCATGGCGGACTCCATTGCGGACGAGGAGAAATCGCGCCGCCTCGCGCTCCTTTTGGAGCGCCAGAAAAATGTGCAGCGGAAAGGTTATGCCCGCCATCTCGGCCAAGTGATGGAAGTGATGGTGGAGGGCCACAACCATGCGCGCGGCCAGGTAGTGGGTCGCAGTTCACAGAATAAAACGGTAAACTTCACCACAGCGCAGCCAATCCTGCCGGCGATGGGAAGCTATCTGCCGGTCAGGATCACGCAAACGTTCCCCAACAGCCTCGTAGGCGAGGCACTGGCGGGATCATGAAAATCGGTGCGGAGCAAAGCGATTCGACGGCGGCAGCAGCGAAAGCCGAAGTGGAGATGCAGATTCGCGGCTTGATGATCGACCCGCTGACCAACATGCCGATCGTGGTGCTGAAGGATGTGGCCAGCGACGCGGTGTTGCCGATCTGGGTGGGCATCTTTGAGGCAAATGCGATTGCGCTGGAACTAGAGAAGTCGACGACCCCGCGGCCTATGACGCATGACTTGCTGCGCAATGTGACCCGGGGATTGAATGCAACTGTGCGCAAGGTGGTGGTCTCGGAGTTGCGCGACGATACCTTTTACGCGGTGATCTGGATGGAGCAAGACGGCGACGCAGTTGCGGTGGACTCGCGGCCTTCGGATGCGATTGCGCTCGCGCTGCGCTGGGACTGCCCCATCTATGCGAGCCGTTCGGTTCTGGACAACGCCAAGCAGGTCGCGGAAGGCCCGCAGAATGTGGATGGCGAAGAGGCGCGGCGCTGGCTCGAGAATCTCAACGATGACGACATGGGCCGCTACAAGATGTAAGTGCGGTCGTTAGTTACTTTCGCCGGTGTCTTTCGGCTGCGCGGTCAGCGCATGCAGCAACCTGTCCCACCGCTCGCCATAGTCGTCCCAGCCGCCGAGTGTCTTTACGCGTTCCAGCGCGGCGGCGCTCATGCGTTCGCGTAGCGCAGGATCGTCCGCAAGCTGCTGAAGCCGGTCGGCGAAGGCCGTGGTGTCGCGATCAGGAACAATAAATCCTTCAACCCCGTCTGCAAACAAATCTTCCGCGCCCGTTGCTGTGCTAGCAACCACGGGGCAGCCGCAGGCCATCGCCTGGCCCTGGACCAGCGCCAGCCCCTCCTCGACGCTGGCGAGCGCGAGCACATGGCTGCGCGCCATGAGCGCAGCGAGTTCCGGCTGCGCAAGGTTGCCCGCAAAGGTCACATGCTCCGTTGGCAACTTCGCAAGCAGTTGGCGGACATCGTCCTGCACGCTTCCCGCAAGCGTCAGGTGTTTGCCGGGATGGCGCAAACGCGCGAACGCCTCCAGCAGGTATGGGATGCCTTTGCGCAGACTGATCTGCCCGGCGAACAGCACTTCAAAGGTCTCCGCGGACCGCGCGTCACCGGGAGTGAAGCGATCCAGCCGCACGCCGTAGGGGATTACGTGCACCTTTCCGGCCGCCACGCCCATGGCGACAAACGACCGCTGCGCCACCGTTGAAGGAACCGTAATCGCATCCGCCACCGCGTAGATCGCCTCCTCGCGGCGAACGATGTGCGACGCAGGGACGATGTAGGGCACGCGCCAACGGCGGTGTTCCTCAGCGAGCACCTCGTCCTGATAGCGCTGGTGAGTTGAGCCGCGGTCGCAGATGAACTTGCCGCCGGCCGCCTGCACCTTTGGACCGGCAGTCAAACCGGCGCCGGAGATCGCAATCAGCGCATCGCAAGGTTCGATCCCGCGCCGCAGCCAGCGGTCGAAGCTATCGGAATTCCACTGGTTGAAGCGCGCGTCCAGCCCCGCCGAGTACAACGGAGTGCGTCGCAGCAGGTAATCGGCAGTGTGCACCAGCGGGAACGTGCGCACCAACTCGCGCGGCAGGCCCTCGCGCTTCAGCCGCGCCCACGGCCACGTGGAGTAGATGCGCCGCAGGTGGTTTCGCGCGTGGAGCTGGTGCGCCAGCTCGAAGTGGTGGAAGACGCCGAAGACGGCCTGGACAATCTGCATCTATTTCACCCATCCGCAGAGATGCGCAACCTGCGCTGCCCACTCGTCTTCGGTGGGAAGTTTGGGCAGCGGGACCGCGTGGTGCCGGCCTGCGAGGACACCGTCGATCGCGGTGCTCAGCGCGGCAGTCGTCGTCTCCGCGCCCCCGCTAATGACCGTTGCCCACGGAGTTTCGAGCAGAATGTCGGAGACGCCGGACTCGCGGTGAAGCAGAACGGGAATCCCGCGCTGCAGGCTTTCGACGGCCGGAATCCCGTAGCCCTGAACCGCGGGCATCAGGAAGAGATGGGCTTGATCGTATAAGCGTTGCAGATCGGCGTCGGGAACGAAGCCGTGAAAGTGGACGCGATCAGCGATTCCGAGCGAATGGGCCAGATCGGTGAGCTCAGGGATGAGCGGACCTTTGCCCGCAAGGTCCAGTCGCCAGTTCACGCGCGCAGAGAGGGGCGGCGTGGCGCGTTCGAGCCCCGCGAGCGAGCGCAGAATCCAGTCAATGCGCTTGTTGGCCTCGATGCGGCAAACTGAGAGCATACGCAACTCGCTGCGAACGGGGCGAACGCGGAATGCGTCGGGCGCCGTAAGGCCGCCCATGCGAGCAATCTGCGCCTCAACGCCAAAATCCTTGCGGCACTCGGCCTTCAGATACTCGCTGGTGACAATGGTGTTGCCGCTACTGCGCAGGCCGACCCCAACGATGCGATTCGACAGGCCGAGCCTGAGCCGGCTCTTCAGACTGCGCGTCGCCGGATCGCTAAACAGCGACGGCGTGTCGTGCATCAGCGTGTGAAAGCCGCGCATCCCGGCCAGCGTCGCATGCAGCGCTGGCTGATAGCCGGAGAGCAGCGGCTGTGGCGAGCCGGTCGGGCGCGATTTGAAGTACGCTTTCAGCGCGCTGAGCCGTTTAACTGTTCCCACCGCCTTCAGTTCAACCACCGTCAGCGGGTGGGTGGCGTAGCTCGCCAGATTGCAGTGGTCGGCATAGGTGACAATGTGACTGGCCAGCCCGCGCTGATCGAGCCACCGCGCCAGGGCCAGGACGCTCCGTTCCGCGCCGCCGAACTGCTCGATCTCCGTGATGACGATCGGGCGGGAGTCGGCGGATGGATGTGGCTCTGGCATGGCTATCGCTGTGCGAGCAAATCGAGAATGTCAAAAAACTCGGGGAAGGAGATTCTTGCGGCTTCAGCGCCCCGGATCTCCGTCTCTCCTTCGGCGCGCAAGCCTGCGATGGCAAAGGCCATGGCAATGCGGTGGTCCGAACCGGAATCGATGGATGCGCCGTGCAGACTTTGATCGCCGGGAATCTCCAGGCCGTCCGGATGCTCGGTAAGTTCGGCTCCCATGGCGCGCAGGTTCCTGGCCACCAGTGCGATCCGGTCGGACTCCTTTACGCGGAGCTCCTGGGCATCGCGAATAATCAGACCGTCAGCCATGTACGGCGCGATGGCTGCGAGCACAGGTAGTTCGTCGATGACCTGCGCCGTGAGCGCCCCGCTGATGACGAATGGCCCGGTGGTGGGCGTCAGGCCGCGGTTTACCTGGATGGTCCCGATCAGTTCGCCGTGGTGCTCTTCAACATTGAGTATCTTGATCCGGCCGCCGAGCGCGGTGATGACGTCGAGAAGCGCCGCGCGCGTGGGGTTCATGCCCAGTGAGTCGAGCACGAGGTTGGCGTCGGGGAAGAGCAGTGCGGCGCAGAGGAAGAACGCCGCCGACGAAATGTCGCCGGGAACCGTGGCGTCAATTGCCTTGAGTTTCTGCCCGCCGGGAATGCACAGTTTCTCGCCGGTCCGCGTAAGCGTCGCGCCGAAGGCTTTCAGCGCGTGCTCGGAGTGGTCTCGCGTGCGGATTCGCTCGGAGAGGCAGGTGGTCCCCTCCGCCTGCAAACCGGCGAACAGCACTGCTGTCTTCACCTGCGCCGAAGGGATTGGAGTGGTGAAGTCGATTGCGTGCAGCGGAGCGCCGTGGATGGTGATCGGTGCATGTCCATCCACTAGATCAATATTCGCCCCCATCTCGTTGAGCGGTTTGCGGATGCGCTCCATCGGACGCAAGGTTAGCGAGTGATCTCCGATCAGCGTAAAGGTGTGCGGATGCGGAGCAATCAGGCCTGCCAGCATCCGCATGGTCGACCCCGAGTTGCCGCAATCGAGCGGTGCAGCAGGCTGGCGGAAGACTCCAGCCACGCCGGTCACCTCGATGGTTGCCGCCAGCCCCGTGCCCTGGTGCGCGACCGCGGCCCCCAGCGCTTCCATGCACGCCAGCGAGGACTGCGGATCGGCCCCAGTGGAGAAGTTTGCGAAGCGCGATGTGCCTTCAGCCAGCCCGGCCAGCATGGCATAGCGGTGCGAGATGGATTTATCGCCGGGAACGGTCAGGGAACCCTGCAGCGTGCGGGCGGGGCGGATGATCTTCTGCGTAGACATTCGCTCTCTAGTGTAGCGAACTCCCGCAGCTCGCAGTTCAGGGACACATCGGCCATTCGCGCGCGGTGTTTATTGCACGTCCCAAAGGCGTATGCTAGCGTCATCACCCTGCGAGGTCGCCTTTTGCGCGCATCCACAACCAGGCCAGTATTCGAACCCTGCTCACGCCTGCACGAACTCTCGGCTGAGGAGGCCGCTCTCTACCGCCAGCTCGACCCCCAGAAGATCCCTCAGCACGTTGCCATCATCATGGACGGCAACGGCCGCTGGGCGGGCAAGCGCTCTCTGAAGCGCTTCCTGGGGCACCAGCAGGGCGCGGAAAGCGTGCAGTTTGTCGTCGAGACCGCCTCGCGCATTAACCTGCCCTTCATCACCCTGTACGCCTTTTCGCTGGAGAACAACCTGCGCCGGCCCAAGTCCGAGGTCAACTTCCTGATGAAGCTGCTGCGCAGCTACCTGGTCGGCAACGTCAAGCGCATGAATGACAATAACGTGAGGATGGAGTACATCGGCCGCATCGGTGAGCTTCCTTCGGAGGTGCAGGACACCATGCAGTGGGCGTCCGAAGCCACCGCCGGCAACACCGGGACCACCCTGACCCTCGCCCTGAACTACGGTTCCCGCTCCGAAATTGTCGACGCCGCCCGCTCCGTCCTCACCGACCTCATCGCCGAGGCCCACCAGCGTGGCTGCTCCCTCGAAGACCTGCTCCAGGTCGACGGCCTCGAGGCCCGGCTGGACGAGCACCACATCGCGGACCACCTCTACACCGGCCATATGCCCGATCCCGACCTGGTGATCCGGACGTCCGGCGAGCAGCGCATCTCCAACTTCCTGCTCTGGCAGATCGCCTACTCGGAGATCTTCATCACCGACCGCCTCTGGCCCGACTTCCGCGGCATCCACCTGCTGGAAGCCATCCAGAACTACCAGAAGCGCGAACGTCGCTTCGGTGGCCTCGGCGAGACCTTTACCGACGAGGACCTCGACGCGCTGGAGCCAGCGGCGGAAGTAGCGGAAGAGATTGTCACCGAGCTCACTTCCAAGCAGCTCACCCCGCGCTGACGCTAGATCCGTCCGTCGCGCCGCGCCGCGTCATACAACGACAGCCCGATCAGTGTTTTGCCGTCGTGAATCTTCCCCTCCGCGACCATCCGCATCGCTTCCGACAGAGGCACGCGGAAGACCTCGAGGTTCTCGTCCTCCTCCAGCTTTGCCTCACCCTGCCGAATATCCCGCGCAAGATAGATCTGCATCCATTCGCCCAGGAACCCTGGACTGGCAAAGTAGCGCAGCAACATCGTCCATCGTTTGGCGCGGTAGCCGGTCTCTTCGATCATCTCCCGCTTGGCAGCGGCCAGCGGGGCTTCGCCGGGGTTCCGCGTACCCGCCGGCAGCTCGATCATGAACTGCCCCGCAGCATGACGATATTGCCGCTCCATAATCACGTCAGGGTCTGCCGGATTCTTCCGCTCATCCACCGCCAGAATCACCACGGAGCCATTGTGCCGGATCACGTCGCGCACATTGCGGTGACCGCCCGGTTCGATCAGAGTGTCGGTGTAAACATTGAAGACCTTACCTTTGTACGCGAGCTTCGAGGAGATGAGCTTCGCCTTGCCTGCGCGCCTCACTCCGGACGCGGTCTTGCTCGCAACGGCTTTCACGGGTTTGGTCTTGGCTGAGGTGGACTTCCTTGGTTTGGAAAGTGGGGCGGCCATGGGTCTACGGTATCATCCTGCATCGGAGCGGAAAAATGGCGCATCCAATCGGATGCATGTTCCAATTGATGGGGATACTTCGCCTTGATAGCAGTCGACTTGTTCCAATGTTGCGCGCCCGGTTTGAGGAATGATGATGAGCACTGAGTGTTACCCCATCGCGACGCTGCCGCACACAACCAGGCTGTTTCGCGACTTCCTCGCAATGGGCGACGGCGCAGCGGGTGATCCGGTGCGCAAATGGTACGGAGCCGAGCCGCTCGGTCGCGCATGGATGCAGCCGCCGCCGGCTCATCGCAGAAATGCCGGCGCGCTGGCCGATGCCCTCGAACGTCAGAGCCTCGCCTTCGGAGCCGGTCCCGCAACCCTGGCGAATATCGCCAAACTGCGCGCCGGCGCTCCTGCAGTCGTCACCGGGCAGCAGGTTGGTCTCCTAGGAGGGCCGCTGCTAACGCTGCTCAAGGTCGCTACGGCCATCGCCCGCGCCCAACAGGCAACCGCCGCCACCGGCATCGAGCACGTCCCCATCTTCTGGCTCGCTACCGAAGATCACGACCTCGAAGAGGTCGACCAGGTCTCGCTGCTCACCAAATCATCCGTGGAAACGCTTCGTCTCGGGGCGAAGCCGTCCCCTTACGCCGCGCCCGTCGGCGCCATTTCCTTCGACGCTCACATCAACGCGCTGCTCGATCAAGCAAGCGACCTTCTCGGTCACACTCCCATCTGCGACCTGCTCCGCGAGTGTTACGCCTATCAGCCTGCGAATGGCTACGGGCCAACCTTCGCTGGTGCCTTCGCCCGTCTGATGACCCGCCTCTTCGCCGGGCACGGCCTCATCGTGATGGATGCCGCAGGGCGCGATTTCCATACACTCGGCGCACCCACCCTCCGCCACGCCATCGAACACGCGGAAGAGCTCGAGTCCGCGCTTCTGGCCCGTGCGGCCGAACTCGAAACCGCCGGCTACCACGCCCAGGTCCTGGTCAAACCCGGCTCCTCGCTGCTCTTTCTCGTCAGCGATGTCGAAGGCAATCCTGCCGTCAAAGACCGTCAACCCCTTCGCCGCCTCCCCGACGGAACCTGGAAGGCCGGAAACGGCGGGAAAGCCGGGGCAGGGAACTCTGCGCAGACGTACAGCACCGCCAATCTGCTCGCGATTCTCGATTCTGCGCCAGAGCGCCTCAGCCCCAACGCCATCCTCCGTCCCGTGTTTCAGGACACCATCCTGCCAACCGTCGCCTACGTCGGGGGTCCGGCTGAGGTTGCTTACTTCGCCCAGAGTTCTGTCCTTTATGAGCGCATCCTTGGCCGCATCACGCCCATCCTTCCGCGCCTTTCCGCCACGCTCATCGAGCCCGCTATCGGCACAGTGATGGCGCAGCACGAGATCAGCCTGCCCGACGCGATGACGACGGCAGAGGAACTCGCCCAGCGCCTGGGCGCGCGCGCTATGCCCATCGAAGCCAAGCGCCGTCTTGCCGCTGCCGGCAACGCGCTCGACGAAGCCCTCACCGCCGCGCAGGATTATCTCGGCTCGCTCGACCCCAGCCTGGGCCAATCCGCCGAGGTTTCCGCTTCCAAGATGCGCTACCAGATGGACCGCCTGCGCCGCCTCGCTGCCACCTTCGAACTCAACAAGGAAACCAGTCTGCGCAAGCACGCCGAAGCTATGACCCTCCATCTCTTCCCGGAGGGCCATCCCCAGGAGCGCGTCATCGCCGGCGCCTGGTTCCTCTCCGTATGGGAAGCAGCTCACGGCGATGGCCGCGGCACCGGCCTCATCGCCCGCCTGGTTGACGAAGCCGCCAGCCAATGCCCCGGGCATATCGTCATCCGCCTCTAACCGTTGTTGGTGCTATATTCCCCGATCTTCGTCCGTGGACGTAGAACGTACAACAAGGAACGGACAACGGTCTAAAATGGTCTCCGAAGGGGAGAACCATCATGGGCCTGAGCGACGAATCGTTTGAAATAACCTGTCCGGACTGCGGAGCGATGCTCAAGGTCGACCCGGTCACGCGCGCCATCATCGCCCACACTCCTGCCCCGCGCAAGCGGATGTTTGAGGACTTTAGCGATGCGGCGAAGGCCGCGCGCGAGGCGGAAGCGCGGCGGGACTCGATCTTCGCTCAGAGCGTCGATGCCCATAAACACAAGGACGACCTGATGGCCAAGAAGTTCGAAGAGGCGGTGAAGAAGGCCAAAGAGAAGCCGGACACGGGCAGACCGCTACGCGAGTTCGATCTGGACTGAACCTCAGGGAAGACCATGGCAGAAGAGGAGCGGCTGAAGCGGGTGACGGAGATTGCGCTGGCGCTGCCGGGGGCGGAGCGCGAGGTGATGGGGACGCATGCGGGCTTCAAGGTGAAGAAAAAGGTCTTTGCGTATTTTCTGAACGACCATCATGGGGATGGGATTGTGGGGATTTGGTGCAAGGTGCTGCCGGGGGAGAATGCGGCGCTGATTGCGGCGAATCCCAAGCGGTTTTATATGCCGGCCTATGTGGGGCCGCGGGGGTGGGTGGGGCTGCGTCTGGATGTAGGCAGGGTGGCTTGGGGCGAGGTGAAGGAGTTGGTGGCGATGAGCTATTCACTGGTGGCTGGGAAGAAGGCCAAGGCTTGACGGATAACGCCGATTGGACCGATCAGGTCCAGAAAGAAAGCAAAGACGAAGGATAGGGTCTTGCTGCCCTTACTTCGTTTGGCGCGATCGGTGCCTGTCGGCGGTGATCGGTGTTAAGTCTTGGGATGCACGGTAGACTTGAGCTATGCCGCCAATTCTCAACGCACAAGGCTTGTCGAAGCGATTTGGCGCCGTGCCTCTGTTTCAGGACATAAACTTCCCCGTATCCGATGGCGACCGCATCGGCCTGATCGGCCCCAACGGAGCGGGCAAGTCCACGCTGCTCGCCGTGCTTGCCGGCCAGCAGGAGGTCGACTCCGGCGAGATCGCCACGCGCAAACGCGCCCGCATCGCCTACGTGCTGCAGGAGTCCAACTTCGCGCCGGGGTTGACCGTGCGCACTGTGATGGATGCGGCGCTGACACGAGCGGGTCTGGCTGCGGGTGAGCATGAAGGGCGACTGCGGGAGACGGCGGGGCGGACGGGGTTCCCGGATCTCGGCGCCGAGGCCGCGACCCTCTCCGGAGGCTGGCGCAAGCGCCTTGCCATCGCCGAGGCCATCGTCACCCACCCCGACGTGCTGCTGCTGGACGAGCCGACCAATCATCTCGACCTTGCCGGTATCGCCTGGCTGGAAGAGCTGCTTAATCAAGCCACCTTTGCCTGCGTCATGGTCAGTCACGATCGCTACTTCCTGGAGAATGTCGCCACCGAGATCGTCGACCTGAACCGCGTCTACGCCGGGGGCTTGCTGCGCGTGAAAGGCACGTACTCGAAGTTTATTGAGGGCAGGCAAGCGTATCTGGAGGCGCAGTCCAAGTTGCAGGACGCGCTGAAGAACCGCGTGAAGATCGAGGTCGAGTGGCTGCGCCGCGGCCCCAAGGCCCGCTCCACCAAGGCCAAAGCGCGGATCGACAACGCGCAGGACCTGATTGGCCAGTTGCGCGACGTCAACCAGCGCGTGCAGACCTCGACCGCCGGAATCGACTTCAGCGCCACCGATCGCCAGACCAAGCGGCTGGTCGAGTTTGAAGACGTCGCATTGAGCTTCGGCGAGCCGCCCAATGAGAAGAAGATTGTGGAAGGGCTGAACTTCCTGATCACGAATGGAATGCGCGTCGGCCTGGTGGGGCCCAATGGCAGCGGCAAAACCACGCTCCTCCGCCTGCTCACCGGCGAGTTGGAGCCCACCGCGGGCAGGATCAAGAAAGCCGCCTCGCTGAAGATCGTCTATTTCTCGCAGATGCGCGAATTGGAGGAGGGCGTCACGCTGCGCCGCGCGCTGGCGCCGGACTCCGACTCGGTCGTCTACCAGGGGCGAGTTGTGCATGTGGCGAGTTATGCGACCAAGTTTCTCTTTACCAGCGAGCAACTCAACCAGCCCGTAGAGCGGCTGAGTGGCGGCGAGCGCGCCCGCGTGCTGATTGCCAAGCTGATGCTGGAAGCGGCGGATGTGCTGCTGCTCGACGAGCCCACCAACGACCTCGACATTGCCACGCTCGAGATTCTGGAAGAGGGTCTGCTTGAATACGCGGGTGCGCTGGTGCTGGTCACGCACGACCGCTACATGCTGGACCGCGTGTCCACCATCGTCCTTGGCCTCGACGGCCGCGGCAACGCCGCAACCTTCGCGGATTACTCGCAGTGGGAACAGTGGCAGCAGCAGCAAGGCTCGTCCAACAGCGACGGCAACTCGTCTGCGGCAACCGCAACGCCCGCGCAAGCTGCGCTGCCGCCGGCCGCCACTGGGAAGAAGAAGCTCTCCTACCTGGAAGCGCGCGAGTATGCGTCGATTGAGGAGAAGGTCGAGGCGGCTGAAACCCGCCTGAATGCCGCGCGCGACCTGCTGGACGACCCTGCCGTTGCGACCAACGCCGAGGCGTTGACTGCGGCATTGCACGATCTGGAAACCGCACAGGCCGCGTCGGACGAACTCTACGCCCGCTGGGCCGAACTGACGGAGAAGGCCGGCTAATCCCGCGCTAACTTGCTTTCCGATGCTCCGGGTTCGCTGTATGCGGCTTGCTGCCGAGTTCGCGCCAGTGCGTCTCCTTCATCTCGACGCCGAACTTCTTCGCGGCGGCTTTGATGTTGTGGAACGCCTCTTCGCGCTCTGCGTCAGAGACGTCTTTGACCTGGTCGAAACGGGCGATGGCGTTGCGTACGTGGGAGGCGTCGTTGAGCGGCTCTTTGCGCTGCCGGGGGAAGGCGAAGGTTCCCTCGCGCAAGCGGTTGCGGTCTTTGGTGTCGAGGGCGTTGGGGGTGTCGTGCGAGTGGGATTTGTCAGTTGTTGGCATGAGTAGCCCCTTTGTCGGATGGTGGTCCAGCACCAATCTGTGCTGTTGGGCGGGTTAGATGATGGTTTTTGGCGCAGCGTTGGAGGGGAAGCTGGAAAATCTGCCGCCCGTTCGCTGCTATTCTGCTTGCACCATGAAGACTCTCTTAGCTGGACTTGCAATCGCCCTTGCGTCTGCCGGCGCCGGTGCGCAATCGCCGCCACGCCCCATCGTGCTTCACGCCGCGCACATGCTGGACGTTGCTGCAGGGACCCTGCTCTCGCCCGGCGAGGTCCTCGTTGTCGGCGAGCGCATCGTCGCTGCTGGCCCGCACGTCGACCGGCCCGCCGGCGCCGAACTGATCGACCTCGGCGACCGCACCCTGCTGCCGGGGCTCATCGACGCACACGTCCATCTGTTCCTCCACCCCGGCGCCGAGGACATGCAGACCATTCAGGAGAGCGTTCCGCAGCGCGTGATCCTTGCCGAGTTGGCCGCTCGCGATGACCTCATGGCGGGCTTCACCGCTGAGCGCGATATGGGCACCGAAGGCGCAGGCTCCGCTTCGACCGCCGTCCGCAACGCCATCGACTCCGGCCTTATCCCCGGCCCCCGCATGCGCATCAGCGGCAATGCCATCGACGTGTTGGGCGGCCACGAGGATGCAATCGGCTACAACCCTGCCGCAAACGTGCCCTCCAACGCCGACTACGCCAACTCTGCCGATGACCTGGTCCGCGTGATGCGTCTGCAGCATAAGGAAGGCTCCGACTTCGCCAAGATCTACCAGACCGGGCCGGACACGCTCAAGGACGGAGTGCTCACCACTCCCTACCAGTACACCGAGGCGGTACTCCATGCGGCGGTTGTCGAGATGGCACGACTGACGGCGGGCACGGCGGGCGCGATGGGCGTCGGCGTGCACTGCACCGGCGAGCCCGCCGCGGGCTTTGCCGTCGCCGCAGGCGTCGCGTCCATCGACCACGCTTACTTCCTGAGCGACCGGACCATGGCAGAGATGAAGGCCAAGCAGATCTATGCGGTGCCCACCTTTGCCATCATGGAGTACTTTGCCGCCCACGCCGAGACACCCGCCGCCCGGGAAAAGTACAGCGCGCTGCAGGCCTTCCACGCGGCGCAATTCAAGCGCCAACTCGCTGGCGGAGTGCCCTTTGCGGTTGGCTCGGATGTTGGACCGTTCCCTCACGGCACCCAGGCCCGGGAGTTCGAGTTGATGGTGCAGTACGGAATGTCCCCGGCCGACGTTCTTCGCGCCGACCTGCAGAACGGCGCGCGCCTGCTCGGTTGGGCCGGACAGATCGGCGAGTTGAAGCCGGGATATTACGCGGATGTGATCGCGGTGGAGGGGAATCCGCTGGAAAATATTTCGGCGCTGGGGAAGGCAGCGTTTGTGATGAAGGGTGGTGTGGTGTTTCGGCGGCCTTGAGGCGGAGCGGATTTGTCGCGGAGAATCAATCTGCCTGGGTTAGAGTGGTGATGTCATTGAAGAGCAAGGAACCGGATGCCTGTAAGCAGGTTTTGCCCCCTGGTGTGGTTGCTGTGCCTGGCCTTTCCCATCGCCGCTCAAGAGCCGTCCGATGCGACTTACAGCCGGTTGAACACGTTCAGCGGCTTCTCCGAGTACTCGAACGATTCGAGCCACATCATTCTCGGTAACGCCGAGAATCGGAAGATTGGTGCGATTGGCTTCCAGTATCAGCGGCGGCTGGTGAACCGGCGGCTGTGGAACTTCAGCTTCACGGCGGAGATACGACCGGGGATGCTGGAGTCCGACCCGACGTTGATCGAAACGGTCACGTACAAGCTGCCACCACCTCCGATCACAGTTCCCTATCCGGAAACTCCAGTCGTCGTGTGCCGCGGCGCAACCTACACCTTGACTGGGCAGTCACCTACCGGGCAGCAGTTCTCTAACGTCGTAACGGATACCTGCGCGCGGCGGACGGTGATCGAGCAGGGGTTTTCGCCGGCGGGGGTGCGCTTCAACCTGATGCCGCGGCATCGGCTGCAATTGACGTTCAGCTCATTTGCCGGGTATATGTTCTCTACCCAGGACGTGCCAATTCCGGACGCGGGTTCATTCAACTACACGTTTGAATTTGGCGGGGGTTTGGAGTTCTTTAGCTCGCGCACCCGCTCGGTGCGGCTGGAGTACCAGGTGCAGCATTTCTCCAACAAGCAGACCGCCGACCAGAACCCTGGGGTGGATAGCGGTCTTATCAAGCTGACCTATGCGTTTGGGCGTTAGGCGTTTGCCTTGGTTGGGTCGAATTGCTCGTCCGCGGAAGGGCCGTAGAGTCCAGGCACGGGGATATCGTTCAGTCGGAGATAGACGCTGAGCTGGGCGCGATGGTGGAGCAGGTGGTTGAAGAAAAACTGGCGATAGCTCAGCGAACGTGGGTGGTTCGAGATGACGTGATCGCCGAACGCAAACTTCCAGGGCTCGGCCAGTTGTGCGTCGGAGAGGCCGGCCAGTGCGGCGCGGCAGTCGCGGGCGTTCGCATCAAAGGCCGCGAGCGTGGCGTCGCGATTGCTCCACGTGAGCCGGGGGAAGGTCTGGTTGGGGTCAGCCATATCCATGCCGGGAGTGGTGAGGATGGTCTTGCCAAAGAGTGGCAGGGTGGCCACGTGGGTCGCAAGCCGGCCCAGCGGCATGGACTTCTCGTGACAGGTGTATTCAGGGTTGTTGTCGGGCAGGCGCTCGAGCACGCGGCGGGTGCCGGCTATTTCGGAGTCGTAGTCCTGAAGCAGGATTTCTGCGGTGGTCATAGGAGGTTCCCTTCCACTTATATACCGGTGATATTGAAGCCGCAATCGACAAACGTAATCTCGCCGGTGATGCCGCTGGCCAGCGGCGAGCAGAGAAACAGCGCAGTATTCCCAACCTCGACCTGTTCGACATTCCTGTGCAGCGGGGCGCGCGCCGTGACCGCGTTCAGTATCTGGCTGAAGTCGCCGATGCCACGCGCCGCCAGGGTCTTGATCGGCCCGGCCGAGACCGCATTGACGCGAATGTTCTTCGCCCCCAGCGAAGCCGCCAGGTAACGCACCGTCGCTTCCAGCGCAGCCTTGGCCACGCCCATCACGTTGTAATTGGGGAAGACCTTCTCCGCGCCGTAGTAGGTCAGCGTCAGCATGGCTCCACCGTCGGTCATTAGGGGTGCAGCGCCGCGTGCCAGCGCAATCAGCGAGTAGACGCTGACATCGTGGGCGATGCGGAAGTCCTCGCGTGCGGTCAGCAGGAAGTCGTTCTTGATGGCGTCGGCCGGCGCAAAGGCAACGGAGTGAATCAGGATATCGATTTTGGGGAAAGCGGCGGCGACCTGGGAGAAGAGTGCGTCGATCTCCTCGTCGCGGGAGACGTCGCACTGGAAGGTCCGCCCGGTTTCGCTCTGGCCCAGGTCCTTCAGCAGTTCGTCGGCCTCGCTCTTCAACCGCTCCATCTGGTACGACAACACCAGGGTGGCTCCCGCCTCGGCCAACCTCTGCGCCACGCTGTAGGCAATACTGCGCTTATTTGCCAGGCCGAAGACAACGGCCACCTTCCCCTTCAAATCGATCATTCCGCTCCCCAAAATGTCTTGAATACTTAGGATACCAGCGGATGGGCAGTCGAAGCACGCACCCGGGACGCAAACGGCGCCAGGGGTGGCAATCAAAGGCGGAGGGAAGGTGCCGGATTATTGCAGCAGGGAGGAGCGGACCGGGGGCATCAGCATGCCGCCCATGGCAGCATTCGCCGGTGCGCCTGTAGTGGTGGCATCAGCGTCAGCCGTCACCACTCGCCGGCAGTTGCGGCCTGCACTCTTTGCCTGGTAGAGCGCCTTGTCTGCGCGCGCGATCAGGGTCACGGCGTCATCTTCCACGACTGCTTCAGTCAGTCCTATGCTGAGGGTCAACGGCATATTCCGGCCGAAGAGACTCAGGTTGCTCACTGCCTGGCACAGCCGCTCGGTCACCACCAGCGCGATGCTGCACGGGGTCTGGGGAAGGATCAGGAGGAATTCGTCGCCGCCGTATCTGCCCAGATAATCCCGCCCTCGCAGGTGGGTGGAGATGGTCTCGGCCACATCGCGCAGGGCTGCGTCGCCCGCCGCGTGCCCCTGGATGTCGTTGATCGACTTAAAGTAATCGACGTCGATCAGCGCGATGGAGAGCTTATGCTTGCCGCGCTGGATATGCTTCAGTTCGGCTGCCAGTTTCACCTCAATGCCACGCCGGTTGAAAGCGCCGGAGAGAGAGTCCTTTTGCGACTCGTCCGCACTTCGTGCAATCAGCTCGCTGCTGGAGAGGAAGAGAATGAACAGGCCGGTGACGAACAGCGACACCACCCCGGTGAGCAAGGTCGCGCTCCCAACCGCGTTCGACTGCAGCAGTTTCAGCGGCGAACCGTGGATAACTGCCATCGCGCCGCAGTTCACGGTGATGGCCGCGAAGAAGGTCATGCTGGCCGCAAACAGCCGCATTGTTTTTGGACTGGTGAAGGTCGGTGACTTGCGGAAGAGTTCCAGAGCAATCAGGCCACGGATCACCCCGACGGTTATCGACAGGGCGACAATTCGGGGAACGATCTTGTTCTGAATCTGGCTGTAATAGAAGAGGACTGCCAAAGAGACACACGATACCGCGATGGGAACAAGTGCGCTCCGCCGGCTGCCAATGAAGCGGAGGATCCCCCGGTAAAGAAAAATGAATGATCCGAAGACGAAACAGTGCGCCATCGTGATGGAGATGAAGCTGGGGACCGATCCGCGCGACACCAGCAGAAAAGTGCCCGGAACGCCCAGCAGAAAACTGATGGCGATAGTATTGATCCCACGCAGGTTAGGATAGCTGCGCTTCATGCCGAAGAACACGATGGCGAAGGCCACGGCCAACATGAAATCGCAGGCAATAAGAGTACGATTGTCCAGCCAGGAAAGAACGTACATGTGTGCCCAACCTTTGTCGCAATACTAGACAGATTGCAGGCGGCAAAGAAGGACACTTAAGTTGTAGAAGGCTGAACGGTTGTAGGAACCAAGGCGCACAAAATATGACCCGTCCGGCGCTAGCCAACCGAGAGCCAATCGTATTGCTCTTGGGTCAGCGGCACCACCGAGAGCCGGAACTGGCGAAACAGCAGCGACCCCTTGAAGACGTCCGCCTCGCGCATCTCGGCCAGCGGCTTCTCGCGCTTCAGTCGCTTACCCGGCTTGATGCGGACGACCGGGTTCCTGGGGTCTTTCGCGTCCACCGATACCACCGTCGCCGTCCCCACCGCCGCTTTACCCACACTGGAGTGGTAGATGACCAGCTTGTCGCCGTTTTTCATACTGCGCAGGTTCAGCAGGGCCGTGTTGTTCGAGATGCCATCCCAGGTGGTCTCGCCGTCCCGCAGCAGGTCATCGAAGGAATACTTGTCGGGTTCAGTCTTCAGGAGATAGGGCATGGGTCCGTCCTTATTCGTTTCAGTGGCGAAAACAGTTTAGCCGCCGAGGTCGAGGAGTTCCACCTCCGGGATCGATTCGCCCAGGAACTGGCTGCCCAGGCGGGCAAACTTCTCCACTGAGTCCGTGGCGTAGCACTGGAACGAGGCGCGTCCGCAGGATGCCCGACCCGAAAGGCGAATCGTCCGCTCAATCGCGGCTGCGGTCGCTCTTGCGGAATCGATGACCTCTGCCTGCGACCCCAGCTCGCGCAGCGTAGCCTCGATGGCTGGTGCAATCAGCGGGTAGTGCGTGCAGCCAAGCAGCACCGCTTCCGGAGAGCAGGTCGATAAGGCCTCGCGCAAATAAATGCGCAGGACCTGCCGGGTGATCGAATGATCGACCCATCCCTCCTCGACCAGCGGCACCAGCAGCGGACACGCCTTCTCGCTGGCTCGCAGGCCATGCCCGGCGCAGTGCATCTGGTATGCATGCGATTGCACGGTTGCCGGCGTGGCCAGCACCAGAACGTCGGCGTTCGGATGGCGATGGTGGGCGGCGTCAACCACCGGCTCGATCACTCCGGTTACGGGAATCCGCACCGACTCCAGAATCTCGCGCAGCGCCAGCGCAGAAGCGGTGTTGCACGCGATAACGAGGTGCTCAGCGCCGCGGGATTCCAGGAAGCGCGCACTCTCCACGGCGTAACGCGCAATCGTGGTCTGCGACTTTGAGCCGTACGGAAGCCGCGCCGTATCGCCGAGATAGATGTAGTGCGCGCCCGGGATCAGGGGCAGCAACTCGCGCAGGACGGTCAGTCCTCCGAAGCCCGAATCGAAGACTCCGATGGTGATGGCCACTTAATGGGCCTCCACTGCCGGCTTGATTGCGGTGTTGACCACCGGGTAGGTGCGCATCAGATCGGCATGCCCGTTCAGGGTCTCGCGCGGCCGGCCGTCGACCAGGAAACGTACCTCCTCAATTCGCGGAAAATTTGCGTACAGAGTTCCCAGGATCGACTCGATGGTCAACATCTCCGGCTCGATCCCCGACGGGTGGTGGTCGGCAAAGGTCCCATGCAGGTTGACCACCGCCAGTTGTCCGCCCGGAACGTGGGGCTCAGCCGCCAAGTCGTTGCCCGCCGGCAACTGCGCACCCGCAGGCTGCTGTTCCGCTGGCCGGGCTCCCGCGGCGACGGGCGGGCTTAGCGGAAGGTCGAGCAGGAACACATCGTCCACCGCCGGGCCGCTTTCGATCGGGTGGGTGGAGTTCTTGTACGAGTACTCTGCGATCAGTCGCGCCAGCAGAGCATGCGCCCGGGCCGTCGCTTCCGCCGGTAGCGCAACCTCACGCTCTACCAGCGTGATCGAGCCGTCGGCGTCGTCGGCCATCGCCAGCTGGACCGTCTGGCTCGCGGTCGCGACCGGCGCGGCCAGTGGTGTCTCGTCGCGATGGCGGGTCAGCTTTTCGCGCGCCTGTTCGCATCCACGCAGCAGCACCAGCGCCATCAGCAGGATCGCGCCTGCGAGCACCCAGAACAGAATGCGCTGGTAGCGGGGGATCATTGCGCGCCCTTCTGCGCGTCGCTGGCGGCTTGTTCGCTGCCACGCGCGCGGGACCGAGCGAGGCCGGCTGCGTTGGCGGCGGCAATTGCCTTCAACTGGGTAGAATCCTCCGCGGACGCCGGCGGCGACGAGTCCAGAGCGACGGCATGATCACGCCAGGCCAGCAGCGCCGACGACAGGGCAGCCACCACGCGCTGCTGGTAGTTCGGGTCGGTCACCGCCGTTGCATCTTCACCGGGCACCGGCAGCGGGGCCATCTCGATTGCAACTGCAGGGCACATCAGGTTGTCCAACGGCCGCACCGCTGCCCGCCCAGCCAGCACCGGGAGATTGCTCTTGGTCAGGGCGGAACTGAGGTCGCCGGCGAGGCTCCGGCTCTGGCTCACTGAAGCCGCCTGGGCCATCTCCCACGGCACCGCGACGTATGCCGATGAGAAACCGCCGCCAATGTCTTCGTCTGCAGATGGCGGCAAGGTTGAGGTGTAGATATGCACGCCCGATCCCGCCGCGGTCGCATGGATCACAAGGCACGCCACCGCATGCGTGCGGTTTGCGATCTCGGCGCGCTGATCGCCGGTAAGTGGGTCAGTCGGGTCGGCGTCTCGGGTTGTGATCACCGTAAGTCCCGCAGCAGTCAGGGCTGCCCGCAGTCGACCGGCTAGCGCCAGCGTGACATCCTTTTCGAGGACGTGGTCGTCCAGTACGGCGCCGCCATCCGGGCCGCCGTGCGCGGGGTCCAGAACCACCAGATTGCGGTTGAGCGTCGACGCTGGAGACGACGGCGGCTGCGCCGGCATGGGAATCTGGCCCGGCGGCTGCACCTGGCCCCAGAACGCAGCCGCTGCCGCACCCGCCACTACGGCGAGCAACACGGCAGCGAACTTGCGCGAAGGAATCAACGGGCTCTTGGAACCGATCACAGGTACGTATGGAGTGTAAGCCGGGCGCCGCGGTTTATGTATCGGCGATCGGCCATCGGTGATCTCAGGTCACTAGTCCAGCGCATAGATTGCCAGGCCGCTCAGCAGCTTCGGATAGAAGTCCGTCGATTTCTGCGGCATCACTTCGCCGGAAAGCGAGACATCGCGCAACTGCTCGAGCGTAATCGGCTTGATGAGGAACGCAATGTCCGCATCCCCCGATTCAACTAACCCCAGGGCCTCGTCGGCTTCGCGGATGTAACGAACGTTGCCCAGGCGGGTGACGGTGTCCCGGTCAAGGCCAAGCAGGTGGTCGAGGACCACAGCGTGAAGCTGCGCAACGCCAAGCTGGCGCTGCTTGACGGGCAAGTCCTGCAGCAGCGGAGCAATCGCCTCCGGCTTGGGAGCGAGCACATAATTGCCGTCCCCGGTGGCGGCGATAAAGCAGTCGCCGGGAGTCTGGTCGAGTTGCGCGATTAGTCCTTGGCTGGGAGTTTCGTCGTCCAGTTCGGTGACGTCGTAGTACTCGCTAGCCTTGGTGATGAAGTTCGGCGAGGAGAAATCCACCAGACCGAAGACCACGCGGTGAGTCGGGAGAATGGTGATCCCGGGCGCATCCATATTGACGAAGGTCATCATCATCGCGGCCTCAGGAAACGGCGGCACGGGAAGGTGGCTCGAGCCTACCCGCTCGTCCGGATCGGCCGGCTCGCCCAGGGGCAGTTTTAGCTGCGCTGAGCGCTCCTTCGCATAAGCCACCGAGGTCTCATACCGGTGGTGGCCATCGGCAATGATCAGCTTCTTGTCCGCCATGGTGGTGACAATCAGATTGATCAGGGCCGGATCGGTCAGCTTCCAGACGCGATGCACCACGTCGTACTCGTCGGTGATGGCAAGGTCGGCCGGGCGGGTGTCCTTGCCATCCTTGCCGGCTCCGAAGATCAGCTTCTCGGCGGTGAATCCCGGGTCCGAATACAGCATATAAACCTGTTCGCAGTACGCGCGCGTGGCTTTGAACAGGGCCATCCGGTCCGACTTGTGCTTCGGAAACGTCTGCTCATGCCGGTAGACGACCTTTTCGGCATAGTCGTACAGATGCCCAAGCGCAATGAATCCGCGCCGCTCCCGCACCTCCGTCGTATACGGCACGGTATAGGTCTGCGAGTAGCCGTATAACGCCACCTCTCCCTCTTCGGCCAGAATGTTCTCTGCGCGCCACTGCTTCAGGTACTCGGCGGCGCGGGTGTAGACGTTGTAGGCCTCTTCGCCCGCGGGCAGGAACTCCTGCGGCTCAGTGTCGCCGGGTTCGTGTTTGCCCAGGATGATGCGAATCAGGTTATACGGGCTTAGCTCGTAGTAGCGCTGCTGCATCTCGGGCGTGATCTTGTCGTACGGCTGGGTGACCACGTCCTCCATGCGGACGCGGGAGGTGACGTAGCGAAGTGCGCGAAACGGATAAATGCGGGCCATTCTCGGTCTCAGGTCTCCTGGAAGTGTCTGGTTCGATTGTACGGGGAGGCGAGCGGCCAGAGTTGGACGAGCCTACCGGTCCGGTTGCGACCATAACCAAGAATCGCGGGCGCCGTCCAACGATTATTCTGGCGTTTGACTCAAAGGAGATGATGCAATCCAGGGGGCGGAGTTCCGCAATGCGAGACTTGGGAAGGCGGAGGCATTATCCTGATAGTTCCCCGGGTGGAAGCCTCCGGGGGGATGGAATTTGAGTTGCTGGACCGTCATAGGCCTCATTATGCGGCATCAAGCTGCTTCTAAATCGGTTGGAATCGCGACCAGGCGACGCTGGCTGCCGGCATTGGTGTGCGTGTGCCTGGCGCTGGGACTGGCCCCGACCCGTGTCGCCCGCGCACAGGAGAATCCGCTCAACGACGTCCAGACTCCCGCGCCTCCGCCGCCGCCGAAATCGCCCGAGGAGCAGAAGCCGGTCATCGAGGGCGGTGCGGATGTAGCCGCCCAGGCCACCACCCACCGCGACGCGCGGCTGCGGATCGACGTGAACCTGGTGCAGGTGCCGCTGACCGTCACCGACCCTATGAACCGGCTGGTGACCGGCCTCGAGAAGGATAATTTTGTGGTCTACGACAACAACATCGGCCAGACCATCAAGTACTTCTCCAGCGAGGATGCGCCGCTGACCATCGGCATTGTCTTCGACCTCAGCGGTAGCATGTCGTCGAAGTTTGTCCGTGCGCGCAAGGCCCTCACCGAATTCCTGCGCACCTCCAATCCGCAGGACGAGTTTTTTGTGGTCGGCTTCAACGACCGTCCCGCGGTAATCGTGGACTATACCTCCGACCCCGACGATGTCGAGGCGCGCATGGTAATGCTGAAGCCGGAGAACAGGACTGCGCTCATCGACGCTGTCTACCTGGGCATCGACCATCTGCGCCAGGCCAAGTACGACCGCAAGGCGCTGCTGATCATCTCCGATGGAGGCGACAACCGCAGCCGCTACACCGAGGGCGAACTGCGCCGCGTGGTGCGCGAGGCCGACGTGCAGATTTACTCCATCGGCATCTTCGACAGCTACGCGCCGACGCAGGAGGAGCAGAATGGGCCGGAACTGCTAAAAGAGATTTGCGAGATGACCGGAGGCCGTCTCTTCAACGTGGGTGGCGATGTGGGCGATCTGCAGGACATCGCGACGCGCATCTCCACCGAACTGCGCTTGCAGTACGTCATCGGTTACACGCCTTCCGAGGTTAAGCACGACGGAAACTGGCGTAAATTGAAGGTTAGGCTGGTGCCGCCGCCGGGCCTTCCGCAACTCACCGTACACTTTCGCCAGGGATACTATGCACCTTCGGAGTAGAGAAAGCAGGCTTCAGGGTGTGGGCAAATGCTTCGCCCTGTCCACCGCCTTCTTGCTGTTTGCGATTGCGCCGGCGATTGCTCAGCAGCCTGCATCCGCACCGCCGGCGCCGCAACTCAAAGCGCCATCGCAAGCGACTCCCGCTCAGCCCACGGCAGCTCCGGCGCAACCATCGCTAACGGTGGACCGCGACCCGGTGCCTTCGCCGGACCCCGACCCGCCGCCGCAGCCGATCGGCAATCAGCCAGCCGGCCCGCTGGGCACCATCGCGCGCGGTGCCGGCGGGAAGTTTACCCTGCGCGAAAACGCATACGAGGTCCGCCTCAACGCATCCGTCTTTGACCTCACCGGCCACAGCGTGCAGACCCTCGACAAGGACGCGTTCCACGTCTACGAGGACGGCGTCCCCCAGACCATCGCCAGCTTCCGCCACGAGGACCTGCCAGTTTCGCTGGGCATCCTGATCGACAGCTCCGGCTCGATGTACGACAAGCGCGCCGCGGTCGATGAGGCATCGCTCGACCTGGTGAAGCTCTCCAACCCGGAGGATGAGGCGTTCGTCGTCGACTTCTCGTGGGAAGCGTTCATCGATCAGGACTTCACCAGCGACATCGCCAAGCTGCAGCAGGGCCTGTCGTACATCAAGTCATCGGGCGGCACGGCGATCTATGACGCGCTGGTCGCTTCCGCCGACTACCTGTCAAAGAACGCGAAGCACCCCAAGCAGGTGCTGCTGGTGATTACCGACGGCGAAGACAACGCGTCCAGCGCCACCCTCGATCAGGCTGTCCGCCGTATCCAGGACTTCGACGGGCCGGTGATCTACTGCATCGGACTGCTGTTCGGCGACGACAGCTCCAAGGGCGAGTCGCGGCACGCGCAGCGCGTGTTGCAGACGCTCTCGGAAGAGACCGGCGGCCAGGCCTACTTCCCAAAATCGCTGAAAGAAGTCGACGCCATCGCCAAAGAGGTGGCGAACGACATCCGCACCCAGTACACCATTGCCTACCAATCCACCAAGTCGCCGACCCTGGGTGGCTACCGTGTGATCCACGTCGAGGCCAAGCAGAAGGGCTACAGCAAACTCTCTGTGCGCACCCGCAGCGGCTACTACCCGCGGGTTGAAGGCGCGGCTGCAGGTGCGGCGGCGCCGAGCACTGGCAGCGTCGATCGCACCGATCCGGGCTTTCCGGCAACGCCGGAGTGAGTTAACCCCATGGTCGATGCGATCAAGCTCGAGTCGATTGTTCGCCCGCTTGTTTAGAAAGCGAGCGACTGGAGTTGTTGCCAGACCGCGGGGGTAACGGGGACACCTAAGCGGAGATTCTCCTGGCGGACGTGGAGCGTCTGCTCGCCGGGGTAGCGAACAGGCTTGTCGGGGTTGATGGGCGTGGCAGCGCGCAGCGATTCGAGGATGCCGGTGGAGATGCGGTCAAGCTCTTCGCGCGTGGCGCAGGTGGTGGGGTCGATGGCGAGGAAGACCTGGCTGGTGCCGGATTCCTGCGTGGGGATCCGTGGGATTTCGTGGGTCGCGTGGCCGCCGGAGAGCATCGCGGCCAGCATGTCGAGTACCAGCGAGAGCCCGGAGCCCTTCCAATAGCCGATGGCGAGCGCGCGCTTGGACGCTTCGATAGCGGCGGGATCGGTGGTGAGCTTGCCGGCCTGATCGTAGCCGCCGGGGACGGGCAACTGAGCGCCTCTTGCGCTATACGCAGATAGAGTCCCATAGGAGAACTGCGACATGGCCATGTCGAGCACGACGTGCGCGCCACCGGCGCGGGGAACGGCGAGCACCAGCGGGTTGTTGCCCAGGGCCGGTGTGGACGCACCCCAGGGCGGCAGATTGGCGAGGGTGTTGGTCCAGCAGACTGCGAACAGGCCGGCGTCAGCGGCGAGCCAGCCGTAGCTGCCGCCGCGCATCCAGTGGTTGGTGTTGGCGAGGGCGACGCAGCCAAGGCCGTGCCGGCGGGCGAGGTCCATGGCCCGCTGCATCGAGAAGTGGGCGTTGAGGTTGCCAGGGCCGAGGTTGCCGTTCCAGCGTTCGATCGCCAAAGCTGAGTCGCCGACGCGGGTAGGCTCGGCGTGGACATCGATGCAGCCGTTGGCGACCATCTCGGCGAAGCGAGGGAAGCGGTCGAGGCCGTGGGTGTAGACGCCATCGCAAGTGGTTTCGGCGAAGAGCCGCGCGCAGAGGGCGGCGCGATCGCCCTGGAGGCCGAGGTGAAGCGTGGCGCGGAGGAGCGCGGCGTAGAGATCGGCGTAGGGAACGCGGAGCATGGAGCGTCGATTATACGGGGAGGTTCGAGGTTCAAGGTTCGAGGCGTCGAGGTATCGAGAGGCGGGTCCGGCACGCTGTATCTTGAAGGGTATGCCGAGCTTTCTGGAGTTGGAACATGTGAATGTGGCGCGCGGGGACGCGATGGTGCTGCACGATGTGAACCTGCGGGTGGACGCGGGCGAGCATATCGCGATTCTGGGGCCGAATGGGTGCGGCAAGTCGACGCTGATCAAGACCATGACCTGCGAGCTGTACCCGGTGGTGCTGGAGGGGACGCGGGTGAGCATCTTCGGGCGCGAGCGGTGGGACTTGACCGAGTTGAAGAAGCGGCTGGGCGTCGTATCGCCCGAGCTGCCCGGAAGGCAGACGCTGCGGACAAGCGGGCGGGATGCGGTGCTGACGGGCTTCTTTTCCAGTTCCACGCTGTGGCCAAACCTCGAGGTAACCGCCGCGATGCGGGCGCGCGCCGCGGAGGTTCTGGAACTGGTGGGCGCGACCGGGATCGCAGACAAGCCGGTCGGAGAAATGTCGGCCGGCGAGCAGCGGCGGGTGATGATTGGGCGGGCGCTGGTGGGCTCGGGCGACATGCTGCTGCTGGATGAGCCCTCAAACGCGCTCGACCTGGCGGCGCAGCAGGACCTGCGCGAGATGCTGCGGCGGCTGGCCCAGCAGGGAACGGGTATCCTTCTGATTACGCACCACATCGCGGATATCCTGCCGGAGATCGAGCGGGTGATCCTGATGCGCGCGGGGCGAATTGTGGCCGACGGTGCGAAGGCCAGGCTGCTGACGGCTCCGGTGCTGAGCGAGCTGTTTGGGGCGCGGTTGGAGGTGACGGAACGCGACGGATTCTTCCACGCGTGGTGAGGCACTTCGTGCGGCTCTCGACCCTTCGCGTGAGGCCAGAGGGCTGATTGACGGGCCTTAGCGGGGGATGTCGATGGGGGGAGCGGTTTCGCCGGGGGGTGGTTGCTTGGATGGGGGGTGGGCTTTGAACCACGCGGCCTGCTCGGCGACCAGTTCGGTGGTGGATTCGCGGAGGTCGCGGATGGATTCAAGGGCGATCTTGCGGGCGACGCTGTAGGCGGGGTCCTCGGGCGGAGACTTGAGGGTGGAAGACCAGCGGTCGGTGGCTTCGAGGATTTTGGGCAGGCCCTTGCGCAGGTCGGCGTGGCGGGGGCCGTAGTCGTCGAGGTTGTCGGAGAGCTCGTCGGCGATGGAGGTGAACTGTTCCAGCAGGTCGTGGGTGTCCTGCTCGCGGCCGGGACGGCGGGGCTTGGCGTAGAGGTCCTGGATCTCTTTGGTGCGGAGGTCGAGGAACTTGACGAAGAGCAGGATGCAGTCGTTGGGGTAATAGCGGGCGTCGCGGACCTGCTCGATCTCGGTCTGGGATAGGGCGGATTCGCGCGTCTGGGCGGGTAGGGGTGGGGCCAGGAAGGCGATCGCCAGGACGCCGGCGAGCGCGGCAGTGCAGCGCATCGTAGAGGGCAAATTCAAGAAAGCGAAATGCGGGGGTCTCTCCACTGCGCTACGCTCCGGTCGAGATGACGGCATCACCATTGTGGATGTGGACCGATACCAAATCCATTGTAGATGGACGTTGAATGCGGGGAGTGGGACGCTAGTGGGCGAAGACCTGGGTGAGGAGTTCGTCGTTGACCTGGTCGAGCTGCTTGAGGGTGTCCTGCACGGTGGCTTTGTCCGGGCCGGAGACGAGGTGCAGGCATTCGGCGAGGCGGAAGGTGGTGTTGTGGATCAGCTCCTCGGCATCCTTCAGGCGCTTGGCGTTGCGGGCGATGTTCAGGTGCAGAAGGCCGGCGTAGTGATTGACCTGCTTCAGGGTGGCGGCGGCCTGCTCGGTGTCTCCGTTGGCAATCTGCTGGCCGGCTTGCTCCGTCATGGTGTGGACGATCTGGGCGTAGAGGAAGCACTGCTCGCGCGGGTTGGCCTGATTGGCGCGTTCTTCCAGCTGCGCGAGCGCCTGCTGGCTGTCGCTGGAGGTGGCTGCGTGGGCCGGGAGGGTGAGGCAGAGCGTGGAAAGGAGCCCGAAAGAGGCAAGCCACAGGGAAGGGCCGAAGGGATTGACGGGGCGGGAGGACGGACGAAGAAGGAAGCTCATGAGTTCACCTCGAGGTGAATCTTGTGCCTGGAGCTTGATTGCGTTGCCGCAATCAAGCTCTACTTCGCGTGTTCAAGTGCAGCTAGTCGTTGGCGCGCCTGCGACTCCTGATCGGGAAAATCTCCGCCGGCAACTGCAAGAAACTTCTTGTAGAGTTCGACGGCCCGGGTGTTTTGATGCAACACGTCATTCGCCGTTGCTTCCAGAAACAGAGATGACGGCGAGGGTGGCTGCACTGTAGCACGAAGCGCTAACGCTTGCAAAGTACCCCTGGGATCGTCGATTTCGGCGGCAGCGAACGCGAGGTGGGTGGCGGCGTCGCCCAGCGCAGCCGCGGTGGGAAAGGCGGCCGGGTTGGCGATGGCCTGCTTCAGCAGCTTCTCGGCTTCGGCGGGGCGGTGCAGGCGGAGCAGCGCTTCGGCGCGGTCGTCGAGCAGCGTGGGGTCGGGGTGGTCGGCCTGGGCGGTCAGCAGCGAGGCGTAGAGCGGGTCGGCTTGGTCGGGATGGCCGGTCTCGACGTAGACGCGGGCGAGCAGGCGGGTGACGTTGGGATCGCCTGGGATTTTGGCGTGCAGGGATTCGACCAGAGGAACGGCCTGTGCGGTCTTGGCGGCGTCGCCGGAGTCGATCCAGGCTTCCGCAAGCTGGGCGGTGAAGCTGGGATTGCCGGGCGACTGCGCCAGGGCTGGAGTGAGCAGGGCTTCGGCCTCGGCAGGGTGGTGCTGGGCCAGCAGGACGTGGGCCAGCGAGGCGATGGCTTGCGGGTCGGCTGCGCCTTCAGGGAGCGCGAGGTAGCGGCGGTAGGAGCGCTCGGCGCCAGGCAGATCGGCGGAGGCTTCCGCGATCTCGGCGGAGAGCAGGATGTCTTCGGGCAGCTCGGAGGTGAGCCTGATCGCGGTCAGCAGGGCATCGGACGCTGCCGCCAGGTTTGCCGGCGAACTGGCGGGATCGCCGTTAAGATCGAGACGCGCGAGGGCGCGGAAGGCGCGGGCTTTCAGAGCGGATCCAGTGTCGGGCAGTGTGATCGCGGCGGTCAGCTGGGTGCGGGCCTCGGCAGCGCGGCCGGTGCGCGCGAGCAGCAGGCCGAGCGCGACGTGTGGAGCGGGGAACGCGGGGCTGGCGGCGATCGCGTGGCGGTAGCAGGCTTCGGGGGTCAGGGCGTTGTCCGCGATTGGCGCTGGGCTGTCGAGGGCTTCGAGCGTAAGGCCGAGGTCGTAGAGGACCTGCGGGTTGTTGGGGGTCTGGGTGTTCAGGTTGGTGAGGATCTTAAGGGCGGTGGGGAAGTCGCTGGCAGCCAGTGCATCGTTGGCCTGCTGGATGGGAGTGGCGAGCGGATCGGGGCGCGTGTCGGGGTGGGAGAAGTCCTGCGCGTGCAGAGCGGAGGCGAGCAGGATACCGAGCGCGACCGCAAGCACGCAAGCAGCAGCGGGGCGAGCTGGTTCAGGTTGCGCGTTGGAAACAGGACGAGGCACGGGACTTGGTCCGGATTAAAAGCGAAAGCCCGGCATTGAGCCGGGTCTCGCCGCTGAGTTAAGTATACCAAGGCCGTAAGCGATTACGGGATCAGTGTCCGCCGCGACCGCCGCCGCCGCGATGACCACCACCGCCGCCAAAGCCGCCTCCGCCAAAGCCGCCGCCGCGACCCCCGCCACCACCACCACCGCGACCTCCGCCGCCACCGCCGCGGCCTCCGCCGTGACCACCATTTCCACCACCGTTGCCGCCTCCACCACTGCCACTGCCGCCGCCACTGCCACTGCCACTACCGCTGCCACTACCACTGCCACTACCACCGCTGCCGCCACTACTGGGTGAGGTTGAGGGAATTGCGTTGGTCAGAGTGCTTTGGATGCTGGTGAAGGTGTTAGCCACCTTGATTGCCAGGTTTTGCGTGCCGGCGACTGAACCCAGGGCCACCAGGGCCCCAAGCAGCGCGTACTCGACGATGTCCTGACCGGACTCGTCCTGCGAGAAACGAGCGATGCACAGGATTGCGACTTGCCGTGTATTGGGTTTCAGAATCGGCTCTTTCAAAGGGTTTCTCCCTTGGCGATTCGGCGTCTTGTGTCTGCACAAAAGTAGTACTAAAGCACTAACCCCACACTCCCACGAACGTGGTAAGCGGGAGGCTGAGAACTGGCTTCAGGCGTGCCTCGTGGGGACAAGTTTTCCCGTGCCCGAGCCGGGCTTGGGTGCGGGCGTTGATTATGCAGGAGATCGCAGGACCTTAGTGGTGGCTGGCAATGGCATGGTTGAAGCCGCCAAGAACGAGGTTCATGTCGTTCGCGATCTTGGCTGCCAGGCCGTTGATCCCTGCAACCGATGCGAGACCCATGAACGATGCGATCAGCGCATACTCAACCAGGTCCTGGCCGCAGTCGTCAGCGGCAACGCAAGCCAGTACCATGGCCGCAGCCTGCAGTGCGGCGCCGCCGGGGGATGCGCCCGGAGCTGCAACTAGGTATGTTTGGACCACAAGGTCTCCCCACTCAAGTGACTCTCTGCCAAACATAGGCTAGCGGAGCAAGGTGGTCTGCGCCCTCCCACAAAGGTGCAACGTGGATGATGGCGCGCATGACCCGCGGCGGCGACCACGGGCCGCGAGGGAGCGCCGTTGGGTGCGGGGCGGGGCTTTCAGCGGAGGATCGGCGCGGTAGGGTACATTGGTTCTGCCTCTTTTTCGCGCCATGGTTTGGGGTGGTGTGGAGTTTGGCGAATCTGTCTGCCGCAGCGGTTCCCGGCAGAGCGAAACGGGTGAAACCAATGAAGACCTTCGCCGCTGTACTGGGATTGGGGATGTTTGCCGCCGTCGGCGCCGCTCAGGGTGTGAACTGCAATATGCAGGGCTACAAAGCGGTGGATGGTGTGCGGGCGGTCGCGGACGGCAAGTCAGTTACGCTAACCTGGCAGGGCGAGGCCGCGCAGGAGCTGCGGGCGCAGTTTTCGCTGCGCGATGGGCAGCCGGTGGTGGAGGAGCTGGCGGCGCGCAAGGCCGGTGGGGCGTGGGTGGTGCTGGGCAAGGACCTGACGCCGCAGTTCGAAGTGACAACCGGGCGACGGCGAATGTCCAAGACGGAGAAGGACATTCTGGTGCGGCTGCACCAGGACACGCCGGAGAACGAGGAGATTTACAAGTGGAACGTGTTCTGGGATGCGCCGCTGGCGGTGCCGGGACTTGACCCCAGTCACCTGGTGGGACCGGCGCGGACCGAAGACGAGATAAAACGTGCCGCGGTAAGTTACAAATCCGACGCGTGCAGCGTGAAGACGGATGGCGACCGGGTGAGCGTGAGGTTCGACGGGCTGAGCCTGGGATTGTTCGCGGGCGACTTGCAGTTCACCGCGTATAAGGGTTCGAACCTGTTGCGGCAGGAGGCGCTGGCCAGTACCGAGGCTAAGGATGTGGCCTTTATCTACAAGGCGGGGTTGAAGGGATTCGCGGTTGCGCCGGACACCAAAGTGGTGTGGCGGGATACGGCGCAGGTATGGCAGGAGAACGATTTTGGCGGCGATCTGAACCAGCAGCCAGTGAATGTGCGCGCGCGCAACCGCCTGGAGATTCTGGATACCGGTGCGGGTTCGCTGGGGATTCTTCCGCCGCCGCACAAATTCTTTTTTGCGCGCGAGAACGAGGTGAACCTCGGCTATGTGTACTACCGTAAAGACAACGACAGCTCGTTCTCGCTGGGCGTGATGCAGCCCGAACAGGGCGAGGGCTACGCTCCGTGGGGCATTTCGGATGAGGTGTGGAGACGGCGCACGTCAGTTGCGCGATCGCAGGTGCTGAACTACGCGCTGTACAACGCGCCGCCGGGGACCGTGCAGCGTATGGCGGTCTACTACTACCTGAGCCCGACCGGAAGCCATGCCACGCAGCAGGCGGTGATGGCGTACACCCACGACGATGTGTACAAGCCGATTCCTGGATTCAAGACGGTTACGGGACACTTCCATCTGGAGTTGAACGAGATGGTCCGCGACCATGGAACGGCCGACCTGAATCCTTCATGGATCCCGGTGTTTCGCGGGCTGGGAATCAACATCGTGTATCTCGGCGACTTTCATGACGATTCGGATGGAGGCGATCCGGGACCGAAACGGCTCCCCGAGCAGAAAGCCTACTTCGAAGCCTCGCGAAAGCTTTCCGACAAGAACTTTCTGGTGATGCCGGAGGAGGAGGCGAACTCCTACCTGGACGGCCACTGGTACCTGATGAGCCCGAAGGCGATTTACTTTACCCACTCGGGACCGCGCAGGGAGGGGCAGCCGTTCGAGGAGGAGGTGCCGGGATATGGTACGGTGTACCACCTGGGTTCGGCGGACGATGTGCTGAAGTTTGTGAATGAGACCAAGAGCATCATCTGGGTTGCGCATCCGCGGACCAAAAGCTCGGCGCTGTTTCCGGATATGTACAAGGACAAGGATTTCTTCCTGAGCGACCGGTTTATCGGTGGATCGTGGGAGTCGCTGCCGGTGGACCTGTCGCAGGAACGGCTGTGCGAGGTGCGCTGCTTCGGCGTGAACGACGATATGAGCAACTGGGCCCCGAAGCCGAAGTTCTTCCTGGCGGAGGGCGATACCTACATGAAGCGGCCAGACGATGAGAGCTACCCGACGCTGGCCATCAACTACCTGAAGCTGGACAAAGTGCCGGCGTACGACGAGAGCTGGGCGCCGGTGGTCGAGGGCATTCACGAAGGGAATTTCTTTGGCACCACCGGGGAGATTCTGTTTCACAAATGGGGGGTTGAAGGCGCGGGCGCGAAGAGCGTGTATACCGCGGAGTTTGAATACACCTTTCCCCTGGAGTTCGCGGAGGTGGTGTGGAGCGATGGGACCACCGTCGACCGAAAGCTCGTTCGCCTGACGGATACAACGCCGTTCGGGACCAGGATGCTGCGGATTCCGTTCGACGCCACCGGGAAGAAGTGGGTGCGGTGCGCGGTTTGGGACTCGGCCGGAGACGGCGCGTGGACACAGCCAGT
Organism: Acidobacteriaceae bacterium; assembly: GCA_049509035.1. GTDB lineage: Bacteria > Acidobacteriota > Terriglobia > Terriglobales > Acidobacteriaceae > Edaphobacter. Next base: position 93,493 of record JBELAH010000010.1, read on the forward strand.
GCTGGTGAAGTAGATAGTTTCTAATCGATGGCCCTACAGACGAATTGATCGCCTTCACGACGACATTTCCAATTCGATACGGTATTCCGTTCGACGCCGCCCCAGAATTTGACGGGTATGTTGTGGTCCTTATGTGACCCCGTGGGGTTGCACCCTACGATTGCGACCTTGCCGTTGCTGTCGGGATAGGTCTGGCAGGTTCGCTCTTCGTCGGGAAGCCAAAACGAATCCATGTCAGTATCCACTCGAAGCGTTGTAGGCCAGTAGCTGTATATCTTAGCGTCTTCATCTCTGACTTTCTGCTCTGCCTCCCTTTTTGCCTCCAATTGCGCCGCGCATCTGCCGTCGTCAAGCCACCATGATTGACCGTTGTCGAAGGACATTATTGGCTTGTCCTCTGTGGAAGTTGCGCACGTGAACCCGTCATGGGCCTGGCCGCTAACATTCCTCTGCATCTTTTCAAATGCTTGCTCCCGAGTTTGCGCCGCTTCTGCATTCTGCCCCTCAGAGCCGGTCACGGTTTGTGCTGCGGTTCCTTCTTCGCCCCGTGCTTGTTGCTGAATGGCGGCTAGTAATTTAGATGCCGCTGGGTATTCAGGCGCTGACTGAGGTATGGCCCAAAGCTCGATATATGCGTCCGACGGGTTTAGGCATTTGCTGTCGTACTCGTCGTTGGCGAGTCCGCACGCTTCTCTAGCGCGCTTCAGGTGCTCGGCTGCGGATAGGTGATCGGGCTGGTGATTACTTGGTTTGTCGTTGTAAATGCCGATTCCCACAAATACCGCCAAGAGGCCGAAAGTCAACAACAGGAGTATCCGCGTTGGATTCATGTGTCTCGCGAAGAATAGGTTCATGCGCTGCTTAATCGGCATTGTCGACCTCTTGTCGGTGAGCCTGTTTGTTTGGGAGCAGTTTACTCGCTCATTCACGACCCGTCGAAGGTCAAAGCAGGGATTCTTCGCTGCGCTCAGAATGACAAGCGGAAGGCAAATGCGGGGATCCCTCTACTGCCCCTTCGGCTCGCTTCGCTCAGGGTCCGGTCGGGATGACGGCGATTTACTTGGCGAGCGGGGCGGCTGGCGCGAGGCCGAGGATGGGCGCCAGGTAGCGGCCGGTGTGAGACGCGGGGTTGGCGGCGATGGCTTCAGGGGTCCCGGTGGCGACGATTTCGCCGCCGGCGTTGCCGCCCTCGGGACCCATGTCGATGACCCAGTCGGCGGACTTGATGATGTCCAGATTGTGCTCGATGACGAGCAGCGAGCCGCCGCCGTCGATCAGCTTGCGAAAGGCGCTGAGCAGCTTCTGCACGTCGTCGAAGTGGAGGCCGGTGGTGGGCTCGTCGAGAATGTAGAGGGTGCGCGAGCGGGCGCGGGCCGCTGGCTGCGAGTCCTGCGTGTTGCGGTTGGCGATGGCACGGGCGGCGGCGAGGTGGCTGGCGAGCTTGACGCGCTGGGCTTCGCCGCCGGAGAGCGTGGTGGCGGACTGGCCGAGGCGGACGTAGCCAAGGCCCACTTCGTCGAGCACGTGGAGCTTGTCGACAATCTTGGGAATGCCGGCAAAGTAGCTGAGCGCTTCCTTGACGGTCATGTTGAGGACGTCGTGGATGTTGCGGCCCTTGTACTTGATGTCGAGGATGGAAGACTTGTAACGGGTTCCATTGCATTCCTCACAGGGGAGTTCGATATCGGCGAGGAACTGCATCTCCACGGTAACCGTGCCGTCGCCCTCGCAAACATCGCAGCGGCCGCCGGGGACGTTGAAGGAGAAGCTGCCGGCGGTAAAGCCCTTGCGCTTGGAGTCGGGCTGGGCGGCGAACAGCGCGCGAATTTCGTCGAAGGCCTTGATATATGTAACCGGATTCGATCGCGGGGTGCGGCCGATCGGCGACTGGTCGACCAGCACGACGTCGTTCAGGTGCTGGGTGCCGGAGAGCGTGCGGTAGAGGTGGGTCGATTCGGGCTCGCCGGAGTTCGGTTCGCGGTTGAGCAACTGCATCAGCGCGCGGTACAGGACCTGGTGGATGAGCGTGGACTTGCCCGAGCCGCTGACGCCGGTGACGCAGCACAGCAGGTTCAGAGGGATTTCGACATCAACCCCGCGAAGGTTGTGAATGCGCGCTCCGGTGAGGCGGAGCATCTCGCGGCCGGGCTCGTGGCGCTGGCGGGGGATGGGGATGGTCAAGCGCCCAGACAAGTATTTTCCCGTTATAGAGCGCGGGTTGGCGGTGACCTCGGCGACCGTGCCCGAGGCGAGCAATTGGCCGCCAAGTTCGCCGGCGCCGGGGCCGAGGTCGAGCAGGTGGTCGGCGGAGCGAATGACGTCGGGATCGTGCTCGACCACCAGGATGGTGTTGCCGAGATCGCGCAGGGATTTCAGAATCCGGATGAGCTTGGCGGTATCGCGGGTGTGCAGGCCGATGGAAGGCTCGTCCAAAACATACAGTGCGCCAACCAGGCGCGACCCTAAGCTGGTGGCGAGTTGGATGCGTTGCGACTCGCCGCCGGAGAGCGTGGAGCTGAGCCGGTCGAGGGTAAGGTAGTCGAGGCCGACTTCGTGCAGGAAGTGGATTCTCTGGCGGACCTCTTCGAGGATTTTTCCGGCGACTTCAATTTGTGACGGCGAGAGTTGCAAGTTGTCGAAGAAGGCTTGCGCGGCGGAGATGGTGAGGCTGCTGACCTCGCAGATGTTCTTGTCGTTTATCAGGACGGCGCGGGCCTCGGCGCGCAGGCGCTGGCCGCGGCAGTTGGGGCACAGGGCGTAACCGCGGTACTTGGAGAGAAAGACGCGGACGTGGAGCTTGTACTTCTTGCGCTCGAGCGCGGCGAAAAAGCCGCGGATGCCGGGGTAGGTGCCGCGGCCCTCCCAAAGGAGCTCCTGCTGGGCGGGGTCGAGTTGGTAGTACGGGACGTCGGTGGGGATGGCGGCGGACTTGGCGAAGCGGATCATCTCGCCGTGGAAGGGACGGTACTTGGGGGTGGTCCAAGGGGCGACGGCGCCCTGCTGGAGCGTGCGGCTGCGATCGGGAAGGATCAGGTTGGGATCGAAGTCGATGGTGTTGCCGAAGCCCTGGCAGCGCGGGCAGGCGCCGTAAGGGTTGTTGAAGGAAAACAGGCGAGGCTCGGGCTCGCGGTAGGCGCGGTGGCAGGTGGAGCACCCGAATGCGGCGGAGTAACGGAGGCGGGTCGATGGTTCGTCTGCTGTGCGGGCGACGGTGTGGAACTGCACTTCGCCGGACTCGCGGTAGCCGGTCTCGATGGCGTCGACGATGCGGGAACGGATGTCAGGCGAGAGCGCGAGGCGGTCGATGAGCACAAAGATGGGCTGGGAGAAGTCGAGTTCGAGCAAGGATTCCGGCGTGGAGAATTCAACGAACCTGCCGGGCTGATTGTCGATCGGCTGATAGAGCCGGTTGTAGCCGCGGCGTCGGAGTTCGGCGAGACGGTCTCTCAGGGCGTCGGTCAGATCAAATGGTTCCGGCGCGGCGGTCTTCTTCGCGGATTTCCTCGCGACCTTCTTTGCCGACTTGGGTGGTTCGGGCGGGGCGTCGGTGGAGGCCGGCTGCAGCGGCTCGAACTTGACCTCGGCGGGCTGGATGGGAAACAGGGCGTAGGCGCGGGTACCGGCCGGCAGCGCCAGCAGGGCGGCAACGATCTCGTCGACGGTGTCGTGGCAGACGATGCCGCCGCAGTGCAGGCAGGTTACGATCCCGCAGCGTGCGTAGAGCAGGCGGAGGTAGTCGTATATCTCAGTCGCGGTGGCGACGGTGGAGCGGGGATTGCGGGTCTGGTTTTTCTGCTTGATGGCGATGGCCGGCGCTAGGCCGTCCATGTGGTCGACGTCTGGCTTTTCAATCCGCTCGAGAAACTGGCGCGCGTAGGCGGAGAGCGATTCGACGTAGCGGCGCTGGCCCTCGGCGTAAACGGTGTCGAAGGCGAGCGAAGATTTCCCGGAACCCGACACTCCGCTCACGACGGTCAGCGCGTTGTGGGGAATGTCAACGTCGATGGATTTGAGGTTGTGGGTGCGCGCGCCGCGGATGACGATAGCGTCGTTGGCGGTGGGAGGCGCAGGCACTCCTGCGCCGGAATTCACGCCTGGTTCGGACTCAGTGATTTGTTCAAGCATCGCCATCTTCCATTGTCCGACAGATGGCGGTGGATTGCGAGTGGGCTAGGACTCGGCGGGTTGGGGACGGAAGATTTCGAGCAGGAGGAGGCACGCACCGATGACGATGCAGGAGTCGGCGACGTTGAAGTCGGGCCAGTTGTAGTGATAGATGCGGACGGCGAGGAAGTCGACGACGTGGTGGAGACGAATGCGGTCGTACAGGTTGCCGAGCGCCCCGCCAAGGATGAGCGCAAGCGCGACTGAGGTCAGGCTGATGGCACGGCCGGTACGCCACAGCAGGATAAACACAATGACCGCGGCGAATACCGAGAACGCAATCAGGCCCAGACGGACGGCGTTGGGCGGAAGGTTTTCCAGCAGCGAAAAGGCCGCACCCGTGTTGACAACGTGGGAGAGACGGAAGACGTGCGGGATGACCGGGATGGTGTAGCCGGGCCGGATGCGGTGGACGATCGCGTTCTTGCTCAGGCGGTCGCAGAAGATGACCAGCGCCGTGATCAGGAAGAGGTACGGGCGGCGGTCGGGAGTACGAGTTGCAGGTTGCAGGTTGTCAGTTGCGGTCGGTGTGGGCATGGCGATAAGAGTCATTCGGGTTTCGGGAGCCTTTAGCGCGGGCCTTCAGCCCGCTTGGTTTAGTGTTTCGCAGACCTGGGTCTTCGCCCCAGGCTAGGATAACGCGGGCCGTTGGCCCGCACGGCGGAGTCAACTGCCGGCGGCGCGGTAGGGTGGAAAGTCGATGGCGTCGAGGGCCTCGGCGCAGCGGAGGCAGACGGTGGGGTAGGCGGGGTTGTGGCCTACGTCGGGGACGTGGCGCCAGCAGCGATCACATTTGGGGTGCTCGGAGCGTTCCACTGAAAGATTGGCAATGTAATCCGGATCGGTCGTGTGGACAGCCAGAAAACCGACTTCAGAGACGTTGAAGAGTTCGGGCAGGGAAGCTGTGTAACTCTTCTCCAGATTCTTCTCGGTCTCCCCGATGTAGAGGGTGACGACCGCCTCGAGAGCTTTACCGATGACTTTCTCGGCGCGAAGGGTTTCGAGTTTTGCGAGGACTTCGGTGCGCCTCTGCAAGAGGTTTTCCCAATCGGCGATCAGCTTTGGGCTTTCAGCGGTCGGTGCGAGGGATTCGGGGGTGGGGAATTGGGTGAGGTGGACGCTGCCTGTGGTGCGGGGGAGGGATTGGTAGACCTCATCGGCGGTGAAGCTGAGGATGGGGGCGGTGAGGCGGGCTAGGGCGTCGGTGATTTTGTAGATGGCGGTTTGGGCGCTGCGGCGAGCAAGGTAGAGGCGCTCCTGCTCGGCGTGGCCGGGCTTGAATTTGACCGGGTAGGTGTAGAGACGGTCTTTCAATACATCCAGGTAGAAGGCCGATAGCTCCGAGTTACAGAACTCGTTGAGCAGGTGGTAGACGCGGTGGAATTCGAAGTCGGCGTAGGCCTTGGTGATCTTGCCGGTCAGTTCGGCGGCGCGCGCGAGGATGTACTGGTCGATCGGCTGCATCTGGTCGAAGGGCACGGCGTCGCCGCCTTCGGCCATGGGGCGCGGATCGAAGTCGTGCGCCTCGCCGGTAGTGGGGTTGGTTTCGGCGAGTGAGCCGAGCAGAAAGCGGAAGGTGTTGCGGAGCTTGCGGTAGATCTCCTCGGCGAGGCGGCGGAGCAGCGGCAGGCTGGCGACGACGTCTTCGCGGAAGTCGACGGAGGCGACCCAGAGGCGGACGATTTCTGCGCCGAGCTGGCCGGTGATCTCGCCGGAGATCTGGCTGCCCATGGATTTCGAGAGCGCTTTGCCATTCTCGTCGATGGTCCAGCCGTAGGTGGCGACGGACTTGAAGGGCGCGCGGTTGTGCATGCCGATCCCGCAGAGCAGCGACGACATGAACCAGCCGCGATGCTGGTCGCCGCCTTCGGCGTAGAGGTCGGCGCGAGGGTCTATATCCTTCGCGCCCAGGTCCGCGCCCGGTCGCTGCTGGGTGTCGGGGTCGATGTCGAGGACAGCGTGGGAGCTGGAGCCGGACTCGAACCATACGTCGAGGATGTCCATCTCCTTCCGAAATGCAGTGTGGCCGCAGGAGCAGGTGGTGCCGGCCGGGAGGATTTCTTCGGGGGTTCGAATGTACCAGGCGTCGGCGGACTCGCGCATAAAGAGCGCGACGATCGATTTGTTGATGGCGGCGTCGCGCAGCGGCTCCCCGCATTTGCGGCAGAGGAAGACGGCGATGGGCACGCCCCAGATGCGCTGGCGCGAGATGCACCAGTCGGGTCGCGTCGCAACCATGTTGGTGATCCGCTCTTCGCCCCAGGCGGGGTCCCATTTGACGGTCTTGATCTCGGCCAACGCTCGCTCGCGCAACGTCGTTTTGCTTCCGTCGGGCGCTGCCATTGGAGTGTCCATGGCGATGAACCACTGCTCAGTGGCGCGCGTGATGACGGGGTTGTGGCAACGCCAGCAGTGCGGGTAGGAGTGCTCGAGCTTGCTTTCCCCTAGCAGCGCGCCTTTTTCTTTCAGCAGCTCGATGATTACGGGGTTGGACTTGAAGACGGTGAGGCCTTCGTAGGGCTGAGGCTGGCCACCGCCGAAGCGCTCGGTGTGCATGTGGCGGCCGCCGTCATCCACATACTGGACTTCGGGCAGATCGTATCGCTTGCCGGTGGCGAAGTCGTCGACGCCGTGGGCGGGCGCGGTGTGCACCGCTCCGGTGCCCTGGTCGGAGGTAACGTAGGTGGCGTTAACGCCGAGCACGGTGCGATCCAGGAATGGATGCCGGAAAGTAGTGCCGTCGAGCGCGGTGCCCTTAAAGACGGCGAGGATGTCGGTCTGGGACGCAGGCTCGGCCGGGTTGGCGGCGCTCATCAGGTGAGCGTGGACGATGACCTCGGAGAGCAGCGCCTGGGCAACGATGTAGATTTCGCCACCGCGCGTCTGTAAAGCGACGTATTCCAGATCAGGATGGAAAGCCACTGCAAGCGACGCGGGCAGTGTCCACGGCGTGGTGGTCCAGATGATGGTGTAGACGGGCTTGCCGGCCAGCGCGGGATCAATGGCCGCGGGATCGGAGGTGAGCTGGTAGCGAACGTAAACGCTCGGCGAGGTGTGCTGCTCGTACTCGACCTCAGCCTCGGCCAGGGCGGTGCGGTCGGTGATGCACCAGGAGACGGGCTTGAGGCCTTTGTAGACAAAGCCGTTCTCGAAGAAGTGGAAGAAAGTCTCGGCGATGCGGGCCTCGTACGCGGCATCCATGGTGGAGTAGGGCGTGGCCCAGCGGCCGAAGATGCCCAGGCGGATAAACTGCTCGCGCTGCAGGTCGAGGTATTCGTTGGCGTACTCGCGGCAGGCGCGGCGGACCTGGATCGGATCCATCTCCAGCTTCTTGCGGCCGAGTTGCTCGTCCACCTTGATCTCGATAGGCAGGCCGTGGCAGTCCCAGCCGGGGACGTAGGGCGCATCGAAGCCGGCCATGGTCTTGGTTTTGACGACGAAATCTTTGAGGGTCTTGTTGAGGGCGTGGCCGAGGTGAATGGCGCCATTGGCATAAGGCGGGCCGTCGTGGAGGATGTAGCGCGTGCGGCCAGCGGAGGCGGCGCGAATTTGCGCGTAGAGACTGGCTTCTTCCCACTGTTTCAGGCGGAGCGGCTCGTTCACGGGCAGGCCGGCCTTCATGGGGAAGGCGGTTTGCGGGAGGTTCAGGGTAGATTTGAGCGGCTTTGCTGCGCTGGCGCCTGCGGACTTCGGGTCGGGTGCTTCGGGCATTCGTTCCTCGTGGAGCGCGTAATTCCTGGCTTTTTTGCACGGACGCAACTGCGTTGCCGGGCTTGCCGATTATCGAGCACGGCTACGATCAAACTTGTGCTGGCACGGAGCCAAACCTCTATTGTATCCGGGTTGTATGCGGTGGGCGGGGTCGAGCGATGCCAGGATAGGTCAACTGGTTGGCGCAGATAGGAGACTTCCGGGGGGTGAAATGCGTCAAAGATAGATAGAGGGCAAGTGTAGTCGGCAAATCTTTTGTAGAATGTCATGTGGGGCCAGAGGCGGCGCGACCCGCAATGAACCGGCGCAAGACCGGAGACGTATCCAGCGATGGTAGGCGGCGCGCGAAATCTGAGAGGGAAAGCAGAGTGGCGGTGACGTTGCGGCCCAACTCTGGGGCAGAGGCGAACCAACTTGTCTGAATTTGGGTTCTTACCGAAAGATGATCCAGCAAAGCCCGCGCCAAAGCTGCGAGCGGGCGTGGAGTCTTCGCTGGGCGAAGGCGACATCATGCAGCACGAAGACGGCGTATGGGCCTCTTTGTGGAGCAATCTGCGGGACGTGTTCTTCCCCGTAAAGTTGCCGCCGCTGGTGCTGGAGTCGAAGCCGATTCCGGTGATCGACAAGATGGAGACCCACCAGGACCCGAAGGCGACGGCCTCGGCGGTTGGGATCTACATAGCCCTGTTTCTGCTGTTTTTCTTCTGGGGTGCGCGCGCAATACATAACAACATGGTGGCCAAGCAGATGCAGTTGATCGCGCTTTCGACTCCGCCTCCGATGGCGCCGGCGAAGACTACGATGGGCGGCGGCGGCGGACAGCGTGGACCGACTCCGGTGACTCAGGGCCACCTGCCGAAGTTTGCCGACACCCAGATTACGCCGCCCAAGGCCCCGGTAGAGACCAAGATTCCAATGCCGGAGCCGACCATCGAGGTGCAGAAAGACCTGAAGATGGCCAGCAACAATATGCCGAACATCGGCCTGCCGAACTCGCCGCTGATCGGGAACTCGATGGGCAACGGCAGCGGGTCTGGTCTGGGGTCCGGCAACGGGTCGGGGCTGGGACCGGGTTCCGGTGGGAACTACGGCGGCGGGCTCAGGAAGATTGGCGGCGGCGTTTCGCAGCCGGAGCTGATCTACAAGGTCGACCCGGAATTCTCCGAGGAAGCCCGCAAGGCGAAGTTCATGGGCATCGTGCTGGTGAACCTGATCGTCGACGCGAACGGGAACCCGCAGAACGTCCATATCCTGCGCGGGGTGGGCATGGGACTGGACGAGAAGGCGGTTGAGGCGGTGCGCCAGTATAAGTTCAAGCCGGCGCGCGAAGCCGGCAAGCCGGTGCCGGTGGAATTGAACGTCGAGGTGAACTTCCAGATTTTCTAGCAGCAATTCAGCGGGTCAGCAGGTCAGCGAGTCAGCAACGACCAAGTTGCTGGCTCGTTCTTTTGCTGGTTGCTTAAGGTAGTGCGGGCTGCAGCAGTGCCGGCGCAGGGATTTCGTCGAAGGTAAGGTTTTCGGCGGCGCTCCCGGTGCGCTCCTTCCAGCTCAGGAACAGGCGGCCGTAGCTGTCGGTCAGGCAAGTGGCAGGATCGACGCCAAGCTTGCCGAGGGTTTCGTCGATCCATGCGGGTGGGCCTTCCAACTCGGCGTAGTCCCCGATGGGAGTCTCGTCGATCACCAGGTGGCAGCGCGGCGCGGGCATCGCGGTTTCAGCCGGGTGGACCGCATCGGCAAAGAGCGGGCCGTCGATGGATGGAGTGATCTGCGACCACTCGGTGCGGAATTTTTCATAGCGGAAGACGGGTGCGTAGCCGAGCACTTCGAAGATTGCACCCAGCGCGGGACCGTCTTCCAATTGCGTCTCCGTCTCGATGCGGACTTTGTAGCGTGCCGGATCGCTCAAGGGCGAGGCATCGGGTTGGCGCTTGTGGGTAACGGTCCAGAGGCTGCCATAGCGGCGGATGCGGAGAATCTGCTTCGATTCGCGGAGGATCCGGTCCGGCGTGTCGTAGAGCGTGTTTTGCTCGAAGGTTCGGGGTGTATCCAGCAGGAAGCCGAGGCCGGGAAGAAGCGATTGCAGGCGGTCGAGCTCTGGGATGGGGAATTTGAGTTCGATCTCGGCGCTCTGCATAGCGAAGAGTATACGGCGGCGAGGGTAGGATAAGGGAGCGGAGGCCACGCCGCCGATGCGTGGGAAGGAATGAGCGTGAGCACAAGAGCGAAGGGGTGGGGGTGCGCTTGAAAACTGAGCGGCTGCAGGCCGGAGGGAAGGACGGAGCGACGGGCATTGCCAGGGCGGCCGCGTTGCTGCGGGCGGGCGGGACCGTCGCGTTTCCCACCGAGACGGTGTACGGGCTGGGCGCGAATGCGCTGGATGCGCTGGCCGTGGCCAAGATCTTTGCGGCGAAGGACCGGCCCCAGTGGGACCCGCTGATTGTGCATGTGGAAGGCCGGGAGATGCTGGAGCGGGTGGCCGTTTTGTCTGCGGAGTTGCGCGACCGGGCGGAGGCGCTGATGAAAGCGTTCTGGCCGGGGCCGCTGACGTTGTTGCTGCCGCGCACGGCCCAGGTGCCGGACCTGGTTACGGCCGGACGCCCGCTGGTAGGAGTGCGGACACCGGCGCATGCGGTGGCGCGGGAACTAATCCGGCGCGCGGGAGTGCCCGTAGCAGCGCCCAGCGCGAACCGCTTTGGGGCCGCGAGTCCAACCACGGCGGCGCACGTGCTCGCGGACCTGGATGGGCGGATCGACGCCGTGCTGGACGGCGGTCCGGCGAATGTGGGCGTGGAGTCGACAGTGTTTGACCTGGCAGCGCGGGTGATCTACCGGCCGGGCGCGGTGACGGCGGCAATGATCTCGCGTGTGATCTGGGATGAGGTACGGGTGGTTGGTGCGGCGCAGTTGTGGTCCGACCCGGCGGCACAGGCTTCGCCGGGGATGGGGATGCGGCACTACGCTCCGCGTGCGCGGCTGGTGCTGGTCGATGGGCCGCGGGAGATGCTGGCGGAGATCGCCAAACATCCCGGCGCGGAGGTTGGCGTGATGCTGCCGGACGATTGGGAGCGGGGCGCGGCGGAGATTCTGTTTCGCTGGGGGCCGTGGACAGATGCGGAGATTCTGGCGCGGCTGCTGTACTTCGGGCTGCGGAATCTGGATGAGCGCGGCGCAAAAGTAATCGTGTGCCCGGTGCCGCAGATGGGTGGGCTGGGCGAGGCGCTGCGCGACCGGCTGGAGAAGGCGGCGAAGTAATTTGCGATTTACAGTTACCAGTCGCAGGTAGCCAGGAAGAGGGCACCCGCTCATGATTCATTGGAGAAGATGGGGCCGCCCGCCTCGCGCGGCGCGTATGCAAATTGGGTCATTGGTGTGGCACAACAGCAATTGCGAAAGCAGACGAGTTGGTGTTGGTGTCGGGCTTTACTTCTTCGATGCCGTCATTCTTGAAATATGCGGCGACAAAATTTGGTCCGCATCCAGCCACGTAGACGTCTTTGCCGAACACAGCGACCGCGTTTGCTGCCCCTCCCTGAGCCAGATTATCCTCACTTCCGTTCGTCCATAGCAGTGCCTCATTCAGTCCAGACGGAAGAGTTTCATTGTCTGCGACGTAGGCGTTTCCGTTCGCGGCGGCAATGGCTACCGCGGTGCTCGGGTTGGTGGTGGGCAACTGGAAGAGGTTCCCATTGACCCAGTATGCAGCGCGCTCACAGCCGCCAGCAGTCGTGAGGCAGTTATAGCCGCTCACGTAGACATCGGAACCAGATACAAAGATACTGAAGGGAACGGCCGGCGTAATTCCGTTGGTGAGTTGGATGGGAACGCCATTCTTCCAATAAAAAACGACCTGGGTCGTGAAGTAGCTGGACGGCCCTGTTTGCGTCGTAACATTCTGATAACCGGCAACGTAAACGTCGGAGCCGGAAACAAAGATGGCATTGGTCATTTCGCCTGCGAGCGAGTTGCTGAGGATGGTTGCCGCACCGTTTTTCCAATACTCGGCCGCAAAGTATGGATTTCCAGAAGCGTCGAAACCGATCTCGCTGCCTGAGACATAGACATCAGTGCCAGAGATCGAAATCCCCGAGGCATAGCCATCTTTGGTCCCGTCGGTAAGGGCGGTTTCGACTCCGTTCTTCCATATCACTGCGATTTGGTGTTCGCCGGGAGCGCTATCGTTGCCGACGACATAGACGTCACTGCCGGAAACCGCGATTCCCAGCGCAATTGCGCCGTGGGTAGGATCGGTCAACTGAGTTCCGACGCCGTTTTTCCAAACCATAGCGATCGCATTGCCGGTGCCCTGCTCAAAGCCCGCCAAATACACATCGGCAGAAGCTGCCGGCTGAAGCGTTCCAACTGTTGAGCCGCACGCCGACAATCCCAGCAAAGCCACGGACAAAACGCCTACGCGAAGGTCGGTGTCGCCAGTCATCAGGATCCAGGTCAGGCAGATGACGCCAAGTCTACTTCATCTTCAGACAGGGGAGTGGAAACACCTAGACAGGACTGGTAAGCTGGGCGGCCAATGCGTCGAGCGAGAGCGAGCGGAGCAGGTTGCGGCGGAGGCCGGACTGGACCTGGTCGAGGGCGTGGCTCGCGCGCTCGATCCACGCGAAGGGCAGCGCGGCGGCGAGCCGCTCGAGCTCCGGGCGGAGGTCGGTATTGCGGAGGAGTTCGGGGGTGCCGGCGTCGAGCAGCAGCAGGTCTTCGAGCAGTAGTGCCAGGGCGCGCAGGAGCGCGGCAGTCTTCTGCTGGCCCTCGGCGCCGGCGCGGTAGGTTTCGGTCATCTTGAAGAGGGCGCTGTGGTCGGGTTCCCCGCTCGACGCCGTGGCTGCGGCGTTGCGCAGGAAGATGAGGGCGTCGGCGCGGGCTGCGGTATAGGTGTCCAGGTCGAAGACCAGGGCGCGGCCGGCTGCTCCCTGCGAGAGCCGAGCGATCAGAGCGCGCTGCGGTGGCGGAATTTCCGGGCGGCGCGCTATCAGCAGCCCCTCGATTTCGTCCACGGGCAGAGCCCCAAGGCGGATTGACGCGCAGCGGGAGCGGATGGTCGGCAGCAACTCGCCGGGGTTTTCCGCGAGGATGAAGATGTTGACGGAATCCGGCGGCTCTTCAAGGATTTTCAGCAGAGAGTTCGCGGCCTCTTTCATCATGTTGGCGGAGGTGAGGATAAAGATCCGGCGCGGCGCCTCCGCCGGCAAGTAGTGGGCCTGCTGGATCAGGGTGCGGACCTGGCCGAGCTTGATGAGGAGCTGAGGCGGATCGGGCGGCAGAATCAGGACATCGGGGTGGGGCTGGATCAGGACGCGGGTGTCCTTCTTGTCGGTCTCGCGCAGCTCTTCGCGGGCGACTACGGCAGCGGCGACCTGCTCCTCCAGGTTGGCGGCGGAGGCGATGCGGGTGCAGTTGGAGCAGCGGCCGCAGAAGCCCGCGAGCGACTGGCCGTTGGACCAGAGGTCGCGGGGCTGGCGCTCGCACTCGATGGCCATGGCCAGCAGCAGGGCGAGGGTGTATTTACCCGCGCCCGCAGGGCCGGAGAGGATGATTGAACGCGGCAGATGTCCCGCGGCGATGGCGGTGCGGAGCTGCTCGACCACGACGCCGTTGCCGATGAATTCGTAGAAGTCCGCGGGCAGTGGGGAAAGGGTGGTCACGGCTGGTCCTTGGATCATGATGCCACGAGGATGATGATACGGCAGGCCGGCTTCAAGGTTGGCGCCAAGGTACGATGGAGCGGGTGGAATTGAAATCCCTCAGGGTTGCTGTTCCGCAATTACCTTGGAGGGCGTTCCCCGATTCATGGAGGCGTTTATGATTATCGGTAGGTCCTTGAAATCTCCGGGCCTGCATCTCTGGAAAATCATGACTTCCCGTTTGGACACCGAGTTGCTTAATGTTTATCGCTTAGTCACTGCTTCGTCGTCTCAGGTGGTCATGCGACGAAAGTCCGGGGCCTGGAGCTCGTAGACCGCAGATGAGAAACGCCTTTCAGACGCGAATTCTCGCCGTCGCCCTTGCTCTTGCGACGCTGGGGGTTTGTGTCCTGGCCGGCTTCAACCTGTCGCAGGAGCTGAACACCGAGTTTCCCACGGACGGTGTGGTCTGGGTCGAGACCCAGGGTGGCTTGCGCGCGGACCGCGTCCCCTCAGATTCGCCTGCATACAAGGATGGGATTCGTGCCGGGGACGTTCTGGAGGCGATCAACGGCGAGCCGACTCCGCGGCTGGCATCGCAGGAGCAGGCGATGTCGGACAACGGCATCTACGATCACGCGGCCACCTATTCCATCGTTCGCCCGCTGGCGGGATCGCATGGGATAGAGGGCGCCACGCCGTTTCCCGTCCAGGTTTATCTGGAGGCGGCGGACCGCAGCACCGACCAGGGCTCGCGGCTGATCGCGCTGGTTTACCTGCTGATTGGGCTCTACGTTCTGTTCCGGCGCTGGACCGCGCCGAAGTCGCTGCATTTTTACGTCTTCTGCCTGGTGTCGTTCGTGCTGTACGCATTTCGTTCGACCGGCGATCCGGGGGTATTCGACCGGGTGATTTATTGGGGCAACCTGGCCGCGAATATGCTGCAGCCGGCGCTGTTCCTGCACTTCGCCGTCAGCTTCTCTGACCCTGCGGAGGCGGGCGACGACGCCGAGGTGAAGGTGCCGCGCAGGCTGCGGCCGGTGCTGGCGGCGCTGCTATATGTGCCGGGGGCATTCCTGATCGGGCTGCAGGTGTGGGCGATCAATTTCTGGTCGGCCACCGGGGCCCTCAGCCATCGGCTCGACCAGATCGGCATTGGCGCCATGGCGCTTTACTATGCGGCCGCGGCGGTTGTCTTCTACGCGCGCTATCGCCGTGCGGGATCGCCGCTGGAGCGGCAGCAGTTGAAGTGGCTGACCCGGGGAACGCTGCTGGCGGTGGGGCCGTTCACCGTGCTGTACGCGGTTCCCTATCTCTTCGGCCTGGCCGTGCCAACGCTGCTGGCCAAGTTTGTGCTGCTGTTCCTGGCGCTGCTTCCGCTCACCTTCAGTTGGGCGATTGTGCGCTACCGGCTGATGGACGTCGACCTGATCTTCAAGCGCGGCGTCACCTATACGCTGGCGACGGCGGCGATTGTGGGAGGATACTTTGGCCTGGTGGCGCTGGGCGGAGAGATCGTCCATACCAGGCTGCCTATTCTTGGCTCGGGCGGATTGCTGGTCGCAATCATGATCACCGGGCTGGTCTTCGATCCGTTGAAGCGCGCGATCCAGGCCAAGGTGGACCGGGTGTTCGACCAGAAGAGCTTCGACTATCGGGAGACGCTGATCGACTTTGGCCGCAGCCTGAACTCGCAGACTGATCTGCGCGCACTTGTCGATTCGATTGTGGAGCGTCTGCCGCAGACGCTGCTGGTAACGCGCGTAGCGGTGTTCCTGTCGACCGACGACCCCAACCCCGGCGAAGACGGCGCGCAGGCCGATTCGGGCCGTCGCTTCGAACTGGCGGCTTCGCACGGGCTCACCAACCTGCAGGCGGCGGACTTGAGTGCGCTCGATGTGCGTTTTCTGGACTTCGACCGCGACGACGCCAACGACCATATCTTCCTGGAGAATCCGCAGCAGGTGCTGCGCCTGCCCAATGAGCAGCAGCGGAGCGCCGGCCTGTTGGACCTGAACTACTACCTGCCCTGCCGCGTGGCCAATCGCGAAGGCGGCGGCACGCGCACGGTTGCCATCATCGGCCTGGGACGCACCGATGCCGGCGACTTCCTTTCCAGCGAGGACGTGGAGGTGTTGGGATCGCTGGCCGGTTACATCGGCATCGCCATCCAAAACGCGCAGCTCTACCGGCGGCTGGAGCAGAAGATTACCGAGTTCGAGCGGCTGAAGGAGTTCCACGAAAATATTGTGGAGTCGATCCACGTGGGCATCTTCGCGGTCGATCTGGAAGACCGCATCGAGAGCTGGAACGCGCAGATGGAAGTGATGTACGCGAAGTCGCGGGCTGAGGCGCTGCGCCAGACGCTGGCGTCGATCTTCCCGCCGGAGTTCATGGCCCGCTTCGACAGCGTGCGCGGTGAGCAGGGCACGCACACCTTCTACAAAGTGCGGCTGGCGCTGTCGACTGGCGAGACCCGCGTAGCCAATATTGCGATTGCGCCGCTGCTGACCAGGGACTTCGCGGTGGTGGGGCGCATCGTCCTGGTGGACGACATCACCGACCGCATCGAACTGGAGGCGCAGCTTACCCAAGCGGAGAAGCTGTCGTCGATCGGGCTGCTGGCGGCGGGGGTGGCGCACGAGGTCAACACGCCGCTGGCCGTCATCTCCAGCTACACCCAGATGCTGGCCAAGCAGATGCGTCCGATGATGGATCAGGACCAGCGGCTGGCGCCGGTGCTGGATAAGATTACCCAGCAGGCTTTCCGCGCGTCGGAGATTGTCAACGGGCTGCTGAATTTTTCGCGCACCGGCGGCACTGAGTTTGCCTCGGTCGACCTGAACCGGCTGCTGCAAGACACGCTGACGCTGCTGGACCACCAGTTGAAGACCGCGGGAATCCGGGTCGAGACCCACCTGGATCCAACCCTGCCGCGCATCCACGGGAACGAGGGCAAGCTGCAGCAGGTGGTACTGAACCTGCTGCTGAATGCGCGCGACGCCATGCACAACTCGCCCGACGCCTGCATAAAAATCACCACGGAACAGGTGGCCGGCCATATCTGGGTGATCGTCCAGGATTCCGGCGGAGGGATCGAGCAGGAGCACCTGCATCGCATCTTCGACCCCTTCTTTACCACCAAGACCAAGCCGCGCAGTGGCCAGCACAAGGGCACCGGGCTTGGCCTGGCCGTAAGCTACGGCATCATGCAGGAGCACGGCGGCAAGATGCATGTGCAGAGCGAGGTTGGCGTGGGAACGACGTTCCGGCTGGAGTTTCCTGGCGTTACCAAAGGTGCGGCCCCCGAGAATGAGGTCATTCGCGATGCCGGGAGCGCTGTACCAGTCTAGAGTTGAAAAGTTCACGCTGGGGTTGGACCCGGCGGCGAGCGCAGTTTGGAAGAAGGCGAATGTCTGAAGCCACCGTCCCACTGAATCCCGAAGCAGTCGCGCCGCTTTCCCCTGCATCGGACGCGCGCGTGGTTGGCCCTGCGCGCATCCTGATTGTTGACGACGAGGCCGCGATCCGCGAATCGCTCGAGGCCCTGCTCAGCATGGAGGGATTCAACGTCACCACCGCCGCGGACGGCGCGTTGGGCCTGGAACAACTCGCAGCCGGCGAGTTCGATCTGCTGTTGCTGGACCTGGCGCTTCCAGGGGAGACCGGCATCGAACTGCTGCCGCGGATTCTGGAGACGCAGCCGGGTTTGCCGGTCATCATGATTACCGCCTACGGCACCGTCTCGAACGTGGTGGACGCCATCCGCGCGGGCGCTGAGAACTTCGTCCAGAAGCCGTGGGACAACGAGAAGTTGCTGGCGGACATTCGCGCGGCGATCGGGCGGCGGCGCGCCGAAGAAGAAGTTGTCCAGCTAAAGCGCGCGCTGAAACTGCGCTACAACTTCGAGAACATCGTGGGCAAGAGCGAGCCGATGCTGCGCCTGTTCGACCTGGTGGCGCAGGTGGCGCCCAGCCGCTCCACGGTGCTGGTGCAGGGCGAGAGCGGTACCGGCAAGGAGTTGATCGCCAAGGCGCTGCACGCCAACTCGCCGCGCCGCGACAAGCCGTTTGTTCCGGTAAATACCGGTGCGGTCCCACCGGATCTGCTGGAATCGACGCTGTTCGGCCACGTCAAGGGCGCGTTCACCTCGGCGGTCGCGGCCAAGAAGGGTCTGTTCGAAGTGGCCAATGGCGGCACGTTGTTCCTCGACGAGATTGGCACCATGGGCCAGGACATGCAAGCGAAGATACTGCGCGTGCTGCAGGACCGCCGCTTCATGCACCTGGGCGGGACGCAGGAGATCCAGGTGGACGTGCGGATTATTGCCGCGACCAACGTCGATCTGCATCAGGCAGTGCGCGAGGGGCGCTTCCGCGAAGACCTCTTCTACCGGCTGAACGTCATCTGCCTGGAGCTGCCGCCGCTGCGGGCGCGCCGCCAGGACATTCCCCTGCTGGCCGCGCACTTCCTCAAGCTCTACGCCGACGAGAACGATGTGCCGGTGCCGACGCTCGCGCCGGAGGCGATGCGTATCCTGATGGACTACGAGTGGCCGGGCAACGTGCGCGAGTTGGAGAATGCGATGGAGCGCGGCGTGGTGCTGGCGACGACGCGGACGATCACGCCGGACCTGCTGCCGGCCGCGCTCACCGGCAACACCTATTCGGCCAGCCTGCTGGACCACCGGCCGGACGCGAGCCTGTTCGACCTGATGGAGGAGATCGAGCGGCGCATTATCGCGGACCGGCTGGAGCGCTGCCACTGGAACCAGACTGAAGCGGCGGAGTACTTCAAGATTCCGCTCTCGACGCTGAACCAGAAAATCAAGCGGCTGAATGTGGAGATCAAGAAGCGCACGCGGGACTAGGGCTTCGCCGCGGCCTGTAGCCCGGGATTCTTGGCGGCGCTGATGAGGTTGGCAAACAGGCGGTAGGAGCCGGGGACGCCTTCGGGCAACTGGCGGTAGACGGCCAGGCCAAGGTAGATCCACGCGCCGCGACCGGTGCGCGCGACCAACAGGCCGCCGAGTTGGGGCGGCTGGCCGTGGTCGTGGGTTTCCAGCAGCGCGGTGTAGTGGGGGTCCCAGGTGGCCATGAAGCCGTGGCCGCGCTCTTCCACCCAGCCATCGAAGTCGGCGTTGGTGATCTTGTTCGGCCAGTTGAGGAGCGGATTGTCGGGCGCGAGAATTTTCACCGGCGCGTCCTCTTCGACGACTTTTTCGCCGCCGCCGAGGTCGATCGGAAAGGGGCCCGTGCCTGCGGGGAGGCGGCCGGTGTTGTATTGGGCGATGACGATCCCGCCGGCCGCGGCGTAGGCGTTGAGTGCTGGGTTAGCCGCGGCAATGTCGGAGTGTTCATAGGCGCGGACGCCGAGGATTACGGCGTCGTAGGGCTTCAGAGCTTCAGCAGTGAGGCCAGCAGCAGCGATAATGTGCGGATGGACGCCGAGTTGGTCCAGGGCGGCAGCGACATCGTCGCCCGTCCCGGGAATATACGCGATGTTGAGATTGGGCGCAGTGGTCACGTCGACCGGAACGACGCGCATGGTGGCGGGGGTGTAGTAGTTGGTATAGACCAGGCCGGGGTAGCCGACAGACCGGTAATTCTCCGTGTAGATCGCTCCGCCCTTGAGTGTGAATGAAGCGTGCAGGGTTGCTGGCCTGCGAGCTGTGGCCGGAACGGCGACCTTGAGTGGCCAGTAGCCGATTGGGTTTGATATCCCAGCATCGTCGAGGAATTTCCACCCATCCGGCAGGGGTAGATCCATGCCGGCCCAGTCCACGTACGGTGGAGTCGTCCATATTCCACAGTCAAATGTGTCCTTGCCGGGGGTGAGGATTTGCAAGCGGGGCGACAGTGCGATGGAGACTGGCGGGACTACGACGACAGCGCTGCCGGGGTCTAGATGCGGTTGGTCCGAGGGGGTGACCGGAGGCGGGTTGAGGAGAGCTGGATAGGCGACCGTCGCGGCAAGTTGGAGTTCGACGCCCTGATCGTACACGGTAGCGAGTGCGGTGACAGGATAGGGGGTCGCCGGAGCGTCACGAAGTGCGGGTTCGGAGACGTCGTAAAAAGGCTGCTCGATGTCGGGCCGTGAGAAGTATGGGCGCGTGATGGGGAGGCCGGGAGAGAAGTTGACGCCCGCTGTCTCCATCTTGGAAGAGCCAGGTGAAATCGGTATCCGTGCCTGGGTGCGAGGGAACGATGCCAGGTTTGTTCCACCGGTCCCGTAACGGATCTGCAGTCCGACGGTCCCGAAGTCTACTGCGGATGGTCCTTGGTTCGTCACTCGGGCATCGACTGAAACGTTCAGCTGTGTGCTGAGCAGCGGATGACCGGGCGCGGGGACAGCGAGGTCGGCGGTGATCGTCACCCCAAGCGCGAGGACCAGCGCGTCGTTCAGTTGGACGCGCTTGATGTGGAGTTCGTGGAGGAGGTTGTAGGTCTCGCTGGGCGGCAGATCGTTGACCGCGGGGTTTTCCAGTTCGTGAAGAAACTCGTCGAGTGATGCGAGAGCGTCATGCAGGGTGGGTGCGACGGCCTCCGGGTGGGCGGCGTCGAAGTCGTGCTGGGCTTTGGCGAGCAGCGCATCGATCTTCTCCAGCGGCGGGCGGAATCTGTCCGCGACTTCCGGCGCCAGCGTGGCGATGCCGGGAAGGGAAGTGTCGATGCCATCGAAGAAGCCGGATTCGAGGCCGGAGTCGTCGCCGTCGGGCTGGTCGAGTTTAGAGCCGTAGCGGTGGTAGCTGACGTCGGCGCGGCCGCCACCCCCGAAGCCACCACCCCCACCGCCGATCTGGCTCTTCTGCAGGGCGCGGCCCGTGCGACCGAGCTGTGCGTAAGAGATGCCGCCAAGCAGGGGATCGGTGTCGCCTTCGGGGACGACGACGTTGGCCTTGGGAACGGTGCTGGTAATTTTTCCGGTCACGTAATTCTCGAAGCGGGCGGGGACGTACTGGCTGGTGGCGTAGTCGTACATGCCCTGGGCGTCGATGCGGCCGAAGGGCGAGCGGGCGTAGACCTTCAGCGGCTGCCAGGGCTGGAGGCCGGCGGCGATCTGGTCGGGGAAGACGTTGGGGTCACCGGCGGCCTTGAAGGCCTCTTGCGCGATCTCGCCCGCGACCTGGTGCTGGCCATGGCCGTCGGAGGGTTCGCCGATGAAGACGCTGGCGATAACCAGCGGGCGGTAGAGGCGGATGGCGCGCACAACATCGTAGAGGACACGCTCGTGGGTCCACTTTGCGAAGGCCTCTTCCTTGGTCTTGGTAAAGCCGAAATCGACCTCGGTGCCGAAGAACTGGTCGACGTCCATATAGCGGTCGGCGGCGAGGAGTTCCTGGGTGCGGATAAGGCCGAGCGCGTCGTCGAAGTCGGCCGACATCAGGTTCTGTCCGCCTTCACCGCGATTGAGGGTGAGGGTGGCGACGCGCGCTCCCTTGCCGCGGGAGAGATAGGTCAGCGCGCCATTGTCCTCGTCGTCGGGGTGGGCGACGATCAGCATAAACGAGGCGCGGGTGCGCAGCTTGCGCAGGAGTTGTTCAAGCGCCGGCGCACCGTGGTTGATGGGCAGCGTGTCGGCGAGGTCAGGCGCGGAGACGCGTTCGCCGGCCAGGTTGGCGGGGTCCTGCTGAGGCGTCAACTGCGCGCCAAGCGGGAGCGCCAGCACGAGTGCGAAGGCCAGGGACGCGAGGACTGCGGGCGCGCGATGGGCGTAGGTTTTCATGTAGTGGTTCTCTCAACGATAACGTATTTGATGGACGGGAGTGGGGGAGAGACGCAGGAAGTGTTGGCTCCGAACCCTGAGGACAACGACCGAAGCTGGAGAGGAGACCGCGCGTGGAAAGATGCAACGCGGCATGCGTGCGGGCGGCCAACGCGAGCTTTATAATGAGAGGGATATGGTGCGAGATGGGTACTTCTATGCGTTGGGGCTGGGCATAGTTGCCGCGGTTCTGTGGCAGCTTACGCACTTCCCGGCGCTGACCGCGTTGCCGATTGTGCTGGCGTTGTTCTTTCTATGGTTCTTCCGTGATCCCGAGCGCGACGTCCCCACCGGGCCGGGAGAGATCGTCTCGCCCGGCGATGGTGTGGTAACCCAAGCGGACTGGATTGAGACGTCAGGCGGGAGCCGGCTGCGGCTCAGCATCTTTTTGAATGTCTTCGATGTGCATGTCAATCGCGCGCCGGTTGCCGGGACGGTGAAGGCAGTAGAGCACCGCGAGGGCCGCTTTCTGAATGCGATGAAGCCCGAGTCGGTGCTGATGAACGAGCAGACCCTGGTGGTGATCGATGCCGGCGGCTACGAGGTGAGCTATAAACAAATCGCGGGCCTGCTGGCCCGGCGGATTGTGTGTTCGGTCAAAGTCGGCGACCGTTTGCAACGAGGCCAGCGGGTGGGTCTGATCAAGTTCGGATCACGGGTGGATGTCCTGATGCCGGGAGACGCGGTGCCGCAGGTGAAGAATGGGACCCGGGTGCGCGGCGGATCGACCATACTTGCAGTGTTGCCTCAGCCGGTCGGCGATGCGGTGAACGTCGCCGCGGCAGTGGTGTCCTGATGGCCCCTGAACAGTTGGAACTGCGCGACGATCGTGGGGAAGAGATAAGGGCGAAGCGGCATCCCAGTCGCGGCATGTATCTGCTGCCGTCGCTGTTTACCGCAGGCAATATTGCGGCCGGCTATTATGCGATCACCCAGAGCGTTCAGGGATCGCCTGCGGACCCGGCCTACTTCGATCATGCGGCGCTGGCCATTGGAGCCGCGGCGCTGTTGGATGGCGTGGACGGCTTTATCGCCCGCCTCACCCATACCACCAGCGACTTTGGCAGGGAACTCGACTCGCTCGCCGATGTCATCACCTTCGGGGTCGCGCCCAGTTTGCTGGCGTACATCTGGGGATTCCGTATGCTGCCGCTCACACTCCACCCGGACCTGCGCGAGAACGTGGTCCACGCCGGGGTGTTTGTCTGCTTCCTGTTTCTCATCTGCGGCGCCAGCCGCCTGGCGCGCTTCAATATCAGCATCAACCCGCAGCCGCGCAATCCCGGCAAGCCGGGGCACAAATTCTTCGTTGGCATGCCGATTCCTGCGGGAGCCGGCGTGGTTGCCGCAGTCGTGCATTGCTTCGATGGATCGCCCATCTACAATCCATGGATTGCGCTGGTATGGCTTGCGCTGATCCTCTTTAGCGGGTTCCTGATGGTCAGCAATTGGCGATTCTGGAGCGCCAAGGAGATTACTTCCGGCGGACGGCAGCCATTTCAGGTGGTTGCGTTGCTGGCTTTGCTCGGTGCGTTGATTGTGTGGAAGTCCGAGTATATGTTGATGATCATTGCGCTGGGATATCTGGTCTCCGGAGTGCTCGCCCGGTTGGCGTACTCATGGGGCCGAAGGCGGCGCCGCTCCCAGGCGCCCGAACTGCCGCTGGCGTAATTGCAGTTCTGAAGGATGCAGCGTGCCATCTGGGGCCGCGGGGCCGGGAAGTTCGACGCACCGGAAGCGAGAGAGTTTGTGATTGCAGGCAGACCAATGCGGATCGCCATCGTAGGAGCATATTCGCTGGCGGGCAAGGAACTCAGCGACGCTCTGGCCGAGTCGCAGCTCGCTGACTGCGATGTGGCGCTGCTGGACGCCGAAGATGCCGCCGGGCAAGTCACCACCGCCGGCGACGAAGTCAGCTTCATCCAGAAGATCGACGCCGATTCCTTCGCTGGAATTGATTTCGCTTTCTTTGCCGGCGAGCCGGAGACCACCCGGAAATACTGGAAGACCGCACGACTGGCCGGCGCAAGCATCATCGACATGACCTATGCGCTGGAGACAGAGCCCGGAGTGGTGGTGCGCGGCCCTTGGTTAGGTGTGGCGGCGGCAGCGCGCCCCGAAGGCGATCTGCATTCCCGCGCGCAGGAGCCCGACCTCACCACTCCTGCTGTGGTAACGGCCCATCCCGCAGCACTGATGCTTTTGCTGCTTGCAAATCGGCTGCATGCGGTGCGGCCCGTGCGCGCAGTGTCTGCCACCGTCTTCGAACCCGCATCCGAGCATGGGCGGGCGGCCATGGACGAGCTCCATCAGCAGACGGTGAGCCTGCTTTCGTTCCAGAGCCTGCCGCGCGAACAATACGATGCCCAGGTCGCCTTCAATCTGCTGCCCGCGCTCGGCAACGCAGCCAAGGTGAAGCTGGCCGCCACCGGCGCGCGCATTGCCGACCACTATGCGACGCTGTCGGCTGGGACGGCGCCGGAGCTGACCTTGCAGATGGTGCAGGCGCCGGTCTTCCACGGGTACGTGGCGTCGGCACTGGTTGAGTTGCAAGCGTCGGCGTCGCGGGAACAGATGGAAGCGGCCGTCTATGGCGAGCACGTTGATCTCGTCGGCGCAGAGTCGGACCCGCCCAGCAATCTCAGTGCAGCCGGCCAGCCGGACATCCTGCTGCGGATCAGCGCGGCATCTGCCGGCGGCGACCGGTCCAGCCGATTCTGGCTATGGATGGCGGCTGACAACCTAAAACTCGCAGCCCTGAATGCAATTGCCTGCGCCAACGAATTGGGCCGGCTCAGGCCACAAGGCAAGGTGCAATAGGGCCGCCGGACTGTGCCCCCTGGAGCACGCACGCGCGGCGCGTGTACGGCTCATGATGGCCTCCCATCGCGGCATACCCTGACACCTATGTCCGCATGACCAAAGTTCCCCTGATCTTTCATGATCTGTGAGTATGGGTGCGCGCTTCGGCGCTGATAGAATCGAAATGCGCCGGGATGGCGGAACTGGCAGACGCAGCGGACTCAAAATCGTCTTAGACACAGTCTAGTCGTTACTCAAGTGAAAGATAAGAAATATAGTTGACTGACATTCAAGACCGGCGCTATCCTTACACAACTCTTCCACACTTTCACAATCTTGGGAGGAGTCAGGAAGTGCTTCTGCATGTCCGAACATCACACCATCCTCGGTGGCAAAGTTCACGTCTACAGGCGTCCGAACAGTTCTAGCTGGCAATGCTCAAGCTATCTAGCCGGAAAGAATCGGCGCACAACTACCAAAGAAGACAGTCTCTCGAAGGCAAAGGAGTTCGCAGAGGACTGGTACTTGCAGTTGCGCGGCAAGCTCCGCGACGGTGAGTTGAAAAGCGGCAAACTGTTCCGCGAAGCTGCGAAGTTATACCTGCGCGAGTTCGACATCATGACGCAGGGACAGCGCAGCCCGACCTATGCGCGCGGACAGCACGCGCGTACCAACGGTCATCTCGTCCCGTTCTTCGGCAGCATGGTCCTTCCTGAGATCACGGCTGGCAAGGTCAATGAATATCGCATCCATCGCCTTGAGGGAAGTAGAGCGCTGCGCGGCAAGCCGCCAGCGCATAACACCACGCACCAGGAGATCGTGACGTTGCGCCAGATTTTCAAAACGGCTCTGCGGCACGGATGGATCGATCATCTACCGGACTTGTCAGCGCCATATCGGGCGTCGGCCAAGATTTCTCATCGAGCATGGTTCTCACCGGAAGAGTACAAGCAGCTTTACGAGGCAACGCGGAAACGTGCGCATGATCCCAAGCAGCCCCGTTTTCGTTGGGAGGGGGAACAACTTCACGATTATGTTCTGTTCTCCGCCAATACCGGACTTCGTCCCGACGAGGCGATGCGTCTACAGTTCCGCGATGTCACCGTTATTGAGGACGAGGGTAGCAGCCAAACCATCCTTGAGATCGAAGTGCGGGGAAAGCGAGGCGTTGGCTATTGCAAGAGTACAGCGGGTGCCGTGCATCCGTTCAAGCGGCTGAAGGCGCGTCTGCGTCCAGATGGAGGGCCGGGAAGAGCAGGCAGCCGTACCGCATCAATCGCTAACGGCGAGTGGCATGAGCCAGGACTCACCGATCTTCTGTTTCCGAAATGGCCACGCGATTTATTCAATGCAATTCTTGAGGAAGAGAAGCTTCGCACTGACCGCGACGGTAGGCCGCGAACGGCGTATAGCCTGCGCCATACCTACATTTGCCTGCGCCTGCTTGAAGGTGCCGACATTTATCAGATCGCCAAAAACTGCCGGACAAGCGTGGAGATGATTGAGAAGTATTATGCGGCGCATTTGAAGACACAGCTCGATGCCTCTGCTATCAATATCATGAGGCCACGTCCCAAGAAAAAGACAGTTTCTAAGAAAGGCCCTGCCAGAGTGGAGACCGTCCGCTTGGCTGAGGAAGCCTAGATCAGCACTACTTGCATTATGACGGACAATCCGCAGGCCGCAAGGCCGTGAGGGTTTAATTCCCTCCGTCCGCACCACACCGCTATTCAGGAAGCCAGGATGGAACCATCCTGGCATGTTTTGGGGCCGGAACCGGCCCGCTTTGGCCCGGCACCGGGCCACGCATCGCAAGGCGTCCAGTAGGGGAAGCAGCAAAGGCGGCTGACGCAGAATCCCAGGGCAAAAGTTTATAGATCAGCCTGTTCAGCTTTCATGCGTCGCGCTTCGGCGAGATCGACGCGGAACTGATAGCCGTGCTTTTGCAAGAGCCCGAGGAGTTGAGCCCCGTCCAAGAGTGTGATCGGTTCATTGTTCGCAAAGGTATATGCATCGGCTCCGTAGGTGCTGGTTGTGACGAGAATCCCACGTGACGCACCCTCCTTGCGGACGACAGCGCAAAGGTCGCGCACTGCGCTCACATCCACCGTGTTGGTATAGCGCTTTGCTTGGATGATGTACTTCCCGCCGTGGATTGGGTCAGGATTGAAAACTATAGCGTCGACTCCTCGGTCTCTGCTCGTTTGGGTAATCTTCACTTCAGTGCCACGCCCGGAAAATTCCTTCTCGAATAACTCGCGAATCAGGTGTTCGAAGTCTTGCCAGTCCATCGCAGCAAGGTTGGTGTTGGTTCCGAGGGATTCCAACACGTCTCTGGCGGCCACGAAGCGAGAATCGGTTCGTTTCATATTGAGGGCCGGTTCGATGGGAATAATCTCGATCAGCTTTCCTGCTGATTTGCCTTTCAGCGCCTGAAAGGCAGCCAATGGGTCAATCCTGTTGAGGTTCAGGGAAGCGATCTGCTCCCGCTCAACAAGGAGAGTTGCCGTGTATGCTCTCGTGTCGAGGCCGGTATGTGGGTGGTGGAAACTGACCCAGCCATTCAAAGCCAAGAGCTGGACGACGCTGCTTTCAGCATTCCGGAATATCTCAAAACCTGCTCTGAGCATGATCGCTGGATGAATCTGCGGGATCAACTCACGACGTTCCGTCTGATTTAGTGGTTTTGCAACAAGGCCAATCGCCTGTTCGACGAACTTTATCGGTGGTCTATGGACTACGTTCGGTAGCTCGATTTCAACTATGAGAATGTGTTGCGCTTCGTCATAATCGGCTTGCCAGACGCACGACATTGATAGCGGCCATTCGATGGAACCAAGGATGTAATCCAATCGTTCTAATAACTGCTGTTTCTGTCCTGCACGAAAGCCATCCAGTATCCCGCGCAGACGTGTGTTCTCTGCGATGCATTCAAGCTCGTATGCCCGAGCCGCCTCTTGGAACCTCGCCAGTTCTTCTCTCTCGAAAGCGTTGCATGAATTGCGATATTGTTTCCACTGTTGTCGTTCGCTCTCGTTCCACGCCGCCACAGAGTTAGCAAGCTCCTGGTATTTAGAAAGCAACAGTCGGCGCTTCTCGTTGTATTGCTCCACCTCTCTGCGCTCGTTGCCAAAGAAGCGATCCAAATCCTTGTCACTCATGTTTGGCGAGCTTGGCTCAAAGACAGCGGATTCCATCGAGATTTCAGGAAGAGTGAACGCTTCAGGCTCGGCACGTTGAGAGGATGAGGGAGGCTGCGACGGGTACAAACAGTTGCGTTCCAACATCCTACTTTCTTTCTCGTGCCACGGTTCAGCATTCGGGCGCAGGATCACCTGAAGCTCCCCAACGTTCATCTCTGTCGATTGCGTATTCTGCTTCGGTGCAGCAAAAGCTTTAAACGTCACCTTTTGCCAGGTCGGACGATGCGCCACCCATTTCGAGGCGCTCCGTCGGTCCGCGAACGCGGCCTCGAACTTGGCGATTGTTCGGGCAGTGCGTTCCAACTCTGCGGGGATGTTTATCTGAACGAAGCCTTGAAGACGTTCTTTCTTTTTCTGGAAGCGGGCCGCTCTTGCTCTAGCTAGAGATCCGGCGATCCCTTTGTGAGCAGCCCGAGTTGTGTCCAATGCGGCCTTTACGACCGCGTAGACGATCCAAGCAGCGACGCCAAGCACAACCAGGATTAGGGCTAGTTCCTCGGGCATGATGTGATCTTAACCCGTCGAACTGGTGGGCGAAGGGGGCCGCTGTTGCAAAGGTGTCATCGTCAACCGCACGCGCAGGTGTATTCTCAATTTCACACTCGCAATGAGGAGCGCTTGGCGATGTTCTGGTACTTTGCCTTTGCCGCGGTAATTGTCTGGCTTCAACTGCTGTACTCGGCGCTCCGGCGGCGAATTGACTCCGCTATCGAACAGCTAAGGCAGAACATCGTTGCGGAGGTGGGGGCACTGAGGCAGAAGCCGGAACTGGCCGTTAAGGAAGACCCGGAGGACGATCTCGATTCGAGGGCGCGCAAACAGCTTTATAAGGATTTCCCTCGATACGGCATTCATGACGCCTACACCGTTTCCGAACTCCTCCGATCCTATGAACGCGAGGATAGCCGGGGACGGATTCGCCTCCTGCGTCGGGTTTACGCGCAAGGAGTGCACTTGCCGTATGAGATGGCGTTGAAAGCTGTCACGGACAGCGATCCCCTGGTTCGAGAGTGGATGGCGAAAGAGGCCCCATACCTCGATTACCGCGAGGCGCATTACGAGGGGGCCTTTGAAGAATTGACCACAACCTATGTTCATCCCGAGCGAGACTTGGCCGAGCGGCTTAGGCAAGATCCGGACCTATTCATTCGCGCGGCATTGCGTGAGAATTCAAAAATCTCCAGTTGGGAATTCGCCTTGGGGTATGACAAATGGCTTGAGGAGTTTAGGAACTGCGTTCCGCTTGAACGTCTGGCCATGATGCGGAACAAGAAACTTGGTTTCGAACTCGTGAATCGCATTCTCGATGTGGATGACAACGAGCTTAACCTCGAAAAGGAAGAGAGGTTTCAACTCGCCAGAGCGTGCCTAGCAAATGAGCATGTGATTCAAAATAGCCGCCGGAGTAGGACTCGGGATTTTGTAGACGGTTGGGCCGCTTATCGAGCCCGCGAGAATGCGAAGACCGTATGGGAGCTTGCCGCGAAGTGGCCGGAGGATTCGGGTATTCAATTCTTCGCCTTCAAGAACATTCAAACGGACGATGAGGTCAAGGCCCACGTTTACTCGCAGTGTCAATCCGATCTCATCAGGCGCACCATTCTCGAGGGTTGTTTTCCGGAAGACAAAAAGACTCTCACGCTCGGACGCGCTGACGCTGATCCGATAGCAAGATCTGTTGCATACGGGAGATCTCGCTCGATGGAAAGGGGTGAGATTGAGGATGCGCTCCGACGTGAAAAAGATGGCAATGAGGCGTGGCTTGTCGACAGTCTTCTGCGGAACCCGTGGTTGGGATCGATTGCATGCGAGTTGAACAAGGGAATGGAAGACACCCAGGTGCAACCAATCTCCGGGGGAGTTAATGAAAACACTGGAAAAGATACGCAGGCTCTGTTTCCTAGCCAGCATCTGGAGAACGCAGACGATCTGCCAACCGAGGACAGGGTAACCGAACTCTTTCAGGCGTGGCAGCAGGGCGGCAAGGAGGAGTTGCGCAAGGCGTACCAGAAAGAGGAGGAGAAGTAACTACGGAAGGGTTCCCACATGCGGTTTAGGTCGCAAGAGATGATGTAAGGAGTTTACATCCCACTCATCGCGACCAGGCTGCGATAAATGAGGACTCGGCTGCCAAAGCAACCTTCAGTCCCGTCATTCTTCCAGTTGGCACCGAGGTGTCACTAAGTGCAATTATATCTTTCACTTGCGAGAATTATTATACGGGGCTATGCTTGCTTTGTAGGGCAAGGATCGCTGCCGTTAGCGTCCATTGCGTCCCACGATTTCCTGCAAGAATGGAGATAACCCGATGACCGAGATTGAAAGCCAGTGGAGAGTTGTGAAGGACTACATCCGGTCTGTCGCCGGCGGAGGCCCTGAGGCGTTCATGTGCTTGCCTGCCTGCGGTCCTGAACTGGAAGCGGTCCATTTGCGCACCTGCGCGGCGGAGCTCAAGAAGCGCGAAGTCAATTATCGCCGCTGGGGCTCAGACGTATCCGATAAGCCGGAGGAGTTAATCTGGCGTATGCGGCTGGACACTCAGAGCGGCCAATTAGTTTGGAACGTTGATCGCTTGGGTAGAGCTTTGCATTCAGAGGAACTCGCTCAGGCGATTCTGGAACAACTCAATGAATATTGCACGGACTACGAGAGGGAACTTCAGTCATTTTATGACTGACGAGGCCGCCCGGCGTAAGGGGCATAATGAGGAGCGTGGCCCTCGGCACCCGTGGCGAGTACCCTCCGCTCCAGCGTCCGTCAAGGCGCTTCGCCCGCTATGCGGCGCGCAGAATCGCGCGGCCTTGACCGACGCCGCCGCTCCGGGTGAGACGCTGACAGGAGAAGAATGTCTTCTTCTCATGCGTCCAAAGACACATGCGAGAGCGACGGCGGTTGGGCCATAGCGAGCCGGTTAAGGCAGAAAAGCCGACAGGAATCCCCGTCAGGAGTTTGTTGCATTGTCCTGACATCCCGTTATAATGAGGAAGTCAGAAAGTTGCTGCATTTATCTGACATAGCCGCCCATGTCTACTTCAGCATCCAGCATTCCAGCGGCCATCCGGGACCGCATCTCCGCTCCGGCGCAGCCGCGCGTCTGGACCCCGGAGGACTTCGCCGACCTGGGACCGCGCACTGCGGTCGATCAGGCCCTCCACCGGCTTGTTGATTCCCGCGACTTGCGGCGGATCGCTCGCGGCTTCTACGACACCCCCCAGGACAACCGGCTCACGGGTAAGCCTACCCATCCAAACCCACGCGATGTAATCGACGCGCTGACCCGGAAGGGCAAGGTTCGGGTCGTAGTCGATGGCCTCACCGCCGCCAACGATCTAGGACTCACAGACGCCGTTCCCGCGCGCATCGGCGTACTCACCGATGGCCGCCTGCGTCCCATCACCCTCGGCAACCTAACCCTCGACTTTCAGGCCGCCGCGCCCAGCCGCCTCTATTGGGCGGGCCGTCCTGCCATGCGTTTCGTACAGGCGCTCCATTGGCTGCGTGACATGCTTCCGTCTGACGACGGAAGCCTTCGCAAGCGCCTCATCTCCATCCTCAAAGACCCCGATCATGGACGGCCCATTCAGGACGACTTGCGTAGCGGCCTGTCGGCGCTGCCGGAGTGGATGCGGGTAATCGTGCGCGACCTGCTCCAGCAGGCGAACGCTGGAGCGCCGTCGGCAGAGAAAGCGAAGCCCGCCAGACGCGCACCGGCACCGGCCCGTACCATTAAGAAGCAGAGGGTTTCACTCAGCCGATGACCGAGGGTTTTCAAACCGTGCTGGCCGCGAGCGATGAAGAGCGCCGCGATCTATTTGTGGGCGCTGCCAACCGGCTACGCACCAACGAGCAGAACATCGAAAAAGACTTCTGGGTTTGCTGGACGCTAGACGCGCTCTTCAACGAACTGGAGGCCGGTGGGCCGCGCCTCCTCTTCAAAGGCGGCACTTCACTCTCAAAGGGCTATGGCCTAATCGAACGCTTCTCCGAAGACATCGACATCACCGTCTTCCGGGAAGACATCGGACAGCCCACTACCTTCGAGGAACTGGAAGCTCTGAGCGGCAAGAAGCGTAACGCCCGCCTGGAGGCCATCAAAGCAGCCTGTCAAGAGTACATCCAAGGCCCGATGCTGGAGCGGTTGGCCGTGCTTATGCAGCAGACGCTCAAGAACGCAAACATGAATCCTAGTCGAGCACGAGTGGAAGCCGATCCCGATGACCCCGACGGTCAGAGCTTACTGCTGTGGTATCCCACTGCGACCGCAGAGGGAAATGCTTACATCCGTCGCGCCATCAAGATCGAATCGGGTGCAAAATCGGCTCTTGATCCTCATGCGCCAGTGGTCGTGAAGCCGTATATTGCAGACGACCTGCCGAATCTAGATTTGGCAATCGGCAACGTGACTACCGTTGATCCCACCCGCACCTTCTGGGATAAGGTCATCATCCTGCACGGCCTGCGCCGATGGTGGGACCGCCGTGGCGAGTTGAAGGGAGGAGGGCAGCGCGTCTCGCGGCACTACTACGATGTGTACCGGCTGTTGGCTTCGGAGACTGGCCTGAAAGCAACTGGCGACGCGGAGATGGCCGAGGATTGTGTGCGCCATGCGCGGATGTTTTTCAATCGGCCCGATCTTGACCTGGCCTCTGCCGTCCCCGGTAGCTTTGCTCTGACTCCGCATGACGGGATGCTCGCCGATCTTCGCCGAGACTACGAAGCTATGTCAGGCATGGTCTTCGGCTCGATCCCTGCTGTAGATGAGGTGGTTGCGGCTATCGCAGAGTTGGAACATGACCTTAACTAGCAACACTGATTTCTATGTAGGTTCTGAAGCTTGCACGTATTGCCGCCATCTCCCCAAACGGAACGGCAGCAGCGCTCTTTTTCAGACAGGTTTGTGAACGCCGTAGCGGTTGGCAGACCGCCAGTTCTGGTAATGGCCGTTTCGGTGATGGGAATTGATTGCGCCGGGATATTGGCCGCCATGCGAAGTCGTGTGCTTTCCTCCGCCGTAGTATGGACGGCTGGCCGAGGAATGATGCGACGTGCTTCGATGCTTGGCAGTGCTTGCATAAACGGCGGGCAGAGATACCAAGGCGCAAAGAACAGTCAGCATACCGGCGATTCGTTTCATGAATTATCTGCTCCCTTCCTTCGAGACGTGACCGAACTATATTGCTCCTCGATTCTCACATCACTGAACGCTCTTCAGTAGATTGCATCCATTTTCACTGCCTAACCTGCAAGCTTTCCCGTAAAGCTGCTTAGACTTTTCCGAGTCCTTGCGGACTCCGTAGCCGTTTTGATACATCACTCCAAGCGCAGCGCAACCGTAGCCGTATTCCAACCCAGATTCGCAGGACTTGGCATAAAGCGTCACCGCGCGTTGATAATCTTGCGGAACACCACGGCCATACTGGTATATGTCTCCCAAGTACGCGCAACCTAAAGAGTTTCCCTTGTCGCAGGATAGCGAGAAAAACCCTCTTGCACGCGAGTAGTCTTGTTCAACACCGGAACCGTTACCATAGCAAACGCCGAGGCTTAGACAGCTATCGACATTGCCAGCATTGCACGCCTTGAGAAAAAGGGCGGCAGCTCTAGTATGGTCTTGCACAATCCCGTATCCCGAATCGTAAATTTCACCGAGGTCGTTACACGCCTCAGCGCTCCCTGTATCGCAGGCTCGTTCAAGTAGTGGTCTAGCTTCCACGTAGTCATTCCCGTCGTATAGAGCCAAGGCTTGCTTTACATCCACTGGAACACTCGGTTGCTGCGCAAGGGATACCGTGGGCAGCGTTTTTACAGCCGTATCTTCGCATCCATTTTTGAGCGTTGCGGCCTTCCATCGGCTCTCGTCTTCGGTCTCGCCTTTCACAAGCGCCCGGCTAAACTCCAAGCCGTGGGCCCCAATGTCAAATTCATATCTGTACTGTCCGATAGAATTGGGCGATGGTCCAACTAACAATTTCGTTTCAGCCAGAGCCTCATTCCATGCCTTGCATTTTGAGTCTCCTTTCTTACAGTCACGTGGCTTAGTTGGAATATAGGTGGAGGTTTGAATGTACTCCACATAGCCAATCTCTTGTGATCGATATGATTGCCTATGCTCAATATCCCAGACAACATTCACCGGGGCGTAATTGTGCCATCCTGCACCATCGTTGTAGACGGTATCACTGTCTGGGCACTTCTTAATCGCTTCAGCGATGGCGCGAAGCTGCTCTATCGCGCGTTGTTCGCTAGCGTCTGGAGTGACGATTGACGGCTCTGGCTTCTGGGCGCTCGTATTAGCAGATTTTGGTGCTGCTGGTTGCACTGTTGAAGGATGCGCAGCGTTACCCACCGAGTCGAGTGGCAGCAGTGCAGCCGACTTTGACAAAAGAGCGACCACTTCGCCCGACGGGATGGCGAAATTGAGATTCTGCCCCTCCTGTAAACTGACTCCCCACGTAATTACCCCCACTACGCTTCCGCCCATGTTCAGGAGTGGACCGCCGCTGTTGCCATGCGAAACGGGAGCCGTCGTCTGAATCCATTTTGCGTGTCCCTCTTCCCGGACAGCACTTATGATGCCATCAGAAACTGTTCCCTCAAGACCTAGGGGACTACCTATGGCGACGACATGATCCCCGACCTGGAGTTTCTTAATGTCCGCAAGAT
This sequence comes from Acidobacteriaceae bacterium, assembly GCA_049509035.1. GTDB lineage: Bacteria > Acidobacteriota > Terriglobia > Terriglobales > Acidobacteriaceae > Edaphobacter. The sequence goes on from JBELAH010000010.1 coordinate 127,433, forward strand.
TCAAGAAAGGGAGATTCTTTCCGTTGACCTTGATGATTGCCAAGTCTTGGTCGGCATCAAAAGCGAGAACTCCGGCTGCGGGGAACAGCGCACCGTTGGAAAGTTTCACGATCGCTGAGTGGGCTCCGCTCACGACATGGTAGTTGGTGACTACTTTGCCATCAGGAGAGACGAGAAAGCCGCTACCCAAGGCGGTTTCCGTCCCTGTTGAATCTGAGATGACGATCAAGACGACAGCGTCGCTGCTTTGCTTTACAACAGCGGCGACATCTTGTGATGCCGAGTACGGGGCAGCAACCGCCAATTGAGCGACAAGGAATGCACAACACAGAAGTGATCGGATCATGGTTGTCTCCGTAGAGCAGAGCGAATCGGAGGACTTCATGACGAAAGCAATCGCATGTAGCCCATTTTAATTCATAGTGTAAGGCACCGAGCCGAAGTGTCCTGGAATGTGGTGCGCGGCGAGTGCGAACCCTGAAGAATTCGGTCCTCCGGCGCGCCTGGGCGCGGTCGGACGGCGATTTCGTGGCATCGCACCTAGTGCCGGAAAGAGTATACCGCGCTATACGCCTTATGTTCGCTTTTCGGGCTAAAATGTACGCGGAGGTTCCCGTGATGGCTAAGAAAGTTTCCGCAGTCCATTTTGCCGGCAGCGTGTGGAAAGATCGATGCTCACAACCGCTGACGTCCCAGAGCTTGGCGCGTGCCGAAAAAGCGGAACTGGATGGCACCTTGTCTGAGCTACATGGCAAGTTTCTTTGCGAATGCGGTGCAAACGTCGGTGCACATCGTGCCCCGCCTTGGATGGGCGGTCCTATGGGCAGTTCCTTAGTGCCGACAAGTCATTCTGTCCACAAATCACCCAAGCGGTCGGCTCCAACAAAAGTCTACCAACCCAAGTGATCTCCGCAGTAAGCGTCCCGCCATTGGCCTACGAACCTTCGTCGAGCTTTGCTGCGTTGAATACACGATCAAGAGGCAGGAGGAATCGCCGATGGATGATCCGCAGAGCTTTTTGCAGGTGTAGATAAGCGACGATGAAAAACTCCAGCTCTTGCCAAGCCTGAGAACTTGGAAAGAGGGCATGGAAAAGAGGGACTCAGCCCGATCCGATTTCCAGAGCAAAATGACCGTGTTGTGTTCCGAGTCGCTAGCGGTGCTGGCATCTGGAGCTGTGGCAGTCGTGAATAGTACCGCCCTCTAAGCACATTGTGCGATCTACGTAATTGTTGCGGCTAGCTGCCTCTGGTTATCCCTCGTTTGTCGCACCCTGCATAACTACTTCGAGATTGGGTAATTATGTCTTTGACAAACCCACGGAGGAAAGATGCACCCTCTCAACCATATTTCTTCTTCATCCAATCCCGAACCTCAACCTCAGTCAACCGAGACTGCAATAGAACTGTTTGAAGCCTGTCTCGAATTGGCTGCTCTTCGCGCACGGCGTCGGCTAGACGAGTATAGATATCGTCAGACTCTTCAAAGAAAATCCCGTGGGCAGTTTCCCAGTCTGTCTCTGGATGTTCCTGTAAATAACGGTACTCCTGAAACGTCATCCAAAGATGTCGATGGGCAAAGAGCAACTCAATAAATATCTTTCCCTCTTCTTCTGTCATTTCTTTGGCTTCTCCGACTTTTCGATGAAATCTTTCAAGTGCTTGGCACACGCTTCAGCCGCGCTCTGAATCTGGTTGGTGCTTCCAGCTTTTCCGACAGAGTAAGCAAAAACGATTTGGGATGAATGCGCGTCAATGATTGAAATGCTTGCACTCGTACTCCCTGCCCCACGTCCCGCTCTCGGAAATCCGCTACTTGGATAGCCGCTGCTATTTACGTTCGTAGTATTGTTGACAACCACGGCTGGCTGACTTGGAGCGCGTTGGCTGACAGTGCTCGTGATGATGAAGTCCGCTTTAGTTTTGTCGGCTACCACGATCAGCGGGACTTGCTTCTTAGCGATGGCAGCGGCGAGATATGTCTCGTATCCGTCCATCGGTTCAATGTAGACGGCTGACCCGTTCTTGAGTTGCAGGGTCTGAGCAATTCCGGTAGTCGAAAACGCGAGTAACGTGCAGATGAGCAGCCGATTCATACGATTTCCCCTCGGGCTTAGTCTTCGAATACGCGCTAATGATAACCCCCTGAAACCAGAATCGCCCAAACCGAAGGAATCTCCAGAGGACGGCAACGCCGCGAAGGCGATTAGTTTCCATCCGCTTACGGTCGATATCGCTCCCCCACTTCGCCTGTAGCTCTTTACGCTTCTTTAGACGCCTTTTCCCGCCGATGTACGTCTCGTCCACTTCGACAACGCCAGTCAGTTGAGCCGCCATCCGGTCTTGCGTTGAAGCGTAGCGGAGCCTGTGAACCATAAACCATGCCGACTTTTACGTGATCCCCAGCATCCCGTGAATCTGATGGACCGAGATGCCTTCCTTGCTGGAGCAGACAAGGTGGATAGTGATAAGCCAAGCAGTGACCCGTATGTGGCTACCCATGCGGGCTTTTTTGCGGCCGCAACGCCCCTCCCTGAAAAGCAACTCTTGCGCTCCGCGCCCGGCACGGGAACCAAACCTCGCTGAGGGCTTTGCCCTGGCGCGGCGCAAGGGTATCCCCATAATTTTTCCTGCGGAAAAATCACTCGCTTCGCTCGCCCCTCCGGGGTGGGCGATACCCCTCCCTTGCGCCTTGCCGCCCCACCTTCGCCAGGAGGCGTTCGGCATGTACATGCCGCGTTTCAACGCGGACGTGCAAGAGCCAGAACCCCAAGGAGAGCACCCATGAATACCGCCACCGTCGCCACCCCGTCCACCGTCACACCCTTCGCCCAAAACCTCAAAATGCAGCAGCCAAAGCAGCAGACAGCGAAAGAGGCAATCGCTGCCAATGTCCAAGCTCTCATCGAGCAACTGGAGCAGGGACACTCGGAGGGATTGACCGCCTATCTCACCGCAATGGGCCGATTCCATAACTATTCATTCGGCAACATCCTTGAGATCGCCCGCCAGCGGCCAAACGCAACCCGCGTCGCTGGGCTATACGCATGGAATCAGCTTGGCCGGAAGGTCAGGAAAGGAGAGCGTGGCATCCGCATCCTTGCCCCTGTTATTGGCGTTCGCCGGAAGAAGGATTCAGAGGCCGAGAAGGACATCCGCACCCAGAATGAGGCGGTATTGGTCGGGTTCCGTTCCGCCTATGTCTTCGATATCTCCCAGACCGAAGGCAAAGACTTGCCGGAACTGTCTGACCGCGTGACTGGCGATGTCGGAGACTACCGGGAACGGCTACTCGACTTCATCTCCGCCCAGGGGATCCGGCTTGAGTTCAAGGAGAGCATCGCGCCAGCATTGGGGATGAGCTTCGGCGGCAGAATCGCCATCCTTCCCGGTCAGGGTGCAGCCGAGGAGTTCAGCACGCTTGTCCACGAACTCGCGCACGAGATGCTACACAAGGCGGAGCGCCGCACCGCGACTACTAAAGTGGTGCGAGAGACAGAGGCCGAGGCGATTGCGTTTGTAGTGGGAAAGACCATCGGCCTCAGCACTGGCAGGGCATCCGCCGACTACATCCACCTGTACAACGGCAACGCGGCACTGCTCACCGAGAGCCTTGAGGTCATCCAGAAGGCCTCCGCCGTCATTCTTTCCGCACTGCAAAATCCCGCAGCGGACGTCACCGCCCAAGCCGACACAGAACCCGAACTGTCGCGAGCCAGCTAACCCATTCCTTGACGGCGGGCGGCCTCGCGCCGCCCGCCCAAACGTTTAAGGCGAGTCACCAAGAACACGCAGACCGATAAGCAAAAGGGAAATCATTTCGGAGCCTGCCAACCCAGCAGGCCCCCTTTTTCGTGCGCCCGTCTTCCCACCCTGGGCGTTGCTCCTGCATGGCAGGAGCGACTATTCCCACCCACGACGGGCAAGACCAGACCCTAATGTGCGTCTCGGAGACTCGGCTTTGATGACAGGTGCAGGACGTTTAAAGGACTACCGGCGATTCATATGAATCGTCGGTAGGCAGAATGCCACAAAAGCGGGGCCGCTTGGGCTTTATGAGGTTTTCTCGAATGCATCTACAGGTTGTTGTACCGCTTGGAGGGCTCTGATTAGCAAATCAGCCAGCCTTTGCAGCACTTCTGGAGGAGGGTAAGAAAGTAGGCAAGCGAAATCTTCGCAACTCATATGTTCAAATTCATCTTGGCGCCATGGCCAACCATCTTTTGCCCTCTGTCCTCCCCTTGGAAGAACCTTCTTTAGTCGCTCCAGCATATGCTGTGCGCTCAGCTTTTCCTGGCGAGTAGCATCCTTAACATCGCCGTTGATGCCAAGCTGGATGGTCGCACGCCAAGGTTGTTTGACGGAGATGAGTATTTGTAACATGACACACAATTTCTTCACATCGGGGGATTCCAAGGAGAGGTAGTAATAGAACCAGTCAAGGTCTTGCTCATTTGTAGGCTGCTTGATATCCCAGCCATCGTTCCGCGGATCATTCTTCAATTGACGTTCCAGAGCATCGAGAAATCTCTTTGCGAGCTTTTCCCACACAGCAGCCATACTATTCTGGATTGCAATACACCCAATGACGTGATCTCTGTTCGTCAAAATAAGAGTTGCGATCTTATCCGTCGTCTCTTCAATCATTAGTGGACTCCTCTCGTCAGCAAAGGACGAAAACTTGCGGAACTCGTGTAAGAAAGTAAGTAATGGAGTGGCTTCTCGGTCACAGAAATCTTCGCAAGGCTTCAGCCAACCTTCGCAAGACTCCAGCCATTTACTCATCAAGTCATCGTAGTCACGGGCCAGCACTTTGGGAGGTGCACCTTTGGTCCACCCATCCCAGGTCTCCTGGTCAACATTGGCGGGTTTCTCCCCTTTCCGCGAAAGATAAAGGAGCAAATTGTCTTGGGGTGCAACATTTTCCAAATGCCTGAGATAGTCCTCAATCTGCCCCCGTTGATCCCCTGCGCCGCGTGCTTTGCTTTCCACTGCAATTTGTCGTCCTGTGGGAAGGGTTATCAGGAGATCGATTCTGCGTCGGTCAGCTTCGAGCGACCGCGTCATGACCTCCATATCGATTCGCGTGAATTCGAGACTTTCTATTTCGTGGTCTTCGTCTATCGCCTTCAGAAATCGCTTTAGAAACTCTTCTCCTTGTCCGTGATTTCCGCGGGGATCGAGCAATCCAGCAATGATGCGCGTCTGAACAATTTCCTTAGGGTCAAGCAGCGTGAAGCTATTGAAGCCGCGAGCGGTCCGCTTCCATTTTTCTTGCGCCTCGGCAACTATGGGTGTAACGCTTTCGAGTAGGTCCTTTGCACTTTCAAGATGCGGCATCAGTTTCCCTCCGCTCAGAGTGTTTCTGCGTATGGTGGTCACAGATGGCTTGGGCATCACGGTGGACCTCGTTTGCTAAGACAAAAGGCTCCAGGACCTCAGCGTCTACACCCCAGCCCAGAAGCCATCGCTTCACTTCCCAAAGGCTGGCGACTTTCAGCGAAAGTATAACGCTACCGTCAGGCTGCGCTTCCAATTTCTGCGATTCATGCCAGATACGCTCTGCCACATACGGTGCTTGTTCAGGAGAGAAGCGGATTCGGATGAGTTGCGGTTCGCCGCCAATTATCTGAAAGGCCGTCTTCTGATACTCCTCGAAATCAAACCCCTTCAACATTTCAAAGCGGCGGTTGGTGAGTGTAACCGAACGAATGCGGTCCACGGCGAAGACACGTATATCTTCTTTGTCGCGGTCGAATCCGACGAGATACAAGCCACCATTGGCGTACCAAAGTTTGTAGGGATCAACCAGCCTCGTCACTGCTGATTTGCGGCGGACGGTTGCGTGGGCAACACGAATCGAGAATCCATGATGCACCGCCCTTGTAATCGAGGCGATGACTTCTTTGGACTTGCGATAGTCCTTCCAACCGAAATTCGACACTGCGATGCTCCGGTCTAGACCTTGAAGCAGAACATGCCCCTGCGCCGGAATCGCTGCCCCCACCTTTCCCAAGGCGCTTTCGATGGCGTCGTACAGAGGTGTCCCCTGAAGCGGCTTCAAGAGGCCTCGGCTGAAATAGAGGGCTATCAACTCGGGCATGGTGAACGCGACCGGGGACGCCACGCCGAAGCCCTCAGTGAACCGCCAGCGGACAGTGCCATTTCTCAAGAGTGAATCGATGGGGAATCCTGCCTGCTCCAACGCAGCAATATCCCTCTGCACTGTGCGCTTGGTAACACCAAGCTCCGCGTGCAGTTGTGCCAGGGTGCGGCCATTACTCCCGGATAGAAGTTGCACCAGCCGCCAGACGCGGCTGAGTTGATCGCCTCTCATGGGTTGAAGACAACCTCGCTGGTTCCACTCTACAAGCATGGGTATGTCAGGTAAGGTCATCCATCGACACTGAGAGGGACGGGGCAACGACCGACCCTGACATACGCCTCGTGCCCTAATGGTTCTGTAGGGAGATCGAGAATGTTGACGATGCAGTTTTCGGCGAAATCGAGCATGATTCGCCATGTTGTTGAGGGTTTCAAACCGTGGATTGAGGGGCGCTTGGGCGTCTCTATGGGCGAAATGATCCAACTCCGGTTCGATCACAGTATAAGCATGATTGCGGCATCGAAGCTGCTGCCGGGAGTGCAGCTCAGTGGGAGTGAAGAAGGGTTTGAGCGTATATTTCAAGATCGACTGCTGCGCATCGAATTCCCACCCGACAACGTGCCCGCCGTCGCCATGACAGTGGTCCCCGATCAGGAGAGGTCACTCGCGACGAGGGAGAAGCTTTGGCGCGCTCATTGGCTTGATTGCCCGGTGGCGCTCCATATCGAAGGGCTGACAGATCCGATTGTCGTAATCAACGTCCCGTTTGTAGTCGGAAGCAGCGAGGCACAGTGGAGGGAAATTGTCTTGGTGCGTCGAGACAGCGCTCAAGATGTCTTGGCGCTTTTCAAGCAAGCGACTTCGGCAATTCTGGAACCAAGCCTACACTTTCACGCCAACGGCGTGAGGAAGGTGCGTCCCACACAATGGGAAGACTTGATTTTGGACCCGTGTGTCGTTCGACTTTTGCAGGCCGATTATGAGAGTTTCTTTCAACGCGAAGCCTGGTTCAAGAATAACCATCTGGCCTTCCGCCGGGGCTACCTTCTGTACGGACCTCCGGGCAACGGCAAAACAAGCGCGATCTGTGCCATGCTCACTCGCCCAGGAATCACCGGCCACAGCATCAATCTGTTTCAAGAGGGATTGACCGACGACGATCTAACCTGCCTCTTCCAGACGGCTGCATGGGCAGCTCCGGCAGTCATCGTGCTTGAAGATATTGATCGATTCTTCGATCAGAAGTCGGGGAACTGTGCGGAAGCCAAGGTGAGTCTCCAACATCTACTGAACTGCCTGGACGGAGCGACAACGCAGGATGGAGTCATCGTGGTGGCAACAGCGAACAATCCCCAGGTCCTTGACCCGGCGATCCTTCGGCGGCCGGGCAGATTCGACAGGGTCGTGGGCTTCACAAATCCGGCAAAGGATTTGAGGGATCGTTACTTTCAAAGGCTGTGCCCAGATATGGACCCCGCATCCATTGGTAGGTGCGCGGATGCCTGTGAAGGCTTTTCGTTTGCCCAACTCCAAGAGACGTACATTTTCGCCGGGCAATTTGCTTTTGACGAGGAGCGTTCGGTCGCTGCGGAAGATATTCTTACGGCCATCCATACATTGCGTAAATCGCTTCAATGTGCGGACTGGAAAGGGGAGGGTGTTTCGGGTTTCAAAGTTGAGAGGCAATGATCAGGAGGCTTCGAGTTTTTTCAATGCATCGGCGATGTCAGATTGCGAGGCGATTGTCTAGCGCTCCAAGACGCTACGAGTGCGCCAGCCACCTATCTTCACAATGACTCATTCAGTTGTCCCGCACGACGGAATTACCGGAGCGAAATGTACCGCTAATTCCGTGCATATAGCATCCGCATTTCGTTCAGCATTACACCGATGGAATCGGGATGCAATTGGAATGAGAACCCGCCTACATATATATGAGCCGGGTCGCGGTGCTACGCACCGGATGGAGGTGGACACGCCACCCCAGAATGGGTGCTGCGCAGTAACCTTGGGTTACTGTGCGGGAACCTTCTGAAAACAAGCGACTAATAGCAAAACTCCATTAAACGGGTTATGCTGGATGCGAGTGCAAGTTGCTGTAGGGGAACCCACTGAGTCTCAACCCTTTAGCCCGCCTCCGGCCCCCCTGCTGTCTTCCCAGCGACGCACAGGCAGGGTGCGGCCTCGCCCTCTTCCCCAGCTCAGGCGGTGCTCTCTGAAGCCGCCACTCCGCACAAAATCTGTGGGCACGAAGGTCAGCGAGCCGGAGTTCGCGGCGCTGGAGACGCGCGCCCGCGCGAGCGGGTTGACGCTCTCGGAGTGGGTGCGGGATGTGCTGCTGGCATCCTCGCCGGGGGCCGGAGCGGCGGCGGCGGACCAGGTGTTGCTGGGGGAGCTGCTGGCCCTGCGCACGATCCTGATCAATCTTCTGTTCTCCGTCTCCAAAGGCGAGCCGGTGACGCCGGAGCAGATGCAGGCTCTGATCGATCGGGCCGACAAGGACAAGATGCGGCGGGCGCTGGAGAGGCTGGGCGAGTCCCGGCTGACAGTTCCATCGGGAGCAGAAACGACAGAGGAGATGGAACGGTGAGTGAATGGGGACGGAAAGAGTACACGGGCTGGCCGAGCCGGCAGCCGGTGTGGACGTGGGCAGCGGTCTTCGTGTGGCTGTCGATCTTCGCCGGCGGCATGGTCTACCGATACTCGCAGCAGTGGTCGTTTGCGGAGCGGGAGTACCTGGGAAACTACTTGAAGGCTTCGACGCTGGGGTGGCTGTGGGATCAGAGTTACTATCGGATGCTGATCTGCATCGATAAAAAAGGCCAGTCCTCCGTCTGCGGAGACGCAATCGAGTCCGTCCGCATGGTCGATGGAAAGCCGATCTATAGCCTGACGGAGGCGGGAGTTCAGGCCGGAGTGGCTATCGTCACGACCGTGCCTGACAAGTTCCATAATGCGTGGGTGCGGGAGACGCTGGGGCACGAGGTCTATCAAGATCAAACGGTGTGGGAGTATGTGAAGTATCCGGTGTATGGGTCGCTGTGCTTCCTGCCCATGCTGCTGTTCTTCGCGGTGCCGAAGGACCGGAAGCGCGAGCTTGAGTTCCAGCATGGGCGGCGGCTGCGCGGACCGGAGCGAGTCACGACGGTGGAGTTCAACGGGAAGCTGGGGCGGCGGCGGTGGTTGAGGCGCGAACCTGCGGACGGTCTTGGGTTCATCAACGAAAACCAGAGTTGGGCGGACCGGACGCTCCGCAATCGGATGAGCCGCTGCGTACGCATCCCGCGCGAGCGGGAGTCGATGCACGTGCTGGTCATGGGCGATACCGGCCACGGCAAGAGCGCGATCGTTCGGCAGGCGTTGTGTCAGATCGAGGAACGGGGTGAGACGGCGATCGTGTACGACCCGGCGATGGAGTACCTGCCCCAGTTTTACGAACCGGAGCGGGGCGACATCATCCTGAATCCGTTGGATGAGCGGTGCCCGTTCTGGACACCGGGCGACGAGGTTCCGCACGAGGCGGAGGCGCTTACGTTGGCGGCGAGCCTGTTCCCGGAGCAGGGCCGGGAGAACCGCTT
>JBELAH010000011.1:0-118003 GCA_049509035.1 Acidobacteriaceae bacterium
TCCGCGAAGCCGCCGAGGCTGGCGAGGGTGACGGTGGTGGTGGAGTTTTGATAGGTCTGAAGCGTCACAGTGGGGCTGGCCAGCGTGATGGTGAAGTCCACCGGCGCGGGGTTGATGGCTTGGGTGAGCGTGGCTGCGCTGGCGGCATAGCCGGCTGCGGGAATGTAGTTGGCGGTGATGGAGTGGGTGCCAACCGTGAGGGTGCTGGTGGAGAATGCGGCAGTGGATGTACCGCTGCTGCCCGAGACGAGCGGCACGGTGCCGAGCACGGTAGTTCCGTCGGAGAAGCTGACGGAACCGGCGGGCGGCACACCACTATACGAGGCCCCGGTGACGGTGGCCGTAAAGGTGACGGTCTGGCCGGCGTTGGCGGGGTTGAGCGAGGAGGTGAGCGTGGCCGCGGTCAAGGCGGGCTTGACGGTGATAGAAAGGGAGCCGGTGGCGGGGGCGAAGTTGGTGTCTCCAGAGTAGGTCGCGGTGATGGGGAACGTGCCGACCGGCTGAGCGATGATGTTGAACGTGAACGTGAAGCCTGTACCCAAGAGAACGATGCCAGTGCCTACGCCCTGATAGGAGATAGTTAGAGTCCCGGTGGGGACCCAGTCCTGAGCCGGGTCGGGGTTGATTGCGACGGTGAGGACTACCTGCTGACCATAGGAATAGGAGGCGCCGGCGGGATTGAGGGTGAGGGTGAGGGTCGTCGGAGCGGGCTTCGCGGTGAGATAGATGACGGAGGAGGTGCTGGGCAGGTTGTTGGAGTCGCCCGAATACACGGCATCGACCGCCTGAGGGCCATAACCGATGGGGGAGATTCCGCCGGCCGTGGTGGCGGCTGCCTCGGTCCCAAATTGCGGCAGGATGGTGCCAATGAAGCCATCGAATACTCCCACGGCGACGTCAGAGACGCCCGATCCGTTAAAGTCGCTGGTCGCGACTGCGAAAGGAACGGCGCCCTCCATGGCTGCAGGCGTATCGATTGCAGGCGCGAAGGTACCATCGCCGTTGCCCAGCAGAATAGAGGCTGTGGGAAGTCCGGGCGGGGGCGGGATTGCGGAGTTCGCGACGGACAGATCGGCCTTGCCGTCTCCGTTGAAGTCTCCGACTGCGATTGAGACCGGCGTCAGGCCCGTAGCGGGAGTTGCTCCAACCGTCGTGAAGGCGCCGTTGCCGTTGCCGAGCAGGATGGTGACGGAGCCGGGCGCGGGCGGAGTGGAGGCGTTCTCGTTGAGGACAGCCAAGTCCAGAATGCCGTCTCGGTTGAAGTCGGCGGCCGCGATGGACCAAGGTTGCGGGCCGGTGGCGGGACTGGAGGCGGACGTAAAGGTACCGTCGCCGTTGCCGAGCAGGACGGTTACGGTGTTGTCCGCCTTATTGGTGATGGCGAGATCGATTTTGCCGTTGCCTGTGAAGTCTCCGGCGACGATGGAATAGGGATTGTTGCCTGTGGGTATCGTGGAGCCGACCGTGAAGGTCCCATCGCCATTGCCGAGCAGGATGGTGACGGCGTTGATGGCGGGGGCGGTGCCGCTATTGGAGACATTGGTGACGGCCAGGTCGGGTATGCCGTCGCCGTTGAAGTCGGCTGAAACGATCGCCTGGGGTGAAGGAACTGGTATGACTTGCCTGGAGGTGAAGGTGCCATCCCCGTTGCCGAGCATTATCTGAACTGCATTGGTGTAAAGCATGGCTGCGGCGACATCCTGATTTCCGTCCTGGTTGAAGTCGGCCACGGCGAGGGATTGGCTGCTGCCTGTGATCAGCGACGGGGAGGGCGCATCTCTAAAGGTTGCGTTGCCATTGCCAAGCAGCACCAGCAAGTTGAGAAATGGGTGGTACGACGTGGGGTTCGGACAGTTCGAGGCGACGATATCAGGCTTGCCATCGTTGTTGAAGTCCGCGACTGCGATTGCCTCTGAGCAGGTAGGGCTTATCACGATCTGTGGACCTGCGACGAGGGAGAACCCCGGGGCCGTGATCGGCACCAGCGGCGCGGTGGCCAATACGTAGTTGGAGTTGCCGACATCCTTGAAGGACACGGTGCCGGTTATAGGGGTTGGCGCAAAATTGGTGACCGTGGACGCGAGGGTGTAGTTGCCGGGCACACCGCCGGAGGCGATGGTTGTAGCCGTGGGTGAGGGCGACGGCATCACGGTGAGCTGGGAGCCGGCGGAGGAGCTGGCCGCCTGAAGGTGGGTGCCGAGGAAGACTGCCTGGTAGGTGTGGATTCCGGGGCCGGGGAAGAAACTCAAGGTCGCGGTGCCGGCGCTGCTCAACTGCGCGGTGCCCAGCAGACGGATATCGGTGCAACGGAGGGGCGGTGCCTGGACTTCGCAGAAGTTGACCTGGCCCGGCGGCAGAGCAGCACTGCCTGAGGCCAACTTGAGCGTCGCCGTCAGCGTGACGACGTTCCCTTGCGTGATGGTGGAGATTGGGGCTGCGCCGGAGGTGATGGCCAACGTAGTTGCGGTCGCGCTCTGACCCACAGCAGCAGGAGCGATGCAGAAGAACGCGACCACGGAGATAAATCGTTGGAGACCCACGGGTAAGCCCAGGTTTTGACCTGCCAAGGATAGCATCGCGAACGCCGCGTTCTCGACAATCTTCAGGGGTTTTGCCTTAGACTTTGGGTAGAGCGATGACCCATAAACTTGTAGCCACCGCAGCCCTGCTTGGAACCCTGATGACGACCCCTAACGCGCGCGCGCAGAATGCGTCGGCCGACGGGGCGATGCAGACGTTCAACTATGTTGCCGAGCAGTTTTTTTCGGAGGTGTACTTCAGGTTTGCGCCGACGGCAGGGACGGCGGCGGGGCTGCACCAGTACGACACCAAACTGGAGGACTACTCGGCCGCCGGGGTAGCGGCGGAGACGGCGGCGCTGCATGAGTTTGAGAAGCGGGTGGAGGCGATCGATCCGAGCGCGCTGGATGCGCCGGTGGCGGCGGACCGCGAGATTCTGCTGAATAACATTAAGAGCGAGTTGCTGACGCTGGAGGTGATCCGGGGGTGGGAAAAGAATCCGGATGATTATTCGTCAGGGATTACGAATTCGGCGTTTGTGATTATGGAGCGGCCGTACGCGAGCGCGGACACGCGGCTGCGAGCGCTGGTGGAGCGGGAGAAGCTGATGCCGCAGGCGCTCGAAGAGGCCAGGAAGAACCTGAAGAACCCGCCGCGGATCTTTACCGAGATTGCGCTGGAGCAGATTGACGGCGATGTGAGCTTTTTCGAGAACGACGTGCCGAGCGCGTTCCTGAGCGGGACCGACGGAGCGGAGGGGGCAAAGGATGCCGCGACCAAGGCGGAGTTTGCCAAGACAAATGCGGCGGTGGTGACAGCGCTGAAGAGCTATGCGGCGTGGATGAAGAGCGACCTGCTTCCGCGGTCGAATGGGGACTACAGGCTGGGCGCGGATACGTTTGCGAAGAAGCTGGACTATGACGAGATGGTGGACCTGCCGTTGAGCCGTCTGCTCGAGATTGCGATGGACGACCTGCACAAGAACCAGGCGGAGTTTGCTCGGGTGGCGAAGGAGATCGATCCGGCGAAGACGCCGGAGCAGGAGCTGAAAGAGCTGCAGGGGATGTATCCGCCGCCGGACCAACTGCTGGCGACGTTTCACAAGACGTTCGATTCCCTGACTTCGTTTATTCGCGCGAACCACATCATTACGATTCCGAGCGATGTGCAGCCGACGTTGGAGGATACGCCGCCGTTCGAGCGGGCGACGACGTTTGCGTCGATGGACCCGCCGGGACCGTTCGAGACGCACTCGAAGAAGGCGTACTTCAACGTGACGCTGCCGGAGAAAGACTGGACGCCGGAACACATCGCGGGACACATGGCGCAGTTCAACGTGGGGACGATTGTGTCGACCAGCGTGCATGAGGCGTATCCGGGGCATTACGTGCAGTTTTTGTGGATGCCGCAGTTCGGGAGCACGATTCGCAAGGTGCTGGGCGCGAATACGAACATCGAGGGCTGGGCGCACTACTGCGAGCAGATGATGCTGGATGAGGGCTATGCGGCAGCGCCGGTGGGTGCGAGCGCGGACGAGGTGCGTAAGGCCAAGCTGATCCGGCTGGGACAGTTGATGGACGCGCTGCTGCGGGATGCGCGGTTCGTGAACTCAATCAAGCTGCATACGGGCGAGGGCGAGCCGGCAGGCAAGTGGACGCTGGAGCAGGCAGAGGACTTCTTCGTGAACCAGGGGTACCAGACGCGGGAGATCGCCGACGTGGAGACCAAGCGCGGGACCAGCGACGCGACGTATCTGTACTACACGCTAGGCAAGCTGGAGATTATGAAGCTGCGCGCGGATTACAAGAAGAAGATGGGCGCGGCGTATACGATCGGGGACTTCCACGACAAGTTTATGAAGCAGGGGTTCGCGCCGATCAAGGTGATCCGGCGGGCGATGCTGGGGGATGGGTCGCCGGTGCTGTAGCTAGAGTGAATGGGTCGGCTGCGGGAGGTGATTCCAGCGCTGGAGCACGAGATCGATGTCGATGAAGCCAGCGCGATCGAGGCCGCGGACGCCGATTAATTTGGTATTGCGATCCACAATTGCGCCGGAGAAGCTGGCACCGCGCAGGCTGGCGCCGCTGAGGTCGGCGCCGCGCAGAATGGCCTTGCGCAGGTCGGCTCCTCCGAGGTTGGCTCCTCTGAGGCAGGAGCGGCTCATCTCGACGCCCATGAGTTGAGCTCCCATCAGTTGCGCTCCGGTGAGGTCGCTGCCGACCAGCGAGGCGAAACGCAGATCGGCGAAAGAGAGTTGTGCGCGATAGAGGTTGGCGAGATTGAGGTTGGCGCCGCGCAGCCGGATGCCTTTGAGATTGGCTACGGAAAAGTCTGCGCCGGCGAGTTCGGCGAAACGCAGGTCGGTGCCGCGGAGGTCGGCGCCGGCGAAGTTCGCGCCAGCGAGGTCTGCCTGGCGGAGGTCGGCATCGCGGAGAGAAGCGCCGGTGAGGACGGCGCCGCGGAGTTTGAGGCCAAGGGCAATGTGTTTGGAAAGGTCGAGACGCAGGCCTCTGACGCCCAGACTGCTGAGCCAGACCGCGTGCGCTGCGATTCGCTCAAGGAGGTTCTCCATGGCGGGTTGCCTCAGGCTACGCCAAGAGTATAGCCTGCCTGGCCTTTAGCCGGTTTTGAACATCTGGCGGATGCCGGGGAGGACCAGGCGGGTGCGCTCTTTACTTTCGATGGCGGACAAAGGTGATCCGGAAGGCGACGCTGGGGGATGGGTCGCCGGTGCTGCGGAACTGTGCTATGAGGACCGGCTAGCTCACTTTGGGCCAAAGCGAGGCAGGCAGGTTCTCTCTTTTCGCTGCGGTGAGATCGACATTCCAGAAGTCGTCGGGATCGATCTCTGTGTCGAGGAGGTTTGTATCCTGATCGAAGGTTGCTCCGTCCAGGGTGACTCCCAGGAGGCGGGCATACCTGAGGTCGGTCCCGGCCAGGGTGGCGCCACTCAGGTTGGCGCCGCTTAACTCCGCTCCTCTGAGGATTGCTTTCGTCAGATTGACGTTTTGCAGATTGGCGCCCATCAATTCCGCATCGACCAGATTAGCTTCGGCGAGGGTTGCATCCCGCAGATCGGCGAACGGGAGCCTCGCGCGCTCCAGGTTGGCCTGCTCGAGCTTCGCCCCACGAAATTTTGCCTTGCTTACGTCGGCGGCGGAAAAATCCGCCTGTTCCAGATCCGCACCACGCAGGTCCGCACCTCTAAGGTCCGATCCGACAAGGTCTGCATGGATCAGGTTCGCTTGGCGAAGATCGGAATCGTTCAAATCTGCCCCGACCAGATCCGCGTCATGCATGTCCGTGCCTCGGACAGTCTGCCCGGTCAGATCGAGCCGCACGCCTTCCGCTCCCTTGCTGCTGAGCCAGAGCGCGTGCAGGTCAAGCCTCTTTGAGAGTGGCAAGTCGGACATGGCACCGTCCGCAATTGATGAAATAGCGCGGTGTTTAACCGGCCTTGAACATTTGTTTGATGCCGCGGAGGGCTTGGCGGGTGCGTTCTTCGTTTTCGATGAGGGCGAAGCGGACGAAGGCGTCGCCGTGTTCGCCGAAGCCGACGCCAGGGCTGACGGCGGTTTTGGCATCGATGAGGAGTTTTTTGGAGAAGTCGAGGGAACCCAGGGCGCGGAATTGTTCGGGGATTTTGGCCCAGACGAACATGGTGGCCTTGGGAAGTTCGACTTGCCAGCCGAGTTTGTTGAGGCCGTGAACGAGGACGTCGCGGCGGGACTTATAATTTGCAACGATTTCGGCTACACATTCCTGGGGGCCGTCGAGGGCAGCGATGGAGGCGACCTGGATGGGAGTGAAGGTGCCATAGTCGAAGTAGCTCTTGATGCGGCCGAGGGCGGCGACGAGCTTCTGGTTGCCGACCATGAAGCCGACGCGCCAGCCGGGCATGTTGTAGGACTTCGAAAGGGTGAAGAACTCGACCGCGATGTCCCTGGCGCCGGGGACTTCGAGGATGGAGGGGGCGCGGTAGCCGTCGAAGACGAGATCCGCGTAGGCGAGGTCGTGGATGATATAGATGCCGAGTTCTTTGCACAGCGGAACGAGGCGCTCGAAGAATGTGAGGTCGACGCACTGGGTGGTGGGGTTGGCGGGGAAGTTGAGGATAAGCAGCTTGGGGCGCGGGTTCATGCGCGGGAGTTCGCGCTCGAGAGTGGCGAGCAGGGTGGCTTCGTCGGTGTCGTCGAGCGCGATGCTTTGGATCTGGGAGCCGGCGATGACCGGGCCGAAGATGTGGATGGGGTAACTGGGATTGGGGACTGCGACGGTGTCCTGGTTGTCGAGCATGGCGAGGCAGAGGTGGGCGATGCCCTCCTTGGAGCCGATGGTGACGATGGCCTCGGTCTCGGGGTCGAGCGTGACCGCGTAGCGGCGCTGGTACCAGTCGCAGATGGACTTGCGCAGGCGGGGCAGGCCGCGGGAGAGCGAGTAGCGATGGGTCGCGGTCTTCTGCGCGGCCTCGATGAGCTTGTCGACGATGTGCTTGGGGGTGGCGCCGTCGGGATTGCCCATGCCGAAGTCGATGATGTCCTCGCCGCGTTTGCGGGCGGAGGCTTTCAGTTCGCCGGTGATGTTGAATACGTACGCCGGGAGGCGCGTCAGCCTTCTAAACTCTTCCATGCGGTCTCGTTCGTTTCTTGTTGCGAGTGAGAATTATGTGTCGGGCCTTCAGCCCTCTGGTTCTTTTGGTGCCTGTACCCAGGCCTTCGGCCCAGGCTGGTATGATGTCGCGCCTTTCGCTAGACGGCGGAGTGGTTACTTTGCGGTGAACAGTATCTTCACCGGGATGGTGCGCGGCGGGTAGCAGGAGGCGTTGTCGCACGCCTGGTATTTCAACGTGCCATCCATTGTATGTTCGCCGGGTGTGGCCACGACGGGCAGCTTGACGATGAAGGCGCCGGCATAGACATCCACCTTCTCCTTGGGATCGAAGCTGAAGCTGAAGGGCTGCCCGGGCGGATACTGAAGGTCGCCGGCCTTGACCCCGGCGGCGGGCTGGAGGGTGACGGCGGTGGGGATAAGGAAATCCGACTTAGGGGTGTGCGAGTTGACGTGGAATCCCTGGAGGAGTTGGAAACGAAGCTGCAGCACCGCGGGCTTGCCGGCAGGGACGGTCTGCGCCTCGGCTGCGTAGACGACGTAGTTTTTCGGCTTGGCGGGCGTGTCCATGCTGAACTGGGCGTGGCCAAAGGGGACGGCGGCGGCGATGAGCGCGAGGGTTGCGAAGGGTACGAGCGTGCGGCGGACCATTTGGGGCTTGCTCATTTGGCACCGGCCGCGATGGTTTGCTTGACCATGGCTTCAAGTTGATCCTGGGAGCCGAGGCCGGCGGTGACCTGGATAACTTTGCCGGTCCGGTCGACATAAAAGGACATGGGGAGGACCTCGGTGTCGGCGAGGTAGTCCTTCTCCGCCTTGGGGTCGGAGAGCAGGATGGGGTAGGTGACTCCGAGTTTCTGGACATCTTTGGAGATGGTGTCCTTGCCGACCTCGGAGTCGTAGGTGACGCCGATGACGTCGAAGCCGTCGGCGGCATACTTCTTGCTGAAGGTTTCGAGCCAGGGCATTTCGATCTTGCAGGGGGCGCAGTAGGTCCCCCAGAAGTTGACGACGAGCGGATGGCCTTTGAAGTCGCTGAGGGTGACTTGCTTGCCGTCGAGGTCCACGAGGGAGAGCGGCGGCGCGGGCTTGCCGAGCAGCGGGGAGGGCGCGTCGGGGGTGTCGGCCGAGGCTGATGCGGAGGAGTTTGCGGTGTCGGGGATAAGGGTGACGTGGGTGGCTTCGCGTGCCTGCGCGGCGAGGCTGCGCTCGCGGATGTTGTGGTAGCCGGACCAGACGACGAGTGAGATTCCGGCGACCATCATTAATAGCAGCAGCGCTCTGCGCATCAGTTTGAGGACATCCTTCCGGGCGAGCGCCTTTCGCTTGCCAGCGTTCTTCCAGTTTACCGCGAAGGAGGGTTAGTGTTCCTGGAGCATGCTGGCGCCTGCGGGGAGGATTTCGGCTTCGGTCTCGCATGGGCGGAACTGGGTGAGGCAGGAGAAGCGGAAGTCCATGAGGGCGGATTGCTCGGCGGGGTCCTCGTCGGGGGAAAAAGTGATCTGGAGGTAGCCCTTGAGGTGTTGGGCCATGCGGTTTGGGTGGGCGAGTTTGCTGTCGGCGACGATCTCGCGGAAGTGGGTGGTTTCGGCGGACGAGACGGATAGATAGTGGGTGAAGCCGTCGGGCGAGTCGAGGTCGCGAACGGGGAGCGTGGCCTGCTCGCCGAAGTATTTGGAGGTGACGATGCCGTGTTCGACGGTGAAGCCTGCGCGGGCGGCTACGCTGCGCAGGCCGATGTGGTCGGCCAGGCTGGGGAGCCAGTTGCGGTCGCCGGGCTCTGCAACGAGGATCGGCGGAAGCGTCTGGACGAGGCTGATCTGAACGGTGCAGGCGTCGGCGGAGCAGCCGGGTTTGGGGGTGGTCGATTGCGACCACTTCTGCATCAGTTGCTGGGCGTCGGACCAGGTGCCGCGGTTGACCTGGAGGGCGCGGACGTCGGCGAGGAGTTTTTCCGCGCGCCAGCGGAGGAGCCACTGCGCGCCGAAGCCGAAGAGCCACGCAACGCAGAGGATAAAGAGGAGAGCGACTAGAAGTTGGCGGCAGCGGTAAAGAAGAGAATGCATCGAGAGCATTAAAACACTTTGGCGCTTTGGCAGGCTGGGTTCAATGCGGAGTCGGGGCGGGCGGAGTCGATGTTGCCGCGTTGCTCTGCTAGCATTCGGAGGGGTTAACACGCGCATGGGAAGTCCTGGGCAAAACGAACGAACATGGCCGGCTGAGGTGGTACGCACGGAGGCGCGCGCGCTGCTGGAACTGGCGATCCGGC
Source organism: Acidobacteriaceae bacterium (assembly GCA_049509035.1). Lineage (GTDB taxonomy): Bacteria > Acidobacteriota > Terriglobia > Terriglobales > Acidobacteriaceae > Edaphobacter. Next base: position 9,398 of record JBELAH010000011.1, read on the forward strand.
TGGATGGGCCGATGGCGGCGCCGTTTGCCCGGGCGGTGGAACTGATGGCGGAGGCGGCGGGGCGTGGGAACCGCGTGATGGTGCTGGGCATGGGGAAGAGCGGGCTGATTGCGCGAAAGATTGCGGCGACACTGTGCTCGACCGGAACGGCGGCGCATTTTCTGCATCCGGCGGAGGCGCTGCACGGGGACGTAGGGATGGTTGCGGCGGGCGATGTCGCGGTGGCGCTGTCGTATAGCGGCGAGACAGAGGAGTTGCTGGCGCTGCTGCCGCTGCTGGAACGCATGGGGAACAAGGTGGTCGGGCTGTGCGGGGCGGCGGGGTCGACGCTGGCGCAGGCGAGCGCGGTGTGGCTGGACGTGAGCGTGGGCGCGGAGGCGGGCGCGCTGAATCTGGCGCCGACGGCTTCGACTGCGGTGATGCTGGCGCTGGGGGATGCTCTGGCGCTGGAGGTTTCGCGCAAGCGAGGATTTGCGGCGGCGGATTTTGCGGAACTGCATCCCGGAGGACGGCTGGGGCGGCGGCTGGCGCGGGTGGAGACGCTGATGCATACCGGCGAGGCGATGCCGCAGGTGGCGGCGGATACGGTGATGACGCAGGTGATCCACGAGATGAGCCACAAGCGGCTGGGGATGACGACGGTGGTAGGCGAGGGTGGGAAGCTGCTGGGGGTGATCTCGGACGGAGATTTGCGGCGGCTGCTGGAGCGCGATGGGCCGCTGGCGCTGGCGCATACGGCGGGAGAGATTATGAATGCGAAGCCGGTGACGATTGCTCCGGAGGCGTTTGCGGGCGAGGCGCTGGCGGTGATGGAGGAGCGGAAGATTACTTCGCTGATTGTGGTGGGGACGAAGGGCGAGGCGCTTGGGGTGGTGCATCTGCACGATCTGTGGGCGAGCGCGGGGTAACGTCTCTTTGGCGCGATTGTTGCAGTTCCGCTTTTAGACCAACCACATATTGGCCCAGAAGAGGGATGACGATTGAGAACGCACTCATCACCATTGCTCCATCGTGGAAACCGCTTGCGCAGAAAAGGGCTCCCCCGATCGCTATGAGCGACCAGAATGCGATTACTCCAATGCGGGCATTAATCAGCATCACGATAAATGCGGGGATATAACACTCGAGCACAAGACCGTAGATGGTTAACACGTTTGATTGATAATCCCCGTCACGACTGGACCAGCCGCCGGCCATCGATCCCCATACGGCGAAGACGAGAGTGAGCAGGCCAGCGAGAGCCATTGTTGGCACTACTCTTCCGTAATATCCACGCGTTGTCAGCGACATTTCACAGCTCCGAGCGTGTGAATCTACTACATGCTATACCGGTCATCGGGCGGCCCAGATGCTTTCGAGGAAGAGGTAGCGCGGGCGGTGGGTGTCGGGGGTGGCGGCGGGGGTGGCGTCGAGGTGCATGACGGGGTAGTTGGCGGCGGGGGTGTAGGTGGGCCACTTGGGAAGTGTGGAGTTGGCTGGGTCGCCGTTGGGGTTGCCGGTGCGGGCGAAGTTGGTCCAGTACTGCTGCATCAGGTCGGAGAGGGCGCGGTCCTCGGGGCGGATGGCCATGCCAGGGCGCGAGTCGAGGGTGCTGAAGACGTACTCGATGTCGTCGGAGTGGAATGCGCCCTCGCTGGCGGGGTGATTGCGGTCGCCGGGTGAGGGAAGGTCGAAGAAGTAGCGGTAGACGGGGGCGTTGCCGGTTTTGGTTTGGGCTTCGAGCCAGGACCAGGTAGGGAAGGCGGACTGGTCGGTGGCGAAGTCGTAGGCGGAACTGAGGGCTTCGGCGTCGGTGGAGGCGGGGTAAAGGGCGAGGAATTTGGGGGCGTCGGGGCCGAACTGAATGTGGGCCTGGACGGTGAAGCTATCGGCGGTGGGCGGAGTGTTGGGGCGGCTCTCGTTGGCGACCCATCCGGCGAGCAGTGGGATGTGGGCCTGCTTGCCGTCCGCGAAGATGTGGGGAAGGGTGTCGGGAAGGAAGAAGCCGTCGATGATGGGACCGAAGCGGGGCGCGGGATTGGTTCTCGATTGGACAGCTTCGACGATGTCCTTGGTGGGAAGCTGACGGAGGTAGAAGAGCTTGCTGGAGCCGAGGGAACGGGTGGCCCAGGCGGTGTTGGCTTGCTCGGCTTCCGCGAGCGTGGAGATGCTGCGGCCGGCGCCGGGGAATTCGGCTCCGCTCTGGCCGATGGCTTTGGCGAAGAGGCCTTTGGAGATGGGCGAGGCCATGAGGGCGCTGACGGATGCGGAGCCGGCAGACTGGCCGAAGATGGTGATGTTGGCGGGATCGCCACCGAAGGCGGAGATGTTGCGGCGGACCCAGGCGATGGCGGTGGCCTGATCCATGAGGCCGTAGTTGCCGGAGGCGTGGTTGGTGGATCCGGCGTCGAGCTCGGGATGGGAGAAGAAGCCGAAGATGCCGAGGCGGTAGTTCATGGAGACGACGATGACGCCGCGATGGGCGAGGAACTGGCCGTCCTGGCGGTTCTCGGAGGTGCCTCCGGTTTGGAAGCCGCCGCCGTAGATCCAGACCATAACGGGTAGGAGGGGGGATTTGCGGTCGGGTTTGGCCTGGTAGGGCGCCCAGACATTTAAGGTGAGGCAGTCTTCGCTTTCGCCGGAGTCATGGAAGACCATGTCGGGATAGCCGCCGAACTGGATGCAGTGCGCGCCGAAGTCGCGGGCGAAGAAGACTTTCTTCCATTTGCCGACGGGCTGCGGCGGTAGCCAGCGGAGGTCTTCGATGGGCGGTTGGGCATAGGGAATGCCTTTGTAGGTGATGACTTTCTGGTCGGGGGTGAGGACGCCGAGGAGTTTGCCGTTTTCGATTTGGATGGGGCGGAGTGGGGTGGGGCTTTGGGCGGGAGCGGTGGCTGCGAGGAGCAGCGCAGCGATGGGGATGAGTTGAGTGTGGAGGGTTGGCATGGGAAGGTCTCCGCTGCAACGCTACCACAGGGATGGGAAGGAGAATCCTATCGGTAGCGCTGAGGTAGTATGTAGGGCTTGGGCCGGGTTCGGAACTGCTGAAGATGCTAGAGGTGTTCATGTCGAACCGTCAGCTGAATTCATCGGGCGTGGTGAATGTCGGGGATCTTCGCCGGCTGGCCCAGCGGCGGGTGCCGAGGGCGGTGTTCGACTACCTGGACGGAGGCGCCGATGCTGAGGTCACGCTCGAGGAAAACTGCCGTGCCTTTCGCGATGTGACCTTTCGGCCACGTAGCGCGGTTGCGGTGTACGACTGCAAGACCTCGGTACGCGTGCTGGGCCACGACATCGCGTTCCCGGCGATTCTGGCTCCGGTCAGCTACATCCGGCTGATGCATCCGGGCGGCAAGATGGCGGTGGCGAGCGCGGCCGGGAAGGCCGGCACCATTTACACACTTCCCACCATCTCCGGCCACAGGCTGGAGGATGTGCGAGCTGCCTCCAGCGGTCCGCTGTGGTACCAGCTCTATATGTTAGGCGGGCGTGCGGCGGCCGAAGCGGCGATTGAACGGGCGCGGGTGGCAGGGTTTTCGGCGCTGGTGGTGACCTTCGATACTCCGCTGGCCGGCAAGCGGGAACGGGATCCGCGTAACGGCATGAAGGAACTGCTGGGGTCCGCGCTGCTGCCCAAGGCGCGTTTTCTGCCGAACATCCTGGCGCATCCGCGGTGGCTGGCGTCGTTCCTGCGCGATGGCGGCGTTCCCAGGCTGGGCAATGTCGTGATTCCGGGAAAAGGACCGATGGAGCTGGTGGATGTGGGGGCGGCGCTGTCTCACGCTGGGTCGAGTTGGGAAGATCTCAAATGGATTCGCACGATCTGGCCGGGACCTATCGTGGCCAAGGGAATTCTCACCGGAGACGATGCCCGGCGCGCGGTGGATGAAGGGGTTGCCGCGGTGGTTGTCTCCAACCACGGCGGACGACAGCTGGACTGCGTGGGTGCGTCGCTGGATGCGCTGCCGGAGATTGTGGCTGCAGTCAATGGCCAGGTGGAAGTGCTGATGGACGGCGGGGTGCGGCGGGGTGGTGACATTGCCAAGGCGATTTGCCTGGGGGCGCGAGCGGTGCTGATTGGCCGCGCGTACGCCTATGGACTTGCGGCCGCGGGAGAGGCGGGGGTTGCGCGGGCGCTGAAGATACTGAAAGACGATCTCGACCTGACGCTCACGTTGCTGGGGTGCCCGTCGGTGGATGAGCTGGACGCGTCGTATATTGTCGCCCCGCGCCGTCGATAAAGAAGCCGATATATAGGTCAGAGCAGCAGGTTGTCGATGAGGCGGGTGGAGCCGATGTGGGCGGCGATGGCGAGGAGGGCGCCGTTGCGAGTGTCGGCGAGGGGTTGGAGGGTGTCGGGGTTGACGACGGCGGCGTAGTCGAGGCGGATGGGCACGGCGTTGAGGGTTGGGTCGGGATCGGCTGTGGCGAAGACGCAGAGCATGGCGGCGCGGAGGGTTTCGGCGGAAGTTTCGCCGGCGCGGGCGAGGGATTCGGCGGCGCGGAGGGCGCGGGAGAGGATGAGGGCGCGGGTGCGTTCGGCGGGAGAGAGGTAGCGGTTGCGGGAGCTGAGAGCGAGGCCGTCGGGTTCGCGAACGATGGGGCAGACGACCAGCGAGACGGGGAGGTTGAGGTCGCGGACGATGTGGCGCAGGACAGCGACCTGGGCGGCGTCCTTCTGGCCGAAGTAGGCGCGGTCGGGGGCGATGATCGAGAAGAGGCGGGTGACGATGGTGGCGACTCCGCGGAAGTGGCCGGGGCGCGAAGCTCCGTCGAGGCGGGTAGCGATGGGGCCGGGGTCCACGAAGGTGGTGTTGCCGGGCGGATACATGGCGGCGGCGGAGGGTGCGAAGAGGAGATGGACGCCGGCGGATTCGAGCTTGCGGCAATCGTCGTCGAAGGTGCGGGGATAGTCGGCGAAGTCTTCGTTGGGGCCGAACTGCGTGGGGTTGACGAATATGGAGACGGCGACGGCGTCGTTCTGCTGGAGGGCGGCGGAGACCAGGGAGAGATGGCCCAAGTGGAGCGCACCCATGGTGGGCACGAGGCCGAGAGTGTGCCCGGTGTTGCGCAGGGAGCGGCAGGCGGCGTGCATTTCGGCGGGGGTGTGGGTGAGGATCATGGATAGGTTCGATTTGCAGGTTGCAGGTTGCAGGTTGGAGGTTGCAGTTGAAGCTACGCTTTGCGAGCGCGGGGGTGGGCGGCTGCGAAGGCGGACTGGACCTCGCGGGACAGGTGATAGCTCTCGGCGTCGGCGGGGAAGCGGTGGGCGGCGACATCGTCGCGGTATTGGGTGAGGGCTGAGGTGAAGAGAGCGGCGGCGTCGGCGTATTGGCGGGTGAATTTCGCGGCGGGGGCGAAGGTGAGGTTGAAGAGGTCGTGGAACACGAGGATCTGGCCGTCGCAGTCGGGGCCGGCGCCGATGCCGATGGTGGGAACGGCGCACTGGTGGGTGATGCGGGCGGCGAGCTCGCGGGGGATGCCTTCGAGGACGATGGCGACGGCGCCGGCTTCTTCGAGGGCACGGGCGTCGGCGGCGAGGCGGTCCATGGAGGCGAGGGTTCGACCCTGGACGCGATAGCCTCCCATCGAGTGAACGGACTGCGGGGTGAGGCCAATGTGGGCGACGACGGGGACCTCCGCGTCGGTGAGGCGGCGGACGAGTTCGGCGCGCTGGCTGCCGCCTTCGATTTTTACGGCCTGGGCGCCGGCGTCCTTGATGAAGCGGAGAGCGTTGCGGACGGCGTCGTCGATGGAGGCGTGGTAGGAGCCGTAGGGCATGTCGGCGACGAGGAAGGCGCGGCGGAGGGCGCGAGCGACGGCGCGGGTGTGGTGGAGCATTTCGTCGAGGGTGACGGGGAGGGTGTTCTCGTAGCCGAGGACGACCATGCCGAGTGAGTCGCCGACGAGGACCAGGTCGATGCCGGCTTGGTCAACGAGGCGCGCGGTGGGATAGTCATACGCGGTGATCGCGGTGATGGGATGGCCGGAGAGCTTCTTTTCGAGAAGTGCGCCGGCGGTGACGCGGAGGACGGGTGGGGTGGATTGAGGCAAGGCTCCGCGGGCGCGGAGCTGGGTAACGCTCATGGTTTTCTCCAGTGCCGCTCCGCCAAGGTGCGTGCGGATGCAGCCCGAAACAGTCCTAGTATACGCGCGCGCGGGGGATGGGCGGGGTGGCGGGAGTGGAGAGTCCGGCGAGAGAGGGCGGTGTGTGCTGGGTCACATAAGAGTCTCCGCCGGGGAGATGGCGAAGAGATATGCTGTTGACGCTTGCCACAGCGAGGCTTGCTTCCTATAATCAGCGCTATATGTGCCTCGCAACCGTGCATGCGGCAAAGGCAGCGTCGACTAAAGAGAAGCACGGAGCTGAGTAACCGTCTTGATCCCCCGGGACTCCCGGTGGCCGGTATCCCAAAAAAACAAAATGACTGAGGAGTCTTGAATGAAGAAGGTCGTCTTAGCCACTTTCCTGGCGTGTGCTGTTGCATCTTGTCTGCCACTCGCGTCCGCTCAGGGCGCCTCTTCCGGAGCGCAAGCTGCGCCTGCGGCCCTGCCTACGGCGGACCCATGTGCGGTACCGCCGATGGCTGCAGCCGAGTATGCGGTCTACACCAATGCGAATACGCAGACTGACGCGCGGGCGAAGGCCGGAGCGCTGGAGCAGTACCTGACGCAGTTTCCGCAGTCCGCGGTGAAGGTGTTCACGCTGGAGACGCTGATGGCGTTGTACGGCAATCCTCCAATCAGCGACGCGGCGAAGACGCTGGATGCGGCAGACCGCCTGTTGCAGGTTGCTCCCAACGACCTTACGGCGCTGGCGGTGGAGGCGGGGATTCGGAAGGGCCAGGCGGATGCGCTCACCGATGCCACGGCCAAGCAGGCCGGGTACGATTCGGCTGCCAGCTACGCGCAGAAGGGATTGGCGGCAACCAAGCCGCAATGCACGGCCGACGCTGACTTCAACAAGCTGAAGACCAATTATTACCCTACTTTTTACAGCATCATTGGCTATGCCGCATTCAACAAGAAGGACACTGCGACCGCGATTGACGCTTACAAGAAGGAGCTCGCTTTCGTTCCCCTGGACCAGACGAAGACTCCGGGCCAGGTGCTGCAGGACACTTTCTACCTGGGAGAAGCGTACCGCAGTGCAACACCGCCCGACTACCTGAGCTGCGCCTTCTACGAAAGCCGCGCGATTGCGTATGCGCCAGCCAATTTCCAGGCGATCATGGCGCCGACGGCCAAGTACTGCTACCACAAGTATCACGGCACGAACGACGACCAGTATGCGCAGTTGGGCACGATTGCGGCGGCGAATCTGAATCCTCCGGCGGATTTGGGGACTACGATCAAACCGGCGCCGACTCCTGCCGACATTGTGGCCCAGGTGATTGCGAGTACGCCTGACCTGACCGCGCTGGCACCGGGCGACAAGGAGTTCATCCTGCAGTACGGCACACCGGACCAGGCTGCCAAGATGTGGGGTCTGATGCAGGGCAAGTCGTACCAGTTCGACAATGTGTTGGTGATCGCATCCACGCCGGCGCAGGTGCAGGTCGCCATCTCCGACGATGCGGTGCAGGGCAAGACCGCGGACTTCACGTTCAACCTGACGCCGCCTGAGGATATTCCCGAGCTGAAGGCGGGAGCGACGGCAGCGCAGAAGCTGGCCTACAACAAGAAGGTGGCGGCGGCGAAGAAACTGGCGGACGATACTGCCGCGGCTACTCAACCCGGCAAGAATGTAACCCTCACGGGTACGTACGATTCATTCACGCCGAACCCGATCATGATTACGATGAAGGACGGTGTGGTAGTGCTGCCGAAGGCGACCCCGGCGAAGCCTGCGCCGCATCCAGTGGCACACAAGCCTGCGGCCCACTAGGGAGTTGGTTTCGCAATGCGAAGGCCCCGGCCAAGCGCCGGGCCTTCGTGTTTCAACGGGAGGGTTTGACGCCGATGCTCTCCATCACTTCGAGGGCGAAGCGGGAGGCGACGACGGCGGGGCCACCGCCCATCTCGATGGCGACTTCGATGGTTTCGAGCAACTCCTCGAAGGATGCGCCGGCGATTCGTGCCTGCTCGACGTGCCATTGCATGGCGGATTCACAGGCCTGGACGAGGGCGATGCCCAGACCAATGAGCTCCTTGTGCTTCTTGCTCAAAGCGCCGTCCGCGTAGGCGAGCCGCTCCATGGTGAGGAAGCAGTCGTAGATCTTGGAGGAGTTGGCGAGGAGTTTGGTGTGGGCGCGCTTACGCTGGAGAGAGATTTCTTCAAGCTTGGTGTTCATGCCGGGAGTCCTTGGTGTGGTGGATTGCAGGGATTGTACTCCGGCGCAGATGCGGGAGAATGTGACGGCGGTCGCAGGTCAGAGCGTAATTTGATGGGCGCCGGCGGAGGCGCGGCTGGTGTAGATTTCAGCAGTGATGCCGGTAGCGGCGAGGTAACCGGCGCGCATGGCTTGGACGAAGGCGGCGGCGCGATCGGCGGCGACCAGGTTGACGGTGCAGCCGCCGAAGCCGCCGCCGGTGAGGCGGGCGCCGAAGCAGCCGGGCTGCTGGTTGGCGAGCGAGATGAGGATGTCAATTTCGGGGCAGGAGGCCTCGAAGTCGTCGCGGAAGCTGGCCTGGGCCTGGCGCATGAGTTCGCCGAAGCGGGTGAGGTCGGAGGCGCGGAAGGCCTCGACGGCGGCGAGGACGCGGTCGTCCTCGGTGATGACGTGGCGGCAGCGGCGCAGGGATTGCGGAGACATCTCGGAGCCCCATTTATCGAGGTCAGCCATGGTTGCGTCGCGCAGGGCTTTGATTTCGGGGCGGTGGGACTGGAGGATGCGGAGGCCGGCTTCCATTTCCGCGCGGCGGGTGTTGTATCCGCCGTCTCCCTCTGCGAGGGAGTGCTTGACCATGGAGTTGCAGATGACGATGCGGACCTCGGGCGGGATGGGCGCAAGGGTGTAATCGAGCGAGCGGCAATCGATCATGACAGCGTGATCGAGCGCGCCGCAGCAGGAGACAAACTGGTCCATTATGCCGACGTTGGCGCCGACGAAGACGTTCTCCGCGCGCTGGCAGAGGAGAGCGATCTGTTTGAGCGGCATGTCGAAGCTGGTGGCGCCGAGGACGGCAAACGCCGTGGCGACTTCAACGGAAGCGGAAGAGCTGAGACCGGCGCCGAGGGGAACGTCGCCGGCGATGGTGAGCGAGAAGCCGTTGTCGATGGGGACGCCGTGCTCGCGGAGGGCCCACAGGACGCCGGCGGGATAGTCGGACCACGACTGGGCGCGAGCGGCGAGCAGCTCGTCGACCGATTTGTCGATGCGCTCGTTGAAGTTGACGGAGTGGAGGAGGATGCGGCCGTCGGTGCGGTGGGAGATGGCAACGATGGTGGAGAAGTCGATGGCTGCGGGCATGACGAAGCCGTCCGAGTAGTCAGTGTGCTCGCCGATGAGGTTGACGCGGCTGGGCGCGGCGTAGAGCTGGGCAGGGACGTTGTAGGAGGCGAAGTGGAGGGCGGCGAGTTCAGCGGGGGTTTGCATGGGCGGCTTTCTTTCTGCGCGGTTCAGGGTGCGAAAGCGAAATGCGGGGATTCTTCACTGCGTTCAGAATGACAAACTCATAGTGCGTTCAGAATGACGAACAACAGAGTGAGAGTTCAGAATGACAATCGAAATATTAGTCGAGGTAGTGCTTGCCGGGCAGGGCGCGGAGGCGGGCGGCGGCGGTTTCGGCGGTGAGGTCGCGCTGGGGTGAGCCGAACATTTCGAAGCCGACCATGAATTTTCGGATCTCGGCGGAGCGCAGCAGCGGCGGGTAGAAGTGCGCGTGGAGGTGCATGCCTTCGTGCGCCTGACCGTGGGTGGGGCGCTGGTGGAAGCCCAGGCAATAGGGAAAGGGGACCTGGAAGAGATTGTCGTAGCGAGTGGTGACGGCTTTGAGTATGGCGGCGAGGGCGGTGCGCTCGGCCGGAGTGAGCGCGGGTAGGTCGCCGAGGTGGCGGCGGGGAAGAATGAGGGTTTCATACGGCCAGACGGCCCAGTAGGGAACGAGGGCGACGAAGTGATCGTTCTCGACGACGATGCGGGCTTCGGGTTGAGTGAGTTCGGTGGCGAGGTAGTCGCACAGCAGGCAGGAGTGGTGCTCGGCGTGGTATTCCTGCTGGGCAGCGAGCTCGCGCAGGGATTCGTCGGGAATGTGCTCGGTGGCCCAGATCTGGCAGTGGGGGTGGGGATTGCTGGCACCCATCATCGCGCCGCGGTTCTCGAAGATCTGGACGTGGTTGATGTAGGGGAGCTGGCCGAGCGCGGAGGTTTCAAAGGCCCAGGCGTCGACGACGGTCGCGATTTCGGGGACGGTCATGCGGGCGAGCGTGAGGGAGTGGTTGGGGTGAAAGCAGAGGACGCGGCAACGGCCGCGTTCAGGTTCGGCGATGAGGAGCGGGGATTCATTTGGAGGAGACGCGGGAGGGTCGTCGGGCAGCAGCGCGGGGAAGTCGTTGTCGAAGGCGAAAACTGATTTGTAGTCGGGATTGTGCACACCGCCGGAGCGGGCGTTGGTGGGGCAGAGATAACAAGTGGGGTCGTAGGCGAGGCCGGGCGCGGTGACGGCTTTGGTGGTCTCACCCTGCCAGGGGCGCTGGGTGCGCTGCGGAGAGACGAGGATCCACTGGCGGAGGAGGGGATTGTAGCGGCGATGGGGGACGAGATCGAGCGGGCGAGGAGTGGCGGGCACGGTGTTCCTTAGAAGGAAGTTGCTAGTTGTTGGTTGCTGGTTGCTGGTTGGATTCTACGTCTCCGGAAGCCGCGGCGGATTCGGCGGCGGCGGCTTTCAGGCTGACGTGGTTGAGGCGGGCGGCGATGAGGCCGGCGGGGATGATGGAGAGCCAGGTGACGATCTGCAGCAGCGCACCGCAGGCGGTGGCGGCCTCGATGGGCGCGCCGTAGAACTCGTGGGTGGCGGCGGTGGTGACGGCGATCTGGGTGAACCAGCCAACGATGGGGAGTTGCAGCAGCGACCCGCCCAGGCTGGCTGCCATCAGCAGCATGGTGCGCGAGAAGCTGATGGTTGCGAACTGCGGCGTATCAACGAAGGCGTGAAGGGTCTGGACGTAGGCCATGGCGATGAGCCCCCACATGGCGAGCGAGAGCAGCGTGGTGAGGAGGAAATCCTGCACGGAGGAGATGGCGTTGAGGCCGTCACGGAAATCGCGAATTTTGGCGGCGACGCTGTCGGCGATGGACCTGGAGAGCTTGCCCAGGACGGCGCTGACGGCATTGGCGACCGCGCCGCCCGCCACGCGGACGATGACGGCGAAGATGGCGAGGGCGGCGGTGAGGGCGAGTGCGACCTTGCCACTGCGGACGAAGATCTCGTGGTGGGGCAGGTCGTGGGGAACGAAGAGCAGAGCGCCGGAGAAGATGATGGCGGCTGCGCCAAGATCGAACATGCGCTCGATGGTATAGACGGCGATCTGCGAACTGACGGAAAGCTGCACCCGCTTGGCGATGAGCGCGGGACGAATGACGTCGGCGAGGCGGCCAAAGAGAGCGACGGCCGTGAAGCCGATGAACTGCGGGGCGAGGATTGAGATGGGGGAGATTTTCCGGGTTGGCGAAACGAAGACGGCCCAGCGCACCGCGCGCAGGAAGTAGGTGAAATAAATGAAAGCGATGCCGGCGGCGATGTGGATCCAGGCGATGTGGCGGAGTTGGAGCCAGAACGAGGCCCAGTCAAAGTGAATGCTGCCGCGGTTGGCGTAGACGACCAGCGCCAGAATGACGAGGACTGCGACCCAGGCTATGCCCTGGCGTTTTTTCATGGGGCTGGCCTCCGGTGGGGCGTCGCGATTAGTGGGCACTGGCGGTGAGGGTTGCGCTGGCGGCACGCTTGCGGCGATTGAACTCGCGAATGACGCGGGCGACGTAGGCGCGGGTCTCGTAGTAGGGCGGGATGCCGTGGTAGCGGTCGACTGCAGCGGGGCCGGCGTTGTAGGCGGCGAGCGCGAGGGCCAGGCCGTAGCTGTCGTTGTTGGGATCGTAGCGGGTGAGGAGTTGGTCGAGATAGGCGGTGCCGCCGTCGATGTTCTGCTCGGGCGCGAACGAATCGCGCACGCCGAGATCGGAAGCGGTGGCTGGCATCAACTGCATCAGGCCACGGGCGCCGGCCCGGGAGACGGCGCGTGTGTTGCCGTTGCTTTCAGCCTGGACGACTGAAGCGAGCAGGTCAACGTCGATGTTTCCGTGGAGGGTGCCGGCGCGGGTGAGCATCTGGCGCACCTCAGCGGGAGTGAGCTGGGCGGCGGATGGGGCTGGAGCAGGCGAGCGAAGAAGCGCCTGGGTCGGCGGGGGCGGAGGGTCGGGGACGGTCTCGACGCGCAGGACGGAGCCGGCGGAGACTTCAACGTAGCCGGCGTCGCCGGTTATGGCCTGGGTGCTGGTGCTTGCGGTAGGAAAGAGGTAGAGGCGGATGCGGTCGCCGGAGGTCTCCTGGCGGATGCAGTCGAATTCGGCGCCGTTGCGGAGGGTGATGTGCAGCGCGCCATAGGCCGGCGGGCACACCGACGCCACGACTGCCAGAAGCAGCGGAGTCAGAGCGAACCGGGAGCGGAGGGTAGAGCGTCCTGTCATTACCGTTACAGCAACTATCCTACGACTTTGGAACGCCGGCTGGATAGGGTACTAAAGTGGGACCAGTGCCCAGTTACTTCTCGATCGTGATGATATTGGGTTGACTGTCTCCGGGATAAAGCGTCATCAGCAGGTACTCGCTGTTGGGGACGACGGTGTAGGTGAGCCAAAAAGTGAATCACCTTGACCACCCCACTCCCGCGGCCTAGAATCGCGCCGTAAGGAAAGGCCCGCACGATGAAATCCGATTACTATTTCGCCTCCCGCAGAGACTTCCTCAAGACCTCAGTTCTGGGTAGCGCCGCCGCCATCACTGCCTGGAAAGTTCCCGTAACCCACGCTCAAACCCCTCCCGCGGCCCAGCCACCCTTCACCCCCAGCGAGCCGGCAAACTCGCCACTTGGCACGGCCTTCGGCGTCAAGCCCGGCCGCGTCGCGTGGGCGCACGATCCCAGCGCCACCACCTGGGACGGTGTGACCAATGCTCCCGGCTGGTGGGACGACAGCAACACTCATCCTGAGCCGGTCGCTGCCATGCTCTCCGGCACTATCCGCTCCGTCGGCGACGCCCCCACCGACAAGGCTGCATGGAACAAGATCTTCACCGACTTCAACCGCCGTAGCGGCAAGGGCGCCGTTGGCTACAAAAAAGGCGAGAAGATCGTCGTCAAGCTGAACCTGAACCAGGTCCACGATCACGGCGACGGCGCCAACGCTTCCTACATTGCGCCGCAACTGGTGCACTCCCTGCTGCGCCAACTGGTGCAGCAGGTGGGCGTTGCGCCGGCCGACATCACCTTCTACGACGCCATCCGCGACGTGCCTGCCACCATTTTCGACCGCTGCAGCAAAGAATTCCCGGGCGTCCACTTTGTCGACGGCACCGGCACCGATGGCCGCGAGAAGGCGGTGCAGGACAAGGCCCACCCGCTGGTCTTCGCCAAGGGCGACCTCACGTTCTATCTCCCCACGGTGGTCACCCAGGCCGCTTACATGATTAATGTGGCTGGCCTGAAAGGGCACACCATGGCCGGGATGACGGTTACCGCCAAGAACCATCAAGGCACCATCCTGATGGCCGATGGCTCGGCCGGAGCGCGTTACGTGCATCCATTCCTCGCCGTCAAAGGGGGCAACCGCGTGGGCGGGCCACCCGTGCAGGGCATGGCGTCCTACAACGGCCTGGTGGACATGAACGGCCACCCGCAGGTTGGCGGCAAGACCGTTCTCTACCTGATCGACGGCCTGTACGCGACGCAGCACAACGAATTCCGGCTGGCCCCGGTCTGCAAGTGGCAGAGCACGCCGTTCAACGGCCATTGGACGTCCAGCCTGTTCGGCTCGCAGGACGGCGTGGCCATCGACTCGGTCGCGCTCGACTTCCTGCGCAACGAGCCAACGCTCACCGCTATCGTGACCGGGGCGGTCGAGAACTACCTCCACGAGATGGCGCTGGCGCCCGACGCGCCCTCGAAGACGATCTACGATCCGGCCAAGACGGGCAAGTCACTCGCCAGCCTGGGCGTGCACGAGCACTGGGACAACGCCACCAACAAGCAGTACACCCGCAATCTGGGCAAAGGCGCAGGGATCGAACTGGTGAATGTACGGCTGGCTTAGCCAACTTCGGCTGCCAACCAATTCGAGAAACATGACGCGCGCGCCCCGACTACTGGGCAGCGATTCGGCGCGCCAGATCAGCCTGGCGTGACGTTTGCACTAAGCTGCATCAACCCGCTTTATCTTGCATATCGCATTTTATATCAATCATATAGGCGAAGCATGAGCGGCGCATGACGTTGCACTTGCCTGCACTAAAGTAGGTAACCAACATGCACCAGAATCTGCATATATTCTGGTGCAATGCGTTTTCCTTGAGTGAAAACCCCATCATGGATTCCTGTGCACATATCGAAGCTTTGAGGTTGAGAACTCGGAACGAATTGGCCCTGAGTGAGAGTTGCGTGGTACTGATTTTAGGGATTACCGCAGCCTAACCAAATGAGTTAGACTTTTGCGCGCAGGATATTCTGGCAAATATTGGTAGGACCGGTACGCTGACAAAACTGTTCCCAACCTAGTGGAGTGACAAATGATGAATCGAATCTGTGGGATGACCTCGAGCAAGGCCGCGGTTGCGGCGCTGCTTTGCTGTGTATCGGCTCTGGTGATTGGGTGCTCCACCAGCCAGTTCGTGGGCCCGGATACCACGCCCGCAACCGGTGCTGCAATTCATGGGAGCGTGCATGGCGGCCAGAATCCCATAACCAGTGCTGCAATTCAGTTGTGGACCGTAGGCAGTAGCGGATACGGCTCCGCGGCTGCAACGCTGGGACCACAATTGACGACCGACCCCGTCCTCGGCACCTTTACCTATCCAGCCAATTCCTATACCTGCCCGAGTAGCAGCACTCAGGTGTACATCACATCTTCAGGCGGAAACCCCGGCCTGGGGAGCGGCACCAACGCCAATATTCTACTGGTCGCGGCGCTGGGAAGCTGCGGGAACCTCGGCTCCAGCACCAACATCAACATCAATGAAGTCACCACCGCCGCCGCCGCATTTGCGCTTGGGCAGTACTTCACCCCTGCCGTCGGTGGCCCCAGCTCGGGAGACAGCTTCGGCGCGCCCAATACCACTCAAGCCCAGGCCGCCATCGCCAATGCCATGCTGACGGTAAACAACCTGGTGAACACGAGTACCGGCAATGCTGTTACCTCGGCTAATTTGCTTGGCACCGCCAGTAGTCCCATCACTGCATGGTCGATTGCTTCCAACGTGGCGACCTTTACCGCTACCAACTCTCTCGTGGCTGGCGGCCTGGTGACTCTCTCAGGATTTGGAACGTCAACGTTCTTCAACGGGCAGACCGTGACGGTGTTGTCGACCGGCCTATCGGGCACCCAGTTCGAGGCGGATTTAACCCATGCGAATGGGAGCGCAACAGAGGCTGGGGCCTTCAGCGTCGACATTACGGCCACTCCCGAGTCTGCCAAGCTGTATTCGATTGCCAACATTCTAGCCACCTGCGTCAACTCGGCCGGCGGGACAACGGGCTGTGGAACTCTGTTCGCAGACGTCACGCCATCCGGCGGCACAGCGCCGACTGACACCTTGCAGGCAGCCGTTTACATGAGCCTGAACCCGACCAGCGCGAATGCAACCGCATATCCGACGAATATGTCGACTCTTTGCGGATTGGTGCCAGCGACCGCGGCTTTCCAGGCGTTCAGCGGCTTGGGAAGCTGCCCCGCAACGACGCCCACGGATTGGACGCTCGGCATTCACTACACGGATCCGAGCACATTGAACGATCCGCAGAACGTGGCGGCGGACGCCTCCGGAAATATCTGGGTCGTCAACCACAACGGCACAACGTCGGCCAGTCTAACCGAATTGAGTGCGGGGGTTCCCGCAACTTCTGTACTGCCTGGAACACCATTGGTCAACGTCTCCACCATAGGCGGATTCAGCATCAGTGCAGTCCAGCCACGCAATGAAGCCATCGATACCAACGGCAACGTCTGGCTCGACACCACCAGCACCGCGCAGATGCTTGAATACAACTCCAGTTCGCCAAGCTCCAGCGTTGCCTTTACTCCCACCACCTTCGGCTCGCCCTATGGGATCGCAATCGACGGAAACAATGATGTCTTCTATGCGACCGAAAGTTCCAGCGCCGATTTCCAGGTGATTGAGTTTCTCGGTGGCAGTCTGGCTGCGAGTGCAGAGGTTGAGTACGCTCTTGACAGTCCGCGGCAACAGGGCGAGTATGCGGCCATTGATCCGTCCGGCAATCTGTGGGTAACCAATGGCAGTTCGACCTCCGGCCTTGAGAACAACATATTCCAGATGTCGGGCTACAACGAAGCGACGGCCTGCACAGTCTTCCCCTGCAATGTGAGCACTACCGGCGACACCACCTTGACCCAAACCTACACTAACATCTCGGCAGGCGGCAGCGTCCCAACTTTAAGCGAACCCTTTGGCATCGCAGCGGGCAAGGCGGGGACGGGAGTTTGGTTTGCAGATGAAACGAGCGGCAGTTACGCGGTGACGAATATGACCTCGACCACGGCGGGCACAAACTACGGCTCCGCTACCTCCATCAACAAACCGCAGTATGTCGCCGTCGATGGCGTAGGCAATGTCTGGGTATCCAACGGCGGATCGTCCTCCAACGGATCGGTATCGGAGTTCGTCGGAAGCGGCGCAAGCGTGGGAACCGTCCTGTCCCCGGTCAATACGGGAACCGCGCCCTTTACCACTACTGGGTTTACCCATTCAGGCATCAATACAGCTGAAGGCATCGCGATCGATCCTTCCGGCAATGTGTGGACTGCGGGTGAGGTCGCCGCTACGGGCGGAGTATTTGAGA
This sequence comes from Acidobacteriaceae bacterium, assembly GCA_049509035.1. GTDB lineage: Bacteria > Acidobacteriota > Terriglobia > Terriglobales > Acidobacteriaceae > Edaphobacter. Next base: position 26,382 of record JBELAH010000011.1, read on the forward strand.
TCGTGGGAGCTGCGGCACCGACCGTCACTCCGATATCACTTTCGCTCAAGAACTCAACGGTTGGCGTGAAGCCGTAAGGCTTCCCGCATCCAACTACCAGACCGGCGTCGATCCAGAATCCATGGGACGATGCCGGTTTGTTTCGAGGCGCGGCAACTGACGGCCGGGTCGAGGCGATAGCCGGTCTAAACGCTGTATTCTTGTGTAATGGGAGGATTGCCAGCGTTGTTCAGAGCACAGCAGGTCATCTCTCTCGCATTCGCCATGGGCATACTAGCCGGCGGCGCCGCAGCCGCTCAGGCCCCTGTTTCACAAAGCTCGAGTTCTCCGGCAGCGGCTCCAGTTCTGACGATCAACGCGCGGATCGTGATCCTGGATGTAGTTGTGACAGACAAGGCCGGCAACCTGGTTCCCGGCCTGACCAAGGACGATTTCACCATCTATGAGGACAAGACCCAGCAGACCATCCGCTCCTTTGAGAGGCCGGAGCAGCATGTTTTGCCGCCGGGCGTCAGCATCAATTCGACCGCGGACCTGAAGAAAGTGCCGGACGCGCCGGTTACGCTCCTGGTGCTGGATGAGCTGAACGCACGCTTCGAGGACATGTCGTTTGCCCGGAATTCCCTGGGGAAGTATTTGAACGCGCAGCCTGCGACGCTGACCCAGCCCACCGCGCTGATTGCCGCAACCAACACCAAGTTCCAGCTGCTGCAGGATTACACGCTCAACCGCCAGGCGGTGTTGACTGCGCTGAAGAACCACTTCCCGGAGTATCCGTGGCGCCTGATGCAAAGCGGCAAGAGCGGCCCCGGAGCGGCGGAGCGCCTAGCGATGTCGCTGGGCTCACTGGAGCAGATTGCCGAAGCCGTCTCGGGCCATCCCGGGCGCAAGAATGTCATTTGGGTGGGGCGTGGTTTCCCCGCGATCAATACCCAGGACTCCACGGATCAGGAAACCGCCGTCATTGAGAAGGCAGTGCAGCACGTTATCGACGTCATGCGCGATGCCCGGATTACGCTGACCACCATCGATCCGACGGTCAACACGTCCGCCATTGTGGATATTGAAACGCCCGAAGACCTGGATATGGCCGAGGGCGCGAACGGAGCCGATCCCATGGCCGGGGATGTGAACTTCCAACTGCTAGCGCCGGCCACTGGCGGTCGTGTCTATCTCTCGCGCAACGACGTGGATTCGGAGATCGGCACCAGCATTCGCGATGGGAACAATTACTACACGCTCAGCTACACTCCTACCAGCGGGAACGACGCCGCGCAGCCCTACCGCCGCATTCGCATCAAGATGAGCCGGCCTGGGCTCACAGCCACAACGCGCAATGGCTATTACATTCAATCGACTGCGCCAGCGCCAAATTCGGCTCCTGCGGCGCTGAAGCAGAATCTAGATAGAATCGCATTCGATCTTGGTGGTGCGGCCAATAGCCAGCTCGTTTACACCGGCCTGCAGGTGACGGCGCATCGCCTGGAGGATCCGCCCAATACCTTTGCTGTGGACGTCGATGCCAAGGATCTCAGCGTTCAGCGGCAACCCGAGGGGGACTCACAAGCGGAAATCACTTTGATGATCGCCAGCTTCAACCGGCAGAACAAAATGATTGCGCACCAGATTCAGGAGACGACGGCGCGCATCAAGTCCGATGAAACGTCCGCGCAGCGCGCGGAATTCCGCATCCAGACTTCAATTCCCGTGGAAGCAGCCCGGGTGCGGGTGGTTGCGCGGGACGCAGCGAGCGGGAAGATGGGAACCGCCGATCTCAATCCTGCGGCGTTCAGCGCGAAATAGCCCGAGCCAGAAAACCGGTCCGTGTTCCCGTCACAGCATATACAAGCTCCAGTTCCGCTCTTAGAATCCCGGGCCCGTGATGGTGTACTGCACCGGGATGGTGTGCGAGGCGCTGCCGGGTCCCGTCACCGTGATGGTGACGTTCGACGTCCCGGCCGGCGTGGTGTACCTCACCCCATTGATGGCGGAGTTGCAGCCCGAAAGCGTCATCGATGCAGCGGCCAGCAGGCAGAACAGCGCAACCCACAGCACCGCGCCGCTACGCCGCAGCCGTCTACGAGCCAGTCTGCCGAGCCCAACCAGCACCACCGGCCAGCCGAACGCGAGCATGGGATGGGTTCCCTTGCTGCCTGGCCGCTCGGCGGGCGATGCAGCCGCAATCGGCGCAACATCGGACCAGAAGGTCACTTGCACCTGGATGGGCTGCTGCCAGTAGGTCTGCGTGTTGGTGACCGCCGTGACCGCCAGCGTGCTGGGCGGGCCGAACGTGCAGGTGGCGTATTGCGGCAGCCCGGTGCAGGCGAACGTCAGCGTGCCCGCCAGCGTGTTGGTCGGCGAGACGTAGAGGTAAGTCTGGACGGTCGATCCGCTGGCCACGGCCACTGACGCGGTGCTCAGGCTCAACTGGAAGTCCTGCGGGTCGGCGTTGACGGTGAAGCCGCTGGCCGCCGAAGTCGAAGTGCTGTAATTGCTGTCTCCGCTGTAGACGCCCGTCACGCCGTAGCTGCCAACCGCCAGGATTGCGCTGGTAAACGTTGCGACCCCGCCCGAATTCAGCGAACTGGTGCCCAGCAGCGTAGTGCCGTTATAGAACGATACTGTGCCGGTGGGCGTTCCGGTGGTGGTGGACGCGACCGTGGCGGTCAGCGTCTCGCTGGAGAACTGCAACAGGCTCGCAGGCGACGAGCCGGTGACGGTGGCCGTGCTCGCCTTGCTGACGGAGATAGTGAGCGGAGCAGCGTTGTTGTTCGATGCGGCGTAGTTGAAGTCGCCGCTATAGATCGCGGTCACCGTGTGCGAGCCCACGCTTTGGCTGCTGATCGCGAACGAGGCCGTGGCTACGCCGCCGGCATATACGATCGGCACCGGCACGCCGGCCACGCCATCCACCTTGAAGGTGATGGTTCCCGTCATGGCGACGGTGGTCGACGATGGCGTAACCTTCGCCGCGACCGTGATTCCCTGCCCATACTGGGGACTACCGCTGGCCGGAACTGTCTGCACCACTGCGACCGAGGTCGAAATCAGGAACTTTCCGGTTCCGGAGAGCACGATTGCCGGCACCGTGGTGTTGGCGGCATTGCTGCTCAGAGTGTAGGCGGCGGTTTCGGCCGCGGCGGCGGTGGGCGAGAACTCACCAATCATCGAGCAGAAGGCGCCTGCCGCCAGGCTGCCGCTGCTGCAGCCCTGCGTGGTGGTGGGGGCCAGCGGGAGGTCGCCGGCGGCTCCCGAGGCAGTGGTGAAGGCGGGCGAAGTGATCGCAGCCGCAACCGTGCCCGTGCTGGTTACATCGAACACCTGCGTGTCGCTGCTGCTGCCGACGTTGACGGTGCCAAAGTTATAAACAACCCTGGACCGCTGGATCTGCAGCAGACGGCCATTCGCGGAATCGGCGAGCGTGAGCGTCCCCTGGCCGTTCACCGCAACCCCGCGAGGCGCGCTCAGCAGCACCCCGTTGGCGGCGCCGGGTACAGTGCCGGTGCCTGAGCTGCCCAGCACTCCGGCCAGCGTGCTGATGTTGCCCGACGCCTGGTTCACAATCCGCAGGCCGTCGTTGCCCGTGTCTGCGATAAACACGTCGCCCGCGGCATCCACGGCTACACCTTGCGGTCCACTCAGTTGCGCCCGCGTGGCCAGCCCGCCATCGCCGCCGAACCCGGCCTGCCCATTGCCCGCAACCGCCGTGATAGTGCCCGCAACATACGCGACTTCACGTACTAGGTTGTCGCCTGCATCCGCAATGTACAGGTTGGATGAGCCATCCACGGTGAGTCCGGCAGGAGAAGAGAACGTAGCCTGAGTGGCGCTGCATCCGTCGCCGTAGGTGTCCGTCGCACCGGAGCAGACCGTGCCGCCGGCGTAGAGATAGCTGTAGCCGTTGGGCGCGATCTGGCGGATCAGATTATGCCCGCCGTCGGAGATATAGAGATTCCCAATGGCATCGGTCGCGACCCCGGCAGGCGCGGAAAGAATCGTCTGCGCCGCCGGGCAGGAGTCGCCGTAGATGTCGGAGGCGAGCGGGCAAACGCTGGTAGCTCCTCCCGCGAGCGTAGTGATGGTCTGCGAGACGCGATCGACGCGCCGCACCACGTTATTGCTCGTGTCCGCAATATAGAGATTGCCGGCCGCGTCAACCGCGACGCCTTTCGGCGCGCTCAGCTTCGCCGCAAGCGCACTGCCATTGTCTCCGCTGTAGCCTGCGCCATTTCCCCCCGCGACCACACTGCCCGCTGAACCGCTCGCGGGATAGTAAAGAACCTGGTTGTTGCCCGTGTCCGCGACGTATGTATTGCCGCCGCCATCCACCGCGACCTGCTGCGCGCTGCTACTCAGCGCACTCACGAGGGCCGATGCCGTTCCCGGATCGATACTGACCGTCGCTACCGTTCCCGTGCCGTTCAGGCCCACAAGCGCTCCGGTTGTGGTTCCGCTGATCAGCAGAGACGATGGATCCGCTCCCGGATGGCTGGGCTGGAAGATGACCCCGATCTGGCAATCCACCGTGGAGTCGGCATTGGTACTGCATGTGGGCGAGCCGGCCTGCGAGAAGTCCGGATTACCGTTGGGAAAGGTGATCGTGAACGGGGGGAGCACGCCCGCACCCAGGTGCACATCGATCGTCTGCGTCTCCGGCGCCGCAGGAGTGGTGGCTGCAAACAGCGTATTGATCGAAACCTTGCGGATGCGCGCATCGGCCGGATCGGTAATGTAGATGTTGTCCTGGCCATCGATGGCCATCCCCATTCCATTGCCGCCCGCGGAAAAAACGGCCGTGGTTGCTGGGCAGCCATCGCCGATGTTATCGGTTGCGCCAGTGCAGATGCCCGCTACCGGAGACGAGGGGTTGGCGGTATAGGTCACGCCGAACTGGCCTGCGATGGCGCGGATGTATCCGGTGGATGCATCTTCAAACCAGACCACGTCAGACGTGTTGTCGATAGCGAACAGATCACCGCGAGAATCCATCGCGATCTTGCGCAGACCGCCCAGCGTCATGCTGTTGGCCGCAACCGACGTGCCTGCGGTGTACGTCGAAGCCGAGCCGCCGCCCATCACCGTGTAGATGTCGCCGGCCTGCGCCGCGACCCCTGGGTTCTCTAGCGCAATCAGACTCGCGACCTTCGTTCCGCCGACATAAATCACGCGCACCACGTGGTTGCCTTCATCGGCGATGAAAATATTGCCGTTGCTATCGACAATCACGTCTTCAGGAGTATTCAGGAATGCAGCCGAGGCAAGCACGCCCGTGCCGTTCGCATTGGCCGACCCTGAGCCGCCGCCTGCCGTCTTCAACGGGTTGCCTGCAATCGTGTAAATGTCGCCCGCTACCGCCACAGTTCCGGGGACCTCAGTGGCAATCAAACTGGCCAGCGTAGCTCCGCCCTCATACACCACGCGGATCGCATTGTCGCCGGTGTCCGCGATGTACACATTGCCGAACGAGTCCGCGGCGACTCCGCGCGGCTGGTACAACTCCGCGCCTCCGGTCGGGCTCAGCATGGGAGTGCCATTTTGCACCTCATAGTTGGTCGCTGTGCCGCCGTCGCCGGTGTACCCTTCGGTGCCCGCGCAACTGGTGTACTTCGATCCGGTGCAGGTCACATATCCCGCAACGATCGACATTACCCCCGTCGCCGCGCTGATCTTGTGAATCATGTAGTCGCCATACCCGGCGATAAAGATGTCGCCGTTGGGGGCGACGTACACGCCGCGCGGCTTATTGAAGTTGCCGGTGTATCCGCCGCTTAGGTTGGCGGTGCCGTCACTGGCCACGCAGCCGTCACCGTACTTGTCCACCGGAGTTAGAGTTCCCGCGCCCAGCGTGCACGCTGCCGCGGACGAAAGGCTCCCGGCCACCACGGTCACCAGGCCGGTCTTCGGGTTGATCTTGCGGACCATGTTGGCGCCGGTGTCGGCAATAATGATGTTGCCCCGCGAGTCCACGCCGATCCCGCGCGTATCTCCGCCACTGGCTACCGGGCTGGTTGCACCGAAGCTGGCCTGCGTTGCCGGACATCCGTTGCCGATCTTGTCCACGCCGGCGGTAGTGCAAACCGTCGTGGTCCCGCCGCCGATCGTGGTAATGGTGTACGGCACCACCAGCGGCGCCGCCTGCGCTGCCAGCCGGGGCGCACTCACTCCCGTCAGGGCCGCCAGCACAACCATGACTTTCCATTCGCTTAACCCGTTTTTTCGGGAACCCAGACGCATCATTCGACTCCGCAATTCCATCCCCATCCCACGGCCGATTCTCTTCTTGTCGCTGGTTCTTGCCGGCGCCCCAAACCATGTCTTCCGGTTCGAAAACAGAAATCCTGCTGCGTAGTAGAACCCTGGCCGCGCGCAATCAGCCGCCATCGTGGTCTGACCAATGTCGCGCCAGGATGGCAACTGGGCCAGGAAAGCAGGGCCGCTCGAAATTTAACTATCCAACTGAGACGGCTGTCAATGATATTCATGAAACCACTGCGCAGCCGGACTGCAAGAGTGACTGCTGTCCTCCGTAAAATTGTTTGGGCCCGAACTGCAAGAGCGCGAAGCCGGATTCCGCTTGACAGTCCTGTCTGCAAATCCAGATACTGTCGAACGACCTTTCTGGTCAGACCAATGCCTTCCGAGACCGTTTTGGGGACCTGCATGTGCAAGCTGTTGCTTGAGCAAAAAACCGGCACGCCGCCTCCGGCCCGGCGCCGTACCTGTGGCCGGCGCCCGCGCCTTTGCCTGTACCTGCTGCTCGCCTTTGGTCTGGCTGCCGCAACCGCCCGCGCACAGAACGGCGGCAGCGTCTTCGGCACCATCGGCGACTCGACCGGCGCGGTATTACCCGGAGCCACAGCGACCCTCACCGATCCCGAACATGGCTTTACCCGCAAGGTCACTTCGAACTCCAGCGGCGCATACCTTTTGCCTGACATTCCCATCGGCACCTACACCCTTACCGTGGAAGCACCCAAGTTCCAGACCTCGGTCGATCAGGGCATCATCGTCGACGCCAACCAGAACGTGAAGATGGACATCAAGCTGTCCCTTGGCGCCGCAAACTCGGAGGTCACCGTCACCGCCGAAGGCTCGACCGTGGATGCCCGCTCGGCGACCCTGGCCACGATGATCGATAACAAACTCGTCGAGGAACTGCCCATCAATGGCGAAAACGTCGTTGCCCTCGCGGCCCTGCTGCCGGGCGTAACCGGCGTCAACGCGCCCACCACCGAGACCAACGAGCGCCAGGGGCCAACCTACACCGTCTCCGGATCGCGCAATACTCAGAACCTGATGCTGTTCGACGGCCTGATGTGGAACAACCTGTTCTACAACACCGGCATCTCCTATCCGCCGCACGAGGCGCTGCAGGAGATCAGCGTCCTGCTCAACAACTACACCGCGCAGTACGGCCGTAACTCCGGCAGCATCTTCAATGTGCTGACGCGGCAAGGCACCAACACCTTTCATGGCACCGCGTGGGACTACTTCCACAACACCAATCTCGATGCCACCGACTACTTCTCCAAGCAGCGCGACGAAGATCGCCAGAACCAAGTCGGCTTCACCTTTGGCGGTCCCATCAAGCGCGACAAGGCCTTCTTCTTCTTCGCGCTGCAAGACCTGTTTGCCCACAAGCAGTCGGTGGGTACGGTACAGCCTTACACCGACAATATGCTGGGATTCGAGAATGACGGCGCTACTCCCTACCCGTGCAACAGCGCAGGCCCGTTTGCAGGCAAGTCCTGCGCGGACTTCAACGCCTACGAGTTCAGTTCCAACAACGCCACGCTTCGTGCGGCAAATTCTTCCGCAAGCATTCCCAAGATTACCAACCCGCTGCAGGCAACTGCCGCCAGCATCGCCCAGGACAACATCAACAACGCGTGGCTGCAGGCCGGCAATACCGGCCAGTCGCCGTGCATCGCGGAGCTGAACAACGCCCAGTCGTTCGAAGGCGGGGCTTACACCAACACCGGGGCCAGCGTAAACAACTTTCCCTCGGCCACCGCGATGCCCTTCTATCAGATCCCAACCGACTGCTTCAATCCGGTGATGTACGCGGTCATCCGGAAGTACGTTCCGAATGGTCTGCAGACGGGGACTACCTCGCAGGGCGCGCCGGTCTTTTCGGCAATCGGCTTTGCACCGCTGCCGCAGCAGGACCTCAACCTGCTGGCGCGTGTGGACTACGTCCTGAACAGCAAGCACACTCTGGACGCGCGCTACGACATGATCAGCGCCAACGACCACAGTGCGCCGGGAGTGAACACCGCCACCGGCTCTGGCGTTCCCACCTACGAGGTCCTATTCAACCAGGCCTTCAGCAAGTTCGGCAACATCGGCGACACCTGGGTGATTACGCCGAACCTGCTCAACCTGGCCAGGATCGGCTACAAGCGGTATGAGAACGTGCGCACGCCGCAGGACCACAACACCCTGGCCAGCTACGGTGGCAACTTCAACATGAACAACCCCGTCGCTTCGATGCCGGCAATCAACTTCAATCCTTTTTCGCTCGGGTCCACCAGCCAGGGCTTTGCCGACGTCATCAACGAAGACATCGAGGCGAAGGACGATCTCTCCTGGACCCGCGGAAATCACAACGTCTCAGTGGGACTGGACCTGTTGCGGCTGCAGTATCTGAACACCAACATGTATCCCGGCAGCATTGGATTCAGCAGCACCTACACTTCCGTGCCGCTGGCCGATGCGCTGTTCGGCCTGGTCAACTCCATGACCGCGCAGAGCGAGACCGTACAGGGCGGCATCCAGCACGACCTCTTCGCCTACGTGCAGGACAACTGGCGCGTAATGCCCAAGATGACACTGAACCTCGGCCTGCGCTATGAGCTGCCGTTCCAGTGGTTCCAGCCCAAGGGGTACTCGGAGACGTTCCGCCCCGGCTTCCAGTCCACCGTATATCCTGGAGCGCCCGGCGGCCTTGCGTTCGTCGGCGATCGCGGCGTGCTCAGGTCGCTGGTCCCCACTGACTTCAACGGCATCGCGCCGCGTCTCGGCTTCGCCTATGACATCTTCGGCAACAGCAAGGTGGTCATGCGCGGAGGCTTCGGCATCTTCTTCGATGCCATCAACGCCGATGTCGTGGGCGAGGGCGAGCCGTTCCTCTACATGTTCACGGCCAACACTCCCGACGGCGGCTTCTCGGTGCCCCTGTGCTCGACCTTTCCCTGCGCCGGTCCCGGCTCCACCGGCAACATAACCCAGGTCCCCAACGGATTCAACCCAGCCAATCCGCAGTTCAACCCGCCGTATTCCGCGTTCTTTCCCGACGCCAACTTCCGCACGCCCTATGTGATGGCAATGAACTTCGGGTTTGAGTTCCAGGTGGGTCACGGAGGCGTGCTGGACGTCAACTACGTAGGCAAACTCGGCCGCAAGTCGACGGTTCCGGTGGACCTCAATCCGGCCATCTACGACTGCAGCGGCGCCTACTTCCAGGCCAACCCCGCCGTCTACTGCAATAACGCCACCAATACCGGCGGATCGTACACCGACCGCGTGCGCTACCAGACCTTTAACTACGGCGGCAACGGCCTGGACGACTTCACAAGCATCGGCGGTTCCAGCTACAACGGACTGCAGGTGCAGTTTCGCAAGCGGGTCAGCCGCGGCCTTTCCTTCCTGGGCACGTACACCTACTCGCGCTCGCTGGACATCGATACCAACGGACAGACCACCACCAACGTCATTCCGAATGTTTTCAACGTCAACACCGAGTGGGGCGTCTCGGACACCAACGCGACCCACATCCTGAACATGGGCTGGGCGTGGGACCTTCCCAAGTTCAACCACGGCGCTGCCGCTTTGCGCAAGGTCGTCAACGGCTGGATCTTCTCCGGTATCTATCAGGCGCGTACCGGGAATCCGGTCAACCTGACCATCAACACCGATGCCGCGTTGACCGACGAGCCGCACCAGCGCCCGGTGATTGTTCCGGGCCAGGCTCCGCTGCTCAGCAGCTCGCGTCACCGCGTAGCCAAACAGGAGCAGTACTACAACGTCAACGCCTTCGCCTATCCCACCAACGGCACTTACAGCAATGTCAGCCGCAACTCATTCCCGGGTCCCGCATACATCATGCCCACGTTCGGCTTGGGGCGGGAGTTTCAAACGCCGTTTGTGCGCGAAGGCGCCCACATTCTGTTCCGCGCTGAGGCATTCAGTGTGTTTAACACGGTGAATCTGGCCGCGCCGAACGCCCAGTTCAGTTGCGCCAGTCAATCTGAAAATAAACCCGGGCAGGCGATTACTCCCTGCGCCAGCATTCTCTCCACCTTCAATACCGTCACCGCGGATATACCCACCAACAGCAGCTACCTCTCCGGGGGCCGCGTTATGCAGCTCTCGCTCACGCTGTATTACTAGCGCAGCTGGAAACAGTTAAGGGATGTGTTGGCGAAGACGAGTATTCGGGACTGGATTCTGCTTCAGCTCGACATGGCGAATGCTCTTCGCCCTGGCGAGCTGTTTGGCCTGAAGTGGCAGGGCTTCGATGCTGCGGCGTGCTCCATGACGTTGACCGAGACGACCTACAAGGGCAAGATCCGTCCTTGGGGGAAGACTCGAGGAAGCCTCACTACGATCCCGATCGCTGCGGAGCTGGCTCAGGATCTTGTCGAGTGGCGGAAGCAGTGTCCTGACCCATCCTCGGAGGCCTTCATCTTCGCGGCTCCCAGGGGAGGGTTCATGGATTCGAGCAACTATCGCAAGCGGGTGCTGCACAAGCTTGCGGAGAAACTCGGACTGCCAAAGCTGACCTTCCAGGTCATCCGGCGGACGATCGCCACGCTGGCCCAGAAGATGGGAACGGTGAAGGATGTGCAGGGTATTCTCCGGCACTCCCGCGCGGGGACAACCACTGATGTGTACATGCAGGAGATTCCGGAGGGCGTGCGGGCGACGGTCAACTCCATTCACACGGAGCTGAAGTCGGGCAAGGGCATGCGTCGAACGAAATCTGCGGGATCGAAAACAGTGGGGTCAAAGCCAGCGAAACGAAACCTCAAGCCGGCTGCCGTCGTGACGATGACAGCCACAACCGCGGAGCCGATTGCGGCCTCGGACAAGAAGAATCCGGGATCGGTTTCAGGGAAGGTTTTGGAATTTGCGACAAGAATGCGACAAGGTCGCGGAAGGGAGGTGGCGCTAAATGCTTGAAATGATTGGTGGACCTGATCGGGATCGAACCGATGACCTCTTCCATGCCATGGAAGCGCGCTCCCAGCTGCGCCACAGGCCCACACTCAGGAAGGACTTTACCTATTCTCAGACCTGCGGCCTCTTGAGTCAAACCCCGGACGAGTCTCCGGGGTACCGCTTAGAGGCGGGGAGGATGCGAACAAGGTGTCTTGAAGCGCAAGGGCCGTATTTCCGAATCTGGGACCGAGCCTTGTTATTTCTGGTTAATTGGGAACTAATCGGGCAGGTTCCGGTGTCTATAGATACAGAGTGAGCGAGCACTCGGCCGCCGGCGGCGCAGTTTTCTCGCTTCACTGGGATTTGCAGGCGGCAACGAGGGCCATGTGCTGCCGGCTGCGACAGAAGGTTTGCAACAGGTTTGACAAAGTCGTAAGTTTAAGGACACCCGGGATGCAGGCGGGCACAATGGGCAATCTGGCGAGCGTGGTCGATCTTCCAAGTGAAGAGGCGGCTCTTGTCGCCGAGCTGCGCGCTGGCTCCGAGGCCGCATTCGCCCAGTTGATCGCGCAGTACCACCAGCCGTTGTACTCGCTGATCGCGCGCAGCCTGCAGGATCCCGCTGACGCCTCCGACATTACCCAGGAAGTGTTTATCAAGGTGTTCCGCAACATCGGCGGCTTCCACGGCGAGTCCAGCCTGCGCACCTGGCTGTACCGGATCGCCCTGCACGAGGCCTCCAACCAGCGGCGCTGGTGGTCGCGGCACAAGCGGCGCGAGATTGCCATGGAAGCGCCGTGTGGTTCGCGCTGCGCTGACGATGCGGAGAGGGAATCGCAGCCGTTCGGGGCTACGCTGGCGGATGGCGGCTGCTCGCCCTTCGAGTACGCCGCGCAGGAGGAACTCCACGAGCGGGTTGAAGCCTGCCTGCGCAAGGTGCCCGAGGCATTCCGCACGGTGGTGGTGCTGCGCGAGATCGAAGGCTTCACCTACGAAGAGATTGCCGAGGTCCTGCAGGTGAACCTCGGCACGGTCAAGTCACGGCTTACGCGAGGCCGTGCTGCATTGCGCGAGTTGCTTGCGCCCGAGAAGAGCGATCTGGCCGGTGCGCGGGTTGCGACTCCTCACCGTGCCTCCGCGCCTGCCCCGGTATGCGCCTGCCTCGATGCCACGGCGGCGGAGCAGCAGAGTTCAGCCAGCGGAAACGGGCTCCGGGCCCATGCCGGTTCCGCTCTCGATTCGCGTGCAGGGTCCTGTCTGGAGGCGTCACGATGAAGCGGAAGCCATGCACTGAGATCCAGGCTTGTTTCTCCTCGTATCTTGATGGCGCGATCAGCGGCCATGAGATGCTGGAGATCTCGCGCCATATCGATGGCTTTGAAGATGGCGGCCGGGTCGCCGGATGCGAGGATTGCGCGCGCGAATTGGCCGCATGGCGGCTTACCCAGGACGCTGTCTCCGGGTTGGGACCGGCCAAGGCCCCCGCAGACCTCGCGCTGAAGCTTCGAGTTGCCATCTCGCACGAACATGCGCGGCGTGAATCGCGCCTGATGGACCGCCTGAGCCTGGCGTGGGACAACGCGGTTCGGCCGTTCGTAGTGAAGTTTACGGCTGGGCTGGCCGGTACGGTGGTGCTGGGAGGCAGCATTATGCTTCTGCTCGGCATGGTCGCCGCGCCACAGCCGGTGCTGGCCAATGACGAGCCCCTGGGCGCTCTCACCCAACCGCATTTCCTTTATTCCACGGTGTCTCCGGGAGACATCGTCACCGCGCACGACACCACTATTGTGGTCGAGGCGTCAGTCGACGCAGCCGGGCGCGTGTACGATTTCACGATTGTCTCCGGCCCGCAAGACGAAGCCGTCCGCATCCAGGTGGCCGATCAGCTTCTGGGAAGCGTATTTCAGCCAGCCAGTGCGTTTGGCGTGCCCATCCGCGGCCGGGTGGTGGTTACCTTCGATGGGATTTCGGTCCACGGCTAGCGCGAGGCCGCTCGAGTTCTCTCGAGAATGTTACCGTTGCGACCCACGTAGCCGCCCTGCGCTTGCTATCCCCCTCCCGCTCTCTTAAACTCAGGGGGAGCGTCGAAATCTTATTGTGGTCTGTCTGAAGAGAATTTCTCCATCCCGGCACCTCCCGATCGCTATTGCCACGGCCTCGTTTCTTATCCTCAGCCTTGCTCCCCAGTGGGCTCTGTACGCACAGACTCCTCCTTCCAGTTCCTCGTCCAGCAACCCTGGATCGTTGACGGTTGAGCAGGCTCGCCCGGCGCGCATTGCGCAGCCTGAGGCCGGCGGATCTGCGATCACGCTGGAGACCAGCGAACCTCTTTATTATGTTGCGGTAGCGCTGAACGCCTGCGGCTACGACGCGGGCTTAGCGGAATCGAGTCCGATCCGGCAGAAGGTCCGCGACGAGATCAACGAGGAGCTGGCAGCGTCGGCGCCGGCCCGCGACGCACGCGATGCCGTGTGCACTTTCATCCGCGAGCACGCCCTGAACGATCCCAGTCGCTCGCTTGCCCAATATATCTCGCTTGCGCTTTACCTGGGGCCTCCGCCCATGCTGACACCGACGGTTGACGAGAGCGACCTGCCGCCGGATGCCACCCAGGTGGTGGAGATCCTTCCGCTGCTGCGGACCTTCGCTGAGGCGGTGCGGCTGGACGCGCTCTGGTTCGAGCACCATCCGGAGTACGAGGGATTTGTCGACCGTATACACGATCCGCTGACCAAGATGGTGCTGAGCACCAACATTTATCTGCGTTTGCCGGCAAGCGGTTACGAGGGGCGGCGTTTTCTGGTGCTGCTGGAGCCAATGCTTTCGCCGGCGGCGACCAACGCGCGGATTTACGGGGACGATTACGTGGTGGTGGTTTCGCCGGCAGCCCAGCCTCCGGCCAGTGTGCCCATGGATCTGATCCGCCACACCTACCTTCACTTCACCATCGAGCCCATGGTGTATGCCAGCCCCGGCGCCATGGATCGGCTGCTTCCGCTGCTGAAGTCAGTTCAGGATGCGCCGCTGGAGTTCAATTACAAGTCCAACATTGACCTGCTGCTGACCGAGTGCCTGATCAAGGCAGTCGAGGTACAGACGATGGACGTGGGCATCCCGGTCCCGGCCAAACCCAACGCCGTGAAGGACCGCTCCGACTTCGACCGCTACCAGGCCGAAATGACGGTCTATGACCGCCAGGCGGAGGCGGTGCGGCGCAAGGCGGTCGACCTGGACATGCGCCAGGGCTGGGTGCTGGTCGACTACTTCTATGGCAAGCTGGGCGCGATGGAGAAGGAAGGCAGCGGCCTGAAGGACAATATCGGCCAAATGGTCTATGGCATGGATATCGACAACCAACGCCATCACGCCGATCAGATCGCATTCCTGCCGGAGGGCTCCGGAGGCGACCTGGTCTTTCGCGATCCGGTCGAACGCACGGCGCGAGCCCTTACGGGACTCGATCTGGCGGAGGCGAAGCTGATGAAGGGCGACCTGGACGGGGCCGACGAGCTGGCCGAAGCCGCGTTGAAGTCCAATCCCGCGAATGCGGAGGCGCACTATGTGCTAGGTCGCATCGACCTTATGGAAGGGGACCCGGACGAGGCGCACGACCACCTGACCCAGACCGTCCAGCTCTCCCACGACCCACGGACGATTGCCTGGGCGCACATCTATCTCGGCCGGATGTACGACATCGCCCGCGACCCGAATAATCCGGATGAGATCCTGCCGCAGCGGGACAAGGCGGTTGCCGAGTACCGGGCTGCGCTGGCGAACCGCGACAGCCAGCCCGACACCAAAGAGGCTGCGGAAAAGGGCATCAAGCAGCCGTTTACCCTGCCGAAGCGGGCCGCGACGTCCGATGAGCCAGACGATTCCAAGGGGCTCGATCCGAGCGGCAAGGCGGAAAAGGAATCTTACCGGCCAACCCCGCCCCAGTGAGTCACTCCCCCGAGCGCACGCGGGGGTGGGTAACTCCGGTAAACTGAGGATTGGACGTACCGTCGGGGGTTGATTTTGACGACGCGCCATGACATCGCGGGACAGACGCGCCAGACGGCGGTTTCGCGACCCGTCCCGCCCCTCGCCAAAGCCAACGGCTCCGTTACGCGCCCGACGCGAGCGCCCGCGAAATTCATGCCGATCGACGATCTTTTCTTCGACTACAAGTTCAAGAATCCGAGCCTCCTGACCCTGGCGCTGACGCACAGTTCGCTTGCCTACGAGAGCAATGCGGAGGGCACGCCCAACCCCGGCTCCGATAACGAGCAGCTTGAATTCATCGGCGACGCGGTGCTTGGACTGGTGGTTGCCGAAGCGCTTTACCGGCGCTTTCCGGCATTGCGCGAGGGCGATCTGACGCGGCTGCGAGCTTCGCTGGTGAACAGCCGGAACCTGGCGCAGGTCGCGCTGCGCATCCAGCTTGGCCCGATGCTTCGTTTGGGTCGCGGGGAGGAACACAGCGGCGGCCACAAGAAACCGGCGTTGCTGGCGAACGCACTGGAAGCGGTGATCGCCGCGATGTATCTGGATGGAGGACTGGCGCCGGCGCGCGACTTTGTCCACCGCTATATCGTTGAGCCGGCTGAAGCGGACCTGGTCGGCGCGCTCGGTTCGAAGGAGCCGTTCTCGGGCGCGGTGGGCGACTACAAATCGGCCCTGCAGGAGCACCTCCAGTCGGTAGGTTCGGGACAGCCCAAGTACGTGTTGACGGACCAGAGCGGCCCCGATCACCGAAAGAGCTTTCGTATCGAGGTCCGGGTGACGGACGGCGCGGGCGGATCCATCACCCTGGCCGAAGCTGAAGGCACCACCAAGAAGCTGGCCCAGCAGGAGGCGGCGCGGCGTGCGTTGGCGGGCCTGCTCTCCCATGCACGGGTCCCTGCCGCGAGTCCTGCCGAATTGCCGGCGCGCAAGCGCTCCAGCCCGGCTGCGGAGGAGGCCGCGTCATGAGCGTGACTGTCGAGCCCGGCGGAGACTCGAGCCAGCTAGGCAGCCGGCCAGGCCGCGAACTGGACGAGACGGCGCCGCGCTGCGATGAACCGGGCGCCGAGAGAAACAGTGTTGCGGGTCCCGGCGCCACCGCGCCCGCCCCAGCGGCGCCTCACCGTCACAGCCTGCTGCAGGCCGGCCAATCGCTGCTGAACGTCATCGTGGTCGCGCTCTTCATCATTACGTTCACGGTGCAGCCATTCCGCATTCCGTCCGAATCGATGGAGCCAACGCTGCTGGTGGGCGACTTTCTGCTGGTCAACAAGGACATTGGACTGGAAGTTCCGCCCCACGTGATGGCTCCAGCCAACGTCATCCACCGTGGCGACCTCATCGTTTTTCACTATCCGATCGACTCGTCGCTGCATCTGGTCAAGCGGGTGATAGGGCTGCCCGGCGATCGCATTCACCTGCGCGACGGCCGCGTCTATATCGACGGCCACGCGATATCCGAACCGTATGCCATGTACCGGCCTTCGGCCCCGGACAGCTACCGCGACGACTTTCCGCGCCTGGTGAGTGCCGATCCGGGTGTCGACTCGCGCTGGTGGATCGAGATGCACTCGCTGGTGGCCAATGGCGAGCTGACGGTGCCTGCCGACAATTATTTTGTGCTCGGCGACAACCGCAACAACAGCGAGGACAGCCGCTATTGGGGCTTCGTTCCGCGCGCCGACATCGTTGGCAAACCTTTCCTGATTTATTTCTCGCTGAACGACACAGAGACGACGCCCGGGCAATCCTACGCCGTGGCTCTGGCGGGAGACGGGAGCGCCCACCGCGAAGGGCCGGCGGATGCTCTGGTCGACTTCGCCCGCTGGGACCGGGCAATGCGCGTCATTTACTGATGCACGACCAGCCCGGCGGCTATGCGTCGCCGCCGAGGCCGATCTGTTTTGTTGCTAAACGCCGACGGGTTCGGCGATGGGAACCTTGACCGGGGTGAGCCAGCCGTAGGGATCGGGCTTGGTGCCGTTCACAATGGCGAAGAACTCAGCATGAATCGCCGAGGTGATGGGGCCCATGGTGCCATCGGCGACCAGGATCTTGTCGACCGAGCGCAGGTGGGTGACCTCGGCCGCGGTTCCAGAGAAGAAGGCTTCGTCGCAGATGTAGAGCATCTCGCGAGGCAGCGCCTGCTCGACGATGGGAATGTCCAGTGCCTTGGCGATGGTGAGCACGGAACTGCGCGTGATTCCGCTCAACACGGAGTTCGCAAGCGGCGTGGTGTAGAGCACGCCGGCGCGAACCAGGAAGAGGTTTTCGCCCGAGCCCTCGGAGAGGTATCCGTTGACATCCAGCGCGATGCCCTCGGAGTAGCCGTTGATCTCCGCCTCCATGCGGATGAGCTGGGAGTTCATGTAGTTTGCGCCGGCCTTGGCGAGCGATGGCATGGTATTCGGCGCGAGGCGGTTCCAACTGGAGATGCAGACGTCGGCGCCATCGTTGCCGGGGACGTACTTGCCCCAGGGAAAGTTCGCGATATACACGTCGACGGGGGCCTTCAGCGGGTTTACGCCGATCTCGCCGTAGCCGCGAAACGCAATCGGCCGGATGTAGCACGGCGCGACGCCGTTTGCCTCGACCAGATCGACCACGGCCGAGCACAATTCTTCCAGGGTGTAGCCGACCGGCATGCGGTAGATCTTCGCGGAGTCCAGCAAGCGCTGCATGTGGTCCTGCAGGCGGAAGATGCCCGGGGTGTAACAGCGCAATCCTTCGAAGACCGAAGACCCGTAGTGGACGACGTGGGACATCACATGGATCTGCGCCTGCTCCCACGGGATCATGCGGCCGTTCCGCCAAATGTTTTTTGTTGTCTCTAATGGCATGTCAGACTCCTCGCCAGGCCGATACGGAATTCAGCAGATTCGGCCCTGAATACTCGATTATAACGGGGGATTGATTTTGATCCCGGGAATGTACCTGCGCGGCTACGGAGAATCGGCGTTCCGTACCGACTTGGGAAGCATCTCCGCGACGAGCCTTTCGCCGCAAACAGTGAAACAATAAGGCGTGGTCTTCGACGCTCATTCCGTTACCCTTTATGGCCTGCAGCACTCGTTCTATGTGCGCTTCTCGCTGCTGGCGCTGAGCTCCATCTTTTTCCTGGTCGATCCCTTCGCGGCGCTGCCAACGTTTCTGGCGATCACCGAGGGCGCCGATCCGGCGCGGCGCAAGCGCACTGCGCGCAAAGGCGCACTGACCGCGCTGATCGTGCTGGCGGGGTTTGCGTTTGCGGGCGAGGAACTGTTCCGGCTGTTCGGCATTACGCTGCCTGCGTTTGAGCTGGCGGGGGGCATCGTGTTGTTGCTGATTGGGCTGGACATGCTCGAGGCCAAGCGTTCGCCTACGCAGGAGACGGTGAGCGATGCCGAGGCTGCCGCGCAGAAAGAGGATGCGGGAATTGTGCCGCTGGGCGTGCCGATGCTGGCAGGGCCGGGCGCGATTACGACGGTGATGGTGCTGGTGGGGCAGGCGCAGACGCACTGGCAGATGGCGGCGATCCTGATCTCGATTGCGCTTACTGCGCTGGTTTGCTACCTGGTGCTGGGCCACTCGGGCACGGTGGTGAGGCTGCTGGGCGATACGGGGATTCGCATCCTGGTGCGCGTGATGGGGCTGCTGTTGGTGGCGTTGGCCGCGCAGTATTTCGTCAACGGGCTGGCGGATCTGGGCGTGATCGCGCATCCGGTGGAATAGTGAAACGCCCCCCGCTGCTTCAATGCCCGTTTTTCGCCCCTCGCTGGGCGCTCGCCAGCAAAACCTCGCTGGCGCGCTCCAGGACCGGATCGCGGCCGTTGAGGTAGTCCTGAATGGTGGTCTCGACGGTGATGTCGGGAGTATTGCCGTTGACTTCGATGGAGCGATCTTTGGTGTCGCTCATGTAGCCGTTCGAGATGCGCACGACGAGTCCGCAGGGCAGCACCGTATAAACAGAGACGCCGCCAAGATTGCCGTGGGTGATGGTGCCGACGATGGTGACGCGCGGCGCGCGATGCATGCCACGCGTGAACAGGTCGGCTGCACTACCAGTCCTGTCGCTCACCAGCAATGCAACGGGCTGGGTGTATTCCCATTTTCTTGGCTCGATCGAATCCTTCCTTCTTTCGAGATCATTGTGCTTCGGACCGTTCTTGATGTAGCTGTAGCCGACAAATGTTTCTTTGTGCAGGAAACGTCCGACGATGTCGTCGTGATTGTAGCCTCCCGGGTTGTCGCGGATGTCGAGGATCAGACCGCTGGTGTCGCGGAGCGAATCGAGAGCGCGATCAAATTCCTCGGAGATCTCTTCGCGTCCCGCGAACGAGTGGATGTGAATGTATCCGAGGCCCGAAGGATAACGCCCATAATCGACGAACTGCTGCCTGGTCAGCATGATGGAGATTTGCGGAGTTGGGGCGGCAATGGGCCGGCCTCCGCGTTTGAGGGTCAGCGTCTCAGTCTGTCCCTGGGGTGAGCGCAGCGTGACGCTCACGAGCTCCGACGCCTTGCCTGCCAGCAGGGCATACACCGCTTCGCGGCGGAAGGCACGCTCCGATGAGCGGGCCTTCAGGAAAGGCCGCAGCGACTCGATCCTTTCGGGAATGGTCATGCCGTTGACGGCAAGCACTTCCCAGCCGGCGTTGTCGCCCGCGATGACGAACGGACGATCTTGAAACAGGTCGGTCGGCATGCCGTTCACCGTGGATAGAAGGGGAGGATGGTAGTTGTTGAGCCAGGAGTGGGTGTCTTTCAGTTCATTCACGAGCTGAAACATCATCCGATAGAAGTCGTCGTCCGTGGTGATGGAATCGAGCCGAGCGGTGTAGCGCTGGCCGATCTGCTGCCAATCGATCGACTTCAACTGGAAGTCGGCGTAGGTGGTGTCGATGATGCTCCAGAGGGCTTCGAAGTTCTCGCGGCGTTCCCTGGCGGAGAGGTTGGTGGCGAGAGCAAGGTCCGGAGGATCGCCTTGAGTGATATATGCCTGGCCGGTGCGATCGGGTTGCGCGGGCGGCTTGCGCGCTTCGGCAGCGGTCGCGGCGGTTGCATTCTGGGCGGTGACTGGGTGAACGCCAAAGGTCAGCAGGACGGCGAAGAACAGAATCCCGAAGACTGAGTTCCGCATGGTAGCGGCAGTTTAGTGCAGAAGGAGTTGGGCCAGTGTGATCGAAATCACGTTGGATGACCCTTGCCGTCCCCGCAGTTGTCAGTGCATTTCCGGGGTGCCGTCGGACCAGTGGTCAACCCTGACCATAAAGACGGTCATGCGGTCTTCCGGGACGTAGCCCGCCATGGCTGGCACGCCGTGCAAGTTAGCTCCCCAGCTCTTCTCCGCATCGCCCGGAAGGTACCACATCATGTGCGGATGCCAGTGGGTGTCGTCGTCGCTGAGATACTGCTGCTTCGACATCATGTAGCAGATTGCATTCGGCTCCAGCGGGGGCAGTTCTTTGCTGTCCAGTGCGGATTTCAGCGCCCGCGCGATCTCCATCTTTGATTTTCCCGCCAGCACCAGTTTGGTCTTGAACAGGACAATCGGCAGATACGTTTTTGCGGCTGGAGCATTGAGGCAGAGAGGCGCGCGGACTTTGGGATTCCAGAACTCGGGATCGCCGGTGTCTTTGGCCCAGGAGCGCTCCAGGATACAGACAAATCCATTGGTGCCCTTGACTGCTGTCGTGTATCCGTTCCGCGTCAGCACCAGGACCTCCGCGCCGTCCGCAATAGACGCGGGAGCAGCACTTCGAGCCAGCTCGATTTCGGAAGCCTGCGCCGAAATGAGGTACTGATCGAGAGGGGCCGCGGAAGGATACGGAGCCGTGGGCGCCTGCGCTTGTGCCTGCGCGGTACCACCGGGGAAGGCAAGCAGGCATATAGAAGCGACAAAGCGGATTGATTTTCCGGGCATGGGATTCCTCCAGTAATTCCGAGTGGTATGCAGGCCACCCGCCGAGACGAGTCCCCGGGCTAAAGCCCTCTATCTGGGCGGCCCATTACCGCGGGCTGAAGCCCGCTGCTACTCCGAAGGACAGGACCCGCTGCTATCCGCCCCATCAAGCGCGGCGGTGGGTGAGCTCGCGCCAGTTGAAGACGATGTCCGGGATGAAGAAATAGAGGACGCTTAGGAGGGCGAGGGTCATGGCGAGACCGGTCTCGGACTGGTTGTTGTAGGCGGGGATGAAGTTGAAGAAGCGGGAGAAGATGAAGTTGAGGGTGAAAGCGTAGGAGCGGATCATCCACTGGCGATGTACGGTGATCTGGCGGTTGCGCGCGGTGATGAAGGCGGCCGCGGTGCAGGCAAACCAGAGGGCTGGCTGGACGACGCCCATGAACCTCATGGGAAAGGTGAAGCCGCGCTGCCCAAGGATGAGGGCCATGGGTGCGGCGACGGCGATGCAGATGACATAGGTCTTGCCCATGAGGCGATGGGTGCTGAGATGTTTCTGGCGGAAGCGGGTGGAGAACTGGAAGGGGCCGAGCGCGGTGGCGAGGACGCCGGCGACCGCGTGCGGGATGAGAAGGAAACGGTCGAAGATGAGCTTCTGGGTGTAGGGGTCGTGCGGGTGGGCAATGATGGGGTAATCGGTGTAGTAGAGGACGGAGATGCCGGCAAGCCCGAAGGCGTACCAGAGGAGGTGCTTCGCGAGGTTGCGGGAGGTGCGGGGGCGGGCGAGGGGGGTGGTTGCAGTCGACATGGGCTCTGATCCTTGGAGTGGATTCTGTTAGCTGGCCCGGATGTTGCTGTGTGCAAAAAGTGTAATGCAGGGAACAGGGAACATGGAACAGGGGTTTGCAGAACTAGCTCCACGATAGCCTCACCCCTGCGGGGTTCGGTGATCCCCTCGGCAGGCCAGCTATGCGCACCCGATCGGTCAGGCGCCGGCGGAGGCCGCGGCGGTTCAGGCTTTGTAGGGCTTGATGCCTTTGCCCTTGGGAGAGAGGTATTTGTCGAGCGGATGGTGGGGCAGTGCGCGCAGGCCGGAGACGACACACTCTGCGTTGAGGACGGCCCCGGCCATGGTGGTGTGGGTGTGGGGGTCGCCGAACAGAGGGTCGACGGCGGCGGGGCCAAGCGCGTCGTAGCGGCGGGCGATGATCTCGTTGAGGTCGACGAAGCCGACGTGCTGCTGCTCGGCTACCTGCTGGGCCCAGCCGCGATAGGTATCGGTCTGGCGGCGGATCTTGCCGTCGACCCAAATTTTGCGGGGGACGAGCGAGCAGAGAATGGGCGTGGCGCCCTTGGCGCGGACGTCTGCGATGTACTTGCGGAGATACCAGCCGTAGGTGTGCACGGTCTCGACCTTGCCGGTGCGTGGGTTGGTTACGTCAAGGGTCTCTTCGCCGACGCCGGGAAGGCTGCCGCCGATGTTAGGGCCGCGCGGAGGTGTGCCGGGCGGTGGGGTGGGAGACGTTGCGCCGGGGGCGAGGCCCGCGTCGGGGATGGGGGTTGCTCCGGGGAGGTTGATGCCACCGTCGTTGTGGCCCCACTGGATGAGGACGTAGTCGCCGGGCTTGATGATTTCGAGGGCAAGGTCCCAGTGGCCGCCGGAGATGTAGCTGTGGCTGGAGAGGCCTCCGATGGCGCGGTTGACGACGTTGATTTTGGTGGGGTCGAACAGGTCTGCGATGGGAGCACCCCAGCCCCACAGTCCGTCGGAGCCGGTGCCGTGGCCGTTGCGGACGGTGGAGTCGCCGATGAGGACCAGGCTGGGGAGCCTGGGGTTGGCGGGGTCGGTGAGGCCAAGGCCTTTTTCCTGGGTGCGCACGTCGGGAGGTGTGCGGACGGCAGCAGGAGCGGCGGGGCTGGCGGGTGCGGCTTGTTGCGCGGCGAGCGCAAGCAGGGGGACCAGGCAGGCGGCAGCGGCTGCGAGCAAGGCGTGATGGGTGAGCGAAGGGTTTCGCGGCATGGTTCCTGCTTTCGTTTCGGGCGGCCTTCGGGATTTCTCGAACCGATCTCTGGCCGGCGTCGTCCAGCCTAAGCGAGCGGCACCAACCTGGTCTACTGCGGAGCAGGATTGGATTGCGGCGCATTTGATCTCCCACAGATGCAGGCGCCGGCGTTAGACTGTGCGCATGGGAAACAAGGATAAAGGCAAACGCGAGAAGAAAAAGCAACCCAAACCCAAAATGGCCGCGCCTAAACGCGAGGAGTTCAGCCACCCCGCCGTACACATCGTGAGGGACGGAATCGAGAAAACCTAGGCTTTCAGCTCCCCAACCATCTTTATGCTGTTGCGCGGGCGCGGCGAGTGATAGATTGGGGGCGCATCGCCAGCCGGTTTCTGGTTGTCGCTGCCGGATGGAGCGTTGCTGCAACTTGCAGCGGCTCTTCGCCGCCGATGAAGACACAAGAGACCCTCCAAGGGCAACCGCAGAGCAAGCATTGGAGTTTCTTCTTGATCCTTTCTGCTTCACCTGAGTCTGTCGTTGATTGCTCTGTTTCCGCCTGCTGCATCGCTTGATGCGGCGCGGCACGGGGCACGCGCATGGACGGTGCGGCAGCAAGTTGTTTGGGGCGGCGGCCGGCGCGGCGATTTGCGCTTTGGGCAGCGAGCTGCTGGATTAGCTTTTTGAGTCTCCCGGGCGCGATGGGTGGGATCGCACAGGAGGCCAGTGGTGGGGTTGTGGCGGCGGACGCGGCCCATACTCGGCAGGCGCAGCGGTTTCTTGCGGGGCGGGTGCTGGCCGGCGGAACGTCAGCGGCGGCGGCAATGGACGCGGCACGGCGGGAGTATCTGGGGCAGGCGCAGGCGCAGCAGGGGATTGCCGGTGCACTGACGCGGGCAGCAGGTGCGGGGATTGCGAAGCCGCGGACGAATCCGCTGAATGCGGCGTGGCAGGCGGTTGGCCCGGCGCAGGTGGCGAGCCAGAGCTTCGGCGATGTAACCGGTCGACTGACCTCGGTGGCGATCGATCCGGCAGACGCCACGGGGAATACGGTGTATGTGGGGACGACGGGCGGCGGGGTGTGGAAGTCAGTGAATGCCGCCGGGCCGGCGGGGATTGTGACGTTTGCGCCGCTGACGGATGTGCTGCCGGTATTCAGCGGGGGTACGGCGGCAATTCCGTCGCTGAGCATCGGGGCGGTAAGCGTGAACGGCGGCGTGGTGCTGGCGGGGACGGGCGATCCGAACGATGCATCGGACTCCTACTACGGGGAGGGGATCCTGCGCTCGGCGGACGGCGGCGTGACCTGGTCGCTGGCGCAGGAGTCGAATGACGCGGTTGCAGGGCACCATTCGTTTGTGGGGTTGGGAGTGGCGGGGTTCGCGTGGAGCAGCACCACGCCGGGGCTGGTAGTGGCGGCGATTTCGCAGGCAGTGGAAGGCGTGCTGGTGAACGCGCCGGACGCGACCTACAGCGTGATGGGGCTCTACTATTCGCTGGACGCGGGCGCGACGTGGCAGATGGCTACGATCGAAGACGGCAGCCAGGTGGTGCAGCGGCCGGAGCCGGGCGGCGCGCCGGGGAATGCGGCGACGGCGGTGGTGTGGAATCCTGCGCGGCAGATGTTCTATGCGGCGGTGCGGTTCCACGGGTATTACCAGTCGGCGGACGGAGCGACCTGGACGCGACTGGCCCACCAGCCGGGGACGGGGCTGACAATGACCGCGTGCCCGACCAATCCAGGGTCGACGGGGAATACGGGGTGCCCGATCTATCGCGGGGCGCTGGCGGTGCAGGCGTCCACGGGCGACACGTTTGCGCTGACGGTCGACGTCAATAACCTGGACCAGGGGCTGTGGCAGGATGGGTGCGCGGCGGCAGGCAGCGGGGGAAGCTGCGCGGTGAACCCGATTGCTTTTGGGACGAAATTGAACTCGGCTTCGCTTGAGGTTGGGAGTGGCAGTACGGCGATTGCGCAGGCGGACTACGATCTTTCGCTGGCGGCGGTGGCAGCCGGCTCCGATACGGTGCTGTTCGCGGGGACCTTGGATCTGTATCGCTGCTCGATTGCCGCTGGATGCGTGCTGCGCAATACGACCAATGCGGAGAATGGCTGCGCGGCGCCGGCGAGAGTGTCCCCGGCGCAGCACGGGATTGCGGCGCTGGCAGGGGCGGGGACGGGCGGTCTGCCGCTGGTGTATGTGGGCAATGATGGTGGGCTTTGGCGGTCGCTGGATGGAGTGAACCAGCAGCAGCCGCCCTGCTCGCCGGACGACGCGACCCACTTTCAGAATCTGAACGAAGGATTGGGGTCGCTGGCCGAGGTAGTGAGCTTCGCGCAGGACCCGGTGAATCCGCAGACGTTGCTGGCGGGGCTGGGTGCCAATGGGACGGCAGCGTCGGGGACGACGGCCGCGGGCGTGTGGCCGCAGATTGCCGCGGGCGAAGGTGGAACGGTGGCGATCGATCCCGCGAATTCGCAGAACTGGTACGTGTCGACGGCAGCGGGTGTGAGTGTGCGCTATTGCGGCCTTGGGAACGCTTGCGCGGCGGCGAACTTCGCCGGCTCGCCGACGATCGGGTACGCGCAGGTGGAGGACGATGCCTCTCTGATCGCTCCACCCATGCTGCTGGATCCGGCGCTGACGACGAATGTACTTGTTGGCACGTGCAGGGTATGGCGCGGGCCGGCGCAGAATGGGATGGCGTGGCCGGGAACGAACGCGATCACC
The DNA here is from genome assembly GCA_049509035.1 of Acidobacteriaceae bacterium. Classification (GTDB taxonomy): domain Bacteria; phylum Acidobacteriota; class Terriglobia; order Terriglobales; family Acidobacteriaceae; genus Edaphobacter. The sequence continues at coordinate 52,142 of JBELAH010000011.1, forward strand.
ACAGACCTGGGCGGCGCGGTGAGTGGGGTGTGCGGCGGGTCAAATGCGATGGTGCGGGCGCTGGCGGCGGGAGGGCCGGCCAGTGGTGCGGTGGCGGCCCAGGATGCAGGATCGACGGTGCTGTATGCAGGCATGGCGGGGACGCTCGATGGCGGCGGGACCTTCGGTGGGCATGTGTTTGCGAACGCGACGGCGGGGAGCGCGGGCGCGAATACGGTGTGGACCGACGTGGCCAAGTCGACGGTAACCAACGATGGGTCCGATGCGGGCGTGTTCAATCCGGGCGGGTTCGATATTTCGTCACTGGTGGCGGACCCGCATGACGCGACCGGCAAGACGGTGTACGCGACGGTGATGGGGTTCGCCGGGAATGGAGCGAACGCGCCGCATGTGTACCGGTCCGTGAACGGCGGGGCCCAGTGGACGAATATATCGAGCAATCTGCCGAACGCTCCCGCGAACGGGGTGCTGGTCGATCCAAACGACGCGAACACTCTGTACGTGGCAATGGATACGGGGGTGTATGCGACCACACAGGTGGCAACGTGTACGTCGGCGAACTGCTGGAGCGTGTATGGGGTGGGATTGCCGAATGCGCCGGTGATCGGGTTGCAAGCGGGGGCGGAGCTTGCGACCGGCGATGGACGCTATGGCGAACTGCGCGCGGCGACCTATGGGCGCGGCATTTGGGAGATTCCGCTACTGACGGCGGCGAGCCCTGCGGCCCCAGCGATGACTCTGAACCCGGTGAGCTTGACGTTTGCGGCGCAGGCGGTGGGGACAGCGAGCGCGGCGCAGACCATTACGGTTACAAATTCGGGCAATGCGGCACTGACGGTGACACAGATTGTAACCTCGAGTGATTTTCTGGAGACGGACAACTGCGTGGGCGTTACCGCGGCGGGAGCGGCGTGCGCGGTCCAGATACGGTTTCTGCCGACGCAGACCGGAGCTCTGAACGGAACGGTTACAATTTACGGCAATGTTGCGGGCGGGCAGGCCATGGCGGCGCTGACGGGAGTGGGCGCACCAGCGGCGGCAATTGTATTGAATCCGATTACAGTTACGTATTCGGGCACGAATGTGGGGTCGGCGAGCGCAGCGCAGAACATTACGATTTCCAACACTGGCGGCGTAACCGCAACGCTGCAGATGCCGGTGGTGACGGGGGATTTTGAGATTACCGCGAACACCTGTGGGTCGACCCTGGCGGCGGGTGTGGGATGCACCGTGTCGATCGCGTTCCAGCCGACGGCTTCCGGGACGCGGAGCGGAACCTTCAGCGTGACGGATAGCGTGGGGACGCAGACGGCGTCACTCAGCGGCGTGGGTGTGCTGCCGGCGACGGATGCGCTGGCACCGATGGCGCTGACGTTTGCTGCGCAGCAGTTGAATACCGCGAGTGCGACGCAGCAGGTGCTGCTGACGAACGCAGGCGACGCAGCGCTGACCGGGATTGCGGCGCAGATTGCCAGCGGCGACTTTACGGTGGTGAATGGCTGCGGGAATTCCCTGAACGGGCACTCGTCGTGCGCGCTGCTGGTGGCATTTGTGCCGAAGAGCGTGGGTGCGGGGACAGGCGCGCTGACGGTGACGGATGAGTATCGCAGCCAGACGGTGGCGCTGAGCGGGACGGGGCTGGCGCCGCCGGGGGTGTCGCTGTCGCCGGTATCCGGGATGACGTTTGCGGCGAGCGGCGTGGGCCTGAGCCCGGCTGCGCAGACGATAACACTGACCAACAATGGCGGGATGCCGCTGCTGATTCAGAGCATGGGGACAACCGGGGACTTTGCGATCGTTGCCGGGAGCAACACCTGCGCGGCGAGCCTCGGGGTGGGCGCGCAATGCACGGCGCAGATTGCATTTATGCCGACTGCTGCGGGAACGCGGACCGGAAGCCTGACGGTGGTGGACAACGCCGGGTCGTCACCGCAGAGCTTGCCGTTGATGGGGATGGGCGTGGACTTTGCGCTGAGCGTAAACGGCAACTCCTCGGCGACGATTGCGGCGGGCTCGCAGGCGGTGTACCCGCTTCTGCTGACGTCGGTGGCGGGTGTGCCGGGGACGGTGGCGTTTACTTGCACCGGCGTGCCGGCGCACGCCACCTGCACGGTGACACCTGCGGCACCGGCGTTGGGAGGAACAACGACAGTGAGCGTGACCATTGCGACCAGCGTAGCGGGAGCGGCCGTGCATTGGCCGGCAATTCCGGGGGCTCCGCGGATGGTGTGGCTTGCGGGGCTGCTGCCGCTGGGTCTGGTTGGGTTGCGCAGGAAGCGATTGCGGCGGCTGAGCGCGATAGCGACGTTAAGCTGCATGTTGGTGCTGACGGGATGCGCGGCGAACCGAATGATCCCGGTGACGAGCCCGGGCGGTGGGTCGGCGACGACGCCGACGCCAAGCGGGACCTACAACCTGGTGGTCACGGGGACGAGCACTGGGTTGACGCGAAGCGTGGGGCTGACGCTGGTGGTGCAATGAGCCGTGCCGTTACGCGGATTGGCCGGCAGCAACGCCCGAGGCCCAGGCCCACTGGAAGTTATAGCCGCCGAGCCAGCCAGTGACGTCGACGACTTCGCCGATGAAGTAGAGGCCGTGGGCAATGCGGCTCTGCATGGTGCGGGCGTCGAGCGAGTTGGTGTCGACGCCGCCGGTGGTGACCTCGGCTTTGGCGTAGCCTTCGGTGCCGGCGGGGACGATGTGCCAGGCGTGAAGGCTGCGCTCCATCTCGGCCAGGGTGGAATTTGAGAGCGCGCGGGACTGGGCGTCGGCGGGATGGGCGCGGGCGTGGAGTGCGCGCCAGCGGTCGGCGAAGCGGCCGGGAACGATGGAGCGGAGGACCTGCGCGGTGGCGGCGAGGTCGCGGCCGGCGTTGGGTTGAAGCAGTGGAGCGAAGATGGCGAGTGTTGCCGGATCAGCGGGGAGTTTGAGGCCTGGGGCGAGGTTGAGTGAGATGGGTTCGCCGGGTCGCCAGCAGGAAGATATCTGCAGGATCGCGGGCCCGCTGAGGCCGCGATGGGTGATAAGCATTTTTTCTCGGAATGCAATTTGTGGAGGCTTTGCGTTTCGAACGCGGGGGGCTTCGGGCGCGGTCGCAATGACTTCGGCAGAGATGCCGGCGAGATCGCACCAGTCAGATTGGTCCTGCGCGTTGAAAACGAGAGGGACGAGGCCGGGACGGGTTTCGACGATGGGGTGGTTGAACTGACGCGCGATATCGTAGCCGAAGGAGGTTGCGCCCATCCTGGGAATGGAAAGGCCGCCGGTGGCGACCACGAGCGAGGTGGCAGTGATGGGGCCAGCGGAGGTCTCGACGTGGAAGCGATTGCCGGGGCGGGTGACGGATAGGATGCGGGTGGCGAGTTGGACGCGGGCGCTGGCGTCGGCGCATTCCGCGAGCAGCATGTTGAGGATGTCGTGGGCGGAGCGGTCGCAAAAGAGCTGACCGAGGGTTTTCTCGTGCCAGGGGATGCGGTGCTTTTCGACCAACGCAAGGAAGTCCTGCGGGGTGAAGCGGGCGAGGGCGGACTTGGCGAAGTGGGGGTTGGCGGAGAGGAAGTTTTCCGGGGCGGCGTGGAGGTTGGTGAAGTTGCAGCGGCCTCCGCCGGAGATGAGGATTTTTTTGCCGGGGCGGTCGGCGAGCTCGAGGACGAGAGTGCGGCGGCCACGGCGGCCGGCCTCGATGGCGCACATCAGGCCGGCGGCGCCTGCTCCGAGGATAAGGACGTCGACTTCGGTCATAGGGTCTATTGTCAGGGATCAGGCGCTCAACCCTGCAACGAAGTGGTGCGCTTATGATTCTTATGATCAGCTATCAGCGAGGAGAGAGCGATGAAGATCGATACCAAGGATTTTCTGGTAAAGCCGGGGGAAAAGGTCAGGCTGAAAGACTGGCCGACGAAGGTGAAGCCTTGTTGCGGCTCGAAGGAGAAGTACAAGGAGGTGCTGGAGCAGCATGTGAAGAAGCTGAGTGCGATCCAGCAACTGCTGTATGGGTCGAACAAGTATGCCGTGCTGCTGATCTTCCAGGGGATGGATGCCGCGGGCAAGGATGGCGCCATCCGGCACGTGATGTCGGGGGTGAACCCGCAGGGCTGCGAAGTGTCAAGCTTCAAACAGCCAAGCGCGGAGGAACTGGAGCATGATTTTCTGTGGCGCGCGGAGCAGAAGCTGCCCGGACGCGGGCGAATTGGGATATTCAACCGCTCGTACTACGAGGAGGTGCTGGTGGTGCGGGTGCATCCGGAGATTCTGGTGGGCGAGGGCGTGGCCGATGCGCCGCGTACAAAAGACGTCTGGGACCAGCGGTATCGCTCGATTCTGGACATGGAGAAACATCTGCATCGCAACGGGACGCGGATCGTGAAGATCTTTCTTAACCTGTCGAAGGAGGAGCAGCGAAAGCGGTTCCTGGCGCGGATCGATGAACCGGACAAGAATTGGAAGTTCAGCATGGCGGATATTCACGAGCGAAAGTACTGGAAGAGTTATGTGGAGGCGTTTGAGGACTGCCTGCAGGCGACCAGCACCAGCCATGCTCCGTGGTATGCGGTACCTGCGGATGACAAGGAAAATGCGCGGCTGATCGTGTCGCAGATTGTTCTGGATGCGCTGGGAGGGTTGAAGATGTTGTATCCCAGGACGACCGCGAAGCGCCGGGCGGAATTGCTGGAAATTCGCAAGGCGCTGGTGAAGTAGAGACGGAGAACCAGCAATCGTCCAAGAGGGATGCCAGAGGTTGCGGGTCTGCTACTTGTGCGAGGAGCCGTTGTGGGCCTTGCCGATGGTCTTCTTCTTGATGCGCTTGAGCATCTGCGCCAGCGTGGTCTCGTTCATGGCGAGAACCCCTTCGGCGCGTACCCGTTTCAGCAGGCCCGCAATGGTCGGGTCGTCCAGTTCGAGCCAGTCGTCTTCGGTGGCCACATAGACGTCGCCGAGGCCAATCTGCTTGGCGGGGAGCTTGAGCTTGGCTCCGCCATGGGGACCCTTGCGCTGCTCAATCAGGCCCTTTTTGTGTAACAGAAGGAAACAGCGGCGAACCATTACCGCGCTCTCGGTGAGCTGCTCTGCAATCTCCGCTGAGGTGTGCATGGTGCCAGGTTCTGTAGCCAACACTGTCAAGATTCTGAGACTTAGTCCAAAACGACCGCTTTGTGCCATGCAGAGCAAACTACCACACGGAGGGTTAATCCGACTACCACGAAATGTAGAGAATTAACCCTCCGGTATCGGCCGGGCGGGGCCGGTTTCCCACCCCATGGCGGGCAAAATGCTATAGCCTTCAGGAGTGAATATTCTCTTTGTCGGAGACGTGTTTGGGCACGCAGGCCGGCGTATCGTTCGGGAGCATCTTGGGCACGTGATGGAGACCAACGCGGTCGACCTGCTGATCATTAATGGCGAGAACGCGGCCGGCGGTTTCGGGCTTACGCCTTCGATCGCGGAGGAACTATTCGACCTGGGCGCCCACGTAATCACGACCGGCAACCATGTCTGGGACAAGAAGGAGATCTTCGAGTACATGACCGTGCCCGTGGAATCGCACGGACGCGGGCGCAGAGTGCTGCGGCCGGCGAACTACGCGGCGGGGACGCCCGGCTATGGTGTTTACGAGGGCGAACTGCCAACCGGGCAGGTGTACGCCGTGATCGACCTGCAGGGACGGGTCTTCATGTCGAGCTGCGACGATCCGTTCAGGAAGGCGGATGACCTGTTGGCGAAGATCGCTGCGAAGGTGATCCTGGTGGACATCCACGGCGAGGCGACCAGCGAGAAGATGGCGCTGGGGTGGTATCTGGATGGGCGGGTGACGGCGGTGCTGGGGACGCACACGCACGTGCCGACCGCGGATGAGCGGCTGCTGCATAAGGGCACGGCGTACCAGACGGATGTTGGAATGAGCGGACCGTTCGACTCGGTGATCGGGGTGGAGGTGGAGATGGTAGTGCAGAGATTTCTGACCGGGATGCCGGGGAAGTTTGAGCCGGCGAAGGCGAATCCGAAGATGTGCGCGACCCTGATTGAGTGCGACGGCGGGACCGGGCGCGCGACCGGCGTTCGGCGGATCATGCTGGGCGAGTAGCCGCAGCGGACGGCCGCGGGCCAGAAGCGGGTATGATTTCGTGCATGAAAAGGCACGGGTTTTTCCGGCGCGTCTATTGGAACGGTCTGGCGGCGGTGTTGGTTGCGAGTTTAAGTGCTGCGCAGGGACCGGCGGGGCCGGCTGCGCAGGCGGGTGCGGCGCCGATGCCGCGGGTGGTTGAGAAGGACGGTCGGTGGGCGCTGATGGTGGATGGCGCGCCGTACCTGATGCTGGGAATGCAGGTGAACAATTCCAGCGCCTGGCCGGGCGAACTGCCGCAGGTGTGGCCGGCGGTAGACCGGCTGCACGCAAACACCGTGGAGATGCCGGTGTACTGGGAGCAACTGGAGCCGGTTCAGGGGAAGTTTGACTTCAGCGTAGTGGACGCGCTGCTGGCCGGCGCGCGCGAGCATAAGGTGCACCTGGTGCTGCTGTGGTTCGGCACGTGGAAGAACGGCGCGATGCACTACACGCCGGAATGGGTGAAGCGCGATCCGGCGAAGTATCCGCGCGTGACGGGTCCGGACAGAGTTGGCGAGAATGGCGCGGTTATCCATGGCGGCCCGGGAGACACGTTGTCGCCCTTCGCGACCGCGACCATGGAGGCGGACAAGGCAGCGTTCAGTGCGCTGATGCGGCACTTGAAGGCGGCCGATCCGCGCCACACCGTGCTGATGATCCAGGTGGAGAACGAGATCAATGCGTATGGCAGCCGGCGGGACTACTCGCCCGAGGCGACCAAGCTGTTCCAGGGGCAGGTGCCGGCGGAGTTTGCGGCGGCGATGAAGGTGAAACCAGGTACGTGGACGGAGGCGTTCGGGGCGGAGGCGGAGAATACTTTTCAGACGTGGTCAATTGCGCGGTATGTGGAGCAGGTGGCGAAGGCGGGGAAGGCGGAGTATGGGATTCCGCTGTATCTGAACCACTCGCTGGAGGACCCGCTGCGGGCGCCGCGTGAGGGGCGGCTGGCGTGGCCGGAGATGACGGACCATGTGCTGGATATCTGGAAGGCGACCGCGCCGGATTTGGATTTGATTGCGCCGGATATCTATATGAGCCAGTACGCGCAGTATGAAAAGGTGCTGGATGTGTATGCGCGGGCTGGAGATAAAAGCAAAGGAGGTAATGCGCTGTTTGTGCCGGAGAGCGGGAATGCTTCGACGTATCCGCGGTACTTCTTCGCGGCGCTGGGCCATGGAGCGATTGGCTGGTCGCCGTTTGGGCTGGACTTGACTGGGTATGCAAATGCTCCGCTAGGCGCGCCGGCGGTGGACGACAATCTGATCGATCTGTTCGCGCTGAACTACCAGATTGTCGGGCCGATGGACCGTGAGATTGCGCGGCTGAACTTCGAGGGCAAGCTGCAGGCGGTGTGCGAAGACCCGGCAACGCGTACGGCGCAGACGATGGTCTTCGGGCCGTGGACGGCGAGCGTGACCTATGGGCTGCGGCAGTTTGGCGGGGCGTTTCCGGGTGCCGCACTTCCGGCTCCCAATCCGAACCCGACTGGGCGCGCGTTGGTGGCGCAGTTGGGGCCGGATGAGTTCCTGGTGACGGGTGTGTCGGCGCGGGTGAACTTCCAGCCAACGGATGCGACGGGCGGAAAGCATCGTGCGTGGGTGCGCGTGGAAGAAGGCTCGTACGTCGACGGGAAGTGGAAGTTCAAGCGGATATGGAATGGCGACCAGACGGACTATGGTCTGAACTTCACGACCGCGCTGCAGGTGCTGCGGGTGACGGTGATGACGTATTGAGGCAGTTTCGAGGTACTAGGTTCGAGGTTCGAGGAGAGACATGAATCGTCGGGAGTTTTTGCAGAGTACCGCTGCCACGGCTGTGGCCGCGGGTGTGGTGCGTGGGTTGTCGGTTGAGGCGCAGAGTACGGCGCATGCGGAGGTGTGGCCGGAGAATGGGACGCTGATTCCGGATGAGGGTTGGCGACTGTGGGTGGATCGCGCGGCGGAGTGGAAGCAGGATGCGATCTTTCTGCCGGAGGATGTTACGCAGGGCGCCGATGGAGTGGTGATGGGTGGGGGCAAGCCTCTGCCGGTGAATGCTCCGACGGACGATTGGGGAGTGCTGGCGGGTGAACCCGCGGGTTCGATTGCGGTGACGCTGCCGGGGACTGTGGAGCAGCACTTCTGGGGCAAGTTTGGTGCGGGCCCAGCCTCTGGCGACCAGCCCGGCAAGCCGCGGCCGTATACGCCGGAGGAGTATCGCTATGCGGCGGATGATCCGGTGCCGCAGAATGGGGCTTACTTTGGCGTGTCGTGGTGGTGGCGGGAGATTGAGATTCCGGCGTCGATGGCGGGCAAGCGGATATTTCTGCATGTGCGTGGAGCGCATCTGCGGGCCGAGGTTTATCTGAATGAGAAGCTGGTGGGCTACTCGATTATGGAGGAGCTGCCGTTTGAGGCGGAGCTGACCCATGCGGCGAACCCGGGCGGGAAGAATATGCTGGCGATCCGGATTACGAATCCGTGGGGGCGGTTCGACTGGGTGGATGGGCTGAATGAGCAGTGGGGCGCGGTGAAGCTGTACCGGAGCCATGGGTTCGGCGGGCTGGATCGGGGGATGACGATCAGCGCGCATGACAAGCTTCGCATTAAAGACGCATGGATACTGAACACAGCAGATCCGCGCAAAGTGGAAGTAAATGTCATAGCTGAATATCCGACTTCGGAGTTCAGAGGATTCGCCGCCTTCGGTGTAGACGACCCTGCAACTGGGTTTGAAGTTGAAGGCAGCACATTCGTGTTTTCGCCGAAGAATGTCGGTCCCTGCAAAACGGCCTTGGCCCAAGAGGAGCCGCGAGGAGAGGATTGCTGGATTCAGAGTGGCGGGACGCAAGGCGCGTATCTCTTCCATGCAACTGCGACCTTCAGTTGTTCGGCAAGTCTTTGGGACCTTGATTCTCCAAAGCTCTATCGCCTCCGCATCGAAGTGATCAAAGAAGCTCCTGATCCACAACGCGACACACGCACGATTGCGTTTGGCTTTAGGACGTTTGCGCCGGAGGGGTTGGGGGCGAATGCGCTGTTTCGGTTGAATGGGCGGCGGATGAAGATTTATACGGCGATCTCGTGGGGATATTGGGGGATCAACGGGATGTGGCCGACGCCGGAACTGGCGGAGAAGGAGGTGACGCAGGCGAAGAAGCTGAACCTGACGTGCCTGAACTTCCATCGCAACCTGGCGAAGGAGGATGTGCTGCGCGCGCACGACCGGCTGGGGCTGCTGCGCTACATGGAGCCGGGCGCGGGGAAGATGGCGATTGGCAAGCTGCCGCCGGGAGCGACGGGGAGCGCAAACTCGGTGGTGATGGTTCCCGTGACCGACGCGGCGGATAAGTTCGCGCAGCGTTACATGTTTACCAAGTGCGTGGAGATGGTGAAGGCGTTCCGATCGCATCCGTCGGTGATTGAGTACTGTTTGCAGAACGAGATTGGAGCGGACCTGAAGAATCCCGACACGATTGCGGTGCTGGAGGCAATGCGCAAGGAAGACCCGAGCCGCTGCATTGTGCTGAACGATGGGTTCGTCGCGCCTCCGCGCAAGGCGGCGCAGGCGTGGTTCGCACCCTGGGATGACAAGCTGCACCGCAGCGACGAGGAGCCGTGGGGCGGATGGTGGAACCAGCACCAGGGCGCGGGCGATCAGTGGTACGACGAGTTCTATAAGTCGCCGACTGAGTTTACGTACAAGAGTCCGGAGCGGAAGGTGATCTCGGAGTTTGGCGAGATGGAGGGATGCGCGACTCCGGATAACCACTCGCTGATGCTGCACGAGCTGGCGGACCCGAAGGGCACGGGAATCGGCAACCAGCCGGCGAATACGAGCTATGACCTGAAGGACCACCAGGAGATTCTGGCGGCGTACGACAAGTTCCTGGACAAGTGGGGATTTCGCGGTGCGTTTCCGGCGACGGAGAAGCTGTGGATCTCGCTGGGGAAGAAGTGCTACGACACCTGGCAGAACTACATGGAGAACGCGCGCATCAGCGATGAACTCGACTTTGCGGCGATCTCGGGGTGGGAGTCGACCGCGATTGAGAACCATTCCGGGATTGTCGATAATCTGCGGAATTTCAAATCCGATCCGGGGCCGATTACGGGGACGCTGATGCCCGTGCGGCCGGTGGCGAAGCAGCGGGCGATGTGTACCGCGCTGGGCGAGGCGGCTACGTTCGATCTGTATCTGCTGAACGACACCGACCGGGCGGCGACGGGGACGCTGAGTTTTACGGCGGTGACACCGAGCGGGAACCTGGTGCGGCTCGGCGAATGGGCAGCGCCGGAGTGGACGCGGGACCAGTTCAGTTATCTGGTGAAGGAGGCGTTTATAACGCCGAAGCTTACAGAAGAGGGGATGTGGAAGTTCAAGTTTGCGATTTCGTCCGCGCCGATGAGCACGCAGACGAAGGAGATTTGGGTTGCAAACGGCGTCTACCACCCGTACCTACCTGCCAGTTCAATGGTCGCCGTGTCAGGGGTCTCCCCATCGCTGCGAAGAGCTTTGGAAAAGATCTACAACGGCAGCGCGGTCTCCGATTTCAAGCCGGGTGAAAAGTACGACGTAATCGTCTCGTCGGGGATTACGGCGAAGGCGACACAGCCGCAGGATGCGGGCGACCGGACGGGACTGGAGGCGCAGCCGGCGACAGTTGTGGGGCCGGTGGTGACTACGACGCAGCTTGGGGAACTGGCGCCGGGGATTCTGGATGCGGTGCGCGCGGGCACGCCGCTGCTGGCGATTCCGCAGGCGGATGCGTTGAGCGACGGCGTGGCCAAACAGTTGGCTGAGGCGGGTGCGTTTACGTTTAGCGGCAACGTGGGCGATTTGCGTGCGCCGTGGATGGGGAACTGGTGTTTCGTGCGCAAGCATCCGGTGTACGACGGGCTTCCGGTGGATCAGGCGATGGGGATTCACTACCAGGCGAAGGGGCGTGAGGCGAATGGGCTGCTGGTGGATGGTCCGAATGTGGAGATCATCGCGGCGTACTCGCGGGACCACTCGCGGGTGATTGGCGCGGGGACATTTACGACCAAGCTGGGTGCGGGGAAGGTTCTGTATCACCGCGTGCCTGAGATGCAGCCGGTAATGCAGGCGCGGTTTCTGGCGAATGCTCTTCGATGGCTGACGAGTTGAGGTTTGTGGCGGCACATCCCACATCTCAGAATCGAGATGGGGGGCACCCGATTTTGTGGCTGGAGTTGAGGGACGAGTGATGGCGGAGCGGATTCGGATAGGGATTGATTTGGGTGGGACGAAGATTGAAGGGCTCGCGCTGGATGAGGCGGGCACGGAGTTGGCGCGGTTGCGGATTGCCACGCCACAGCATGACTATGCGGCGACGGTGAAGGCACTGGTGGGTGTCGTCGCCGACCTGGAGCGGCGGGTTGGAGGGATTCGCAGCGGCGGCAGCGGGGTTTCCGCTCGCGAAGAGGCGTCGGTTGGCGTTGGGATTCCGGGGACAGTGGTGCAGGCGACGGGACTGGTGAAGAATGCGAACTCGACCTGGCTGAATGGGCAGCCGCTCGAGCGCGACCTGGGTCTGGCGCTTGGGCGGCCGGTGCGCATCGCGAACGATGCGAACTGTCTGGCGGTTTCGGAGGCGACGGACGGCGCGGCGGCGGGAGCGGGTGTGGTCTTTGCGGTGATTCTGGGCACGGGCTGCGGCGGCGGCGTGGCCGTCAACGGACGGGTACACGTGGGGCCGAATGGCGTTGGCGGGGAGTGGGGACACAATCCGCTGCCGTGGGCGACGGAGGACGAGTTGCCGGGGCCGCGGTGCTACTGCGGGCGGTTTGGGTGCATCGAGACGTGGATCTCGGGTACTGGGCTGGCGCGCGACCATGCGACGCTGCATCCGCCGGACAGCGGGCTGCCGCTGACCGGGTCGGAGATTGTGGCGGCGGCGCAGGCAGGCGATGCGGCGGCGGAGGCGAGCATGGTGCGGCTGGAAGACCGGATCGGGCGGTCGCTGGCGTCGCTGGTGAACCTGCTGGATCCGGATGTGATTGTGATCGGCGGCGGATTGTCGAAACTGGACCGGATTTACGGGAATGTCAGGCCGGTGATCGAGAGGTATCTGTTTGGCGGCGGGGCGCTGGCAACCCCGGTGCTGAAGGCGAAGCATGGAGACGCGAGCGGCGTGCGTGGGGCGGCTTGGCTGTGGCCGGCGTGATCAGGCTTTGCGGGCGAGGGCGACGCGGGGGATGTGCTGGAGGTCGTCGACGAAGCGGAGGGAGCGCCAGTCGGCGAGGAGGGCGGCGATGGCGTCGCGCTGGTTGTGGCCGAGTTCGAGGGCGAGGAGGCCGTTAGGTTTGAGGGCGGCGTAGGCCTGGGGGATGAGGCGGCGATAGATTTCCAGGCCGTCGGGACCGGCAAAGAGGGCGGCGGCGGGTTCGTGGTCGCGGACCTGGGGGTGGAGGGTCGAGCGGTCGGCGGTGGGGACGTAGGGAGGGTTGGAGACGATGGCGTCGAAGGCAAATGCCAATGCGGGGGTCTCTCCGCTGCGCATCGCGATGCGATGCTCCGGTCGAGATGACGCTTCCTTGCAGGTCTCGCCGGGTGGGATGGTGGCGAGGAGGTCGGATTCGAGGAAGGTGATGCGGTGGGAGAGGTGGTGGCGGGCGGCGTTGGCGGCGGCGACGGCGAGGGCGGCGGGAGAGATGTCGGTGGCGGTGATGTGGGCGTGGGGCAGGTGGTGGGCGAGGGCCATGGCGATGGCCCCGGAGCCGGTGCCGATGTCGAGGATTTGGAGGGGCTCTGACTGGGACGAGGGCAAAAGCAGGGCCCTCCGCTCCGCTGCGGGATGACAACCAAATTCCATGAGGACGGCTTCGACGAGGTGTTCGGTTTCGGGGCGGGGGATGAGGACGGCGGGGGTGACGTGGAGCGGGAGGCCATAGAATTCCTGCTCGCCGGTGATGTACTGGATGGGTTCGTGGGTGAGGCGGCGAGCAATGAGGGCTTCGTAGGTGGAGGCTTGGCCGCGGGTGAGGGGTTGGTCGGGGTTGGCGTGGTAGTCGGCGCGGGTTAGGTTGGTGGCGTGGAGAAGGAGGACAAGGGCGTCGCGGGGAGCGTCGGCGCGGAGGTGGGGGGACGCGCTGAGTTGGGCGGTGGCGCGGGTGAGGGCGGAGCGGAGGGTGGGGGTAGTTGTCAGTTGTCAGTTCTCAGTTCTAAGTGCGGGAATCCTCGCCCGAAAGGGTCGGGATGGCTAGGCTCGGCCGGCCGGATGGCAGGTCCTTCGACTGCGCGCTACGCGCTTCGCTCAGGATGACGAACTTCTATTGCTCAACGGCCTAACTTACCTGGCTGATTGGAGGCGGATGATGTTGTTGTCGGGGTCGGTGATGGAGATCATGTCGACGGTGGTGGTTTTGCCTTTGGCGTCGGTGGTGGTGGCTGAGGCGCGTTTGAACTCGACTTGCTGGCGGGTGAGCTGGGCAGCGGATTTGTCGAGGTCGGGGGTGGTGAGGACGATGGAGGAGCGGGAGCCGAGTTCGCTGATGGGGACGATCTGGACGGATTCACCGGACGTGCCGGGAAGGTCGAGCAGCGCGGGGTTGGTCTTGGAAGGCGTGAAGCCCATCCTGGTGAGGTAGAAGTCGCGGGCGGCGGCGGGGTCCTGCATGTCCAGGACGACGACGGTCATCTTGTCGCCGACGCGGTCGGGGCCGAGGTGCTGGCCGAAGTCGAGTGTGTGCTTGGAGCCAGGCATGTACTGGGTGTACTCGATATTCTGAGGATCGGCGAACTGCAGGGGGCCTTTCATGGTGAAGAGCAGGTTGCCGGCTCCGGCGGTGCGGACGGCGATGGGGGTGAGGCCTTCGGCGACGTAGTAGTCGTGGAGGGCGTTTAGGTCGGCGCCTTCGAAGCAGAGGTGGAGGAATTCGGGCGAGCTTTGGGTGGGGTTGCCCGCGGCGGTGGGGTAAAGCTCGATGTACTGGCGGTCGTTGAGCTTGATGAAGGACTGGGTGACGGTGACGCCGTCGCGGCCGAGGTTGGCGAAGGCCTGGTCGAAGCCGAGCTTGTGGTAGAAGGCGACTGAGGCGGCGATGTCCTTGACGCGGATGGCAATGTGGGCGATGCCGTTCATGGGCGGGAGGGTGGCCGGGGCGGCCGACGGCGCGGGTGCTGGCGGGGTTTGGGCGGACGCGAAGGACGAGAGACCAGCGGCCAGAGCGAGCAGAGCGATGGCGCGGAGCAGGGTGCGGGGGTATGCGAGGGTCTGGATCGGGGTCATGGTGCGTTCCTCTCGGCGCTGGACGGAGTGTCACCCCAACCAGCAAAGCTGGCTGGGGACCTCAATGATGGAGTTTTGTCCAGCTAGAGGATTCTCGCTGACTGGAGCGAGAATGCCAAGTCGCGAGGGGAAGGGCTTGCGCGGTTGTGGCAAGCAGCAGAAGACGCCGCCGCGGGGGGGAACCTGCGACGGCGTCAGGGGAGAGGCTTGCTTGCAGATGGCCTGGAGGGCCCGGCGAGAATCTTTTGTCCCTCGCCGCGCGCCTCAAGACCACAGGCTTGCGGGTAAAGCAAGTGCGGGTGGATCCGGACCTGGGGGAGGCTTTTTGGTCTCTTGATCCGTTTTGATTATCCGCAGGATCGCGGCGGGAAGGACATTCCCCATTGGCGTTGCGGGCGTCCCACGTTTGCGGGAGAAGCGGACTAGTTAACGCTCGGGGAGAACCAGCTGGCGGGTATGGATGCTGGTCTGGGTTTCGGGCACACTGCCATCGTTGACCTGGACTTGCTGGGGCGTGCCGGCGAAGACGATGCGGGTGGATGCGCTGATGCGGCCGGGGATGCGGAGAAGGTGGGTCTCGGTGGCGGTGGCCGAGCGGACAGTGACGGGCACTTCGGCCTCGGCGTAGCCGTCGTTGTGGACCTCGACGGCGACCAGCCAGCCGGAGGGCAGGCCGTTGCGGGTCTCAAGCTGGCTGGGGGTGACGTTGACGATGGTGAGGTCGGGCAGGCCGCGATCCTGGTAGACCCAGTTGTCGAAGAACCACTTCAGGTCCTGGTGGGAGAGCTGCTCGAGGATGTGTTCCAAGCCAGCCGGGTCACGGTCGAGTTTGGGGTCCTTGCGGTAGGCCTGGAGGGATTGCTTGAGCGTGTTGTCGCCGACGATGCTGCGGAGCATCCACCAGACGGCGGCGGCCTTGGTGCGGTAGAAGACTTCGCCGGTGGCGTCGGCCAGGCTGGCGCCGGCGGCGGTGACGGTGGGGGTGGGGCCGGCGGAGGGATTCGGGGAACTGGAGGATTGCGGCGGGAGTTTGGCGGATAGAGTGGGGCCGTTGGGGAAGGTGGGAACTTCGGGTTCGGCGAGGGCGAGGGTGCGGGCCTGGCCCTGAAGCTGAGAGAGCGCGGCGGCGCGGCCGGCAGAGCGCTCGGTCCACAGCAGCGTGACGAATTCGGCGAGGCCCTCGTCGATCCAGGGACGGCCGGAGTGGATCCAGGCGTGGGTGAGGGAGTGGGCGAGCGCGGGGGCGAGGGCGGTGGGGTCGGTGGTGGGTGCGGTCCGGGCCAGGTCGGTGACGAGGAGGGCGTCGTCCTCGAAGGGCTCGCCGGGGCGGTCGAGGATGGTGAGGGCTGTGAGGGGATGCGGGCCGAACCAGTCGGTGAGCAGGGGTTCGACCAGCGCGGCGGCGGCGGAGTAGGCAAGGAGGGCATCGTCACGGGCGGTTATGGCGGCGATGAGGCCGGGGTTTGCCTGGGTGCCGACGTCGGTGGCAGCGTGGCCGGTGATGAAGAGGCTGGGCATGCGGAAGCCGAGGGGCTGGGGATCGAAGGTGGCGGTGGCGATGCCGGGGGATTCGGCGACGGGGACGTTGGGGTTGTCGCTGATGGCGAGAAGTTGCTCGCGGTAACCGCAGAAGAAGGCGGCGTCGGGCGGCTCGCCGACGTACTCGACGGCGAGGCGGAGGCGAAAGGTGGCGGCGGACTCGCGCAGCTTGGTTTGGCCGACCGCCTGGAAAAGCCTGGCGCCATCGCCGAGGAAGACCGGTGGCGCGGAGACGGGATACCAGAGGACGTAGCCGAAGCCGCGCAGGGCAGTGCCTTCGGCTGGGGCGTCGGGGTTGTTGGGGGCGATGGCGTCCCAGTCCTCAGAGAGGGCTTGCGCGGCAGGTGCGCCGATGTCGATGAGACGCTGCGATATTTCGGGGATGGTGCCGGAGTAGAGGGCGGTGAGGGTGAGCGATGCGCCGGGGGCGAGCGGCTGCGGGAGGGTGATGACGGCTTCGGACATGCCGCCGCTGTGGTCGGCGTCGGTGGAGACGATGTGGGTGGCGAAGGGCAGGTGAGTGACGGCGGAGGTGGCGGTGCGCGTGGAGAAGGAGTCCCAGTGGGTGGTGGAGGTTATGTCGAGGATGAGGCGGCGGAGCGGGGCGGCGCTATCGTTGCGCACGGTGAGCGCGGCGCGAACGGAGATTCCGGCGGAGGCCGGGGTGAGGTGGAGGTCGAGATCGTAGGCGGTGAAGGTGAGGGCGGAGCGCTCGGCGTCGGTGACGGCGAGGGTGTCGGGCTGGGGGGTGGTTGGCGGAGGGGTGGTCGGCTGCGAATCGGGCGGGGTGGTGGCGTCGCGGGAGAAGAGGATTTTGCCGGAGGGGGTGATGGGCTGAGACGAGTCGGGGACGGATTGGGCTGGCTGCGGATCGGTCGGATTCGGTGGTTGTGCCGGGGCTGAAGAGAACGCGAGCCCGAGTACGAGGGCGAGCGATGCGAAACGGGTTGGCAGAAAGGTTCGGACGGCGGTGGCGAGCGGAGTGTATGGCAGGTCCTTCGACTGCGCGCTGCGCGCTCCGCTCAGGATGACGATGTGAGCGGTTGGAATGCCGGAGGTTTTATTTGGAGCTAGAGGGGTCACGAGCCGAGGCCTTTGCGGGGTTTGGCGGGAGCGGCGGGTTTGGGGATGGCGGGGGTGCGGCGTTGGCGGAGGGCTTCGTACATGACGACGGCGCCGGCGACGGAGACGTTGAGGGAGGAGACGGCTCCGGCCATGGGGATGCGAAGGAGATGGTCGCAGGTTTTCTTGACGAGATCGTGGAGGCCAGCGCCTTCGCGGCCGAGGACGAGGACGCAGTCGGTGCGGAAGTCGAAGTCGGTGTAATCGGGCGTGCCGCGCTCGTCGAGGCCGAGGACCCAAACGTTGGCGCGCTTCATCTGCTCCAGGGAGCGGACCAGGTTGGTGACGCGGGCGATGCGGACGTGCTCGGAGGCTCCGGCGGAGGTTTTGGCGACGGTGGCGGAGACGGGGGCGGAGCGGCGCTCGGGGAGCAGGACGCCGTCGACGCCGGCGCCGTCGGCGGTGCGGAGGAGGGCGCCGAGATTGTGAGGGTCCTCGATGCCGTCGAGGGCGAGGAAGAAGCGGTAGTGGTTGGGGTTTTGCGCGGCGAGGAGGTCTTCGATGCCGAGGAATTCGCGCTCGCGGACGAGGGCGACGGCTCCCTGATGATCGGCGGTGCGGCTGATGCGGGTAAGGGTGTCGCGGGATTCGAGGGCGACGCGGATGTTGGCGGCGCGACAGAGGTCGGCGAGGCGTTCGAGGCGATCGTCTTTGCGCTCGCGGGCGAGCATGACGCAGTCCAGTTGCCGCGAGCCTGACCGGACTGCTTCCTCGACCGGGTGCAGGCCGTAGAGAACTTCCATCCGACCAGTTTACTTCCGAAATGATCTGTTCGAGATTTGGCGGTTTACCCTTACAATTAGCGTAGGAAGCCGGATTTGCGGCATTTGGTCCGAGAGTGGACCGATTCGGAAGGAATTTCGAATGAAATTGCTGTCCCGGAGGGAAAAGACCGGCCCTGAACGCGACTTTTCCCCTCAGGTTGACGTCTCTACGAATATGCGTAGCGCGGCGATCGCCATCTCGACGGAACAGGCGGAGCAAAGCCAACGTGAAAACGCGGCGATTGCACGCGGCCTGAAGAGCCAGGATCCGGAGCTTCTCGACCACCTGATTGAGCTGTACCAGCACCGGCTGCTGCGCTACCTGCTGTTTCTGACGGGCAAGCGCGAGGTGGCGGAAGACTTGTTCCAGGAGACCTGGATGCGGGTGCTGATGCGCGGCAGCCAGTACAACGGCAAGGCGCGTTTCGACACCTGGCTGTTTACGATTGCGCGCAACCTGGTGATCGATCTCTCGCGCAAGCGGACCATGGCTTCGCTGGACGAGATGAGCGATTCGAGCGAAGATGGGCGCGCGTTTGAGATTGCGACCGACGGACCCTCGCCACTGGAAGAGTTCCAGTTGCGCGAAGACCGGGCCGAGGTTGCCCAGGTCTTGCTGAAGCTTGAGACCAATTACCGCGAAGTTCTGGTGCTGCGCTTCCATGAGGAACTGTCGCTGGAAGAGATTGCGAGTGTGACGCGGGCGCCGCTGTCGACGGTAAAGTCGCGGCTGTATCGCGGGCTGGCCGCGCTGAAGCCGGAGATTGAGCGGTTGCGCGGGTGCCGCGCCGCGGAGGCGACCGGATGAACGTCTCCCTGGGGCGAGAGCTCGATCCATTCGATCCTCAATTCGATCCACAGACGGAAGATCCGGCGAGGTTTGCGCGCACGGCGCTGGGCAGCGTCGACATAGGGGCGCGGGCTGGAGTGGTGAACCGGACCCACCGGGTGGTGCGGGAGCGGGCCGCGGTAATGCAGGCGAGACGCAGCTATGTGCGCAGCCTGATGGTTCCGCTGGCGATTTGCTCCGTGCTGCTGCTGCTGGTCTGCTTTGCGGTGTGGAGCGGGTTGTATCAATACCAGGCGACGGAGGCTGCGGAAGCGGTACAGGCGGACGTGGCGGCACTGGACGCCAACAATCACCTGCTGGTGGCGCTGCTGTGGTTTGTGCCGGTGACGCTGGCGCTGCTGGCCGCACTGTTGCTTCGTTTTCGGCGTAGTGGCTCGGATCGCAGGACGGCTCGATGAGCAAGTTTTGGAACAACCAGACGACCGAATCTTCAGGGCCGCATGAATCCAGTGGCGACGGCCTGAAGATGATCCCGCTGTGGTCGATTGTGCTGGCCATCGGCGTGTTTGCGCTGTCAATGTGGTGGTTCAATCACGGACCGGTGCCGGCGCATCGGCGGCCGGGATCGCTACCGATGCACGTGATCACAAGTTGGCTCACCGGCACGACACTGGCCAGCTATGCGCTGCTGATCGGCTATGTGAGCCGCGATGTGCGGCGCCGCCACATGTCGGCTGCGCTGTGGATGCTGATTGTGGTGGTGATGCCGGGCGGAATCGGTGCGGTGGTGTATTTTCTGCTGCGCCAGCCGATCTCGATTCGCTGCCCGAACTGCAGGACCGAGCTGACGGCGGGGGTGCACTTCTGTCCGCAGTGCCGGTTCCAGGTGGCGCCGGTGTGTGGGCAGTGCTTCCGCGGGGTGCAGATCACGGACGCGTTTTGCCCGCAGTGCGGACATGACGTGGCCGACGACCGGGCGCCGGCGAGGCTGCGCGCGTATAGCGACAACTAGTTGCAGGTTGCCAGTTGCAGGTTGTCAGTTGAAAGACGCGGCCTTTTGTTCCCCCATCGACATTCGAATGCTGACAAGGGCTGCTCAGGCGGCTAGAGTAAAGTGTGCAGCCGACTCTGTGCCGCCTGCTGGCGGGCGAACAACGAGCGATCAGCAACTAGCAACCTGCAACTAACAACTGCCTTGACCATAACCGCACTCATCATCGACGACGAACCGCTGGCGCGCCAGGAACTTCTGTATCTGCTGCAGTCGGCGGAGGGGGTCGAAGTGCTGGCTCAAGGCTCGAACGGCTTCGAGGCCGTGGAGTTAGTGCGCGCGCATAAGCCGGATGTGGTGTTCCTGGATGTGCAGATGCCCGGCCTGGACGGGTTTGCCGTGCTGAAGAAGCTGCTGGACAAGAAGATGGACCTGCCGCAGGTGGTGTTCGCGACCGCCTTCGACCAGTATGCGGTGCGCGCCTTCGAGGTGAACGCGGTGGATTACCTGCTGAAGCCGTTCGATCGCAAGCGGGTGCTGAAGACGATTGAGAAGGTGCGTAACCGGCTGGCCGGCCACGCGGATGCGGCGGGAGACGCGAAGCTGGACGCGCTGCTGCGACTGGTGGAGACGCGGACGCAGCCGGTGAAGCCGGGAGCGGGCAAGGTGATTGTGCGGGCACTGGGGCGGCTTCTGCTGGTCGACCAGAGAGAGATTTGCTACGCGTCGATCGAAGGCGGGACCATCAGCGTGGTGACGCGCGGAGTGGAAGGTGAGTCGAACTGCCGCACGCTGGAAGAGCTGATGGACCAGCTCGATCCAGAGGCATTCTGGCGGGCGCACCGCTCGTTTGTGGTGAACATTCAGCACATCCGCGAGGTGGTGCCGTGGTTCAAGTCCAGTTACCAGTTGCGGATGGACGATCCGAAGAAGACCGAGATCCCGGTGAGCCGGGCGCAGACGAAGAAGCTGCGCGAGCTGTTCAATCTGTAGAGGCAGGGAACAGGGAACAGGGATCAGCGGTGGCGGCGGTCGAAGGTGAAGTAGTAGACCAGGCCGGCGGTGCCGACCGAGGTATAGATCCTGCCGGTGGAGGTGGGTGCGGATCCCCAGCGCTCAACCTGGGCGTCGACCTTGAGGGCCAGGTTTTTATTGAGGCTGTAGTCGAAGCCGATGCCGCCGGCGTCGATGTAGGTGGTAGTGAGGGCGTAGATGTTGTTTCCGAAGATGTAGCCATTGAGGCCGTAGTTCATCTGGCCGCGTCCGAAGAGGAAGTCGCCGTAGGGGCGCAGGCGGTGGTTGAGCAGGAAGTCCACGCGGCCGCCGCCGAGGATGTCTTTCTGGGAATCGACCAGGCCGTGGTCAGTGGGATAGCGGCCGCGGACTTCGAGGGTTGGGCGAATGCCGCGCCAGGGGGGCAGACCGAAGTCGCCGCCGGCGGTGATGGCGAAGTTCTTGCCACCCTCCAGACCGGTGAAGACGCCGGAGACTGCGCCAAAGGCCGAAAGTTGAAGCCGCCGCTCTGCGGTGGGGAGGGCTTGCTGCGCCACGGCGGCGCAGGCCAAGGATAGGGTCGCTGACACCAAGGCCAGCGTCAGGACAACTTTCGAATGCTTCATCTTGGTTCGGGCCCCTTGGTGATTCCGTCGCAACAAGCTATGGAGAATTGAACGCTACCCATCTTCTCATCTTGAGATGCCAGGAGGGCGCAAAAAAGCAGGCGGGTTACCTTAGCGTCTCCCGGAAGACCTTGCGGTAACACCATTAGGATGCGGATATTGGCGCGCAGCAATCCAACCGAGTGAGACGCCGGTGGGCGGCGGCGCGGTTACACAGGCTTAGGATTCAGGTCGGGGAACTGGCGTTGATGCCAATAGGGATAAGCGAGCGGCAGTTCGCTGGCGGCGTCGAGCGAGGCCACCTGGGCAGGGGTGAGCGACCAGCCGACGGCTCCGAGGTTCTGGCGGAGCTGTTGCTCGTTGCGCGCGCCGATGATGAGCGAGGAGACGGTGGGCCGGCGCAGCAGCCAGTTGAGGGCGATCTGGGGGACGGTTTTGCCAGTCTCCAGGGCGACCTCGTCGATGGCTTCGACGACGGCGTAGAGATACTCCTCCGGGACCTGGGGGCCCATGTCGAAGACGAGCTTGGAGTTGAGGCGGCTGTCCCTGGGGATACCGGTCTCGCGGCGGATCTTGCCGGTGAGGCGGCCCCAGCCGAGCGGTGACCAGATGAGCGCGCCGAGGCCCTGGTCGAGGGCAAGCGGCATCAACTCCCACTCGTAGTCGCGGCCGACGAGGGAGTAGTAGACCTGCTGGCCGGCGTAGCGGGCCCAGCCGTAGCGCTCGCTGACGGAGAGCGACTTCATCAGGTGCCAGCCGGAGAAGTTGGAGCAGGCGAGGTAGCGGACCTTGCCGGAGCGGACGAAGGTGTCGAGGGTGTAGAGCGTCTCTTCGACCGGGGTGGTCGCGTCGAAGCCGTGCAGGTGGTAGACGTCGATGTAGTCCGTGCCGAGGCGGCGGAGGGAGCCTTCGAGCGCCTGGACGAGGTGATAGCGCGAGGAGCCGACGTCGTTGGGGCCTTTGCCGAGGCGAAAGGTGGCCTTGGTGGAGATGAGGACGTCCTCGCGGCGGAGATGCTTGATGGCGCCGCCGAGGACGGTTTCGCTGCGGCCCTCGGAATACATGTCGGCGGTGTCGAAGAAGTTGAGGCCGGCTTCCATGCAGATGTCGACGATCTTGCGGGCCTGGGCGATGTCTTCGGTAGCGCCCCAGGCGTCGAAGAACTCGCTGCGGCCGCCGAAGGTCCCGCAGCCGAAGCAAAGCTCGGGGACACGGATTCCTGATTTACCAAGTTTTCGGTATTCCATGGAACTTATGATGCCACGGCGGGGTCGTTGGATGGGGCTTGGCGGAGGGTGAATCTGGCCTGTGCGATTGCGGCTAGAATCGGGCATGGGGATGCGAGGGGTGGGATTGGTGCTGTTGGTGGCGTGCGCGGCGGGGGCGCTGGGGCAGGCTGCGCCTGCGCAGGACGGGCAAGCGGCTGCGTTGCAGACTGAGTTGCAGAAACTGGGAGCGGCGGCGCTGTCGCTGCAACATGATTTGCCGGACTTCGAGTGCCAGGAGACGGGGTTGAGCCAGGCGCTTAAAAAAGGGAAGGTGAAGGCGCAGGTGCGGTTTGTGGCGACGGTGCGGGTGGAGCGCGCGGCCGCGGGCAGGCTCGGCGAAGATCTCGAAGTGTCGGCGGTGAACGGCAAGCCTCCCAGCGGCAGATTTGATCCGCCATTCATGGTAGGGGGAGGGTTCGGCGAGTCGCTGTTCTTCTTTCTGCCGACGACGCAGGCGTGCTTCCGCTACAGCCTGAGTCAGGGGCGGATCGACTTCGAGTCGCCGCCGGGCACGTTCGACCGTCCCCAATGCACCAACACCGGCGCTCCCAGGGGATTTGCGCTGCTGGACGTTGCTGGCAATGCAAAGCACCTGGAGCGGCAGGTGCCGCATGAGAATGCAGAGCAGGTCCACGTGGTCGACTTCACGGCCATCGACTTTGTGGCGACGGAGTTGGACGGGAAGGTGTATCCGCTGACGGCGAAGATGGTAGCCGACGTGCCGAAGGAGGAGGGCGTGACCTTCCACTTTGAGGCTACGTATACCGGCTGCCACCTGTTCAAGGCCACCAGCAGGATTCTGCCGGGCGAGACGGTGGTTCCGGATGCGGGGACGCCGCATCCTTGACGAGTTGGGCGGGGTTGCTTAGATTCTCTCCAGGGGCCCGTTCACACATCACAACTCAGGAGTTCGGGTATGAGCCGCCACCGCCTAACCACTACGATGGTTGTACTTATGCTGTTCCTCTGCGTTCCCACGCTGGTGGAAGCGAAGCGGAACATCGCCGACTACACCTTGCGGGTGCATATCTACGGCACAAACTGGAACCATAATGCGTGGGGATACCATGCGTTCGGCCGCGCGAACCTGTTTGACGAGCAGGGGGTGCCGCACGGCGTGGAGTTTACCTACGACTGCGCGGACCACCTGATGGGGTCGTCGGGAAACGAAGCCTATCCGGCGATGTGGAAGAAGCCGGGCCAGTCGATTGAGGTGGTGTTCGGCGAGATCGGCCAGAAGCCGGACGAATTCCATGCGTGCGAGTTCAAGGTGGCGATGAAGTCGTATGTCTTCTATAGCCACGAGCACGAGATCGAGACAGAATCTGCGCAGGAGTTTATGGCGAAGCACAAGGGGCAGATGCCAACCATTGGCGCGGCCGGCCCGATGGACGTGCCGGTGTCGGCGAATCCGCACAACCCGTATTGAGATGGGGTCGCAGTTTGGAAGACCCGCCGCGTCCTTTGGGGACGCGGTATCATCTTAAGCAGTGATGCTGCATGCGAGTGCAAACCCGGTGAGCCCTTCCCGCGCGACGTTGTTGCGTCGCGGCCAGCACTAGCTGCGCCTAATCGAACGCCTGCTGCGCGGTGTTGCGCCCGCGCCCCCCTCAACAATTTCAGTTTCGTCCTGACTCAGGAGATATCCCATGTTTGACCGCTTAGATCAGTTGGAAGCGCGCTACGAAGAGCTTGGCCGCCAGCTCTCGGATCCGAAGATCGTGAATGATCAGGAGAACTATCGCAAGGTGTCGAAGGGGTACCGCGACCTTGAGCCGACGGTGGAGAAGTTTCGCGAGTATCGCAAGATCAAGGATGGGATTGCCGAGGCGAAGGCGATGCTGACCGACGCGGACCCAGACGTGAAGGCGATGGCGCAGGAGGAGCTTGCCCTGCTGGAGCCGCAGTTGGCGCCGGTGGAGGAGGCGCTGAAGGTGCTGCTGCTGCCCAAGGACCCGAACGACGAGAAGAACGTGATCCTGGAACTGCGCGCGGGGACGGGTGGCGACGAAGCGGCGCTGTTCGTGGCAGAGGTGTTTCGCATGTACATGCGGTTTGCGGAGCAGCACAAGTGGAAGGTGGAGGTGCTGTCGCAGACCGAGTCGGGGATTGGGAACGGGCTGAAGGATGTGACGGCGATCATTGAGGGAAACAATGTCTACTCGCAACTGAAGTACGAGTCGGGAGTGCACCGGGTGCAGCGGGTCCCGGCGACGGAGACGCAGGGGCGGGTGCATACTTCGGCGATCACGGTGGCGGTGCTGCCGGAGGCGGAAGAGGTGGACATCAAGATCGAGGCGAAGGACCTGCGGATCGATACGTTCTGCTCGTCGGGGCCGGGCGGGCAGAGTGTGAATACGACCTACTCGGCGGTGCGGATTACGCATCTGCCGACGGGGACGGTGGTGAGCTGCCAGGATGAGAAGTCGCAGATCAAGAACCGCGAGAAGGGAATGCGGGTGCTGCGGGCGCGGCTGTACGAGGTGGAGGCGGAACGTATCCACCAATTGCAGGCGAAGGACCGGAAGCAGCAGATTGGGACGGGCGACCGCAGCGAGAAGATTCGGACGTACAACTTCCCGCAGAACCGGATGACGGACCACCGCATCGGGTTGACCAATCACCAGCTTGCGCAGGTGATGGAGGGGCAGTTGCAGCCGACCATCGATGCGCTGATTGCGCACTATACGGCAGAGAAGCTGAAGGCGGATAACGAAGCGGCCTAATTCCCGGCGATGAGAGGTGGTGGGGCGGCGTCTCTGGGCAGGAGGACGGAGAAGGTGGTCCCCTTGCAGGCGCCGTGAGTCATAGAGCGGACTTGGATGGCGCCGCCGTTTTTTTCGACGAGCTGCTTGCAGACCCATAGGCCGAGGCCGGTTCCGACCGAGCCTTTGGTGGTGAAGAAGGGCTCGAAGATGCGCTTGGCGGTGGCGGGCGTCAAGCCGCAGCCGCAATCGGCGACGGTGATGCGGACGCGGGGCTGGCCGTTGCAGGGGTCGACGGAAGCGGCGGCGCGGAGGACGATTCTGCCGTTCTGCTCGACGGCGTCCAGGCTGTTGGCGAGCAGGTTTGCGAGCACCTGGCGCAACTCGCCTGCGATTCCCATGATGCGAAGAGACTTGTCGCACTGCTGCTCGACCTGGGCTCCGTTGGCGCGGATCTTGGCCTGGAGGAGATTGACGACGGAGTCGATGAGCGCCGAGGCGGAGTTGCTGGTGGCGGCGGAGAACTCGCGATAGAAACCGAGGGTCTGGCGGGTGATGTGGGCGATGCGCATCAGCTCGCCGTCCGCGATGTCCAGGTACTCGAGCGCCACGGCGGGGAGGTCCGCGGTGGTCCGCGCGAGGTAGATGGTGTTCATCACGGCTTCGAGCGGGTTGTTGATCTCGTGCGCGATGCTGGCCGCCATGCGTCCCGCGCTGGCCAGCATTTCGCTGCGCAGCAGGGCCTTCTCGGCCTGCTTACGCGCGGTGTTGTCGGTGCCGATCAGCAAGTAACCGATGATGTCTTCGGCGGAATCGCGCAGCGCGGTGACGGAGACGAGGGCAGGGAAGCGGCTGCCATCCTTGCGGCAGTAGGTGAGCGGGTAGATGTCCTCGATACCGCGCGAGGCTTTGAAGACCAGGGCTTCGAACCCGGGGGTGATGGCGGTGCCAAATTCGAGGCTCAATGCAGCGGCGCGGGCGATCAGTTCGTGCTGGTCGGAGAGGTCGGCGGGGGTGATGGTGTTGATCACCTCGTCAGCGGTGTAGCCAAGCATGCGCTCGGCGCCAACATTGAAGATTTGAATGACGCCGTGCGCGTCTGTGGCGATGCTGGAGAAGTTGGCACTGTTGAAGATGGCGCGTTGCAGCGCCCCAGCCTTTAGCAGGATCTCGGTCGCCTGCTCGCGCTCGAAGATCTCAGTTACCGTTACCAACTCTGTGTCATCGTCGTGCAGCGTGGAGTAGATATGCTGTCGCATTCGGGTGAGTTCCGCTCAGAGGATTCTCGACCGAACTTTCCTATTTAACCCTATTCCTATCCATGGCGCCTGGCTGTGCTGTATTGCTCACTTTGAGCGACGGGAGCAGCCCAGCAGGCGCCCGGATGCAGCCCTAGTCGGGAACGCTCCAGCCGGCCATGGTACTGGCGAGGGTGGCTTTATCACTGGCGGTACCGCTGGTGGCGAGGGCCATGGCGGGGAAGGCGGCGCGCATGGCGTCAGACTTGGCCCAGACCGGGACGTCCTGCATGGTGTAGTGATAGGCAACCTGGGTTTCGGGGAAGCCGTTGGCGGGGGCGGGCGGGGTAAAGCTGTCGATGGTGGTTGCGATGCGGTGGCCGTAGCAGAAGTGCGGCGCGACGCGGGCGCCGGCGTCGGTGGTGGTGTAGCGGCTGACGTGGAGGTCGCGTTCTTCTTCCACCTTGAGCAGTTGCTCGTCGGCCAGGGCGTTCAACTGCTTGGTCATGGCGGGGTCGCTGGTCTCGTAGGGAAAGTGCGGAGGGTCGGCGAAGAGACAGTCGGGGTGGCCGGCGAAGTGGGCGTTGAGGCCGACGATGAAGTTCTCGGGGGTCGCGGAGGACTTGGAGTTGCACGCGGTGAGGGGCGGCAGAAGCAGCGCGGCGGCGAGCAGAGCGAGGGAGCTTCGACTTCGAACGGAGAGCATGGGATATCCTCCATTGCACTGTACTGCAATCCGTTGGATGCAGGTGGTGCGGTGGGTCACTGGAGAGGCCGCGGCGAATTGGAACAGCTCAGTAGAAGTCGGCGCAACTGAGGAAGTAGCCGCAGATGCGGCAGACGAGCTTGCAGCGGGATTCGGCGAGGCGGGACGAGCAGTTGGGGCAGAAGACGGAGTGGTGTTCAGTGGAGAGCGGGCAGGCGTCCTGGCCGGCTGCGGTCATGAGCGGGTCGGCGGGCTGCGGCGGTTCCGTCTGCATGGAGGATAGAGTAGAGCAATCGGGCAGATTTTTCACCCATCTTTGTTCGCCGTGGCTGCGATTGACGCATCGAATGGGATACCTTTTGTATGGGACAGCTTCGTGCCGTTCTCGACGCTTCGCGTGAGGGCAAAAGCAGATTCGGCGCGGTAGAATTCTCTCAGAAGCAACCAGGAGAGTGACTATGGACCGTAGTGCGAGTGCAGTTTGGAATGGCAGCTTGAAAGAAGGAAAAGGCACGATCTCCAGCCAGAGCGGAGCGTTGAAGGCGATGCAGTACAGCTTTGCGGCGCGGTTTGCCGAAGGCGTGGGGACGAATCCAGAGGAGTTGATTGCGGCGGCGCACGCGGGCTGCTTTTCGATGGCGCTGAGCGCGGAGCTGGGCAAGGCGGGCTTTACGCCGGACTCGATTGAAACCACCGCGGTGGTGACTCTTGACCTGCACGACAAGCCGACCGTGACCAAGATCCACCTGACGACCAAGGCGAAGATTCCGGGCATCGACAAGGCGAAGTTCGACGAGATTGCGGGCGGCGCGAAGGCGGGCTGTCCGATCTCGCGGCTACTGGCGGCGGCGGAGATTACGCTGGACGCAACGCTGGTGTAGGCTGAATTCTGCAGAGGAGTGAGAGGCGCCCGCCGATTGGTGGGCGTTTCTGTTTGAGGCAACCCGGAGGGGGCTATGGCGAAGGTGTTTGCAGGCCGTTATGCTGCCACGATCGAGGGGCCGTTTGTGGTGTTTTTGATTGGGATGCGGGTAAACCAACTTTGGGCGCTGCATAAGTGGGTTCCCGTAGCGCGGGCGATGCCTCCGATGCTGAAGGAGTTGGCGGCGAACAAGGAATCGGGGTTTCTGCACGCGGAGTTCGTTGTGAGCTGGCGCGGTGTGGCCACCATCCAGTACTGGCGGTCGTTCGAGCAGTTGCATGCGTATGCGCACGCTCGGGATGCGAATCATCTGCCGGCGTGGGCGGCGTTCAACCGCAAAGTGGGCGGCAATGGCAGCGTGGGCGTGTGGCACGAGACGTACCAGGTGGCGGCGGGACAGTTCGAGTGCGTGTACGTGAATATGCCGAAGTGGGGACTGGCCGGCGCGGGCGAGCATGTGCCCGCAGTGGGGCGGATGAAAGACGCAAAGAGCAGGATGGGTGCGGAGTAATCTCGAATTGTGAGATCAGTGGGAGTGGTCGTGGTGATGATGGGCGCCGCCTACGGCTTCCAGCGGGGGCGGGGCAGAGCAGCCGTGGGTGGTTTCGCAGCCGCGAATCTCGAACTGGATGGTGGTGTGGGTGATGTGGAAGCGGTCGCGCAGGGCGCAATTGATGGCGTCGAGGATGCTGGTGCACTCGGAGAGCGGCATCTCCGGGATGAGGACGTGGCTGGCGAGAGCGTGGGAGGCTGAGCCCAGCGACCAGACGTGGAGGTCGTGGACGTCGAGGACGCCGGGGACGGCGGAGATGGCGGTGCGGACTTCTGCCAGCTCGACCGCGCTGGGGGTGCCTTCGAGGAGGATGTTGAGGGTTTCACGGACGATGGTGATGGATGACCAGATGATCATGCCCGCGATGAGGAGAGAGAGCACTGGGTCGATCCACATGGCACCGGTAAAGAGGATGCCGAGGCCGCCGGCGATGACGGC
Source organism: Acidobacteriaceae bacterium (assembly GCA_049509035.1). Taxonomy (GTDB): domain Bacteria; phylum Acidobacteriota; class Terriglobia; order Terriglobales; family Acidobacteriaceae; genus Edaphobacter. The sequence goes on from JBELAH010000011.1 coordinate 81,130, forward strand.
CGCGGTGGAGAGCGTGTCGCCGAGCATGTGCAGGAAGACGGAGCGGATGTTGACGTCGCCGGAGAACTTCCAGAGCAGGCCGGCGATGGCGCCGTTCATCAGGACTCCGGCGGCGGCGACGACCATCATGATGTTCGCGTGGACGGTGACCGGGGTGTAGAGGCGGTGGATGGCGGAGATTGCGATCCAGGCGGCGAGGACGATCAGGGTGAGGGCGTTGACGAAGGCGGCGAGGACTCCGGCGCGCTGATAGCCAAAGGTTTTCTGGTCGGTAGCGGGGCGGCTCTGGAAGTAGACGGCGGCGAACGAGAGCAGGATCGCGAGCAGGTCGGAGACGTTGTGGCCGGCCTCCGAGATGAGGGCCAGGGAGTGGGCGCGGATGCCGAACAACAGGGTGGCGACGACGTAGGCCGCCGTTAGCGCCATAGAGACCTGGAGGACGCGCTTCATCTTGCGATTTGGGGCGGCGACCATGTGCATCGCTTTAAGTATACGAGGAACGGAGCATGTGGTACCGGGGGTGGGTATCGGACCTCGAACCCCATTCCGGGCGATATACTGGAAGTTGCTCATGAAATCGACTTTTTACGACTCCGCCGATATCTCGCTGAAACAAAACAACGCTGAAAATGCCGATGATGCGGTGGGCCATCCACTGGACCTCGGGGAGGGCCGCCGCGTGCGGTCGACCACGGTGCTGTGCGTGCGGCGGGGCGACAGCGTGGTGATGGCGGCCGATGGGCAGGTGACGCTGGGCGCAAACGTGATGAAACACTCGGCGAAGAAGATTCGGCGGTTGTACCAGGACAAGGTGCTGGCGGGTTTTGCGGGATCGACGGCGGATGCATTTTCGCTGTTCGGGCGGTTCGAGACCAAGCTGGAGCAGTATGCGGGGAACCTGGGGCGCTCGGCCGTGGAACTGGCCAAAGACTGGCGGACGGACCGGATGCTGCGGCATTTGGAGGCGTTGCTGATTGTGTGCGATACGACGGCGACGTTTGTGCTGAGCGGAAACGGCGACGTAATTGAGCCGGACGAGGGGATTGTGGCGATCGGGTCGGGCGGAAGCTTCGCTCTGGCCAGCGCGCGGGCGCTGGTGGAGAACACGGAGTTGAGTGCGCGAGAGATTGCGGAGAAGAGTTTGAAGATCGCTGGGCAGATCTGCATTTATACGAACGACCAGTTGACGATTGAAGAGCTGACGAAGGCGTAAGACAGGTTCGAGGTTCGAGGTGGGGTTCGAGGGCTAGGATTCATAGGTTTGGCGCAACAGTGGGGATAAGAGGAACAAAGTAGATGGCAATATTTTTACCGGGAACGTCGGATGACCAGGCGCTGGCGCTGGATGAGATGACTCCGCGCGAGATTGTGGCGGAGCTGGACAAGTATGTGGTGGGCCAGCATGCGGCTAAGCGTGCGGTGGCGATTGCGCTGCGAAACCGGATGCGCCGGCAAAAGCTCGCGCCGGAGCTGGCCGACGACATCATGCCCAAGAACATCATCATGATTGGGCCGACGGGCGTGGGCAAGACCGAGATTGCGCGGCGGCTGGCGAAGCTGACCAATTCGCCATTCCTGAAGGTGGAGGCTTCGAAGTTTACCGAGGTCGGCTACGTCGGGCGCGATGTGGAGTCGATTGTGCGCGACCTGGTGGAGATCGGCATCGACATGGTGCGCGAAGAGAAGATGGAGGACGTGGAGGACAAGGCCGAGTTGAATGCTGAGGACCGGCTCCTGGACCTGCTACTGCCGCCTCCGCCGACGCAGGCTGCGGCCCAGCCGAGGGCTGCAGGGCCGGCAGCCGTGATGATGACCCCGACGGGCATGCGGGCGATGCAAGTGCTGCAGGTACCGTCGAGCGGGCAGACGATTGACGCTTCAGCCGAGAAGCCCGCGGATTCGAAGGTGGATGAGGCGGCGCAATCGAGCCACGAGCGCACGCGCGAGAAGCTGCGGCAGCAGTTCCGCGAGGGACGGCTGGATGAGCGGATGGTGGAGATCGACGTGCGCGACCGCAACCAGCCGAGCTTCGAGTTCCTGTCGGCGCAGGGGCCGGAAGACATGGACATGAACCTGAAGGACATGCTTCCGGGGCTGTTCGGGCAGAGAACGAAGAAGCGGAAGATGAAGGTGGCGGAGGCGTTCGAGTACCTGGTGCAGGAGGAAGAAGGCCGGCTGATCGACATGGACCAGGTGACGCGGCTGGCGGTGGAACGGGTTGAGGATTCGGGGATCGTCTTCCTGGACGAGATCGACAAGATTGCCGGGCGCGAGGGCGGGCACGGGCCGGATGTATCGCGCGAAGGCGTGCAGCGGGACATTCTGCCGATTGTGGAAGGGACGACCGTCAACACCAAGTATGGAATGGTTTCGACGGACCACATTCTGTTCATCGCGGCGGGCGCGTTCCACGTTTCGAAGCCGAGCGACCTAATCCCGGAGTTGCAGGGGCGCTTTCCCATCCGCGTGGAGTTGAAGTCGCTGACGGTGGAAGACTTTATCCGGATTTTGACGGAGCCGAAATCGTCGCTGGTGAAGCAATCGACGGCGCTGCTGGAGACCGAGGGGCTGAAGCTCGAGTTCACGCCGGAGGCGTTGGCGGAGATGGCGCAGTTTGCGTTCCGGGTAAACGAGACGACGGAGAACATTGGCGCGCGGCGGCTGCACACGATCATGGAGCGGGTGCTGGACGAGATCAGCTTCCAGGCGCCGGACTTGTTCAAGAGCCCGCGAGCGGAGGCGACGCAGGAGGGTGTGATTGCCGAGGTTTCGGCGTCGGCGCCGCTGACGAGTGAGCCGCAGAAGTCGTCGCCGCTGCCGGTGATCGAGCGGAAGAAGGACGATGGGACGATCGAGAAGGTGATTGTGGTGGACCCGGAGTACGTGAAGCAGCAGGTCGCGTCGATTGTGAAGGACCACGACCTGAGCCGTTATATTTTGTAGCGCAGACAGCGCCGGAAGTTGCTGAGCGCGATTTCAGCCTGAGCAGCGAAGCGCTGCGTGAGCTGGGCGGTCTTGCCCAACTCGACGGCGGCGATGTCGGCGAGCAGCAGGTGGTCGTGCCATTCACCGCCGGCCTTCTGCAGACCCTCGAACTTCGCGCCGAGATTGCGGGTGCGGCGAGCGGATTCCGGCGCGGACTCGGCGATATAGCGCGCGAGCTTGGCGCACTTGCGGATTTCGTGCAGCTCTTCAGCGCTCTGCGAAGCGGCGGCTGCGGGCCGGGGCGGGACGTGCTGCGCATACCAGCCGCGGATGAGGGCGATCAGCTCGGCTTGGGTGAGCTTGATGGCCTCGGACGGGGCAAGCGCATCCAGCAGATCGTCGAAGGCTAGGGCGACTTCTGCCTGCTCCCTTCTGAGCAGACGCAAAAGCGAGTCGGCGTGTTGGTCGCGCTTGCGCTTGAGTTCGCGGCTCAGGCGGCGGGCTTCGCCCTGCAGAGCGGGGTCAGGCGGTGGCTCGCCAGGGACTGCTTCGGCTTCCTTTTCGACGAGATCACGCTGGACGTCGATGTCGCGCACCTGCCCGGCGGCGCGGCGCAGTCGCTTGAACAGGCGCAGGGCTTTATCCGCCTGTTCCCGGTGCGGCGGAAGCGAGGGAAGCATAGAGAGCAGCACGAACAGCGCCTCGATGCGGCGCGTGGTGGTGCGGAGCTGATGGACCGGCTCCTTGCCGGGATGGGCGAGGCACGCGCGGATGGACGCGCCGAGCAGCAGCGCCGTCTCGCGCAGGACCTGCACCGGGTGCGTGGTTTGTTTAGCTCGGGCCATGGGGGCGAACGTGGGTGAACAATGCAAAATCCGGAAAAGCGGCGACCCCAAGAATGGGCCGCCGCTTCTCAAGAAAGAACTGCGGAGATTCTGCCCGTCGACTCTGCTCAGGGCAGAATGACGGGCTGAGACTTAGTGGGCGCCGACGGCTTGCTTTTCGCTGATCTCGCTGAGGCGTTTTTCCAGCAGCTTCTCGAGATCTTCCAGCGCTTTGGAGAAACCTTCTATGCCTTCGGACAGCTTGTCGCTGGCCATGCGGTCGGCGGCGTGCATTCTGTCGAAGGTGGCCTTGTCCATGGGGATCTTCTGGATGTTCATCGCGGCAGCCTTGGCGGCATCGAGTTTGCGGGGCAGGTCGCCCTGCTTGGACTCGAGCTCGGCGAGCAGCTTGGGCGCGATGGTGAGCAGGTCGCAGCCGGCCAGTTCGGTAATCTCGCCGATGTTGCGGAAGCTGGCGCCCATGACTACCGTCTTGTAGCCGAAGTGCTTGTAGTAGTTATAGATGGTGGTGACGGACTGGACGCCGGGGTCGTCGGCGCCGACGTAGTCCTTGCCGGTGTCCTGCTTGTACCAGTCGAGGATTCGGCCGACGAAGGGCGAAATGAGGGTCACCTTTGCCTCGGCGCAGGCGATGGCTTGGTGCAAGCCGAAGAGCAGGGTCAGGTTGCAGTGGATGCCTTCCTTTTCGAGCGCTTCGGCGGCCTTGATGCCCTCCCAGGTGGAGGCGATTTTGATGAGGATGCGCTCGCGGCCGATGCCGGCCTGGTCATACTGCTTGATGATGTCCCGCGCCTGCTCAATGGTCTTCTCAGTGTCGTAGGAGAGGCGCGCGTCGACTTCAGTAGAGACGCGGCCGGGAACGATCTCGAGGATCTTGCGACCGAAGGCAACGGCGAGGGACTTGAAGGCGAGTGCCGCGACCTGTTTGTCGGAGGCGGCGGGGCCGGCCTGCTCGCGGGCTTTCATCAGGACATCGTCGACGATGGGCGCATAGGCGGGCATCTGGGCCGCAGCCGCGATGAGCGAAGGATTGGTGGTCGAATCCGTCGGCTTGAATTGCACGATGGAGTTGATGTCGCCGGAGTCGGCGACTACGGTGGTCATACCGCGAAGCTGTTCGAGAAGAGTTGCCATGGAAGCTCCTTTATCCTCGTTGGATGCGCCTTCTTCGTCTCCTCGATTCTACCAAGTTCGAGGCGATGAGGTAGTTTGGTAGGCGGAAGCTTGAGGCGTACGCGACCCATGAATAAGATGCCGAACAAGATGAAGGCGATGGTTGTGGCGGGACTGGTGGCGTTGGGGACGGGCGCCGGGAACGCGCAGGCGCCGCACCCGGACACGGGCTGGGCGGCGCGGTGGATCATGGCTCCGTGGAGCACCGAGCGGGACGGCGCGGAGCTGGATGGGAGCCGGCCGATGCCGGTGTTTCGCCGGGAGTTCACGGTGCGGGGGAAAGTGGCGAAGGCGACCCTGCGGATTGCGGGGCTGGGTCAGTACGAGGCGAGTTTTGGCACCAAGGGCGAGATGCATCCGGTGACTCCGCACGGCCTGCACCAGGCTTGGACGGATTACAAAAAGACGGTCACGTACCAGAGCTACGACGTTACCAAGATGCTGAAGCCGGGAAAGAACGTGCTGGGAGTAATGCTGGGCAATGGGATGTATAACGTGCAGCGGACCAAGGGGCGATTCACAAAGTTCGAAGGCAGCTTTGGGGCTCCAAAGATGATTGCGGAGCTGCAGGTGACGTACGCGGACGGCAAGACGGAGACGATTGCAACGGACGGGCAGTGGAAAGTTGCGAAAGGGCCGGTGACGTTCAGTTCGACCTACGGAGGCGAGGACTTCGACGCGCGGATGGAGCAACGAGGCTGGAACCTGCCGGAATTTGACGACACGGCGTGGACAGCGGCAGTGGAGACGGATGGGCCTGGAGGCGCGCTGACCGCGGCGATTGCGCCGGAGGTGAAGGAGTGGGCGAGCCACTTGCCGGTGAAGGTGACCGAGTTGGGGCCGGGCAAAACGCTATACGACCTGGGGCAAAACTTTGCGGGGGTTGCTTCGATTCGCGTGAAAGGCCCGGCTGGGGCGGTGCTCAAGCTGACTCCCGGCGAACTGCTGGAGCCGGATGGGTCGGTGTCCCAGCGCAGTTCCGGCGGCGGACCGCGCGGGGCGTCTTGGTGGACCTATACGTTGCGTGGCTCGACGGATGGGGAGGATTGGGAGCCGCGGTTTGGTTATTACGGATTTCGCTATGTGCAGGCGGAGTGGAGTGAAGCTGATTTGTCTGCGAAGCCGGAGATAGCCGAGATCAAAGGTGTTGAGTGGCATTCGGCGTCGCCGGTGACGGGAAGCTTTGAGAGTTCGAGCGACATGCTGAATGCGATCCACGCGCTGATCGTAAGCGCGATGCACAACAACGAGGTGAGCCTGTTCACGGATTGTCCGCACCGGGAGAAGTTGGGCTGGCTGGAGGAGACGCACCTGGTGGCCTCAGGGCTGATGTTCAACAACGATCTGCGCGGGTTGTATGCGGCGACGGAGAAGAACATCAGCGACGCGCAACATGCGGACGGCCTGGTGCCGACCACCGCGCCGCAGTACGTGGTGTTTGGAACGACGCCGAAGGATGCGGTGTTTGACGACTCGCCGGAGTGGGGATCGGCGAGCGTACTGGGGCCGTGGGCAGCTTACCGGTTTTATGGGGAAACGAGCGCGCTGGAGCGGAACTATCCGGTGATGCGGGCGTATGTGAAGTTTCTGGAGAGCAAGGCGGACGATGGGATTGTGGCGTACGGGCTGGGGGACTGGTTCGACATTGGACCGAATGCGCCGGGCGTGTCGCAGGATACGTCGCTGGGGGTGACGGGCACGCTGATGCTGTATGAGGACGCGGTGGCAATCGGTAAAATCGCCGCGCTGCTGGGGCATAGGGACGATGCGGCGAAATATGTGACGCTGGCGCAGCGGGAAGCCGACGCTTTCAACCGCAGATTCTGGAATGCCGAGAAGAGTTATTACGACACGGGCAGTCAGACGGCGAATGCGATGCCGCTGGCGTTGGGGATTGTGCCGGACGAACGAAAGGCTGAGGTGCTGGCGCATATTGTGGCGGATATTCACGCGCATGACGACCACATCACGACGGGCGAGGTGGGCTACCCGTACCTACTGCGTGCGCTGATGGAGAGCGGCGAGAGCGACCTGGTGCTGGCGATGTTATTGCGCAAAGACCCGCCGAGTTACGGGTCGCAGTTGGCGGCGGGGGCGACTTCGCTGACCGAGGCCTGGGATGCGAAGCATGGCAGCCAGGACCACTTTATGCTGGGCGGCGCGGAGGAATGGTTTTACCGTGCGCTGGGCGGGATCGACTTTGATATGTCGCGGAACAAGGATGAACGGATTACGATCCGGCCGGCGATGCTGGACGGCGTGAGCTGGGTGAAGTGCGGCTATAAGTCGGTGCTGGGAGAGATTGAGAGTGGCTGGAAGCAGGAGAGTGGGGTCACTTCGATCGACGTGGCGATTCCTCCAGGTGCGACGGCCACGCTGATTCTGCCGGTGAAGATGACGCCGAGTGCGCCGGAGAATGGGCTGCCTAAGGGAAAGGGGCCGCAGTTGACGGAGGTGCGGCGCGACGGTGAAGTGGTGGTTTATCGCGCGACCGCGGGCCTTTACCACTTTCGCGAGGCGGAGTGAGCGGTAGGTAAGGCAGACGCAAGAACGGCGTTGCCAATGGCGGTGGAGTTGCATATAAGGTGGGATTGATTCAGAACCATGGATGGCGGTGAGGCGGATGAGAGTTGCGGGATTGAGTTTGCGGTGTGCGCTGGCGGCAATGCTGGCAGCAGGCGTTCTGTGCGCGCAGGATTTGCCGCTGACGCAGGAGTTGACGCCGAGTAAAATAACGCCGCTGGATCCGACGCGGGATATCGCGCGGCCAGTACTGGAAAGCAGCCTGCACACGCCGCTGGCGGAGGAGTACATCTGGACGGCGAACGACGCTAATGCGAATGACAAGGTGCTGTACACGCGGCCCAAGGCGGATGAGGCGATTGAGCCGCACTACTTTCGCAGGGGATTCAATGTCGACACAGTGCCGCGTGAGGCGACGCTCTACCTCGCCGGACCGCGCAGCATAGACGTGTGGCTAAACGGCACACTGGCGGAACATGTGGAGAGCGATGTCACCTCGCCGCTGGGCATGCACGTGTTTGCGGTGAGCGTGGCGAAGTATCTGCAGGCGGGCGCCAACACGATTGCAATTGAGGCGGTGCGCGGGCGTGGGGTAACAGGCTTCGCGAACAGCGCACTGGTGCGCCAGCAGACGTTTGGGCAGGTAGTAGTGGCGAAGATTGCGGCCGGGCCGGAATGGGTGGACGGACCGGCGCTGCTGATCAGCGACAAGCAGTGGAAGAGCGCGGTTTCGGCCCCGGAGGGTTGGGAGCGGGTGGCGTTCGATGACTCGAAGTGGAAGCAGGTCCAGAGCATCGGGGCGATCGAGAGCTCCGTGGATATGTTTCAGTGGAATGCGGATGCGGGGCTGTACGACTGGCCGGGCTATGACGGCATCTCGGGCTACCTGGCGCACACGCCGATTCCAGCGAGCGGAATTCTGGCGCACTACGCGGGGCGTGGCAGTCTGGAGAATCTTGCCAGCCTGACCGGCGGCGCAGGCGAATTCAGCGTTCGGATGCCGGCGGTCCGGTTGACGGATGAAGAGGCGCCCAGCGTGGTGCTGGACTTCGGACGCGAACTTACGGGAAGGGTTGAGCTGGTTTCGGATAGCGATGCGCCGGTGACCGTGACGGTGCAGATGGGCGAGTCGGAGTCGGAGGCGATGAAGGCGCCGTACCTGGGCACTAATCTGCTGACGATTCCAGCGCATGGGACGGGACACGGGCCGAAGACGGCGTTCCGCTACGCGAAGATTCGGTTTGTCGATGGCGCGCCGGAGGTGAAGCTCAAGGCGATTCGTGTGGACGATATTTATTATCCGGTGAAGTATGCGGGGTCATTCGAGTCGTCGGACCCATTGCTGAACCGCATCTGGGAGATGGGTGCGTATACCGCGCACCTGTGCATGCAGGACGGCGTATGGGACGCAAGCAAACGCGACCGTGGGCGCTGGATGGGCGACACGGATGTGAGCGGGCGCGTGATCGAAGATGTCTTCGGCGAGCGGCCGCTGATGGAGGATACGCTGGACCGGCTGATTGGGCCGGCCCCGGTGGATCAGCATGTGAACGGGATTCCGGGCTACTCGTCGTTCTGGTTTACCGGGGTTGCGGATTACTACCGGCACACGGGAGACAAGCAGTTTCTGGAGCGCGAGCATGCGCGGATGGTGCAGTTGCTGGAGTATGTGGACAAGGAGTTCGACGCGCGCAACGTCTATGCGAACAAGAGCAATGTGTGGCTGTACGTCGATTGGTCGCCGGACCTGAACGGAGACACGGCAGAGACTCGGCGGGCGACGACGCTCGAGTTCTATCGTGCGTATCGCGAGGCGGTTTGGATGCTGCGCGAACTGGGCGATACGGCGAATGCGGCGAAGTACGAAGCAAGGGCCGCGGAGATCGAGTCGGGTGCGCGGAAGTATTTGCTGGATGCGAACACCGGAGCATTCGGGCCGCGCTGGCAGACCAATGCGGCCGCGGTTATTGGAGGTGCGGCACAGCCGGGACAGTACGACGCGATCTGGAAGAATGTGTTGTCGCAGGTGGGAACTGGGCCGACCAACAGTTTGATTATTTCGCCGTACTACAACTACTACGTGATTCGCGCGATGGCCGAAACGGGGCACCGCGAGCAGGCGCTGAAGTGGATTCGGCAATACTGGGGCGGCATGGTGGCCGAGGGCGCGACCAGCTTCTGGGAGGCGTATGACCCGAGTTGGTATCGCGAAGATTTTCATTCGTCACTGCAGTCGGACAACCGCTCGGGCTATTTCGTGAGCTTGGCGCACGGATGGTCGTCCGGGCCGACGGCATGGATGATGGAGCAGGTGCTGGGCATTCAGCCGACGGGCGCGGGCTTTAGCACGGTGAACATTCGACCGGACCTGGTCGACCTGGACTGGGCGAGAGGCGGGGAGCCGACGCCGCATGGATTGCTGAAGGTGGATGCGCGCAAGAACGGCAGCGCGATGGCGATTGCGGTCGACGTGCCGGAGGGAGTGGTGGCGCGAGTGTCGGTGCCGGTGAATTCGCCGGGGGCACGGGTCACGGTCAACGGCGCAGCCGCGAATGCGACGGCTGTGGAGAATGGCGCGCGGGCTATCGTGACGCTCGATCGCGCGGGTCATTACCAACTGGCAGGCCAGTAGACCGATGTCTCCAATTGGGGCGTCATCCCGCGGTCCGGTTATGGAGATCGCCCGGACCTGAGTTTGGCTGCCGCAAGGGAGTCGGCCGCCGCGCCGTCCAAATCGCCTTTAGCCCGCTTCGCGGCGCTACGATCGGCATAGGCAATCGGGTCCCTGGGGTTGAGCTGGATCGACTTGTTATAGTCGACGATCGCGCCGGTCAGGTCGCCGTTGGCGTGCTTCGCAGCTCCACGATCGAGGTAGGCCTTCGCGAGACCGGGGCTGAGCCGGATGGCCTTGGTGAAGTCCGCGATGGCGTCATCGACGTCGCCCCGGGAGCGCCTGGCATCTCCGCGATCGACATACGCCTCCGCGAGGTTCGGCTGGAGTTGGACGGCCTTGGTGAAGTCGGCGATGGCGCGGTCGGTTTCGCCGATTGCCTGTTCCGCATTTCCGCGAAAGACGTAGGCATTGGCGAAAGCCGAATTCAGCTCGATGGCTTTGGTGCAGTCCGCGATGGTGGTATCGGGGTCGCCTTCTGCCTGCTTCGCAATGGCGCGAACATAGTAGGCATTCGGCAGCGAGGGGTTGAGCGCGATGGCTTGGGTGCTGTCCGCGATCGCGCCATCCATATTGCCGATGGCCAGATTTGCGGCGCCACGGTTTGCATAAGCCACCGCGAAGTTTGGATTGGAGGCCGCTTGCTGCGGATCCGCACTGATGAGGGCGATGGCGTTGGTGAAGTCCGCAATGGCTCCGTTGGCGTCGCCTTTGGCCAGTGCCGCATTGCCGCGAGCGACGTAGTCCGAGGCCTGGTCACCGAGGGAGGCAGTGGCCATCGCCGCCAGCATGGCCATAAGTAACAAAGACTTTCTAGCGCGCTTCACATCTGCTCCGTTCGCGTCGAGGTTGCCGACCCGAAACGGCATGCACTTGCATGGGAACAACCCTTCATCCGCGCTTCCCCGGCGATTCTCTAGAACTCGCAAGAATACACCCGGCGGCGTGGTCTCGAAACATGATTCGCGAGTTAAGCCTGGCGCGGAGGAATCGGTCGAATTCTCTGGGCAACCGGGGCTTGCTTGTGTCTGGTTCGCCTGGTTCTTTATAGTTTGCGCATAGGATCGCGCGATCTCGATTGAAGGAACCCCATGACCCGGATGTCCTCGGAAGAGCTTGCGAAGAAGATAGGGGCGGGCCTGCTCTCGTTCCCGGTTACTCATTTCACGAATGAGTTCGCCTTCGATGAGCGCGCGTATCGCGGTCATATTGACTGGCTGCTGGAACACATGCCGGCTGGTTTGTTTGCGGCGGGAGGCACGGGCGAGTACTTTTCGCTTACCCTCGAGGAATTCTCGGCGGTGGTTGCGGCGGCCGTGCAGCAGGCGAGCCAGCGTGTGCCGGTGGTGGCCGGGTGCGGCTACGGCACGGCGATGGCGATACAGTTCGCGCGAGCGGGCGAGGCTGCCGGGGCGGATGGGCTTCTGTTGTTTCCTCCATATCTGATCAACGCCGACCCGGCGGGGCTGGCTGCGCACGTCGAGGCAGTGTGCGCGTCGACCAAGCTGGGGGTGATCTTTTACAACCGCGACAACGCGATTCTGAATGAGGTGTGGCTGGAGCGCATCTGCGAACGCTGTCCGAACCTGGTTGGCTTCAAGGATGGGCTGGGCGACATCGAGTTGATGACTCGCATCTACGCGCGCATGGGCGACCGGCTGACGTATATAGGCGGTCTGCCTACGGCGGAGACGTTTGCGCTGCCGTATCTGGAGATGGGCGTGACTACTTATTCATCGGCGATCTTCAATTTCCTTCCGGAATTTGCGCAGCACTTTTACGCGGCAGTGCGGCGGCGCGATCATGCCGAGGTTTTCAAGCAGTTGCGTGATTTTGTGCTGCCGTATATCGACATCCGCAACCGGCACAAGGGCTATGCGGTGTCTATTGTGAAGGCTGGGATGTGCGCGGTCGGGCGGCCTGCGGGACCGGTGCGGCCGCCGCTCACGGACCTGGAAGCAAGCGAGATGGATGCGCTTAAGAAGCTGATTGCGGGACGCGCGTGAGCAGGCCGGACCCCTCGATACTGGCCGAGAAGCAGACCCACATCCGCTACCTCATCGTCGCCATGCTGTTTATCGCAAGCTCCTTCAGCTATGGCAACATAGCTGCGCTTTCGGTGGCGGGTGTGGCGATGCAGAAGGCGCTCTCGCTGGAACCGGCAAAGATGGGCCTGCTTTTCTCCGGCTTCGGCTTCGCCTACGTGGCCGGCCAGTTACCTGCGGGCGGTCTGCTGGACCGTTTCGGCTCCAAGCGCGTGTATGGCATCAGCATCGCCGCGTGGTCGATCTGCGCGGCTCTGATCGGCTTTGCCGGGTATGCGCCGATCGCGTGGGTCGCCACCATCATCTTCGTGCTGCGGCTGATGTCCGGCTTGGCGCAGTCCCCGGTGTTTCCGGGCAATGGGCGCATCGTCGCTGCGTGGTTTCCGACCGCAGAGCGAGGGCGCGCCTCGGCGATCTTCAATTCGTCGCAGTATTTTTCTCTGGTGGCATTCGGGCCGCTGTTTGGATGGCTCACGACCCATTACGGGTGGAGAAGCTGCTTTTGGTTCATGGGAGCCTCCGGGCTGCTGCTTGCTTTTGCCTGGTCGAAGCTGGTCTTCAACGTGACCGAGCACCCGATGATCTCGCGGGCGGAGATCGACCGCATTGAAGCCGGCGGCGGCCTGGTGCATCTTGATCAGAAGACCGGGGCGCGGCGCACTCCGTTGACCTGGGCGATGTTTTGCCAGTTGCTGGGCCAGCGGATGCTGGCGGGAATTTACCTCGGTCAATTCTGCATCAACACGCTGACCACCTTTTTCCTCACCTGGTTCCCGACCTACCTGGTGAAAGCGAGGCACATGAGCATTCTGCAGGCGGGGTTTGCGGCCGCTCTGCCGGCCCTGTGCGGATTCACCGGCGGTATTCTGGGCGGCGTTTGCTCCGACTGGTTGCTGCGCAGAGGCCACTCGCTGACGTTTGCGCGCAAGGCCCCAATTATTGCCGGTATGCTGCTGTCGGTGACGATGATTGGGTGCAACTACACCAATGTGCAGACGCTGGTGATGGTGCTGATGTCGCTGGCGTTTTTTGGCAAAGGATTCGGGGCGCTGGGCTGGACGGTGATCGCGGATACGTCGCCGAAGGAACTGGTGGGCGTGAATGGCGGCGTGTTCAATCTGTTCGGCAATCTCTCGACCATCACGACGCCGTTAGTGATTGGATTCCTGGTGAATAATAAGACCGGGTCCTTCAACAATGCGCTCGTGTTTGTGGGCGTTACGGCCCTGGTGGCGATCTTTAGCTACGTGGTGATTGTGGGCGAGATCAAACGCCTGGAGCTGCGGACGCAGGCGTGATATTTGGGTTGGAGAACGATACGGGGCTCGGCACCGAAGTGGATAGGCGTAAATTGAGCACGCGCACGCGCTCTACAATACGATGGAATCAGGGGCACGGGACGATGCCGGGGCGATCGAGTACCTGGCGCCGGGCTGGCGGTTCGATTCGAAGCGCCCTGCCTGGTCTCGTAGCGAGAAGGAGTCGGGTTATGGATGTGGCGGAGTTGAAAAGTACGGGAGTGCAGGTGACGGGCGAGATGCTGATCGGGTCGCGCGCCGTGCGTGGAACCAGGGGCGTGATTCACGCGGTGAATCCGGCGACCGGAGCGGAGCTGGAACCCGGGTTTGGCGAGGGTTCGAAGCAGGATGTGGACGCCGCTTGCTCATTGGCGGAGGCTGCGTTCGATCCGTATCGCGCGGCCGGTCTGGAAGCGAGGGCGCACCTGCTGGAGACGATTGCACAGGGCATTCTGGATTTGGGCGATGTGCTGGTGGAGCGCGTGATAAGCGAGTCCGGTCTGCCGCGCGGACGAGTGGAAGGCGAGCGGGCGCGCACGGTCGCGCAGTTGCGGCTGTTCGCATCGCTGACTCGCGAAGGCCGATGGCTGAATGCGACGATCGATCGCGCGATGCCCGACCGTAAGCCGATGCCGCGCGCCGATCTGCGCTCGCAGAAGATTGCGCTGGGGCCGGTCGCGGTGTTCAGCGCGAGCAACTTTCCGTTGGCGTTCTCGGTTGCAGGCGGCGATACAGCGTCGGCGCTGGCGGCGGGATGTCCGGTGGTGGCGAAGTCGCATTCGTCGCATCTGGGAACTTCAGAGTTGGTGGGACGCGTGGTGCAGAAGGCGGTGCAGGAGTGCGGTCTGCCCGAGGGCGTGTTTTCGCTGCTGGTTGGAGGCGGAAGCACGGTGGGCGAGGAACTGGTGAAGCATCCGGCGATTCAGGCAGTCGGGTTTACCGGGTCGAGACGCGTGGGCCGCACGCTGGTTGCGCTGGCCGCGGCGCGCGAAGTTCCCATCCCGGTGTATGCGGAGATGAGCAGCATCAACCCGGTGTTTCTGCTGCCGGCGGCGTTGGCCGAGCGGGCGGAGAAGATTGCGCAGGGACTGATTGATTCGGTGACGCTGGGGACGGGGCAGTTCTGCACCAAGCCGGGCATTGTGATCGGGATTGCAGGCGCGGACTTTGAGCGGTTCCGCGCGGCCGCGCAATCGGCGGTGGTGGCGAAGACGGCGACAACGATGCTGAACTCCGGAATTCATCGCGCATACTGCCAGGGGACGGCGAAGTGGTCGAGCGACGTCCGGATTCGCAGCTTGTCCGCAGGAGGCGAGGCACCGCGCGGATCCTACGCTGGCCAGCCGATGATTTTCGGTGTCAACGCACGGCACTTTATCCAGTCGCCGGAACTGCTGGAAGAGGTGTTCGGACCGGCGGCACTGCTGATTGAGTGTGACGATGTGGACGAACTGATCGCGGTGGCGAAGCACATCAACGGGCAACTGACGGCGACGTTGCATATGGCGGACGATGACGTCGAGTTGGCGCGGGTGCTGGTGCCGATGCTGGAACGCAAGGCCGGACGGCTGCTGGTGAACGGGTTTCCGACCGGCGTGGAGGTGACCTACGCGATGGTGCACGGCGGTCCTTCGCCTGCGACTTCCGACAGCCGCGTGACCTCGGTTGGGGCGATGGCCATCGAGCGATTTCTACGGCCAGTGTGCTACCAGGACTTCCCCGCGGCATTGTTGCCGGAATCGTTACAAGAGGCGAACCCGCTGCATGTGTGGCGGCTGGTGGAAGGAAAGTTGCAACAGCCGTAAGAGGAATATTGCATGTCTACCGAAGTGAAGTTGCGACCGCTGTATGTGCAGGTGAATCCGCAGGACACGGTGGCGATCATTGTTAACGAGGGAGGGCTGCCGGCGGGAACGCGGTTCGAGTCGGGGCTGACGCTGGTGGAAAACGTCCCGGAGGCGCACAAGGTAGCGCTGGCGGACATCAAGGCCGGTGAGCCGGTTTTGCGCTATGGATCCGTGATCGGGTACGCGAAGGAGGACATTGCGCGGGGCAGTTGGGTGCATGAGGAGCGGATGCGGATGCCGGTGGCTCCGCGGCTCGACAACCTGCCGCTTGCCACCGCGACGCCCGCGCCCATGCCGCCACTTGAGGGCTACACGTTCGAAGGTTTTCTGAACGACGACGGGTCGGTCGGGACCAAGAACATACTGGGCATTACCACCACGGTGCAGTGCGTTGCGGCGACCGTGGACTATGCGGTGAGGCGGATCAAAGCGGAGATTCTGCCGCGCTACTCCAACGTGGATGACGTGATTGCGCTGACCCATAACTACGGATGCGGCGTGGCGATCGATGCGCCGGACGCGGAGATTCCCATCCGGACGCTGCGCAACCTTAGCCTGAACCCGAATCTCGGCGGCGCGCCCATGGTGGTGAGCCTGGGCTGCGAGAAGCTGCAGCCGGTGCGGCTGCTGCCTTCCGACACACTGCCGATTCTGGCGGTGGACCCGTATGTCGTGCGCATGCAGGATGAGCAACATCACAGCTTTGGTGAGATTGTGGCTGCGATCATGGAACTGGCGGAGAAGCGGCTGGCGCAACTGAACCGTAGAACACGAGTGACGCGGCCGGCGTCAGATCTGGTGGTTGGGTTGCAGTGCGGCGGCAGCGATGCCTTCTCCGGCGTGACCGCGAATCCCGCGGTGGGCTATGCGTCGGACCTGCTGGTGCGCGCGGGAGCGACGGTGATGTTCTCTGAGGTGACCGAGGTGCGCGACGCGATCCATCTGCTGACAGCGCGCGCGGCCGACCAGCAGGTAGCGCGCGACCTGGTGCGCGAGATGGCGTGGTACGACGCGTATCTGGATCGCGGCGGCGTGGATCGCAGCGCCAACCCGAGCCCGGGCAACAAGCGGGGCGGGCTGACGAACATTGTCGAGAAGGCGCTGGGGTCGATTGCGAAGGCGGGCACCAGCGCGATCGCGGGGGTCACCGGCCCCGGCGAGCGCGTGACCCAGAAGGGGCTGATCTTTGCAGCGACTCCGGCCAGCGATTTTATCTGCGGAACGTTGCAACTGGCCGCGGCGATGAACATGCACATTTTTACGACGGGACGCGGCACGCCCTACGGGCTGGCGATGGTGCCAGTGATCAAGGTTGCGTCGCGGACTTCGTTGGCAGAGCGGTGGGTCGATCTGATTGATGTAGACGCAGGCACGATTGCGACCGGCGATGCGACCATCGAGCAGCTGGGGATGGAGATCTTCCAGATGGTGCTGGAAGTTGCCAGCGGCCGCAAGCAGACGTGGGCGGACCATTGGGGCCTTGCGAACGAGTACGCGCTCTTCAATCCGTCGCCCGTGACCTAGGCCGGATTTGCTCTCCGCAAGTTGTTTGACATTTGAAACCCGCGGCGTGTATCAAAGTACGCGAACCTCACGAGGAAACCCAATGGTACTTCACACACTCGAGATGGACCGTAGAACCCTGTTGAAGACGCTCGGATCGGTTGCGGCCGGAGCGGCGCTCTCGAAGTTCAGCGTGGCCGCGGCTCCCCCAGCTGCGGGGAAACCTCTCCGCGGACTGTTTCCCATCGCCGCCACCCCGTTCACGCCGGACAACAAGCTCGACCTCGATTGTCTGAGCGCTGAGGTGGCATTTTGCAATCGCGGGGGCGTGCCCGGGGTGATCTGGCCGCAGATTGCCAGCGGCTGGACGACCCTGACTGCGGACGAGCGATTTGCGGGCGCGGAGGGAATGATTGCGGCCGGCAAAGGCGGCAAGACCGCGGTGGTGATTGGCGTGCAAACCCAGAACAACGATCTTCCGGGGGCGATCGCCTTCGCGAAACATGCGGCCAAGAACGGCGCCGACGCGATCTGCTCGCTGCCGCCGGAGAAGAGCGACGACGCGGCGTTGCTGGAGTACTACAAGGCCATCGGTGCAGCTACCGACCTGCCGCTTTTCATCCAGACCACCGGCGACGAGTCTGTGGACGTGGTGGTGGAGATGTTCAAGGCGATTCCCACGGTAAAGGTGGTGAAGGATGAGGCCGGCGATCCGCTGGCGCGCGTGACCGAGTTGCGCCAGAAGACGGGCGACAAGCTGGCCGTGTTTGCCGGCAAGGGCGTGCGCCAGATGATGGACGAGATGCGGCTGGGCTTTACCGGCTTCTGCCCGACCATGGGCTTGTCGGATGTATTCCAGCAGGCGTGGGAGTTGTATGAAGCCGGCAAGATTCACGAATCCTACGATATGTTTGGGCGGATTCAGGCGTTCTCTACCATTCCCGGCGCGGATGCGTATGTGATGGTGGCGCGCGGCATGTTTAAGGAGACCACCAAGTCGCGGCCAACGCCGGGCATGGGCTCGGGCGGCGGTGGTGGCGGAGCCCGCGGGGGAACGTCCCTGACCGATGCCGACAAGAAGAATGTGCGCGACGCGCTGAATGCCTACTTGAAGCCCTACCTGCGGGGATGACCTTGCGCTTTACCGGTTGCCGAATTCGACGATTCTTCAGATGATTTTCCTACGCGTTTTTCGGGCCTACTTACCTCTTGTGAACAGGCGACTCTTCTCTATGCGATCGGTGCTGCTGTGGGTTATGGGGGCATGCATTCTTTCGGGAGTGCCGGTCGAATCCGCGTGGGCGCAGGCGATGAATGCTCCACCGCAGTTCCAGCGGACCTGCTCGCTGTGTCATGGCTCGGATGCGAAGGGCACGGACCGCGCGCCGACCATGGTGGGCTCCGCGAGCCTGATCAGCATGTCGGACAGCGACATCGCAACCGTGATCCAGAAGGGCAAGGGCCGAATGCCGGCGTTTCCTTTGCCCCCGGCCGATATCGAGCAACTGGTCCGCTATATCCGCTCGCTGAATGCGACGGCATCGGCCGTTCCGGCTGCGGGTGACGCGAATGCCGGCGAGGCGATCTTTTTCGGAAGCGGACATTGTTCCACCTGCCACGTTGTGCGTGGCCGGGGAGTGTCGAACGGGCCGGACCTCTCGAACATTGCCAGCAGGATGAGACTGGCCAACATGCAGCAGGTGCTGGCGAATCCGAGCGCGAACATCACGGCGGGATACGCCATGGCTTCGGTCGTTCTGAACGACGGAACGACGCTGCGCGGCTTCCTGCGGGCCCAGGGCAGCCATGACGTGGTCGTGCAGACGAAAGATGGAAAACTGCGGCTGCTGGTCGACAGCGAGTACCGGACGGTCACGCAGGATCAGCAATCCGCCATGGGCGCTTTTCACGGAACGGCGGAGGAGCAGCGCAATCTGCTGGCCTATCTGAGCACGCTGAAGGGAGTGGGCGTTGGGGCGTTGAAGCAGGCGGAAGCTCCGGCCGCCAAGCCGGAGATCGACGCAGTGGAGCATCCAGCGAAAGGGAACTGGCCGAGCTACAACGGGACCCTGGATGGGAATCGGAACAGCCCGTTGGATCAGATCAATCTGGCTAACGCATCCAAACTTGAGTTGCAGTGGACTTACCCGATCAACTTCGCCGGCCTGGAGACAACGCCGGTGGCGGTGGACGGCGTGATGTATGTAACCGGGAACAACCAGGTGTTCGCGCTCAGTGGAAAGACCGGCCGCGAGATCTGGCACTACGAGCGCCCCAAGTCGCCGGGCTCGGCCATCTCCGGGGATGCGGCGATCGGCGTCAATCGGGGAGTTGCGGTGCTGGGGGACCGCGTCTTCTATCTCACCGACAATGCACACCTGATCGCGCTGGACCGCCTGACCGGGGCGCTGCTGTGGGACATAGATACGCCGGAGGGCGCGCCGGGACAATTTGGCGGGACCGCCGCTCCGCTGGTGGTGGGCGACCTGGTAGTTACCGGCGTAAGTGGCGGCGACAACGGGATTCGCGGGTTCGTCTCCGCCTACAAGGCAGCCACCGGGGAGCTGGCCTGGAAGTTCATGACGATTCCCAAGCCGGGAGATACGGGGCCGATCGCCGATACATGGAAGGGCACGGCGCTGGCGCTTGGCGGCGGGGCGACTTGGACAACGGGCAGCGCCGACGCGGATGGAAGCACCGTGTACTGGCCTGTCGGGAATCCGCATCCTGACACGGATGGAGACGAGCGCGCGGGCGCCAATCTCTATACCAACAGCGATGTGGCGCTCGATGCGAAGACGGGCAAGCTGCTGTGGTATTTCCAATTCAC
Source organism: Acidobacteriaceae bacterium (assembly GCA_049509035.1). GTDB lineage: Bacteria > Acidobacteriota > Terriglobia > Terriglobales > Acidobacteriaceae > Edaphobacter. Next base: position 100,790 of record JBELAH010000011.1, read on the forward strand.
GCCGCACGATTTGCATGACTGGGACGCGAACCAGCCGATTGTGCTGGTGGATACGAAGTGGAAGGGACAGGACCGGAAGCTGCTGCTGCATGCGAACCGCAACGGCTTCCTGTACGTGCTGGACCGGACCACCGGCAAGCCACTGCTGGCGACGAAGATGGTGGATAAACTGACCTGGGCCAGCGGCATCAACCAGCAGACGTGGACTCCGGAGTTGCTTCCGGCCAACGAAACCAGCGAGCAGCCGGTGCTGACGTGCCCGCCGGTGAGGGGGGCCACAAACTGGTATTCCACGGCGTACAATCCTTCCACTCGGCTCTACTACGTCATGACGGTGGAGGACTGTGGTTACTATCGCAAAGCGGAAGACGGAGGGTACGGCAGATACTCCAACCCGGCGGACCCGGCGAAGAAGATACTGCGCGCGTTCAACATAGAGACCGGCAAGGCGGAGTGGCAGATTGACATGCCGGGACCGGTGCAATCGAACTACGCAGGCGTGCTGACGACCGCCGGCGGCCTGGTTTTCTTTGGCGAGAGCAGTGGAGGATTTGCCGCTGTCGACGCCCGCACCGGCAAGTACCTTTGGCACTTCGAGACCAACCATTTCATCAAAGCCTCGCCGATGACGTACGCAGTGGATGGCCGGCAGTATGTGGCCATCGCATCGGGAGGAAACATCCTGTCGTTTGCCCTGCCGGAAGCTCCATAAGACCAAGGAGAGAAAAAATGAAAGAGAATCTATCGCGCCGCAGTTTTCTCAGTGCTTCCGCTGGAGTTGCCGCTGCCGGACTCTCTGCGGTAGCCAATCCGATTGCTGCCGCCGCCCAGTCGGTGGGAGTCAAGCCGGGTGACCTTCCCGACCTGACGATCAAGGAAGTCAAGGTCTACGTCACGGACATCAGTAACATCCATAAGCTGAACAGCCCTGAGACGGGCGAACTGCTGTCGGTGGTTACCAACAGCGGCATCGAGGGCAATTACACCATCGGCGATCGCAACGCGACTCCGGGGTGGCTCGAATGGGCCAAGCCCGCGCTGGTGGGAAAGAACATTATGGACTTGCTGCCGACCCTGACGTCGACCTCCGGCATGAAGGGTCCGGGGGGATATGACGGAGCGCCGACGCGGGGCGCCCGGCCGGCCGGAGGCGGTGGGCGTGCAGGTGGCGGGGGTGGGTTCGTTGCGCCGGGGTTTGGCGCAGCGGCCTCAAACCCGGGCGCGCACTCGGCCTTTGAAGGACCGGCGCTGCAAGGCTCCGGCCTCTCAACCCGCGGCGGAGGCACGTGGCCGAATTACTACACCGCCGCCGCCGACGTTTGCATGTGGGACATCCTGGGCAAAGCGGTCAATCGCCCGATCTACAAAATCCTGTCCGGCGGCATGCCTACGAAGGACCGCTTGATGGCGTACGCCAGTTCGCAACACCTGGCCACGGTGGAGGACTATGTGCCGGATGTGACAAAGGCGAAGGCACAGGGATTCCGAGCTTACAAGATCCATCCCGGCGGCGGCCAGCATGCGACCGGGCCCGCGATTCCCAGCTACATCGGCCACATGGAGGAGATTCGCGAAGTGCGCAAGGCGGTGGGCGACGAGTTTGTGCTGATGCACGATCCCGTGCAGCGCTATAACCGCCAGGAAGCGATGACGGTTGGCCGTCTGCTGGATGAACTCAACTACGCGTGGTTCGAGGACCCGATCCGCACCACCGACCAGGAAGGACTGATCCAGTTATGCGCGGCGCTGAATCTGCCCATTCACGTGGGCGAGTTCATCTACTCCATCGCGGACTTCGCCGACTACATCAAGCACGACGCGCTCGATGTGGTCCGGCTGATCGCGGACAATGTGGGCGGAATCTCGGGAGCCATGCGCGTAGGCCTGCTGGCGGATGCGCACGGGCTGGAATGCACGCCGCACAACTGGGGCAATGTTCCGGATATGGCGCTGCACTTCCACGTAGAGCTTGCGCTTCCGAACTCCTGGTGGTTCGAGATGCCGTTCCCGCCCGAATATGCGGACCGGCCGGAGTACAGCTATAAATTCCGGCCGGACGCGGACGGCTATGTTTCGGCGCCCACGGAACCGGGGCTAGGTTACCCCATCGACCGCGCCGCGCTGGACAAGATCACTTTGAAGATTAATCGCTGATCTGCGTCGGCGAGCGCGAAAGAGGAGGCGTTTCGATGTTTCGATCCCGGCTGGTTCTGTGCGTTTTGCTGCTGCTGATCTTTCCCGCGAGTGCACTCGAAAGGCCGGAGATCACCTTCAAGATATTCCAGTTCCCGCCGAACATGATTCCGCGGATCGATGGTAATGACGACGACTGGGCGATGGTGCCCGACAGTTATGCCATCGGCATGGACCAGCTTGAAGATACCGAAGCGCCGGGCGGGCACGGCACCAATCGCGATCCCAAAGACCTCGACGTCAAAGTTAAGGTTGGCTGGGTGAAGGGCCTGAACCGGCTCTATTTTCTCTACGAAGCGTACAAGGGCTATTGGGACTTCTCGCGCCCCGATCTGCATAACGACATCTTCGAGGTGGTTGTGGATGGCGATCTTTCCGGCGGCCCGCTGATCGATATGTATCACCGCGACGTGTGGACGCCCGCGGCGGTTGGGGATATGTCAAAACTCGATCCGCGCATCAGCAGTTCGGATGCGTATTACGCGCAGCAGGGAGCCCATGCGCAGAACTACCACATCTTTACCCCCGCCGAAGGGAAGGACTGGGCTATGGACTGGGGTTGCGCGCAGTACACCAAAGAGCTGCCCTACGCAAACCACGCGATCAACTACAACTTCAAGCCGGGCCAGTCAGGGAAGCTGATTCTGGAGTTCTGGATCACGCCATTCGATTATGCGGGGTGCGAAGGGCCGGAGCGGGCCGTCGAGAGCGTGTTGACAGAGAACAAATTGATTGGGCTCTCGTGGGCGGTGATCGACTATAACGACCCAAACTCGAACCAGCGGAAGTTCTGGAACCTGTCGCACAAGCAGACCTTCTTCGGAAATGCGTCGGATCTTGTGGCGTTTCGCCTGATGCCGCTGGAGCCGCAGTTCCGCAAGCCGATCGATGCGCAGTGGTCGTTCAAGGTGGTCGATGCGGAGGCGCGGATTGTCGCCTTCAAGGATGAATCGGAGGGACAGATCGCTGCGTGGAAGTGGGACTTCGGTGACGGAACCACCTCGAGCGATCAGAACCCGATCCATATCTACAAAGACAGACCGGGCAGGGAAGGCAATTACACCCCAATATTGACCGTCACCGGTCCGGCGGGAACGTCGCACCTGGCGAAGGTCTGGGGCGTCCACGTCAGGGGCTCGTCGCCGCCCGCCGCGGTGCAATGAGGTGGAGATTAAGAGAGCCGGAGTTATCTTGCCAGAGATGGAAGTGAGCGCGCCCACAACCCCCGGAACGGGATTGCCGATTCGCTATCTGCTGGTGCTTTGGCTGCTGGTGCTGAGCGCGGTTGCCTATCTGGACCGCACCAACATTTCGATTGCAGGAATTGAGATTGGCAAGGAATTTGCAATCAGCAATGTGCGGCTGGGCTGGATCTTCAGCGCGTTTCTGATTGGCTACGCCGGCTTCCAGATACCCGCGGGCCTGCTGGCGCGACGGCTGGGGCCGCGCCGCGTCCTGGGCTTGCTGGGTGTGTGGTGGGGATTCTTCATTTCGCTGACGGCGCTAATCCCTCCGCACATCGGCAACGCGCTGCTGATCCTGGTAGCCGTGCGTTTTTCTCTGGGCGCTGGAGAGGCCACCATGTATCCGGCGGCCGCCCAGTTCGTGGAGCGCTGGTTTCCGGTTGCGGAGCGCGGCAAGGCCAACGGCATCATCTTTGCTGGCGTAGGCCTGGGGGGAATGACGCCTCCGATCGTCGCGGCGATCATTCTGCGCTATGGCTGGCGCGCGGCTTTCTGGTTCAGCGCGTGCACCGGCATTACCGCCGGACTGGTGTGGTATCTCGCGGCTCGCGACACGCCGGAGCAGCACCCTGCGGTGGGAGACGCGGAGCGCACGCTTATCCTTGGCGGGCGGCGGCTGGCCCGGACCGGGGAAGACGATCCGGCTAGCTACGGCAAGCACGCGGTTCCGTGGTCGAAGATATTTCGGAGCCCGGGGATCATGGCTCTCACCGTCAGTTATTTTTGCTATGGCTATGTGGCGTGGATGTTCTTCGCATGGTTTTACATCTATATGGCGACGGTGCGCGGGCTGAACCTGAAGAGCAGCGCGCGCTACTCCGTGCTTCCGTTCATCGCGATGACGGTTGGCTGCCTGCTGGGCGGCGTTGTGAACGATTGGGTTTGCACCCATTTCGGCTTGCGCCAGGGCCGCTGCCTGCTTCCGGGAGTCACGTTCACGGCCACGGCAGCGCTGGTGCTGTTTGGATCGCAGGCACACGACGCGCACACGGCGGCCCTGGTGCTCGCGTGCGGGGCGGGAGTTTTGTATCTGGCGCAGAGCAATTTCTGGGCCGCGTCGGCCGATATAGCGGGCGAGTACACCGGCGTTGTTTCCGCCATGATGAATATGGGTGGGCAGATTGGCGGCGCGTGCACGGCCTCGCTGACCCCGTGGCTGGCGGCGCGCTTCGGGTGGGAGACATCCTTTGTGGTTGCGGCGTCGCTCGCGCTTCTGGGTGGGCTGGCGTGGATCGCGGTTGACCCAAATCGACAACTCGCTCCGGTCCTGCCCGCGGATGCAACCGAAGGCTGAAAGGCTTGGTTACGATTCTTCGCGTTGCTGCTTCACGGCAAGGTGTTCCAATTGCCGTCGCCAGTCCAACTCTTCCACAAAGCCGCGGCTGGACCGCCATTCCTCCTGGACTTTGACGAACAACTCCAAGAAGACGCGCGTCCCCAGTAGGCTTTCAATCTCCTTGCGCGCCGCCGTCCCTATTTGCTTCAGCATGGCGCCCTGCTTGCCGATCAGGATCGCCTTCTGCCCCGTCCGTTCGCAGTAGATCGCGGCCGCGATCTTGGTTACCGGCAGCCGCCCATCCTTCATCTTCTTCAATGAGGCCGGCTCTTCGAACCTCTCGATTACCACTGCGGTGGCGTAGGGAACTTCCTCGCCGGTCAGCATCAGGATCTTCTCGCGGATCAGTTCGGCGACGAGAAAGCGTTCCGGCTGGTCGGTCACCTGGTCGCGCGGAAAGTAACGCTGTCCCTCCGGCAGCACGGCGACAATTTTGTCCAGCAGCAGATCGAGACCCTCCTTCTTGCGCGCCGAGATCGGGACCACATCCGCGAAGGTGTGCTGAGCGCTCCAATGCGCGATCAGCGGCAGCAACTCCTCCTTGCGCACCGCGTCGATCTTGTTCAGCACCAGGATCACCGGGCAATCGAGCCGTTTCACCAGCGAGAGCGCGAAGTCGTCCTCGGCCGCGCTCATGGCCATGCGACCGGTGGCTTTGGTCTTCTCGCCGGGAATCTCCGCCTTCGCCAGCCGGTGGGTCACGTCAACGATAAACAGCACGGCATCGCGCGATTCCAGCGCATCCTGAACCTCCTGCATCATGCGGCGGTCAAGCTGCGTCTCCGGCTTGTGCACACCGGGCGTATCCACCAGCACTACCTGCGCCGCGGGATGGCCCGCCTCGGCCTTGACCTTTTTCTTCAGCGGCACCTCCAACACTCCGTGGATGCGCGTGCGCGTAGTTTGCGGCTTGTGCGTCACAATCGCGAGCTTTTGTCCCAGCAGCGCATTCAGCAGCGTGGACTTACCCGCGTTGGGCCGGCCGATGATGGATACGAATCCTGAACGAAAGGGCATTCCTCATTATCCGCCATTGGCGCCGTTGACTTGGAGCGCGATCGATTGGCCGCGGTGACATGTGACGACTGGCCGCGGCGTAGGCTACACTGGCGCGCATGGAAATGCCGCGCGCCTTTGCCGCTTCAATTCTCTTCGCCTTCGCCGCACCGGTTGCAGTGCTTGCGCAGGCGCCGCCGATCAATTACCAATCCACGGAGATCCATCCCGACCACACGATCACATTTCGGTTCAAGGACGCCGGCGCGGCCAAGGTGATGCTGAACATCCGCGACCTGCCCAAACCCATGGAGATGACGAAAGGTCCTGACGGAGTCTGGACGGTCACCACCCAGCCGCTTCCGCCGGCCATCTACAACTACCTCTTTCTTGCCGACGGCGAATCGCGGCTTGACCCCGCCAATCCGCATGTGGCGATCAAGTGGCAGAATGTGACCAACCTGCTGACGGTGCCCGGCGACGCGCCCCAGCTTTGGGACCCAGCCGATGTGCCGCATGGCGAGCTGCACCACCACTTCTACACGTCCAAGGTGGTTCTGAATTTGCCTGGCAACGAGAGCAACTACTACGTCTACACTCCTCCGGGTTACGATCCCAAGGCGAAGACGCCGTACCCGGTGCTCTACCTGCTGCACGGCTTCAACGAGGGCGCCTACAGTTGGACCGACGTGGGTAAGGCCAACAATATTCTCGACAATCTGCTGGCGCAGGGAAAGATCAAGCCGATGGTCGTCGTGATGCCGCTTGGTTACGGCGACCTGAACTACGTTCGCGCACCGCGCAACGCCGCGGTCAGCGAGGACCACATGAAGCGCTTCCAGCAGGCACTGCTCACCGAGGTCCTGCCCCAGGTGGAGGCGACGTATCACGTGGTGCGCGATCGCGACCACCGCGCCATTGCGGGCCTGTCGATGGGCGGACAGGAGAGCCTCACCATCGGGCTTACGAATACCGACAAGTTTGCCTACGTAATCGGGCTCAGCTCCGCAGCGCAGGGCCTTCCCACCAATCCCGCGCTCGCCGGCCTTAACCCGAAGGATGCGAATCTGCGCCTGCTGTGGATTTCGTGCGGCACCGAGGATTCTCTGAGCGAGCCCAACCACAGGCTTGTCGACTGGCTGAAGTCGAAGGGGATGACGGTCGATTACGTGCAAACGCCCGGCGTCCACTCGTGGATCGTCTGGCAGGACAACCTCATTCACTTTGCGCCGCTGCTCTTCCAGTCCAAGTGAGGTCGGTTTAGCGGGGTAGGTCGACAGGAATGCGGCCACTGCTTAGCGACGGCGATGATGCGGCGAAGAGCGCGCCGATCCAGACGAAAAATGCCGGAAAGAACTCGAGCGTGTAGCGCGGCTCGGAGTTGTCGATGAAGAGCAGCAGGATCGCGCGCAAGACGATGCTGGCGGCCATGGCCACGGCGAGCTCGCGGTAGGCATGCTGGTTGCGGCCGGGCTGATTGGCCGAGCACCAGGCGCGGCGCCTCCAGGCAGATAAACCGGCAAAGCCGAGCGCAAAGTACGCGAGGTTCAGCGCGGCGTAGGCGACAGCGAAGGCGGACTGCGCGCGGTGCTCCCTCCACTTCCACCACTCGTCGTCGACCGGAATGGTTTCGGTGCGCGGGCGCAGGGCCATATCGAGCATGCGCGCGATGTGCAGGCCGAAGTAGTAGCGCACAGGGTGGGCGCGGATAAGCTCAGTGGCGATTGCGTCGAAGCGCGCATCGATGGCCGGAGTCAAAGTGAGGGTGGAGTTGTAGTCGGCGAACAGGGCGGCAGTGCGGCGGCGCAGGTCTTCGCTAGCCACCGGCGTACCGGCGTCAAAGGCGCGCGCAGGCAAGTCGGTGAATGCGATGGGTTCGCCATCCATGGGCCATCCGATTTCGTCAACGGAAACGAAGTCGATCGCCCAAGCGTCGTACCAGCGGCCAAAGCCGGGCAGGCTCAGTTCGCCGGGATCGGCGGCGTCGCGCGGGGCGAGCGGCTGGAAGACGTGGAAGACGCGTTCATTGCGAATCGTCCAGGGAAGCAGCGGCAGAAGAACGCACAGCGCCGCCGCCAGCACCGGCAACGCCGCATGCAACCGGCTGCGGCGTTCGCGGTTTTCAAGGGCCGCCCACAGCATCGGCGGCATGATGGCTGCGGCGAGCAGGCCCTGTTCCGGCCGCAGCAGAATGGAGTAGGCGAGCGCGGCGGCGATTACCCACAGCCAGCGGTTGTAGCCCAGGCCCGCATCCTGCCAGCGTGCGAAGGCATAGAAGGCGATCGCGATGGTGGTGAACACGAGCGTCTCGGCGAGGGCCACGGAGGTGTAGTTCGCGGTGAAGGGACAGAGGGCTGCGATCCATAGGACGGGCAGCCGTGCGCGGTGGCCGAAGAGGCGGCCGGCGAGCGCGCCGGCGAGGCAGCAACTCGCAAGGTCGGCCGCAACCTGCACCAACAGCACCGCGCGGTAGTTCTCCATGCCGAAGATGCGGAAGCAGGCGGCCAGAAACAGGGGGTAGCCGGGCAAGCGGATGAGGGTGGGGCGAAGCTGGATGGAACCCGGTGTGGGGCCGTTCTCAACGAAACCATAGAACCCGTGCCGGAGCCAGGTTTTGGCAAGGTCGCCATAGACCAGGCTGTCGCCGACGACCCTCGCCATATGGTCGACGAACCACAGGCGGAGCAGCAGACCGGCCACCAGGGCTGCGCCCGCCCAAAGCCAGAACCTGGGTCGCTCGCTGTTCATCTACTAAGCATCATACTGCGTGGGTTTCGGCGCGCTCCGGGGGGGCGCGTTGACTATGTTCCGGGGGCTGCATACGATTGCGCAGGGGCGATTTTTCGGATGTTTCAACGCGCGCTTCTACCTGCGACCCTGGTCCCGGCGCGGTTTCTCGCCCAGCATGCGCAGCCCGGCTCCAGGGAGAGACTGGCGGTCCAGGACCGGTTGCAGTTCACTTCCGTTTCACCGCAGAATTGCAGTTAAGCAAACATGACGAAGCAGGTTTTTTTCGATCCTCAACGCAAGCGGTGGAAACGGTTACGGCGGATCTTCGATGCCGTTGCGGTGTTCGGCGTTGTGGTTGGGGTGCTGTTCATCATCGGCCTGGTGCGGATGACGCCGCTGCCCGAACTGCTGCTGGCGACACCGCGGCACGACCTGAGCGCAGTGCCGCAGCTCGATGCGACCCCGGCCAGGGGCGGTCAGAAGCCGCGCACCTCCCCTCATCGCAGGACCACCCTCAAGCCGTCCGACGTGATTCTAAACTCGGGAGAAGGTCTGCGCGCCGCCTACTACGACGAGTATGACGCGGCGAGCTACTCGTCGCTGAAGCAGCACATTCATCAGATCGACCTGCTCTTTCCGGAATGGATTCACATTGTGACGCCGGACGGCTCGCTGACCTCGTATTCGCTGGACAACCGCCCATTCGCGGTGGTGGACCAGGGTGGGGTTCACGCGGTGGACCACGAGAACCGGGTCGCGCGCACGGTTGCGTCGGCGGCGGCCGACGTTACACCGCCGGAGATCTTTCCGCTGGTCAATAACCGCGATCCCATCCGGAACATGTTTCTGCCGGGGATTGGGGACTTCCTGACGAATCCTGTAGCGCGCGCAAATTTCATTCACCAGATTGACCAGTTCCTCGCCGCGAACCCGAGCTATCGCGGAATTTCGCTGGACTTCGAGGAGATACCCAGCGAGGCGCAACAGGGCTATATGGCGCTGCTGGCTGCGCTATATGCCGACTTCCATCCGCGTAACCTGAGGCTCTATGTGAACACGCCGGTCGGAGACGACGATTTCGATCTGAGATACATGGCGGACCACACCGACGGCCTGCTGCTGATGAACCTCGACGAGCACCAGACGGGGACCGGGCCCGGGCCGATTGCTTCGCAGGACTGGTTTGTCGACAACCTGAAGAATGTGCTGAAGACGGTACCCAAGGAGAAGGCGATCTGCGCCCTGGGCAGCTACGGATACGACTGGAAAATGTCGCTGCCGCCCGTAGATCCGAAGCATCCCGGCAGGGTGCCGAAGAACTTTGTGCCCAAAGTCCTTGAGGCGCATGAGATTTCGACGCAGGATGCCTGGCAGGAGGCGGCTGACGCGGAGGCGCAGGTCGAGCTTGATTCGGACTCGCTCAACGCCCACTTCGTTTACGATGACGACGACGCGCATGTTCGTCACCAGGTATGGTTTCTGGACGCGGTGACCGTGCTGAACCAGATGCGCGCGGCGCGAGCTCTGGGCATCGAGACGTTCTCGTTGTGGGTGCTGGGGCAGGAAGACAATTCGCTGTGGAACATCTGGGACAGGCCGATCCATGCCGACCCGGTGAAGGACCTCGCGCAGGTTGAGCCTGGCTACGACGTCAATTCCGAGGGCGAAGGCGACATCCTGGACATTACCCGCAAGCTGCAGATGGGCCGTCGTGTCGTGACCATGGACGACGACGACTCGATTCCGGAAGGGTACCGCGCTGTTACCGCGGAGACGATGACTTCGTATCCGCTCTCCTACACCGTGACTCAAACCGGCTATTACCCGGAGAAGGTTGCCCTCAGCTTCGATGACGGGCCGGACCCGACCTGGACGCCGAAGATCCTCGACATCCTGAAGGCGAAGCACGTGAGCGGGGCTTTCTTCATGATCGGGGAGGAAGCGCAGAACAATATCAGCTTGATGCAGCGCGTGTACCGTGATGGCAACGAGATTGGCAACCACACCTTCACCCATCCGGACATCAGCGAAATCTCCAACGCCAGCGTGGACCTGGAATTGAATCTGACCGAGCGGTTGTTCGCCGCGGAACTGGGGGTGCAGCCACTCTACTTCCGGCCTCCCTACTCCATCGATCAGGAACCCGATACCAACGATCAGGCAGCCCCCGCGGACCGCATCCAGCACCTCGGCTATGTGATTGTCGGCAACAAGATCGATACCGACGACTGGGAGGAACATCCCGTCAAGAGCCCGCAGGAGATCATTGACAGCGTCTTCCAGCAGATGGAAGACATGAAGACGCGCTCCTGGATGCGCGGCTCCATCATCCTGCTGCACGACGGCGGAGGCAATCGCCAGCCAACCATCGACGCCCTTCCCAAGCTGATCGACGCTCTGCGCGCCCGCGGCTACGAGATCGTTCCCGTTTCAGAGTTGATGGGCAAGACCCGCGCCGAGGTGATGCCGCCGCTGAACCAGCATCAACTGTGGGAGGCGCGTGTGGATGCCATCGCCTTCTGGGTGTGGGCTTTCTTCAACCACTTCGTCATCGCGGTTTTCTTCGTCGGCGACATTCTGATGAGCGCGCGGCTGATCATCATTGGGGTGTTCGCCATTATCGACCGCTTCCGCAAGCGCAAGAACCCTGGCGGCCCGGATTATGCGCCGCGGGTCGCCGTCCTGATCCCCGCATTCAACGAAGAGAAGGTCATCGTGCGCACCATTCGCTCGGTGATGATGTCGAACTACAAGAACATCCGCGTCATCGTTATCGATGACGGGTCGACCGACAACACCTACCGGGTCGCAACCGCGGCTTACCCGGCGGACATCGCGTCAGGCCGGCTCACGGTGCTGACCAAGCCGAACGGAGGCAAGGCCGACGCGCTGAACTTCGGGCTGGAGCGGACGAATGAGGAGGTCTACATTGGCATCGATGCCGATGGCGTAATCGCGCACGATGCCATTACCAACCTGGTTGCTCACTTCGCCGATCCGAAGATTGGCGCCGTGGCCGGCAACGCCAAGGTGGGCAATCGCGTCAACCTGTGGACGCGCTGGCAGGCGCTCGAATACATCACCAGCCAGAACTTCGAGCGGCGGGCGCTGGATCTGTTCGACGTGGTAATCGTGGTTCCCGGCGCCATCGGAGCATGGCGTACGGCGGCCGTAAAGCAGGGCGGAGGCTACCACACAAACACCGTCGCCGAGGATGCCGACCTCACCATGAACCTGCTCGAGCAGGGCTACTGGGTGATCTATGAAGACCGGGCGCTGGCCTTCACCGAGGCGCCCGTGAATATGAACGGGTTGATGCGGCAGCGCTTCCGTTGGTCGTTCGGCATCCTGCAGGCCATCTTCAAGCATCGCGGCGCAATCGCGAAACGCCGCGCCATGGGCTTGTTCGCGCTGCCCAATACGCTCGTCTTCCAGATCCTGCTTCCCCTGTTCTCGCCATTCATCGACTTGATGTTCTTCGCCGGCATTATCAACTTTTTCTACGATAAGCACTTCCATCCTGAGGCCGCATCGCCCGCCAGCCTCTACAAGTTGCTCACATTCTTCCTTGCGTTCCTGATCATCGACTTCATGGCCTCCGCGCTGGCGTTCACCCTGGAGCGGAAGCACCCGGCGAGCAAGGGCGATGCGTGGCTACTGTTCCACATCTGGATCCAGCGGTTCACCTATCGCCAGGTGTTTTCGATCGTCCTGATTAAGACCATCAAGCGCGCCATCGACGGCAAGCCGTTCAACTGGGACAAGCTGGACCGGACCGCAACCATGTCGAAGGAGACCGAGAAACTGACCCAGGTCTGACGCCCGCCTACGCTGGAGCGGCCCTGTACGGGTTTACGGCTGGGCGGGTGGGGTGCCATGTGTGAGGTGGCGGAGAAGGAACTCCTGGAACAGCGTTCCGATCGCGCCCTCAGCGACGCCGATGAGCGTATTGGTTACGGTCACTTGTACGCTGTGCTGATCGCTCTGCGGATAGTAGAGAGTGGAAATTCCGGCCGCTCCCAGATTCCCAAGCACGTTGGAGTAGTTGGGCTGCCAGTGGCCGTTGTCACCTTTGCAAATCGCGACCGTGGAGATGGCGTAGAGCGCGCGAACGACGATGTGTCCATGGCCGCGGTAGAAGTAGCGCGGGTCCTGATGCAGCAGCGACGGCAGCAGTGCGGCGCCGAGAAAGGTCGAGCTCAGCTTATCGCCGTACGTCGCAGCGTAGCGCTTGGTGTATCCGGAAAACTCCTGGCCGTAACCGGCGAAGTCGCCCTGCCACTGCTCGATGCCGGCGCTGACGCCGGTGGTGAAGTAGGTCATTGGGTCCCTCGACACCACGACCGCCAGTTTGAACTTCTGCTTGCGCGTGAGCGGGGCCGCGTCGGAGACGTAGGAAACATAGAAATTTGGCAGCACCGCAAGGATGCGTTGATGCTCCTCCGCGGTGATCTGTTGCTCGGCCAGGTCCTCGACTGAAATTGCGCTCACCGTGGTGCTGATGGATTCGACACCGAGCTGGATCTCCGGCACCACCACGTCTTCGCCCTCGTGGACGACGAGAATGTCTTTGATTTTCCAGGAGGCAAAGCCCGCTGCGTGGACCATGAGGACGTACCGGCTTTCCGGAACCGAGGCGAAGTTGAACACCCCGTGCGGATCGGACTGCGTGGTGTGGGTAGCGTTGGACTCCACGTCCTGCAGTGCGACCTGGGCCGCTGGGATCGCGGCCCCGTCGGTGTCGGCGATGACGCCGGTGATGGTCGCCGTAGCGGTGATGTCAGGCGGCTGGATGGCAGTGTGCGGTGAAGGTTGCTGGGCCTGCAGACAAGCCGCCAGGGCGCAGAGGAGAAGAACAACTGCGCATGCCGGGCCCACCTGGCCGGCCCAATCTGTTTCCAGTCGGGAGAATCTCATTGGCGCTGCTTTCCATGAGGTTCAGACGCTGAACGTAGCGCGAGAACGGAAGAAAAAACGCGGAGCCGTTGCAGGCCCCGCGCTCTTCAAATTCGTTGCCGGGTCTAGCCGACGACTTCGATGCCCATGGAGCGTGCGGTGCCGCGAATGCTGCGCGCCGCGGCTTCCACGGTGTTCGCGTTCAGGTCGGGCATCTTCTGCTGGGCGATCTGCAGAACCTGCTTCTCGGTGACTTTGCCCTTCTTCTCCTTGTTGGGAGTGCCCGAGCCCTTCTCGATGCCGGCGGCCTTCAGCAGCAGAACTGCCGCGGGAGGCGTCTTGGTAATGAAGCTGAAGGTGCGGTCGGCGTATACCGTGATGACGACGGGAATGGTGATGCCGTTCATCTCCGGCGTGGAGGTGCGCGCATTGAACTGCTTGCAGAACTCCATGATGTTGACCTGGGCCTGGCCGAGCGCGGGGCCGACCGGCGGTGCGGGGGTGGCCTTTCCGCCTGGGATTTGAAGCTTGACGTATCCAGTTATCTTCTTCGGTGCCATGGTGAATCCTCTGTCTGGTTCTAGCGGCGGGCGCTTGGCCGGCTGCTGAATTTGTGGAACTTTGTTGTGCAGGCCGCCCGGTTGCGTGGCAGGCTGCGGACGGAAGCTAGGTCTCCATCTTGTCGACCTTCGCGAACTCGATCTCGACCGGAGTGGAGCGGCCGAAGATCGAGACCATCACCTTCAGCGTCTGGCGATCCTCGTTAACGTCGTCGACGGTGCCGTTGAAGTTGGCGAAGGGGCCTTCGTTGATTCGGACCTGCTCGCCCTTCTCGAACTTCACCTTCATGGACGGCTTGTCCTTGGAGGTCTCGGAGCGGAACAGGATGGAGCTGACTTCGGCCTCGGAGAGCGCAACCGGCTTGTCGCCGGTGCCGAGGAAGCCGGTGACCCTGGGCGTGTTCTTGATGACGTGCCACAGGTCGTTGTCGAGGTCCATCTCGACCAGCACGTAGCCGGGCAGGAAGACGCGTTCGATGGTGTACTTCTTGCCGTTGCGCAGCTCGGTCACAGGCTCGGTCGGAATCATGATGCGGCCGATGCGGTTCTGCAGGCCGAACGCCTGGATGCGGCTCTCCAGCGACTCGCGCACCTTGCGCTCGAAGCCGGAGTAGGCGTGGATGATGTACCACTTGAAATTCTCGTTGACCGGTGGGGCAAGCTGCTCGGCCGGCTGTTCGCCGCCGGGGTCCTGTGCTTCCGGTGTCTGCTCGTCTACCGCCATGGTGAGTTTGCCTTCTTCGTGCATCTATTTCGTGGGTCTCTGCTTATTTCGTGTGTGGGTCTGCTCAACTGAACTCAGGTATCGCCGCAAATGCGAGTTGCCGCCTTCTAGCGCGTGGTGAGGTAATGAATCAGCCGGGTGACGGCCTGGCCGAGGACGGAATCCACCACAAAGAAATAGGCGGCAAAGATGAATACGGTGACGATGACAACCGTGGTGGTGGACTGGACCTCGGTACGCGTCGGCGTCACCACCTTGCGCATCTCGGCACGCACGTTCTGCAGGAACTCCTTCAGTTCCTGCGGCCGCGACTTCAGCCGCTCCAATCCGGTGGTTTGCTGGTCCGCTACTGCAATCGTCTTTGCCATGGTCCTGCCTCAGATATTCGTGAAATCGTCTGCCGTGATGCCTGTCATGCTCCGTTGCCTGCGGGAGAGGGAAAGGCGGGAAAACTGGCGGGGGAGCTCGGATTCGAACCGAGAAGTTCGGTTTTGGAGACCGACAGTTTAGCCGTTGAGCTTACTCCCCCGGTTGGGGAGGGAGTGGAACCGGGCTGCGGGCTCTTATGCGCTTGCTGATCCCTGGTCCCTGTTCCCCGATCCCTGCTACTTCGTCTCTTTGTGCGCCGTGTGCTTGCGGCAGGTGTTGCAAAACTTTGAGAACTCAAGCCGGCCTGTGGTCGTCTTCTTGTTCTTCGTAGTGGAGTAGTTCCGGTTCTTGCACTCCGGACACTGTAGTGTGATGATCTCGCGCATTCGTTTGTTCTCCTAACGTGGCCAGCCACTACGGCTGGCAAGCAGCTTGTTCAAATAGAGGGGTTGATTGCGATCCCGCCCACCTGACACGCCGCGACACAGGGTTTTGCCCCTGCTGCCATTCCTGAATTTTCTTGCGGATAGAGGTGCGGTCAGGCCACGCACAACCTCTTACATTATCCACGAAAACGCTCATTATTGGAAGTGCGGGTGGCATACTTTTGGCCGGAATCAACCTGGCAGCCAGACTACCTCGGCTTGAGCCCACTCCAGGGTTCAACCAGAACCTTAGCCCTCTCCCAACCGTTTCGTTCGAGCAGTTTGTAGAGGAACTCGGTGCGCGCTGGTGGTGCGCCATCAGCTATTTCAAGAACCACAGAGGTCACCTTGCTGGGGTTGGCATCGTTATAGCATCCCCCATGCAGTTCTTGCTCAAGAGTGCGAGGACTCCTCTTGTAAACGCCGTTGTGGAGAATATCGTAAAAGCCACCATCCGTCGCCACAGCAATTCGGACTGAACAGGGGCCATAAGTAGCGCTGCTATTCTGTCCAACCGCTGCGATTGTCCAAACCGCAAAGCCGAACGCAAGGAGTACGAGACGCATCTCCTTACACTAGCAGTTCGTCCGGGTGACTAGACAAACAAAAACGGCGGGCCGAAGCCCGCCGCTTCGGTGATTCGGGTGGTTGCTACTTGATAATCTCCGAAATCGTGCCTGCGCCCACGGTCCTGCCGCCTTCGCGGATGGCGAACCTCAGGCCCTTCTCCATGGCCACCGGAGTATGCAGCTCGATCTCCAGTTGCACGTTGTCGCCCGGCATCACCATCTCGGTGCCCGCCGGCAGCTTGGCCGATCCCGTGACGTCGGTCGTGCGGAACCCGGCTTCGCCAGCACCATCCCGCGCTCCACGTCTTCCTTGGCCGTGCCGCGCAGCAGGATGCCGGCGTTGTCCCCGGCGAGGCCCTCGTCCAACTGCTTCTTGAACATCTCCACGCCCGTGCACACCGTCTTGCGCGTCTCGCGGAAGCCGACAATCTCGACATCCTCGCCGACCTTCACCTTGCCCCGCTCGATCCTTCCAGTCACCACGGTGCCGCGTCCCGAGATCGAGAAGATGTCTTCGATCGGCATCAGGAAGGGCTGCTCGATGGCGCGCGTCGGCTGCGGCACAAACGTGTCCACCGCCTCCATCAGTTCATCGATCTTGGCCTCCCACTTGGCTTCGCCGTTCAGCGCGCCAAGAGCAGAGCCGCGGATGATCGGAGTGTCGTCGCCCGGGTAATCGTACTTCGACAGCAGCTCGCGGACTTCCATCTCGACCAACTCGATCAGTTCCTCGTCCTCGACCGCGTCGCACTTGTTCAGGAACACCACGATGTAGGGAACACCCACCTGGCGCGCCAGCAGCACGTGCTCCTTGGTCTGCGGCATGGGACCGTCGGTGGCGGCGACGACCAGAATCGCGCCGTCCATCTGCGCCGCGCCGGTGATCATGTTCTTGATGTAGTCGGCGTGCCCGGGGCAGTCGACGTGCGCGTAGTGCCGCTTGGAGGTCTCGTACTCCACGTGCGCTGTGGCAATGGTGATGCCGCGCTCGCGCTCTTCCGGCGCGTTGTCGATCGAGTCGAACGAGCGGAACGAATTCTTCGGATTGTGCTTGGCCAGCACCTTGGTGATCGCCGCCGTCAATGTCGTCTTGCCGTGATCAATGTGCCCGATCGTCCCTACATTCACATGCGGCTTTGACCGGTCAAACTTTTCCTTGCCCATCGCTGTTC
>JBELAH010000012.1:0-109175 GCA_049509035.1 Acidobacteriaceae bacterium
CTCTTCCTCGACACGCTGCCCTTCAACGCCGGCGCCACCGCCAGCCCCGCGCTCTGGGCCGGCCTGCCCCTGTTGACCTGCATGGGAGAGGCCTTCGCCGGCCGCATGGGGGCCAGCCTGCTCCGCGCCATCAATCTTCCCGAGCTCATCACCACCGACGAGCAATCCTACGAAAGCCTAGCCGTCGACCTCGCGCAGAATCCCGAACGCCTCCAGAACCTGCGCGAAAAACTCGACCGCAACCGCATCACTGCACCCTTGTTCGACACCCCACGCTTCACCCGAAACCTCGAAGCCGCCTACTCCGCCATGCTCTCCCGCCACCAGGCCGGTCTCCCACCCGACCATATTCACGTGCACTCGGCCGCCTCCGCGAACAAATAAACCGCATCCCGATCGCCGGGCATGCTGCGGTTTCGTCTCCCACGCGATACCCTAGTAAGCGTCCATGGTCAAGCGTCCCTCCCCGAAATCCGCAAAGCCCGTCACCCCGCCCGCCAATCGATACGTCTGCGTGCACGGCCACTTCTACCAGCCGCCGCGCGAGAATCCCTGGCTGGAAACCGTCGAGGTCCAGGATTCCGCCGCGCCCTATCACGACTGGAACGAGCGCATCGCCGCCGAGTGTTACGCCCCCAACGGCGCCTCCCGCATCACCGACCGCAAGAACGAGATCGTCCGCATCGTCAACAACTACGCCCGCATGAGCTTCAACTTCGGCCCCACCCTGCTCAAGTGGCTAGCCGACAAAGCTCCGCGCACCTATCGCCGCATCGTCGACGCGGACCAGGCCAGCGCGCACCGCTACGGCGGCCACGGCTCGGCCATTGCGCAGGTCTACAACCACATCATCATGCCCCTCGCCAGCCGCCGCGACGCCATCACCCAGATCCGCTGGGGCATTGCCGACTTCGAGTTCCGCTTCAACCGCCGTCCCGAAGGCATGTGGCTCGCCGAAACCGCCGTCAACCGCGACGTCCTCGACCTGATGGCCGCCGAAGGCATCAAGTTCACCATCCTCGCCCCCCACCAGTGCGCCCGCGTCCGCCCGCTTTCAACTGACAACCTGCAACCTGCAACTGACAACTGGGTTCAAACTCCCAACGCCACCGTCGACACCACCCACCCCTACCGCGTCACCCTCAACGACGGCCGCACCATCGCGGTCTTCTTTTACGACGGCCCCGCCTCCCGCGCCGTCGCCTTTGAAGGTCTGCTCAACTCCGGCGAAGCTTTTGGCAGCCGCCTGCTCGACGCCTTCCGCCCGCCTGCGCCCGGCTCGCCCGACAAGCCCGAGCTCTCCCACATCGCGACCGATGGCGAAAGTTACGGCCATCACCACAAGTACGGCGAGATGGCGCTCTCCTACGCCATGCACTGGATCGAGGACAACGGCCACGCCCGCCTCACCAACCACGGCGAATTCCTCGCCAAGTTCCCGCCCGAGTGGGAAGCCGAGATCGTCGAAGACACTTCCTGGTCCTGCGTTCACGGCGTCGAACGCTGGCGCTCCAACTGCGGCTGCAACAACGGCAAGCCCGGCTGGCACCAGGAGTGGCGCGCGCCCCTCCGCGAAGCCCTCGACTTCCTCCGCGACGCGACCGCCCCGCTCGCCGAGCAATTCGCCGCACCCCTCCTCACCGACCTCTGGACCGCCCGCGACGCCTACATCGATGTCGTCCTCGACCGCTCCCCCGCCTCCACCAACCGCTTCTTCGCCCAGCACGCCACCCACATCCTCTCGCCCGAAGAACGCGTCACCGTCCTCGAGTTGATGGAACTCGAACGCCACACCCAGCTCATGTACACCTCCTGCGGCTGGTTCTTCGACGAGCTCTCCGGCATCGAGACCATCCAGATCATCGCCTACGCCGGCCGCGTCCTCCAGCTCGCCGCCAAACTTTTTGGCCCGCCCGGCGCCGCCCTCGAAGAAGCCTTCCTCAACATCCTTGCCCGCGCCAAGTCCAATATCCTCGACATGGGCACCGGCGCCGACATCTACCGCAAATTCGTCACCGGCATCCGCATTGGCCTCGACCAGGTCGGCGCCCACTACGCCATCAGCTCCATCTTCCGCAGCTACCCCGAGGATGGCGAGCTCTTCTGCTTCGACGTCCACCGCGACGCCTACGAGAGCTTCACCTCCGGCCGCGGCAAGGTCGCCCTCGGCCGCGCCAACATCCGCTCCCGCATCACCGAGGAGGCCGAAGACATCTTCTTCGCCGTCCTCCACCTCGGCGATCAGAACCTCTCCGCCGCCATCCGCCGCTACTCCAAGCAGTCTCCCGACGACCTCGCCGCCTTCACCGCCTTCTCCGGCGAGGTCGACACCGCCATTCGCCGCGCCAATCTCCCCGACGTCATTCGCCTCATCGACCGCTTCTTCGGCACCCTCGCCTACTCCCTCATCTCGCTCTTCGCCGACGAGCAGCATCGCATCCTGCGCACCATCCTCGACCGCACCATGGCCGAGATGGAGGAATCCCTGCGCAAGATCTACGACGACCACGCCTCCCTGCTCCGCTACCTCACCGAATCCGGCATGTCCGCCCCGCCCGCGCTCGCCATCGCCGCCAACTTCGCCATCAACTCCAGCCTGCGCCGCGCCATCGAATCCGACAACTTCGACGTCGCCGAGATCGAAGCCCTCTTCACACGCGCCGCCGCCGACCAGATCACCCTCGACATCCCCGTACTCGCCTTCGCCGCCGCCGAACGCATGAAGCGCGCCATGGTCGCCCTCGAGGCCGCCGCCAACTCCGACCACGCCATGATGACCGCCCTCCGCACCGCGCTCACCGTCGCCACCGGCCTCCGCTCCATGCCCTTCGACGTCAACCTCTGGCAGGCCCAGAACATCTGGAACGAGTTCTTCCTCCGCAGCGACAAGAACTACTGGTCCCCCGAGTGGAAACTCGCCTTCAAAAAACTAGGCGAAGCCCTCTACATCCGCGTCGACCAACTAGTCATCGACGAAGGCGTCTCCGTCTCCTGAACCGCCCAACTCGGGTGCCCCATGATCACTGCGGTTTCATCGCGGTTATCGTGGGGTTACTCACTCCCCCCAATTTAAGCATCCCCAGTCACCGGCCCACCCCACGCCGGACCTTATTCCCACGTTTTTGATCCGTGCTTCGATCCGCCTTGATCCGTGTTAAGCCTTGGCCCCCTGAAAAACACTGTCAAGCCCCTCCACCCGTGCAAGAACCACCCAACTCCCACAATCCAAACCACTAACCCACCCAAAAATCGATGCAGATGAGTTATGGTCAACCTGCTATCATTAAGGTAGTTAGTTAGAAAAGATCAGAAGGCTGCCAGGACGAGCGCCCCGCGCTCACCTCGCAGCCTTTGTCCATTGAGCTAACGCATTGATTCCAGCTATTTTAGCGGCAACCCCTTTGTTTGGACTGCCTTACAGGTACTCACCACCCCGTAACCGCAACATTCAAAACCACTTCCCCGCAAGATCATACCGGAGGGGAGCGGGTACCCCCCGTCAACGACTCACCCGAATTCCAGGCCGTCCTCGTCGATCACCGGCAGAACCGCCAGCATATTGGTCACTCCCAGCAGGTGCTGAACCTGCTGGCTGAGGTTAAGCAGTTCCAGCGTGCAGCCGGCCGACTTCACCGTCACATACAGCCGCACCAACATGCCCAGACCCATGCTGTCCGTGTGCGACAAATCCGACAGGTCCAGCACCACCCGCTGGGTCTCTGGCACCAGTTCGTTCACCGCGTTGTACAGAAGATGGGTCACGCCCGCCACCAGCTTGCCATGGCAGCGCACAACTGCCAGATCGTCGACGCCGTATCGCTCAACATCGATTGTCAGTACCGGAGCGGCTCCACTCTCAGGCATCAGCGGCATCCTCGTTCTTCTCGCGATCGGTCGGGCCCCGTAATTGCGCGATTATCGCATACTCGCCGATAACTGTGAATCTGAACCTCGCCCTTAGCTTCTCCAGTGCAGCGTCACCGGCCCGGCCATCGGGTGCTCGCCCGTCCCGCGCAGCCGCGCCTGCTTCAACGCAAAGTACCACTTCGCCGGCTTGTCCGCGTCGTCGATCAGCATCAGCGCCGGCCCGTAGCGCAGCCCCGCCGCCTGCTCCACCATGGTCTGCTGGTCCTGGCCGACAAAGATCGCGCCAAAGTACTTCAGTATGGAAGTAAAGCCCGGGACCCACGCCAGCACATTCCACGCCGCCACCACGTCGATCCGGCAGCTCGACGCCGTCACCGGAGTCACCGTGGTCAGGCTGGCCCACCACTTTTCTCCCGCGCGAATGGTCTCGTAGCGCCGGTTCGGCAGGACAAAGTCGATGGTCGTCGTCACCGGCCCGTCGACGCCCAGCAGCTTGTACGGCAGGCTGTTGCTGCTGGGCGCGTGCGCAGCCATGCGGAACCCCGCGTTCCGCCCGTTGTGCTCGCGATCCAGAATGGGCTCGAAGTGCTTCTCCTTCGCGTGAATGCTGCCCTTCGAGCGCCACCACCACGACTGGTGTACAAACGGCCCGTGCGCCGGGTCCATCAGCCCGATGATCCCGTGGTCCACATTGCATGGCAGGTCCGCCTGCAAGTGCGCGCTCCTGTACTTCGCCGAAAACTTCGGCACCTCCGGCACTGCCGGCAACTCGCGCCACGGACTGAAACCCGAACCCGGTTCCGGCACATACACCCACGCATGCCCGTCGCGCTCCTCAGCGGCATACGCGCCCGCAAAGATCCTGGTCGCGTCCAGCGTATCCGCTTCGGTCAGCGACGGAATCAGTTGGCACTGCCCCGTGCATGGCTCAAACTCCCAGCCGTGGTACTTGCAGGTCACGCGCTCGCCGTCGAACCAGCCCGCCGACAGCGGAATCCCCCGGTGCGGACACAGGTCCCGCATCGCAAAGATGCGCCCATCGTTCTTCCGTCCCAGCAGCAGCGGATGCCCCAGCAGCAGCGCGGTCTTCGTCTTACCCTTCTGCAACTCGCCCGCCCGCAGCGCCGGATACCAGTCGCCGAACACCAGCTCCGCCGTTGGCCCCGCCCCAATGTCAACCAGTTCGCTCACGCACGCTCCACAAGAGGCTTAACACCGATGCCACCGATCCAACCGATCAGATACAGAAAGATAATGAAACCCATAAACCCTTCATCCTTCTCATCCGCGCAATCCGCGCTCAGTCTTTCGTCTTAACCCCTTTTATGTCTTTGATCGGTTCAATCGGTGGCATCGGTGTTAAGCCTTTCGCTTTCAAATATAGTCGCGGTATGCCGCAAGCAAGCATCCCGAGGCGTCCCCGCAGCCATACGCTCGCGCTCGCCGCCCTCTGGATCGTCTTTTACGCCAGCTTCACCCTCTTCCGCCCCGCGCTGCTCGACGACGCCGACTCCGTCCACGCCGAGGTCGCCCGCGAGATGCTCCTGCGCCACGACTACGTCACGCTCTACGCCAACGGCATCCGTTATCTCGAGAAAGCGCCGCTGCTCTACTGGTCGATGGCATTCTGGATGCGCATCTCGCAGCTTCTCGGCCACGGCTCTGCCAGCTGCCTAGCCGTCGCCGCCCGCATCCCGCTCGCGCTCACCGTCCTGCTGCTCGCCTTCGCCGTCGAAACCTTCGCCCGCCGCGCCTTTCGCAGCGCGCGCGCCGGCCTCTACGCCGCGCTCATTCTGCTCTCCTCGCCCGGCCTCTTCCTCTTCACCCGCATCACGCTCCCCGACGCGATGGTCTGCCTCTGGCTCACCCTGGCCCTCCTCTGCTTCTGGCACACCGAACAACCACAAACCAAACTGTCGTCATCTCCAGCAGAGCCACCAAGCAACGATGCGTCATCTCGACCGGAGCCGAAGGCGAAGTGGAGAGACCCCCGCATTTTCTCTGAGTCACCACAAAATCTCCGCATGCTCTGTTCCGCCTTCGCCGCCTGCTGCGCGCTGGGCGTCCTCACCAAGGGCCTCATCGGCGCCGTCTTCCCCATCGCCATCGTCGCCGTTTACCTTCTGCTCACGCGCGGCCCACGCGCCGCCCTCACCCGCATCCGCCAGCTTCACCCATTCACGTCGCTTGCCGTCTTCCTCCTGATCGCCGCGCCCTGGCACATCCTCATCGCGCTCGCCAACCCAACCCAAGGCCATCCCGGCGGCCTCGCCTTCGCAGGCGGACATTGGCAAATCCCGCTGCCCACCGACGGCAACGTCCACGGCTGGGCCTGGTTCTACTTCGTCAACGAGCAACTGCTCCGCTACCTCAACCTCCGCGTCCCCCGCGACTACGACACGGTCCCGTTGTGGCTCTTCTACGGCCTCTGCTTCATCTGGATGATGCCCTGGTCCGCCTTCGCATTCAAAGCCGTCGCGAACGCCCTGCCGCTGCGTTCGTCCGAATGGCGCACAAAGTTCCGTGCGCGCGCGCTGCCACCCCAGCGGCTTGCACTCCTCCTCGTGGCGATCTGGGCGGCGATCCCGCTCCTGTTCTTCTCCCTCTCCACCCGCCAGGAGTATTACGTTCTGCCCGCGCTGCCCGCCATCGCGATCCTGATCGCCGGCTGGCTCGCGGGCGAAGCCGGCTATCGGGACAGGTTCGGATATCAACCCATCGCCTACTCCCGGTTTCGCTGGATGCCTGCGTCTGCGGAAGAGAGAGCCGCCGGAGAATTTCGCAACCCGCATCGCACCGCCGCAAACTGCGCCGCGGTCCTGCTCGGCTTCGGCACGATCTTCGCCGCCGCCTCCATCTACTTCCTGCTGCGCGCGCACACGCCTTCACCTTCGACCGACCTCGCCGCCCTGCTGCAACAGAACCCCAGCGATTATGCCATGAGCATGGGCCACTTCCTCGACCTCAACGCGCAGGCGCTCGCGCTCTTCCGCCTGCCGCTGGCGCTCGCTGCTGCCAGCCTTTTCATCGGCCCGCTCGTCTCGCATCTGCTGCGCCGCCGCGCCCGTCCTCACGCCGCCAATCTCGCGCTCGCAGCCGGGGCCTTCGGCTTTCTATTTGCCGCGCACCTTGCCCTCCAGACCTTCGCCCCCGTCCTCAGCTCCGCGCAACTCGCCCAAGCCATCGCGCCGCAACTCACGCCCGACAGCCTCATCGTCATCCACCAGGAGTACGAATACGGCTCAACGCTCGGCTTCTACCTCCAGCGTCCGAGCTACCAACTCGGTGGTGTGATTGGCCTCACACCCGCCGATCTCGCCGGAGTCAAGATCGTTCCCGCGCCGATCAATCCCATCCACATCCTCACCGAAGCCAGCTACAACGGCACGACCAACTACGGCCGCAGCTCCAACCTCTGGTACGGCAGCTTCTTCCCCGACGCGCCTGCGATCTTCGAAACGCCGCAATCCCTCGCGCAGAAATGGCCCGGCCCGCAGCGCATCTTCCTCTGGCAGGACCTCGCTGGCGAGCCCAGCCCGCTGCCCGCAGCGCTCACGCCCGTTTACGTCGTCGCGAAGTCCGGCGGCAAAGAGATTGTCAGCAATAAGCAGAACTAGCCAAGGCGATTCTGCGTAATCCTATTTGCCGCACAGGAGTTTCCCATGCGAATCCGCCCATGGAAGTCGGCTGCAGCCGCCGCAGTTCTTGCCGTAATGCTTGCTGCGTCTCACGCGCTCGCGCAGGCACCGCAGACCGCGACGCCGGTCAAGCCGATGGCCACCGACGCCCATCCGTCCTTCGCCGTAGCCACCATCAAGCCGCACGATTCTGCCTCGAATCGTCAGGGCTTCGACGCGGTCGGCGATCGCTTCACCATCCGCAACCAGAGCGTCACCAGCCTGATGACCTTCGCCTACTCCGCCCACCCGCGCCAGATCGTCGACGCGCCCGACTGGGCCCTGCGTGACCGCTGGGACATCGAGGGTACCACCGACACGCCCGGCGAGCCCAGCCTGCGCCAGCAGCAGGAGATGCTGCAGAAGCTGCTCGCCGACCGCTTCCAGCTCAAGTTCCACCGCGACCAGCGCGAGCTCTCCGTCTACGCCATCCAGATCGCCAAGGGCGGCCCCAAGCTGAAGCCCGCCGCCAATCCCGACGCCGAAGTCGACCAGGAAGGCGAGGGCCGCGGCACCGAGCAGACCGTCACCTACACCAGCGCTACCATGACCGACTTCGCGTTTGGCGAACAGTTCTTTTTCGACCGGCCCGTCGTCAACCAGACCGGCCTCACCGGCAAATATGACTTCTCCATCCGCTACTCCGACGAAGTCCGCACCACCGACCCCAACGCGCCGCCCGGCCTCTTCACCCCCATACAGGAGCAGCTTGGCCTGAAGTTCGAACCCACCAAGGCGTCCACCGCCGTCTTCGTCATCGACCACGTCGAGCCGCCCTCGGCCAACTGAACCTTGCGCCACGCCTAGGTAATGTCCCTCGTCTGCAGCAGCATCTGTGCACCGATGGGGAAAGCCAGCGCCACGGCTGCACGCAGCGCGATGGCGAGGCCGAGGTGGTCGGCAAAGCTCGCGCCTGTGGGACCAAACGAGAATTCGGTCAGGGAAAGGTCGGGCAGGATGACGTCCGGCCAATGATACGTCACCACCGCCTTGGCGATGACGTACACCAGCACCATCCCAAGGGCCAGCAGGATTCCGTGACCCCGCGCCAGCACCGAGCAGAAGTAGGTGAGCCCGAAGAACAGCCCGGTCAGCAGCAGCCCGGCCGCGCAATGCAGCACGAATATGGTCGCCATCGGGACCGGCTGGCCGGCGAGCAGAATGAAGCCGCCGCTGCCGGCGATGCGATGGACCGCCAACAACAGCACAGCGTTCGCCGCGATCACCAGCAGCAATTGTTGCGTCATGCCGAAGCCCCAGTCGCTCCACACAAAGAAGGCGCGGCTGCGCGGCCGGCTGAAGACAAACGAACCGCTGCCTTCGCCGAGATCGCGGCCCACGCCGAACCTCCCGAATACCAGTGCGAAGAAACCCACAGGGAGCGTCAGAATCCCAAACACGATCAGGTAAATCTCACTCGAATTATCGATGCCCGAGGATGGGTTGTCTCGCATAAGTACGCCCATGGGAATCTTGAGTACGGCCCAGAGCAGCAGGCCCACCAGCACCATGCCGACGGCGAAGGTGATGCGGGATTCACGCCAATACTTCCACAGATACATTGGTCTTCCCCTTTCCAACCACTTCCAGGAATATCTCCGACAGGTTCAGCGGCGTGACGTCCAGCACGGTCGCGCCCTGACTTACAAGGTGAGCGGCAAACGCGTCCGCATCGGCGCGTACCACGTATTCCGTCGTGCCCTCGCCGGTATTGGCGCTGACGATGTCGGGCGAATCGGCCAGCGGCAGCGCCTCGCCCACCACGCGGACGCGGCGGAAGTTGGTGCGCATGTCCTCCAGCCGCGCCTCCAGCAGCAGCTTGCCGTGGTCGATGATGCCCACCCACTCCGCCACGCGCTCCACCTCGGAGAGATGATGCGACGAGAGAAACAACGTGCGCCCCTCGTTGGCGAAGTCCTCCATCATCACCCGCAGAAGCTGATCGGTGACCACCGGATCCATGCCCGCCGTGGGCTCGTCGAGCATCATCAACTCGGCTCCCTGCGCCATCGCCAGCAGCAGGCACAGCTTGGTCCGGTTGCCGGTGGAGAGCTTCTTGAACTTGCGCGTCATGTCCAGCTCGAGCACCTCCGCGTACTTGCGCGCGAGCGCGTCCGACCAGCGCGGAAAGAATCCGCGATTGAAGCGCACCAGGTCGTTCCCGGTCATCGACGGCAGCAGCATCTTGTCGACCACCAGGCCGGTGCGCTCGAGGATGGCAGGACTGTCCGTTCGCGGATCGAGCCCAAGCACGCGCATCTCTCCACCCGACGCGCTCGCCAGCCCGGCCAGCAGGCGAATGGTCGTGGTCTTGCCCGCACCGTTGCGGCCCAGGAATCCATACACCGCGCCGCGCGGCACGTGCATCTCCAGCCCGTCCACGGCGCGAATGTCGCCGTAGTGTTTGTGCAGCGCGTGGGTTTCAATTGCGAGCTCGTTCATTGCGCCTCTCCGCTCATCGTGACTCCAGATCGTCGTACGAGTTTTCCAGCAAGTACTTCGACCTACCCACAAGAATACTTAAGCCTTAAGCAACCCGCGCAATCCGCCCGTTGGTCAGTTCGAACTCTTCGCCGCGCCACACCACTGTGTGCGACGCGAAGCTCCATGCCCAGAACATCAGCCCGAAGCAGTCCCGCAGCGGCAGCAGCCACAGATCGCGCAGCACCTGCTCATCGCGCAGCACGCCGACGCCCACCGTCAGCGCCACCGACACCCGCGCCAGCAGCACCAGGCTCAGCAGGGTAAAGCTCCACAGCGCAAAGCCCGAGGCGATGCAGTTCAGCACCGCCCACGGAATGCAGTAGGTGATCCCCAGCCCCACGTAGCCCCACTTGCGCGAGTCGCGCGTGGAGCGCGCCCAGCGCAGTTGATGGTCCCAGAAGCCGCGAAAGTCGTACGCGGGCACGGTCGTCTCGACGGTCTCGCCGCACAGTTCGATGCGGTAGCCCGCACGCGCAATGCGCACGCCAATCTCGTAGTCGTCGGCCAGGTAGTCCACCAGCGGCTCCAGTCCGCCGGCCGCCGCCAGCGCGGAGCGCGAGACCGCCAAGGTCGAGCCGAGTCCAAAATGAATCCCGCCCTCGAGCTTGCGCGCGGTCAGCACTCCAGGTAGGAAGTCGGTTGAGATCCCCAGCGCCTCCAGCCGCGCCCACAGCGTCAGCCCATGTCCTTCCGCGGCCGTGCGGCCTAGATAAGGCACCGTCACCATCCCTACCTTGGGGTCCGCAAAGCATCCCATCACGCGCGTCAGGTAGTTGGGCGATACGCGGATGTCGCTGTCATTGATCAGCACGTAGTCGTAGCTTGCCTGGCGCAGCATCTGGATCAGGTTGCTCACCTTGCCCGACGTGCCCAGCCGTTCCGGGCACACGATCAGCCGGATCGCGCAATCGGGAAACTCCGCGCGCAGGTGATCAATCTGCTCCGCCGCGGGGTCATCCATACTGCTGACGCCGAACAGAATCTCGAACCGGCCCGCATACTGCTGCGCGCAGTGGCTTACGAAGCCGGCGTACATGCGCGCGTCCACGCCCTTCAGCGGCTTCAGGATGCTGACATCCGGCGCATATCCCGCACCGCTCGCACTCGCGCGCAGAGTCCGCCACCACGCGTGCTCAAAGTCGCGCGCCGCCCACAGCGCCAGCAGCATGTAAACCAACCCGCCCACGGTCAGTAGCGTCGTCGCTGCCTCCACCGCCGTCGCAATGCCCATGGATTGAGTCTACCGAAGTCGTGCGACGGAGACGGTCCAGTCGATCAAGTACAGCGCTCGGTAAACGCGGACACCAGCGCCGCGGCCTGCTCCGGAGAGCGCGACAGCACCAGGTGCGGGCCCGGCAGGATGTGGGCTTCGGCATCGGGGCGGATTCGCAGCATTTCGTCGAGGCGTGCGCGGCCGATGAGGTTGTCGTCCTGCGCGGCCAGGATGAAGATGGGCACGGCGACGCGCGCCAGCTCCGCGCGGACATCGCACGCTAGCGCCGCGCGGATTCTTGCGGGGTACGCTGTGGTATGCGCCGGCCCGCGCAGCTCGCGCACACGGGCAATCAGCTCCCGTGGAGCGTCGCGACCGGTGAGCCAGTGCGTGAGGATAAAGTCAGGACGCGGCAGCGCGAAGTACGCATGCGACAACAGCGAGTAAATGGGCCGCAGCCATGCCGGCACAGGCGGAGTGGCAAACCCGACACAGAGCACCAGGCCGCGGAGGTTTGGTGGAGCCGAGGCCGCCCACGCGATGGCTGCCACCGTAGAGAAGGACTCAGCCAGCAGCACGAAGGGCTCGCAATCCAGCGCAGCCGAGCGGAGAAAGCGGTCCACTTCAGGGTAGGTGCCACAATCATCTGGCGGGTAGCGCACGATCTCGGCGCGCAGTGCAGCCGGCAGAGCGCGCGCAAAGTCCTCGAGCAGCAGTCCCGTGCCATCCATTCCAGGCAGAAGCACGAGCCGTGGCAGATAAGGATCCATCTCTCTGTTGATGCTACGCGCAAGCGCTGGCTGCGTGATGAGGCGGCGGACTTGCTCGTGCTTTAGCGTCCGAACCAGCGCCGCGCGCGGGTGGAAGCGAACGCGTCTTTCTCCGCCCGCAGCGCCAGCGACGGCTCGTGGTAGGTACCGGTCGGCTTTGGCCCGGCCAGGAACTCCACATCGACGCGCCCAACCTTACCCTGGCCGAACTCCAGGTAGCAGGAGCCCACCCCGCGATAGGCCGGCGCCGGCGCTTCGCCGCGCAACTGCGCGATGATGGACGCCGCCACAGTGCGCGCCGAGCCCTCCGCAAACACGCCCGCCTTGGGAGTGCCCACGCCGTTCACATCGCCCACCGCATACACCCGCGGAAACGCCGTCTCCAGCGTCTGCTTGTTTACCGGGACCCAGTTGTACGCATCGGCCGCCAGCCCCGACTCCACCACCACCTGCGGAACGCGATGCACCGGCACGCCGAGAAACAGCGCGTAGGGCAACTCGGTGCCATCGGTCAGCACGGCCACCTTGCGCGCGGGGTCGAGCGCGCGCACCAGGTTGTCTCTTATAAACCGGATGCCGCGCTCCGCAAACGCAGCCAGGATCGCCTGTGAAGTTTCGGGCGACGGAGGAATGGGCACGCCGAACGGAATCACCATAGTGATCTCGGTCGCGCCGCGCCGGCCGCGTTCAGTCAGATAGTCGTGCAGCAGCAGTGCGGTTTCGCTGGGAGCGGGCGGGCACTTGAACGACTTGCCACAAACGCCAATGATGGCCGGGCCGCGCTCGAAGCGCGCAATCACGTCGCGCAGCGCGAACGCCCCCGCCACCGTATAGAACTCGTTGCCGCCTTCCACCAGCCCCGGCGTGGCGGCCGGATCGAGATCAGCGCCCAGTGCCACCACCAGGAAGTCCGCCGCAAACTCGCCCGCATCCGTCACCACTGTGCGCGCGGACGGATCGAATGACCGCACCGTGGTTTGCAGAAACCGCACCCCCGGCTTGACCAGGTCGCGGTAGCGATGGAGGACATGCTCCGGCCGCTCCCGCCCGAACATCACCTCCAGCTTGGAGAAGCCAAAGACGAACGCATCGCCCTTGTCGATTAGCACAATGTCGATGGCCTCGCCGAACGCGTCCGAAAGGATCGTCGTCAGCTCAAGGCCGCCGAAGCCTGCCCCCAGAACCACCACGCGTGTCCGCATCGTCGCAGACCCCCTCTCCAGCGCAAACCTCGCCGCTCAACCGGCTCGCGCTTTCGCCGGAAGAGTGCAGGCAACAGGGCCCAGGCTTTCGCCCAGGCCCTCGCCATTCCAGGGTTATCGCTTTTCGTAGACCACGCGATCTTTTTCCGCCATCCTGCCCGGCACCCACTCCGACTCGACAAAGCTCTTGCCGTCAGGGCTCAACGTATAGGTCCCTTCGTACAGCACCTTGCCGTTCAGCTTGATGGTGAAGTCCAGCTTGTTCGCGCCGTCCTTCTTGTACGTTGGGGCCGCTCCCGGAGGAACGTTCGGCCCGTTCGCCTTCCCGTCGCTGCCATCCAGCTTTGCATCGATCACTTCCTTCTGCGCAGGCTCCTCGATATGCAGCATGTTGCCGTCAACCTGCATCACCATTACGTTTTCGACTGTCTCCTTATCCTTCACGTCGAGCCACTTGCCGGCCAGGCCATGCCTTCCTGACAGGCGCTTGTAGGTCTCGTCAAAGTCGTCCGACGTCCCGTCGGGGCGCATGGCCGTCCCATGGATCATCATGGTCGCGCCGTCGGGCGAGAAGCTGCGGTGATACTTCGACAGCACCGTGCCATGGGCCGCGTTCACAAAGTCAAAGCCCGCCTCGGCCGTCCCGGTGCAGGTCACCGTGCGGTCGCCCAGGGTCGGATACGCCTTGCCGTCGCAGGCAAAGTCGTACTCGATGGAGCCGCCGTTTGAGTAGTGGAACTGGCCTCCACCCTTGGCCGTGTAGGTTATGGTATCGCCGCTCAGCCTGCTCCTCGCCTGGTTCTCCTTCCAGGTGCCGTTCCACGGCGAATCGGCAGCAAAGCAGGGGGACACTGCGGCCATCGCCAGCACTGCCGCGCACGCGCAACACAAAAGCTTCTTCATAAGGTCGCCTCGTTCAATTGGTTTGGGATAGGGGCCCGGACTGCGATCACAGATTCGCCACTGGAGCCTGCCGCGTCCAACGCTCGACGGCGGTTCGCACAGCCTACCAGAACATCGCCAGAATTGTCGCCATTCCTAACCGGAAAATTTGCCGGCGGGCGCTTCCACCAGCGCGGCCTGCGCACTTTGCTACCCTGCTTGCATGCGAGCGGGAATCTTCAGCCAGGCATTTCGACGGCACCTTTGACGGATCGGCCTCTTCGCCGGGACCTGCGGGCTGGCCGCCGGCCTGGTCACAGCAGTCGATACCGCCTGGTTTCTCGCGCACAGCGTCACCGCGAGCGGCACTGTCGTCAGCATACGGGCCGTGCCCGATCAGGGGAACTCGACCTTCTACACACCGGTCTTCGCCTTCACCGCAAAGGATGGGCACACCTACACGGTTGCTTCCGCTACCGGGTCGAACTCCCCGCCCTTTACGCCGGGCCAGCAAGTCCCGGTCCGCTATAACCCGGGCGAGCCCACCGCAGCGAAGATCGCGACCGTCGCCCAACTTTGGCGGATGCCGCTGGTTTTCGGCTCTGCGGGAGTGATGTTCTCCCTGATCGGATGGCTGTTGTTGCGCTCCGAGCGACAACGCAATCCCCAATTCACACCGTTCGGACCGCCGCGCCAAACGCGCCTCGCGCAACAGTAATCCCTCCGCTCTACTCGTACCGCAGCGCCTCGATGGGGTCCAGGTTTGCCGCCTTCCACGCCGGATAGATCCCGAAGATCAGCCCAATCGCGCACGAGCTCAGGAACGCCACCGCGATCCACAGCGGGGAGACCAGCGTCGGCAGCAGCAGCTTCAACCCGAACGCAATCCCGCTGCCCAGGATGATTCCGATCACGCCGCCCACCGCGCACAGCGTAATCGCCTCCAGCGTGAATTGGGTAAGAATCGACTTCTTGTTCGCGCCGATCGCCTTGCGCACGCCGATCTCGCGCGTCCGTTCGGTCACGCTCACCAGCATGATGTTCATCACGCCCACGCCGCCCACCATCAACGCCACCGTCGACAGCGAAAACAGCAGCAGAAACAGCCCGCCCGTAATCTCATCCCACAGCCGCGTAATCGTGTCGGTGCCGAAGATGGCGAAGTTGTCCGGCTTTTCGTTGGCCACCTTCCTCCGCCGCCGCAGCAGCTCGGTCAGTTCATCCTCCACCAGCGCGCGGTTCTTCGGGTCGTCGTACTTCAGCGTAATCCAGTAGTCCAGCATCTCCGGATGCATGTTGTGGAACGTCGTCAGCGGGAAGAAGGCCTGGTTGTCCTGCGGGTTATCGCCACCGCCGAACGCCTGCTTCTGCTTGTCCAGCACGCCCACCACGGTAAACACCATCCCGGCCGCCTCCACGTCCCGGCCCATCGCGCTGACTCCGGGAAACAGTTGCGCCGCCGTATCGTACCCCAGCACCGTTACCCTGGCCGCCTGCTGCTCGTCGGTATCGTTGAAGAAGCGGCCTTCCAGCATCTGCAGCTCGTTTACATTTTCCTCGTCCGGCGAGACGCCGGTCAGAATGGTGTTCTGCATCTCCTTGCCGCCGCCTTTGATCGCAGTGACGCCGGCGCGTCCGGGCGCATTGTTGTCCGTATATTGCAGCGCGGGAGACACCGCCACCACGTGCGGCAGCTCGCGCATGGCCTGCGAATCGTCGAAGGTAAGCTGCTTGCGGGTCAGCATCTCGGTGGTCGGCCGGCCAGTGAACGCGGGAAAGCGGAAGACGAACAGCACGTTCGATCCCAGCGACTCCACCAGCCCCGCCACGCTCTGGTTCAGCCCATTCACCACCGACGAGATCGTGATCACGGTCATCACGCCGATGACGATGCCCAGGATGGTGAGCCCGCTGCGCATCTTGTTCGCGCGCAGCGTATTCAACGCCATCGTCACCGTCTCTTTTAGATCGCCGCTCCGCATCGCCGTTTTCCCTGTTCCCTGCTCCCTGTTCCCTGCTTCTACAGCTCCGCCCGCAACGCCACAATCGGGTCCAAGTTCGCCGCCTTGTACGCCGGATACACCCCGAAGAACACGCCTGTCCCTGCCGCCACAAACAATCCCAGCCCCACGCTCCACGCCGCCACACCTGATGGGAAGCCCAGCACCGCCGTCACCGCAAACGCCACGGCGAACCCGCCCAGCACGCCGAACAACCCGCCCAGCGATGCCAGCGCCACCGACTCCACCAGAAATTGCAGCATCACGTCGTGCCCGCGCGCGCCCAACGCCTTGCGAATGCCGATCTCCCGCGTCCGCTCGGTCACGCTTACCAGCATCATGTTCATAATCACGATGCCGCCCACCACCAGCGCAATCACCGCCATCGCTCCAGCCACCGCGCCAAACCACGCCGCCACCGTGGAGAAGAACCCCACCAGCGTGTTGTTGATGTCCAGCTCGAACGAGTCCGGCTGTCCCGGCGCATCGTGCCGCCGCGAGCGCA
Source organism: Acidobacteriaceae bacterium (assembly GCA_049509035.1). GTDB lineage: Bacteria > Acidobacteriota > Terriglobia > Terriglobales > Acidobacteriaceae > Edaphobacter. The sequence continues at coordinate 16,601 of JBELAH010000012.1, forward strand.
TCAGCACCCGCACCTCGTCGCCGGCCGACTCCAGCGCCGGCCCCGCCGACCCAGCCTTGATATATATAGTTACCGATTTCGCCGCCCCGTACGTCTTCATGAACGCGGTCAGCGGAATGCCTACCCAGTTGTCCTGGCTCTGCCCGAAGGTGCTGCCCTGCTTCTCGCTGATGCCGATCACCGTGTATGGCTCGCCATCCACCCGCAGCTCCTGGCCCAGCGGGTCGATGCCCGGAAACAAATTGTCGCGGATGTCCGTGCCGATGATCGCAACCGGCGCCGCATGCTCCTCGTCCGCCGCGGTAAAACCGCGTCCCTCCGCAATGTCCAGGTTCTGCAAGCTCGGCATCTGCCACGTGTACCCGCGAATGGTGGTATCCGTCACCGAGTAGGTCTCGCGCGTCACCTTCGCCACCTGCGTCTGCTGCGCGCCCAACGCGACGCAGCGTTTGCAGTTGTCGCGCACATACGCGTAATCGTCGTAGAGGATCGCCTTGCGCTTCTGGATCGCCTCGTACTGCTTGGTGCTGGTGATGATTGCAGGGAACCGCGACACCGTGAACACGTCCGCACCGTAGCGCGTGAACTTGGTGGTCACGTACATCATCGCGCCATTCACCAGCGTCACCACCGCAATCAGGCTGGACACCGCAATCGTCATGCCCAGCAGCGTCAGCACCGTGCGCATCTTGTTCTGCCACAGCGACTGCAACGCGAGCTTGACTGCCTCTTTGAATTCCATCGGGGTCTCCATCGATTGTACGCAGCCCGCGCCCGGTCTGTTCCTGGGTGCCCCATGATCGGCGCGGCCTTTGGGCGCCTATCGTGGGGCTAGTCTCTGCGGCGCGCATCCGCCTGAAGCTCGACCCGCCCTTTGAGAAATGTCCCTCCCGGACAAATTCTCTTGACACATTCCACCCTTACTACTACATTGTAGTCCATATGAACCCCAACCCCTCCCTCGGCGAATTCGAGCAGATCGTCCTCCTCGCCGTCCTGCGTCTTGGCGACCAGGCCTACGGCGTCACCATCCTCGGCGAGATCGCCGCCAAAACCGGCCGCAACCCCTCCCCCGGCGCGCTTTACACCACGCTGCACCGCATGGAGGACAAAGGCCTGGTCACCTTCCGCGACGGCAGTCCCACCCCCGAGCGCGGCGGCCGCGCCAAGCGCTTCGTCAGCGTCACCCGCGAAGGCCGCAACGCCCTCGCCAGCGCGCAATCCGCCTACCGCAGCCTGCTCGAAGGCCTCGACCTCCTCGCCGCTCCCATCGCCAGCCTCATCTCCGGAGCCGCCCATGCCTGACAATAAGCGTCCTCTCGCTGAATCCATGCTTGCCCTCTTCGCCGGGCGCGAGCGCGCAGCCGCAATCTACGGTGACCTACTGGAACTGGCCGCCACCCGCAGCCGCCTCTGGTTATGGACCGCTTATTCTCGCACCTTGGTATCGCTGAGCTTGCGCCCACTTGCAGCGTTCCTCGCCGGAGCACTGGTGACCGCGGCTTTCCTCTACGCCCAGCTTCCAATCGCGCTCGCGCATATTCTCCTGGCGATAAGTCACCCCCACGTTTGGCCGCTTCTCGATGTTGCAATCTCCGACCTTTGGTTTCTCGTTCCCTTTGCCGCGGTCCTCTACGGCATCCGAGACAGGGTTGTTCAGCTTGGCTCGGCGATGTTGCTGGCCACGTCGGGCGTTTTTTATCTCGGCCTGTGGTTCAACTTTGACCCCATACCTGCTGCATGCATCGCGTGCGGGTTGCTGGTGGCGGCCTGTCTGGCCATTTCAAATCCTTGGCGCGCGTCACTGATTCCTCTGGCCGGGATCTACGCCATGGGTTTCGCAGCATCGGAAGGTCTGGAGCATATTCAGTGGGTCCAGGACCTGGATTACCGCGACCCCGCTTGGCGGGCGATTGTGCTGGTCTACATGCTTGCCATGTCGATCGTCTTCTCCTGGCTCCATTCGTGGAGCCAGCGCCGCTTCAACTGCCCGCAACCCACCGGAGCCGCTTATGCGTAAGATTCCACCCGCCGAATGGTTTCTCTCCCAGGACATCGGCCCCGAACGCGCCGCCGCCATCATGGGCGACCTCGAAGAACTGGCCGCCACCCGCGGCCGGCTCTGGTTCTGGATCGCCTACGTCCGCGCGCTCATCTCGCTCGGCTGGCGCACTGGCGGCTCCGCTTTCATCCTTGGGCTTGTGTGCCTCAGACTCATGTTCGGAACTGTTGTTCCCTGGGTGATGAGTCACAGAACGATCGGCCTGGACGATCCCGGCCTCTTCGGCCTGAGCAACCCCCACGTGAGAATGTGGTGCTGGAACCTCTCCCTGGTCACCGCCCAGTTCCTGGTCTTCGCCTTCCCCTTCGTCTGGATTCGCTTTGGCATGCAGGACCGCCTCACGCGACTCACCTGCGCCCTGTTTTTTGTCGCCATGCCGGTCTACAGCTTTCGACCGTGGCTCATGGATCTCTCCGGCGTTCTGGTCCTGGCCATCCTGATCGCGGCGCTCGTCGCTCCGGCTTGGCGCAAGCCGCTGGCCGTGCTGGCAGGAACATTCCTTCCCGCCGTTGCCGTCAAGGTGACTTACTTCTTCCTGCAGGCATTTCTGCCGCGCAAGGTCTTTACGAGGCAGCTCTACCACATTCCCGCCCACTGGGTATTCTTCGTCGATGCCATCAGCTTCGCCATCGCAGCCATCGTCTGCCTTAAGCTCTACCGTCTGCTGTTCCCCGAGAACTCAGCCACACCCGACGCTCCCAAGCCCCCCAGAATTCCCAGGACACGCTCATGCCTGAAAGAACCGCTGCCGAAGCTCTCCTAGCCCTCTTCGCCGGCCCAGCCCGCGCCGCCGCCATCCTCGGCGACCTAACCGAAATGGCCGCCACTCGCGGCCGCCTCTGGTTCTGGACCGCCTATGTCCGCGCGCTGATCTCCCTCGGCTGGCGCACGCCCGTCGCCTTTGTCGTAACCTATGCCTATCTGCACTCCTTGTGGGTTATGACGGCAATCCGGTCCTCGATGCATTGGCTGTTTCGCTGGGTCCCGTATGCCAGTCCTGGGTATGAGAGGCCCGCCTGGGACCTGCATTTGATACCCCTGCTGGGCCTTCTCACCGGACTCTACATCCTGGTCCCGTTTTTGCTAGTTCGCTTCGGCCTGCGCGACCACCTTACCCAGCTAGCCTCCGTATTGCTCCTCGTTTCACTGCCGGAATTCAGTAGCCGACTCTTGGTCGCGGTACCGGTTGAAGCCCTTACGGCAATCGCAGTCCTCGTTGCCTTATGCCTGCGACGATGGCGCCGCCCGATGATCGTGTTGGCGCTGTCCCTCGCGCCACGGTATGCGTTTTTTGTAGCGGCTGGCCATGGCTATATGACAGGTCACCTGTTCGGCCTTCTGTCCTACAATGCCACCTTCGTCGTTACCGCTGTGCTGTGCCTGTCGCTGCACCGCTGGCTTCTCCAGAACGCTCAGCCGACCAGCCCAGTTCAACTCGCCGGAGCCGCCCATGCTTAACCGCATCGCTGAATTCGTCCTCGCCTTGTTCGCCAGCCCCGGCCGCGCCACCGCAATCCTCGGCGATCTCACCGAGATGGCCGCCACCCGCGGCCGCCTCTGGTTCATCGCCGCGTACACCCGCACGCTCTTCACCTTCACCTGGCGCATCGTGCTCGCGCTCTTTGTCGCCGACATCGGCCGCCAGCTCGCCTTCGACACCTTCCATCTCTACCTCCGGCACACGCCTGCTGTCTGGCGGAACGCCACCGGCTCCTGGCTCGACCTGCTCAACCACACGGGGCCTCTGCTGGCCTGCATCATGTCGACGCTCTGGTTCGCGCTGTTCTTCGCCCTGGTCCGCTACGGCCGCCGCGACGCGTTCGTTCGCCTCACTGCGCTGGTCACCGCAGGAGCCTTCCTCGCCTTCCTCGCCATCCCATGGGTCTCGCTCGCCGCAGCCGCGGCTACGCTCGCGCTCGCCTGCGTGGCGCTCCTCTCCAACCGCTGGCGCAAACCATTCGAAGTGCTGGCCTGGACCGGCGCCGCCGGCCTGCTCGCGCTGGCCGCCTTCGCGGTCCTCTCCCGTCAGTTCCTATCGCAACATCCGGCCATCGCCCACAGCCTCTCCAGCCACCCGTTCATCGCCAACGCCCTCGTCTTCAGCTTCCAGGGCTCGCTGCTGCTGGTTGCCATCGTCTGCTCCCGCCTGCACAGACTGCTGCTGGAAACCTCACCCACCGGCCGCACGCCCGCCTAACCAGAAGTTCGCTTGACCGCCATGCTGCTTTGCGGTATTACTTTACTTAGAAAGTAAGGGAGCAGCATCATGGAATCCGCACTCACCATCAAAGGCCAGGCGACCATCCCCAAGGCCATTCGCGAGCATCTCCGGCTCGAACCCGGCGACCGCATCAAGTTTTTCAGGCATCCTGACGGCACTGTGGTGCTCCTGCCCAAACTGCCCACCGCCCGCCTCAAGGGCATCGTCTCGGGCCGGCGGCGCCGTCCAGCCAGCCTGGCCGCAATGGATGAAGCTGTCGTCACCGGAGCCACCCAAAGCCGCACGGCTCGGCGATGACCGGCCTCGATACCAACGTCCTGGTGCGCTACTTCGCGCAAGATGACCTCGCCCAGGCAAAGCGCGCCACCCAAATCATCGAGCGACGCCTTACCGAGGACGAGCCCGGCTTTGTCAGCCTGGTCACCATGGTCGAAACCGTGTGGGTCCTCAGCCGCGTCTATGGCTTGTCCGATCGTGAGATCGCGGCCGTTGTCGAAGGCATGCTGCAGTCCGACACGCTGGTGATTCAGAATGAACAGGAAGTCTTCACCGCCGTTGCAGCATTGCGGGCCGGGAACGGTGGGTTCGCTGACGCTCTGGTCGGTGCGCTCGGCACCTGGGCAGGCTGCGCCTCCACCCTCACCTTCGACCGCAAGGCGGCGCGGCTGGATGGCTTCCAACTCGTCTGACGCGCCACCTACTGCTACACTTACACTTGCAGGCGGCTGGATGATCGCTGCCGGGCTCGGCGCAAGCCGCAGTCCGGGGGAGGAAAGTCCGGACTCCGCAGGGCAGTGTGCCGGATAACGTCCGGGACGGCCGCTTCAAGGCGGCTGGACGGCCAGTGCAACAGAAAATATACCGCCGGCGATTCCCCTCAAGGGACCGCAGGTAAGGGTGAAATGGTGCGGTAAGAGCGCACCGGACGTTCAGTAATGAACGCCGCATGGTAAACCCCACACGGAGCAAGACCAAATAGGCAGGGACGGCGCTCGCACTCTCCGGCGGGCACCGGCGTATCGGCCCGATGCGCCAAGGCAGAGAGTTCAGGTTGGCTTCGGTCAACCAGCCGAAACTTGCGGGTAGGTTGCTGGAGCGCCGCGGTAACGCGTCGCCTAGAGGAATGATCGTCTAGAACAGAATCCGGCTTACGGGTCGCCTGCATGGGAAGTGGCCCCGGGACTCCTCGCCGAGTTTCGGGGCCACCAACGTTTTCACGCCCAGGCCAGCAAGAACGAGGGATTATCGTTCGGTCGTGACGGTATCCGTGGTCAATTCACGCGTTGAACCCAGCTCCTTTGAAAAACGAAAGAGCGACGCGATAAGCCACCATATAAGGAGGAAGATCAGCCAGTAGAGAACCTCAGTCGTCCTCACCAGAGCACGATTGCTCTCCTGTAACTGCTGCAGGAGCGAGTGCGGTTCGAGGCTCGTCGGGTAGCCAAAGGTCCCAAGAACTGCTGTGACTGGTAGCGCGAACAAGAGGACTAATAGCACCACGCCCAGGCCGATCATTCTGAAGCGGAAACGTTCGCACTCTCGCGCAAGCGGGTCGGTCAGTTTGCTTCCCTTAAACTGCGCTATCGCAAAAAATGGGACTGACAGGAGCAAGGCAGCGAGAATGATCTGCCACATGGGCGTGTTAATGAACATGATTATCACCTCGATTGGTTCTCTTCTAAAGAGTTCAGTACGACCAGCTTCTTGGGGCAATGTGGCGCTAATCCTCTTCCGGCTTCTCGATGTGGTCGATCACCAGCCGCTCGTCGGGCCCTTTCGCTGGTTCCAGCCGCAGGCCGAGTTGTTCCAGGCCATCCTCAATCGTGGGCGCATCCTCACCGCCCAGGTGTGAGTCGGGTTCCATATTCTTGTTGCCGCCCAATGGCAGCGCAAAAATATAGGGGCCCGTCAGGTTGGTGTGGTCGGCGACGGCGCGGTCCATGTAGACGCTGAGAATCTCCGCCAGATTCGCCATGGTGGTCCCCTGAAGATGGATGGTCATGTAACCAGTCGATGGATCGTCATGTATCCAGTTAAATGTTCTGCCGGTCTGCACGATGCCGCCCGGCAGTTTGGTTTCGTCGCCATCCTTGTATGGGGACAGTTTGACCTTCTTCGTCGCGGTCAGCGCATAGATGTCCTTGGGCGAGTTATCTACCCGGATCTTCAGCTTCACCGTGTCCGCCAGCACCTTGCGAATCAGCACGCGGCGCGCGGTAAGGTCCAGTTTCTGCCAGGCGGGAAAATCTTCCGCCGCCACCTTCACGATGAACTCGTAGCGGTCGTTGTCCACCCACGACGGATACCCGCTCTCCAGGGTGTAACTCCTCAACGACCCGGTGTAGGCAAAGTAGATGATGCGCGAAAGCGGCTCGCAGTGGTAGGCCAGATAGTCGGCCGTCATCGGCATATCCACTTTGGCGGTGCCGAACTTGCCCTCAGGACAGCGTTTGAACGACACCACGTCAAATGAGATATTCGCCGGCACGGCATCCATCGGCGCATACACCCCGGCGATCGGCGGGGCCGGCGATTGCGCACCAGCAGTCTGCTGCGCACTTGTCCCCGACAGGGCAGCGGCGCACACCAGCGCCTGCACCATCCGCCAATCCACGGCCTCAGCGCGTTCCCCGGCCACTCCACCCATTCAGACCACCTTGATCTTGACGGTCAAGAATCGCACACCGTAGCAGCGTACCAGAGTCCGCCAGGCTGTGGCATTTGCGCCTGCCAACCGGCGCCACCAACTTTTTTCCCCAGAATTCACCGCGATCGGCCTTTCCGGCTGTACTATTCAGACTCTCCCCATTTACCTCGCACGTCACTCAAGAGCAGGAGCGTGACCGGAAAAAGGAAGACCCATGGACACCACCACGCTTCAGCTCATCTGCCCGAAAGGACACGGGCCCGGCCAACCCGGCTCGGGATTCTGCACCGTGTGCGGAACTCCACTGGTGGTGCCAATCCCGCCTGCGGCACCGCTCTCTCAGCCTGCGGCATCGCCATCCCAGCCCGCGCCGTCTGTACCCGCGCCCGCACCATCCGCACCCCCGCCCGCAGCATCCGCCCCGTCGTCTTTTTCCTTCGCCGCGCCGCCGCCCATCTGCAAGGTCTGCGGCGGCGGCGGGCTCCATCTCGATCCCGCCGCAGCCATCTGCACAGAATGTGGATGGCTGCGTCCCTTGTATCCCGGTTACGTGCTCGATCGCAGCGTCTTCCTTTGGGCGCAGGATGGCCAGGCGATGAACACTCTGCACAGCATGTCCGTACTCAACACCGTCGCCCGCACCGTCTCCGACAAGGTTGGCCGGCCGTGGATCGAAGCCACCTACAACGGTATTCTCATCGGCCCAAATCAGCTCCCCAATGTGTGGAAGCTCGCGGTGCTCGCGGCCCGGCTCATCGGCGTGCCGTATATGCCCGACGTCTACGTCTCCGGCGACAGCATGTGGAACACCTACACCTTTGGCTCGGACACCAGCTCCTTCATCGTGCTGGGCACGGCCATCCTCACCAACTTCCATAACGACGACCTGCTCTTCGTGCTGGCCCGCGAGATGGGCCACTGCCGCGCCGGCCATGCTCTTTGGAAGACGGTGATTCGTTTTGTCGCCGGCGAAATGGGTCCAGCCAGCGGTCTGCTTTCGGGAGGACTTCTGGGCGCCATCAGTCCCACCAAACTGATCGGGGGCGCGCTGGAAATGCCGCTGATGGCCTGGTCGCGCCAATCCGACGTTACCGCCGACCGCGCCGGCCTGCTCGCCGTCGGCGACGTGGCCCTCGCGCGCCGCGTGCTGCTCACCTGGTCCATCCGCTCGTCCACCATCCTGAAGCAGGTCAATATCGAGGAGTGGATGAAGCAGGAGGACGCCAGCGCCGATCAGTTGACCCACATCTCCGAAATGACCACTTCCTCGTCGATGTATACCGCGCGGCGCTTGCGCCTGCTGGGTCTGGCCGCCCGCGAGCCCGCTCTCATGCAATGGAGCGAGAAGATCCAGCCCGCGCGCAAGCTGCTTTCAGCCGCGCTCGATCCACCACCCAAGCCCGCACCCGCCGCGCCTGTTGCCAAAACCGCACCGCCTGCCAAGACCGCTCCGCCGCCAACTCCCACAGACTCCATCCGCGTCGTCTGTGGCAAGTGTCAGAACGCCATGCGGATTCCGCTTGCCGTCCTGCGCGGCAAGACATCCCTCAATGTCCGCTGTCCGCAATGCCAGAACGTAATGACGCTGCGGTCAAAACCAACCACTCCCTCCCCGGCACCAGCCGGTCCGCAAACCTAGCGTGACTCTGGAAGAAAGGGTTTCCCATGGCAAACGATAGCAGCGACGAATTCGTAGTCGACCCCACCACCGGCATCGGAAGCGACGTAGCCGTCCCCGATGCCATCGAGGAATTCGTAATCGACCCCGCCACCGACACCGGCGAAGACGAGTACGTTCCCGGTGCCGATGCCGCCGATACCACCGACGAATTCGTGGTCGATCCTGACACCGGCATCGGTAGCGATGTCGAAGTCCCCGCCGATTCCACCGATGACTTCACAGTTGACCCCGACACCGGCATCGGCTCGTAGGCCGCCGCCCACGCGTCTGCTGCCGGCAAACCTTAAGAACCCACTCCCAGAAAATGACACCGCAAGAAAGGCCACCCCATGCCCACCGATGACACCAACGACATATTCGACGCCACCCCCGATACAACCGACGCCGCCGACAACGTCGCCGACCTTCAGGACCAGGCCCAGCAGGCCGTCGCCGCCGGCGACTACGCCACCGCCGCGGACTATCAAGGCCAGGCGGAGACCGCGGCAGCCGCGGCCGGCGACACCGGCGACCTCACCGGCCCCGACGCCACCGACCTCGAAACCGCCGCCACCGATCAGCAGACCGCCGCGGCCGACCAGGCGCAGGAAGCCACCGACGCCGCCTCCGGAGATTACGCAGCCGCGACCGACGACGCCTCCGCCGCCTCTTCCGCCGCCGCCGGCGCAGACGCAAGCGGTGGAGGGCTCACCGACGACGGCTCGGCCGACACCGAGCAACTGGACGAGAGCTGGGCCAACTGGGACCAGGAAACCGCCGACCAGGACGCCACCACCGCCGCCAGCTACGCAGCAGCCGCCGACTCGCCCGACGCGACCCCGAGCGACGCGGCAGACGCCCAAATGTACGCCGACGACGCCACCGGCGAGGCGCAAACCGCCGCAGGCCTGGGAGACGAAGGCACCTACGACGAGGCCGCAGCCGATCCCGTCCCCGACGACACCGCAGTGGACGACACCGCCGTCGACGACTCCGCCGCCGTTGACGATAGCGCAGCAGTTGACGACAGCGCCGCGGTCGACGACTCCATGCCCACCGACGACGACGTGTCCGACGCGAGCTAGCGAATCGGCGCCGCTCTTGTCATTGCGAATTGGCGCCGCTCTTGTCTTTGCTTCTGAGATAGGCCCGGACTTTAGTCCGGGCATCAGAGGATCGCGAAAATGTGGGCTTTAGCCCTCCGGGACACGTTCTCTTCTGGCCAAGTCCAGCCGGGTGCCCTACGTCGCATCCTTGCGCCAATAAACCGTGGGCTCTTTCGCGTCACTGGGAAAGTTGATGCACAGCGCCGGCGAAGCCAGTTGCAGCGTGAACTGGTCCAGCGCCGCCAACCCTGCCGCCTGCTCCACCGTGCTTACGGGGATATAGGTGACATACTGCGGATCGTTGCCCTCCACCCAGTCGACCCATTCAAAGAACTCGTGGAAATATAGCTGGCCGCACTCCCGGCACTTCAGCAGATACCGCCGCAGGTGGCTGTCATCCTCGTACGTATCGATCAGCTCAAAGCGCTCCTTCATCCCTCCGCGCACCAGCTCCGGCTTTTCCCAGTAAAGGCACTGCCGCGGTTCCACGAACCTGTGCCGCGCTATGTCCGGTTCCATGTTGGGCGCTCCTGCCTCCGTTATATCCCCTGCACGCAAGAAAGTGCCGCCCTCACCCACCGCAGGAGTAACCTTGCTGCCATGAACTGGCGTCGCGGAATCCTGCTGGCTGCGATCAATCTGGCGGTAGCCGTGCCGCTGATCGTGTCGCTTGAGATGCGGGACGCGACCGCCATGCGCGAACGCAAGCAACCCACCCCCAGCAGCACGGCCACAGAAACCGCGCCTGCCGGGCCCAACCAAGCTTTAGGCCCGAAAAACGAAGTCGTCTCGTTCAACCCCTGCTGGATGACCTACGAACTGTCGCCCCGGGAGAAGCTGGTTGTCTTTGCGAACCTCCCAGTCATTGCGCTAACCGACTGGCGAGCACCTTGCCCAGCGCGTTGGACACTCGCTGGCGTATTGAAAGCGGGCGACTGGACATCAGGACCGTCATTCCTGGCCAAGCGGAGAGAAGTTGACGTCGGTCTGCTGTTTTTGATCGCGCTTCAGTGGTTCCTGCTGGGCGCATTCCCAATCAAGGGTCCGCGGAAATGGCGGGAGCCGGGCATGTTCATCACAATCTGCTCCGCAATCGCGGCTGTTCTGTTGTTTATTCCCCAAATACAGGGACTCGCAGGGCTCCCGGCATTGTTCATACTGCTGGCGTGGTTCTGGTGGTTGGGCCTGCTTGTCTGGAAGCTCGCCCGTTCCACATGGAAGAGGGCCGCCCGAAACTCGCGCACGCGCTCACCTAGCAACTAACAACCTGCAACCTGCAACTGTCTCTCACTCCTCCGCCCGAATCAAATACCGGCTCTCCCGCAGATTCCGGTGCACGTTCGCCAGGTGGAACAGATACTGCCCGAACTCCGCCGCCATCAGCCTCATCATTTTTTCCCGCTTGCCCACCGCGGCCATGCGATAGCAATCCCGGCCCAGCGTGGCAAAGAAATCGATGTTATGCCGATGCCGGTTCTGGCTCTGGAAGAAGCCCGCATACAGCAGAATGTGCGCGCCGGCCGACTCCATCCACAGCGGATTGTTGGCGCTGGTCAGTTGCCGCAGCATCATCTCCGCGATCTGGGTCAGGTCGGCGAACTGCCGGAACTCCGTTTCGCCCACGCTGTACTCGTCCGAGAGGATCGCCATCCGGTCCACCGATTGCAGGCAGAAATGCCCCAGCACGCTGGCCAGATAAACGCCCGTGGAATCGCGAATCCGCGCCCACCGCGCGTTTCCCATCTCATCCTGCAGATGCGACGCCCAGAAGTTCAGCGCCCGTTCTTCCGTAACTCCATACAAATTCTCAAAATCAAAATCCTGAGTAGAGGTCATGTCTGGTGCCCTCCAGGCTCACATTCCTTAAAACCCCGATTTTGAAAAAAGTATGCCTATTGTGCAGGCAACCTCCCCGCACCGCAATAGTTACTTAAGTGTGACCCGCATACAACTAAGTACCTCCCCGCCTAGCATATCGCTTCCCCAATGGTCGCGGAATCATTCCCTGCCCAATGGAGGAAGCAGGCGGCTGCGGCTCTATAGTTGCTTCGTCATCGGGATCGAGTGGCATTGACGGCCGTCTTTCAGCCGCTGCGTGATCCTGGTCTCTTCCGTGCCGCCTTCGACGTAGCCAAAGCGGCGATAGATGCGCGGCAGCTCCGGGCGCAGGCTCAGCACCGTGATGTCGACGGCCTCGCAGCCATCCGCGCGAAACCGCTCCTCAGCAGCCTCAGCAATACGCCGCGCGAGTCCGCTGCCCTGATGCGCAGGATCGACGGCCAGCATGCCAAGGTAGCCGCGTTTGCCGTGCAGCTCGGTGTAGACAGCGCAGAGAAGCTGTCCGGCCGCATCCTCGCCGACAAGAATTTCGCCGGTCTGCATCATCTCGGCGAGCCGCACCTCGTCGGTGCGGGTGCCTTCGAGAAAGGTCTCGATCGAGAAGGCAGCGTTGATCAGCGGGATGAGCTTCGCGCTGTCGTTGAGACTCGCGACTCGAAACCGCAATCCAAACTCTGCCTGCGGGCTGTCTTCCGCTGGAACATCCATTGCGGCTGTCCTTACGCTTCATTTTAGACTTGGACCCCGGAACCCACCTTATCCGCCGGGTGCCCCGTCCTGGCTCCGCTTGGGCCGGATCGAGGACTCATCGTGCTCTCCTCCCGAAACCCCCGCATCGAGCTGATTGATTCGATCAACCACCCCTTGAATCGTGCCTAAGGCAGCGGACAGGTTCTCGCGTTCAGCCTTTCCCAAACGCCCTATCTGCTCGGCAACCAATTGGATCCGGCGAGCGCGGCCCCGGACCAGCACTCTCTTGCCCTTGGTCGTCGCTGCGATCCGAATGACTCTCCCATCGCTGGGGTCTTTTGCTTTGACGACTAGCTCCTGCTCCTCCAGGGCGTTTACGATCCGGGTCATCGTCGGAGGCCGCACCTGTTCGGCCCCAGCCAGCTTGCCCAACGTGATTGGGCCTTTGAAAACGATCACGGAAAGGGCTGAGAGACGAGGCGCGGTCAGACCGCTCGATTCGTCCACTCTGCGGACGGATCGAAGCAAATGAATCGCAGTCGAATGCAGCAGCTCGGCGAGCGCCTCAGGATCGGGATTTGTCGCTATTGACATATTCCAGTCTCACTCTCATAATTCATTAGCATAGCTAATGAATAGGAGAATTGCAATGACTTCAGACCCACCGAACGAAGTCCGCCTCCAGGAGGTCGCGCAAATCGCCTTCACCGTCCAAAACCTGGCAGAGGCCAAGGCCTTCTACCGCGATGTGCTTGAACTGAAGTTCCTGTTCGACGCGGGGACCATGGCTTTCTTTCAATGCGGACCGGTGCGGCTCATGATCGGCGAATCCGACAAACCCTCCGCATCGGAGGGGACCATCGTCTATTTCCGCGTTGCCGACCTGGAAGCCACGGCCCGCTTGCTGGAATCGCGTGGCGCCAACTTCGTCCAGCCGCCGCACTTGGTAGCGAGGATGAAGAGCTACGACCTCTGGATGGCCTTCCTCAAAGACCCCGCCGGAAACACCCTCGGCCTCATGAGCGAGATCGCCCGAAGTGAGCAAAAGGTAGCCTAATAAGGCTGGGTGGTCATTTTGGGGGTCTTGTTTCGTTAAGGGCACGGCTTTAGCCGTGCCGTAAGCTGCTGATCTCTTGAAGGGGCTTTAGCCCCTGAGGTCACTGTTCGCCCGGTTCAAAGACCCTGGAAACTGATATTCCGGATGCCCACATCGCCCCCGAAAATAAACTTCTTCGAAATCCCTCAGCAAATTCGCACTGTCAAGCCCCCCGCTGCCCTTCCAAATCACCAAACCCCAATATCCATGCACCTTTCCAACGCAATCGCCCAATGCATTTGAGTTATGTCCAACCTGATAAAATAGAGGTAGTAGAGGAAGAAAAGAAAAGGCTGCCAGCGAACCCGGCAGCCTCTCGTATTTAACCCCCAAACCCGTCGCCCTAACCCCTTACCCTGGACGATCTTAGGAGCAACCCATTTGAATACCTATACTTAGCCTACCCACCCACCCGCTAACCGCAACATTCCACACCACTTCCCCGCAGGAATATACCCCGGGGGGAGGGGGGTGGGGGGTGGCGCCCGCTACAATTGTCCCCAATGCCCGCCGCCATCGAGACCACCTCTCTCACCCGCCGCTTTGGCGATTTCACCGCCGTCGATAACGTGAACCTCACCGTCGAAGCCGGCCAGTTTTTCGGCTTTCTCGGCCCCAACGGCGCCGGCAAGTCCACCACCATCAAGATGCTCACCGGGCTGCTCGCGCCCACCAGCGGCACCATCCACATCCTCGGCGCGGACCTGACTGAAAACTCCGCCGAGCTCAAGCGCCAGATCGGTGTCGTCCCTGAAGGCATGGCGCTCTTCGGCCGCCTCACTGCCAGCGAGTATCTCCGCTTCGTCGGCCGCATGTACGGCCTCGACCGCGCCACCACCGAGCAACGCACCGCCGAGCTGCTCGAATTCATGAGCCTGGCGGACGAGCAAAAGAAGCTGGTCACCGACTTCTCCCACGGCATGCAGAAAAAGCTGGCGCTGGCCGCCGCCGTCATCCACGGGCCCAAGGTCCTCTTTCTCGACGAGCCCTTCGAGGGCGTCGACGCCATCGCCGCAGGCACGCTGAAGCAGATGCTGCAGCGCATGATCGCGCGCGGCGCCACCATCTTCCTCACCTCGCACGTGCTGGAAATCGTCGAGCGCCTGTGCACGCACATCGGCATCATCCATCGCGGCCAGCTCGTCGCCCAGGGATCCATCGAAGAGCTTCGCGCCGGGGCCACGCGCCCTGGCGATGGAGCGCAAACTCCGCTCACGCTGGAGCAGATCTTCCTGGAGATCGTCGGCACCGATCGCACCGGCAACCTCGCCGCCGCGCCGCCGGAGCAGGAGCTCTCGTGGCTCAGCTAGACGACCGCACCGCATCCGCGCCGTTTCAACCTGCGCCAGCCATTCCCGCTGCCACGCAGCTCATCGCCATCGCGTGGATGCGCTGGCGCATGTTCGCCAACGGCTTCCGCCGCCAGGCAGCCTCCGGCAAGACCGCCGGATTTGTCCTCTCCATCCTGCTGCGGATGATTCTCTGGCCTATCTTCGCGTTCTGGGTCATCGGCCCCGCGGTCGCCGCCGGCTTCCTCGCCTGGCGCGACATCGCCCATCACCATCCGGAGAGGCTCATCCCGCTGCTCGCCGGCATCGCCATCCTGTGGCAGTTCATCGCCGTCAACGGCACCAGCATGGCGGCCACGCTCGCCACCTTCGACCCCGCCTCGCTGTTGCGCTTTCCTCTGCGCTTTCCCCGCTACCTGGTGCTGCGACTGCTGCTGGGATTGCTGACGCCCAGCACCATCGTCGGCTGCCTGGTGCTGTTCGCCGCGGCCCTCGGAATCGGCATCGCCGACTCCTCACTCGCACCCGCTGCCTTTCTCGTCCTCGCCATCTACGCCGTGATGAACATCTTCTTCTCGCGCATGATCGCCGTCTGGCTGGAACGCTGGCTCTCCACGCGCCGCGCCCGCGAGATCTTCGGCGTGCTCATGGCCGCCCTCATCATCGGCATCCAGTACCTCAACTTCAACTCCCGCCACATCGCCGCACGCTCCTCCGCGCAATTCCCCGCCCAGCCCAACAACTGGCTGCTGAACTTCCTCAACGGGACGCACCACTTCCTCAACTGGCTGCCGCCCGGCTTCGCCACTGGCTCCATCGTCCCCGGCCATGCGCTCATTCGCCTCGCCCAGTTCGCCGCCCTGCTGGCCTGGACTGCGCTCTTCCTCGTCGCCTTCGCCTTCCGCCTGCACCGGCAGTTCCTCGGCGAGTACCTCAGCGAAGCCGCACCCCGCGCCGCCGCAACTCCGCGCACTTTCCCGCAGCCGCCGAAATCCGCCCCAGTCGCAGCCGTCAACCAACAACCTGCAACCGACAACCTGCAACCTGCA
This sequence comes from Acidobacteriaceae bacterium, assembly GCA_049509035.1. Taxonomy (GTDB): domain Bacteria; phylum Acidobacteriota; class Terriglobia; order Terriglobales; family Acidobacteriaceae; genus Edaphobacter. The sequence continues at coordinate 32,260 of JBELAH010000012.1, forward strand.
ACTTCATTCCTTTCCCCCAGCGTCGCCGCGTGCCTGCGCAAGGAGTGGATCTACCTCCGCGGCAACAGCAACCAGATCATCGCCATGCTCACGCCGCTGGTTTTCGTCTTCCTGTTCGCCAGGGGAGTGCTCGCGCACCATCCGTCGTACCTGCTGACCGGCGCAATCGGCTACTCCGTACTCGGGCTGTTGGCCGCGCTCTACAACATCTTCGGCGCCGATGGGCCCGGCGTGCAGCTCTACCTGCTGGCGCCCATTCGCCTGCGCGACGTCATTCTCGCCAAGAATATCTCCAGCCTGACGCTGCTCGGCGCCGAAGTCATCCTCGCCTGGTGCGTGGTCGAGGCAGTGGCCACCGTTCCCATCCCGCTCGCCACCCAGATCGCCACTTTCTTCTGGGTCATCTTCATGCTCTTCGCCAACCTCTCGCTCGGCACGCTGCGCTCCATTCAGGCGCCGAGGAAGATCTCGCTCGCCCAGGCACGCCGCATGCGCAGCCCCGCGACCGGCAAGACCAGCGGCCTGCTGGTGCTCGCCATCCTCTTCGGCAGCATTCTGCTCCAGGTCCCGGTCACGCTCCTCTGCCGCCACTTCCACAATCTCTGGCTGGCGGTCGTCATCTTTGCACCGCTCGCCGCGGTCGCAGTCGCAGCCTACGCGCTGCTGCTCTCCAACGCCGACCACCTCATCCTCACCCACCGCGACACCTTCGCCCAGGAGCTCTGCAGCGACTAACATAGCTTCTCGAATACAAATCCTTCCGCAGGAGACACCGTCATGGGCTTCTCGCTTCACCACCTGCACCACTTCAATCCCTGGGCCATCCTCGTATCCGCGCTCATCCTCTGGGTGCTCGGCGCCATCTGGTACTCGCCTGCGCTCTTCTCCGGGCACTGGATGGCCGCACTCGGCATCGTGCCCGACTCAAGCAGAAAAGGCCTCGCCACCGGCATGATCGCCTCCTTCCTAGGAGACCTGCTGGTTGCCTTCGCGCTGCTTCACGTCATCCTCTGGTCCGGCGCCCGGCACTTCGCGGCAGGGGCCTTCGTCAGCTTCGTCTGCTGGCTCGGCTTCTTCGCCGCAACCCAGTTCCCCCAGGGCATCTACGAGCGCCGTCCCACCCGGCTCTTCTGGATCAACAATGGCTACTGGCTGATCGGCCTGATTCTCATCGGCGGCCTGATGGCCGTCTGGCAATGAGCCGGGAGGGTCGGCCTTTCCCATGAGACGCCGCTCGCAAATCGCTCTCTTGGCTCTTTCGCTGCTGCTGTCTTCAGCGGCCGCGCTCCCTCAGGCCGCCGCCACCGCGCAGGATACCCAGGTGACTCCGGCTGGAAATGTTTCTCTGCGCTTCAGCCACGACGGCAGCCTGCTGCGTGTAATTGGCGAGAGCCCGGGCGACAACCAGAGCGAGCATGTCCGCGCCGTCACCTACGCGGTCAAATCCGGCGTGCTGGTCCACGCCGTCAATCTCCCAGCGGACACGAACATCCAGTCCGTAACGTCCGACGGAGCCACAGCCGTCGTCTCCGCCAACGCATCCACCAATCATCCTCATCTCTCTCTACTTGATACAGCCACCGGCCAGCTCCAACCCATTCCCGAATCCTGGTACCAGCCGGATTCAGACATGGACGCCGCCATCTCCGGCGATGGACGCTTCATCTCGATCTACTCCGAAACCGAGTCGGCCACTCCCATGACCGTCACCGTCTACGACTGGCAAACCAAAACCCTCGTCGCCACCAGAACCAGCGCATTTGTCGCCGCAGGCGGAATCGTGGGCGGCGGCGTAACCGAGGACGGCGAAGTCGAGTTCGACGGCAATCGCGTCGGCAGCACCATCGTCGATCTGAAATCCGGCCGCGTCATGGCGCAGTTTGGCCCTTCCTCATTGCGATCCCCCAACGGAGCATGGGCTGTCGAATTTCCAAACCTCTCCTGGGATGAGTCGGCATCGAGGGATTTTCTCCTGAAGGACGGCAAGACTGGGCGCACACTCGGCAAGCTGGACATACACCTTCCCGACAGCGAACTCTTCGGCGACATGATCTACGGAGCTTTCTGTGGCGCAACCCCACGATTCATCGTAGCCGGCGATCATAGCGTCGCGGCCTACGCGCTGCCTTCGGGCAAGCTGCTCGCAAGTTTTCCCGCGTCAACGTGGAAAGATGCCAGCGCCGAAGATACTGCCTTTGCATCCGTCGCGTGCTCGCCGGCAGGAACGCGCGTAGCCATTCTCTCCGGCACGCGGCTCACCTTCCACGATCTCAAGTGACAGAGATAAACTCCGCGACGCCTACTTCTTGTTCGGATACGCCGGGACGGTAAAATCCTGCACCCGCGGCCTCACCGTCTCCGCCACTCCGCTCAGAAACACCCGCAGCGCCGGCTTCTGCCAGTAAGCCTCCTGCGTTACCTCCACCATCCGGCCATTCCGCAGCAGCAGATAGACCCAGTCGTGCATGGTCACATCCAACGAGCACTTTACCGGCGGCAGCGGTCGCCCGTTCTCCGGAATATCGTCCGAAGGCATCAGCACCTCCAGCCGCTTCCCCGGCTTCTTCCAGCGCGCCGGCAGCGACTCGAACCCGGGATGTACCCGCACCCGGACGCAGTCGTTGTAGGTGAACGTCAGCCCCTGCGTCCCGCTCGGCGGCGTCACCAGGTCGCCGCGCCCGGTGCCGGAAAATATCGGCGCCTCATCCGGTAGGTCCATCAGCCGCCCCATCACAATCGCCGCACCCAGCGAGCACGGATCGCTGGACACGCCGCTGATCGAGATCGGCCCGCCCGGGTTGGGGTCGATCGAGTCCAGCATGCTCCCAATCCCATCGCAGGTCAGCGCTTCGCCGGGACTCATCCGCGGCGTCCTGTGGGTCTCGTCCGAAGCCAGCACATGCACCCGCAGCGGATACTTCGAGAGCTTTGGACTGCCCGCACCCGCAGTCGCCGCCACCAGACACGCGCACGCAACCACCGCAAGCATCCTGAACCATCTGGAGTTGAAGCAAGGCAGCCTTGAGCTGGAAAAAGGCAGCCTGGAGCTGGAAAGAGAAAGACCCCACATAAACTGGTCCTCCATCACAGACATGCGAGCTATACCCGAAAGTATAAACCGGCGCTGCCGTTCCTTCCGCAACGAAGCACACGCGTGCTGATTGTCCTATAAAGGGCGCCGCCTTCACGCTGCAGGAAGAGCTCTTCGTTAAGGGCACCGCAGGCCTGACAGGTTGCAGGAAGCCGCAATTTCGTTAAGGGCACGGCTTCAGCCGTGCCGCTAAAACCCCAATCAGATCGGGGCTTTAGCCCCTGAGGTTAATTCACGTCGGGACGATACGCCGATGAATAACGATACATTTCCGCAGCGACAGCAAGCCCTCCGCGCACCGGATTCATATGGAGATACTCGCGCCGGACTCCCATATCTTCTGCATCGCGAATGCGATGGTCCGTAAAACCACGCTGCCACACAGGGAACATCGAACCCAAACGATGCGAGAATCCGCCCTTAATCAAGCCAATCGCTCGCTCGATTGTGATGATCTGCGGCGTGATGATGAGGTGAACGTGGTCCGGCATGACTACGAATGCGCGAAGTTTATAGCAGCCCTCGCGCCGATAGTGCTGCAGGGTTTCAAGAAAAAGCTCCGCGTTTGCGGGCAACTGGAAGAGACTGCGACGATTGAACGTCGCTGTTGTGATGAAGAAGGTTCCGTGGCGTGGTGCTCGGGAAGGGATAGCCATGCCGCAATTTTACGGTGCGTACCTCAGGGGCTAAAGCCCTTCGATTTAGGCGACATTGCGGCACGGCTGAAGCCGTGCCCTTAACGATTTTGGAGTTCGACTTCGGCAAGAGTAACCTTGCTGCCATGAACTGGCGGCGTGGGATCCTGCTGGCCGCAATCAACCTGGCCATCGCCACCCCGCTTGTAGTGTCGCTTGAAATGCGGGACGCAGCCGCCATGCAGGCCATCGCAAATACTCAGTACGACGCAGCCTCGCCCACCGCGACTCTATCGCACCAGCAGTTCACCCAGTTCGACGTCGCCACCATTCGCGAAAACAGGAATTCTGCACCCGCTCACGTCAACTTCCCCCTCAGCAACGACGATTCCTATGTGCCCACGCACGGCTATATGCAGGCATCCGGTCTTCCACTTGGCGCCTACATTCAATTTGCCTACAACATGAGTCCCCTCCAGGTGGTCGCATTTCAGAAACAGTTACCCGATTGGGCGGTCTCAGCTCGATACGACATTGAGGCGCGCGTCGAAGGTGATCCCGACAAAGGAGACATGCGGCAGATGGTGCGCGCCCTCTTGGCCGGCCGGTTCAAACTGCGACTCCGCACCGCGATCACCACAGCCGATGTCTACGACCTGAAGCTTGTATACCTAGGAAAGGTCGGGCCATCCCTCCGCGTCCACGCCGCGGACGATCCGGAGTGCAAGGACAATCAGCCGGGCGGCTTGGTTGGTCCGTGCGGTGCTATCCGGATCGAAATGCAGGACCCAGATACGCTGACACTCCGAATGGCCGGCAGGAACGTGACTCTCGACCAGTTCCTCTTTTACGCAACCACTCAGATGGGACGACCTGTCCTAAACAGGACCGGGCTCACCGGCCGGTATGATTTCACGCTGACATATGCCTCCGTGCGGCGCACTCCAGACGACCTAGATGTCGACGCACCCGAACCGCTCGGCCCATCCTTCCAGGATGCAGTCCACGACCAACTCGGCCTCACACTCGTCTTAGCCAAGGGCCCGGTCACTACCTACGTGATGGACCACATCGAGCGCCCCTCGGAAAACTAGCGGCCCCACTCCCTTGCCCCTCAGCGGGTACCATGGAGTAAGGTTATTGGGAGCCCGAAGCCTGCCATGTCCGCTACTGCCACCAACAAAATCCAGGGAATCTTCACCCCCATCCTCATCCCCTTCGACGATCGCGGCCAGATCAACGAGCCCGAACTGCGCCGCTTCGTCAACTGGCTGATCGACCGCGGCGTCCACGGCCTCTATCCCAACGGCTCCTCAGGCGAGTTCACCCGCTTCACCCCGGCCGAGCGCCGCCGCATCACACAAATCGTCGCCGAAGAAAACAACGGCCGCGTGCCCATCATCGCCGGCGCCGCCGAAGCCAACGTCAAGGAAACCCTCGCCGCCTGCGAGCACGCCGCCTCGCTCGGGGCCCGCGCCGTCGCCATCGTCGCGCCCTTCTACTACAAGCTCACCTCCGAGTCCGTCTACGCCTACTTCGCCGACATCGCCCGCGACTCCCCCATCGACCTCACCCTCTACAACATCCCCATGTTCGCCAGCCCCATCGACGTGCCCACTATCCGCCGCCTGGCCGACGAGTTTCCCCGCATCATCGGCATCAAGGATTCCACCGGCGACCTCGCCTTCATGATGCGCCTCATCTCGCAGATTCGCCCCGCGCGCCCCGACTTCACCTTCCTCACCGGCTGGGAAGCGGTGCTCGTCCCCATGCTGATGATCGGCTGCGACGGCGGGACACATGCTTCGTCGAACGTCGTCCCCGAAGTGACCCGCCGCATCTACGATCTCTACCGCGCCGGCGACACCGACGCCGCCATGAAGTGGCAGTTCCGCCTGCTCGAACTCTTCGACGCCATGCTCTATCCGTTCGAGTTCCCCTTCGGTTTCAAAGCCGCCGCCGAGTTGCGCGGCATTCACTTCGGCACCGGCCGCCTGCCCCAAACCGACGCCCAGCGCGAGGAGCACAAGAACCTCACCAACATCCTGCAGTGCATCCTCGCCGACTTCGAACTGGTCAAGCCTCCAGCTCAAGGCTGTGCCGTCCGCCCCGCTCGCCACGGCGAGGCCGCCTCCGCCCTCGGCCCCGAACACGTCCAGGAGCTAGTCCACGAAGTCCTCCACGAAATGAAAAACCGGGGCCTCCTGTGACCTCCGAGACGCACAAATGTTTGACGAGATAAATGTCAACGCTGAAGGCCGCGATGAGCCCAAGAAAGATGAAGGACCTCCGTCTTGGGCTGGTGTCATGGTCGCTGTCGTAACGCTGCCTGTGCTGATGATCTTCGATTATCTGGGCAAATTCTACTTGGGGCTCTCGATCACGATTTGGTTGGGGATGAATCTACTTGCAATCTGGCTCCGCTGGAAACTGAGAAGACGCGCGTGGTTTTGGGTGGTTATAGTTTTTGCATGCGCCCTTGAGTTGCCACTGGTTTTATTGATTCCCTGGCAGCGCATAGCCATCGATCGGATTGCTCTTTTGCCCTTTGGCGTCGCAGTTATTGCGATTACTATGGGAGCAGTCAAACTCGTCGAAACATTCATAGTGAAAGCCTCTTTTCCTGACGAAGAGGAATGATTCGACCGCAGGCGTCTAAGGCGGACTCTAAGTCGTGGAAAATGCAGAGGTGCCGACCTCCCGATTGAGCTATGCCAACCAGCACGTGTCTGAAGGCCGTCCATGATTGACTCCCTCGCCTTCGTCGAAATCGGCGCTTGGTCCCCCGCCATGGTCGTCCTCGACGCCATGGAAAAGAACGCCTCCATCCGCATCCTTCAATCCGAGCTGAACGACGCGCCCGGAGTCTGCATCAAATTCACTGGCAGCGTCAGCGACCTCGAGTCGGCCGCCCGCACCGCCCGCCTCACCGCCGAAGCCATGCAGACGCCCGTGCTCGCCCACGTCATCCCGCGCCCCGCGCCCGGCTCCCCCGCCGCTTACCTCGCGCGCCCCGACTTCAACCCCCTGATCGAACAGCCCTCAGTCAACATCCCCGAGGAGACCCCCATGAACAACCAAGCCAACTTCGCCGTCGGCCTCATCGAAACCCAGGGCTTCACCGCCGTCTTCGAGGCCATCGACACCGCGCTCAAAACCGCCAACGTGGAAGTCCTCGCCCGCGAGAAGCTCGGCGGCGGCTACATCACCGTCGTCATCAAGGGAGACGTCTCCGCCGTCCGCGCCGCCATCGACGCCGCCAAAGCCAGCACCGAAGGCCTGGGCAAACTCATCGCCGCCCACGTCATCCCCAGCCCCAGCCAGGGCGTATTGGCTCTGCTGCCAAAATAAGGATCACCCGAACCCGCTATCGTTTGCATGACGCAAGGCGCTGAACGCATGGGACTGTTTGCAAAACTCAGAGGGAAGTCGTCCGGCGAAGAACCGCCGAAGTCACCTCAACCTCCGGCCGCCCCTGCAGGCAGTTCCCAACCCGATCCCAACCTGATCCGCGTCTTCGACGAATTCGGCCGCGAACTCTCTATCACCAAAGACACGTGGCGCACTAAAGTGCTACCCGGGTCGCTCAAATCGAACTGGGATAATCCAGATCAGCTCTACACTATTATCGTCGGCTCACTCAACGACGGATTCTTCTCTGATGTACTGGACGCAGCCAAACACCTTGCGGTGATCGACAAGGATCCCGCAAGGGGAGCGTGCGTCTATGGAATAGTGCTGATGAAGAGCGACCGCCTTGACGATGCGGAACGCGTATTCCAGACCTACATCGAAAGCCACGGAGACGACGCGTCAATCCTGACGAATCTTGCGAAGGTCTATTCCGCGCGTAATGAGAATGAAAGGTCCTTGCAAACGCTATGGCGCTCGATTCAGCTTGATCCCAATCAGGCGAACGGCCTTGCCTGGTATATAGCAATCTACCGGGAGAAGGACGGCGAACAAGCGGCTCTTGACACCTTGCGTCGGGTGGCAAAGCTCCTCAGCAGTTGGCGCGCCCAGCTCTGGCTGGCTCGTACAGCGATCACGGAGAAAGACATTGATGGAGCGCTGGCGCTTTACCGCGAGGGCTTGGCGAATATTAGCGGCGACATTCCCGCAGACTTTCTGATTCAATTGAGCGGCGATCTCGGCAGAGGAGGTTACCTGCGGGAACTGTTGCAGTTGACAGAGCCGCGGTTCGTGCCTCAGACACACGGCTTGCTGGTCGGGAACAATCTCATCAAGGCCCACCTCGACTCAGGACAAATCGCGGACGCCCAAACAATCCTCAACGGGCTCTATTCCCTGAATCGCCCGGACTACAAGCAACAACTCGGCTTTTGGGATACCGAGATCGCAAAAGCCAAATTGGCTCGCGTCGAGAGTAAAGCGGGCGGCCCACTGCAGGTGGGGATGTCCTGCGTACTGGGCCCAGTTTGGCTTCCTCCGACGATCGCGTCGCAACTGATCACCCTGAAGCCCCCGGAAAGTCCAGTCATTTGCTTCCTCGGATCCAGTGCAGAAACCGCGAGCCCCTCGGAGCGTGAGCATTTTCAAATGTCCGATGATCCGGGTCGTACGAGCAGAGCATTGCCGCTCTTCCTTGCGGAACAAGTCTGGTTCAACACCGCCGCCGACGTTCAGATCCTCATCCCGCTGACGACCGGCAATCAGAGCGCGTTTGTTCTGAGCGGCGCGCCGTGGAAGGACGAGGATGCTGCGCGGTACTCCAATTTGGGGGACCGTGAGAGCGACTTCGTTGTCATCACGCATTTGAATTGCACAGCCGAGTCCTGGTCCGCGGAGTTGAGGCTCGTTCGCTCAGTTGATCACGAATGTGTTGCAGTCGTAACTGTCCCGTTTCAAGCCAATGAACCTCAGAAGGGCGCAACGGAGCTTGCGAAGGAACTGAGACGACTGCTTGCAAAACACTCGCAAGTCGAAGCACTGAAGCCTCCGCCCTGGTATAGGGTCCCCGCTGAATCGAATTTGAGAGCATACCTTTTGCGATTGGAGCAGCTTTTGGCAGTTCGCTGCGCAGGTATTGAAACCGATCAGCCCATGATGCTGAATAACGAGCGCGAGATTATCGACGGAAACCTCCAACTCTGCGTAGCCGTTCCGGATAACGTCTGCACCCGAATTATTCTGGCGCAAACCCTAAAGGCGATGAAACGCGTTCGCCCTGACGTCGTTGGAGAATTCAAAGACAAGACCCTTCTTCTGCAGCGGAAAAAGCCGCTTGAGGGACCTGCTCAGGAATTCATTCAGCGAATGATCAATGAGGCGGTCGACTTTACTTCACCGCAGGCACCAGCGGCTGGCTGACCACCGGCGTTGCATCCGACGCAGTCTTCGAATACCCCAGCCGCATACCGAACTCGGACAACACGGTCAACGTCAGCACCAGCACCAGGCCCCAGGTCAGGTCCCAAAGCTTCTGCATAGAAGTCTTTTCCCGAATCGTTCGCGTCCGAATCCGCTGCATACGACACCTCCGGGCCCATACCGTGCCTGCCCGCCCACTGCTGGGACTGGCCCACTTCTAGGAGACGCCTTTCCCGGTTAAAGGGGAGTAGAGATTCCGCTAAGAATTCGTAAGTCCGCCGCGCCGCCCAGGCTCCTGGACCGGGCCCTTACTTGACGGGATGCATCATCGGATGGCTCGGCTGGCTCACTACGGGGGTCGCGTCGGGCGGCGTCTTGGAGTATCCCAGCCGCGGACCCCACTGCGACAGCACCGTCATTGCCAGGACAAACAAAAAACCCCAGGTTAGCTTCCACAGGGTCTTCCCCCGCTGGTCCGCCCGGTACATTACCGCGCCCAAATAGCCCATTCGACACCTGCCCCAGCCGCCGGCCATGGCCGACAACTGTCTCCAGCAGATGCCTTTCTGCGTAAAAAGTAGGTAGATATTGTGCTAAAAAACCGTAAGTTCCGGCTGCCGTAGTGCCTTCCGGAAGACCGGCGGCGTCCTTCAGCCCGTAATCACGTGCAGCGCAAACCCAGCCGCTGCAATCGCAAACACGTCCTCCACCACCGCGACGTGCCAGTCCTTGATGCCGATCTTCTCCACCAGGTCGCGCCGGATCATGAATCCCCCAAACGCCCCCAGCAGCGTGCCGATCACGGCCAGCAACACGCCCTCGACGCCCGGCCCCACCAGCGACGTCGCCGCGATCGCCCCGGCCAGCCCGCCCATTGCCAGCCGCCACAGCAGCGGTCCCCGCGAGACCCGGTCCCCCATCCACGGCATCTTGTCGGCGACCAGCTCCGCCAGCGCCAGCAGCGTCCACACGATCGCGACCCACAGCCACCCGGTCCACTCCGCCCACGTGCCCGCCACCGGCAGCCAGCCGAAATAGGCATACCAGCACACCATCGCCATCGGCGTCATCGAGCGCAGCCCCGTCGTCACCCCCAGCAGTGGAATCGCGAGCATCCACGCCATCATCTCTACGGCCATTCGGACGTTCTCCGTTCTGCGTTCTACGTCGACCGTTGCCCCGTCTGACGCTTTGCCCGCGACCGACAGCCCTGCAAGCCGGGTCGCGGAAGCACCGCACCCAGCCGGCCCCTCTGACGACGGAAAGTGTCTCACAGGAAGGCCTTGCTGTGCGCTGGAATTTACAGCCTGTGCGCTGGAATCTGCAGGAACGGTTAACAAGGACCAACAACGCTTACCCGCGCAGCCACGCGTACAGCGGGAAGCGTTCGGCCATCTCCAGCACCTCGCCGCGAATCTTTGCCAGTTTCGCCGCGTCCGCCCGGTGCTCCAGCGCCGCCACAATCCACTTCGCAATCACCCGCATCTCGGCTTCCTTCATGCCGCGCGTGGTCAGCGCCGGCGTGCCAATGCGGATGCCGCTCGGCTTCATCGGCGGGTTGGTGTCGTACGGAATCGCGTTCTTGTTCACCGTGATCCCCGCCTGGCCCAGCGCGTACTCCGCCTCGCTGCCCACGATCCCCTTCTGGAACACGTCCACCAGGATCAGGTGCGTGTCGGTCCCGCCGGAGATGATGCGGTAGCCCTCGTCGGCCAGCGCTTCGGCCAGCACTTTCGCATTCGCCACAATCTGCTTCGCGTAGTCGGCGAACTCCGGCTGCAGCACCTCTTTGAAAGCCACCGCTTTGGCCGCAATAATGTGCACCAGCGGTCCGCCCTGCTGCCCCGGAAACACGCTGCGGTCGATCGACGCCGCCAGCTCCTGCCGGCACAGAATCATTCCCGCCCGCGGCCCCCGCAGCGTCTTGTGGGTCGTGGTCGTCACCACCTGTGCGTGCGGCACCGGCGAAGGATGGACGCCACCGGCCACCAGTCCGGCAAAGTGCGCCATGTCCACCATCAGGGTCGCGCCCACCTTGTCCGCAATCGCCCGCATGCGCACAAAGTCGAACTGTCGCGGATACGCGCTGCCGCCGCCCACAATCACCTTCGGCCGCTCGCGCTCGGCAATTGCCTCCAGCTCGTCGTAGTCCACCGTCTCCGTATCGCGCCGCACCTGATAGCCAACCACACGGTAGAGCTTCCCGGAGAAATTCAGCTTGTGCCCATGCGTCAAGTGCCCGCCGTGCGCCAGGTCCAGCCCCAGCATGGTGTCGCCCGGCGACATCAGCGTCATATACGCCGCCGCGTTGGCCTGCGAGCCGGAGTGCGGCTGCACATTCACATGCTCCGCCCCGAAGATCTGCTTGGCCCGGTCGCGCGCCAGGTTCTCCACCACGTCGGCGAACTCGCAGCCGCCGTAGTACCGCTTGCCGGGATACCCCTCGGCGTACTTGTTGGTTAACACCGCGCTGGCGGCTTCGAGCACCGCCCGGCTCACAAAATTCTCCGACGCTATCATCTCCAGCCCCTCGTGCTGGCGGGCGATCTCGTTCTGAATCTGGATGGCAATCTCGGGGTCGGCAACTGCAAGCGGAGCACTCAAATCAATCGGCATACCTCTATGTTAACCCACCCTAGCTTCTGCCCTGTCATTACGTCTTCCCCACACTCGTCATTCTGACTCGCAGAGTCAGAATCTCCGTATTTGCACCACCCCGCCCCCCGCTGACGCCTTCGTGGCACCCGCTGACCCGCTTGTGGGATGGGTTAACCATTTCAATGCGCCATATCGTGACATTGTTCCGGGTGCAACATTCCTCCGGCACAATCGAGGCACCTATGATGCACAGCATTCTAGCCGCCGCGGTCTACATCGCAATGGTGCTCACCCCCTGCGCCATCGCCCTGTTCGCCACCACCGGCCACAGGCATGAGACGAACTAGCCCCGACTCCCCCGCCGCGGGCTCCGACGCCGCGCCTAGCCGCGCTCCCGCAGCCGCTTGAACGCCTGGTACACGAACGATCCCAGGTACCACCCATCCAGATACTTATACGGGCACTCGCCCGTGGTGTAGTGTCCGCACGGCAGCGCCTTCGCCACGTAGTCGATCCCGCACCGGTCAAAATTCTCCAGCACCTGCTGCGAAAGGTGCAGCGGGAAAGTCAGGTCATACTTCGCATAAACCACCAGCACCCGCTTCGGCGTCGCCGCAAACCGGTCCATATACGACATCGGGCTGATGCCTCCCATCATCTGCCGCACCAGGCCTTGGGTCAGGCCCGCTTCCTCGAACGCCGCCCGCACGTGCCGCGTGCTCTGCCCCTCCCACACCACGTCGCCAAAATAGGTCGACGCGTGGTTGAACGCGCACACCCGCAGCCGCGCGTCGTGCGCCGCCGCAATAAACGCGTAGCACGATCCCAGGCTCGTCCCCAGCACGCCGAACTGCGTATACCCCTGCGTCTCCAGCCAGTCCATGCAACTGCGCACGTCCACCACCGCCTGCCGGCACGCCGCAATGGTGCGCCCGATGTTCGCGCTGGTGGCGTAGTCGGAACGCTCCAGCTCCGCCGGCCGCCGAATATCGTGGTACGGCATGGACAGCCGCAGCACCGAAATGCCGAAGCGATTGAAAAGTCTCCCGAAAACGTTATGGCTGATCGCGTCGGCGTTCCACTGCGGCATCACAATAATCGCCTGCTTCGGCTTCCCAGCCTGCTTTTCCGCCGGTGCCGGATACCAGCGCGCATTCATCTGGTCGTTCTCCGGGTACCCGGTCCGCACGGCCGACGTGAACCGCAGAAACTCCGCCGGCTCCAGCTCGCCCTCGGCTGCCTGCCGCTTCATCTCCGCCGCCTGCGCCAGCGTCTCCGGCCGCACGTTGGTCGGAAACAGCTCCGGATGCCGCTGCTCCAGGCGAAAATCCGTCGGCGTCACATACCCGTGGAAATCCTCCGACCGCCGCACAATCTCCTCATTCAGCGCAATCATCCGCTCCGCATCCACGTCAAAAGCGGTCGTCATCCCGAGCGGAGTCGAGGGATCCCCGCATTTGTTCTGGCCGGCAACCCGTCCCGCCGCAACCCCTACCAACTGCTGCGTCGCAAGGGCCTCACTCAGCCCCGCGCCCGCAAAATCCCCCAGCCAGTCAAACCCCCACTCCAGCGGCCGAACCACCCGATTCGTATCCCGCGTGGTGAGCTCCGTCTCCCACCGCGTCATCCACTTCCCATACCAACTCGACATATCTATAGTCTATCGCCGCCGCCCGTCCGCAGAAGGACGCCCGTCACAATCGCACCCACCACACTCTCTGCGCTCTCTCCGTTTCTCCGTGCCCTCTGTGATTCGCTTTTTTGCACCCTCCTCAACCATGTCCCGCTTCATGAGAAAATCACTGTATGAGCGACGCATTTATCCCCAAACCCGGAACCATCAAAATCGGCGGACTCGGCCGCAAAGCTCAAAAGCTCCAGGCCATGCGCGAGAAAGCTGCCCAGCTCAAAACCGGCGAGAAGCCCACCTTCGAAGCCTCCAATACCTCCATCAAGGCCAAGGACTCCTTCGCCAACACCAAGAAAACCAACTTCAACCGCAAAGCCGTCTAGCGCGAATCGCTGCGCTACGAGCTCGCCCTACGAGCTATAGTCCGCCGACTTCCAGAAGACCGTCCGGTCGATCTCACCAAGCCGCACCCGCCCCGTCAGCGCCATCGCCCCCTCCAGTTCCGTCCGCAGAATCCCCACCACATCGCGCACGCCGTCCGGCCCATTCACCGCGAGCCCGTAGATATACGGCCGCCCGATCAGCACCGCCGCCGCGCCGTAGCCCAACCCCTTCAGCACATCCGTCCCGCGCCGCACGCCGCCGTCGAACAGCACCGGCACGCGTCCCGCCACGCGGTCCACCACCGCCGGCAGCACCTCAATCGTCGCCGGCTCCGTATCCAGCACGCGCCCGCCGTGGTTCGACACCACAATCGCCGCCACCCCTCGCCGCGCCGCCTGGTCCGCATCGTCTGGGTTCAAAATCCCCTTCAGGATCACCGGCGTCTTTGCAATCCCCTGGATCCACGCCAGCTCGCTCCAGTTGAACTTCCTGCGCGAAACCCCGCGCCCGCCCGGGTGGGCGTCAATCCCGGTGTTCGCAAAGTGCAGCGTCGGCGCCTGCGGCCACACCCGCTCCTCGCGGTTGCGCGCGTATGCCAGCGGATTGTCCACCGTAATCACCAGCGCCTTCGCGCCCGCCGCCTCCGCCCGCTCAATCAGCCGCTGGCACGCCGCGCGGTCGTCCTCCACGTAAAGCTGAAACCACACCGGCCCCGTCGCCGCTTTGCAGATGTCCTCAATGCTGCGGTTCGAGTTCGTGCTCGCAATCAATATCGTCTTCGCCTCCGCCGCCCCGCGCGCCGTCGCCACCTCCGCAGCCGGATGGGCGAGGATGTGCGACGACGTCGGCGCCAGCAGTATCGGATGCTCGAGCGCAAATCCCAGCAGCGTCCGGCTGGTATCGATCTTGCTCACGTCGACCAGCACCCGCGGCTTCAATTGCAAGCCGTCCAGCGCCGTGCGATTCCGCCGCAGCGTAATCTCGTCGCCCGACCCGCCGTTGAAGTACTCCCAAGCCGCCACCGACAGCTTCCGCTTCGCCGCCGCCTCGTAATCCCCCAAACTAACCAGCACTTCACCACTGGCCACGCCACCCGAACCGGGTGCCCCGTCCGCCGGGGTCCCCGGCGAACTCGTTCGCTGGGGTGGATCCAAGCTCTGCTTAGCCGGGTTCACGCCCGCCTGAGCCTCACCCGCGCGCCCGCTCGCCATCCCCATCGCCGCCGCCCCCGCCAGACTCTTCTTCAAAAGATCGCGCCGATCCATCGCACCCCCGTTCGCCAATTCTATTCTCAGCGGCTAATCCGGCGTGGGCCGCTCGACGTGATCGACCACTACGGTGTTGACGGTGGCGGTGCAGGGCTCCAGCTTCAGCCCGAGCTGCTCCTGCACCGCGGTGAAGATGGACGGCGCAGAATCGTCCGGGGGCGTCGCAGCCTCGTCCGGCGGCGCGGCGGCGGGAAAGCTCTGCCGCGTGTAGGTAAGGATAAAGCTGTACTTCCCGGTAAGGCCGGTCTTGTCCGTCACCACGCGGCCGGTGCCGAACGGCGCTCGGCTGCTGAGCATAATCGCGAATTCCGCCATGGTGAACAACTGGTACCCCACTTGGTCCCTGGCTGGCATGGTGATGTAGCTACCGTCCATCGGAGTTCCGTCCCGATTCTTGAGACGATTGGGACCAAGGTCGCTGCCCTCCTTGATCTTCGGACCGCCCTTGGCGATCACCAAATCATAACCAGGCACCTGCTCTGTGTGGGGATGCACCTGCAGCTTGCAGCAAGCGGCGAGCAGTGCACGCAGCATGACCTCGCGGCATTCCTTCTGCTGTTGCGGATTGAGTTTGGCGAAGGCAGCGGCCTACTCGGGGCTCATCTTCGCCTCAAAGTTGTACATGTCGGACCGGGTCCATTCGGGCAGGCCCTTCACGGAATCCGTCGACTGCAGCGTCAATTCGCTGCTATAGGCCTGTTGCACTATCTCGGGCAGCGGACCGCCCCTGAATCCATCGGGCAGATAGGTCATTCCAATCATCGGCCGGCCGCCGGGCGCCACCGGCTTGATGGAGACAACGTCATAGGCGTCGAGCGAGACGCCTTCGCTCGGCGTGGTTGGCGCGGAGCCTGTTGCCGTTGCGGTCTGCGCGAAGGCAAGCGGCGCCGCGATGAATATGCAGATTGCGGCTACAAGGCTGTTGGGACGTCGGTTCATGCTCTCACGCACTCCCTTCGGACTGCGATTCAACGCCGACAACAGTTTCCCATGACCTGGTTCCCAGCACCTAGTACCCAGTACCTGGCACCTTTGTTTCAATTTGCCGCAGGC
The DNA here is from genome assembly GCA_049509035.1 of Acidobacteriaceae bacterium. Taxonomy (GTDB): domain Bacteria; phylum Acidobacteriota; class Terriglobia; order Terriglobales; family Acidobacteriaceae; genus Edaphobacter. Next base: position 48,250 of record JBELAH010000012.1, read on the forward strand.
CGCTCCACGTGGTCCACCACCACCACATCGACCGTTTCGGTTCCGCGCTGCAGCTTCAATCCAAGCTGGTCCTCAAGCGCGTTGAAGACGGTTGGCGCAGGGTCCGGCGCTACGGCATCCGTTGGCCCTCCTGCCGGCCCCACCTCGCCCGACGCAGCGAAGGTCAGCGTGTAGTTGTACTTCCCCGTCAGCCCGGTCTTGTCCATCACCCTGTGATCTACGCCGGCGTGGCCCGACAGCAGCCCCGCCAGTTGCGGCATGGTGAAGTTCTGCACCACCACTTCCTGTCCGCCATTCGACGGAACGATGCGCATGGAGTTGGGCAGCGGCCTTCCGTTCGGGCCGAGTGGGGCATCGGGGTCCGGCTTAACCTGGAACTTTGGGCCGCCTTTGTCCACGATCAGCTCGTAGCCGAGCACCTGCCTGGTCTCGCGATGCACCTGCAGCTTGAAGCGGTCGGCCAACAACGCCCGCAGCATCACCTTCCGTTGCTGTTCCTTCTCATCCTTGCTCAGCTTCGCGAACTCCGCCATCTGCGCGTCGCTCATTTTCGCCTCAACGGCAAAGTATTGCGACTTCCCCCAGTCCGGCAGCCCAGTCACGGCATCGTCCGTCGGCAGCATCTCAGCCGTGCTGTACGCGTACTGCACCAGCATCGCCATGGTCACCGTCTCGCTGCGGATGCCATCCGGCAGCTCCTGCAACCCCACAAAAAGCAACCTCTCCGGCTGCACCGGCTTCACCGACACCACGTCATACGCACTCAGCACCGCACTTGCGCTAGCAGCCGTTGCGCCAACCGCGCCCTGCCCGAACACCTGCGCCGCCGTCATCACTACGGCAATCCCAGCCCCCCAGCCGCGCCATCTCCGTCGAGCCATACTCCTCCTATCTACTGCGAGCCTGCCTCCCGTAACGCGCGAAACCCGCGCGAGCAGAATCTCGACACGATAGTACGATATATCTCGTATGTCAAACGCGCGAATTCAATGTCCCGGCTCCGGCTGACCCGCTGCCCCAACTGACAACTGAGAACTGACAACTACTTGGCGTACGGCCCCACCTCCGGCTTCCCCTGCGTATCCTTCAGCGGCCCCAGCTCATCCGCCACACCCTTCTGGATCGCCACTACCTCGCTCGCATTCTGGAAGCAGGTAAAATCCGGCCGATCGCGCCACAGAAACGGCCCGCACAGCCGTTTGCCCGCGCCCAGAGCCGCATCGTGCACCATGTTGATCAGCCGCTCGTAGTCCGGCGACCCCATTTTGTAACCGGAAAAGTTCGCCAGGTCGCCGCTGGCCGCAAAGATCGCCGTCACCCCCGGAATCGCCGCAATCTCCCGCGCATCCCGCACGCCGTCCAGCGTCTCGATCATCTCAATCAGCACCACATTCCTGTTGATCGTGTTCCTGTACCCGCCCGGAACATTCCCCCACATCTCCGGCTCGAACGCCTGCCCGCCTCCCAGACTCCGCTTGCCCAGCGGCGGATACATCGCCCAGTCCCTCGCCGCAATTCCCTCCGCCGTCGACCGCACCGTCGGAATCACAATCACCAGCGCGCCCGCATCCATCGCATGCTGAATCTCGCGCTCGTCCGTATACGCCACCCGCACCCCCGGCACCGCCTTGGCATGCGGACACGCCTTCCACATCCGCGCCACCGCGTCCCAGTCGCGCGTATTGTGCTGCATCTCCGTCCAGATAAAGTCGTACCCCGCATTCGCCATCGCGCAGTACGTCTCCGGCGTGTCGGTGGAGAAGACCGTGCCCCCGGTCACCTTCTCGCCCTTCATCATCTTCACCATCACCGGATTCCAGATCGGCACATCGCCCTTCACGTCGTACCCCGGCCCATACTTCCACGTCGCCGCGTCGTACGGTCCCTGGTTCACGGCGCCCGCCGGAGCCTTCTCCCGCTCACCCGAATCTTTCCCCGCCGGCGCCGCCTGTGAGAGGTTCGCCTGCCCCGGCGTCGGATTCGTCGCATACGGGTCCGCATTCGACGACTGCCCCCGCACCACCCGTACACCCACCACCGCCGCCAAGCCCACCACCGCCGTCACCACCGCCGCAACCACCACCACCCTCGCCCGAATCAAAGCTCGCCGCATCCGCACACCTCCCTCGTCCCACAGGAACCCCTACGCTATATCACATCCCACCCACCCCTCGCATTCAGCGAGGCACCGGAGGGAGCATTTCAGTGGCTGTTGATAGAGGATGGTCTCGTTAAGGGCACGGGTTCACCCGTGCCGTAAACGCCGCGTAATCGGCGGGGCTTTAGCCCCTGAGGTCACTGCTGTTACTGCGGCGAGGTTTAGCGGGCCGGAGGATCTACCGCCTGCTTTACCGCTGCGCCGATCGCACTTCCGGCTGCGTGCGCGGCGGGGCTGACGACCCAATCCACCTGGGCGCAACTCTTCGCCGGCAGTGTGACGGTCACCGTCGTCTGATCACCATCTTTATGGATTACGCCTGTTTCTCGTAGCGCGTAGGCCGACAGCAGCGACGCGAGGTAGCCCGCCGGCGGCGATGCGGCTATCGTGTACGTTCCCGGGAGCAGTTCATCGAACTCGTAGCGGTGGTCGCGGCCCGTGACGGCGGCCAGGTTCTCCGTCCCTTCCAACGTAATTGTGACCGGCGGAACGTCCTCCTGCTTAAGGCTCATGGTCGTTGCGCCAAAGATCCAGACCGCCGGCGGCTTGTTCGGATCTCCGCGCAGCCACGCCAGGTAGCGGGCATACTCCGGGCTGTCCGCGCGCGGGTTGATCAGGCATCCTGGAGCAGTCAGCAGGTTTGTCACCGCATTGGTGGAAGCAAATACCAGGAACTCACCGCCCACGGTAAACGCGCCGGCGGTGGCGCGGACGGTGATCTGCGGACCCGGATTGCCCCGGAAGACTTCAAGCACCTCGAAATCGAAATCTCTCGGCGGATCACCCATGCCGACGATAACGCCCGGAGGCAGAGGCGAAACCGGCCTCATATCCGTCTCTTTCAGCAGGCGCCCGCGAAATGCAATCGTGCTGTCGGCAAATGCCTGGCACACCGATTCTACCGAGCCGCACCCGGCGCGCATGGTGGCCGGGACTGCAAACAGCGCCAACAGTGCGATGACCCGGATAGAAGTGTTACCGCGAAATAGCCAACGCAGAAGCATGGTTTTTCTCGCCCCGCAATAACCATACGCCCGGGTGCCCCATTCAATGCGGGCTTTATCGCATGGGTGGGAGTGCCGGCAGATGCAGCACCAGTTTTCTCTCCGCATTCAGCTTCCGCGTCGCCTCGCGATCCACCGCGCTCAGCGCAATCCGCATGTTTCTCTCATCCGGATCGACATAGTGCAGCGCATCGCCTTCCGCCACCACGGTGGTCGCGTTCAGGGTCTCGCCGTCCTTCAGCACAATGCCAAAGCTCTGCGCTTCGCCGTCGGCAGACGTCGCGGGCCCGGCTTCCGTCCGCTTATAGTCAATCACCACGGGATGCACTTCAGGCGGCGGCGCTTCCACCGGCTCCGGCTGCATTTGCGGCAGCACCAGCAGCATCGGTTGCGGCGCATACGCGTAGCCACCGCCCCCGGCGTAAGGCGAGTACCCATATCCATACCCACCATACCCGTACCCGTACGGAATCACGTACCCTCTGTTCCCTATTCCCTGTTCCCTGAACCCTGTCCCGCCACCCCGCATGAAGCCAGCGCCCATCCCACCTCGGCGCTGGGCGCACGCATCGGTCACGAGTATCGCAATCAGACTCAGCAACACCATCCGCCGCATGGCCGAACCTCGTGAGCAAAAGTGTAGCACCGGCCCCACCCGATCCAGAACGCGCCAGGCAAGCGACGCGGGATGCACCACTCTCCACACGCCATTTCCACAGCGAACACGAAACCGCCAAAATGCCACAGCCATTACTTCAAACCCAATGCATCAGCTCAAACCAGTGCATCGGGTCCTGTCTGGACGAAACCCCACCAAACCGCGGGCGCACAATCAACCTCACCATCCTCAACTTCAGGATGTCTCCGGCGCCGCAGTCGGCAGCCCGACTACCTCAGTTGTCCAGGCTCGCCTCAAACACTTCCGTGCGACACGTCGAACAATAGCCGCGCGCGGTGCCGTCCGAATGTACGGCCGCCTGCGGGATGTCGATCGTCCGCCCGCAATGCGGGCAGTTCGCATGGAGTTCATGAATGAGGTGGGGGAATGAAGCTGAGGAGTGGGCTGCGGGTTCCGTGTGCAAGGCTGCACCTCCAGGAATGCTGCTGCCCGGTTTATACGCCCGCGAGTTTTGTTGCGTCAATGTTACTGCGCCGGAATTGTGCGCTCCCGAGCCGGAAATGTACCGGAAAACCTGTGGAAACCTCCCCGCCTGCCCCTGTTCCCTATTCCCTACTCCCTGTTCCCTGCCCCTAAAGCTCCGACACCACCACGCACACCCGCCCCACAACATAGTCCGCCGCCGTCTCCTCGGGCCCCGGAGTCACCACCTGCACCGGGAACGCCAGCGCCAGCGGACGCAGCACCAGGTTTTCCCCATCCAGCTCCACATGCCGCAGCGCCAGCCCCGCCCCCGCTCCCGACCCCGTCCGCACCGCGTACAGCGTCCTTTGCTGCGGGCGGTACGCCGCCAGCGATCGGTAGTGCCGGTCCAGCACCACCACCGCGCCCGGCGCAATCATCCCCGCCATCGCCGCCGCCTGTTGCGCGTCCGCCCGCACCGCCACATACCGCTGCCAGCGCACATACTTCTCCGGCGCCCACCAGCGATTGCTCTTCAGCGCCGCCGCCCCCACTCGCACCATCTCGATCACCGCCCCCGGCCGCACCTCCGGCTCGTACATCGCGGTCGCCGCCGTCACCACCGGGATCGCCTCCGTCTCCGCCACCCCGGCCGCGCTCCCCCATCCGTCCTCCGCCGCGTTCAGCGCCACCGGCATCAACTGGTCCACCGTTAGCCCCTGCGCCGCCAGCACCCGGTCCAGCCCCTCCAGCGAAAGCGCCCGCTTCCCATTCAGAAAATTCGAAATATGCGCCTGCTTGAAGTCCGACTGCCGCGCTAGCGCCGTACCCGTCAAGCTCCCACTCTCAATGCGGCCCAACAGCTCCAGGCGGAGAAGTTCATGCAGATCTTGGAAGTTCATCTATATACCCTGTCCGGCATATTCTGTCCCGCTGTCGAACCATATCACTTTGCGCAAATCAATACAAAGCCATTAATTCTCTTTTAGCAACCGAAGTAATAGAAATCACCCATAAGTGGGATATCATAAGTTGCACTAAGCTATATATAAAGATTGCCATTGACAGATTAGTTTGTCAAAAGCTATAACACTGACACCTCCAACCAGCACACCCCCTCTCAAAGGCTGGGTGTCGCCGGATCCAAGTGGAGAGCACGCAGTGGACCTTCCCAGGGTACGAAAGGCAAATCGAACTGCCGCAAACAGGTGCCTGGCACTCGCGAGTGGGTCCAAAGAAGCCCCCGCAAGCAACCCCCCACCTCCCGACCACCTGAGCGAGCCCCTCCGACCGCTGAAAAATCGGAGGCTCGCCAGGGGAAAGCACGCCTTGGAGAACACTGAAAATGAAATACTTGCGCGTAGAAGTGAAAATCTGTGAAGGCTGCGGAACGCTTTGGCTCCGCAACACGGTCAGCGACGGCGTCTACTGCAGCGAATGCGTGGTCCGGCTGGCCGCCTTTCCGCCGGCAACCGGCAAGCGCCCCGGCGGACGGCCCTCCACCGGACGCCCCCGCCGCCGTCTGCGCCTGCTCGGCTGCTGCGCCGGCCACCGCCGCACCGGAGGTGCCGCTTGAGCGCCGCCGCCGTTCTCCCCTACGCAGTTCTTCAGAACGTCTGGGCCTTCGCCCAGGAACTACCCTTGCCCAAACCTCGCATCCGGCGCCCCCCGCCGAACCTGGCCTTCTATCGCAAATACACTGAGGCCTTGCTGCGCCGTTACGTCCGCATGTCGCTGGAGGCGGGTAGGGTGCCGTCGCTGCTTGGTCAGGAGATGTTCCGCGCCAAAGTCACCCACTTCCGCGTCGGGAGCTTCGAGGATGTCGTTATTTTTCTGCACGATATCGAACACTGTCTGGAGAAGCTGAGCCCCCGCCAGCAGCACCTGGTAGCGCGCATCAGCCTGCAGGAGTTCACCGTCGGCGAGGTTTCGGCCGCGCTTGGGGTGGATCCCAGAACCATTATCAGCAGCTACCGGCGCGCCATCGATCGGCTGACGGAGATATTCCTCAGCTCCAAAATCCTCGAACCCCAGAAATGCTGTCAATAGGCCCGATCTGTTAATAACCAAGGCAACTCGCTGCGATTGCTGCTTCGACCTCGACGCGCTCGATGCCCGCCTCAAGCAAGTCGACGACGCTCCCGACAAGCGCGGCCACCAGCATCACTGGTTCCCGCCCGCCGCCAACAAGGACTACTTGGTCGCCGTCGATTCCGCCGGTGGGGGCGCCGACGGCGACTACGCCGCTGTCCAGGTCATCGAGCTCGCCAGCGGCGTCCAGTGCGCCGAGTTGCAGCAGCGCCTCCGCCCGCGCGAGCTCTCCCGCGCCGTCGCCTCGCTCGCCCGCGAGTACAGCGCTCCCGGCCGCGCCGCGCTGGTCATCGTCGAACGCAACAACCACGGCCACACCGTACTCGGACATCTGCACGAGTCCGAGCACTACGCCCCGCTCTACGAGCAAAAAGGCAACTCCGGCTGGCTCACCTCCTCGGCCTCCAAGCCCGAAATCATCGCCCACATGAACTCGCTGCTGGTCGAGAAGCCCGAAATGTTCCGCTCCAAACGCCTGCTCGAAGAGTGCCGCACCTTCGTCAACCTTTACGGCGGACGCGCCGGCGCTGCCCCCGGCGCGCACGACGACCTGGTCATGGCCATGGCCATCGCCCAGTCCGTCCGCAAGGAACTCCTCAACTCCGGCAAGCGCCGCCTCCACGCCGCGTAAGTCATCGAGAGGCTTAACACCGATGACATCGATCCGACCGAACAAAGGCAACGTCGGATTCAGAATCATTTGCTTTTGTCCTTACTCTGGTTTGTTCTTGATCGGTTCAATCGGTGTCATCGGCGTTAAGTAGTTTGCGTACAATTCTAGGAACGGAGGCACTCTTGGCCGTCCTCGCAGTCCAGGCAATCCGGCGCATGCGCGGCGGCGCGCAGAGCCAGCTCATGCTCGGCGCCGACCGCAACCTCTGGGTGGTCAAGTTCCAGAACAATCCGCAGCATCTGCGCGTCCTCGCCAACGAGCTGCTCGCCACCCGCCTGGCGGAAGCCGTCGGCCTCACCGTGCCCGCCTCCGATGTCGTCGAAGTGTCCGCCTGGCTCATCGCCAACTCGCCCGGCATGCACGTCGAGCTCGCCCGCGGCCAGCGCCAGCCGCTCACTCCCGGCCTGCAGTTCGGCAGCCGCTTCATCGGCGGCCTCATGCCCGGCCAGGTGGTCGACTACCTGCCCGAACCGCAGCTCGACGAGGTCCGCAACCTCGCCGAATTCGCCGGCATGCTCGCCCTCGACAAGTGGACCGGCAACGCCAACGGCCGCCAGGCGGTCTTCGATCGCCGCCCCCGCGAACACCGCTACCGCGCCACATTCATCGACCAGGGCTTCTGCTTCAACGCCGGCGACTGGAACTTCCACGACTCGCCCCTGCGCGGCGTCTACGCCCGCAACCGCGTCTACCTCGGCGTCACCGGATGGTCCAGCTTCGAGCCCTGGCTCACCCGCATCGAGGAGATGGACAGCGACATCGTCTACAACATCGCCGACATGGTCCCGCCCGAGTGGTACTTGGGCGAAATGCCCGTTATCGAGCAACTCCTCGAACAGCTGCTCCGCCGCCGCGCGCGCGTCCGCGAGTCCATCGCCTCGTTTCGGGACTCCAACCGGGAACCCTTCCCCCTCTGGGACAAGAAGCCCGCCATCGCGGTCCCGCCGCAGTTCGCCGAAGGCGCCGCCGGAAAATTTGTAATGTGAGGAGAACAGTTGTTAGTTGCGGGTTGCAGGTTGTCAGTTGCAGGTTATCTGGAAACGGGTTGCCGACTTGCGACAGGCAACTGCAATTGGAGTTCGAATTGCTGATGTAACACTCAGGAATAACCGCTCGCCTCATCATAGGCGAAAGCAAAGGCCGTCTAACAAGCACGCAAGGAACCAACAGCCGACATCTGACAACCTGCAACCTGCAACCCGCAACTGACAACTTCCCTTATGCCTGAACGCCTCCAATGCGAGTTCCACCTCATCCGCTACGTGCCCGACCCCGTCCGCGGTGAGTTCGCCAATATCGGCGTGCTCCTGCGCGAAGCCGGTCAGCCGGCGGCCGCCCACCTCCGCTTCACCCGCGACTGGTCCCGCGTCCGCTGCCTGGATGCCGACGCCGACATCGCCCTGCTTGAAGCCCTCGAGGCCGAGATCGCCGCCCGCTTGCCCAACTCCGCCACCGACTTTAAACCGGTCCTCAGCACCCTCGAAGACTCCCTTTCCAACTCCATCCAGATCACCGAACCCCGCGCCTGCCTCGCCACCAGCGTCGCCGCCGAGCTCGACCTGCTGATGAAAATGTACGTCGACCCGCTCAAGGTCGCCCTCACCCGCCGCCGCACCGGCCGCGCCGCCATCGCCGCCGCCATGCGCACCGAATTCGAACGCGCCGGCGTCTGGGCCCTCATGCGCAAGAAAATCGCCGCATCTATATATACGCAACCCGGCGACCCCATGAAGATCGACTGCGGCTACCGCCCAAATGGCGTCATCAAAATGTTCCACGCCGTCTCGCTCGACGCCGACGTCGAAGCCGCCAAGGTCCTCGCCTGGTCTGCCCCGCGCCTCCACCAAGGCGTCCAGCGCATCGAGAACGCAACCCTCGAACTCACCGCCATCGTCGAACCCCTCCGCTCCCTCACCACCGACGCTGATCCAGCCCCACCCGGCTCCGAATCCGAGGCCACCGAACGTTACCGCTTCGGCGTCTCAACCCTGGAGAGCCAGCAGATCCGCGTCCTCACCACCGCCGACCTCGCCCGCGCCGCCGCCGCCGCCCGCCTCGACCTCCGCCTCTAGCAAACTACTTAACACGGATGACACCGATCGGACCGATTGGGAACGAGAGCAGTTTTTTGAAGAAAGACTGACGTCCTTATTCGCGATTGGATCGGCTTCATCGGTGTAATCGGTGTTAAGCCTTTTCCCCAGGCACAGCTCTCCGCTGTGCCTTTTTCTTTTGCCCCGAATTCGAAAGGACCCCATGAACCTTCGCACGCAAATCGCAAACGCCTGGCACAACCTCACCGCCGCGCCCATCGCCGCTGCAGCAGAAGGCCGCCGCAAAACCGCAGCCCTCCCCTCCATCCTCTCGCCCTACAGCCCCAACCGCACCAACTCCACCCCCAAGCCCACCCCCGCCAATCTCCGCCGCTTCGCCGAAACCCCCATTGCCCGCCGCGCCATCAACGTGGTCAAGGACAAGATCGCCAGCATGGACTGGTCCATCCGCGTCCGCCGCGGCTACACCGCCGCCGACGTCCCCGACGCGGCCGCGCGCATGCAGGCCCTGCGCCTTGCATTGGAAGAGCCCAACGCCAGCGACAGCTTCCGCACCCTCATCGAGCAGGCCCTCGAAGATCTCCTGGTTGGCGGCTTCGGCGCCATCGAGATGGAATCCACCGGCTCGCCCGACCGACCGTTCCAGCTCTGGCCCGTCGACGGCGCCACCATCCAGATCGACGTCACCTGGGACGGCGACCCCGCCACGCCCCGCTACGCCCAATCCCGCGGGCTCGGGGTCCTCGGCCAGCTTGCTGGCTGGGGTGGGGGAGCATTCGGCGCGGCCACGCAAAAGCTTATCCCCCTGCTCGACGACGAACTCATCTATCTCCGCCTCAACCCGCGCACTCACACCCCATTCGGCCTCGGCCGCCTCGAGGTTGCGTTCGAAACCGTCAACCAGTTCCTCTCTGCCAACCGCTACGCCGGCCGCCTCGCCTCAAACTCCGTGGTGCAGTATGCGCTCTGGCTCAACGAGGCCACGCCCGAGCAGCACGACCGCCTCATCCGTTGGTGGCAGGACGAGATCGAGGGCACCGGCCGCGTCCCCCTGCTCTCCTGCGAGCAGAAGCCCGAGGTCCTGCGCTTCGCCGGGGGCACCGACGCCGACCTCCGCCTCGAATGGCAGCAGTTCCTCATCGTCCTCATCGCCAACGCCTTCGAGCTGCCGCCCATGCTGCTCGGCCTGCAAGCCGACGTCAATCGCTCGACCGCATCCGAAATGGCCGACGAGGCCTTCCAGTCCGCCATCGTCCCCGTCGCCAAACTCTTCGCCGAGCACATCACCCGCGACCTCTTCGCCAAAAAACTCGGCTGGCGCGAATTCGAGTTCCTCTTCAACGACCTCGAGACCCGCGACGAGATGGAAGAGGTCCAGATCCAGACCGAACTGCTCAAAGCCGGCGTCCTCACCATCGACGAAGTCCGCGAGATGCGCGGCCTCCCGCCACTAACCGTAAACGGTTAACACCGATGCACACCGATTGAACCGATTAAGCACGAACAGGGGAAAAAACAGAAACCTACTTCATCGATCCTCCTCCTTTCTGCCGTTTGGTTTTGTCTTTATCCCGCATCTGCCTTTGCCCTTGATCGGTCAGATCGGTGTCATCGGTGTTAAGCGTCTCTCGAAAGGCAAACGCATGATCCTCACCATCGACAACCTCACCGGCGCTGGCCCCATCGACTACTCCGCCGCGCTCTCCGCCGATCAGCCGCTCGAGGTCACCCGCACCCTCAACGCGCCCTCCCGCTGCACCGCCGCGCTGCTGCTCTCTACCGCACCCACCGCGCTTCCCCCTCCCGTCCGCAGCGCCCGCATCGTTGTCACCTCCGACAGCGGCACCACGCTCTTCACCGGATATATTGCCACCACTCCGGTTGCAATCTACGCCGGCGCCGGCCTCGCCGGCCGCATCTATCGCATCTGCTTCTCCGCCATCAGCGACGAGTGGCTGCTCGACAAGCTCTCCCTCACCCTCACCGGCCAGGGCTTTAGCGTCGCCGGAGGCTCGCTGCTTTCCACCCTCGCCAACCGCACCGCCCCCGGCCTGCTCACCACCACGGGGGTCCAGCCCGGCAACGCCATCGGCGTCTTCACCCCCGAGCCTGCCAGGCCCTGGTCCGTCAACGCCGCCGCCATCGCCTCCTCCACCTACGCCGCCTACCGCGCCCTCGCCGGCGCGCTTTCCACCCAGACCATCGGCGCCACCACCCACACCCTCAACTTCGACACCGGCGCCCCCGATTCCGGCCCAACGCTGGCCATCTCCGCGCTCAAAACCACCAGCATCAAAGAACTCGCCAACGACGTCACCGTCAGCGGCCAAATCGAACCCACCGCATTTGTAACCGAACTGTTTCAGGGCGACGGCGCCACCACCGTCTTCCAACTCTCCGACCCTCCCTTCCGCGCCACCACCCCCACGCTGCTCGCCGACTCGTTCTCGCAGCCCGCCCTCAACCCGCAACTCTGGACCATCGCCGACCCCGGCGCGCACCTCTCGCTCGGCGGCGCAGGCCTCGCCCTCACCGGCGGCACCGGCGTCGACGGCCAAACCACCCTGGCCGCCATCGACCAGGTCGAACTCGGTGGCTCACTCCTCCTCACCGCCGCCAATGTCCAACTCACCGCGCCCTCCGACGGCGTCCTGCTCGGCCTCTACTCCGGCCCCATCAACCGCGCCAACTGCTTCGCCGGCTACAATGTCCGCCAATCCGCGGGCGCAACCCTGCTCACCCCCTTCATCAACGGAACAGAGGCTGGAACCAGTTACACATTATTGGCCGGCCACGCCTACACGCTCCGCATCCGGTTACATTCTCCCGAAGTTCAGCGCGTCCTGCAGGCCTACTACGCCCGCGTCGACGGCGCCATCGAATCCTTCGGCGGCGGCCTGGTCGCCTCGCCAGTCACGCTGGTCTTCGACCTCATCGATCTCGGCAACGCCTCCTCCACCCCAGCCATCATCCTGCTTGACACCGCAGCCGCCGGACCCATCCCCGCCTCGCCGGCCGCCTGCACCTTCGCCGCCGTCGATTCGCTCCAACTTACCGGCGCCATCGGCTCCATCGCCGTTACCCAGTCCGGCCCTGCCTGGATCTCAAGCACCCCGCCCAGCAGCCCCACTTACACCCGCCTCATCGGCATCGCCGGCCAGGGCATCGACTGCACCGTATCCGCAACCGGAAAAGTTACATTCTTTGCCGGCCGCATCCCCATCCCCGGCGAGCTTGTAACCGTTTCCTATCGCGTCCGCTCCCGCGCGGTCGCCCGCCTCGAAGATCCCGCCAGCATCACCGCCGAGTCCGGCCCCGCCCGCTGGCTCGGCAAGGTCCTCCGCCCCCTCGCCCGCAGCTCCGCCGACTGCGAATCCGCCGCGCAGGCCATCCTCGCCTTCGCCTCCGATCCCTCCGCCGCCATCGCCGGCAGCTACACCGCCATCAACCCCGTTCCAGACCTCTGGCCCGGCGACGCACTCGCCCTCACCGCCAACGGCCAGACCCTCACCTCCGTCGTCCGCACCGTTACCCTCGTCAACGGCCACGCCGTCCCCGAACTTGTAACCTATCGCGTTACCTTTGCCAACGACTGGGCCGAATCCCTCGGCATCGCCCTCTCTGAAGCCATCGCGCCCGACACCTTCCTCCCGCCCACCGCCGCCGCCGCGCCCGTCCAATGCCTCGCCAACCTCACCGCGCTCGCCGTCACCTCTGTTACCACCACTGCGCTCACCATCGACGCCGGCTGCGCCCCGCCCACCGGCGGCGGCTTCGAAGTCCGCCTCCGCGACTGGGACTTCGCGCCCGCCCCCGGCGCCGACCTCGTCCTGCGCTCGCCCACCCGCACCCTCACCATCCCCCGCGCCGCCCAGTCAGAGCGCTACTACATCCGCCAGTACGACGCCTCCACGCCGCCGCTCTACTCGCGCCTCTCCGCCGCCATCTTCACCAACCTCCCCGTCGCATAACGCGCGCCACCAGGACTTAACACCGACGCACAACGATTGAACCGATTTCCACCCAACAGATCGAGGCTCGTCGCCCCTTGCCGAACAAACCGATGCCTTAGTCCCTGTCCGTTTTCTTGATCGGTTGCATCGGTGCAAATCAGTGGTAAGCAGTTAGGAGATTTATGACCCCATTCGAAGCCCAGGTCCTCGCCGACCTGGCCATCCTCAAAACCCAGATGAAAGATGTCGTCGGCAACGGCCAGCCCGGCCGCCTCGCCCAGCTTGAGTCCCGCCTGCTCGACCACGAGAAAACCGTGCAGCGCCTCAAGGGCATCGCCGCCGCTTTCGGCGCCTTCCTCACCGTCGCCCACGCCGCCATCGACCTGCTCCTCGCCCACCGCTAAACGTCGACCCGCTCGCCAAGAAAGGCGTCATCTCGAGCAAACCATCGCCGCCCTCTCAAGAAGCGTCATCTCGACCGCAGGCGGCGCACTTTGCCGCCGCAGTGGAGAGACCCCCGTATTTGCCTTTTCCCTCGAACCTCGAACCTCGAACCCCGGAGACTCCCATGGACTTCCTCGCCCTCTTCCTCCGCACTCTCTCATCGCTTCCCACCCTCATCCAATCCGTCGAATCCCTGTACGGCGCCAAGTCCGGCACGCAGAAAAAGGACGCCGCCCTTTCGCTCGTCAGCTCCAGCCTCAACCTCGCCGACGCCGTCACCGCCGAACAAATCGCTGACGCGCCCAAATTCACCGCCGGCCTCTCCCTCATTGTCGACGGTGTGGTCGAATGCCTCAACGCCAGCCTCTGGGCCAAATCCCCCAAAATTGGCTGAGCCGGGTGCCCCATCGCGAAATGATGGCCTGCCCTGAGCGAAGCCGAAGGGTTCGACGCAGTCGACCATGGGGGTACCCGTCTTCACCCCGGGCGAGCCAAAGCCTCCCGTGCTGCGGGCCTCCAGGTAACCCAAGGCAGGTGGCCTGAGGCTTCAGCCTCAGGTCTCCTTGGGCGTCCGCATCACCGGAAAGGTGCGCGGGCTTAGCCCCTGGGGTATGCCTCGTTATAATCTTCCCCATGTCCTCCGATTCCCACCCCACCCCTCTCGTCGGCGTCATCATGGGCAGCAAGAACGACTACGCCGTCATGCGCGCCGCCGTCGACATCCTCCACGAGTTCGGCGTCCCCTGCGAGGCCCGCGTCGCCTCCGCCCACCGCACGCCCGAGCGCGCCATCACCTACGCCGACACCGCCGCCGCCCGCGGCCTCCGCGTCATCATTGCCGGAGCGGGCGGCGCCGCCCACCTTGCCGGCGTCGTCGCCGCGCACACCCTGCTGCCCGTGCTCGGCGTCCCCATCGCCTCCACCTCGCTCCAGGGTCTGGACTCGCTGCTATCGATCGTGCAGATGCCCAAAGGCGTACCCGTAGCCACGCTGGCCATCGGCGCCGCGGGCGCTGCCAACGCCGGCCTGCTCGCCGTGCAGATCCTCGCCACCGCCGACCCCGCGCTCTCCGCCAAGCTCGCCGCATACCGCACCGCCCGCCGCGACGAAGTCCTCGCCCAGTCCCTCGAAGACCTCAGCGCCGAACCCCCCGCCTGAGCAAAGCCGCAAAATAGTTGCCCTTCCAGGCCGCCACCCTCTCGCGCCGTCATTCTGACTCGAAGAGTCAGAATCTCCGTCGTTGCCTTTGCTCTTGCCGTTGCCTTTGCTCTTGCCGTTGCCTTTGCTCTTGCCGTTGCCTTTGCTTTGCCTCTGAGATAGGCCGGGACTTCAGTCCCAGCATTCGCCCGCCACAAAACAACAAGAGGCTTTCAGCCCCTGAGATATGCTGTGTGCGAGGACGGATTCGATCCGACACACTCTCGAAAGCAGAGAAATGAAATCCACGTGGAAAGCCGTTGCCATCTTCATCGCTTGTGCTGCAATGATCGCTGGAATCGGATTCGGCTGGCACGCATATAGAACCAAACGCAAGCTAACCGAAACCGCAGCGCAAACTCGCCAGCGCGCGGAACTCGGCGACGCCCAGGCGGAATCGGACCTAAGCGGAATGTACTACTACGGCACCGGAGTTCCCCAGAGCTATCTCGAGGCGGCAAATTGGGCCCGCAAGTCCGCCAATCAAGGCTATGCAAGGGCTCAGTATCGGCTGGGCTATCTGTATATGTATGGCCAGGGCCTGCCGCAGGACTACGCTATCGCGCTCCAGTGGTACCGCAAAGCCGCCGATCAGAATTACGCATATGCGCAGGGCGAGATCGGCCGTCTGTATTACTACGGCAACGGAGTCCCGCAAGATTACTTCGAGGCGGCCCGCTGGTATCGCTTGGAGGCCAACCAGGGAAGCGCAGCAGGTCAGGACTCCCTTGGCATTGCCTACTTCCACGGCAACGGAGTCCCGCAGGACTATGCCGAAGCGTTCGACCTGTTCCACAAAGCCGCGGATCAAGGAAACATGAAAGCGGAATACAATCTTGGCTCGATGTATTACTACGGCCGGGGCGTGGCGCAGAACCGGGCTGAGGCGTATCGCTGGTTCAGCAAGGCAGCCGCTCAGGGGCACGAGGATGCCAACCGCGTCCTTAGCCTGAATCTGACGCCGATAGGCAAATTCAACCTCGTTCTGGATTTTCTGGTCGGGGGCTGGCTTACTCTGAATTTCGTTTCGTTCAACTACCTGGTGCCGCACAAGAGTCTTCGAGGGTTTCAGCAGAGAATCATCACTGGCGCCGGACTCGTTTGGCTGTCTTTCGGTGGGATGACCTGGTATGGATACACCCACCACAAAATCCGGGCGTTGATCCGCTATCCAAATACCTTTACATGGCTGCGCGAGGCGCTTTTCGTGGTTGCGATTGCTTGCCTCTTCTATGCGGTGCGGATTTCGTCTAGAAAAAACGAAGCGCCGGAAGATGAAGATATTGCTACGGGCGAACCACAGGATCAAACCTAGCCTCAAAGACAAACATCGAACCTCAGTCAAAACCGAGGTCCGGACTTATATTATTTGCTTCGAGGACTTTGAGACTTAGAGTACGGGGCGGGGGGTGCCCCCCACCCTCACCCAATCTCTTCCGACCAATCCTCCAGATACGCCTTGAAGTCGCTCATAAACTTCCCCGCATCCGCCCCATCCACAATCCGGTGGTCGAACCCCAGCGAGAAGTACTGCACCGTCCGGATCGCAATCGAGTCGGTCCCATCCGCGTCGGTCACCACCACCGGCTCTTTGCTCATCCCGCCGATCCCCAGGATCGCCGCCTGCGGCTGATTGATAATCGGCAGCCCAAACTGCTCCCCGAAGATGCCCGAATTCGTCAGCGTAAACGTCCCGCCCGAAATCTCGTCCGTCGCCAGCTTCTTCCCGCGCGCGCGCCCGGCCACGTCGACGATCGCCCTTGCAATCCCGAGGAAGTTTTTCTCCTCCGCCTGCTTGATCACCGGCACAATCAATCCCCACTCCAGCGCCACCGCAATCCCGATGTTGATGTTCTTGTTGTACCGGATCGCGTCGCCTTCCACTGCCCCATTCACGATCGGGTGCTTGCGCAGCGCCACAATCGCCGCCCGCGTGATGAACGGCATATACGTCAGCTTCACCCCGTTCCGCTGCTCGTACTTCGACTTCTCTTTCTCCCTCAGCCGCACAATGCGCGTCATGTCCACCTTGAAGATGGTGTGCACATGCGGGCTGGTCTGTTTGGACTCCACCATCCGCCGCGCAATAATCGAGCGCATCTTCGTCATCGGCACCAGCTCGCCCGGCAACGGAGCCGCCGCAGGGGCCTTCGCCGCCGCAGGCGCAGCAGCACTGGGCGCCGCAACCGCAGCCGCAGCGGGCCTCGCCGCAGGCTTCTCCAGATAGCTCTCGATATCCCCCTTGGTAATCCGCCCTGCCGAACCCGTCCCTGCCACCTGGCTCAAATCGACGTTGTTGTCCTTCGCAATCTTCCTCACCAGCGGCGACGACCGCACCTTCTCGCCGGAAGCAGCCGCCGCAGGAGTCTCAGCCGCACTCGCAACCGCGGCCCCAGCCGCAGCGGGCGCAGGCTTCGCAGGAGCCGCAGCAGCCGGAGCAGCGGCAGCCTTACCGCCTCCAATCACCGCAACCACCGTATTCACCGTTACCGTCGCGCCCTCCGGAAACTTGATCTCTGTCAGCACACCCGCCGCAGGCGAAGGAATCTCCGCGTCCACCTTGTCGGTCGAAATCTCGAACAGCGGCTCATCCCGCTCCACCGTCTCGCCCACCTGCTTCAGCCACTTCGTAATCGTGCCCTCGGTAATCGACTCGCCCATCTGCGGCATCGGCACATCCGTCCCCGCACCACCACCCGCCGCCGGAGCAGCCGCCGCCGGAGCCGCCGTCGCTGCACTCCCCATTGCCGCGGGTGGTTTCGTTAAGGGCACGGCTTCAGCCGTGCCGCTAACCATCGCTTCAGACTGGGGCTTTAGCAACTGAGGTACGCTTTTTGCAACAGCGCCCCCATCGCCAATCACCGCGACCACCGTGTTAATCTGCACCGTCGCGCCCTCAGCGACCTTGATCTCCTCCAGCGTTCCCGCCGCCGGCGACGGAATCTCCGCGTCCACCTTGTCGGTCGAAATCTCGAACAGCGGCTCGTCCCGCTGCACCGTGTCCCCGACCTTCTTCAGCCACTTGGTCAGCGTCCCTTCGGTGATCGATTCGCCCATCTGCGGCATCACAACATCAGTCGGCATGGCATTCCTTTCAATCTTTTGGGCGCTCTCTGAGCGCAGCCTTCCAACGCTCCGCCCGCACCCGTCGCCCATCGATTATAAGTCCTCACTCCGCCCCCACGCTTCGCCGCGGGCCGACTCGCCGACTCACTCGCTGTACTCTTATCCTCATGCCCGACCTCAAAGCCGCAGTCATCGGCACCGGCGGCGCCGCCCGCCTTCATCTCGAGTCCTACGCCCGCTCCCCGCTCACCCAGCCCGTCGCCGTCGTCAGCCACTCGCCCGCGCGCGCCGCCGCCCTCGCCACCGAATTCTCCGCCGGAAGCGCCGAACCCGCCATCCGCCCCTACACCTCCATCGAGCAGATGCTCGCCACCGAGCGTCCCGACCTGGTCTCCGTCGCCACGCTCGAGTGGGACCACGAAGCGCCCGTCCTGCTCTCGCTCGCCGCCGGAGCCCACGTCCTCTGCGAAAAAATCATGGCCTCGACCCTCGCTTCCGGCGAAAGAATGCTGGCCGCCGCCCGCGCCGCTCACCGCACCCTCGCCGTCAACTACAACTACCGCGCCGTCCCCACGCACGCCCTCATCAAGCAAGCCCTCGACGGCGGTGACATCGGCACGCCCGCGCTCTTCGCCGCACACATGCACGCCTACCTCTTCCCGCACTGGCTCGACCTGATGCGCTACTTCTTCGGAGATCCCACCGAGGTCACCGCCACCGCCCTCGACGACCAGGCCCTCCGCCCGCCCGTCTCCACCGGCCCGTCCGGCCGCCCCTGGGTCTATCCAACAGACGATCCCAGCCCCATGCTCTACCACCCCTCCATCGCCGCCAGCGCCACCTTCCGCTTCGCCGATCCGCACTCCCCTGAACCGGCCTTCCTCGCCACCCTCTCCGCCTCCGCCTTCGTCCCGCTCGAAGAAAACTTCTGGTCCTTCGCTCTCTACGGCACCCGCGGCTCCTTCGCCATCGACCGCGCCACCCGCGCCAACCTCAACGGCACCGCCTCGCTCGGCCCCATCGCCGCGCAACTCGCCGCGCTCCCACCCTGCTCTTACGCGGAATCCTTCTCGCTCTCCGTCGCCGCCTTCGCCGAAGCCGTCCTCCACCACCGCCCCGCGCCGGTCACCGGAGAAGACGGCCTCGCCGCCCTCCGCCTCGACGCCGCCCTGGTCCAATCCGCCCGCACCGCCCGCACCGTAGCCTTCGCTCCGAAATAAGATCGGTCCCATCGGCGTCAATCGGTGTTAAGCCTTTGCGCCCCCAGCAACTCCTCCAAACTCCCGCACGCCACCATCTGCCGCCCGAACACCCGCCCAAAGCACCGCGCCACCGCATTCCCTGCCGCCTCCATCGTCACCGCACCCGCAGCCTCCAACTCCAGGCTGGTCACGCCGCGGTCCGTGATCCCGCACGGCACAATCCACTCAAACTCGCGCAGATCGGTAGTCACATTCAGCGCAAACCCATGGCTCGTCACTCCTTGCGACACATGCACCCCAATCGCCGCCAACTTCTTCTCGAGCATCCCGCCGTCATTTAGACCAGAGCCCACGTCGCTTATTGCGCCGTCATCTCGACCGGAGCCGGAGGCGAAGTGGAGAGGCCCCCGCATTTGTATTTCCTGAGAACTGACTGACAACTGAGAACGTTCACCGCCCCCAAACGTCCACACCCCCGTGCACCCCTTCACCCGTTTCGCCATCACGCCAAACTCACCGCACGTCCGGATCAGCGCCTCTTCCAGCATCCGCACAAAATCCACCGGGCCAAGAAACGGCCCGCGTTTCCCCGGCCACTCTCCCCGCAGATCCACAATCGGATACCCCACCAACTGTCCCGGCCCGTGATACGTCACATCTCCGCCGCGATTCACCTCATGCAGCTCCACGCCCCGCGCCGCCAGCCACGCATCGCTCACCAGCACATTTTTCCGCGAAGCATTCCGCCCCAGCGTAATCACCGGCTCATGCTCCAGCAGCAGCAGCGTATCCCAAATCGCGCCTCGCTTGCGCGCCTCCACCACGCGCGCCTGGATGTCCAAGCCTTCGCGATACGACACCCGCCCGAGTTGGAGAAGATGGATGAACACCTTAGTTTGCCGGTTCACCATCCGATTCGTTTGAGGTCCTGGACGTCATCGAAGTGTGTGTCCTGGCTCATCAGCGGGAGCCGGTGCTGGCGCGCCAGGGCGGCAATCCACAAATCGTTGGAGGGGATGGGCTTGCCCGCCTTCTTCAACTCAGACCGAACCTGAGCGTAGTGGCTTGAGGTCTGCTCGTCGACTGAAAGGACTCGGGTTGCGGCGACAAGCTCCTCCAGCCACATTTCATACTCCTTGCGGCGGCGCGACTGCGCGATTCCGAACCGGTATTCGCCGAGGACAATGGCCGGCAGCTCTATGCTTGCTGCATCACGGAAGAGCCGGACCGCCGCTGACTGATTGTCCGCCACTGCGGAAACAGCATTTGTATCGAGAATCATGGCTGGATCACACCCAGTCCTCGGGCTCGATCTGTTCAAACTCACGCTTCATCATCCCATTGATCCGTGCCGTCTCCTTGCGAAGATGCTTCAGGCCGCCGGCCAGCCTGGCCCAGGGCTTTTGCTCCTTTTGAGAGACGGCGGCTAGCTTCTCTTCGACAGCTTCGGTCACAAACACGCGCAGCGCAACGCCACGCTCGGCCGCAACCGATTTGGCTCGGCGGAAAATGGGGTCGGGGATTTCTAGCGTGGTCTTCATACTAGAAGAGTCCCATATTTATGGGAGTGACGTCAACCCGCCCAAAACTGTACGGCCCGATTTACACATTCACCGCTTTGCCGCATCCGGCAAACCGAGACGCTTACAAATACCTTTGGCAAGCATCTCGGCAACTTCGTTGTGCCGTGGAACCGCCTACATGTTTCCGTTGGCTGGGTTCATCCAAAGCGAATGCGATCCGCCTTCGCACTTTAGGTAGCAACCATGCAGGCGCAGGTGACGCAGCAAGTCTTCACGTTTCACGCCACGCGCACCACATCCCGGATCGCTTCGGGCGGCACGCCGCGAAGGGCATCCTCGCGGCGGTCCTGTAGGACGAGCGCGATCGCCTCGCCCAGGTTCTCGCGGCACTCTTCCACCGAGCGGCCCTGACCGTTCGCCTCAGGAATCTCGGGGCAGAACCCCACGAACCACTCGCCGTCCCGCTCGATCACCGCCGTGAATTCATTCTGCATAGAGTAAGTATAGTCCCCCGCCTAGACATTCACCGCTTTGCCCTCCACGCTGCTGAACCCATCCAGCAAAGCTTCCGCCACGGTCGGATGCGCATGGATGGTGAACATCATCTCCTCCACCGTCGCCTCCAGCTCTAGAGCAGTCACCGCCTCGGCGATAATTTCGGTCGCGTAGGGCCCGATGATGTGTACGCCCAGCACCTCGCCGTACTTCGCGTCCGCCACCACCTTCACAAAGCCATCGTGCGCGTCGACAATCGTCGCCTTCGAGTTCCCCACAAACGGGAACTTGCCCACCTTCACCTGGAAGCCTTTCTCCTTCGCCGCCGCTTCGGTCAATCCCACGCTGGCAATCTGCGGATCGCAGTAGGTGCATCCTGGAATCCGCGTCTTGTTCACCGGCTTGGCAAACTTGCCTGCCAGCCGCGCCGCCACCACCAGCCCGGCCATCGACCCCGAGTGCGCCAGTAGCGGCATCCCGCCCACGATGTCGCCAATCGCAAACACGCCCGGCTCGGTCGTCTCCATCCATTCGTTCGTCATCACAAAGCCGCGGTCGGGCTTGATGTTCACCTTGTCCAACCCAATGTCGTACGTCCGCGGAGCGCGTCCCACGGCCACCAGCACCTTCTCCGCCTGCTTCGTCTGCGGCTTGCCGTTCGCATCGGTCCAGCTCACCAGCACGCCCGCGTCGTTCTTCTCAATCTTGGTGTCCTTGATCCCGAGATTCACATCGATCCCGCGCTTCTTGAACAGCCGCAGCAGCTCCTTCGAGATCTCCTCATCCTCCACCGGCACCACGCGCGGCAGCATCTCCAGCACCGTCACCTCCGCGCCAAAGCTCTTGAACAGCGACGCAAACTCCACCCCCACCGCGCCCGATCCAATCACCACCAGCGACTTCGGCATCTCCGCAATCTTCAGAATCTCGTAGTTCGTCAGGATGGTCTCGTCCGCCTTCAATCCCGGCAGCATCCGCGCGTCCGAGCCCGTCGCCAGCACCACCTTCTTCGCCTTCACCGTCTCCGCGCCGCCGGCCGTCAGCTTCACGTCAATCGAAAACACCCCATCCTTCGCCGGTCCCGTCAGCCGCCCATACCCCTTGAACACCGTAATCTTGTTCTTCTTCATCAAAAAGTCGAGGCCCTTGGCGTGCCGCGTAATCACGTCGTCCTTGCGCGCCAGCACATTCTTCCAGTTCAGCTTCGCCTCGCCCACGCCGTCGATCCCGTACGTCCCCGCGTGCTTCAGGTGGTCCCACACCTCCGCCGTAAACAGCATCGCCTTGGTCGGAATGCATCCCCACAGCAGGCACGTCCCGCCCAGCCGGTCGTTCGCGTCCACCAGCGCCACCTTCAGCCCATACTGCGACGCGCGAATCGCAAACGTGTATCCCGCCGGCCCGCCGCCCACCACCACCGCATCAAAAATAGTCTCCGCCACGTTCCGCTCCATCCACCGCGAGATTCATCTCGAACCCATTCAATTTTACGCCGCCAACCCTCCCCACTGCCGTCATCTCGACCGGACCCTGAGCGAGTGGAGCGAGCCGAAGGGGAAGCGGAGAGACCCTCGTATTTGCCTTTTGTTCTTGCTCTTGCTTCTAGCATGGCGCCATATCCCGTTCGGTCCGGCGGATGTTCTCCTCCTTACTTCGGTTCAATCGGCGTTGATCGGTGTTAAGCCTCTCCTCCCCCCTCACCAAGCCACATACACGCCCTTCCCCACCCAATCACCGCCCTCAATCTGCGCCATCATAAAATCCGCCACATCCTCCCGCGCAATCCGGCTCCCGCGCGGCGGCAGAGCCTCGCCGTCCACGCGCACCCGCTCCAACCCACGCCCCTTCCCCTCCGTCAACATTGGCGGCATCACCATCGTGAAATCCAGCCCGCTCGCCGCCAACGTCTTCCACTGCGAAATCTGCGACGCCACCGCCCACTTCAGCACCGTGTTATACACGATCTTCTGGATAATCCACCGTTGCCACGCCCCCTGCTTCTTCAGCGAGTCCTCCAGCGCCCCCGCCGACCCCAACGCCACAATCCGCTGCACCCCTTCGGCCCGCATCGCCTCTACAATCACCGGCACCGCCCGCTCCAGAACACTCTCCTGCTTCAGCGACCGCGCCCCCAGCGCCGACAGCACCACCTCCGCCCGCGTAGCCGCCTCCGCACCCGATAAAGTCTGCCTCACCGCCGCTGCGTCGAACACGCTCCCCTCCACCACCCGCACCCGGTCCCGCCACGGAAACGTCGCCGCCGTCCGGGCTGGCGTCCGCACCAGCACCGTCACCTCGTAGCCCGCCGCCAGGCACCGCTCCACCAGCAACCCGCCCGTCCGCCCACTCGCCCCAAACACCGCAACCCTCATCCCCGCCCTCCCACTTCTGGCCGCCCTTGTCTCTACCGCTTGTCTGTCATTCCCGGCGGTAATCTGCTTTGCTCTTATTGTTGTTCTTGCTTCCAGGTACGCCAAGCCTTCAGGCTTGGCTCTCAGCTCCACAAAACTACGCGGGCTTTAGCCCCTGGGGCATGCCGTTCTTTCTGCGAGCACGGTGTCCCTTTTTCCTCTCCGATCCCTGCTCCCTTGTTCAAAAACCACCCACGCTATCCCACTCACCTCTCACCTCTTGCTCCCAATTCGCTCCATTCGCACCATCCGCGTCGTCCACCCCACATCCGCGCCTGTGCACAACGACGAAAACCCGGTACCTCCTGCCTCACTCTCCACCAGTCTTCCCGCTTCCCCAATTATCCTCACCTCGATTTCTAAATCGGGAACACCCCGCAACTCCACACCCCATCGACACATCGCCCCGTATTCCACATTTCCCCCGGCAACGACTACTGCTACTAGTATCTATCTCTATTAATCATTGTTTTTGGTACTCCCTAGTAGCACCGCCTTTGCAGAGGGCGTCATCTCGACCGAAGGCGCTTTAGCGCCGCAGTGGAGAGACCCCCGCATTTGCCCTTAGTCCCAGCTAAGCCCACTTTCCCACAATCCCACCCTCGCCCGCACAGCCCTTCCCTCACTAGAATCAATCACGCCAGTCATGCCGTGTTCCGTTTGCACCGCATACGGTGTAAAGTTTTCCCAGCATCCCGTTCGCACCAAGCAGCACCCGGAGAACCCCCATGACCCCAATCGCTCAGGATGCCCCAGGCAAAACCCAGGAGCCCGCAATGACCACCACCGCGCCCACCGGAAACCTCGAAATCACCGTCTCCCGCGCCGAACTCCTCCGCGAGCTGACGGCGGCGCAGTCCGTGGTCGAGCGCAAGACCACCATCCCCATCCTCTCCAACTTCCTGGTTGAGGCTGCCGACGACAAGATCACCATCACCGCCACCGACCTGGACCAGTCCATCCGCACCTCATGCCCGGCTAAAGTGAAAAAGCCCGGCGCCTGCACCATCCCCGCGCGCAAGCTCTACGACTACATCAAGCTGCTCCCCGACGGCGACATCTCCATCAAGCTGATGGACAACCACTGGGTGCAGATCCGCGCCGGCCGCTCCAACACCAAGATGGTCGGCATGGCCCGCGCCAACTTCCCCCAGGTCGCCGAGTTTCCCTCCACCGGCGCCATCAAGATCGTCAGCGCCTCGCTCCAGAGCATGATCGCCAAGACCATCTTCGCCATCTCCAACGAGGAATCCCGCTACACCCTCAACGGCGCGCTGCTGGTCCTCAAGGCTGAATCCATGGCCATGGTCGCGACGGACGGTCACCGCCTCGCGCACATCGAAAAGCTGGGCGAAGCACTCGAGGGCGTCACCGGCGAGAAGAAAACCCTCATCCCGCGCAAGGCCCTCAGCGAGCTGCTCTCACTGCTCAACACCACCGAGACCGAATCCATCGACTTCGCCGACGACGAGCAGACCCTCTTCTTCCGCGTTGGCGGCCGCGTCCTGACCAGCCGCAAGCTTACCGGCAACTTCCCCAACTACGAGGCCGTCCTCCCCCGCGACAACAACAAGTTCGTCATCGTCCGCAGCGAAGACCTCATGTCCGCCATCCAGCGCGTCGCCCAGTTCGCCGACGAGCGCTCCGGCGCCATCAAGATCCGCCTCGAAACCAACGAGCTCAAGCTCTCCTCCAGCTCCACCGACTCCGGCGAGTCAGAAGACACCATCGAAACCCCCTACAACTACGATCCCCTGGTCGTCGGCTTCAACAGCCAGTACCTGCTCGACTTCCTCAAGGCCATCGGCAACGCCGGCGAGGTCCGCCTGGAATTCAAGGACGCCCAATCCGCCGGCCAAATGCGCCCCGAGGACGCCTCCGAAGACGTCAAGTACCGCTACATCCTAATGCCCATGCGCATCTGACGATCTGCCATCGAGGCAGCCGCGCCTTCGGCGCAAAGACAACTTAAGAGCCGTCATCTCGACCGACCCTGAGCGCAGCGAGTGGGGAGCGGAGAGACTCCCGCATTCTGCTTTTGCGATTAGGATGAAATCTCAACCCCACGGCCCACCCCAAATCCACTGCGGAGCACTCCATTGACCGAACCCACCCGTCTCCCGCTCGCCGTCGAACTTGTCGCCGGCAATGCCCCCGGCACCGTCATCTTCCGTTTCAACGGCCCCTTCACCGCGCGCGCCGTCTTTGCCGCCCAATCGCCGGAAGCCTTCGACAAAATGTTCGCTCTCGAACCGGCCGCGCCCGCGACCACGCACATCTTCGACCTCACCCAGGTCCCCTACATGGACTCCGCCGGCCTCGGCATGGTCGTCCGCCACTACACCCGCTGCCAGAGCAACGGCGTCCGCTTCGTCGCCGCCGGAGCGACCCCACGCGTCCTCGAACTCCTCAAGGTCACCAGAGTCAACACCGTCCTGCCCCTCGCCGCCTCGCTCGCCGAAGCCGACACCCCCTGAGTTTTCTGGTTGTCATTCAGTTTTTCCGGGGATGTCATTCTGACCGGAGCGAAGAACCCCGTATTTGCTTTTTCTCCCCCACAACCCCATGCGGCTTCGTCGTATGGCGGGTCTACCTCTGTATAAACAGTTTGAAGACAGGTGGAGTAAGATGTCCGCGAATGACGCACTACTCCAAGTTCAAAGTTCTATCGATATTCGCTGGCGTGATTAGCCTGTCCTTTGGATGGGGTTTTGTCGGCAACCTGGCACTGATCCTGGTAGTGAATCCGTATCTCAGATGGTCCTCTTCGAAGCAGGTTCGAGAGCTCGGCCTGCTCGTCCGCCCAAACTACGTTCCGCCCTTCGCCCCGAACCTCAGTATCGGACACGTGGTGGGCGTGGCCGCGATGGGTATCATTGCCGTCGTCGCTTTCCGGTGCCGCTCCTACCTGCGCCGCAGGATGATGTTTGAGCAAGGAAGCATGCGCACTTAACCCGGGCTTTTTCGGAGCAGGTGCGCACTTCCCACAAAAAATCGGTGCCCGTCGGTGTCAATCGGTGTTAAGCCTTTATGACGTCGACCGCTTCCACAATCTCCCCGTCACCACCCCAAACAAAAACCCGCCCACGTGCGCCATATACGCCACCCCGCCCCCTTGCACGGTGCCCGCCACCGCACCCGCGCTGAACAACTGCATCACAAACCACACCCCGATCAGCAGCACTGCCGGAATATACGTCATCCGCACGAACAGCAGAAGCCAGATCGCCGTCTTGATCCGGTCGCGCGGGTAGATCACGATAAACGCGCCCATCACCGCCGCAATCGCTCCGCTCGCTCCCAGGTTCGGTACCCGCGAGGTTGGCATCGCCAGCACCTGCGCGGTCATCGCCACCACGCCGCCCACCAGGTAGAACGCCAGGAAGCGCACCCGCCCCATCGCGTCCTCCATAGCCGGCCCGAACGCCCAGAAGAACACCATGTTCCCGATAATGTGCAGCCACCCCGCATGCAGAAACATCGCCGTCAGGATCGTCCCCCACCCATGTCCCGCCGCAATCCGTGCCGGTATCACCGAGTGCCCGTACACAAACCGCCGCCCGTACTCCAGCTCCAGCCAGAACGCCCACGCATTCAGCGCGATCAGCCCCACCGTCACCACCGGCCATCGCCGCAGCCGCCGCGACGCATCCCCCAGCGGAATCATCCCCCCCATCGCTTCCCTCCGTTCGACCAGGCCCAATGACTGTCGTCATCTCGACCGGATCCACTCCTGTTTCAGGTCCGTCATCTCGACCGGAGCGAAGCGCAGTGGAGAGACCCCCGCATTTGCCCTCCGTTCGCGCCACCCTCGGGCACCCATCTGCTGCGACCCGGTATTCCAGAAATCTATGACAGACCCAGATCGGACCGCGAACCTCATCTCCGCATGCGACGCCGCAAACGCAGATGCAGAGTTGAATTCGCTGATCGACGAGTGGCAGTCCATCCCCGCCGACATCGAAGAACCGTGGGATCAACTAGCAACTAACAACCTGCAACCTGCAACTGCCCTACTGCCGCAACTCAACCTCCGTCGCTCCCTGCCCACCCTGGTTATGCTCGGGTTCGATCACATTCGCCACATTCGGATGCCCCTTTAGATACTCCCTTAGCGTCCGCCGCAGCACGCCCATCCCCGTCCCATGCACAATCCGCACATGCGGTAGCCCTGCCAGGAACGCGCGGTCCAGATACCGCGCCACCTCATCGTGCGCCTCCTCGGCCGTCCGCCCAATCACATTGATCTCCATCGGCACGTTGTCCGTCTCCGATCCCGAAGCCATCTGCACCGTCACCCCGCCCCTTCGCCGCGCTGCCTCCAGCGGAGTCACCGCAACCATCGCCGTCACCTCCGCAATGTCCGCGATCCCCACCCGCATCTTCATCGTGCCGACCTGCACTTCAAAGCTCTTGCTGTCGATCACGCGCTCCACCCGCCCCTCGCGCCCCAGGCTCTTCACCTTCACCAAATCTCCAGCCTTCACCGCTTTCACCGCCGCCGTCCGTCCCGCCGCCGCGTCACCCTTATCCGCGCCCGTCGTATGCGCCAGCACGGTCTGCGTAAACTGCGCGGAAAACTCCCGCCGCGCCCGTGCCATGGTCGCCCCCGCATCCCGCGCCAGCTTCTTCGCGACGGCCTTGTCGTCGATCGCCTTCACCGCTTCCTGCAACTGCCACGCAAAATCATCCAGCAGCCGCGTCAGCTTGGCCTCCAGCTCCTTGGTCCGCGCCTTCTGCTCGGCGCGTCCCTCGGTCTCCAGCCGCAGCCGCTCCCGCGCAATCTCTCCTTCGCGGATCTGCATCGCCGCCCGCTCATCCGCCGCCGCGGTCAGTTGTGAATGCAGCTGGTCCAGCAGCGCGCCGATGTCCGCCGCCTGGGTCGTCATATTTGTTCGCGCCGCAGTTACAATCTCCCCCAGCAGCCCCAGCCGCTCGGCAATATTCAGTCCCGCCGACGCCCCCGGCACGCCCATCCGCAGCGCATAGGTCGGCGCCATCCGCTCCTGGTCGAACCCCACCGCCGCATTCAGCACCCCCACGCGGCTCGCCGCATATACCTTCAGCGACGTCAAATGCGTCGTAATGCAGCACCACGCCCGCACCCCAAGAAAATGTTCCGCCACCGCCACCGCCAGCGCCGACCCCTCCTCCGGATCGGTCGCACTCCCCAGCTCGTCTAAAAGCACCAGAGAGTTTTCATCGGCCGCCCGCGCAATCCGGTCCACATTCACCACATGCGCCGAGAAGCTCGACAAATTCGACTCGATCGACTGCGCGTCTCCAATGTCCGCATAGATCGCGTCGAACCGCGGCAGCCGCGCCTCTTCCGCCGGCACCGGCAATCCCGCCTGCGCCATCACCGCCAGCAGCCCCACCGTCTTCAGCGCCACCGTCTTCCCGCCCGTGTTTGGCCCGCTGATAATCAACTGCCGCGCCTCCTCGCGCAGCTCCACCGTAATCGGCACCGCCCCGCCGCCACTCCGCCGCAACCGCAACTCCAGCAGCGGATGCCGCGCCCCCACCAGCCGCAACCCCGCAAAGGAAGCGTCATTCTGACTCGAAGAGTCAGGATCTCCGTCGTTCTCTTTGCCGCCCACCTGTTCCCTGATCCCTGATCCCTGTTCCCTGTTCCTGGGCCTCACGCACCCCAACCCCTCCGCAAACCTCGCCCGCGCAAAATGGCTTTCCACCTCCGCCAGCACCGCCGTCCCTGCTGCAATGGCCTCCGCCTCCATCCCAATCGCCTTCGTCATCGCGACCAGAATCCGGTGCACCTCGCGCTGTTCTTCATCCAGCAACCGCTGCAGCTCGTTGTTTTCTTCAATCGTCTCCAGCGGTTCCACAAACACAGTCTGCCCCGACGAAGACGCCCCATGGATCACTCCCGGAACTCGCCTGCGGAACTCCGCCTTCACTGGAATCACGAAGCGCTCACCCCGCACCGTAATCAACTCCTCCTGTGCGCTTCCCTCCGCCGCCAGCGCCCGCAGGCTCTTCCGCAGACTCTCCTCAATCGCCCGATGCTGCCGCTCCATCGCCCGCCGAATCCGCCGCAGCTCTCCGCTCGCCGCATCGCTCAGCGTCCCATCCGGCTCAATCTTCCCCTTCAGCGCCGCCAGCACCACCCCAAACTCATGCACTCTCACTGGCCGCGACAGCTCCGCAATCCCCGCCACCGCGCCGCCGTTTTCAACCAACAACCTGCAACCTGCAACCTGCAACTCCTTCTTCCACCCCGCCAGCTTCTCCACCACTCCCAGCACCGCCAGCAACTGCACACCCTCCAGCGCCGAGCCCTCCACCCGCGCCTCGTCCAGCAGTTCGGTCGGATCGAACATCCCATGGAAGTCGAAGCTCCCGCCGCCCGTCAGGAAATCCCTTACCTCCTGGGTCCGCTGCTGCTGCGTCTCAATCCAGCCCGCATCCGCGCTGGCCTCCAGCGCCAGCACCCACCCGCGCCCCAGCGGCGACTGCGCATGCCCCGCGACATACTCCCGCAGCCGCGGCCATTCCAGCGCCCCGGCGCTCGCCTCCGGCAACTGCATCGGTATGGTCGGCAACAGGCTCACTCTGCTATCGTATCTGGGCAGCGCGCCTTTGCCCTTACTGAACTGGCAACTGAGAACCTGGAACTAGCAACTAACAGCTAACAACTGCTCCACGGAACTCCCCCTCCCCAGGCCCCGTATTCCGTCATCACTCCTGCGGAGGTGCGCCATGCTCTGTATCGCCTGCGGAAGCCACGTCGAGGATGAATTCTGCTCCCACTGCGGAATGCGTGTCCCGCCCCCGCCCGGGCGTCCCTCCGCCTACGGCCCCCGTCTGGTCCGCTTCGAACCCCGCGTGCAGCGTCACCTCCACTCCCTCGGCGTGCTCTGGTGCGCCTACGCCGTCTATCGAACAGTAGAGGCCGTCATCGCCGTGCTCTTCCTCGCTGGAATCTCCTCGCGCTGGGCCTTCAGCCCCTGGGGCCCCATCCGCGTTATTCCCTTCATCCCTTACAACCCCTGGCTGCGCAGCGCCGCGCCCTTCGTCGCCTGCCTCACCATCGCCGGCGCGGTCGTCGCTTTCGCCACCGGCTTCGCGCTGCTCCAGCGCAAGCCCTGGGGCCGAGCCCTCGCCATGGTCATCGGCATCCTCGCTCTCATCCGCATCCCCCTCGGGACCGCGCTCGGCATCTACACCCTCTGGGTCCTCGCCCCCGCCACCTCCGCCGACGAATACGACGCCCTCACGCGTGGGTAGTTGCAGGTTGCAGGTTGCTAGGTGCCAGGTTGCAAGTTGCCCTCGCCCCCTGGGTAGGCGTCATCTCGACCGAAGGCGGCGCATTGTGCCGCCGAAGCGGAGAGACCCCCGCATTTCGCCTTTCCTCCCTTTGCACTTCTCTGTGCCCCCTCTTCTTACTCCGTGCCCTCTGTGATTCGCTTTGCGTGCTACCCTTCCTTCCATGCAGCCCATCCGCATAGCTCTCCTTCTGCTGCTCGCAGCCCTCACCGCCCCCGCCCAACCCCGCCTCGTCCTCATCGACCAGGACGGCTCCGGCCCCGCCGGCTCCAACCAGATGTCCATGATGGTCCTGCTCCAATCCCCCGCCGTCAAAGTCCTCGGCATCACCATGGTCACCGGCAACGCGTGGGAGCCGGAAGAGGTCCAGCACACCCTGCGCATGCTCGAACTCATCCACCGCACCGACGTCCCCGTCGTCCCCGGAGCCATCTTCCCCCTCGTCCGCACCCAGCAGGAGTCCCTGCTCGACCGCCCGCTCATCGGCACCCTCCCCTGGTACGGGGCCTGGGGCTCGATCGCCGACAAGACCAACGTCGAGCCATATCACGATCCCTACGTCGTCCCACCCCTCGACGAAGGCGCGCCCACCACCAAGCCGCTCGACGAGGACGCCGCCCACTTCCTCATCCGCCAGGTCCACGCGCATCCCCACCAGGTGACGATCTACGCCGCCGGCCCGCTCACCAACATCGCTCTCGCCCTCTCCATCGATCCACACTTCGCCGAGCTTACCCAGGGCATCGCCATCATGGGCGGCAGCCTCGCGCCCCGCACCGACGACCCCGAGTTCGCCACCCATCCCCGCCACGAGTTCAACTTCTGGTTCGATCCTGAAGCCGCCCACATCGTCCTCCGCGCCGCGTGGCCTCGCATCGATCTCACCACCGTCGACATCTCCGTCAAAACCTACTTCACTCAGGCCATGCTCGCGCAAATCGCTACCTCGACCTCGCCCGCCGCGCAGTATGTCGTCAAATACACCCACGAGTTCTACTACCTCTGGGACGAGCTCGCCGCCTGCGCCCTGCTCGATCCCGCCATCATCACCAAAGAGCAGGTCCTCTACATCGACGTCGACACCGCCCGCGGCCCCAACTACGGCGACACCCTCTCCTGGACCGCCGCCAACCGGCCCCAAATCCCGCTCCAACCCGTCCACGTCCAAACCGACCTCGACCTCACCCGCTTCAACGCCCTCTTCATCCACCTCATGCAATCCCCACCCCTCACCCCTTGATCCGCGCCGCTAATCGGTCCAATCGGTGTGATCGGTGTTAAGCCTTTGCTCCTTCCGCCGTAAACTAAATCCATGAACTTCCCCATCACCCGCATGCGCCGTCTCCGCCGCACCCCGGCTCTCCGCGCCCTGGTCCGCGAGACGCATCTCCATCCCGGCGCGCTCATCTATCCGCTCTTCCTCTGTCCCGGCGAAGGCATCCGCAAGCAAGTCTCCTCCATGCCCGGCGTCTTCAACCTATCTATAGATGAGGCCGTAAAAGAAGCCGAGTCCTGCGCCGCCCTCGGTCTCGGCGGGCTGCTGCTCTTCGGCCTTCCCGCCGAAAAAGATGTCTTCGCCACCGGAGCCTATGCGGACGACGGAATCGTCCAGCAGGGCCTGCGCGCCCTCAAAGCCTCCCGCACCTGCGACCCGCTCGTCCTCATCGCCGACGTCTGCCTCTGCGAGTACACCTCCCACGGCCACTGCGGCATCGTCGCCACCAACCACCGCGACAACGCCGCCCCGGAAGATCAAGATCACTTCCACGTCGACAACGACGCCACCCTCCCGCTGCTCGCCCGCACCGCCGTCTCCCTCGCCGCCGCCGGCGCCGACATCGTCGCCCCCTCCGACATGATGGATGGCCGCGTCGAAGCCATCCGCGCCGCGCTCGACGCCGCCTCTCTCCCCGACACGCCCATCATGAGCTACGCCTCCAAGTTCGCCTCCGCCTTTTACGGCCCCTTCCGCGAGGCCGCTGACTCCGCGCCCCAGTTCGGCGATCGCAGGAGCTATCAAATGGACGGGGCAAATATTCGCGAAGCCATGCGCGAGATCGACCTCGACGTAGCCGAAGGCGCCGACCTGCTGCTGATGAAGCCCGCCATGCCTTACCTGGACGTAATTCAGGCAGCAAGAGCCCGCTTCGATCTCCCTCTCGGCGCCTACCAGGTCTCCGGCGAATACTCCATGCTCCACGCCGCCTTCCAGCGCGGCTGGCTCGACCCCGACCGCGCCATCCCCGAATCCCTCCTCTCCATCCGCCGCGCCGGCGCCGACTTCATCGTCACCTACTTCGCCAAGGATGCAGCCCAACGCATCACATAACTCGGGTGCTTCGAGCGCCAGCAGTTCGACGGCACCACGATCGAGGGCGAACCCTTCGTCGCCGCCTTCGGCCAGAACGACATCCAGGGCCTGGTCACCGTCTTCTACCAGTTCGGCGGCCGCCAGTCCCAAAAGCCCTAACCCCCACCAATCATCGGGTACCTGCTACAAATTCAGGAGCACCGTCATCTCGACCGTAGCGCACCCACCCCACCGCCGTCATCTCGACCGAGCGGAGCGAGTGGAGAGACCCCCGCATTTGTCTCTAATTCCCCCCTCTTAATCCGTGCCCCCATCCGCGTTCATCCGTGTTAAGCCTTTTTATCCGGCGCCCCACCCCCCTGGTGTATCCTTCCCCCGACTCGCTTTCCCCACTTCGAAAGGCTCCCAAAATGGACACCGGCACCACCGTTCTCCTTATCGTCCTCGGCTTCCTTGCCTTGGCCGCGCTCATCACCATCCTCAAAACCCTCTACACCGTCCGCACCTACACCGCCGGCGTAGTCGAGCGGTTCGGCAAGTTCAGCCGCATCGTGCAGCCCGGCCTGCGCGTCCTCGTCCCCTTCGCCGAATCCGTCTACTTCGTCGATCTCCAGGTCAAGCAGGCCCAGTTCCAGGTGGAAACCAAGACCCGCGACAACGTCTTCGTGCAGATCCCCGTCAGCGTCCAGTACCAAATCCTCCCCGACAAAATCTACGACGCCTTCTACAAGCTCTCGCAGCCGCAAAAGCAGATCGAGTCCTTCGTCTTCAACTCCATCCTCGGCCACGTCCCCAAGCTCTCCCTCGACGAGACCTTCGAGCAGCAGTCCGGCATCTCCGTCAACGTCAAAACCGAGCTCGACGCCATCATGTCCGGCTTCGGTTACAACATACTCACCGCGCTGGTCACTGACATCGTCCCCGACTCGAAGGTCAAGGACGCCATGAACGACATCAACGCCGCCCAGCGCGCGCAGGTCGCCGCCCAGGCCCGCGGCGAAGCCGACAAGATACTCAAGGTCAAGCAGGCCGAAGCCGAAGCCGAATCCAAAGCTCTCCAGGGCAAAGGCATCGCCGCCGAACGCCAGGCCATCATCGACGGCCTGCGCTCCTCTATCGAAAACTTCCGCGAGTCGGTCCCCGGCGCCACCCCTTCAGATGTCATGGCCCTCGTCCTCCTCACCCAGTACTTCGACACGCTCAAGGACATTGGCACCAAGCAGGGCAACAACACCATCTTCCTGCCCAACTCCCCCGGCGCCGCCAACGACTTCATGACCCAGATCCTCGCCGGCCTCAAAGGCTCGATGAACGCCGGCTCCGGCGCCGGAGGCATGGGCCTCCCGGTCGTCAACCCCGCCTCCCCCCCACCCGCCCCCAAGCCCTAACCGCCGCACAATCCCGGGTGCCCCATCCAAGCTTTGCTTGGGTGGGTGACTGCCCACCAACCCGGGTTACTCTCTTACCCCTCCACTTCGTCATCTCGACCAAAG
Source organism: Acidobacteriaceae bacterium (assembly GCA_049509035.1). Lineage (GTDB taxonomy): Bacteria > Acidobacteriota > Terriglobia > Terriglobales > Acidobacteriaceae > Edaphobacter. The sequence continues at coordinate 82,693 of JBELAH010000012.1, forward strand.
CGCAACGCGCAGTGGAGAGACCCCCGCGTTGACTTTTGCTTCCTCTCCCGCCGCGCGCCCCGCATCACGCCTTTCAAATGCGGGTTTACCCCTCAATTCGCGCCCTGTGCCCTAATCGGTCCAATCGGCGTCGATCGGTGTTAAGCCTCTTCGCGCGCCTGAGCGACTATCCTAGCTACGCATGATGAATCCCGACCCCGACACCATCGTCGCCGTCTCCACCCCGCCCGGCCGCGGCGGCATCGGCATCGTCCGCCTCTCCGGCCCCCGCGCCCTCGAAATTGTCTCGCCGCTCCTCCGCCTCAACCACCCCCTCACCGCCAACCGCGCCCGCTTCGGACACCTCCTCGACCTCAAGGTACCCCAAGGCTTTAGCCTTGGGTCTCCGGCTCCCACCCCGGTTGAGGGGGCTTTAGCCCCTGGGGCGATTCACACCTCGAACCTCGAACCCCGCCCCTCGAACCTGGGCGAAGCCCCGCCCCTCGACGAAATCGTCGCCACCTTCTTCGCCGCGCCCCACTCCTACACCGCCGAAGACCTGGTCGAGATCGCCGCCCACGGCTCGCCCGTCCTGCTCGAACACATCGTCCGCCAATGCTGCCTCCGCGGCGCGCGCCTCGCCGAACCCGGCGAGTTCACCCAGCGCGCTTTCCTCAGCGGCCGCATCGACCTCACCCAGGCCGAAGCTGTCCACGACCTCATCGCCTCCTCCACCCTGGAGCAGGCTCGCCTCGCCGCCCGCCAACTCTCCGGCTCGCTCGCCCACTCCATCGCCCCCATCAAAGCGTCGCTGGTCGCCCTTATCGCCACTCTCGAAGCCGGCATCGACTTCGCCGAGGACGACATCGACGTCCTCCCCGCCGCCGAAATCTCCGCCCGCATCGCCGCCATCCACGCGCCCTTCGCGGCTCTCGAACGCACCTTCGCCACCGGCCGCGTCATCCGCGACGGATTCTCGCTCGCCATCGTCGGCCGCCCCAACGCCGGCAAATCCTCGCTCTTCAATCAGCTCGTGCAGCGCGATCGCGCCATCGTCACCGCGTCTCCCGGCACCACCCGCGATCTTGTAACCGAAACGATTGCAATTGACGGCATTCCCGTCCACCTCATCGACACCGCCGGCCTGCGGGACAGCTCCGATGAGGCCGAAGCCCTCGGCATCGCCAAATCCCACCAGGCCATGGCCTCGGCCGATGTCGTCCTGCTCGTCCTCGACGCCCCCGCTCTCGCCGCCAACCCCGCGCTCGCCTCCGAAGACCTCGCCATCCTCGCCCGCCACGCCTCCGAAGATCGGGCCATCCTCGCCGCCGGCGCCCCCTCCACCCTTCTCCTCGTTCTCAATAAAATCGATCTGCTACCAAATCCATCACAAATTCAGACACTTCTCGCCAAATTGCTACCATCAAAGTTACAATATCAAGCCTCGAACCGCGTATTAGAAGGCGTCATCCCGACCGAAGCGGAGGGCCCCCCGCATTTGTCTTCCTTTGGCCCCTCGAACCTCGAACCCCGAACCTCGAACCTCACCGAAACCTCCGCCCTCACCGGCCTCGGCATCCCCGCCCTCCGCGCCGCCATCGTTGCCGCCGTCGCCGGCCCCAGCGCCGCCCCCCGCGAGGCCGCTCTGCTCACCAACCTCCGCCAGCACCAGGCGGTCGAACAATCCCTCAGCTCCCTCGCCGCCGCGGAAACCGCCGTCGCCGCCCGCATCCCCCACGAGATGCTCCTCCTCGACCTCTACGCCGCCCTCCGCGCCCTCGACTCCCTCACCGGCGCCACCACCACCGACGACCTTCTCCAACTCATCTTCTCCACCTTCTGCATCGGAAAGTAGCCCCACAAAGCAGGCCCCATCACTTGTCGGGATTCGCAACTTTTTTGAGCGCCGGCGCCGGAGAATGCGACCCATTGCTCGCTCCCAGGGCCGTCTGGACGGAGGCGCCGGAAGCCGGGCCGCTAATGGCCCACTCTCTGTAGGTCTTCTGCAGAACGAAGAATGCTTCCTTCTTCTGGCCGCGGTTTGAGACCAGGCCTTTCCGGTTGTATCCGTCCTGCAAGCCCGGCAGTTGCCGCATGGGCGAGCGGAAATCCATCAGTATCCATGGGGACAAGCCGCGGAACTGCGGAATCTTCGCCAGCATCGGAAGTTGATGCCGGAAGATGCTGGCCTGGTATTCCTCGGTCCATCGCTGGGTCGCGGCGCCGTGCAGGCCGGCCTTGGCGTCGCCGCCAAATTCGCTGACGATCAGTGGCTTCTGGTAGGCCACGTGCCACGCCGTCGTGTCCGCGTCCTGCGGCAACTGCTCGTACCAGCCGATGTATTCGTTCATGCCGATCACATCCAGCGCCTCACCCAGCGGATCGTCGACATACTTGTCGTGCCCCTGGGAACGGACCAGCAGTGCCGCGGTCACCAGCCTGGTGGAGTCGAGTGCGTGTACGTCCGCGGCCAGTGTCTTCAGGAAAGCTGTCCGTTCTGGAGTTAGCGGCGTCTCATTCGCGATCGACCAAAGCACAATCGACGCCTTGTTCCGATCGCGGCGAATCTCCTCGCCCAGTTGCTGCTCGGCTTTGGCAAGCACCGCGGGATCGTCGAAGTGTTCAGCCCAATAGACGGGGATTTCCGACCACACCATCAACCCCAGGCGGTCGGCTTCGCGGGTCATCCGCTCGTCGTGGGGATAGTGCGCCAGGCGCACATAGTTGCAATCCAGTTCTTTCGCCCAGCCCAGCAGCATGGCTGCATCCTGGTCGGTGTTGGCGCGGCCTCCGCGGATGGGGGCCTCGGCGTGGATGGAAATGCCGCGCAGAAACACAGGCTTGCCGTTCAGCAGAATGTCCGTTCCGCGAACTTCAATGGTGCGGAACCCCATCTCGTCGTCGAGGCTGTCGTCCGCGGCCTGCAGGCGCACCTGGTAGAGCTTCGGCTGTTCCGGAGTCCAGAACGCAACCCCCGCGGCAGACAGCGAGAAGCGAGCCCGGTGGTCGGCGCCCAGCCGGGCGGAAGCACTCCGGCCCAACTCCGGAAGCGAGACCGTCACTTGCTCGCCGGGCTCAGCGCCTTCCACATGCACGCTGCCTTCGATGGCCGTGCGCTCGCGATTCAGGTGCAGATCGTAATCGTCGATGTACTTCGCCGGAACATCGATCAGGGAAACATCGCGCGTCAGTCCGCCGTAGTTCCACCAATCGGTGTTCAGCGTAGGCACGCCGTCGGCAAGGCGGGTATTGTCCACGGCAATCACGACAAAGTTCTTGCCCCGATGAATGCTGGCCGACACATCGCAGTCGAACGCGGTAAAGCCGCCTTCGTGACTGCACGCTTCCTGCCCATTCACCCAGGCGATGGACTTGTAGTTGGCCGCGCCGATGTGCAGAAACGTCTTGTGGCCCGCGATCGGCTCGTACGTAAAGTCGCGCTGATACCACAGCAGGCCTTCGTAGTAGAACAGCGAGTCATGCTGCGTGTTCCAGTCCCCCGGAACTCTCAGCGTCGGCGACTTGCTGAAGTCGTACTCAATCAGGCCGCTGCTGCCAATCTCCGGAGCGCCGTCGAGAAAAAATCCATCCTTCCGTATCTCCCGATGAAAGGTATAGAGACCGCCATCGTAGGGGTCGACAATATAGTGCCAGTCTCCGTTCAGGCTCAGCGCCTTGCGGTGATCGGCGTCCACCAGGACCGTGGTCTTCAATTGGCCGGCAACCGGAACTGCAAGCAACACCACAGCGATGGCCTGCACGGGCAGGCTCTTCCACACCAGACGCTTCACCAGGAACTCCCCTTCCCAAATTGTTCAATTCGAGGCGGCGGCATCGCGGCTGCCGCCGCCCCTGAGGATTGGCTAGAAGGTCAACCGTCCGCCCAACTGAATCACGCGCTGGGTGCCGGCGGCTGAGGTGATGTTGCCCTGAGTGCCCGACGTGATGCTTCCGGCCGACGGGTTGCTCAGACTCACCCAGTTCATCACGTTGGTCACCTCGACGCGGAACTGGAACACCACTCCCCGCTCGAAGTTAATATTGCGCAGCAGGGCCGCATCCATATCCTTCAGGCCCGGCCCGGTCAGCGAGTCGCGGGTCACGTTGCCATCGGCGCCGCCTGGGCCGATGCCGCCTACTGCACCAGGGCCGTTGGGTATGAACGAAGCGCCGGCAAGGTTTGTCTTGTAGCTTGTGCCGTTGAACCATTGCGTCACCACACTGGTTGGGCTCTGGCCAGTAGCACCGCATACACGGCAGCGGTGTGGATCGAGCTTGGGGCTCGGCCCGGCAGGATTGATGTTAGGGCGTTGCGCGTTCTGACTGTCATCGCTGTTGTTGGATCCCGCCGACACCGTAAACGGCCCGCCGCTGATCAAATAGACGACCGGTGAGACCGTCCAGCCGTTGACCACTTCCTTCACGAACCTGTTCGATCCGTGGAAATAGCTGATGTCCCACATGCCGGAGATGGCAGCATTGCTGTCATGGTTCTGGTCCATGGGCCCGTATTCTTCTTGAAGGCCGCCGCCGAGGGCGCCCATGGTGTTGTTGAATGCGGTGAAGGGCTTGCCCAGCACGCCGAAATCCTGCGCGCTCATCCCTCCATTCTCCACTGGGTTTGAGCTTTCCAGCGCGCGGCTCCAGACATAGAACCCGCTGACTGAGAAGCTGCGTGACATTTGCTTGGTCGCCGAGATCTGGAGTCCGTTGTAGTTTGAAGTCTGGTCTGAGATCAGTTCGGTAATCCCGGTCAGGGAGCCCAAAGAGGCCGCGCCATTGCCGGCATCGTATTGACGGCGTTCGTCGGTGCCGCCGGCTCCGGTCCCTGAAGTGGTTGGGGTGATGGTGGCGCCGAGAGCGTTGATGGTTGCATAGGGCGCATAGTTGGCGTCGACAAACGTTTGCAGGTGACGGCCAAGCGTGCCTACATAAGCTGCCGACAAGGTTACGTTGTAAGGCAGTTGCCGCTGCACGCTGAAGTTGAACTGGTAGACCGACGAATACTTGACATTCGTGTTGATCGCCTCAATGCTTTGGGCGCCGTAGAATTGCGGATGGGCCGGCGAATAAACGTACGGGAAGATGCCTCCGCCGGAAGCGGTGCTGGGGAAGTTGTAAGCGGGGCCGCCATACAGATTGGTGAGGGATGGAGTGTTGCCAAAGCCGTTGCGGATGGCGAACGGCATGGAATTGCCAGGCTGGTTCCACTCATTGCCGCTGGGAGAACCGAAGAAGATGCCCGCCGCGGCGCGAACCGAGGTCTTGCCATCCCCAAACGGGTCCCATGCAAGACCGACACGAGGCGAAATGTGGGTGAACGCCGTGCTGATGATGCCGCGACCGATCCCCTTATCGCCAACGAACACGTCTCCCGTCGGTACCACCGAAGGCGGGGTGGCAGTGGCGTTGGATAGAGTGACAGTGGATTGCTGGCCGGGAACAAACGACGACGTCCGGTTATGCGCATCGACCGGAGGCGTATCGATATCCCAGCGCAGCCCCAGGTTGGCCGTGAAGCGGGGCGTGATGCGGTAGTTGTCCTGGAGAAACGCCGCGACATGCCACGTGCTCAGATGCGTCACATAAGTCGAGTCCTGCTCAAATGCGCTGGTCTGGCCGGTGACAAAGTCGCCAATCGCATTCCCCGTGCTGGTGGGCGCGGATGTCGCGAAGGTGACGTCGCCATAGTTATTCAGATTGGCAAGGAACATGGTTTTGTCCAGAGCAAACTCGCCACCAACGAAAAGGCTGTGTTTGCCCCTGGTGATGCTCACCACATCGCGTAACTCATAGTTGTCCGAACCGGTGACCGGGCCGGCGTTCGGGTTGCCCGTGTTGAAAGTGGAAGTGATGTTTAGATAGGGCAGTCCGGCCGGTCCCTGGATGAGGAAGGGATTCGTCGTATTCGTGGTCTGAAAGCTGGCCAGGGTTTGGTTGGCCGAGCCGGTCACAGGGATGAGAGTGCGGCCGCCCATGGCCCGCGTGAACGTCAGCCAGGTCTGATTGGCTACGCTGGGGCTGAAGGTATGAACATCCGCGAGGGTGACATTCGTCTGCGCAGCGGCGGACTGATTGCCGGTCCAATTGATGTTGCCGCCGCCGCTGGGAGTGGACGCGGTCTTGATAAAGAAGTAGGTCGCTGTCGCGTGGTCCCTGTCGCCGATGTTCTCGTCATACTTTCCCAGGTATTCGTCGGAGTCGGTCGGAGTGTTGTATACGCCGATATACTTCCCGCCGCCGCTGGACGGCACCAGTGAGCTGTTGGGCAATGGGACAGAAACGCCGATCGTATTGCCTGTATTCAGGAAATTTGCCGCGGTTGGGTCCAGCTGCGAGGTGTTCAGGCAGTTCAGCGTCCCACCGGCAGCCTGGCAATTCGGGCTCGCGTTCCTGCCCTTTGCCTGATTCGGATATACCGGGGGGGTTGTCCCAGGCGTGGCAGCCTGCCACGCGGCGTTAGACAGGCCGCTGGTGTTCGGGTTGTAGAGAATGAAGCTGTCCTGGGTAAAATCGCCCTCACGCTCGAGGGCCGTGGGCGTCACACCGCCCGTGACCGTTCCGCCTTGTACCTGGCGCAGACCGGAATACTCGAAGAAAAAGAAGGCCTTGTCGTGCATGACCGGGCCGCCCAGAGTTCCGCCAAAGTTGTTGCGGTGGTAGGGGAGCTTCATCGGTAACCCGGTAACCGGGTTCTTCGACGGAATCCAGCTATAAGCGTTGAAGTCGGTGTTGCGGTTGAACTCATACAACTCGCCGTGAAATTTGTTGCCTCCCGACTTGGTTACCACGCTCACCACGGCCCCGGAGAATTGGCCGTATTGTGCCTGGAATGCGTTGGTTTCTAAGCGGAACTCTTCCAGGGCGGCGGGGTTGGGAGACGGGTTGCCGTAGTTGCGCATACCGGTAATGTTGTTGCCGCCATCCAGATAAAATGCGACGTTGCCGTTGCCGGAGTCGAGCGAGCCGTTAACCTGGATAGCCGCGGACGGCAGTCCAACCGTCATATTGGGGGTGCCGGCGGGGTTGGTGGTCGGACTCATGCTGTTGGCCATCACGCCCGGCGTCAGCGAGAGTTCCGCGTATACGTTGCGATTCACCAAAGGCAGATTGGTGATCTCTTCCGGCTCAATCGTCCTGCCCAATACCGCGTCCGCCGTGTTCACCTGCGGCGGAGCGCCCGTCACCGTAACCGTCTGCGACTGGACCCCCAGCGTCAAGGTCACGTCAAGCGTCTGCACCTGGTCCACGTTCAGCGCGATATTCTGCTGCACGAATCGCTCAAAGCCGGCCGCCGACACTTCCACCGAGTACTTGCCCACGGGAAGATAATCGATGCGGTACTCCCCATAATTGTTGGTCGGCGCCACCCGCGAGTACCCCGTATCCGCGTTGGTAGCCTTCACCGTGGCCGTGTTCACCGCAGCGCCGGTTTGGTCCTTCACCGTGCCGGAAATTGACCCGGTGGTCTGCTGCGCCTGGATCGACGCGAAGCCCGCAATCATCAATACAGCCAGCACCCACGTGCATCGGGCGAAAAAGTGTCGTGCATGGTCCAAAATCTCATTCCGGCTGTTCGTCGTCATCGGGTTCGTCATATAAAGCTGTCTCCGTCGCTGGTTGCGTTCCATCGCGTATCATCGGAAAAACCACGCCCCTGTGCGTTTGCCCCTTAACCTGCAGGCAGTTCCGCACCGGCGTAGCTGTTCATCGATTGCTCACACACCCTAGCAACGGTTCTCGATCCTGTCTTGTGAATTCGAAGTGAATGAAAGTTAGCGGCGATCCAGTCAATTCACCGCTCCCATGTTTACCGTCATTCACTCGAGAAATGTTGAGGATGGGAATCGTTACCTTTTGCTTGTTAGCGTTTGTTATTAATTCGCAATCTGCTGCGGGATAAAGAGGTTAGCGGCATCGAACAACAAAACCGCGACCATCGACCTTCCCAGCCATGCGTGCCAAACTGGAATCTTCTGCGTTGTGGACTGTTGCTCAGCAGGTATAAAATCGCCCCCCGTGGGAGCTATTGGAACTTCCGAGTACGCTGCACCCGTGGAAGCCGGGATTGAGGCCGAACGACGGGAACTCGACTGGCTCCTCACTTCCGGCGTTCTTGGCCGCTCCGGCAACCTGGCGCGCCTGCTCAAATACATCTGCGAGGAGCGCTTCGCCGGCCGCGCCAACCAGATCAAGGAATACACCATTGCCACCGAGGCCCTCGGCCGCCGGCCCGACTTCGATCCCAACTCCGACACCATCGTCCGCGTAACCGTCCACTCGCTTCGCAAACGCCTGCTCGAGGTCTACCAGAACGAAGGCGCCGGCCGCCCGATGCGGCTCGTCATACCCCCAGGTCACTACGATCCTTGCTTCGTGCACGCGCCTGCACTGCTGCCGCCCAACCCCCTGGCTCCGGGTCAAGTCGCGCCCGCAGACCACGACGCCGAACCTGCGCTTGCCACCCCGCTGCACGTCACCCCCTGGCGCCCTCAGGCATCCGCCCGCCGAGTTCAATCCTGGATCACTCAATCCTGGATCATGGGAATCATCGCCCTCGTCCTGGTCGTCGCCGTGGCATCGGTATGGGGATGGCATCGCCAGCAAGCCGGCAGATTGCATCCCGCGGATTCCGCCGCCATCGCCGCCGCCATGCCGCCGCCTCGACCGCAAGCCACCATCCATGCACTCATGGGTACCGGCCGCCAGCCCTATCTGGACCACTCCGGGGTCAACTGGGTCACCGGAAACTACTGCCAGGGAGGGGCGAACGTCACCGTCCCGCCTCAGAAGATCGACGGCACCGAGGATGCCCCCCTCTATTTCGGCGGGGTGCGTGGAATCGCCCACTGCATCTTCCCGGTCACGCAAAAACTCTACGAACTGCACTTCCACTTTGCCGAAACCTCAGACCTCCCTGCGGCTACCCGCGTGGCTACTGCCTCCATCAATGCCGGACCAGCCATCGACATCGATGTTGTCGACGACGCGGGCGGCGATGGCATGGCAACCTCAACCGTAGTCACCGGCGTGGCCCCGGAAAATGACGGCGCCATCCACATCGACTTCGTCAGCGAGGTCTCCCTGCTCAACGCCGTGGAGATTATTCCGGCGCCCTCGACAGATCTCCTGCCCGTCCGAATCGTGGTTAGCTCCAAGCCCTACGTCGATAGCGCCAATCAGTTTTGGTCGTCCGATCGCTACTTCAGCGGAGGCCGTCATGGCCTCCCACCCGATTCATCCAGGCAAGGCAATCTGGGACTGTACGAATCGGAGCGCATTGGCCGTTTCCGCTATATCATCCCCGCGGTCCCCCTCGCCCACTACCGCGTCAGGCTCTACTTTCGCGAGCCCTGGTTTGGCGCGGAGAACGGAGGAGCCGGCGGCCCCGGAAGCCGTGTCTTCGATGTGGCCTGCAATGGCGAAATGCTGCTGAAGAACTTTGACATACTCGCCACCAGCGGCTCCGCGCCTGTGGTCAAAACCTTCGATAACATCCAGGCCAGTGCCGGCGGCAGAATCGAGCTCTCCTTCATGCCCGTCGTCAACTATGCCGTCGTCAACGCCATCGAGGTCCTTCCCCAGGACTAAATCACGACTGAACCACGACTGAATCACAACTAGCGGAACCGGGAGCTATGGGAACACGAGATTGAATGTTTGCGACTGGGGGCATCCAGTTGGAAGCGGATTTGTGGTCACGGTCACGGTATAGGGAACGGTACCCTTCGCGTTGTTGTTCAGAGTGCAGCCGGCTACGCTGTCTCCACCCGAAGATATGGGTAGCCCCTCGTTGCAGAAGGAGGTGGTGCTGCTGATCGAGAAATCCATCGTACCCCCTTTCCAGACTAGTACCGTCGTACCCGTTGGGACCGTGTAGTTATTGGGATTGGCATCTGATGGAGAGACCGCCATCGTGCCGTTGCTGCAGCTTAGCGATAAGGTCTTCGGAGTAGTTGCAAGGGGCGCAGGGGCTGGGGTGCTTGAACGATTCAGACTCGGCGTCGAGGCAGTCCCGAAAAGGTCGCGGAACATGATTCCAGCATCGGTTATGGGAGCCTCAAGGTCGAGGACCAGATCCTTACTTCCCGACGCAGACAGCGGATGTTTCCCTTGGAATCCACTGAAGCCACCCACGTCGAGTCCGGGATCAATGCAGGGGTATGTACTACAGTTGTATTCAAATGCACCCTTGCTGACATTCACGACACAATTGCTGCCGCTTCCCCCGCCGGCACACGGGGAGTTGGTAGTAAACCCGACCGTGTCAGCTGAGCCGTCATAGTTAACCCAATCGATCGAATCGTTGATTTTTGGGGATATGGCAATCTGGCTGGAGTATTTCTCGACCATCAAGCGGATGTGGTTCGGGGCGAATTGGCGGTCGAAACCGGCTCCGATCCAAAAACTGATAATAAGGGGAAGGAGAATTAATCCACCGCGGCGGCGTCTTGTTGCAATGCGTTCTTCGGCCATTTGATCGTCCTCTTGATGATATGGATTTGGGTTCTTTATGCAGGGCCGCTTGCTGAGCTCTTCTTGACCGAAATCTGAGCGATATACCGAGGGTCCTTTTCAATTCCCTTAAGATCGATGGCGAGGTCCACTTCTACAGGCGACAGCCCACGCTTCATGCAAGCCAGGAGCAGTTCAGTTGCTTCCTCCTTCTTGCCCAGCACGGCCAGCGCCTGCACCTTCATGAACTGCGAAATCACATCGTCCGCACCCCGCTGTTCGGCGTTTTGCATGTCGGCTTCGGCGGAGGCAGAGTTCCCTATCTTAGCCTCATAGAAGGCCAGAGTCATCCATAAAGGGCCGGGGTTTGGGTTATCTTTCAAGACCCCTTGCAGCAGATTCGCCGCTTTGGCGTAACTGTCGCGCATCTGGGCTGGCTGGCCCAGCATGGCGTAACAATCCCCAATGTCTCGCCACACCAGGTGGTATCGGGGATCTTGCTTGGCGGCGTTCTGGTACGCGGTCAGCGCGCCTGAGTAATCCCGATTGCTGAACGCAATATCTCCAATGGTCGAAAACGCAATCCTGTTCGGGCTGCGGGCAATACTTCGCTTTGCAGCGTCCAGCGCATCGTCAGGCCTTTGCAGGGCCTCATACATCACGCCGAGATTTGCCAGCGGAAGCGCTACGCTGGGAGCCGACAGGGCCGCGGCGTCAAAAGCGTCGGCCGCCTTCTGGTACTCCGCCTGGTGATAGTGAATCCAGCCCAGCTCGTTGTTGGCCGGCCAGTAGTTGGGACGAATCTTCAGAATATCCAGATACATCTGCTCTGCCTCGGCCCATTGGTGGGCATCCCGTAATACCTGGGCGCGGTATAAGAGCGTGTCTGGATTTCCCGGGTCTGCCTTCAGCGTCCTGGATAAGTAGTCCGTCGCGTCTTTCGCGTCGCCTGAGTAAAGATAGGCAAGGGCCTTGCTAAGCAAGCCCGCAGCGGATACAGAGCTAGCCTTGTCCGCGTTCTGGCGCGCCAGCGTCAGCAGCGCCGAATCCCTGACCAGCCGGTACTTTACCGTATAGGCTATCGCCAGTTTTGCGTAGGCAAGTTGGAATTGCGGGGCCTGGTTCAGGCACTCGCTATAGTTCTCAATCTCTGCGTCGATGCCGGTATTGTTTGGTTCGGCAGCGAACTGTTCTGCCTTGCTGAAGCTCGAGAACGCCTGGGCGGAGATCCCGGCAAATGGGTCTGGCTCTTTGCCGGACGCATCCTGCTGCGGCAGGCTTAGCAACCGGGCCGCTTCGACCGATCCCTTCTCCGCCAGCGAAGCGGCTTCCGCGATGCTGGTTGAGATTTGACGGCTGCGGAGAACTTCTTGGGTCGTGGCATCGAGAACCTGCAGCAGCAGTGCCAGAGTATTCGGCAGCTTCTCCAGCGAAGCGGTTAGTACAAGATTTGCACCCAGGGTGGCGACGGAATCCGCGGGAGTAGCGACGGTTGGCCGGTTGATGGAGAAGTCGCTCGACGAAATGATCAGCAGATTGCTGACGTACGATTCTGCTTGAGCCAGCCGGCCATAGACGGAGCCAAGCACGGTTGTCAGTGTAGGTCGAGCCTCGTCGGTGGGCGCAGGCCAGGCCATCAGCGCCACGTAACGCTTGCTGGGCAGAGGGTGGAACATGTCGTAGAGCTGGTTCCATTTCCAGGTGACGCCACCTGCGGCCGCACAACCCAAAAGCGCGGATCCGAGAATGAACCGCCGCCGCGATGGGTGTCCCTGCCCTTTCCTCCATATCTGGTTTGCTCCGCCGTCAGATTGTTCCGCATTCAGGTGGCTCAGCAGAGTGGCCAGGCCGGCTGCGTGGTCCGTGCGGAAGTCGATATGTTGGATGCGCTGTATGCGGACTGGCTTTACGCAGTCTTTGTAAAGCACCGGAACAATGGTTTTTCCGTGATCCAGGCCAAAGGAGATCTCGTCCAGCACATTCTCGGATTTCACTGAAGCCGGCGAGAGGATGACAATTACCTGCTGTGCTCCCGTCAGTGCGACTCCAACCGCATCGTCCCAGCGATGGCCCGGCTTGATCGCGAGCTGGTCCAGCCAAACCACGACGCCTGCCGCCTTCAATTCCCCGGCAAGACGTAGCGCAAAGCCGGAATCCTCCCGGCTGTAACTGACAAATGCTGCCGGAGTCGATGCTGTCACAGCAGTCTCCTAAAGTGACCTTGCTTGGCCGCCTCGCTTGGTCGCAATGATATCCGATAAATCCTCGAAAACCTCTCGCCTCACGCTAAAACCTATAGAGTTATCGACACCCTTCGTCAGCCTTGCCTTCCCCCCAGGGTTCTTCCCTGGCACATCCCAGCGGTCCCGCTAGCCAACCATTGGCTCGGGCATATATAAGAATCCAAACCTGCCTTGCACTTGCCCAAAGGGGGACTACCGGTGAACGCCGACCAATCGCAACCCACAGAAGAAGACTTTTTCCCGCGCGGGGCGGTCGCCTTCTTCGCTCTCATGATCGTCTGCTTCGGCCTTATCTGGCTGGGGATTTATTTCCTGTTGCTCTACCGGCAATCCGGGCTCTAGGGAAGGAGTTGGGTTATGGCAGTCAACCTGTCTGAGAAACGCGCGCTCATGGGAGCGATCGCCTTTGTCGCCCTCAGCCTGCTCTTGATCTCCTACGCCACCTGGGGACTCGGCATCAACCTGCCCACCTGCATCCCCCTCGGCACCAGGCCGTTCGATCAGGCTTCCGTCACCAAACACGACGGCAAAAACTACGAAGTGCATTATGTCGCGCGCATGTGGGCCTTTGAGCCCAGCGTGCTTCGCGTCCCCACCGGCTCCACCCTGGATATCTACGCCGTCACCAAGGATGTCACTCACGGTTTGGAGCTCGCCGGGACCAATCTCAACCTCATGCTGGTTCCCGGCGCCGTCGCCAACGGACGCGTGCACTTCTCCAAGCCCGGAATCTACACCATCGTCTGCCACGAGTACTGCGGCAAGGGCCACCAGGATATGAGCGCCCGCATCGAAGTCAGCGACCAGATCGCCGATTACTCCGTCGAAGGCATTCCCGCCAACCCAGCCTTGAAGCTCATGGATGAGAAGGGATGTCTCGCCTGCCACTCCGTCGACGGCAGCGCCAGCCTGGGCCCGACCTTCAAAGGCGCATGGGGCAGCACCGTGCATCTGGCCGACGGCACCACCCGCACCTACGATGCCGCCCTGTTCGAGCAGAAGCTCCAGAACCCCACCGCATTCGCGGTCTCGGGATATCCCCCCGTGATGCCACCCATACAGTTGACCGACGACGAGATCAAGCAGATCGAAGCCTACCTGGAGGGTCTACAAAACTAATGGAACTCCAAAAAAATCTACGGCGCATCATTCTCATCGAACTGCTGGTCCCGCTCAGCCTGTTTATCTTCGGCGCCTACCATGGCGTGTTGCAGGTGATGTACCAGTCGGGCGTCATCCGCGCCACCTCCTTCGCCGGCATCGATTACTACCAGGGCCTCACCGCCCATGGAGTCATCAACGCCATCGTCCTCACCACCTTCTTCGCCGTCGCATTCGGTTCGGCCGTGGTGAGCCTGGAATTGCGCTCGCCGGTTTCCATCGCCGGCGCAACCCTGGCGCTGGTCCTGATGCTGCTGGGAGCGGTCGTGGCGTCCGCAATGATCTTCCTCGGCAAAGCCTCCGTGCTCTACACCTTTTATCCGCCGCTCATGGCCCACCCGCTCTTTTACATCGGACTCGCCCTCTTCATTGTCGGGTCCTGGGTGCCGTTTCTCACCTGGATTCCCGTCTACGTGCGCTGGCGCAAACAGAATCCCGGCCAAAAAACTCCGCTCGGCGTCGTCGGAATATTTGCCACCTTCATCGTGTGGCAGTTGGCAACCCTGCCCGTCGCATTTGAAGTCCTGGTGCAACTCCTGCCCTGGTCGCTGGGATGGACCCCCGGCGTCAACGTCATGCTCAGCCGGACCCTCTTCTGGTTCTTCGGCCACCCTCTGGTCTACTTCTGGCTGCTGCCCACCTACGTCATCTACTACACCATGTTGCCCCGGCTGGCCGGCGGCAAGCTGTTCAGCGATTTTGCCGGGCGCTTCACCTTCATGACCCTCATCCTGCTCTCCTGCCCGCTCGGCCTGCACCACCAATTCGCCGATCCCGGAATCTCCACCACCTCTAAGGGCTATCAGAGCGTCCTCACCCTGATGGTGGCAATTCCCAGCCTCCTCACCGCCTTCACCTTGGCCGCATCCCTGGAATTCGCTGCCCGTCGCCGCGGCGGCAAGGGACTCTTTGGCTGGTGGAAGAAGCTCCCCTACTTCAATCCTGAAACATGGCTCTTTCCCTATCTCTTTTGCGGACTGCTCATCTTTCTGTTTGGCGGCATCACCGGCATCATCAATGCCTCCTACAGCATGAATAATGTCGTCCATAACACCGCATGGATTCCCGCCCACTTTCACCTCACCGTCGGCGGACCGGTCTTTCTTGGCATCCTCGGCGTCAGTCTGCTCCTCATCACCGGCCTGCTCAAGAAGCCGGTGGTCTCACGCACCATGGCTCTGCTCGTGCCTTATGTGTGGATGCTCGGCACCTTCGTTTTTTCCTCCGGCTTCTTCCTCGGCGGCCTGCGCGGAGAGCCTCGCCGCACCAACCTCGGCTTGACCTACATGAATCCCGCTTCCCCCAGCTACCGGCCGGACTGGTGGCTCGCAACCCACATGGGTCTGGTCGGCGGATGCATCATGGGCCTGGCCGTCCTGCTTTTCTTCATCGTCCTGGTTCGCAGCTTGGCCGCCGCACCCGACCCGGCGCTTGCCCAGATGCCCTTTGCCCTGCCCGTCAGCGAGCCCTATCACGACGAAGACGTAGCCGCGGTGCAGAACTTCACGCCTTGGGTCGCCGCCGCGGTGTTGCTCTGCGTGGTCTCCTATTACGCGCCGGTGCACGACATTGTGAAGAACGGAATTGTGACCGCGCCAGGCTTCCATCCGGATAACCCCGCCGCAGTCAATACAGTCCATTGAATCCCATGCGCCTCAAACGTCTTCTTCTTCTGATTCCGACAGCGTTGGCCCTGGCTTCCAGTCCCACTCTGCGCGCAGCCGTCCCCGCGGGCAGCAATGCCGGCCGGCTCCCTGACCTCGCCGTCTGGGACCAGGCCGACCGTCCCAGCACGCTGTGGCAGGAACTGCGCGCCGCCGGATCGGGTCCCGTCGTTGTCCTGCCCGTATACACCCGCTGCACCATGAGCTGTCCCATCACCGCGCGCATGTTGGTCAGGGAAGCCGCGCAGATGGGCGGCAGCCGGCCCTATCGCGTCCTCATCTTCTCCTTCGACCCCGGCGATGACGCCGCCGCCCTGCGCCAGTTCCGCGCCCAGCAGGGTCTCCCGCCGGCATGGCTCGTCCTGCGCTCCGACGCGTCCGGCATTCGCCGCTTTTGCGACTTCTTCCACTATCCGGTGCTCACCGAAGGCCCGGTCATGATCCACAACAACCAGCTCTTCCTGCTGGACGATTCCTTTCAATGGCGAGTAACGTTTATCGACAAAGATTGGAACGGCGCGCAACTGCGCAAGTGGATGGGCCGGGTCGAATCACCCGGCCTCTTCGGCTGGCTGGCGCTGAATCCGGAGAAACTCGCTCTTGTAGGTTTCGCCGGCCTGCTGTTCTCGCTCGCGTTGGTTGTGGGGGTTTTGCTCTCGCGCTCCCGGTCGCAGCCCGCCTCCGTACCCGGCCGAGCTTCCTCGTGGGAGGGGTTATGAAGCCAGTGTCAGCCGATGGATCGTCGCGTAGCTCTCTCGATCGTCGTTCCTTTGTGCAGTTGTCCGCCGCCGCGTTAGGCATGGCAGCGGTGCGGCCTGCGTTTGCCGCGCAGGCGGGCGCGCCCTCGCCGCCGCCATCCCCCCGCACCCAAGCCGATCAGGATGCCGCCCGTCTGCAACTGGTCAAAGACTACGCCGACACCGTGCTCAAGGACGCGGCCGATCGCTACCATCCCCAGAATCCCTCGCCTCTGCTCGCCGGCGGCATCAATGTCTACACCAAGGAGCAGTTGAAGTGGATCTTCCCTGAGAGCATCGATTTTCCCAACGGCCGCGTCGCCGTCTGGTCGGACTTCGCCGTCCAGCAGAACTTCATGCGCATCCTCGCCGCGCTCACCAATCTCACCGGCGACCCCAGGTACAAGGACTCCGCCAAGGCCCAGTACGCCTATTATTTTGCCCACCTGCAGGACCGGAGCGGCCTGCTCCAGTGGGGTGGCCACCGCTTCGTCGACCTGATCACGCTCTCCGGCGTCGGCATGCGCGACGGTGTGCCCGACAGCCCCCACGAACTCAAGAACGCCTTCCCCTTCTACGAGCTGATGTACGAGGTGAATCCAGCCGCGACGGCAAAATTCATTACCGCCTTCTGGAACGCCCATATCTACAACTGGCACACGCTGGAGACCAGCCGCCACGGACATTACGGCATGGAGCCCGGCCCGCGCTGGGAAAACACCTTTGACAACCCCGCACCCTTCTTCGAAACTCTCGGGTTGTCTTTCCTGGACGCCGGCAATGACCTCATCTACTCCGGCGCCATGCTTTACAAGTTCACCGGCGACCAGGGCGCTCTGCTCTGGACCAAACGCCTCGCCGACCAGTACGTCAAGGCGCGCAACGCCAAGACCAAGCTCGGCGCCTACCAATTCACCCAGCCCCGCCAGCAGCATCCTCCGCCAACCGACGAAACCCAACCCGACTTCACCTTCTCGGAATACGGAGACCGCGCCAAGCGCCAGTTCGGCCCGGATTTTCCCGGCCATCTGGTGCTCGAGGCCACCATCCTCTTCCAGCAACAGGCCACCACCATCTACTGCGACAACGCCCTCATGCAAATCCAGGTGGCCAGCACGCTCGGCGACGCCGGCAAGGACATGGTCGAAGCCACCCGCATCGGCATGGACGCATTCGTCAATTACGCCCTCATCCCCGACAAGAATCTCCTGCGCCCCATGCTCACCGACGGCACCGATCTGTCGGGCTTCGAGATCAAGCGTCGTGGCTACTATGGCCCCAAAGGCCGGGTGCTCGATCCCTACCCCGCCGGCCCGGAGTTCATGCTCTCCTACGCCCGCGCCTTCATGCTCACCGGAGATCCCATCCTCTGGAAGATGGCGCGCAGCAGCGCTCGCGCCTTCGGCCTCGGCGACATTGGCGAAACCCCCGGGAAATCGGTCCAGGTCAACCTCGCAACCGACAATGCCAACCCCGATGCGCTGTTCTCTGTGCTCGACCTCTTCCAGCAGACCCACGCCAACGAGTACCTCGACCTCGGCCGCGCCATCGGCAACAACATCGTCAAGCAGTACTACCACCACGGCTATTTCACGCCCTACGAGGACACCATCTATGCCGACATCAACACCATCGAACCCTACGCGCTGCTCGCCCTCGACGCCGCCATCAAAGGTTCGACTGGCTACGGCGTAACCCCGGAAATGGTGCCCTATTTCATCAACGGATTTGGCTTCTACGCCGGCTTTTACCGCTTTGGCCAGGGCCAGACCCGCGAGGTCAGCGAGGATTTCCTCTTCCGCGCCCGCAAGTCCCAGCCCAATCCCCAACCCTTCGCCAACGCCAATCCCACCTGATCCCAGGCTGAGTCACGCAACCGCTTTTCCATCCACGGCGGGTCGCGCACCACAAACCCGCGCCCTTGTCATCGCTTTTTCTTGCCTGTCATTCTGAGCGCAGCGAAGAATCCCCGCATTTGTAGCTGCGACCGCAGACCAGATCATCCGTCATCTAGACCGAAGCGCTACGCAAATAAAGAAGCCGTCATCTCGACCGAAGCCGAAGGCGCAGTGGAGAGACCCCCGCATTTGCCTTTCCGCCGAGCAACCTGAGCCGCACCCTGGCGCAACCACCCTCATTCGAACTCGCGCTCATGTCCCAGCGGACAGGTCGCATAGCTCGCTTCGTGCCACGACCCGCTCCACACTGCTTCCACCGCATAGTGCGCGCGGCAATAGACGCGCCCGCAAGCGTTGCAATAAACCGCGCACCCGCCCTCCGCAGCTAGGTGCTCGAACACGGCCGCCACATCGCCTTCCGCCAACTCCCTCAGCCGCTCGCTCCCAACCGCCTCCCGCCGCATCGTCGTATTCACCGGCGACAGGCTTATCGCCTGCATGCTGCCGTCACCGCTGCTGAACCTCAACACGCCCTCGCCGCAAATCGAGCAGCCCACCTCGTAGCCATCCTCATTCCGCGACACCCGCCCCGCAGCCATCCCCTCCAGCCGCCGCCGCACCTCATCCACGATCGGCCGCAGGTCTGCCGCCAGCGCCTCGCCAATCTGCCTGCCCAGCCCCGCCGCGCCGCCCGGCCCCGCCAGGTATCTGCGCCAGCCATGCCCGGTCATCCAATAGCAATTCACCAGCCCTCGCGCCGCCCGGTCCAGCTTATCCGCCGCATCCGAAAGCAGCGCCGCCCGTGCCTCCGTAACCGCAACCACCAGGTCCCCAATGCGCCCGCGGATCGCAGCCAGCGTCTCCGCCGACTCCCCCAACCCCGCAATCCGTCCTTCCAACTCCTTCAACTTCGCGGCCGGCGGCATCTGCTCCAATCCACCCATCAGCTTCCCAGGTAAACCGTCCGCCACGCATGCAGCAGCGCCGTCCCGATCAGCGACGAGCTGATGCTCGAACTCGCCCACCCCAGCACCGCCAGATCGGCCCCCGCCGTCAGCAGCATGGCCAGCACCGCAAGCTGGCGCACGCACGCAATCAGTCCACCCAGCGTTCCATTAACCGTCCGCCCCAGCGGCGCCGCCGCCGTCGCCAGCCGCGGCATCAATCGCGGCAGAATCAGGTAGAACGCGATCCCGCTCACCAGCACCAGCAGGCAGCTCACCAGCGCCGCCCCCGCTCGCGGGTAGGGCAGCACCCGCGTACACCACGCCGACAACGGCTTGAACGCCACCGCCGCAATCACCAGGCTCAGCAGAATCGCAATCAGGTCTCCGGTCTCCGGCATCAGGCCGCGCTTGTACCCAAACCACGCCGTCACCGCCAGAATCAGCAGGATCACCGCATCCGTCGCATCGAAGTGCGCCGCCGCCGGATACACCGGCTGCACATAATTGTTCGCCGGTATGCGGTCCCCCGATCCCGTGCTCACCGCGAATCCATTCGTCTGCAGCGTGTCCGGCAACATCAGCACCACCTGGTTGCCGCTCTGGTTGATGGCCTCCAGCATAGTCGGCCCGCCTGCGCCCGCAGCCCAGGTCGTCCCCGTCTGCTGCACCGTCAGCATTCCCGGAACTCCCGCAAACGATAGCTGCAGCCGCGTATTGAACGGCGCCGTCGCCAGCACCACATTCACATACCAGGCATTGTCGCCGGGAGTCATCGCCGCCGCTACCAGTTGCTCCGTCGGCGGACAAATCTGGCAACTCCCCGGCCCATGCTGCGTCATCTGGCTCGCCGGCAGTTCCCCCGGAATGCTCGCCGGCAGCAGCAGCGACATCGCTCCCAGCACCACCAGCACGATAAACGCCACCAGCAGACGCCGCGCAATCCCGCCCATCGCCCCCTGCGCCGAACTGCTCGCTGCTGATGTATTCGTCATCCGTGTTCCTCCCTCACCCTGCTGCCGGCTTCAATGCCGCGCGAAACCCCTCAATGTAGTCTTCGATGGGCAATCCCGTTCCAGTCTCGTGAACCTGTCCGCCAAAATCGACGATCAAGGGCGCATTGCCAACCAGCATCTCGTGCCAGTCGCCGGTGTCCACGTACGACTTCGATTGATAGAAGAACACCCAGCCGAAGTCCTCTGCCCGCGTGCTCTGGTCCACGATGACTAACTCGCTCGAGTTGCCCGATTGCAGGCGGAGGAATCGGTCGGCAAGGGTACGGGCCGTCTCAAAGGTGATTCTGTCCATGCTCAGCCTCCTGTAGTCGGGAAAAACAGCACCGCATCCGAGTTCTGGAAGATCGACAAGCCTCGGAAGCCTCCGATTTGGCCGTCCGGAAAAAATACCTTTCCGTTGCGCATCACCGCGTTGAAGGCGTGGCCCTCGTTCTTAATCACAACCACAACGATCCCGCGGGACCCTTCTCCCGATGTTTCCAGCGCCTGAATGATCTGCTGCTGGGCAGCGGCGCCCTTTCCCAGGGGCTTGGCCAGGGTGTTGAAACGGTCGCAGATAAAGTCGATCGTTTTGCGGATACTCATGCCATCGAAGTCGGGAAAGGCGCCCATTGGCTTTCCCGCCAGTGCAGAGTCGGTGGCCACAGCGCAACTCACGCAATTCGACTTCGATTGCGAAAGGAAGTTCACATCCTTGATCTGGGCTTGAATCCCGGCGCGCGTCTTCGCGTAGCCTGCCGGGTCGGGCATCCGCGCTCCGGACTTCGCCCCGACATTCGCCTCTTCCGAAGCAATCTTTTCCAGCTCAGCAGCCTGCTGCGCCTGCATCCGCTGCTTCTCGATCGCCCTGGCGATTGCCCTTGACTTCTCGACGTTGGCGTAGGCTTCATCCACCAGCGTCCCGATCTTCTCAATCGCCTTATTCAAGTTCCCGATCGGATCGCCCGATATCGCCTGGCCAAGTTGCGCGAAGTGCGTGCCAAAGGTCTGCTCGAAATCTTCCAGGCTCTTGTCGCGCCACTTGTCCAGTTGAATCTGCGCATACGCATGCGCCGCCAGATTGCTCAGCCCGCTCAGCCGACCCTTCTTGTACGCAGCTTCGTAAATCTCGATCTGCCACACCCGGCGCAGGATCAGGTCCTGCTCGTGTCGAATCGGATCGCCGTGCACCTGATCGTAGGCTGCTCCCTCTACCCCGGAGATCACTCCGTCCTCATTTCCGCCCCAACGGTCCTTCACCGCCTGCTTCAGCCTCGCCTCCGCTGCCGCCTTGTCTTCGCGAACCCCCTTCATCCAGTCGCTTTCACCCTTGGGGTCGTAAACGCCATCCCAAGGCTCTTCTGCCTTCGCTTTCTCCACCATCCCTTTGTTGGTCTCTCTCCAGCGGTCCCCCGTCTCATCCGTCCCGTCGCCGTCCGTGCTCGTCCCCGTCGCCGGCAGCGATCCCGGCGCCACCGGCTGGTTGGCCTTATCCAGCTCCTCCTGCGTCGTTCCCCGGCTGAAGGTGTGGCCCGTGCCGACTTTCTGGTCTCCCGTCGGCGCCGTCACCGGTTTTGCCGGTACCGGATCTTCGCCCAGCGGCTGATTCAGAATCCCGCCCGGCCCATAGTTCGGCTTCGCCGGCGGCGGATCTTCGCCCAGCGGCTGATTCAGAATTCCGCCCGGCCCATAGTTCGGCTTCGCTGGCGGCGGGTCTTCGCCCAGCGGCTGATTCAGAATTCCGCCCGGTCCATAGTTCGGCTTTGGAGTTTCACCGGCCGGCTGGGCCGGAGCGATCGGCGTCGCAGGGGCCGCCTGCGTTGCAGGAGCCGTGGGCTGGGCTGGAGTCGCCGGCGTAGTAGTCGTATCGGTCTTCGGCGCATTGTCTCCCGAATCGATTTTGCCGATAAGCCCTCCGCCGGATTCATCTCTTAGCGGCGCCACGGGAGTGCCGGCGGTCCCCGAGCTGGGAGACGCCGGGGTCTCCCACGGCTTCGGATACCAGGGGTTGGCATCCAGGGGTTGCACCACTGGCTGAGACGGCGGCTGTCCCGCCGGGACGCCGACTTTGGGTCCGCCGGCCGCGGGCCGCACGGGAGGCGGCGTGTACATCGGCCTGTCCGGCACGTAGCCGTCCGGTCCGTCGAACGGCGAGTCGGTCCAAACTGTCTCGCCGGTCTTCGGATTCACCCAGCGCCGCGGCTCCTTGCCGGGGGCGTACTCGACCAGGGCATCGCCGGGTCTCCCTGGCGGCAGCGGGTCGATCACCTTGATCCACCCCGCGGGCGGGTCCTCGCCGCCTTGGGGTGCGTATATCTCACCGGTCTGCGGATTCACATATTCGCCCTTGGGCCGCCATCCGAAGCCAGTAGCAATTACCGGCCCCACTCCCGCCTGCGGCCCCACCGGCGCCGCCACATCCCCCAGCGGCATGTTCAGCGAAGCATCCCAGCTCCCCGGCGTCTGCGGCGTCACCGGCGTCGGCGTCTGGCCCACCCCCCCATCGCTCAAAGGCCCAGATGTCGCCGGCGGCGTTGCGCTGGACAGTGAGCCCTGCGTCGGCATGTTCAACGTCGCATCCCAACTCCCCGGCGTCTGCGCTGGCGTCGCCGGCGTCCCCGGCGTCGTTCCCACCGGAGTCTGTGGCGTCGTCCCCGGTGCCTGCGGCGTTGTCCCCGGCGTCGTCCCCACCGGAGTCTGTGGCGTCGCCCCCACCGGAGTTCCCGGATCCGTACCCTCACTCACTCCCGACGGCTGTCCCGCCGCCACTGGCCCACTCCCCAGCAGCAGCGTCGCCGCTCCCAGCGCCGCAATCAATCCTCCCAGCAAACCCGGCAGGCTCCCCGGCGTCGGTGTCGATGGCACCGGCGTCGGCGTGGTCGCCCCCGGCGTCGTCGGCATGGTCCCTCCTGGAGTAGTACCACCCGGCGTAGTCGGCGTAGTCCCACCCGGCGTGGCCGGCGTAGTCCCACCCGGCGTACCCGTAATCGTCTCCGTTGGCCCCGTCCCTCCCGGAGTAGTCCCACCCGGCGTATTTCCCGGCGTCCCTCCCGGAGTAGTTCCACCCGGCGTATTTCCCCCCGTATTTCCCGGCGGGTTCGGCGTACCCCCGCCCGGCTTCGTCCCTCCGCTCGGATTCCCGCCTCCACCGCCGCCGCCGTTATTCTCCTCCGGCTTCGGGATCACCATGTCGATGGGAAACGTCTTCGCGCTGGTCAAGCACGGCGGCACGCTCGCCGCGCAGCTCGTGCAGGTCACCGTCAGGTTGGTCTGGTACTCGCCCGGAGCGATATTCCCCGGCGGATTCAGCATGAATCCGTAGCTCGTCGTACCGCCCGAACCCAGCTCAAACGATGTCGCCTGCGTAAAGTAGATCCACGGCGCAGCGGGCACCGTCGACACCGTAAACGACTGCCCCGCCTTGCAGTTGTTCACAATGGTCACGCTCAGCGGAGTCTGCACCGCCGGCTGGGTCACAATCTGCCCGGCCTGCCCGCCGCCCGACGCGGTCTGCTGCCCCAACCCCAGCCCCGCCCCCGCCAGCAGCGGCAGCAGCACCCGTGCATATCGCCAGATTTTTGCAGATCGCTTCCAGCTCGCGCTTCGTGCCATCGGACCACTCCCTGATAATGACTTGCAATCGGGATGCATCCTGTTCGCCGCTGCCGCGCTCTCACTTCAAAATCGCCGGAATCCGCTTCGCCGGCCGCCAATCGTCTCCATTGGCCGGCACGCAAATCCCCGCGCAACAGCGGGATCACATCGGGCCCTTATACGCCAAGATCAATCCATAGTTGTGCAAGAAAAGTGTTGACGGTTTCAGCATCATAGAGACATCCCCGCCCCCGGCGCAAGCCCCCATTCACTCGCGCACCGTCTCCGCTCGACGGGAGGTATCCTAGGTGTGGATCATCCGGGAATGAATCAGAACATCCAGACCAAAAGCAGGAGTTGGTGGCAAGTCTCGCTACCCGAACGCATGGCCGCGCTCCGCCAGCGTGAGAGCCAGGTCTTCCTGGTCCTTTCGCTCGTCATCGGCGCGGTGACCGGCCTGGTCGTTGTTGCGTTCATCCTGCTGACAGAACGATTGGGCATGCGGCTGTACCCGGTCAGCGGGGCGCCTTGGCGGCGTCTGCTGTTCCCGGTCGTGGGTTCGCTCGGCATCGGCTATTTGCTGTACCGCTATTTTCCCGGAGCGCGTGGCAGCGGCGTGCCGCAGACCAAGGCCGCGTTGTTCGCCAGCGGAGGCCGCATCTCTCTGCGCACCGTGTTGGGCAAATTCTTCTGCACCTCCGTAACCCTCGCCAGCGGCATTCCGCTGGGACGCGAGGGCCCTTCGGTGCAGGTGGGTGCGGGCATTGGCTCAGTGCTGGGACGCCTCCTCGGCCTGAGTACCGATCAGGTAAAGAACCTAATCCCGGTGGGCGCTGCTGCCGCGATCGCAGCCGCATTCAACACGCCTCTGGCAGCGGTGGTGTTCGCGCTGGAAGAGATCATGGGCGATCTCAACGCGCCCATGATGGGCGGCGTGGTGCTGGCATCGGCCACCGCGTGGGTGGTTCTGCGTCTTCTTCTCGGCGATCATCCGCTCTTCAAAGTCCCGCAATATCACCTGGTAAGTTCGGCGGAGTTCGCCATCTATGCCGTGCTCGGCATTGCCGGCGGCGTGGTTTCGGCCATCTTCGCCAGGCTGCTGCTGGGCATGCGCGCTCGTTTCCTGCGCCTCCCGCAAAAGACAGTCTGGTTCCAGCCCGTAGCCGGCGGGTTGCTGGTCGGCGTGATGGGCTGGTTTGTGCCCCAGGTCCTTGGCGTCGGCTACGGCTTTGTCGGCGACGCCTTGAACGGCAACATGGCGCTTCGCCTCATGCTGCTTCTCCTGCTGCTCAAGCTGATCGCCGTTACCACCAGCTACGCCTCAGGAAATGCAGGCGGCATCTTCGGGCCGGCCCTGTTCATCGGCGCCATGTTGGGCGGCTCGCTCGGGACCGCCGCGCATCATCTCTTCCCCGCATACACTGCCACGGCGGGCGCCTACGCGTTGGTGGGGATGGGCGCTGTCTTTGCCGGCGTGGTTCGTGCGCCCATGACTTCCGTGCTCATCATCTTCGAGATGACCCAGGATTACGCGGTCATCGTCCCCCTGATGATTGCCAATCTGGTCAGCCTCTTCATTGCTTCGCTGTTGCAGCATGAGCCCATCTACGAAGCGCTCGCCGTGCAGGATGGCATCCATCTGCCTTCGGCGAAGACCCGCCGGCGCCTCGGTCGGCGTCAGGTGGCAAGCATTATGGAGCCGGCCAGCCAACTGCTCCCCGCCGAGACCACGGTGCGCGAAGCGTTACAGCAGGTCTCCGCCAGCGAACTCCGATCCTGGCTGGTCACCGACCGGCGAGGCGTGATTGGCGTCATCGACCTCTCCCTGCTGCGGGAGGAGCCAGACAAAAAACTCGGTGAGTTAGTCGATGCGCTCGCCTTTCCCCATATTCATTCCGATCAGGGGCTCGATCTCGCCCTCGAGCGAATGGGCGAAAACCAGCTCGACATCCTCCCCGTGGTCAACCGCGCGAATGTTCACAAGCTGGAAGGCATCGTCACCCTGAGCGATGTTCTCGAGGCATACGGCGTCAACCGCGCCTGATCGCTCCGGCCGCCGTCATCTCGACCGAAGCAGCTACGAAAACAAAAAAGCCGTCATCCTGAGCGAAGCGCGTAGCGCGCAGCCGAAGGACCTGCCACGCGTTCCCATCACCGCTACCGCCCGGACCTTTCTCCCCGCCTTTGCTTCCCACCCCCACTTTTTCCCTTGACTCGCCCACCCCGCCGCCGCAAAATGCCATACTAAAATTCATCCGCCCAGGCCCCGCCGATTCACCGTAGGTTGCTTTTGCAGTCACGGAGGCGTCATGCACCCAACCAGCCGATTGCCCGCAATCCTCCTCGCCGCCTTCCTCGTCCCCGCCACCGCGCAAACCACCCAATCGCCCGCACCCCCACCCGCCACCACCTCCGCGCCCAAGCCCATCGTCATCGGCGTCGTCGTCCTCACCGACGTGCAGCCCGGCGACACCGTCACCGCAACCGTCGTCACCGACCCGCAGCAATACGCTGCCATTCCCGGACTTCAGGTGGTCCAGGCCACCGTCCCCCTGTCCACCGACCCCCAGGGCAACGTGTCCCTCAGCGGCGTCGTCGTCGACACCGGCGACAACAAGAAGCAGCCCGCCCAGTCCCCCTTGCTCCTCCAGATCGCCCAGAATGCAACCCAGTTGGTGCTGAAATTCTTCGACTCCGACTCCACCACCACTCCAACCACCCCCCCTCCCGTCACCAACACCCCCACGACTCCCACTCCCACCCCCGTCACCGACACCCCACCCCCGCCCGCGACCCCCACCCCAACCACACCA
>JBELAH010000013.1:0-191228 GCA_049509035.1 Acidobacteriaceae bacterium
TCACCCTCGCCAGCCTCGGCGGCTTCGCGGACACGCTCGCTCTCACCTGCGGCAGCCTGCCCGCCGACGTCACCTGCACCCTCACCCCCAACTCCACCAAACTCGCGGCCAACGCGACCGCCACCGCCTCGCTCTATCTCAGCACCGTCACCATCCCCAGCCGCAATGCTCTCAATCGCGCGCCGCAACTCCCCATCAACCTCGCGCTTCTGCTCTCGCCGGTCGGCCTCTTCGCCGCGCTCACCGCTCGCCGCCGTCGCCGCCCCGGCCTGAACTTCGTCCTGCTTGCCACCCTCTCCATCGCCGCCTTCACCCTGTCTGGATGCGGCTCTCTCGTCTATCCGCTGCCCTCCGCCGCGCCCGGCACTTACACCATCCCCATCACCGCAACCGGGGCCTCCACCGGCCTCACCCACGCCGCCCAGCTCACCCCGCCCAGCTCACCCTGACCATCCGCCCGTAGTCCCCGCTCCCTCGCCCGACCTCAGTTTGACAGCCCATTTTTCAAACTGATACCTTCGCCCCGCATCCACTCGCACCTATTCGCGAGTCGTCTCCCGGGGCAGACCCGGAAGAGAGCCCAGGGGAAACCCAGGAGAGACCCATGCCATCTGCCTTTTCCCGCCGCAGCTTCCTCAACGCCTCTGCCCTCACCCTCGCCGGCGCCGCGACCAGCGCCCTCGCCGACCCAGCCCAGGCTGCCGCGCAGGCAGTTGGCATCAAGCCCGCCGATCTCCCCGACCTCACCATCAAGCAGGTCAAGGTCTACGTCATCAACCATGCGCCCAACCGTCCTCCCGCAGCCGCCGCACCCGGCACGCCCGCGCGCGCCGCCGCACCAGGCCTCGCCACCGACCAGATCGCCGCCATCGTCACCAACAGCGGCATCGAGGGCAACTACACCCTCGAAAACCGCTACTTCCATCCCAACTGGAGCAACCTCGGCTGGCTCGAATACGCCAAACGCACCCTCCCCGGCAAATCCGTCCTCGACCTTCCCCACCTCACCTCGCAATGGCAGCCCGACCTTCGCCGCCAGGGCCAGCTCTCCTACGCCTCCGCCATCGACAACTGCCTCTGGGACATCATGGGCAAAGCCGTTGGCCTGCCCACCTACCGCGTCCTCGGGGCCTACGGCGACCGCGTCATGGCCTACGGCAGCTCGCAGCATCACCGCAACCTCGAAGACTTCGTCACCGAGGTCAAGCGCTGCAAAGAGGCTGGCTTCAAGGCCTACAAGATCCATCCCCCCGGAGGCACCGCGCCCAACGAGGACGACTACAAGCTCGACATCGAAGTCTGCCGCGCCGTCCGCCAGGCCGCCGGCGACGACTTCATCCTCATGCTCGATCCCGTCGGTGTCTACGATCGCCGTCAGGCCGTCGAAGTCGGCCGCGAGCTCGACAAGCTCGGCTACGTCGCCTTCGAAGACCCGCTCCCCACCACCGACATCGACGGCCTGGTCGAACTTCATTCCAAGGTCGACGTGCCGCTCCACGTCGGCGAATTCCTCTTCTCCCCCTACGACTATCCCGAGTACATCCGCCGCGGCGCCGTCGACTGCGTCCGCTTCGTCGTCGACAACGTCGGCGGCATCACCAGCGGCATGAAGATCGGCCATCTCGCCGAACTCTTCGGCATGCCCTGCGTCCCCCACAACTGGGGCAACGCCTTCAACCAGTCCGTCCACTTCCAATGCGAACTCGCCATGCCCAACGCCCCCTGGTACGAGAAAACCCTCCCCCAGGCCGGCGTCGCCGACCTCCAGGGCGCCAGCGATCTCCCCTACGTCCGCGACACCTTCCGCGTCCAGCCCGACGGCTACGTCCACGCCTCCACTAAACCCGGCCTCGGCTGCGAACTCGACCAGGCCGCCCTCGACAAAATGCTCGCCCGCATCGATACCTGAGCCCCCGCAGTATTCCCGCAAAGTCAGCGGCCGGTTTTGCTACCCTTGCGTGCATGTTCACTCGCTCGGTTTCCTGCGCGCTCGTTCTCGCCGGTTCCACGCTGCTTGCGCAATCCTTTACGCCGGTGCGCGAACTCAAGAATCTCTCGCCCGCCGCGATCGAGAAGCTCCATACCCTCGAAACCCTCAACTCTCTTCCCGCCGCCGACTGGCGCTTCCACGCCGGCGACATCGCCCATGGCGAATCCCTCACCCTCGACGACTCCACGTGGCCCACCGTCATCGCGCCATCCAAAGCTCCTAAGGACGCCGTCTGGTATCGCCGCACAATCGAAGTCCCCAAGACCCTCCACGGTTACGACATCACGGGAGCCCGCGTCTGGTTCCAGTTCCGCGCCGACGCCAACGGCCCCATGCCCGAAATCATCTACTTCAATGGCCGCCGCGTGGCTTTGGGTGATGATCTGGAACCCATCATCCTCTTCGAGCCCGCGCACCCCGGCGACAAAATCCTGGTCGCGGTAAAACTCCTCCACACCGTCGACGAGAAATCCTTCCGCGGCGTCACCCTCCGCATCGAACCCTCCACAAATTCGGGTGCCCCACATCTCGATTCTGAGATGTGGGTTCGTCCCAATCCCGACGACATCCGCATCCAGTGCATCACTGCCGCCAACCTCCTGCCCGCGCTCCCCACTCCCCGCCCCGATCTCCTCCCCAAAGTTGAAGCCGCCATCGCCGCCATCGACACGCAGGCCCTCGCCGCCGCCGATCAAGCTGCCTTCGATCAGTCCCTCCGCAACGCACAAGCCATCCTTAGCACGCTCCACTCCACCCTCGCGCAGGCCAGCATCGTCGAAGCCGGCAACTCCCACATTGACGCTGCCTGGCTCTGGCCGCGCAGCGAAACCATCGACGTCGTTCGCCGCACCTTCACCACCGCGCTGCAGTTGATGAATGAGTACCCCGACTACACCTTCACCCAATCCGCCGCGCAATACTCCGCCTGGATGGCCGACAAATACCCCGAGCTCAACGACCAGATCCGCCAGCGCATCAAGGAAGGACGCTGGGAGATCGTCGGCGGCATGTGGGTCGAGCCCGACCTCAACATTCCCGACGGCGAATCGCTCGTCCGCCAGCTCCTCATCGGCCAGCGCTACTTCCAGCAGGAGTACGGCGTGACCGCCCGCATCGGCTGGAACCCGGATTCCTTCGGCTACAACTGGCAGCTCCCGCAAATCTATAAACGCTCCGGCCTCGACTACTTCGTCACCCAGAAAATGCACTGGAACGACACCAACCAGCTTCCCTTCCGCCTCTTCTGGTGGCAATCGCCCGATGGCAGCAAAGTCCTCACCTACTTCCCCACCGACTACGTCCACGACAACGTCAACCCCACCCGCATCTCCGCCGACTTCGCCGAGTCCGCCCAGCGCAACCCCGGCACCACCGAGATGCTCGACCTCTACGGCATCGGCGACCACGGCGGCGGCCCCACCCGCGACATGCTCGACCAGGCCAACCACTGGATCGCCCTCTCAAACCCTCAAAACTCCGTCACATCGAACTCCCAAGATTCCCTCATATCGAACTCCCAAAACTCCGTCATCCTGAGCGAAGGGCGCAGCCCGGAGTCGAAGGACCTGCACGACAGCTCCCACCCGCAAGCCCCTTCGACCCTTTCTTCAACGGAACTCGCCGCCGTCCCCACCCTCCGCTACGGCACTGCCCAACACTACTTCTCCGACGTCGAAAAAAATCTTAGCCCCGACTCCCCCACCTGGAACTACGTCTCTCTCGCCAACGGCTACACCCCACCCCCAACCGCCCCCGGCAAAGTCGGCCTCCCCACCTGGAACGACGAACTCTACTTCGAATACCACCGCGGCGTCTTCACCACGCAGGCCGCCCACAAAGCCGCCAACCGCGCCTCCGAAACCGCCACCCTCGACGCCGAAAAACTAGCCTCCTTCGCCTGGCTCTACGGCGAACCCTACCCCGCCGCCGACCTCACCGAAAATTGGAAGAAGATCACCTTCAACCAATTCCACGACCTGGCCGCCGGCTCCGGCATAGCCGTCATCTACCGCGACGCGCATGACGACTACAAACAAGTCTTCCAATCGGACCGCGAAATCAGTGAAGGCGCCCTGAAGCGACTAGAACCTGCAGTCGACACATCGCGGGCCACCGCTCCGAATCTGCCCGCGATGCTCGTGATGAACAGCGCGCCATGGAAGCGTTATGGAACGGTTGAGCTGGAACTCAACTCTAACCAGAGCTTTCACGACAATGGAACTGGCTGGGACTTGCTTAGCGATGGATCGGGCAATGTTGTTCTGGGCCAGATCCTCTCGCGAAATATGACTACGAACACTGTGACATGGTTGTTCGGTGTGGATGCGCCATCCCTTGGATACACGACCGTAGGGAAGCCTGAGATCCAGAGACCGAAAGGCATGCCGCCCAATGAGATGTTCCATGAGCGTGAATCGAGCGATGGGGTCGCATCCCAGGAGACCGCCAGCACGTATGAACTAGTGAATACTCACATCCGGCTAGTGCTCGATAAGAAGAATGGCTGCATCATTAGCATCAAGACTCTGATCGCGGGCAAGATTTTGCCATTTCCAACCGACGGTCCGGAATATCTGGCTCCCAACTCTTGCGGCAACCAACTTCAAGCCTTCAAAGACACCCCCAAGCAATACGACGCCTGGAACATCGACCCCGGCACTCTCGACGTCCCACCCACCATCCTCTCCAAAGTCGACTCCATCTCCGTCCTCACCGACGGCCCCCTCCGAAAAACCATCCGCATCCAACGTACCTGGCAGTCCTCGCACTTCATCCAGGACATCTCCCTCGACGCCGGGGCCGACATCGTCCGCATCGAAAACACCATCGACTGGCACGAAAAGCACATCCTCCTAAAAGCCGCCTTCCCGCTAGCCCATACGTCCGACCAAGCCACCTACGAAATCCCCTACGGCTCCATCGAACGCCCCACCACCCGCAATAACTCCTTCGAAAAAGCCAAGTTCGAAGTCCCCGCCCTCCGCTGGGCCGACCTCGGCGACGCCACCGCCGGCCTCTCCATCCTCAACGACTCCAAGTACGGCTATGACGCCGTCGGCAACACCCTCCGCATCACCCTCCTCCGCTCGCCCACCTGGCCCGACCCCGACGCCGACCAGGGCACCCAGCACTTCACCTACGAGCTCTACCCGCACGCCGGCCCATGGCAACAAGCCGCAACCGTCCATCGCGCCTACGAACTCAACACGCCCCTCACCGCGCAGCAGGTCTTCGCCCACACCGGCAGTCTCCCGCCCACGCACTCCTTCGCCAGCGTCGACAACCCCAACGTCACCCTAACCGCCATCAAGAAAGCCGAAGACTCCGACGCTCTCGTCTTCCGTATGTACGAGTGGGCCGGCACCGCCACCGACGTCAAACTCCACGTCCCGCCCAACGCCACCTACGCCGTCGAATCCAACCTGATGGAGAAACCCGAAGGCCCCCACCTCGCCCTCGCCCCCAACTCCGAATCGGACACCGTCACCGTCCCCATCCACCCCTACGAAATCCTCACCGTGATGGTTTTCTACCCCACAAAAACCGCCTCTTCCAACTGATTTTCAACTGGTTTCCGCCCCCGTTTTTGGCCTGAAAAACGCTTATAATAGAGCTATAAATCATGGCTGATAATCTCTTCCCAGACGACCCCAAAAATCCCTCAGATCCCAACCCGCAGGACGCTAACTCCAACACCCCGCCGCCTGCCGGATCGCCCCCCGACGGCCCCCCGAACTCCACCGTCCAGGGCCGCGGCGCCGCCTTCATGCTGCCCGTCAACATTGAAGACGAGATGCGCCGCAGCTATCTCGATTACTCCATGTCGGTCATCATCGGCCGCGCCCTCCCCGACGTCCGCGACGGCCTCAAGCCCGTCCACCGACGCATCCTCTACGGCATGCAGGAGATGGGCCTCCAGTTCAACAAAAAATACACCAAATCCGCCAAGGTCGTCGGCCACGTCATGGGCAACTACCATCCCCACGGCGACTCCGCGATCTACGACACCATGGTCCGCCTCGCGCAGCCCTTCTCGCAGCGCTATCCCATGGTCGATGGCCAGGGCAACTTCGGCTCCGTCGACGGCGACCCGCCCGCAGCGATGCGTTACACCGAGTCCCGCCTCACCCGCATCGCCGGCGAAATGCTCGCCGACATCGACTCCGACACCGTCGACTTCGCCCCCAACTACGACGAGTCCTCCGCCGAGCCCACCGTCCTGCCCGCTCGCATCCCCAACCTCATCGTCAACGGCAGTTCCGGCATCGCCGTCGGCATGGCCACCAACATCCCGCCCCACAACCTCACCGAAGTCATCAACGCCTCGATCGCAATCCTCACCAAGTCCCCGCAGGAAACCAAGTCCGACCTTGCCCTCTGCCTCGAGCACGTCCAGGGTCCCGACTTCCCCACCGGCGGCTACATCTTCGGCAAGAACACCATCGCCCAGGCCTACAAGACCGGCCGCGGACGCTTCCTCATGCGCGCCAAGTGTGCCATCGAGAACATCTCCGGCGGCCGCCAGGCCATCATCGTCACCGAGATTCCCTACCAGGTCAACAAGGCCAAGCTCATCGAGCGCATCGCCGAACTCGTCAACGAGGGCGTCATCACCGACATCGCCCGCGACGAATTCCGCGACGAGTCCGACCGCGACGGCATGCGCATCGTCATCGGCCTCAAGCGCGGGGCCGAGCACCAGATCGTCCTCAATCAACTCCACAAGCACACCCAGATGCAGGAGTCCTTCTCGATGATCTTCCTGGCCGTCCACAACGGCCAGCCCAAGGAGCTCCCGCTCGACGCCGCCATCCGCGCCTTCCTCGATCACCGCACGGAAATCGTCCGCCGCCGCACCGCCTTCCTCCTCGCGAAAGCCCGCGACCGCGAGCACATCCTGCTCGGCTACCAGATCGCCCTCGACCACCTCGACAGCGTCATCAAGATCATCCGCCAGTCCTCCTCCCGCGCCGACGCCCGCGAAAATCTCTTCCAGTACTTCTCCGGCAAAGCCATCTCCCTCCGTGGCGCCGAACTCCGTGGCGTCAAGCTCGACCCCGCCAAGTACGGCGTCGACATGACCTTCGCCACCACCGCCACGCTCATCCTCTCGCTCAAGCAGATCGACGCTATCCTCGAACTGCAGCTCTACCGCCTCACCCAGCTCTCCATCGACGAGCTCCTCAACGAACTCCGCCAGGTCCGCGACGCCATCGCCGAGTACGAGTCCATCCTGGCCTCCGCCGCCAAGCTCCGCAAAGTCATCGTCAAGGAACTAACCGAGATTCGCGACAAGTACGGCGACGCCCGCCGCACCACCATCCTCGACGAGACCGCCGAGCTCGGCCTCGAAGACCTCATCGCCGACGAGCAGGTCGCCGTCACTGTCACCAACACCGGCTACCTCAAGCGCACGCCCATCTCCGTCTACCGCCAGCAGCGTCGCGGCGGCACCGGGCGTCTCGGCATGAAGACCCGCGAAGAAGACTTCGTCGCCCAGCTCATCATCGACTCCACCCACGCCTACCTGCTCTGCTTCACCAACACCGGCCGCGTCTACTGGGTCAAAATCTACGAAGTCCCCGACGTCGGCGCCGCCGGCAAGGGCAAGGCCATGGCCTCCCTCATCGACCTCCAGCCCGGCGAGCGCGTCGTCACCATCCTCCCCGTCAAGGACCTCGAAGAGGAATCCAAGTACGTCCTCTTCGCCACGCGCAACGGCACCGTCAAGAAGACAGCCCTCCGCGACTTCTCCAACGTCATGTCCCGCGGCATCATCGCCATCAACATCGAGAAAAACGACGAGCTGGTCTGCGCCCGCATCACCGACGGCCAGCAGATCATCTTCATCGCCTCCCACGACGGCATGGCCATCCGCTTCTCCGAGGCCGACCTCCGCCCCATGGGCCGTCCCGCCACCGGCAACCGCGGCATCAACCTCCGCAAGGACGACTACGTCATCGGCGCCGCCGTCACTCCCTCCAACGAAGCCCGCAATAAAGAACGACTGGCCCGCGCCGCCGCCCACGGCCTGTCCGCCCAGGCCGAAGCCGTCATCGACGAAGCCGGCCTCACCATCGCTGATGCGTCATCTCGACCGGAGGACATTGCGTCGGCTCGACTTTCTTCGGATGCGTCATCTCGACCGAAGGCCGCAGGCCGCAGTGCAGAGACCCCCGCATTCTCCGACGTCGCCGCCCGCACCACCGCTCCCGACGGCCAGGAGATCCTCGGCTCCGACCAGCCCGAAATCTCCTCCGCCGCCCAGGCCAAGCTCGACAAGCTCGATCGCCAGCTCGGCCTCACCCCCTGCCTCATCCTCACCGTCTCTGAGAACGGCTTCGGCAAGCGCACCGACGTCGACGCCTACCGCCTCCAGTCCCGCGGCGGCAAGGGCGTCATCTCCATGAAGACCTCCGCCAAAATCGGCAAAGTCTCCGCCATCAACCTGGTCGACGACACCACCGAGATGATGCTCATCAGCCAATTCGGCAAAATCATCCGCATCGACACCAAAACCATCCGCTCCGCCGGCCGCTCCACCTCCGGCGTCAAGCTCCTCAACCTCGACGCCGACGACAAAGTAGCCGCCGCCGTAGTCATCCCCCCCGAAGACCCCAAGAGTCAACCAGAGAACGGCACGCTCCTGCAATAATCAGATCGGCTTTGTTAACATATGGACGACCTCAACTCAAGACTGCTTCAACTGCGGGACGAATTCAACAAGAGTCTCTTTCAACTTGATTCATTCGCGACAGCGATGCAACAGGGCTTAGGCCATGTTGTAAAGACCAGTAAGGAACTGTCCGCAAGCTTTCTAGCTCAATCCACCGGCAAAGCCGTAAAGAAAGTACCCGGCGAGAAATACGTTGAGGTTAAATTAACTGACGAGCAATTTGCGCTCGTGGGAAAGGTAATCAACTCTCATTTGGAGAGCCTTTCAACCCACGATGTCACTCTGCTGAATATGGCCTTTATGTACCTCATGGCCCTCTTTGACGCCTTTACCTCGGATGTTTTCTCTACAGTTCTGAGGTCAAAGCCCGAGATGCTGAGATCGTCCAAGAAACAATTGCCCTACGGGCTCATCCTTGAGCTTGGAGCGCAAGATAAGATCGTGAACTATATGGCGTCTCGCGAACTGAACGAAGTCGCCTATATGAATTGCACCGAGCAGTGGGAGTACTTCAGCGAGCGGTTCGGAGTTGATATAAGGCAATCCCCGGTGACGATTGAAAACCTGGCTGAAATGAACGCACAGAGAAACTTGCTGGCCCACAATCGCGGCATCGCGAACCAGATTTATATCGAATCCCTTAAGAACCCGGCACTAAAAATCGGAGATGTAGTAAAGGTAAGCAAGGACGACTGGAAAACTCACCTAAGGACGATCCGAAACCTGTCAGACTATGCAATCATCGCATTGCAAGCAAAGTTTTGCCCTAAAGGTGGGCCCAAGGAAATCGGCGGCAAGGATAAATCGCTATAGCATCCCAGGCTTGGCCGACTTCGGCATGTATTTCTCATGCGTCGCTCTCAGGTAGTCCATTGCCGAACTTCGATCTGCTTGGTATTGGAGCCTCTCCTTGAAGAACTCCAGTCTTCCCTTGCAGCCCTGAATTATTTGCGCCCACGTTTTCGCCCAGACATAAAAATTGCCTTCTTTGGAGCCGTCGAGGATTAGTCCTGGCTCCCGATTGCTTTGATTGGCCATCAACCGGACAGAATCGTCCATCTCATTTGAGACTGCGAGGAAATGCCATTCAGTATGTGTGTCGCGAAACCGTTCGTCGTTACTGACCGCTGTGGCATACCTGATGATCTGGCTTTGAACCTTCGGATCAACTTTTTGAGATGGACGCTTGAGTTCCACGATCAAATGCTGGCGTCGATTGGCATTTGGCAGAGGGATTCTTCTAGAGAGCATCAGATCAACGATGGCGACGTCTCCATACTCATCCACAACCGGAAGTTGACCCGAGGCATCCTCATCCCGAAGAAGTTTCAGGTGCTTCGCAAGGACCTCGTCTAGAGACTGGTCATCCACCGTCAGGTTGAATTCCTCCCCGAAAATCCAAGTCTCATTTACCAAAATCCTATGAAGCTGCTTGCGCTCAAGAAGCGAATCCTTGTTCTCCTTCTCGAACAACAGGGCTTCCAGGCCCCTGACAAAATTCAGCCGATCCGCCACTATCTTTGAAGCTGTGATGATGCTCGATAAAGTCGTCTTGCGCAGCAGCTCAGCGAGTTCCTTCCTTTTGTCGAGGGGCAGATTTAGCACCTCCTCAAGAATGTTTCCGAGTTCTCCCGGATCATTCTCCAGCGCCTTCCTTATTAGCCGCAAGGAGAGTTTCTTGCTCTGCCGATCCGCATTCTCGAAATTGGGCAGGTACGAATTCACATTGAGGGCGACAACATCAAACACCTGCCTCTCAGCGCTCTCTACGACAGAGACGGCTTCTCCCTCGTAGGGATAAATCTGTTCCTTCTTCCACTCCTCTACGATGTCAGAGGTCGCCTCCGCGGCACGACGCCGGAAATGTTCCTTGAGCAGCTTACGACTCTTTTCAATGAGCTCGTTGAGAGCCGGATTCATTTCCTCAAGCAGCAGCCCCCCGGAAGCATCGAGTTGCCTAATAAGATGCGACTTCAAGTATGCCGTGAACTCAAAGCCGGGCGCCCAAATCCCAGCATTCATCTTGTGCAGGGTCACTCCTTCCTCGTCACAGAGGAAGAGGCCCCGGTCCGTGGGCCTGTTCCACTCGATCACGGAAAGAGTTGCCGTCGTCGGCTGCTCGTCCTCTGGTGACGGCTCGATGTCGTAATTCGCCAAGTTGCGGATCAGCGGAGACGGATCAGCGCGCC
The DNA here is from genome assembly GCA_049509035.1 of Acidobacteriaceae bacterium. Lineage (GTDB taxonomy): Bacteria > Acidobacteriota > Terriglobia > Terriglobales > Acidobacteriaceae > Edaphobacter. The sequence goes on from JBELAH010000013.1 coordinate 10,856, forward strand.
AACCATCGTAGATAAGCCTGGCGTCCGGATACTGCAGCAAATAGAGCGCGAACTCCTCCGCAATATCGTTCCGCGCTTCGTCACCGAGCAAAGAAGCAAAGTTCTTTTGAAGAGCAACGTCCACAACCATCCCGGTCGTCTCAGGCTCTCTCGAATCCATCGGCAAGCAGTCGCTAATATCAAACTCTCCTAGCTTGTTAGTCGCACCTGCGATGGAGTACTCAAGATGGAAGCCATCTTCCTCGTACCGGGAAGTCCACGTAACAGAGCTCCCGATCCCGAACGCCTTAAACCTCCCTTTCCCTAGCTGACCGTGGAGTAGCCGCCCCTTCGGCGTGCGGGATGCATTGCGCTTCCAGGAGCCGCCGAGCTTCTGAAACGAATCCTCTGCGTGCTGATAGGGGAGACCATCGCCATTGTCAGTAACGATCACCTCCTTCACGCCATCCATATCGTTCCTCACGAAGTCGACGCGCACTTCGGTGGCATCGGCGTCGAAGCCATTCCATATAAGCTCGGCTACGGCAGAAATCGGTCTCTTGACACCTGCCAACGACTGAAGGTGATCGGGTTGAACCTCGACAGTGATGTGCTTCATGCGCCATCTCCTCAACTGCACACCCTATGCTACTCTAGGCGAAGAAAAAGAGAAATAATGACGGAGACCCGCCCATCACCCCGGTGCCCCATTCATAGCGGCCTCATCGCGATGAGTGGGGGCCGATCCCCGCCAGCCAACCGAGCCCCAAACCCGGATATGGTCCGGCTTCAGCCGGACCATATCCTCTTCCACCCTGCCGGAGGCCGTCGCGGAGCCCGCAGGGCGCAGCGACCAAATTTTTCCTTCCTCCGCCCGCCTACCGCCCCTCCAAATCCTTCAGCATCTGTTCCCGCAGAATCCGGTTCGCCCGCGTCTGACACCCCGCGCCATCCTTTTTCAGCCACGCCAGCACATCCGCATCCAGCCGCAGGCTCACCGCCTCCTTCAGCGGACGATAGAACCTTCCCCGCACCGCATGCTTCCACGCATCCGCCGGCAACTCCGGAATATCCGACGTATCGACCTTCCGCTTCGGATTCGCCAGCAACTCCTTGATATTCGCCTTAGCCGCATCCGAAATCGGATCGCCCGGACTCCGCCGGTTCCTTTCATGAGCAGTCACTGTAATTCTCCCGGGCCTTCTCATCGTCCCAATCGAACCGCACGCTCTACCGCCTATACAGAAGTACAAATCAGTCCATACGTCAACAATGCACTTCCGTGCCCTCGCCCACCACCCCGCCCGATCCTTCGCAACACACGTGTGTCCGTCGACACAGACTCAACCGTCCTGCTCGCCCATACTGGAGTGAGTAGGCTAGAGCAGTCGTGCGCCCAGCCGCAGGACCTCGAGCCCGGGGAACCCAGGTTCTCCACACTCGCATTCCCTTTTTGACAACCCGAGACCACCCCGGCCTGGTCCCGACAGGTACGGACCGCACCCCGGACTTCGCTCGGACCTAAGCCCTTATTCCGGGATACTTTGCGTACTTAAGTATGGGGGGAGGGGGGAGGGGGAGGGGGGCACCCAGAGCCATTTGATCCAAATTGCTCCACATGGAGCAATTCGTAGAAAACCAAACTGCGCTACACTCTTCTGACCAACCGGCCCACAATCCGAGGTCCCCATGCCACTCACCCTTAAGTCGCGCTTTGCCGGCAACGTCTACGTCATTCGCTGCACTGGCTCGATCGTCATCGGCCCCGAAGCCAAGGCCCTCGAAGCCGCATTCGACCAGGCCGCGCTCGAGTTCCAGCGCATCGTCCTCTCGCTCGCCGAGCTCACCCGCCTCGACTCGATCGGCCTCGGCCTCCTCGTCCGCTACGCCGCAACCCTGCGCAAACGCGGCGGCGACATCCGCATCGCCTTGCCGCCGCACTTCGTCACCAAGCTGCTCGAGCTCACCATGCTTTGCAGCACTCTCCAGGTCTTTCCCACCGAAGAGGATGCCATCCTCTCCTTCCACCGCCAGCGCCCCGTCGACTGCGCCCCCGAAAAGCTCGGCCCCCGCGTCCTGGTCGTCGACGAGTCCCCCGACCTCTGCGTCTTCGTCCGCACCGTCCTGCAGCGCCGCGGCTTCGACGTCCGCACCTACTCCCTCTTCCGGGACGCCGAAGTCCTGCTCCAGGTCGACCCCGTCGACTACATCCTGGTCGGCCCCGGCACGCTCCAGCGCCCCGCCGAAATGTCCCTGAAGTCCCTCGCCGCCCTCGCCCCCAAAGCCGTCCCCCTCCGCCTCGACGACGACTTCATCGTCCGCGACGCCGAGCAAGCCGCCGACGCTCTCCTCCAGCTTTTCAAGCTCCAGCCCGGCGCCTGATCCCCACTTGCCCGCAAGCTCCAAATAGTTCTACCATCGGATTCCTCCTCCAGCACGTTTGGGGGAAGCCGGCCTACCCGAGGGCCATCGTAGGCCGCGCCCACGTCGAAAATCCGAGGAGTTTCCCGATGGCCTCGCACACCTCGATCCTCCGCGCCCAAAAACTCTGCCTCGCCTTTCTCCTCAGCTTCTTCGCTGCCGCGTTCTCCTCCGCACAGGACATCAAGCTCAACGTCACCTACGTCTGCAACGGCGAGCGCATCTACGTCGAGAGCTGCAATATCCGCGACACCTCCGACACCTCAACCTGCCAGGTTGCGCATCCCGATCGCCCGCAGCACAACGGCTTCATGGCTTACACCAGCGAAACCCGCGGCACGCTCAAGAAGCTCTTCCCCACCTGCACGCAGCCCACCGCGGCCGAGATCGCCAGGGAAGACGCCTTCCAGAAGAAGCAACAGCAGATCATTGATGCCCAGACGCCGAAGTACAACACCGCTCCCGCGCCCACTCAGGCGTCCGTCGGCCAAAGCCTCTCCGCCTCCCAGGTCGCTCCGCCCAGGAACGCCGAGGAGCGCGCCATCCGCCGCTGCATCAGCTCCGGCCGCCTGCCTGCAACCTGCACCGGCAACCTGCTGCTGGGCGCCTTCAGCAACATGATCTCCTCCACCGTCTCCAGCCTTACCGGCGTCACCGCCAACGCCAACGCCGGCCCCAACTCCGGCCCCGACATGTCCGGCGTCTTTCAGGGCGCTGGCAACTGGCGCCTCGACTTCGTTGACGGCGGCGTCCTCGTCAATTGCTCCTTCCTCTCGCCCAATCAGGAACCCTACTCCATCGCCTTCCGCGGCACGGGCCCCGTCCTCACCATCAACACCACGCCCAAGCCGCTGGTCCTCAGCGTCCACGCCGACGGAACTATCACCGGCCCGCCTGGCCCCGTCACCATCGACGGAGTGGTCGCCGGCGGATCATCCGGCGGAAGCTCCACTCCCGGTCACACCGAGACCCACGACGTCACCACCCATGAGCAGATCAACTCCTACCAGGTAACCGCCGGAAACGCAGGCCAGGTCACCAACACCGGCGGCGGCACCTACGATCTCGCCACCACCACCCAGCAAAGCACCTACGTGCCCGGGACCTATACCGCTCCGCAAACCACCTTCGTGCCGCGCCGCGCCACCTGCCCTGCCATCAATCTCTCCTCCAAAGGCGCGGGCGTCGGCATCCAGACCATGCAGACCAATCTGCTGAAGTCTATCTTCAACGACGGCGATACCGGCCCGCCCACGCCAGTCGGCATTCGCATGCATGGCATCTACGCAGCCGCATCCACCGGCTTCAGCGTGCAGTTCTTCCCGGAGTCGGTCATTCTCGGCTGTGGCCCCGACTCCGCGCGCGCCTATCCCTACACCGTGTCAGCCAGTGGAGGCGGCGCAGTCATCAAGGTCGACGCGCCCGACCACCCTCTCACCCTCACCCTCCGCGCCGACAATACGCTCGACCCCGGCTCCGGCCCGTACCAGGTACACGGCCGCATCGTCACCGGCGAGAGCGACAACGGCGACTATACCTTTGCGCCGATGGAGCAGACCTGCAATCTCGCCGCTCTCTCCCCGAGCAAGGAAATCCCTTCCAGCGGCGGTACCGCTGCAACCATGATGGTCTCCGCCACCACTCCAGGGACGGCCTCCAACAACAATGGTGGACGCCTCTCCACTCCCGAAGCGCCGCTCGGCAACGCCACGCTTTCCATCGTCTCGGGCCTCCCACCACAACCGGGCAGTCCCAATCCTCTCGCCGGGCGGCCCTACATCCTGCTGCGCGATAGCTATGCCGGCGCCCTCGCCAAGGGAGGCCTCGCAATCCCATCGGGCGTGTCGCCTTACAAATACGCCCTCACACTTTGCGCCCCCACCAGAACGCCCGACTGCCAAAAGGTCGGGGCCGCGGTCAACTCAAGCGCCGCATCAGCCGTGCGCGCTGATGCCAATGGCAGCGGGACCTTTCCCGGCGTCCCTCCGGGAACCTATTACCTCATGATTTCCGCGATTTACAACAAGCAGACCCTGGTCTGGGGCCAGGCCGTGCAACTCAAGCCGGGCGCAAACTCCCTCACCCTCAACCCGCGCGAAGCCACCCCGATCAACTGAAAGCAGCGCGAAGACCCAACCGCTCCACGCAAGCAGCTCGCCTAATGCGCCGCCACCATGTCTGCGCTTACTCGAATCGTCCCGCTCGCCAACGTCATGCTGCGCGACCAGTCTTTGTAGCCCGTTTTCTTCACCGTAATGTCGTGCTTGCCCGGCGCAAGGTTCAGCGTCGAAGGCGTACTACCCACAAAGCTCCCATCCACCTCGATGTCGCAGTTCGGCACGCTCGCATCGATCGTCAGCCCCGACGCCGCAACCGCCGATGCGGCCGCCGGCGCAGGCGCGGGTGCCACAGGAGCGAACCTGGCCATATCCAGCTTCATGTCGCCCTGCACAAACGCTGTCACCTCGGTGCCCTGCGGAATCACCACATCTTTTCCATGGACAAAGAGAAACAACGGGGCCGCCGGGAAGAACACAATCGCCGTCGCCACCATGGCTCCCGTCATCGCTCCCACGTGGCCACCGCCCTTGTTGTCCTGGGACGCCCGCAGTTGCGCCTTCTCGCCATCGCTCAGCCGCACCGAGTCCACATTGACGTCCAGCTTGCCGCCGCGCCCCATGCTCTTCTTAGGCGAGGCATCAGTAACGGTAGCTAACGCCTGTGCGCCTTTCAGTACCACAGGAACTCCTTCGACATCGACCTCCTCGGTCACTTCAAACGGGATCTGGTCGCCGGCCCTCGCGGTCGCCGAGGTCAGGTTCTCTGCCAGCCGCAGCTTCACCGCGGTTCCATCCAGCAAAGTATTCGCGGTCGCCATCACAGCGGGTGTCGTCGCCGGGGTCGCCGTATTCGCGGTCGCCATCACAGCGGGTGTCGTCGCCGGGGTCGCCGTATTCGGAGTCGCCACCACAGCGGGAGCCGTCGCCGGTGCCGCACCTCCGACCGCTGGAGTGGCCGCCGCTGCAGCAGCAGGCGCCTCAGGCAGCGCTGTGTTCGTTTGGGCTAGGGATGGGATACCGACGGCTAGATAAACAACAAGGAAGGAAGCGAGGGAGCGCTGGATCATTTCGGGGCCCGATTCTTGGAGCTTTCAATTTCACCCAAACCCTACTCCCAAGCCGCCGCCGAAACAAGCGATAACTCAGCTCTCCGGTTCCGCCGCCGCCACCGGCGCCCCGTCAGTCTTTTCGCGTATGTCGGTGTACTCCTCTGTGTACGGCTTCTTGCCGAACGTCGTCCAGAAGTAGTTCACCGTATATCGCCAAGCCATCGTCATGGTGCCTTCTTTTTTCAGCCGGCGCGCGGACGAGTACATCTTCAGCCGGAACGTGAACTTCACCTTCCCCACCTGGCTCATGCGCCGCGCAATGTCGGTGTCCTCGCCGTAGAACGAGATCGCCGTATTGAATCCGCCGATCTTCTCCAAACCATCCCGCCGCAACACGAAGTTCCCGCCCTGCAGCATCGATCCGGCGCGCAGCACCCACCGGTTGATCACGTACACCAGCCACGCGATCACGTAGAACACATGCACGCTCAGTCGCTGGCTATCCGTCATGTCGTAGTAGATAAACGGCCCGCTCAACCCCACCAGCTTCGGGTCCGCCGCAAACTCGTTCAGCACCTTCCGCACCCATCCCGGCGTCAGCCGCGAGTCCGAATCCACATTCGCAATCAACTCGCCCGTGCTCACCGCAAAGCCCGCCTGCCGCGCAAACGTCAGCCCCTTGCGCGTCTCATCCACCACGCGAACGCCGGTGTAGCCCAGCGCTACCTCGCGCGTGCGGTCGGTGCTTGCATTGTTGACGACGATGATCTCAACCGGTTCGCCCAAATCCCGCGTCTGCGCCAGAATCGACTCCAGACACGCCGGCAGATAGGCCTCTTCGTTGTACGCAGGCACCACAAAGCTCAAGCGCATATACCCTCACGCTAGCCCCCGCATGTTACAGCCCCGCTACAATCCCCGCCCCGAATCCGCCCAGGTACCTCCGCAGCAAATCCGTCCTAACCCCCTACAGCGGCGGATCGTCCGGTATTACCGCGCCGGCCTTCACCCACTGCTCGATCGTCGCGATGTCCGCGTCGCTCAGCTTCGGTGCCTTCTCGGGCATCGGCATCGGATTGTCCGGCGGCCCTTCGTGGCGAATCAATCGCACCAGCAGGCTGTTCGCCGGATCGCCGGGCACGATCACCACGCCATCGCGTCCGCCCTTCAGCAGCGACGCTTTGGTGTTCATGCTCAGCCCACCCTTGTGGTTCATGTCCAGATGGCACTTGCCGCAATTTGTAACAAAAATCGGCCGCACCTTTTCCGTGTAGAACGCGGGCTTGCTCGCCGCATCCTGCGCGGCCACCCCCCGCATTCCTGCTCCCGCCAGCACCGCGGCCGCAACCACACCCACCCCTGCGAAAACTCGACGCATCCAGCCTCCTGTGAATCAAGAATAAGTTGCCGCTCGGCAAACGCATTAACCGATCGGTACACAGAACCTGCATAAACACTTACCGCCAGTCTACGTACCACGTAGCTTAAAAGTTGCTCTGGTGCCTCCGCACCTCCAAAAAATGATATGCACCGAAATGCCGCCACGGCTGCCCTGGGGACACTGGCCTGCCTGCTGTTGTGCTCCGCGCCGCTGCTGGCAAAGCCCACCCGGACCATAGCCCGCCCCGCTGCCAGGTGGACCGCAGCCCCGCCCACTCTGCGCTCGTCCCGCGCGCGCACCCGGCAACGGACCGCAGCCGTTCGCGACCATGCCTCCGTGCCCGCGCCGACCCGCCTCCGCGACTCCAGCCACGAGCGCGCCCTGGCAGCCCAGGCCGAAATCGCCGCCCGCTCCGCCATCCTGGCCGCGGAACGCACCAAGGGCCGTCCCGCCAGCCGCCAACCGGTGGCCCCATCTTTGGCGACCGCCGCATCGTCGCCTAAAGCGGGCTCAGACTCCACCCTGCTCATCAACGACCACGGCGTCCTCCGCCCCTTCCCCGCCGGCCGGCGCCTCAAGTCGGCCGAGGACGAGGCCGTCACGTCCATCCCCCTGCCGCCGCTCCGCGTCGCTTCGCTCTACGACGGCCGCGGCCGCCTCATCCTCCCGCCGCCCCTCTACGGCTCCCGCGAAGTCCTGCTGCACCAGAATGAGATGGCCGACCACGACGGCCTCACTCGCGTCCAGGACGACGCCGATCTGCTCGACCTCCGCCGCGAAAAGAAGCTGGTGCCTCTGCCCGAAAGCAGCGCCCTCACCGTCGACTATCGTCTGCCGGAAAACCGCCGCTTCTCCCTCCCCTGGACCGCCGCATTCCTCGCCGTCCTCGCCCGCGACTACTACGCCAGCTTCCACTCGCCCCTCCAGGTCGACTCCGCCGTCCGCACCGTCGCTGTCCAGCAGCGCCTGGTCCGCACCAACGGCAACGCCGCACCCTCCACCGGCGACACCGCCTCCCCGCACCTCACCGGCCAGGCCGTCGACATCGGCAAGGGTGGCCTCACCCGCACCCAGATCGCCTGGATGCGCACCTACCTCCAACCCCTCATCGACCGGGGCAAGATCGACGTCGAGGAGGAGTTCCAGCAGGCCTGCTTCCACATCAGCGTCTACAGAAGCTTCCTCCCCACCACCGCATCGCGTATCGCCATCGCTGCCGCCCGCCAACTGCCGGCAGATCCTCTACCAGGAGGTCCAACCGAATGACCCACATAGTCGAGTTACGCAAGCAACCGAGACCAGCCAACCCTGCCCCGGAAGGTCCCTCTAGCCGCACCCGCCAGATCCCCAGCGCCCACATCTCCTCTTACCTTCTAAAAATCCTCGGCCTTAAGTCCGCGGAACCGCATCCGGAAGAACTCTAACCCTGCCGTAGCCGCGAAGCTACCGCTCCTTTTTCGCGGCCGCCATAGCCTTGAATGCAATCGGACGATCGATCTGCGTCTGCAGGACCACCGTAGTCTCGGTTCGATCAATCCCCGGAATCTGCCGCAGCTTTTCAATCAGCGCCAGCAGCCCTGCTGTGTCCGCCGACCTCACCTTCAGCAGCAGGCAGCGCTCGCCGGCCACCGAGTAGGCTTCTTCAATGGCTGGAATGCTGCACAACTCCTCGTACATTTCCGAGCAGCTCTTGCTGGTGGTGACTCCAATAAACGCCAGCACCCCCAGCCCCAGCTTGGGCGCATCCAGCTTCACCGTCCAGTTCTTGATGATGCCGCCGCTCTCCAGCCGTCGCAGCCGGTCATGCACCGACGAGGGCGCCAGTCCCACCAGCCGGGCCAGGTCCTCCAGCCGTTGCGATGCGTTTTCCTGAAGCGCTTCCAGCAGAGCGAAATCTTTTCTGTCCACTTCCATAAAACCTCCCGTCCCGGTCATCCCACCGAAATAATTTCGGCGTTCTCAAATTATGACACATTTTTATTGTAGCTTTACTCCATATCGCCGAGTCCTATCCGTATATTGGTGCACAGGCCAGACTCTCAAGGGGAGGCGTGAGTTTCTTTTGCTAATTATGACACCGCCTGTCATATATGCCTCCATACACTCCCTTCTAAGAGGCCCAGGTCTGACCGTGAGGCAATCGCCTCGCGCACGCATCAACCGGAGGGTATTGCAATGACGCTGAATTCCCGCATCCTCGCACGCTCGCTCGCAGTCCTCGTGCTTGCCTCAGCAGTCGCCCCGGCTCCTGCCAACGCATGGCCGCTCGGCAAGCTCTTCCACATGCACCCTCACGCCGCTCAACCGCAGGACCCGCGGATCTCCTTCTACCTGGCCAACCGGGGTGATTACATCCAGCAGGTCAAGGTGGGCGGCCACGTCTATCTCATCGTGCCGCACGGCGCGCTTGCCATCAAAGCCGTCGAGGGGACCCAAATCTACGCCGTAACCTCAGGCATGAAGCATAGCGCGGGAGATCTGCTGCTCGCGGTAAAACCCCAAACGCAAGACGCAACCATCTCCCTCGAATAACCCCCGGGCGCCCATTCATGCGGTCTCATCGCATGGATGGGGTCGCCCCAAAACCCCGGGAGGGCGTCATTCCGGGCCGACTTTGCTTCTAGGTACGCCAAGCCTCCAGGCTTGGCCCTCCACCCGCCCATGAGCGCAAGGGCTTTAGCCCCTGGGGCATGCTCTCTTCCGCGCCACCCCCTACGGCCCTCGCCCGGCGCCCCATCCCAGGGTCCCCGACCAGCTAGCTATTGTTTCGTAGCCACAAAAGTTCCAGCATCGCTTTTGTAATAACAGCCTGATGAGCGCGTGATCGTATATGTTCCGCTGGCGCTATTAGAAGTGATCGTCCCCACTATATTGGTGGACTCTGTGGCACTCGTGCCGCCGCCGCAGGACGCGGCTCCTGTGATGTTGAGGCTTCCGCTGGAAAGCGTGCCAGTGAAGTTGTAGCCAACTTTTTGCAGCGAATTCGCGAGTGCGCCAGTCAACGCCGTTCCGGTCTGTGAGAGAGTAATTTGACCGATGGCAGCGGTGAGGGTGGTTGCTCCATTAACGCCCAGTCCAACGCCAGACTGTGTCACTGTTACCGTGCCAGAGAAACCACCGTAAGGTGGCCTGCCCTTGGGTGGATACCGTTGTCACCGTCCAAGAGCCTGCCATATTCAGGGCAGAGTTGCTGGAGCCATTACCGTTGCAAGCAGTAAGAAAGAATGGAATGCCAACAGCTAGGAGCCTGAGACTAGCGGCGCCAACGCGATTCATGTATCTGCCCTCCCGGACGGCAAACCACACAAGTAAGTAACGTATACTTCACGTCGTCATGCCAGCATACGCCTTGCTGGAGGGATGGCAACGGAGGACTGCACGCGCTGTCTCGCGCCGCCCGACCACACCCCGGTCTCCGCGGAGATTCTCCGTGCTCTCTGTTTTTCCTCTGTTTTCTCTGTGATTCGCTCTGTCTCCCCGCGCCGCAGGCCACGTTTTGCACAGAATAGGGGATGCGTGCCGTCGAGCTTCACGCCGGCTTAAGGTTGCGTGGCGTATTCTCTCCGATGCTAGGATGAATTGCCCTCGCCCGCGCCCAATTTGCGTGCTGGCGCGGAGGTTCCCCCTCAGAAGCCGCTCACGCACCATCAGGAGAAACAACCACATGTTACACAAACCGCTTGCACTCGCTACCCTCGCCGCGGTCGCTGCTCTGCTTCCGCTCGCCGCCCACTCTCAGGCCGGCCCCTACAAAGTTCTCCAGACCGTCAAAGTCGGCGGCGGCGAGGGTGGTATGGACTACGTCACCGCCGATTCCGCCAACCGCAATCTCTATGTCGCGCGCTCCGGCCAGGGCGCCACCGCCCACATCGGCGTCTACAACCTCGACACATTCGCCCAGGTAGGCGACATTCCCAACACCAGTGCCCACGGCGCCATCGTCGACGACGTCACCGGCCATGGCTTTGCCACCTCGCGGGCCATCACCATGTTCGACGCCAAGACCTTTGCCGTCATCAAGACCATCCCCGTCCAGGGCAATCCCGACGGCTATTTCAACGATTGGGTGAACCATCGCTTCTACGATCTCTCGCACGCCCAGCCGAACATCACAGTCATCGACGATAAAGACGGCTCCATCCTCACCACCATCGATATTGGCGGCGCGCCCGAGCAGGGCCAGTTCGACGGCAAGAACCGCATCTATGTCGACATCGAAGACGGGGCTGCTATCGCCGTCATCGACGCCAGCACCATGAAGATGATCGGCAAGTATGACCTCTCTTCGAAGAGCAGCGGATGCGCCGGCCTCGCCCTCGATGCCAAGAACAACATCCTCTTCGCCGCCTGCCGTGACCACAACGACATGGTCATCCTTTCCGCCACCGACGGCCACATCATCGCCGACCTGCCCACCGGCCAGGGCTGCGACGGAGCCACCTTCAATCCCGAAACCATGGAAGCCTTCAGCTCCCAAGGCGACGGCACTCTCACCGTCATCAAGGAAAACTCACCCACCAACTTTGTGGTCGAGCAGACCGTGGCCACCCCGGCACGCGCGAAGACCCTCACCCTGGACACCAAGACCGGCCACATCCTGCTGATTACCGCGGAATACGGTCCGGCGCCTGCACCTGCCGCCGCTCCTGCTGCAGCGCCTGCAACTCCCGCGCCCGCAGCCGCACCCGGTGCAGCCCCACCCGCTGGTGGACGTCCCGGTGGCCCCGGAGGCCCGGGCGGTTTCCGCGGTCCACGCGCTCCGATGATTCCCGGTTCCTTCGAAATCGTCGTCGTCGGCAAGTAGAGCCGTTTTCACAACAGGTGCCCGGCGCTGAATACAGCTATCGTTCCAGCGCCGGGCGCCGTCTGTCTGCTCTAGACTAAGTGGGACATGCAAAGTTTTGGCTCGCTCGCTACTGAGTTACGCAATCCGCGTTCTGAACACATCGATGAGCTCCCCACCCTGGAGATGCTCACGGTAATCAACCAGGAAGACTCGACCGTCGCCGCCGCGGTCGCCTCTCAACTCCCTGAAATCGCCCGCGCGGTCGACACCATCGTCGAACACTTCGCTCAAGGTGGCCGCCTCTTTTACATTGGCGCCGGAACCAGCGGCCGTCTCGGCGTACTCGACGCTTCCGAGTGTCCGCCCACCTTCTCCGTCCCGCCGGCACTGGTGCAGGGCTTGATCGCCGGCGGCGATGCGGCCCTCCGCAACTCCTCCGAACACTCTGAAGACTCGCCGGAAGAAGGCGCCAGCGACCTCACCGCCGCCGGCTTCGGCATCGCCAACACCGCCGATCCATCCGCACCCACCCCCGACATCCTGGTCGGCATCGCCGCCAGCGGACGCACCCCCTACGTCCTCGGTGCGCTGCTCCACGCCCGCAAACTCAAGGCCTTCACCATCGGCCTCGCCTGCGTCGACGGCTCGCCTATCTCCAAGGTCGTCGACCTCACCATCGCACCGGTCACCGGCCCCGAAGTCGTCACTGGATCGACCCGCATGAAAGCCGGGACAGCTACCAAGCTCGTCCTCAACATGCTCTCCACCGGCGCAATGATCCGCACCGGCGCCGTTTACGGCAATCTCATGGTCAACGTCAAGCCCAGCAACGACAAACTCATCGACCGCGCCCATCGCATCATCATGGAGACAACGGGCTGCGACCGCTTTGCCGCCACCCGCCTGCTCATCGAGGCTGACAGCGTCAAGGTCGCCATCGCTATGCACAAGCTTGGACTTCCCCGCGCCGCGGCCGAAGAACGCCTTGCCGCCGCCGCCGGCAGCCTCAGCAAAGCCCTGCGCCCGACCGCTGCGGTTTGACCGGAGCTCGCGTCCGCTCGATAGTCATGCAGTCAGAGAGTCTTTCACCGCGAAGCGGTCGAGAACGGTACAAAGTGCCTACTCGCGCCGTTTGCGAAACTCGTTCGCCAACCGAAACTCTTCCTTCAACTCGGGCGTGCGCAGATTCTCCCGCACATGCGCCAGCCGCTGCTCCAGCGCCAGCAGCGCCTGCGCAATCGGCTCCGTGTTCGAGAGCGCGATGTCGCGCCACATGCTGTACGGACTAGCGCCCAGCCGCGTCGTCTCCCGCAGCGCACGGCCTCCGATCGCCGCGATCTCCTCGCGCCGCACCGGATTACCTGCAAACGTCTCCTCCAGCAGCGCCGCCAGCGCCGTCGACAGCATCTGCGGCAGATGGCTGACCCACGCGCAGATCTCATCGTGCCGCGCCGGATCGAGATCCGTCGTCCGCGCACCAAACTCCGCCACCCACCCGCGCCACTCCGTTTCCAACGCAGACGGCTGCGCCCCCGCCGCCGGCGTAAACAGCCACATCGCATCCTGGAACAGCGTCGCCTCCGCCAGCGCCGCGCCGCCCGACTCCTTGCCTGCCATCGGATGCCCCGGCAGAAACCGCGCCCGGCCCGGCTGGTTGTAGAGTTTCGCGGCCAACTCCGCGATCTGCAGCTTTGTGCTGCCCACGTCCGTGACCAGTTGGCGCTCGCCCAGCACCGGCGCCAGTCGCTGCATCCAATCCAGGATCGACATAACCGGTCCCGCCAGCAGAATCACATCGGCGCTCGCGGCTGCAGCTTCCGCATCCGAGCGCGCGACCCACGAATCGATCGCTCCCATCTCCAGGGCGATCATCAGCGTTTTTTCGGTCGGCCCCGTCCCGATAATCTCGCCGTCAAAGCCCTGCGCGCGCATCGCCAGCCCAGCCGATGCTCCGATCAAGCCTGTGCCGACAATGAGAATGCGGCGCATCTCCTAAGCGACCTTCCGTCCAACCACCGGCGCCAGCAGCCGCAACTGCGCCACCAGCTTCTGCAACTGTTCCGGATACAGGCTCTGCGCTCCGTCGCTCATTGCTTTGTCCGGGTTGGGATGCATCTCCATCAGCAGCCCGTCCGCGCCCGCCGCCACCGCAGCCAGCGCCATCGGCGGCACCAGGTCGCGAATGCCCACCCCGTGCGATGGGTCCGCCATCACCGGCAGATGCGTCAACTTCTGCAACACCGGGATAGCCGAAATGTCCATGGTGTTGCGAGTATACGTCTCATACGTTCGAATGCCGCGCTCGCACAGCATCAGGTCGTAGTTGCCTCCGGAGAGAATGTACTCGGCCGAGAGCAGCACCTCCTCAATCGTCGCCGCCATCCCCCGTTTCAGCAGCACCGGCGTGCGTGTGTGCCCAAGTTCGCGCAGCAGGTTGAAGTTCTGCATATTGCGCGCGCCCACCTGGAAGCAGTCGATATACGGAATCATCGCCTCGATCTGCGCGATCTCCATCACCTCCGTGATCACCAGCAGCCCCGTCGCATCGGCCACTTCGCGCAGCAGTTTCAAACCGTCGACACCCATACCTTGGAAGCTATATGGCGAACTCCGCGGTTTGTACGCGCCGCCGCGCAGAAACCTCGCGCCTGCCGCTGCCGCCAGCTTCGCACTCAGCAGAATCTGCTCGCGCGATTCTACCGAGCACGGCCCCGCCATCACCACCACCTCTTCGCCGCCCACCACCACTCCGTTGGCAAACGTGATGGTTGTTCCCTCCGGCCGGAAGTTCCGCCCTGCCAGCTTGTACGGCGACGAGATGCGATACGCATCGTGTACCGCGGGAAGCACCTTGAACTCGACCACGTCGAAGTGTGCCGGCGTCCCCACACCGGCGAGAATCGTCTGCTGCGTCCCCGTCGTCCGGTGCACGTTGAAACCCAGTTCCACCATGCGCTCAATCACATTCTGAATATCCTGCTCGCTGGCACCATCCTGCATTGCAACAATCATCGCGCCCATCCACTCTTTCGTATTTGTAGCTGCTCTTGATTCCAACGCCGCAATGGCGCCTCAATTCGTAACCGCATCTGCTGCTAATTTATTGCGCCGGACCGTCCCGCCTCTGCAGCGACCGCATCACATCGATCAGCCGCTCATAAATATCCAGCAAATCGGCGTCGCTCAGCGGCCCTGGATTCACCGCCTTCACATGCGCAAACACCGTCTGCTCCCGACCCGGCTCATACACCGGCAACTGTGTCTCGCGCTTCAGTTCGCCGATGGCCTTTGCCGCCTCCGCGCGCTTGCTGATGAGCCGCACAATCTGCTCATCCAACTCATCAATTTTCTTTCGCCAGTCGGATATATCCATTCGAACCGCCTCACCTCGCCCATTCCCATGCCGTCGCGTACTGCAAAAGCACCGTCCGCCCGCACCATGATATATGTCTCGCACTCGCGCGCTGTATAGCCCGCTCCGCGCAATCGCCATCACCGTCATGCGCACAGCCCTGCAATAAACTTCCCAACCGCCGCCGGCTCAGCTCCCGGCGCACTCTTCTCAATCAGCGCCACCAACGCGCTGCCAATCACCGCCGCGTCCGCAAACTCGCCCACTGCGCGCACGTGCTCCGCGTTCGAGATCCCAAACCCCACGGCGATCGGGATGCCCAGCGGCTCCGTAAACACGCGCAGCCGCCGCACCAACTCCGACGCGTCGCCCGCAATCTTCTGCTGCGTGCCCGTAATTCCCACCCGCGAAATCGCATACACAAACCCGCGCGACGCCTCCGCAATCGCTTTCAGCCGTGCATCCGGGCTCGTCGGCGCCGCCAGAAACACCGGCGCCAGATCATTCGCCCGCATCTCCGCCAAATACTCGCCCGCCTCTTCCACGATCATGTCCGTCAGCAGCACGCCATCCGCGCCCGTCGCCTTCGCCGTCGCGCAGAACTGCTTCATCCCCATCCTGATGACCGGGTTCAGATAGCTGAAGATCACAATCCCGCACGCCGGCCGCGCCGCCCGCAACTGCCGCGCCGTCTCCAGCACATCCGCCAGCCGAACCCCGCGCCCCACCGCCCGCTCGCTAGCCCGCTGAATCACCGGCCCATCCGCCAGCGGGTCCGAAAACGGCACGCCCAGCTCAATCACATCCGCACCGTTGTCGATCGCCGCCAGCGCAATCGACAACGTCGTCTGCAAATCCGGATCGCCGGCCGTCAAATACACCACAATCCCCGGCTTCTTCTTATATGAGATCGGCATCTCTAACCCTTCGCTCCTTGCAGGTTCATCTCTCGCGCCAGAATCCCCATGTCTTTATCTCCGCGCCCGCTCAAATTCACCATGATCAAATCCGTCTTCGCCATCTTCGGGGCCATCTTCATCGCCTCGGCCACCGCATGAGCACTCTCCAGCGCCGGCAGAATCCCTTCCGTCCTCGCGAGCGCACTCGTCGCCGCCAGCGCCTCCGCATCGCTCGCCGAGGTGTACTCCGCCCGCCCACAATCGTGCAGCATCGCATGTTCCGGGCCCACACTCGCATAGTCCAGCCCCGCGCTCACCGAATGCGTCGTAGCTACCTGCCCCGCATCGTTCTGCAACACGTAGCTGTACGTCCCCTGCAGCACGCCCGGCAGTCCGCCGCCCACCGACTGAAACCGCGCCGCATGTTCTCCCAGCGCAGTCCCGCGTCCGCCCGCCTCCACACCCACCAGCCGCACATCCTTGTCGCCCAGAAATTCGTAAAACGCGCCAATCGCATTCGACCCGCCGCCCACGCACGCCACAATCGCCGTCGGCAGCTTGCCCTCCTGCTCCAGCATCTGGACCCGTGCCTCGCGGCCGATCACGCGATGAAAATTCCGCACCATGGTCGGATACGGGTGCGCCCCGAGCGCACTGCCCAGGATGTAGTACGTGTCGCGCACATTCGTCACCCAGTCCCGCATCGCCTCGTTGATCGCGTCCTTCAGCGTGGCCGACCCCGCGCCCACCCCGCGCACCTCCGCGCCCAGCAGCCTCATGCGAAAGACATTCAGCTCCTGCCGCCGCATGTCCTCCTCGCCCATGTAGATCACGCACTCCAGCCCGAACAGTGCACACACCGTTGCCGTCGCTACTCCGTGCTGTCCTGCGCCCGTCTCCGCGATGATCCGCTGCTTGCCCATCCGCCGCGCCAGCAATCCCTGGCCCAGCGCGTTGTTGATCTTGTGCGCGCCCGTATGCAGCAGGTCCTCGCGCTTCAGGTAGATCTTTGCTCCGCCGAGCTGCTCGGACATTCTCTTCGCGAAGTACAGCGGCGTTGGCCGCCCGCAGTAGTGGTGCAGCAGCCCATCCAGCTCTGCGTGGAACGCCGGATCGGCGTCGGCGGACGCGTAGGCCTGCTCCAGTTCCTCCAGCGCCGCCATCAGCGTCTCCGGCACATACCGTCCGCCATACACCCCAAACCGCCCCGCCTTCGCGTTCACCGGGGACGCCATCGGCGATGTCAAACCCGCAGTCACACCCATCGGTCCTGTCCTCCAAACCTTCCAGATCACAAAGCAAAAGCCGCGACGGATTTGGTCGCGGCTCGCATGGATTTCGAATCAACTGAAGATTCCGGATCGTTACAGATCGTTCAGAGGATGCTAGTCCGCCGAGCCCGCTATTGTTCGCCAATAGCGGAACGTAAACCCGAAGCTGCTGGATCCGGCTGTCATCCTGTCCCTTACGATATAGCCTTCTCCCGCTCCCATGCAACCGGGCCCAACTCGCGCTTAGCCGATTGCTCCGGTTTCTTCCCGATTGATTACCAGAAGAGTACCTTTGCGCAACCTAAACTTTTTCGAATCCAGCCGATTGCTTTATGCGTCACATAGATGTAACTTGTGAGCATCCAAAAATGAGCTCAAAGATCAAAGTCGCTCTGGTGTCGGTCGTCTTGACCCTGGTTAGCCTTGTTCCGGCGTACGCTTCGCCGCATAAATCAGGCTCCTCCCACGCCCGCTCGCAGACTTACCATGATCGCACCCCGACGGCGCACGCGCACGGTTCGCACCCCCACCGCGGCTGAGCACAGGCGTAGTTGGGCCGTAAATGCTCACGCCGGAATCAAGGCGTTCAGGCTCTGCGGGCATTTCCAATGAACCGCTCCATCAGCGCAGGGTCCTTCCGCCCTGGCGAAGCCTCGACCCCGCTGGACACATCGACGCCCCACGGCACGAGTTGCGCGATCGCCTGCGCAACATTGTCCGGCCGCAAGCCCCCGGCCACGATCAGGCGCACGCCCGCCGGAGCAGACGCAAGTATCTTCCGCGCCGCGCCCCAGTTGAACGCAACGCCGGTCCCACCCATCGCCGAGCCCAGCTTCGAATCGATCAGCACCCGGTCCACCAACCCCAGCGCCGCCACGCACCCGATCTGCCCCGCAAGCTGCTCCGCGGATGCCGTTGCAGCGCCGTCCCCGACGGCCCAGTGCAGCGTCTGAATCATCCTCACCCTGCCCGCGAGCCGCTCCGCCAGGCGCTCCAGCAGCCCCTCATCCAGTCCACCGTGAAGTTGCACCGCCGTCAGTCCCGCCTCCGCTGCCGTCCTTGCAATCTCCTCAACGTCCCGCGAGTCGAAGACTCCCACTCGTTCCACCCGCCCGTCGAGCCGCCGCGTAATTGCGGCCACCTGCGCGGCCGTCACTTGCCGCGGGCTTGCGGCAAAAACGAACCCCACCGCGTCCGCGCCCAGCTCAACCGCCAGCGCCGCGTCCTCCAGATTCGTATTCCCGCAGATCTTCACCCACATTGCGCCAGCCTCAACTCTCCGCCGAAACTGCGCGATCCAGCAAGCTCGCCAGCGCGGCGCCCGGGTCCGGCTCGCGCATCAGCGATTCGCCCACCAGGAACGCATCGAACCCCGCCTCCGCCATCCGCGCAATGTCTGCCGCGCTTCGAATCCCGCTCTCCGCCACCCGCAGCGCACCCGCCGGCAATCGTTGCGCCAGCTCAATCTGCGTCTGCGGGTCGACCTGCATCGTGTGCAGGTTTCGGCTGTTCACCCCGATCACCGTAAACCCCAGCGCCACCGCGCGCGCCAGCTCTTCGCGGTCGTGGATCTCGCACAGCACGTCCAGTTCCATGCGCCGTGCCTCCGCGGATAGCCGCTTCAGTTCCGTGTCGTCCAGGGCCGCAACGATCAGCAGAATCGCATCCGCGCCCGCCGCCCGCGCCTCCAGCACCTGAAACGCGTCCACCATAAAGTCCTTGCGCAGACATGGAATCTCCACCGACGACGATGCCAGCGTCAAGTTCTCCAGCGATCCCTGAAAGAACTCCCGGTCGGTCAGCACGGAGAGCGCCGCCGCTCCAGCCGCCTCCAGCGACCGTGCCAGCACCACCGGCTCAAAGTCCGCCCGGATCAGCCCCCGCGATGGCGAGGCTTTTTTGAGCTCCGCAATCACCGCGGTCCCTGAAGTCGCAGCCTTGCGCAGCGCCGACTCGAAACCGCGTGGCCGGTGCGCGGCAGCCTGACGCTCCAGCAGAACCAGGTCCGCTCGAGCGCGGCGTTCCCGCACTTCGAGTCGCGTATGCGCGAGAATCCTCTCAAGTTGGGTCGCCATTTAATTTGTGTCGCTGGAAAAGACTTGGTGCCGAAGAAGGGACTCGAACCCCCACACCCTTGCGAGTACATGGACCTGAACCATGCGCGTCTGCCAATTCCGCCACTTCGGCACTGCTTGCATGTCGCTAACCCTAGAGGCAGGACACAGCAGCCGTGAGCTACCAGTCTTTCAAACCACGTGTCCCCTGTCAATTGTGCGTCGCCTGCCTTACACTGAGACGGTCTCAGATCGCCACACCCGCAGGAAGGCACGTGCGCCGAATATGACAGAACCAACCCACCCAGCAACCCAGAACGGCGCCGCCGAGATTCCCGAAGATCTCGCACTCGAAATCCGCAAGCTGGCCCACGATCTCTCCAACGCCCTCGAGATTATCGTCCAGACCAGTTACTTGCTCGGCACCGTCGAACTCAAGGAGCCCGGCAGCGACTGGCTCCGCATGCTCGACAACGGGGTCCGCAAGGCCCTCGACATCAACCTCTCCCTGCGCACCTACATCAAGTCCCACTCCCCCCACTAGCGAGCGCTCGACAGCTCAAGCGGGTGGCTCGCGCAGCGATCATGAGCATACTCCCTCTCCCGCCCGCGAGTCCGCAACCTACTTCTTCTTCGCCGCCCGCTTCACCCGCGCCCGCACAGCTTTCTTTCCCACCGGCTTCCGAACCACCCGCTTCGCCGCCGCCCGCACCTTGCCGACTTCGCCCGCGCCCGCGGCCGGCTTACTCCATATGCTCAGCTTCGCCTCATGCGACGCCAGCAGCGTCTCAATCTGTTGCAGCAGCACGCGCGTGTGCATCGGCTTCACCAGCATTTTGTCCGCGCCCATCGTCTGCCAATCTTCCTCGGCCATGGGAAACGCGGTCAGCAGCGCAACCGCCGGGTGGTAGCTGGCCGACCGCGCTGACGCGATCACCTCGATCCCCGCCTCATCGTTCTCCATCCGCATGTCGGTGATTACCATGTGGTACTCGCGGGTCCGCAGCTTGCTCTTGCCCTCGCGCGCGGACGCCGCCGTATCCACATCGAACCCGCTGATCTCCAGCACCGCTTTCAGCGTCAGTAGCACGGCCACTTCGTCATCCACCAGCAAAATCCTGCGCTTCATCAAATCTCCTCAGTGCTTCGTGCGAGGCCTTGCGTCGGCCCCCCAGGCACCCCCAGTATTGCCCCGTAAGCCCGTCTTCTGCAACACTGCTCCCCTATGGTCCGTGTTGGCGTAGACGAGAACCTCGCACCCGAACTGCTCGCGGACTTTCCGCCCGAGGCGGAAATCGTCCGCCTTCCGCGGACCATCCCATCCCCTGTCGATGTCGACTTCTGGATCCTCCCCTTCTATCGCAAGGACGCCGCCACCGCATTTCTTCAGCTTCGCAGCGTCAAAGTGGCGCAGTCCCTCATGGCCGGCGTCGACTGGATTCTTCCCTGGCTTCCCCCAACCGTCATCCTCTGCGACGGCCGCGGCATCCACGACATCTCTGCCTCTGAGTGGGTCATGGCCGCCATCATGGCCACGATGAAGCGCATCCCCCTCTATCGCGACCTGCAGAATCAGCAGCAGTGGCGCGGCTTCGCCACCGTCACCGACGGCTTCCTCAGCGAGCCCGGCCCGGCCCGAGGCCAATACACCGTGCTCGCCGATGACCTCTCCGGCAAAACCGTCCTCATCGTCGGTTATGGCTCCATCGGTGCGGCTATCGAGGCCCGCCTCACACCGTTCGGCGTCTCCATCCTCCGCGTCGCCCGCAGCGCGCGCACACAGCCCTCCGTAAGCGCGGTCACCGAGCTCCACGCCCTGCTTCCGCTGGCAGACATCGTGGTTCTGATCGTTCCGCTCACCGACGCGACCCAGGGCCTCATCGGCACAACCGAACTCGCCCTCATGAAGCACGGCGCTCTGCTCGTGAACGCCGCCCGCGGTCCCGTCGTAGTCACCGACGCCCTCGTCGCCGCCCTCCAGCAGCATCACATCCGCGCCGCCGTCGACGTCACCGACCCCGAGCCGCTCCCCGCCGGCCACCCGCTCTGGTCCGCGCCCAACTGCCTCATCACCCCCCATATTGGCGGGTCGACGCCGGAGTTTATCCACCGGGCCTTCCGCTTCGGCGCCCAGCAGGTGCGCCGCTACATCGCCGGCCAGCCCCTGGAGAACATCGTGACCGACGCGGGCTACTAGACTCCTTCATCGTTTCTGCGCGCCCGCATCCGCAATATCCGACGTAGGCACTTCCAGCGCTCCCACCTTGTCGTTCGCCAGATCATGCACCCCAACCCGCAGGAAATACTCCCCATGTGCAGGCACATCGATCTCCTCATGCGCCACGGCCCCATCCTTCAGCATCGACTGATACGCCGCCGCCGTCACCACCGGCCGCACCTGCTTGCTGGCCGTGTTCACCAGCTTCCCATCGCCGTCATACACCATCACGCCGAATTCAAAATCACCGCGGTACTTCCCATCGCCCCCGCGGTCGAACGCCATGTTGCCAATATCGATCATGTACGTCACCGCCAGATGCCGGAACGGCGCTTTCATCCCCTTCGGCTCGGGCCGGTTGCCCGCGGAAACCGTGCCATCCGTCGCGCCCGGATCGACCTTCACGTGGAACAGAATCTGCGTCGGCTCCAGCCCGCCCCGCTCCATCGCCGCCTGCATCGCCGTCGGCTGAGGAATCAGCTTCATGTTGTTGAAGCTTCTCGTCGGATCGGTGGCATAGTATCCCGGCCGGTAAGTCAGCTTCGACCCCGGCCGATTCACCTTCACCGTGATATTGCGAAACTGCCCGCTGGTCGCTGCCTTCTCGGTGGGCACATACGTCATCGTGTAGTAATCGGAGGCGCGATCGAGGATGCGTTCCACCGCTGCTCCCACCTCGCGGCCTGCAAAGAATGTCCCGCCGGTTTGCTCGGCAACCTCCGCCATGGTGTCATCTTCCATTTCCATGGCCCTCCTAACGAAGGGGGTTGCGTGGATCTCAGGGCCACGCGGATCCATGGGGTAGATCGTGACGTGAGCGCGGGACAGAAGGTCGACCTCAGATACCAGCGCACCGCTGAAAGATCCCTTAGGTGCGAATCCGGTGAACCAGATCAGGTTCTTGCGGCCTGGCATGCCCTCAAGAAACCGCGCCAACTGCTTCATGGCGGTTAGGCCGTACTCCGCGCGCGCGGACATCATCGCAAGCCAGTTCTCCGGAGGCGGAGTGCCTTGCCACTCGGCAATATCGCCAACCAGAGGGTCGGCCAAGCGCGGCGTACCCGGTAGGTCAACATTCGCCCAGTCCTGCTGCGGATCCTCCAGCGCGAAGGAGCCGGGCGCAGTCTTGTCGTTCTGGATCGCGGCGCGGATCAACTCCCGGTCTGTCGTAATCCCCTGGAGAATTGAAAGATGGTACGTCATCCGCACCACCGCAGCGCGCGTACCCGGCCGCATCTTGTTCACAAACTCGAGCATTTGGGTCTCAACAATGTGCTGCGTCATCACCGGAAGATTGCTGGAATCAAACAGCAATATATTGATCGGCCCATCCGCTCGGCTTGCATCGACATTGCTGAACGTATTCGCCGGCAGCTTCTCCTTCACTGGCTCCGTCGCATCCACCGGCGCGTCTGACCTGTGCTCCGCGAAGCTGTTCGGCTCCATCGCCACGCCGTCTTCCAGAACCGTGAAGTCGTCGCGCGTCAGTCCATGCACAGGCCTGCCCTGGGCATCGACCACCGTCACATCCACAAACGTCTCGCGTGAATACACCTTCAGCGTCGGCGCCTCCGACGTTTGCTGCCCCGCCGAATACCGAGTCCGGTCGCGTGCATCCACCGGACGGAGAGCCAGTTCGCAGAACACGCCCAGGGTGGCGAGCATTGCAGCCCCACCAAGAACAACACGCCCAAGTCGCATCGGTCCTCCGATCCTTCCGGCACAACGCCGCCCTGCTCCCAAGTTGCCAAACTATACGCTGCCACCCGGAACACCCACAAGCGGAGGAGTCATCGCCCCACCTACAGCCCCTTCACCCCTGTCACCTCGAACCCGGCAACTAGCAACTAGTCATAATCCGCCGCACGAAGTGGGAATCGTCCTCCCCTTCATCCTCGTCTTCCTCATCTTCCTCATCTTCGTCGTCCTCATCCTCTTCTTCTTCGTCGTCGTCCTCGATGATCACATCGTCATCGTCGTCCTCATCCGGGTCCTCATCGTCTTCGAATTCGTCCTCGTTGTCTTCCTCATCCTCCGCATCCAGATCGTCTTCCTCCTCCTCGGGATCGTCTTCCTCCTCCTCGTCGTCATCGCCGAACGTGGCTGCAAGGATGCCTTCGCTCCCTAGGAGAAGTTGCCGCCCGAAGATGGCGGTCTCCTCCAGATCAAGCAGAATTGGCGGAACCAAGGCCGAGACTGGATCGTTGAAAATGGGTTTCTGTGGGGCAACCATGGGAATCATCTCCTGGGAACCTGGGGCTACGCGCAGTTTGACGTTGAGTGGGCCGTTGCGGTTGTGAAATCTGCGAAGAATGCCGGCAACCGGATCCAGCATGTCGTCCGCGGGCCCCGGATCGCAACTCTGCTGCCAGCGCCTGTAGGTCATACCATACCATCGGCCCGGAGGGGGCACTCCATAGCCCCTTAGGTCACCGCGCCCGCCTCGCCGACCCCCAACCGACGCTACTCCCCACGAAACACGCCCTCTCCAGGCGCATCGCCGAGGTCATCCCCCAAAGGTTGTAGGCCAGTTCGGGCCCGGCAGAAGCGCCTATTCCGGCACGTTTGCCTCTGGGCATCCCCTAAAGTGTGTAGTTTTTTCAAGGAAATTGCGGACCAGGGCGGATTCGGGGGCCAGTTCTTAGGGAGTTTACCGGGTAGATTCCCGATAAGGTATCGCGATAACTCCAGCAAAATCAGTGGTGCCTGAACGAAAAAGTTACCTTAGTAACCAAGTTCGTATAATATCCGGTTATGTAAGTGATTTTCGTGGACTTGTCAGCCTAGACATCCTAAGGTGGTTGCATCTGGCGTGTCCAGAGAAAAGTTTAGTCGGGCCCACTCGGAGTAACCAAAAAGGGAGCAAATCATGAAAGTCATCGTTCGTAGCCTCGTCATCGCCCTAGCCGTCACCGGCGCAGTCGCCTCTACCTTTGTCAGCGCAACCCCTGCCAAGGCGACCGTTACCGCCAAGACGAGCGCAGCCCCAGTTCCGACCTGCCCCCCGGGCGACCCCAACGGTTGCGGTCTCGGCACCTGGTAACACAATAGTTGTAGAGATTTCTGTTGCTGTTCCCCTTGGATGAGGTATCCTCAACTTGTCCAGGGGGTTTCGCGCGTGGCTACAATCTCATTTCTCGGGCTGCTTCTCTATCTTGAGATCTTGTTGTGTGCCGCGGCTCTGTGGGTCCTCATCGCGAAGAAACAGTGGGCTGACTACGCGTCGCTGGGATGCTTCTTGGCAGTGCGGATAACCTCCAACGTCATCCTCGGTGGCCTGAACCATCTGGCTCTCGGCAATCACGCTAGGGCGGTTGTGCTCTACTACCCGTATTTTTATATTTACTGGATCAGCTTCGCGATTGAGTCGATTCTTGCCCTCATCGTTGTCTACAGTGTGTTCAAGCTCGCCATGGCTCCGTTGAAAGGCCTCCAGACCCTCGGAATGCTGGTCTTCAAGTGGGCGGCCGGCATCTCGGTTGCGGTGGCGCTCGGCAACGCCTTCGCCCCGCATATGACCGGCATTACCTACCTCATGGCCGCAGTCTCCCAACTGCAGCGTACCCAGAGCATCCTTACCCTTTGCCTGCTGCTCTTTGTCTGCTTCGCCATCCGTCCGATGGGCCTTTCCTACAGCAGCCGCATCTTCGGTGTGAGCCTCGGTCTCGGGTTCATGGCAACCAACGATCTGGTGCAGTCCGCATGGCTGGCCTTCAATCCAAGTATGCGCACCACCTACAGCCTGATCAACGGCGTCGTCATTTGCACGATTCTGGCCACCTGGACGGCTTACTTTGCCCTGCCGGAGCCGAAGCGGCGCATCATTGTCCTGCCCACCACGTCGCCCTTCCTGCGCTGGAACCAGATCTCGCAGGCGCTCGGCGACAGCCCTGGCTTCGTCGCGGTGGGTGGAGTTCCGCCCGAGCTCTTCGCCCCAGCCGAACTTGAAGTCATGCGTCGCGCCTCGCTGAAGATGGTGACCCCGTTCCCGCCCCAGGCGGAAGCACGCGCGACCTTCTCGAGAGCCGTTTAGCAATTCCCCCGGATCAGTGGTTGAGCCCGTGTCATGGGATCTCCGCGTGTCTCTCGTGGCGGGAGCGCACCCAGGGTAATCCCCCGGCTATGCGGAGTCCGGCGCTCTTAAGCTCCAGAACAGATCATGTGCATTGCACGCAAGAAGGCCTTCCCGCTGGGGAAGGCCTTTTGCATTGATGCTCTGTTGAGGAAGAGCCCCGGGGAGCTACTCGCGCTCGGAGCGCTTCCAGTTGATCAGGTCGCCCAGCGTCGTGCTGCTGCTCGATGAGGAAGAGCTCTTGTGGTCTTTATGGTCCTTGTGGTCCTTGTGGTCCTTATCGCCGCTGCGCTCCTTGTAGCTCTCCACTTCGGCGCGGCTTGCCTCTTCGCCAACCGCACGGATGCTCAGTCCGACCTTCTTCTCTTCCTGGTTCATCTTGACGATCTTGAACTCATGCTCCGAGTCGACGTCCAGTTTGACCGGCTGATGGTTCTGGTCGACCGCTTCGGATATGTGGCAGAGTCCTTCGACGCCCTCGGCAATCTCCACAAACGCCCCGAACTGGGCGGTGCGCAGGATCTTGCCTTTGATGACATCGCCGACGCGGTGCTGTGCAAAAAAGGTGTCCCAGACGTCGGGTTGGAGCTGCTTGACACCGAGCGACAGCCGCCGGTTCTCGGGTTCGACGCCGAGTACGATGGCGCGGACCTTCTCGCCCTTCTTCAGAACCTCGGATGGGTGCTTGATGCGCTTGGTCCAGCTCAGGTTGGAGACGTGCACCAGGCCGTCAATGCCGTCCTCGATCTCGATAAATGCTCCGAAGTCGGTGAGGTTGCGCACCCTGCCCTCGATGATGGCGCCGATCGGGTACTTCTCCTCGAGCTGCTCCCACGGATTCTCCTGCAGTTGCTTCATGCCGAGCGAGATGCGGCGGTCGTTTGGATTGACGCTGAGAATGATCGTGTCGACCTCGTCGCCGGGCTTGACCAGCTTCGACGGATGCTTCATCCGCTTGGACCAGGTCATCTCCGATACGTGCACCAGTCCCTCGATTCCCTGCTCCAACTCGACAAACGCGCCGTAGTCCGTGACGGACAACACCCTTCCGCGGACCTGGGCTCCAATCGGGTAGCGTTCGGTGGCATCGAGCCACGGATCGGGCGTCAACTGCTTGAACCCGAGCGAGACGCGCTGCTTCTCCTTGTCGAACTTGAGCACCTTGACCTGAATCTCATCGCCCACGTTGACCAGGTCGCGGGGGTGCGTCAGCCGGCCCCAGCTCATGTCGGTGATGTGCAGCAGGCCGTCCAGCCCGCCCAGATCGACGAACGCGCCATAGTCGGTCAGATTCTTCACCGTCCCGGTCAGGATGCTGCCCTCTTCCAGGGTAGCCAGCGTGACTGACTTTTTCGCGTTCTGCTCCTCTTCGAGGATCTCCTTGCGGCTGATCACGACGTTGCCGCGCTTCTTGTTCAGTTTGATGACCCGAACTTCAATCTCAGAGCCGATATAGCCGTCGAGATTGCGCACCGGGCGGACTTCAATCTGCGACCCGGGCAGGAATGCCTTGATGCCGATATCGACGGTCAGGCCACCTTTAACTCGGCTGACCACGAGGCCCTTCACCGGAACCTTGTCATTCGCGGCCTTCTCCAGCTTGTCCCATATCTTGTGCCGCAGCGCCTTCTCGTGACTGACCAGGTAGCCGCCTTCCGCCTCCTCGCGCTCCACCACAACGTCGACCGTGTCGCCGGTCTTGAACTTGGAATTGCCCTGGAGATCCAACACCTGCTCGATGGGGATCAGTCCCTCGGACTTCAATCCGATGTCGACCACCACATGCTTGTCGGTGATCTTGACTACGGTTCCCGTGACCACAACCTCTTCGGCGGTCAGGTTCTGGGCGGCAGCCGTTTCGGCAGCCTGTTCGCGGTCAAAGTTCGCCAGAGCGGCGGCAAAATCCGCGGCGTCGTAGTCCGGCTCGGAGGGCGACGGCGAAGCGCCGGGGACCGCCGGGCCGGCCGAATCGCCGCTGGACGTGGAGACGATGTCAAGCGTGCTTCCGGCGTCGTCGGAGGGCGGACGCGTTGAGTTGGTTTCAGGAGACAGTTCGGTTGGCTCCGCAATGGCTTCGGGCGCTAGGGTTTCCAGTTCGGTGTTCAGGGGTTTACTCTCGGTTTGGTCAGGATTGTGTACTTCTACAGTCATTGGTGCGTTACTCCGGGACCCAGGAATCACTCCATTCGTGCGGCGCTGGCAGTGTGGCAAACAACGGTCCAGGAAAAGACGCGCTGGTTGTTATCCGAGTCAGCTTCGGCTGGGCAGGAATGAAACAACTTACATAGGAGCTGCTGCAGTTGGATCCCACACGCAGTGGCTTATAGAGAAAGCATATACGTTCACCGAGGGTGAGTCAATCCATCTGTGCTGGGGATTTGACGCTTCACCAAACCAGCATCGACGCGCCTTTTCGGGCAGTTGCGTTGCCGTCCGCCGGCTGCTTTCCGATGCAAAAAAGCTGTCAATTCTTCGGCAATGCAATGGCTCTGCAGCCTCGGGTATCTCCGCCGGAAAACGGCACCCCCGGAGATTCCTTCGTGCGCAGGCGCATCCGGATTGATCTATACTCCGGCGGATGGAACGTCTCTGGACTCCCTGGCGCTACGAGTACGTCAGCCGCACCGAAGAATCCTCCCGTCCGGGGGTGCCCGAAGCCCTCAGCGCGTGGCCGGGACCGGACAGCGGCGACTGCCCGTGCGTCTTCTGCAACATGATTACCGCGGTGGACTATGCCGTTGCGCATGGGATGGCCCTTGAAGAGGCAGAAAAAGCGGCGCACCTTCTCGTCCGTGGACGCCTCTGCTTCCTTTGTCTCAACGCCTTCCCCTATGCCACCGGCCACATCCTGATCGTTCCGTACCGCCATCTCGATTCGTTGGCCGCGCTCCCGCCGGACGACGCGCGCGAGATGATGGATCTGGCGCAGCGCGTGGAGCGCGTCCTGCGAGCCGTTTACCGTCCGGCAGGCATGAACTTCGGCCTCAATCTGGGCGAGGCCGGTGGCGCAGGCATCACCGGCCACGTCCACATGCATGCATTGCCGCGGTGGATCGGTGACACCAATTTCATGACCGTCACCGCCGACACGCGAGTCCTGCCCGAAGCTCTGGACACCACCTGGAGCCGGATTCGCACCGCCTGGCGGGATGTGGAAGGCGCAGTCGGGGTATGAGTTTCTCCACTGCCCGCCGGCACCCTGAATCACATTTTTTTTGAAATTCGCGTTACTTTTTGCGTCGGCTATGCAACACTCGTGGCACGGGCCACATCAAATCTCGGTTACGCACCTGAAGGCGATTTCGAATCCCCGGAGGGACTATGGCCACGATACCGAGCAACTTCATCCGTCCCCAGACTTCCTTGCCAGACCTCCGGAACCAGCCGGACGCACTGGTAACCGCCCTAACCCAGCGTCGCCCCCCCACCCGCCAACCGGCTCCTCGAGTTCTGTACGCTCTGCCCAAGGAGCCCGAAGACGCGCGCATCACCGGGGGCACGCGCTCGCTCGATCGCCGGCTGCTGGCGCTCAATCTGTCCGGACCTAACCCTGGATCGAACGCCGCCTAGACGCGCAGCAGATCGTGAAGACATCGTGTGCGACGGGCTTTCTACGACGGCGGCTTCTGATCTAGCGGCCTTTGATCTGCAGGTTGGCGGCGCCGATCACGCGGCTCCGGGGGCGGTCCCACGCGCGTCGCCTCGAAGTTCGTGATCTTCCACGTTCCTGACGGCAACCGCGAGTACACCCGCGTGTAACGATACGTCCCATGCATCGGCTCTCCGTCGTTGGTGCCGTCGACATCGGCCAGGGATTGGACGATCGCAGTCGTTCCAATCACTTTTATCTTCACGTCTGTAAGCTCAATCTTGGTCAGGACCAAGCTCCGGTTCCGCATCCGGTCCAACTGCTGTGTCTTGGTAACTACCTGGCCGGTCATCGTGATACCGACGTAATCGTCGGAGAGCAATTTGTCCATCGCGTCGACGTCCGCGTTCAATTGAGCGGTACGCCACACTTCCTCGAGCTTCTCGACCTGATGCTTGTACTGGTCATGCAGCTTCGGATGAGGAGCATCCGCACGCGCTGGCAGCGCAAAGGCAACTCCGGCGAGGAGAACCAGAGCCACCAGGCCATTGCCGGGCCGAACCAGACGACAAGTGAGAACGCGCTGCGCCATACGCCGTACCGGATACTAGTCCGGTTTGACGTAAGGAGTCAAAACAAAGTCGCGCGGAGTAACTTTCTCGCGGAATATGGCTGGATTCCGGAGCCCGTTTTGGTCAGGGCCGCGACCCACAGCTAGCTCGCGGCGGCGCAGCCCGCTCTCAAGCGATGGCGTGGAGATGTTCCAACAGCCGCGTGTGCTTGAGCTTATACAGCCCGCCGGCGGCGTATCTCTGGAAGTGGGGGCTGTTGCGGTGATGTTCCAGCGCCGCCTCGTCCACGTACTGCTCGTAGATAAGCACGGTCGCAGGTTCGCCCTCGACAAAGTGCGCTATGTAATTGATGCTGCCGGGCTCCTGCCGCGAGGCCTGGGTTAGCTGGCGCAAGCTCTCGGCGATGGCCTCGCGAGTACCCTCTTCGAACGTCAAGCGAACCGTGAAACTGATCATGGGATACGCCTTTCAGAATTGGGATGTGCCTGGCCCGCGGCGCGCTGAAACCGGCCGCCCGCCGGGTCAATTTCAAGCCCGCAGTGCCTCTTCGAACTCAGGCAGCATCATCGTCTGGTCGCGGTCGGGGCCGGTCGAGACCATGCCGATCTTGGCACCCGACTCGCGCTCCAGGAAGCGCAGGTACTCCTGCGCCAGCCTGGGCAGCTTGTCGAACTCGGCAATGCCCTCGGTCGAGGCGTTCCAGCCCTTCAGCGTTGTGTACACGGGATGGATGGACTCGAAGCCGCGCATGTCCGCCGGAATGGTGTCGGTCAGCTTGCCGTTGATCCGGTAGCCGGTGCAGACGGGAATCTCCGCGCACTCGTCCATTACGTCCATTTTGGTAACCACCAGCCACTCCGTCCCGTTGATCATGTTGGAGTAGCGCAGCAGCGGCAGGTCGAGCCATCCGCAGCGCCTCGGCCGGCCTGTTACCGCACCGTACTCCTGCCCGCGCGCGCGCAGCAGCGAGGCCGAGTTGTCCTGGATCTCGGTAGGAAACGGTCCCTCGCCGACGCGCGTCACATAGGCCTTGGTCACGCCGATGACGGTGCCGATCGAGGTCGGCCCGACGCCGGTTCCCGTAACTGCTCCGCCCGCCGTCGATGACGATGACGTCACAAACGGGTAGGTCCCGTGGTCGATATCCAGCAGCGCTCCCTGCGCGCCCTCGAACATCACCTTTTCACCCGCGCGGATGGCCTCGTTCAGCAGCACCGCCGTGTCGGTCACGAACGGCGCAACCTGCTCCGCCGCCCGCGCATACTCCTCGTAGATAGCCTTCGGGTCCAGCGGCTCCGTTCCGAACAGCGCCTGGGCGATGGTGTTCTTCTCATAGCACGCGTTGTTGATGTGCGTCCGCAGCAATGCTGGGTTCAGCAGGTCCACCACGCGTAGCCCGCTGCGATGCATCTTGTCCTCATAGGCCGGACCGATGCCGCGGCTGGTGGTCCCGATCTTGGTACGCCCCGGCGCATTCTCAGCCGCCAGTTCGATCATCCGGTGGTAGGGCAGAATCACCTGCGCGCGGTTGGAGACGAAGAGCTGGCCATCCACCTTCAGCCCGGCGTCCTTCAGCTTCTTTACCTCGCTCAGGAAGGCCATGGGATCCAGCACCACGCCGTTGCCGATGACCCCCTTGCACTCCGGCCGCAGCACGCCGCAGGGGATGAGCTGCAGAATGAACTTCTTGCCGGCAATGATCACCGTGTGCCCCGCGTTGTGGCCGCCCGCGTAGCGCGCCACCACGGAGAACTTCTCGCTCAGCACATCGACGATCTTGCCCTTGCCCTCATCGCCCCACTGCGCGCCAAGGATCACTGCTGATTTTCTTTGCATCAAACGGATGTGCTCCGGAAAAGTAGGTCCGCACGCAGGCCGACTTGCCCGGGCGCCCATAGTTGATTCTATACTGCTTCCGTACGGCAACCGGAGGTCTCAGAGATGGCGGCGACGTTCAAGGAAGTTCGCAAGCTCCAGGGCGAACGAGTGCGAATGTACTTCGACGATGGTCGCGAGGTGGTGGCCGTGCTCTTGTGCGCGACCAAGGACATCGACGGCTCCAAACACCTGATCTACGACAAGGTCGAATCGGGCGAGGGCTCAGCGGTTGTGGGAGACGGAAGCGGCTGCTGCTATGCCGACGCCAAGTCGCTGCTGCACATCAAGCATGCAGATACGAAGGAAACCGCTACCGGGCCTCGAGGTCGAGACCGCTTCAGCATGCGGGACGAAGTCGAGGCATCGCTGAAGTCCTTGCGGCCAAGCGCGTAACTACACGCTACCTGCCGCCGTCGACTATTTCACCCAGGCCAGCCCGTCTGCCTTGGTGCCCGCGTCGATCAGCCTCAGCACCTTCCAGGTAGCCAGATCAATCTCCGCAACCTTGCCGTCGACCGGGCAGGATACATAGGCCACCTTGCCGTCAGGGCGCATCAGGATCTCGCCCGAACCGGCTGGCACGTCGATCGTCCGTGCCACTTTCATGGTGGCAAGGTCGATCACGGCAACCTGCTTCGCCGGCCCCATCTGGACCAGCAGCCAGCGCCCGTCCAAGGTCGGCGTCGATCCGTATCCGACCGCCGGCAGTGGAATCCAGGTCTTCACCTGGTTGGTTGCGGTATCGATCACCGCCATCTGGGGCTTGGTCTGATCGGCGGTGAAGACCATCTTGTCGTCACGGGAGATGGAGATGCGCTGGGTCATGCCGGAGATCGGGATTACGGCGATTGTCTTGCGCGCCGCCATATCCAGGACCGAGACCGTACCCGGGCCAACGTTGGCGGTGTAGCCGCGTTTGCCGTCGTGTGTGACCACCAGCATGTGCGACTGCTCCTGGCCAGTGGGAATCTTGTCTACAATCTTCAGGGTCCTCGGGTCGATGACCGTAACGGCTTTGTCCAGTTCGGTGGTCACGTAGAGCATGCCGCTTACCGGCTCGACCAGCGGCATGTGAGGGCGTACCCCATGGCCGAAATCGACGCTTCCGACCACCTTGCGCGCGGCGAGATCGATGACCGACATGCTGCTGCCGTCGGTTCCGGGGCGACCCACGCCGGAGTCGCCGTAGATCGGCACAAAGGCCAGTTTCCCGTCCGCGGACACCGCGACTTCATGCCCGGTGACGCCTCCCACCGGTACCGCGGCGATCTGCTTGCCGGTGGCGGGATCGATCAGGCTCAGGGTGCGGTCACCCTGGTTCGCCACCAGCAGCAACGGTCTCTGGCCCTGCGCAAGCCCCGTCCCAACGGCAATCGCCACCCCCGCCAACACAATCGTCAACCGCGCAGTTATCTTCATAGACAGCAAACAATACATAGAACGCCCAACCACCTGCAACCCGCTTTCCAGGATCTCCTCATCCACATGCCCGAACTTCCCGAAGTCGAAACCATCGCCAACGGCGTCCACGCGCGCGTCCACGGCCAGCGCATCGCCAGCATCTGGACCAGCGGCAAGCCGCAGACCTTCAAGTCTCCCGAAGCCGAAATCGCCGACGCGCTGACCGGCGCGACCATCGTGAGCGTCCGCCGCGTAGGCAAGACCATCGTGATGACCGTCGCACGCAGCGGCTCGAAGAAGCAGCAAAGCCCGGTGGAATTTCTCATCCACCTCGGCATGACCGGCCGCCTGCTCGTCTCCGCACCCGACGTCCCGCTGCCACCGCACACCCACGCCATTCTGACCCTCGCCGACGGCCGCGAGATCCGTTTCGTGGATCCCCGGCGCTTCGGCCGCCTCAGCATCCACCAACCTGCAACTGACAACCTGCAATTTGCAACTTCCTATGCCGGCCCCGGGCGCGAGCCGCTCACCATCCCGCTCGAAGACTTCGTCGCGCTTTTCCACGGCCGCAGGACGCCAATCAAGGCGGCGCTGCTGAACCAGTCGCTGCTGCACGGCGTCGGCAACATCTATGCCGACGAATCGCTCTTCCGCGCTCGCATCCGGCCCCGCCGCCAGGCTGGACGCCTCACCCGTGAAGAACTCACCCGCCTGCGTACGGCGCTGAGGGACGTACTGAGGCGGGCGATCAAGCTGGGCGGTTCGTCGGTGTCGGATTACGTAGATGCGGAAGGGATGCGCGGATACTTCCAGATCGAGCACAAGGTATACGGGCGCGGCGGGGGGCCCTGCCTCGTCTGCGGCACACCGATCAAGAAGATCACCCTCGCCGGCCGCGGAACCCACTTCTGTCCCCAATGCCAGAGGTGACTCCTACTTTGCCATCTTCTCCGCGCTAACCGCCGCGCCAATCACGCGGGTCTCCTGGTCGTCCTTGACGATCTCGATGGAGTAGCTCTGCAGCGGGCTCATCTTCACCATCTGCTGCAGATAATCCCTCAGCATCGGCATATCGACAAAGCGCACGTTGAAGCCCGCCAGGAAAAACCGCCCCGGCCCGCGCAGATGGATCGACGTTGCCGTGGCAGCCGCCAGCGCCTTATGCCAGAGGCGCTTGAACTCCAGGCAGCGGATGTCGCCGAGCTTCGCCTCTTCGAATACCTCTTCCGGCTCCATGTCCAGAAACCGCAGACGCATGGCCCGGTGGCCCATGATGCCCTCCAGATGGCCGCGCCCGCCGCACCCGCAGTAGTTTTCCTTGTCGTCCAGCGTGACTACGGTGTGGCCGCCCTCCCACACGCCCTCGGTTAGGGGATAGCGTCCGTAGCCGATGCCCACACCCAGCGTCCACACCCGGATTACGCTGTCGAGCTTGCCAATCGACGCCGCGATGCCCGCGGCGAAGCCATCGGCGTCGTTGATAATGCTCACCGGCGCCTTGATCCCCTGATCGCGAAGCTGCGCGGCCAGCATGTCTGCCACGCGCGCGCCTTTCAACTGCGGCAGGTTGGGCGCCTCTTCCACCACACCGTGGCGCACCAGCCCCGGCACGCCCACGCCTACAGCCGCCAGCGCACGCTCTTTGCCGGCGGCCGCCAGCACCTGCTGGCACATGGTCTCTACAATGCCTTCAGCCGGCATCTCCACCAGCGCATACTCGTCGTCGTGCGCTTCGGGGAAGGAGCGCAGGTTTCCGGACAGTTTGTGGTCCACCACCAGCCCGGCAACCACGCGCTCCGATAACGTCAGACCGACAATCTTCGCCATTGCTACACCATTATTCGAACTTGCTCACGCGGTTCAATCCGTTGAACGCCGCCACTTTATAACATTCCGCCAGGGTTGGATAGTTGAAGACCGTATCCACGAAATACTCGAGCTTTCCGCCGAGCACCATCACCGCCTGGCCGATGTGCAGCAACTCGCTGGCGCCCTCGCCGATGATATGCACGCCGAGGATCGCGTGCGTCATGCGGTGGAAGATCAGCTTCAGCCGGCCGGTCGTGTCTCCGCGGATCTGCCCGCGCGCGATCTCGCGATAGTAGGCCACTCCCACCTCGTACGGCACATCCTCTTCGGTCAGCTGCTCCTCGGTTTTGCCGATGAAACTGATCTCGGGAATGGTGTAAATCCCGTACGGATAGTAGCTCGGGTTGGACAGGATCGTTTCGTCGCCGAACGCCCGCGCCGAAGCGATGCGCCCCTGCTCCATCGATACCGACGCCAGGGACGGAAACCCGATCACATCCCCGGCCGCGAACACATTCGGAACCTTGGTGCGGAAGTCCTTGTCGACGGGAATCCTGCCCCGCTTGTCCGCGTCCAGCCCAATCGCTGCCAGGTTCAGCTCATCCACATTGCCTTGCCGCCCGACCGCATACAGCAGCGCATCTCCCTGCACCTTCTTCTTGCTCTCCAGATTGGCAACCACGGTCCCGTCCGGCATCTCTTCCACGGACTCGACTTCCTCATTCAGGCGCATGGTGACGCGCGAGTCGCGCAGATGGTAGCTCAGCGCCTCGACGATCTCCTGGTCGGCAAACTCCAGCAGCCGGGGCCGCCGCTCAATCAGAACTACACGCACTCCCAGCGCGGAAAACATGCATGTATACTCCACGCCGATGACGCCGCCGCCCACCACAATCAGCGTCTTCGGCAGGTTGGGCAGTTCCAGCACCTGGTCGGAGTTGATGATGCTGCGCCCGTTGATCGGCACCTTATCCGAAGCAGCGGGCTTGGTCCCGGTAGAGATCAGTACGTTCGCGGCCTGGTAGACATTTGTCCCGCGCGAATTGGCCACCCGTATGTGGTTCTCGTCCACGAAGCTGCCGATTCCCACCAGCATCTCAATGTTGTTGCGCGAGAGCTGCGCCTCGGTCACGTCGATCTCGGTCTTGATCACGTGCTGGACCCGGAACGCCAGGTCGGACATGGTGATCTTCTCCTTCACCCGGTAGTTCATCCCGTAGATGGACTTGTAGTTGTACCCGGAGAGATGAAGCACCGCCTCGCGCATGGTCTTCGACGGGATGGTCCCGGTGTTGATGCAAGCGCCGCCCACCACCTCGCGCGACTCCACCACCGCGATCTTCTTGCCCAGCTTCGACCCGTAGATCGCAGCCCGCTGGCCTGCCGGCCCAGACCCGAGGACGATCAGATCGTATGCACTATCCATGCCGTGTCAGTCTTCTTTCTGTGGCAGAAGGCTCTGCTGCGTAGGGGGTCGCTACCTGCCTTGAAAGTACCATAGCCGACCCAACCCCAGGTTACGCAAGGGGAGACACGATTGTGCAAACTCCCCCACCACTTGGCGCGTCCTACACTTGAAGCCATGCTTCGTTACGCAATCACCGACCGCGCCCGCTTCCCCGGAGACGAGGCTGCGCGCGAAGCTGCCCTGCTCGATCAGGCCGCGCGACTCGCCGCAGAGGGTGTCGACTACATCCAGCTCCGCGAAAAGGACCTGCCGCCCGCAGCCCTCGTCGCGCTTGCACGCAACTTGCTTTGGGTCCTGCGCGCGCATTCGCCTGCCCCGAAGCTGCTCATCAACTCTCGCGCCGACGTGGCCGTCGCAGCCGGCGCAGATGGCGTCCACCTCACCTCCGCCGAAGGCAGCCTCACGCCGGCGGACGTCCGCCTGCTTTACGCCGCCGCGGGTCTGTCCTCGCCTGTGGTCAGCGTCTCCTGCCACACCCTGGGTGAGGTCGCCGCTGCACCAAGGCAGGCACCAACGCTCATCCTCTTCGGCCCGGTTTTTGAGAAGGTTGTCGCCGATCCCCATGCCGAGTATCCCGCCAATGCGCATTTGTCCGAGGGCAGCGGCCTCAACCTCCTCCACCTGGCTTGCGCGGCCGCCGCTCCCGTCCCCGTGCTCGCGCTCGGCGGCATCACCCCGGAAAATACCGGTGCCTGCCTCGCCGCCGGCGCCGCCGGGATCGCTGGCATCCGCCTCTACGTGGAGTGACTGTCCCGGAAAGAGAGCAGCTACTTTGCTTGCGCCCCGTCCGCTCGCCTGAAGCTGCTGGCATACACGAGGTAGACGCCCAGCAGAAGCGAGATCACCGGCGAAACGTAGAAGAAGCGGCCGTAGCTTTGCCCGGCGAACAGTCCTGCCAGTGCCTGCTGCGGCAGGAACAGGCAGGCCAGGCCTTTGATCAGGCTCAACCAGCCGATCAGCGTAACCACCACCGGCAATGCGCCGCCCGACCACACGTTGTGGGCGAGAATCATCGCCAGTCCTGCCGCAACCGCAATCAGCCCAACCGCGAATACTGACTCGGGGTTGCTCATCATAGCCGTAATGGTTTCAACCGTGTCCTGCTTGTAGGTGATCATCGCGAGCGCGACCACAATCGCGAAAAGCCCCAATAACCTGGCCAAATACGTAGTACGAGACGACATAGCTGCCTCCAGTTCCGCTTGGTGACTCACTGCCGGGGAACCTACCGCGCTATCCTGCTCCCTCTGCTACACGCAACGCTGTGAGCCGCGTCACCCAACCTCGGTCACGGGCAGCCGGAAGGGCGAATCTTGCGAGTGACATGCTCAATCTACCCCATTGACCTGCAACCCGCATCGCCTTAGCGTTAACAACGTGCTGATTACTCCCCTTCAACTCGAAAAGGAACCTCTCCTGTTTGACGAAGCCATCCCTGCCGGTGCGCTCGACTATGCCCCTGATGTTGCCCAGGTTGGTCCGCTGCCCGTCAACGGCCGTGCCGACCTGATCGTCGAGCATCGCGGCCACCGCGAGCAGGTCGCCGACATCCGCCTGCGCGCGGCCTACCACGGCGACTTCGAACTGCTCTGCGCCCGTTGCGTGGAGCCGGTGCCCACACCGCTGAGCGGCAGCTTCGACCTGATCTTCCGCCCGCAGGCCGCGGACGCCGATCCGGGAGAGCGATCCATTACCCCGGATGAGACCGAAATCGGCTATTATGAAGAGAGCGGTCTATCGCTTGAGGATGTCGTGCGCGAACAGGTGCTGCTCTCCCTGCCCAGCCGCACGCTCTGCAAGGAAGACTGCAAGGGACTTTGCCCGCGCTGTGGCCAGAACCTGAATCTCGCAACCTGCAACTGCAATCCCACGTCGGACCCCCGATGGAATGCGCTCGCAGGTCTGGCCGGCACGATCGAATCCAGGTAGCAGAAGATCTTGTAGCAACGGGCCTTCACCCGCAGCCGCGCATGCCGCTGCCCGGCCCCATGAAAGGGAACCGCAATGCCGAATCCGAAACGCCGCCACTCCAAGCAGCGCACCGCCAAGCGGCGCAGCCACGACTTCCTGACCCCGACCAGCACCTCCGAGTGCCCCAACTGCCACGAGCGCAAGCTGCCTCACCGCGTCTGCGAGAAATGCGGTCAGTACAAGGGGCGCGAAGTGCTCGCAGTTAAGGAAGCAAGCTAGCCCCGCAGCGCGTACTATCTTCCTGATGCCGATTGACATAGTTGTCGATGGGATGGGTTCCGACCGAGCCCCCGAGCCTGAGGTTCGCGGGGCCATTCTTGCGTGCCGCTACTTCGATGTGCGCGTCCACCTGGTGGGGCCGGAGGAGATCCTCAAGCCGGCTTTGACGCGGGCATTGCGCGCGCCGCGCTGGCCGGGAAGCTCCACGCCGGCGATCGACATCGTTCCCGCGTCGGAGTGGATCAGCATGGACGACAAGGCCGCGCAGGCGGTCCGCGCCAAGCGCGATTCGTCGATGCGCGTCGGACTGCGAATGGTCCGCGAAGGCTCGGCGCGAGGCTTCTTCACCGCTGGAAACACCGGCGCGGCAATGGCGACGGCCAAGATGGTCCTGGGCATGTTGGCGGGCGTTCATCGGCCCGCCCTCGCCACGATTGTTCCCACCGTCACCGGCAGCCCATCGCTGCTGCTGGATGTCGGCGCCAACGTGGATTGCGATCCCGACAACCTGGTCCAGTTCGCGGTGATGGGCAACATGTACGCGCGCAACGTGCTGCGGATCGGCCATCCGCGGGTTGGGCTGCTCTCCATCGGCGAGGAGGATTCCAAGGGGAACCAGCTCACGCGCGACACCATCCCGCTACTGCGGGCGCTCTCGGCCATCGATTTTGTCGGCAACATCGAGGGCCGCGACCTGTTCAACGGCCGCGCCGACGTTGCGGTCTGCGACGGCTTCGTCGGGAACATCGCCCTGAAGACCTCAGAGGGCGTCGCCAAACTGGTCAGCACGCTGCTGCGCGAGGCGCTGAAGTCGACGGTGACGTCGCAGGTGGGCGCGCTGCTGTCGCGACGGGCATTCAACGACTTCAAGAAGCGGCTCGACTACTCCGAGTACGGCGGGGCGCCGCTGCTGGGAGTGCGGGGCGTGTGCATCGTCGGGCACGGCTCGTCGAACGAGAAGGCAGTGATGAACGGCATTCGGGTGGCTGCCGAGTTCGCCCAGGCCGAGGTGAATTCCAGCATCGAGACGGCGCTGCACACGCGCTGAGCCGAGTCCTCTTTCGCCGGTACTTTTCTTGTCAAAGTCTTCCCAACATTGCACTTAGGTCTGGACTGGGTCTGCTGGGTCTGGATTGGTCCGCTGCCCTTTGGAGAGGTACACCCACCCCTCCCCCCCCCGGCATTTTTGCAAGATCCTCATTTTATTGGTATTACAGCTATGGATCATGATTCCATTGGGATTGCGGTTTGTGGGGGACGCAGTCCTTTCTCTTTGGCTCCTCTTTCAATTCTACGGGTTTGCACATAACTCGACGGTCGTTTGGCTGGTGTTAATTTGGAGTGGAAGGGGTTTGGTTTGTGGGGGTTGGGGATTTCCGCAAACAAAACGCTTGACAGAGCCTTGAAAGACGGGGTTCGAAGACACTAGATGGGGTTTGTGGATGACTTTTGCTTTGTGTTCGCCTATGGTGGAGGGATGTTCGATCCTGATGCGGCATTGCCCCGGCCCAATCGCACGCTGATCTACCTGGGGGCGTGTGTGATTGCGGGGCTAAGGCTAGCTCGGGAGAAACAGGTGAATGTGCGGGTGAGGCCGACCGGCGAGGCGATTGAGGAGTCGGTGGATCTGGCGCACGAGATTTTCAATCGGGTTTTTCGGAAGGCTTATCGGCGGTTGGCGGAGCGGTGAGGGCTAGGTTCGAGGTACGAGGTTCGAGGAGCAGACGGCTTAGGCGGCGCCGACTACCAAGACTCGCGCAGCACCGGCGGCTTTGCGGCGGGGGCGGATTTCGATGACCACGTCGTGTTCGAGGGCGGTGGCGAAGCTCATCAGGCGCTCGACGGAGAAACCTTCGAGTTTATAGCTCTTGAGCGCGGAGACCTTGGGTTGGTTGACGCCGAGGATTCGAGCGGCCTCGGCCTGGGTGAGTTTGCGGTCGGCCAGGATTCTGTTGATCACGAAGCAGAGGCGGAGCTTGGTGTTGAGTTCTTCGGCGTTGGGCAGGCCGAGGTCGGCAAAGACGTTTCCCGAACTTACTTCCGCTGTTACAGCTTTCTTGGCATTAGGCATGTCTCCCTCCGAATCTCTCCTGATAGTCTCGCTCGGCGTCCTTCAAACGGCTCGCGATCAATTGCTGGTCCGACTTTGGTGTTTTAATTCCGCTTTTGGACTTCTTCTGGAACGTGTGCAGCACGTAGACCGCAGCCGCGAAGCGCACGGTGTAGACGGCTCGAAAGGTGTCGCCCCGATGATCCTCGACAATCTCCATCACGCCCGGTCCCTCACCCTTCCACGGCTTCGCGTCCGGATGCTTGCCGCTGAACTGCGCCACTCCAAGCGCGGCGCCGAGATGGGTGCGAACATCCGTTGGAAACGTCATCAAGTCTTTCCTTGAAGAACCGATCCAGATCAGGGGCCTCTCATCTACGGCGAGTTGCTCTCGTGCCATTGGTTATCCCAGTTTTAGGATACACCATCTCGAAGGAGGACGAAACCCGCCCCAGCAGAGCTAGGACGGGGCACCCGCTTTAACGGGGTGGCCAATGGCTCAGGCGCCAGGTGGGCAGGTATTGGAGTTGGAGGGTGGAGGGGGTTGGGAATTGGATGGGGAGGAAGATGTAGGAGCTGTCGGTCATGCGGGTGGTAATGTGGCGTTCGGCCAGGAAGACGATTTCGTTCGGCTTGCCGTGGATGGGGAAGGCGTAGGCGCCCTGCGCGTCGAAGGTGAGTTCGGGATCGGGACCGATGCAGGGGTTTCCCAGTTCGGTGTACGGGCCCAGGATGCTGGTGGAGCGATAGTAGTTGGCGGCGTTGTTTTTCCATCCCGTCTCGGCGGAGGTGATGAGGAAGTAGAAGCCGTTGCGCTTGAAGATGACGGGGGCTTCGCGGCGGCTGGCGTTGGCGATCTCGTAAAAGGTTGAGGAGAAGCCGAGGTAATCGGCGGTGAGCTTGACGATGTGGAGGACGCGGCCAGCTCCGGGGAGGGGCTGGGGCACGTCGCGGTCATAGAGGAAGTAGGCGGCGCCGTCGTCGTCCTGGAAGAGGGTGAAGTCGCGGACTACGCCGTTGGCGTCGATGGGGCGGGAGTAGCCGCGGAAGGCGTAGGGGCCGTTGACTCTGCTGCTGACGGCTACGCCCGCGTCGCCGGTGCCGATTGCGGTGCCATGGTTGCCGGGATAGCCGACGTAGTGGAACCAGAGGACGTATTGCCGGGTGGTGCGGTTGTAGATGATCTTGGGGCGCTCGAAGCGCATGGGGCCGTGGAGCGGGTTCGCGGGGTCGGGCGAGCAGGCGAGGATGACTCCCTCGTAGGTCCAGTTGTAGAGGTCGGTGGAGCTGTACATGACGACGCCCACGGTGGTCTTCTGGCCGCCGTCGGGGCCATTGCCGACGGGGAGCGGGCGGAGCGCCATGCCGTACCAGTGATATTTTCCGCCGGCGAAGAGGATGCCGCCGTCGTGCGCGTTGATCAGGTTTCCGGTGGTATCGCGCCAGGCGGGGTGGTCGGTGACTGCACCGTTGGTGAACTGGGAGTAGGGCTGCGCGGTGAGGCGCAGCGGAGAAAGAGCGCTGAAGCAGACGATAAACAGAAGCCAGCACTGAAGTGCAAATCGAGAATTGGAGGGCATAGATGTGTGGCCGGCCTCGTCTGGGTCTCGTCGGCGGGGCATGAGAAAGTGTAAGCTCAGTCCGGCTGATTTTGGAGGGGTTGAGCATGGCTCGGATGAATCGCAGGGAGATGATGAAGCTGGGGTCGGCGGGATCGCTGGCGGCGCTGGTGACGGGCGGTGCGGCGCAGGCGGGGGCAAAGCAGGCGGCGGGAACGGGGCATGCGGCGGCGGCGCAGCCAGTGGCGCAGTGGGAGGTGTTCGAGCTGACGCTGGCCGGACCTGCGACGGGGAACCCGTTCGTCGATGTGTGGCTGACGGCGAGTTTTCAACTGGGGCATCGGACGGTGGCGGTGGACGGCTTCTACAACGGCGAGGGCGCGTACATGGTGCGGTTTATGCCGGACGCGTTGGGCGAGTGGACGTACACGACGGATAGTAATCGCGCGGAGTTGGCGGGCAAGACGGGTTCCTTCACCTGTGGGGCCGCGAAGGCTGGAGCGCATGGGCCGGTGCGGGTGCGGAATACGCAGCACTTTGGCTACGCCGATGGGACTCCGTTCTTTCCCTTTGGGACGACGTGCTACGCGTGGATGCACCAGGCGGAGGAGTTGCAGCGGCAGACGCTGGAGTCGCTGCGCGGCGGGGCGTTCAACAAGATTCGGATGTGCGTGTTTCCGAAGAGCTACCAGTACAACCACAACGAGCCGGCGCTGTATCCGTTTGAGCGCAACGCGGCGGGCGTGAGTGACTTTACGCGGCTGAACCCGGCGTACTTTGCGCATGTGGAGCAGCGGATTGCCGACCTGCGGGCGATGGGAATTGAGGCGGACCTGATTTTGTTTCATCCGTACGATCGCTGGGGCTACGCGACGATGGGAGCGGAGGCGGACGACCGCTATCTGAAGTATGTGCTGGCGCGGATGTCAGCGTACCGGAATATCTGGTGGTCGCTGGCAAACGAATGGGACCTGATGCATGCGAAGTCGGCGGCGGACTTTGACCGCTTCTTCCACATCATTGAGCAGCATGATGCTGTGGGGCATCTGCGATCGGTGCACTACTCGCACACGATGTACGACTACGGACATCCGTGGGTGACCCATGCGAGCCTGCAGACGTATGCGTTCGACCGGGCGGCGGAGTGGCTGGCGGCATGGCAGAAACCGATCTGCTTCGACGAGGTGCAGTACGAGGGCAACCTGAACAGCCGCTGGGGAAACCTGTCGGGGGAGGAGATGCTGCGGCGGTTCTGGCTGGGCGTGGTGGCGGGATGCTACGTGACGCACGGCGAGACGATTCTGGATCCGACGCTGGCGACCTACGACGACAATGCGACGCCGACACTGTGGTGGGCGCATGGCGGGAAGCTGCACGGGACCAGTCCGGCGCGGATTGCGTTTCTGCGGAGGCTGGTGGAAGCGACGGCTGCGAGCGGAGCGCGGATAGGGCTGGGCGCGCAGGCGGCTGCGTATTACCTGAACGCGTCGGCTGTGGATCCGAGCGGGAAGCCGACGGCAGTGCTGTACTTCATGGATTATCACCAGCCGATCTACTATGACTTTCCGCTGCCGGAGGGGAAGTTTACGGCGGAGCTGATCGATCCCTGGGAGATGACGGTGGTGGCGCTGCCGGGGACGTTCGAGGGAAGGACGCGGCTGAAGCTGGCGGGAAGGCCGTACCAGGCGCTGCGGTTCCGGAAGGTATGATCTTGGGGGGAAGTGGTTTGGTTGGTTAGGGTTAGCGGGTGGTGGGTTGGGTTAAGTTCAGGCGTGGATTGGGGTTACGGCTAAGATCGTCATTCCTTTGAGGTTCTGCGCAGTTCGGCGGCCGCGAGCCGGAGGGCGGAGAGCATTCTGCCAGCCTTTTTGGGGTGGATTTGGTTGGTGGCAATCCCGGAGAGCACCATGTTGGTGGCCTGCAGCAGGGTATTCGCGTTGCGCAGGGGGTGGAGGACGTTGGTGCTGAGGCCGGGGCCGGAGCTGACGGTGGTGCGGCGGGTGCGGCGGAGCTTCTGGTGGTGATAGCAGAAGGCGCTGTCCGTGAGGGCGGGCGATTGGCAGCGGAGGCCGTTGGTTTTGGTGTGGCGGCAGAGGGGATATTCGGATGCGCAGGTGACCAATGGTTCCCTTTCCGGGGGGTTAAATGGAACGGGCCGCACGCGTGTGCGGCCCTTCTTTTTCTACTCTTCTACCAGTGTATCAGGGGCGTCAAGCTGGAATGATGGCTGTTTTGGGGTTGAAGGGGTTTGGTTTGTGGGGGTTGGACTGGTTATGCACCGATGGGGGGCGCGACCGGATTTATTTTGCACTTCGTGCCGTTCTCGACGCGCTCCGCGCG
Source organism: Acidobacteriaceae bacterium (assembly GCA_049509035.1). Lineage (GTDB taxonomy): Bacteria > Acidobacteriota > Terriglobia > Terriglobales > Acidobacteriaceae > Edaphobacter. The sequence goes on from JBELAH010000013.1 coordinate 55,257, forward strand.
TGAAAGGCGGGGTTCGAGGTGGGTGTGCGAGGGGTAGGTCAGAGCGGGCGCTTGCGGAGGATTTTGCGGAGGTGTCGCGCCCCGTGGAGGACAGCGTGGATGGCGAGCGGTGAGCGGTCACGCTGGTAGATCACCATGTATGGGGCGGCGAAGTAGAAGTGCAGCGGCAGTCGTGTGAGGTCGGGGCGGCGATGGCCGATGCCGGGTGTTTCGGCAAGCTCGGAGAAAGTGTGGACGAGCTTTTCTAGGGTGCGGTCCGCGAATTCTTCGCTGGCTTCCTCGGCCAAGTAGAGCCAGATTCCATTGAGGTCGTCAGCGGCGAGCGGGGAAACAATGAATGGCTTCACGCGCTCCGCTTCTGTGCCTGTCGGCGCTCAGCGAGGACCTGCGGGAGCTGGTCGCCGGGGATGCCTTCGCCGCGATCGATCTGGGCCATGCTTTGTTCGAGCCGCTGGTTGAGGGCGGACTTGCTGATCTCAAGCCACTCCTGCTCGGCCTCAAGGAGGTCGAGGGCCTGGGCGATGACCTCGGCGGGTGAGGCGTAGTGGCCGCGGTCGAGTTCGCGCTGGATGCGCTGTTCGGTTGCGGAATCGAGGGTGATCGCCATAGGGGAAGTATAGCGCGAGGCGGTGCCGGAAGTGGCTAGGAATTAGGTATCATGTCGCCCTATTTGCCCAAAACGTTGCCGCTACCGATCGTGACCGAATTGTTCTTTCGCTTTGCCATGCATTTTCTTCAAGCTAACGGAAGTGTGTGGGGTATGCGATTCGAAGCCTAGCTGAGTCGTCCGCACCTATCACTCCATAGCGGATGAGTTTCCCGGTTTCTTTCGACTTGCGGATGGCGTAGGTTTCCATTTGCTCGACTACTTCTTCTGAAATCTGACCTTCAAATTGAATGAAAAACACTTCGGCAGTTGATTCGAAAAGATGCGGAATCTGGTTCGCATTCTTTCCCAACTTCTTAATTGTTAGTGGTGGCTTGGTCGCAATTCCCTTCAGCGCTATAGCGGATTTCAGCCGCTTGCTCTTTATCCTGAGATTGATCGAATAGAGGTCATTCTTTTCGCCGCCCCAGTCTTGAAACGTTCCTGTTTCCCCAAGAATCTTAGCTAGTCCATACTTAAATACTTTTTCTCTTAGCCGCTTAGGCCTCAGCGCGTTAGCTTGTGCAAATGGAACTTTCCTCACTTTGGCAAAGCTATCGATATCGTCGATTGTGATTAAATCAACTCTTATCGCTTGGGCCGGCTTCGATACGTTTACAGTCACCGTCACCCTGCCGTTTTTGGCGTTTTTGATCGCCTTGAGTCTTTTCTCGTTTCGCGCCAGCGCTAAGATCTGATCGCGCTTCGGCACCAGATCGCGATACTTCAGATACTTAACCTTGCCGCCGGAACGTGTGCTTGCAACATAGCCATGATTGGACATTGGCGTGGCGATTTGCAGAATTCGCATCTCGCTTAGCCCTGTCAATTTCGCAATGTCCTTAGCGCCTTTGGGCTTCGCTCCGCCGCTGTAGATGGCCTTATAGACGAGTTGTCTGTCCGCTGAGCCGCTTAGAAATTCGCCAATCTCCTCAATCTTCGAGGCGTCGATAATCCTAGTCGGCTGGTCCATCGTTATCCGCGCTTACCTGGCTTTTGAAGTGGCTTCAGCATCTCGTTAATCGTGCTCTTGCTCTTTCCGACATATGCCGCAATACCATCTTGCGTGCATCCGGCCATGTGCATCTGGAAGATGAGGGCTTTGAGTTCAAGGCTCGCTTCCGCGGTCCCGGCGGGTTGTTTCATTTCGTCCCCTTCTTCTTCATGCGGATTTTTCTCTGCGCTATCGCGTTTGCAGACGACCCGGTCAAGTCTGCTATATCCACATTCGCGAAGCCCGCCCGCAGAAGTATTTCGACTTGTGAGTCTGTCGGGAGGCCCTTTAGTGAAACCAACAACAGTGCCCGCAACGTCATATCCAGCGACATTTTGGATTCATCCGACATCTTCCTTACCTCCTTCGGATTTCAGATTGAGTTTGTTCTCTTTCCTGAGTGCGGTTAAAGCAACATTTACGGTGTTGGGAGTGGTGCCGATGAGATCGGCAATCTCCTTGGGGCCCATACCCGCGATTGACAGCAACTTGATCTGATCGCGTTGCCGCTTGCCTGTAACGAGGCCGATCGCCAGCAACCGGTTGAGCATATCGATCTTCTTGCTGAAGTCGGAAGTCTCTTCATGCGGCATTCTTCTTCACCTTCTTCTTATTCTTGAGTGATGCTGAAACGTAGTTGGCTTCTCTGCCAACGATCCTGCCTATTTCCGCCGGCGCGAGACCCCGCTCAGACAAAACCTGAATCTGGTCAGCGATTGTGGGCAGGGTTTTCAGATCCACGAGTAGGCATAGCAAGGACGCGATCAGATCCAGTCGCTTCTTAATGGACTCGATGTCTTTTTCTTCAATTGCCATAGTAAGTATGATGCTCTTCTATCAACATTAAAGTAAACACTTTATTTTTATATCATTAGGCAATCATTCAAGGCCAATGGATTGAGCCACCTAGAGGGTCCTGGATCTGATCGCGTCCTTGCTATGCCTACTCGTGGAAATGAAAAAGCCCTACTTGTTCAGTAGGGCTCCTGGAATATGCGGTAGTAGCGTTCTCACTCTTCGGGTTTCTTTTTGTTGCGGGGGCGGGTTTTGAACCAGATGGGGGAGCCGATGAAGCCGAAGGCCTCGCGGATCTGGTTGGCGAGGAAGCGCTCGAAGGCGAAGTGGAGCTTGACGTCCTTGTCGGTGAAGAGGACGAAGGTGGGTGGAGCGACGGCGGCCTGGGTCATGTAATAGATGCGGACGCGGCGGTTCATGGGGACGCTGGCGCGCTGGAAGTCGACCTTGGCGAGGAAACGGTTCATCTGGCCGGTGGTGACGCGCTTGCGGCGCTCGCGGGCGACGAGTTCGATTTTCTTGAAGAGGCCTTCGATTCCCTTGCCGGAGGTGGCGGAGAGGAAGACGATGGGGGCGTAGTCGAGGTACTTGAGGTGGTCGCGGACTTGCTGCTCGTAGATTTTTTGGTCGGCGGGTGCGGCGGAGGAGCCTGAGCGCTTGGAGTCCCAGCCCTGACCGGTAGCAGAAGACGAAATGCGGGGGTCTCTCCGCTCCGCCTGCGGCTCCGGTCGAGATGACGCATCTTTGGGTGGGTGGGTGAGGAGGTCCCACTTGTTGACGACGATGATGACGGAGCGGCCTGACTCGTGGGCGTAGCCGCCGATGTTGGCGTCCAGCGCGGTGACGCCTTCGGTGGCGTCGAGGACGAGGAGCGAGACGTCGGCGGCTTCGAGGTGCTTGCGGGCCATGATGACGGAGAGCTTCTCGGCCATGAGCTTAGTCTTGCCCTTGCGGCGGATGCCGGCGGTGTCGACGAAACGGAAGTCGTGGTGGTCGCGGGTGACGACTTCGTCGACAGCATCCCGAGTTGTACCGGCTATCGGAGAGACGATGGCGCGGTCGGAGCCGGTGAGGGCGTTGAGCAGGGTGGATTTGCCTACGTTGGGACGGCCAATGATGGCGATGCGGGTTTCGTTTTCGATGAAGGAGCCGTGGGAGCGGAGGCGGCGGGGACGGTCGGGGGAGTTGTCAGTTGCAGGTTGCAGGTTGTCAGTTGAAGGCGAAATACGGGGATTCTTTGCTCCGCTCAGAATGACAGCATTCCCGGTAGAGGCGATATCTGAGCCGGCGGGTTCGGAGTCGTCGGGGCCAGTCGAGTCTTCGTCGAGTTCGTCGGAGGAAATGCGGGGGTCTCTCCGCTCCGACGGCAAGGGCGCCGTCTCCGGTCGAGATGACGGCCCCTCTTCGGGGAGGGCGGCGAAGACGGCGTCGAGGAGATCGCCGATGCCGACGTTGTGCTCGGCGGAGATGGGGAGGACGTTGGCGAAACCGAGGCGGCGGAAGTTTTCCGCGGCGGGGGCGAGGGCGGCGGTGTCGATTTTATTGACGGCAAGGAAGACGGGCTTGCCGCCGCGGAGGAGGAGACGGGCGAGCGTGAGGTCGGGGGAAGCGAGCTCGGTGCGGCCGTCTATCACCATGATGATGGCGGCGGCTTCGGTGAGGGCGACCTGGGCCTGGCGGAAGATTTCGGCGGGGATGAGGGCTTCGTCGTCGGGGACGATGCCGCCGGTGTCGACGACGCGGGCTTCGCGGGATTGCCACCCGATGAGGCCGTAGATGCGGTCGCGGGTGATGCCGGGCTCGTCGCCGACGATGGAGCGGCGGGAGCCGGTGAGGCGATTGAAGAGGGTGGACTTGCCGACGTTGGGGCGGCCGCAGATGGCGATGAGGGGTAAGGGAGTTGCAGGTTGCAGGTTGTCAGTTGAAGGGGCAAGTGCCATTTGGGTGGCGAGGAGTTCGGCGCGGTCCCAGGCGCGGAGGTCGGCGGGGGTGGCGTCGGGCTCGGGACGGCCGATGTTGGCGGAGTTGGGGGTCTGGCGGCCGGCGATGTGGTCGGCGGGGGTGATGCGGGCGGAGGGTTTTTTGGGAGCAGCGGAGCGAGGCGGCGACTTGGGGGCGCTGGACTTTGGAGTAAGCGTGCGGCGGGATTCTTTCTCGGGCGAGCGGGTGGGGGTGCGACGCTTCTTTTCCTGCTCGGCACGGCGGGCGGCGAGGGTTTTGCGCTTGCGCGGGTCGACTGCTCCGGTGGTGGGGGTGACGCGGGGGGCGCGGCCCTTTTTGGGGCGGGTGGATGCCTGGCGATGCTTCTTGCCGAGCCGTTTGCGATCGTCGCGCTGCGCCATGGTGTGCCTTCCGGGAGACGCTGGGCGCCTTGGGTCATTATAGGAGGCGGGAGGGTGGCTAGTTTGCGGCGGGCATTTCGATGCGGTCGATAACGAGGACCTGGACGGGACGCGGGGTCAGCCGGTGTTGCGGAGGCCGGCGGAGATGCCGTTGATGGTGGCGGTGATGGCGCGATCGAGATCGGGGGAGGGTTCCGCGCCGGACTTGATGGCGGCGCGCTTGCGGCGGAGGAGTTCGACCTGGACGAGCGACATGGGGTCGACGTAGGGGTTGCGCAGGCGGATGGAGTGTTCGAGGACGGTGTTGGTCTGGAGCAGCCGGGACTGGCCGAGGACGGCGAGGACCATGCGCTGGGTGAGTTCGAACTCGGCGAGCAGCACCGAGAAGACGCGGGCCCTTAGCTCCTCGTCTTCGACCAGGGAGGAATACAGGCGGGCGATGGAGAAGTCGGCCTTGGCGAGGCCCATCTCGACGTTGCGGATGATGTCGATGAAGAGCGGGAAGCCGCGGGCCATGGCCTGGAGTTGGGCGAGGTTGGCGGCTTCCAAGGTTCCAGGTTCGAGGTTCGGGGTTCGAGGTTCGGCGGCCGGTGAAGCTGGGGCAACCGGGGTCTCCGTCTCCTCGCCGGCCTCCGGGAACGATGACATAAGAGGGAAGGACGAGATGCTGGGGTGCATCGCTTCGCCGAGGATGATGTCCTGGAAGGGATGAGAGGGGGGTGGAGCTGCAGACGAAATACCAGGATTCCGGGCTTCGCCCAGAATGACGCTTCCTGAGGGGTCGGTGGCGGGGACGTTGTGCTGGATGAAGTGCTGGAGGGCGTGACCGACGCCGAAGTAGGCGGGGACGACGTGGCGGGACTGCATCCAGCCGAAGACCCAGGGGATGGCGCGGAGGTCTTCCATGCTGCGTTTGCGGGCGGCGCTGGCATCGGTGCGCTTGGCGGGGCGGGAGCCGATGCGGGCGTGTTCGAGCTCGGCGACGGGCGAGGCCTGCTCGAAGTAGGTGAAGGTGTCAGGGTCTTCTACGATGTGTTTGCGGTAGAAGGCGTAGGAGGTTTCGGAGATCTGGTCGAGGGCGGATTCCCATTCGGGGAGGATTTCGCCGGTTAAGTGAGGGATGTACGTTGACCGTTCTTCGTTGTCCGTTGTTCGTTGCTGGTGTTGCAAGATGGCGTCGGGGCGGGCGAGGGCGTCGAGGGATGCGGCGATCATGAGCTCGAGGTTGCGCTCGGCGAGGACGACGTCGGAGTACTTCCAGTTGAGGACTTCGCCCTGCTCGGTGATGCGGAGCTCGCCGGAGAAGCTGTCTATGGGCTGGGCGAAGATGGCGCGGTGGGTGGGGCCACCGCCGCGGCCTACGGTGCCGCCGCGGCCGTGGAACAGTCGAAGGGTGACGCCGCAGTCGCGCGCGACCTGGTGGAGGGCGCGGTGGGCCTTCCATATCTCCCAGGTGGAGGTGATCATGCCGCCATCCTTGTTGGAGTCGGAGTAGCCGAGCATGACCTCCTGTTGGTGGCCCCAGGATTCGAGCAGCGGCCGGTAGGCGGCGGAGGACCAAAGATGGCGCATGATGGCGGGTGCGTTGCGCAGGTCCTCGATGGACTCGAAGAGGGGGACGGGCTGAAGGCCGGGGTCGGAGTCGTTGGGTTCGGTGGAGGCTTCGACGCGGACGCCGCCGAGGCGGGCGAGACGGACGACGTTGAGGACATCCTCGGCTGAAGTTGCGCCGCTGATGATGTAGCGCGGGAGCGACTCGGGTACGTAGGAGCGCTTGAGCTCGGCGATGGCGCGGAAGGTGGAAAGGACTTCAGTGGTTTGAGGGGTGAGGGCGGGAGGTAGGGTGAGCGAGTCGGGGGAAGTTTGTGGTGGTTCGGAAGCAATACAGGGGTCCTTCGCTGCGCTCAGGATGACGGCATTTTGAGCGGTGGTGGAGGAGATTTCGGCGATGGCGGCGGCGTGGACGCGCGCGTGCTGGCGGATGTCGAGGGTTTGCAGGTGCAGGCCATAGGTGCGGACCTCGAGCAGCAGCGGGTCGATCAGCATCTGGGCGAGGCGGCGGCCGCGATTGCGCATGAGGCTGGAACGGATGACGCTGAGGTCGCTGAGGAGTTCGGCGGCGCGGGTGTAGGGCTTGAGCGCGGGCTCGGCGGGCAGCGGCACCGAGATGTGCGGCGGGCCGCCGAGGCGGATCATGATGCAACTGACGAGCAGGCGGACCGACTCGTAGGGGAAGCGGTTTTCGAGTTCGGTCTGGCCGGCGGAGCGGAGTTGGTGGAGGTAACTCTCCGTCAACTGGGTGAGCTCGGGCGAGACGGCGACGATGCGGGTGGAGCTGGCGAGCTGGTCGAAGAGGTTCTGGAGGCGGCGGCGGTAGTGGGCGTAGAGAAGGTCGCGGGCGATGGCGAGCGCCTGGCGCGTGACCTCGGGGGTGACGAAGGGATTGCCATCGCGGTCGCCGCCGATCCAGGAGCCGAAGCTGATGAGCTGAGGCAGTTCGGCGAGGGCGGGTTCGATGTTGTACTCGGTGGCCAGCGCGGAGGCGACTTCGGAGTAGAGCTCGGGCAGGGTGTCGAAGATGGAGGACTCGTAGTAGTCGAGGGCCATGCGGATTTCGTCGCGCACGGAAGGGCGGGCCTGGCGGACCTCGTCAGTCTGCCAGAGCGCGGTGATCTCGGCGATGACGTTCTGCTGGAGGGTGTCGAGTTCGGCTTCGGGGACGGGGATGCGGTCGAGTTGCTCGAGCAGGTCGGAGATGCGGCGGCGCTTGAACATGACCGAGCGGCGCGCGACCTCAGTGGGATGCGCGGTGAATACGGGGGAGATGCAGATGCGTTCGAGCAGGGCGCGAGCCTGATCGGCGGTGATGCCGGCGAGCTTCATCTGGCGAAGCGCTCCGCGCAGCGACCCGCGCTGGGGCTCGGCGGCGGGATCGAGCTGGCTGGAGAGGCGGCGGCGTTTGCGGTGGTTGGTCTCGGCGAGGTTGATGAGCTCGAAGTAGAAGGCGAAGGCGCGGGCGAGCTGGTAGGCAGAAGTCTCGCTGAGGGCTTCGACGCGGCGGAGCGCGTGCTGGAGCGGGTCGGGGGCGGCGATTCGCGCTTTCCCCACCTTAGTGCTCAGAATCGAGCGCGACGATGGGGCACCCGACCCTGTGGTGGAAGCGGGGAAATCGGATTCGCGGTGGGCGATGGCGGTCTGGCGAAGCTCTTCGACAGCCTCGAAGATGGGCACGCCCGCCTGCTCGCGCAGGACCTCGCCCAGCAGCATGCCGAGCGAACGGACGTCGCGGCGTAGCGGTGCTTCCTTGAGCTCGCCGGTGGGCGCTTGCAGCTCAGCCAGACGCTGCGGCCAGTTGGGAGGAGACCAGAGAGAGGGCATAAGTGATTATGCACTGGCAGAGAGATGGCGAGGAACGGATGGGGACGCTGCGATGCCGGCGCCTGGCCGAGTTACATGACGAGGGCGAGTTTTTCGAGTTCTTCCTGCATGCACTGGAGGGAGCAGCGGACTCGCTCGATGCGGGAGGCTGCGCCGCGCGCGGCGTGATTGGAGACGCCGTATCCGCGCACGTTGAGGAAGGAGCTGATCAACTCTGCTGCCTGCCAGGAATCCAGGCCGGACTGCATGAGTTCCTCGCGCAGAGAGGAGAGATCGGTCAGGGTGAATTTCTCGGCACTGCCGGCTGTTGCTGCGTACTGTTCCATGGCCATTTCTCCTTTCCCACTCAATCGCTCGTCCTTCGGGTTCGCCGGACCAGCTCTGCGATCTCCCTGCGAATTACCTTGAAGGGTTAGACGCGAATTGCTTCGGCAAGTTGCTAGAATGCTCGTCGATTCATGGGCAGTTGCGCCATGTCACTTTCGTCACGATTCTGTCACTTTCGTGTCATCGAAGGTTACGTACATTGATTATCGGAAAGTTCCGTACGGGAGATCAGTGCGGGTGCGGTGGACTGTGTGCCAGGTTTTTGGGGGCTGGATTCGTTGGAAGAAAGGTACGGAAGGCGGTGAGGGTGCGGCCGGCGTGGCAGGTCCTTCGACTGCGCGCTTCGCGCTCCGCTCAGGATGACGGCTTAGAGTCAGAAAGACGATCGTGAGGAATGGCGGCGGTGGATAAGGGGTGGCGGCGGTGGGCGCGCGGTACCATGGGAGCGGGATGAAGAGCATGGCGAAGATTCTGAATGGGGTCGAGATCGCGGCGGAGATCAAGGCGGAGGTCGCCGCGGAGGCGCGCGCACTGACCAAGGCGGGGGTTACGCCAGGACTGACGGTGGTGCTGGTGGGCCATATGGCTGCGTCGGAGATTTATGTGCGCAGCAAGGTGAAGGCGTCGGCGGAGTTGGGGATCAAGAGCGAGATGCTGACGCCGCCGGAGAGCGTGACGACGGAGGAGATGCTGACGCTGATCTCAGGCTTGAATGCGCGCGAGGATGTGGATGGGATTCTGATCCAACTGCCACTGCCGAAGCATGTGGACACGCGGCGGCTGCTGGAGGCGGTCGATCCGGAGAAGGATGTGGATGGGTTCCATCCGATCAATGCGGGACGGCTGGAGAGCGGGCAGCCGGGGCTGAGGCCGTGCACGCCGGAGGGGATACTGGAGATTCTGCGGCGCAGCGGGCTGCCGGTGGCGGGACAGCACGCGGTGGTGCTGGGGCGGTCGGACATTGTGGGCAAGCCGGTGGCCATGCTGCTATTGCACGCGAATGCGACGGTGACGGTGTGCCACTCGAAGACGGTGGACATTGGGCGTTATACACGCGACGCCGACATCCTGGTGGCGGCGATCGGAAGGCCGGGATTTGTGACGGCGGATATGGTGAAGCCGGGCGCGACGCTGATCGATGTGGGGATCAACCGGGTGACGGATGCGGCGGAGGTGGAGCGGTTCTTTCCGGGCGATGTGGAGCGCGCGGCGCAGTTTGCCAAGCGTGGATCGACGCTGGTGGGCGACATCGATCCGGCGGCGTTTGCGCTGGCCGGGGCGTACACTCCGGTGCCCGGCGGGGTGGGCGCGCTGACCATTGCGATGCTGATGCACAACACGGTGAAGGCAGCCAAGGCACGGCGCGGTGGCGCGGCTGCGGGCGGGGCGTAGCGCGATGCTGCGGGTGGGCCTCACCGGCGGACTGGGCAGCGGCAAATCGACCGCGGCGCAGATGTTCGCGGCGAAGGGCGCGCAGGTGTTTTCGGCGGACGAGATTGGGCGGGAGCTGATGCAGCCGGGGCAGGCGGTGTATGCGGCGATCGTGGCGAAGTTCGGGCCGGGGGTGGTGAAGGCGGATGGGCCGCTGGATCGGGCAGCGCTGGCGCGGGCGGCGTTTGGGGAGGGCCGGATTGGGGAGTTGGAGGCGATTGTGCATCCGGCGGTGATTGCGCGGCAGGCGGAGTTGATCGCGGAGGTCGCCAGGCGCGATCCGGATGCGGTGACGATGGTGGAGTCGGCGCTGATCTTCGAGACCAAGTATGGCGGTGAGGGCGGATGGCAGAAGCGCTTCGACACGGTGATCCTGGTGACGGCGCCGGAGGAGTTGCGGATCGCGCGGTTCGTGGAGCGCATGGCGGGCGGCAGGGTGCTGAGCGATGAGGCGCGCGCGGCGCTGGAGGCCGAGGCGAGGCGGCGGCTGGCGAACCAGGCGGAGACGGAACGGAACGCGGCGCAGTGCCAGTACGTATTAAACAATGGCGGCCCGGTGGAGGAGTTACGGGCGCAGGTTGACAAGATCTGGCCGTTGTTGAGGGACGCCGCGAAGAAGCCGAAAAGCCTGTAGCGACAAGGGTTGAGTTCACAGTGACGGTGCGAACGAATAAGATTGAAGTTGAGGGCCACTCGGTGGCAACAAGTGGGCTTGAGGAAGCTTCTGCGATGAAATTACGACCTGTTCTGCTGGTAGTTCTATTGCTTGCAGGGTTCTATTACGCGACGACCCACCTGGCGTCGACGGGCGCGCTGGCCCCATGGCTGGGTGGATCGCACGCGACGGGCGACCCGGCGGGCAGCATTCAATCGGTGCGCGGCCCGAATGGGGCCTTCGACCTGACGGTGGCTTCCGCGGCGCCGGCCTACGATGAGGAAGAGCAGCAGAACATTGCCGTCTACAAGAAGGCGATTCCCAGCGTGGTGAACATCACGTCGACCGAGGTGCGATGGGACTTCTTCTATGGGCCGGTGCCGCAGACCGGGCAAGGCTCAGGCTTCGTCCTGAACAAGGAAGGGCTGATCCTGACTAACAACCACGTGATTGAGGGGTCGCAGCGCGGCGGCAGCGTGGAAGTGACGCTATACAACGACAAGCACAAATACAAGGCGACGGTGGTGACCGTGGACCGGGGGCACGACCTGGCGCTGCTGAAGATTGACGCGCCGAACCTGGTTCCGGTGACGCTGGCGGAGACCAGCACGGGACTGACGGTGGGGCAGCGGGTGTACGCGATCGGCAACCCGTTCGGGCTGTCGGGCACGATGACGCGGGGGATTATTTCGGCGATCCGGTCGGTGCGCGGCCCGGACGACAATTTTATCGAGGACGCAATCCAGACCGACGCATCGGTGAACCCGGGCAACTCCGGCGGGCCGCTGCTGAACTCGCGCGGCGAGGTGATTGGGATTACGACGATGATCGCGTCCAATGGAGCGGACCAGTCGTCGGGAATTGGGTTCGCAATTCCGATCAACACGGCGAAGGCGGTGCTCGACGACTTTGCGAAGTACGGGCGGGTGCGGCGGCCGACGCTGGATATTGTGACCCTGCCGATAGGGCCCGAGATTTCTCAACAGATCGGGCTGGCGGCGGATTATGGATTGCTGATTGAGAAAGTGCTGCCGGGCGGCGCGGCCGAGAAGGCGGGGTTGCATGGCGGGACGCAGCAGGCCTACGAAGGCAGAACTCCGGTGATGCTGGGCGGCGATCTGATTGTGGCGTTTGACGGGCTGGAGATTGCGAATCCGCCGGACCTTTCGGGCGCGCTGAACGCGCACCGCGCGGGCGATACGGTGACGGTGACGGTGTTTCGCGGGCGGAAGAAGATGGACTTCAAGGTGACTCTGGGCGACGCCAAGGACCAGGCGCAAGGGCCGCAGGTTTAGAGCAGTGGTAAGTTGTTATCTGTTAGTTCTTGGTTGTTGGAACGGCTGGGGGCAGCGGTGCGACGGACGGTGTCTTACGCGGTTCTCGGCGCGGTGATGGTGGTCTTCTGGGTAGCGGCATGGCCGTTGGCGAGAGCGCATCTGCAGGCGATTGCGGTAATGCGCGAGGTGGCAGGAGAGTCGGCGCCGCGGTACGCACGGGCACTGACGGTTCCGATCGAGACGCGAGATTCTGATTTTCAAATCGAGACGCCGGCCGGCCCGCAGCAGGTGCGCGCGCGGCTGTATCTGCCCCAGGGCGAGCCGGATGCGCCGGCGCTGGTGATCTTCCACGGGGTGCATCATCTGGGCATCGAAGAGCCGCGGCTGGTGGGTTTTGCGCGGGCGATGGCGAGCTGCGGCATCCGGGTGCTGACGCCGGAGCTGCCGGACATCAAGGATTACCACGTGAGCCGGGATTCGGTGCGGACGATCGGCGAGTCGGTGCGGTGGTTTGCCAGGCAGACCGCGGGACCAGTGGGCGTGATGGGGCTGAGCTTTGCGGGCGGGTTGGCGCTGGTGGCGGCGGAGGATCCGGCGTACGGACCGAACTTCAAATTCGTGGTTGCGGTGGGGTCGCAGGACTCGATGGCACGGGTGACAAAGTACTACCAGACGGGCCGGGCGGTGCGGCCGGACGGGACGATTGAAGTGCTGCCGGCGCATGAATACGGGCCGCTGGTGATTGAGTACGAGTACCTGGAGGGTTTTCTGCCTGCCGCCGACCTGGAACCGGTGCGGGCGGTGCTGCGGGCGCATCTGTATGAGGACCCGAAGGGCGAGGCGGCGGCGATGCGGCTGCTGAATGACACCCAGAAACAAGAGGTGGCGGAACTGGAGAACGCTTCCCTGCCCGCCACCCGCGACAAGATCGCCGCGGCGATTGCGGGGCACGCCTACGAGTTCCCAGAGCTGTCGCCGGAGCGGGGACTGGGGACGTTGACGACGCCGGTCTACCTGCTGCATGGCGAGGCCGACAATGTGATCCCGGCAGCCGAGACGCTGTGGATGGCGAGCGAGCTGCCGCGCAACGACCTGAAGGCGATGCTGGTGAGCCCGGTGTTGTCGCACGTCAGCGTGGAGATGGAGCCGGGAATGATGGAGGAGTGGCGGCTGGTGCGCTTCTTCGGAATGGTGATGCGCGCGGCGGAGACGCCAGGCGGGAGATAAGCGGGTTATGAAAAAGGGCGGAATCAGCGAAAGCATGCCCCAGAGGCTAAAGCCCGTATTGATTTTGTGCCCGTTATGCCGGGACTGAAGTCCCGGCCTATTTTAAGACCGAGTTTTTCAGCAACCTCATGAGCGCAGACGATTGGGCGAGCGACTTGCCTTCTAGTTCGCCTGGTTCTTGCCGAAGTGGAAGCTGGGGCCGACGGAGTAGCGGAAGGTCCAGCGGCCATTGGCGAGGATGTCGTTGAACGGGTGATTGTAGACGACGTCCATTTGCCCACGAATGCTGACGTGTTGGCTGAGGGCGAATTCGCCGCCACCGCCGGCGCCATAGAAGCCGACATAGTCTAGCTTGTAGCCTGCAGGCGCAAGCTGGCCCACGATGACGGTCTGGAAGGCATCGACCGGGTGTGGGGTTGCGCGTTCGCGCAGGGCCCCGAGGGAAGGCCGGAGAAACAGCGTTATGCGAGAAAAGTGCCGGTAGGCGAGTTGCGGACCGAAGGCGAAGGTCTGGGTGAAGGCGTTGGTCGGCACGGCGAGGTGGTAGTTCGAGGGCAGCAGCCCAAGCACGATGTATTCGTCCTGCGCGCCATTCACCTGGGCCTGGAGCGCCGCGGGCAGGAGGTTGGTGGTGAGAAGCTGCGAACCCCAGCCTACGCTGTAGTCGCCGCCAATGGAGTACCATCGCCGAGGATTCATGCCGGCCTGCACGTGAAAGCCGCTCTCGTTCAAGCCGAGGGCTGGGCTATTGATGTCGGCGAAGCCGACGTAGGCGTCGTATCGGCCCACATAGCTCTGTTGGGCTTGGGTGAAGAGGGGAAGAGATGCGAAGAAAACTGCCAAGGCGGCGATTGCGAAGTGGCGAACACGTGCGGTTTTCAATTTTTGGGCCCTTTAGGACTGAAGCGAATCGAGGGTTGCGATCTCGACCGCAGCCATTCCGCGCCAGCTTTGACAACGGCTAACATTACCCGACTGCGGCGACGGTTGTCACTGAAAAATTGCCTGGGGTCAAGTTTGACCATTACCGAAGAAACTCGCGGGCCCGGCCAGGAGCTTCTTGCTCAACTTGGCTCGTCGCCGCACAATGGGAGAGCGCCTATGGCTTCCCTAATCACCTTGGCCGACATTCAGGCTGCCGCCGCCCGCATCTCCGGGGTGGCGGTGCGGACGGGGTTGTATCGGGTTGAGCCGGAACGGCTGCGGGCTGCGGGAGTGGCGGGTCTGCCGTTCGCGCTGTGGGTGAAGGCGGAGAGCGAGCAGCCGATTGGCAGCTTCAAGCTGAGGGGGGCGTACAACCGGATTGCGCAGTTGGCGCCGGACGAGTTGAAGCGAGGGGTGATTACCTATTCGAGCGGCAACCACGCGCAGGGCGTGGCGTACGCGGCGCGGACGCTGGGGTCGAAGGCGGTGATCGTGATGCCGGAAAACGCGCCTGAGGTCAAGATTGAGGCGACCCGAGCGCTGGGCGCGGAGGTGGTGTTCGTGGGGCCGGCGAGTTCGGCGCGCAAGGCCAAGGCGGAGGAGCTGGCTGCGGCGCACGGCTACGCGATTATTCCGCCGTACGACGATCCGGCGATTATTGCCGGGCAGGCCACGTGCGGGCTGGAGATTGTGGAGCAGCTCGGGCTGTCCATGGGCGCGTTCCAAGACGTACCTCAGGGGCTAAAGCCCGCCTCTCAAGGTGGCGATGTTTACGGCACGGCTGAAGCCGTGCCCTTAACGAAGGGCGATGCCACGGCGGGTGGGGTGGTGATTCTGTCGCCGGTATCGGGCGGCGGGCTGCTGAGCGGGATCGCGACGGCGGTAAAGCTGGCGATTCCGGAGGGCGCGGCGGTGCAGGTGTGGGGCGCGGAGCCGGAGCTGGCGGCGGATGCGAAAGAGTCGTTCGACACCAAGACGCTGGTGGAATGGCCGGCGGCGAAGACGACGCGGACCATCTCCGACGGGCTGCGGACGCAGTCGGTTGGAGTGCTGAACTTTGAGCATATCCTGCGGTTCGTCGATGGGATTGTGACGGTAAGCGAGGATGAGATCCTGGCGGCGATGCGGGTGATGCTGGCGGCCACCGGGCTGGTGGCGGAGCCGAGCGGCGCAGTGACGCTGGCGGCGGCGCTGTTTCATCATGGGGAACTTCCGCGCTGCGAACGGATGGTCGCAGTGTTGAGCGGCGGGAACATTGAGCCGGAACTGCGGCGCGAGCTGGACGCGGGCTCGGCGACAGTTGCTTCCGCGCAGGGGCGAGTGGGAGTCTAAGACTAGTTGTCGGTTGATGGACGATGGGTGAGCATGAAAATGGGATCCAGGTGGATTAAGGTGCGGGTGGCGGCGGCGCTGGTGGCGGGATTGGTTTGCGGAACTGCGTGCGCGCAGAAGAAGCCCAAGGACAATCGGTCGGGCTACGACCGGTCGGCGCGGGCGACGGTGGTGCATCCGGCCATCGTGTACGCGTCGGGTGACGACAACGCGACCCACCTTACCGAGGTGGAGCCCGGTCACGAGGTGGTGGTGACGGAGCGCAATGGCGCCTGGGTGCGCGTGTTTGCCAACACCGACATTCCCGACGAGCAGGCGGAGGACCAGAAGCCGGAGTTCAGCGCGGACGAGGATGTCTCGCCGATGTCGGGATGGATCAAGGACAAGGGGCTGGTGACGCCGACGACGGTGAACGGCGATGCGGTGCTGTTTGGGACCGCGGCAAACTACGAAGAGCTAGCGATGGAGCCGCATGCGCCGAAGGATGCGGCCGAGGAGGCCCACCTGCTGTACCGGCGAGTGTTCGAGTACTGGCCGAACTCGCCGTTGGCGGCGGAGGCGATGTTCCGCTCGGCGGATGTGCGCTGGCAGATCGACAAGGCCGACATCAGCACGCTGCCCTCGGCCAAGGAGCAGGAGGCGTATCTGCGCCCGCAGATCTACGAGGGCGAGTTGCAGAAGGTGATGAAGCTGTACCCGACTACGAAGTTTGCCGCGCTGGCTGCGTACGACCTGATCGACAACAAGCTGTGCGGCGACTGGCAGGGGCTGCCCAAGTGTCCGGAGATGGAGGCGGGCCTGTACGAGCAATACGCCAACCGTTACCCGGACTCGCCGAAGGCCGCAGAGGCGCTGTACGAGGCGACCTACCGCGAGGGGGTACTGGTGGAGATGTACCTGGTCCAGGAGGAGAAGAAGCGGTCGGAGGCAGCGGCAGCGAATACCAAGGGGCTCGCCGATGAGTTGCAGAAACGCTATCCGGAGTCGAGCTATGCGGCGCGGGCGGCGAGCATTGCGTATCGGGTGCAGCAGGAGATTCCGGTGTATGGAAGCGATAGGGACTAAGAACAGTTGTTCGTTGCTGGTTGCTAGTTGTTAGTTGTGGACCTGGAGGAGAAGTGTCGCGAGAGCATCGCTATTCCATGACTGTGACGTGGACCGGTAATACCGGGACGGGGACGTCTGGATATCGAGATTATGCGCGGGCGCATGAGATTTCGGCGGAGGGGAAGCCGAATATTTCGGCGTCGTCCGATCCGGTGTTTCGCGGCGACCGGACGCGCTGGAATCCGGAGGAGTTGCTGGTCGCGGCGTTGTCTGGATGCCATCAGCTCTCGTATCTGCATCTGTGCGCGGACGCGGGGATTGTGGTGGTGGCGTATGTTGACCACGCGGAAGGCGTGATGGTGGAGACACCGGATGGTTCGGCTCAGTTTGCGCGTGTGGTGTTGCGCCCGAAGGTGACGGTTGCGGCGGGGAGCGACGTGGCGAAGGCGCGGGAGTTGCACCATGAAGCACACGCCAAGTGCTTTATCGCGCGTTCGGTGAACTTTCGGGTGGAGAATGAGCCGGAGGTCACTTCGTGACCCGTATCGGGCTTCGCGTCGGTGCTCCTGATGGTCGCTGGTTAGGTTCTGTGCCGGCCATTTAACAGATTCTGAAACCTCACTCCCTTAGAATAGCGAAATGCCGATTTATCAAGTTATTGTTCTTGCGGTGGTGCAGGGACTCGCTGAGTTGCTGCCGGTTTCAAGCTCCGCCCACGTGGTTGTCGCCGAAAAGCTGATGGGACTGGACCCGTCGACGCCGCAGATGACGCTGCTGCTGGTGATGCTGCATACCGGGACGATGTTCGCGGTGATCGCGTATTTCTGGAAGCAGTGGGTGCAGACGTACTTCGCGAGCGCGGACGCGTTCAAGCGGTTTGCGGTTCGGGTGGTGTGGGCGACGCTGCTCACAGGGGTTATCGGCGAGGGACTGATCAAGGTGATCGAGCACACCTTGTTCAAGGGCCAGCCGAAGGCGGTTATCGAAGACTTGTTCGGGCGGCTGGATTTGGTGGCGCCGGCGCTGGCTTGTGCGGGGATATTGATTCTGATTGCGGGGCTGCGGGAGAAGAAGGCGGGAGGCGCGGCGGAGCCTGTGGCCGGCAGCCTGACCCGGCGGCCGGGCGGCAATGTGACCATGGGGCAGGCAGGGTGGATGGGTATCTTGCAGGGGCTGGCGCTTCCCTTTCGTGGGTTTTCGCGATCGGGGGTGACCATCTCGGCGGGCATGCTGACCGGCGCGGCGAAGGAGCGGGCGGAGCGGTTCAGCTTTGCGATGGCGGTGGTGATTACTCCGCTGGCGATTGGGCGGGAGGCTCTGCGGCTGCTGCATGCGACGCACGATGCGGCGGCGAGCGGTACACCCGTCGATCTGCACGGGACGGTGGTGTTGAGTCTGCTGGGAGCGGTGTTCGCGTTTCTGGCGGGGCTGGTGGCGCTGAAGTGGCTGAGCAACTGGCTGGAGAATGGACGCTGGTATTTGTTTGGGATCTATTGTCTGGTGGCGAGCGTTGTGGTGTTCTGGCTGCACACGCACGGGTACTAAAAGGTGCGGACCGAAGATATCGTCGGGTTGAGCTTTTTCCTGGTGCTTTTTCTCGGGATTGGGCTGCTCTTCTATGGACTGAAGCTGGGGAAGCAGAGCTTAGATGCGCAGCACCGTTGGACCGGCAGCGGGCTGATTGTGTGCGGCGCTGCCTGCATGTTCATAGGCATGGTGTCGCCTTACCTTATCCGGATGTCGCCGCGGCCGGTTGTGGAAGGGAATATCTGGGGGGTGAATGAGCCAGTTAGCAACAAGTACAGTTCCTCGTTCAACGTGACGAATGATTCCGGCCAGTCAACGTGGATTCGGTGCAGGTACGACGGGCCGGGATTGCGCGAGGGGGACCGGGCCCGTGTTCGCTATGTCGGGTACAACCATCAGTTACTGGAGCTCACGATGCTCACGGGGCCGTCCACGGGCTGGGGATTCAAAGAGTCGTCCGGCGAGCCAGGCTACGCGGTGTGGGCCCTGATGGGAGTGGTCTGCGGATTTGCAGGGTGGCGCCAGCGACGCAAGAGTGCGCTTCAGAGTGCATCGGCTTAGTAAGGGAGACACGCTACCAGGTGTTGCCTTGCTGGAGGAATTCGGGGCTGACGGGGTTCTCGTAGACGGAGTAGTCGCGGGTGACAACGGTGAGGCCGCTCTCGGAGACGAAATAGTTCTTCTTGTCCTCGTTGGGGTCGTAGCCGATGACGGTGCCGTCGGGAATGTGGACGTCGCGGTCGATGATGGCGTGGCGGATGCGGCAGTGGCGGCCGATGTTGACGTGGGAAAAGATGATGGATGAGTCGACGTCGGCGTAGGAGTTGACGCGCACGTCCTGGGAGAGGACGGAGTTGCGCACGACCGAGCCGGAGACGATGGAGCCGGCGCAGACGACCGAGTTGATGGCCATGCCGGTGCGTCCGGGCTCGCCGAAGACGAACTTTGCGGGCGGGTACTGGTAGGGGCGGGTGCGCATGGGCCAGGACTTGTCGTAGAGGTTGAAGACGGGGGAGATGCCGGCGACGTCCATGTTGGCCTCGAAGTAGGCTTCCAGGGTGCCGACGTCGCGCCAGTAGAGGGCGCGCTGCTTGTTCTCGTCGACGAAGTTGAAGGCGTGCATCTTGAAGCGTCCGAGCAGCTTGGGCAGGATGTCGTGGCCGAAGTCGTGGGTGGAGTCGGGGTCTTCGGCGTCCTTCATCAGCTCGGGGAGAAGGATGTCGGTGTTGAAGAGGTAGATGCCCATGGAGGCGTCGACCATATCGGGGTTGAAAGGCGAGCGCAGGTCGGTAGTCTTGGGCTTCTCGACGAATCCGGTGACCTCGCCCGAGCGCGCTACCTCAACCACGCCGAAGCGGAAGACCTCCTCGGGTGCAATGGGCAGGGTGGCGAGGGTGACGTCGGCGCCGGAATCGACATGCTGCTGGAGCATGCGGCCGTAGTTCATCTTGTAGATGTGGTCGCCGGAGAGGATGAGGACGAACTTCGGCTCCTCGGCGCCGATGGAGTAGATGTTCTGATAGACGGCGTCCGCGGTGCCCTGGTACCAGGATTTTGAGACGCGCTGCATGGGCGGGAGGATCTCAATGAACTCACCCAGCTCGTTGGCGACGACCGGGCCCCAGCCCTCGCGGATGTGGCGATTGAGCGAGAGCGCCTTGTATTGGGTGAGGATGTAGACGTGGCGCAGATCGGAGTTGATGCAGTTGGAGAGGGTGATGTCGATGATGCGGTATTGACCGGCGAAGGGAACAGCGGGTTTGGCGCGATCGCGGGTGAGAGGGAAAAGCCGTTCGCCAGCCCCACCTGCAAGCAACACACCGAGTGTTTCTCTCATGGTCCACTTACCTCGAATCTGGAACGAATCGAGAGTCTACCACGCAGAGGTTTATTTTGCCCCCGGCGCGGCTGGAGCGGCCGGCGGAGGCAGCTTGCCGAGGGAAAAACAGCCCGGCGGTTGAAGCCGGGCACGCGGGGGTTGCGCCGTCGTCTATACGCCGGCGGAAGGACTGGCGGCGGAGTCGCCGGGAGGGTCCAGGTCCGACTCGGAATCGTCTTCCAGGCCAGTTGATTCGCCAACCGGCAGGCTGATGCGGAGGGATTTGAGGAAGGTGAGGTCGTTGCGAGTGAAGGCGCCAAGAGAGGCTTCGCGGGACGATTCGGCGGCTTCTTCGGATTCGGTCTCAACCTGGTTGAGGCCGATGGTCGCCTCCAGCATGAGCATGACGTCAAAGCCCTGGTCACGGATGTTCTTGACCACGCCCGCGATGTTTTCCGATTCGGAGACGGATTCGTGGATCGCCTCGCCCAGCTTCTGGATCAGGTTCTTCACTTTTTGATTCAATGCCACCTCCGGGCTGCCCTGGGATTCAATCATCCGCATCGGGTATTCCCGGCTTAGGGGCAGACGGGAACGGCATTGCGGGGCACATCAGGCCGACTGTTCGATTTAGAATACGCTGGGTCGGAAACTGCCGCAATGCCATTTCGGCGGATCG
Source organism: Acidobacteriaceae bacterium (assembly GCA_049509035.1). GTDB lineage: Bacteria > Acidobacteriota > Terriglobia > Terriglobales > Acidobacteriaceae > Edaphobacter. The sequence goes on from JBELAH010000013.1 coordinate 75,657, forward strand.
ATTTCCCGATTGGATGGCACCGAGCTCAAGCGACTGTGGTGAGAGGTGCAGTCGCCCGACGCATTTCCAGGGCGCCGGCCTTTGCGGAAGACGCTTTCGCGGAGAGAGGCTGGGAGGCTACACTTCGAGCATGGACAGGGTTCGCTTTGGGCGCGTGCTGGGGTTCGGGGCACGCCAGGCGGTGAAGACGCTGGTGACCGCGGTGGACGCGGCGACGGCGGAAAACCCGTCGGCCAAGAGCGCGGGCCGGGGTGCGAATACCGGCCAGGCGGTGGCGCAAGCGCGGGTTGAGGCGGCCGCGGGCGCACCGGCGGGCCCTGCGCAGAGGCCGAGGCCAACGGCAGCGGCCGGCACAGCCCCCAGGAAGGCGGCCAAGAAAGCGGCCCAGGCGGTAGTCCAGGCGCGCGAGGTGAAGCAGGGGTTAGGGCGCGGGAGCCGGCGCTTCGGCGAGGCGGCTTGGAAGCCGTTTGTGCGGCTCTCCGGAGTGTTGTGGCTGGAGGTCTCGGGGGTGTTTTTCGGGATCTTCGCGCTGCTGGCGCTGGGGTACATGTGGAAGCTGCGTGGAGCGTGGCGCGCGGGCGCGGCGAACGCGGCGAGCCACCGGAGTCTGGTGGGGGCGATGGTTATGCTGGCGGTGTTCGGCTACTTCTGCGTGAGCAGCTTTGTGCGGGCGCGGCAGCGGGAACGGGGGCGGTAGGCGAGCCCGCAAGTAAAGACCAGCCGGGAATCCCATGCGTTAGCGGGTATGATTCTTGTGCCTAGAAGAACGGGTAGTGGAAGGGTACGAACGTGTTGCGAGTGATTGCCGGGTTTGCGTTTTCGCTTCTCGTGGGCCACATTGTGCTGTGGTCGTTTATTGAAAAGACGCTGTGGCCGTATGTGCGCAAGCACCATCCGCCCGATCCGGACCACCAGAAGTCCCGGCTGAGCTGGATGGTGGGCATTCTGGAGCGGACCATCTACACCGGCGCGTTCATGCTGCCCGGCACTGGGATCCAACTGGTCGCGGGCTTTCTTGCGCTGAAGGTCGCGTCCCGATGGCATAGCTCATCCGGGCCGCGGTCCACGGTGGACAGCGATAACATCTGGATCATTGGCACAACCCTGTCGGTGCTGTTCGGCTTGCTCGGCGCGTGGATCGCCCTGGGGCATATGCCGGCTCTGAGCAACATCAAGAGCATCGACCCGGTGCAGTAGGGCGGCGGCTCGCGGTGTAAAGTCGAGGGATGGGAGACCACCGCCAATGACCACCCCTGCCGCACCTTCGACGCTCCGGAAAACCGCACTGAATGCGACCCATCGCGCGCACAAGGCGAGGATGGTCGACTTTGGCGGGTGGGACATGCCGGTGGAGTATTCGGGGCTGGTGGCCGAGCACATGGCGGTGCGCACGGGCGTAGGCCTGTTCGACGTGTCGCACATGGGGGACATCCAGTTTCGCGGGCCGGGGTCGCTGGCCGCGGTGCAGCGGCTGTCGATGAACGATGCGTCGAAGCTGGCGGTGGGGCAGGCGCACTACTCCGCCATGCTGTACCCGGATGGGTGCTTCGTGGACGACGTGGTGGTGCACAAGCTGAGCGACAACGACTACCTGCTCGTGATCAACGCGGGCACGCGGGAGAAGGACGTGGCGTGGGTGCGGAAGACAGTGGGGCACATGCCATCGATCCACATCAGCGACTACAGCGATATGTACACCCAGCTTGCGATCCAGGGGCCTAAGGCGCAGGCGACGCTGCAGAAGTTGACCGACACCGACCTGAGCGGGATCAAGAATTACTGGTTTACGTGGGGCAAGGTGTGCGGGCTGTACAACGTGATGATTGCGAGGACAGGGTACACGGGCGAGGATGGGTTCGAGATTTATATTCCGTCGGACGAGCCGACCAGCGGGAGGGTGTGGGGTGAGGTGCTGGAGGCGGGCGCGGAGTTCGGGATCCTGCCGTGTGGGCTGGGCGCGCGGAATACGCTGCGGCTGGAGTCGGCAATGGCGCTGTACGGGCATGAGATTTCGGAGACAACGAACGTGTTTGAAGCGGGCCTGGGGCGGTACGCGAAGCTCGACAAGGGCACAGATTTTGTGGGGCGCGACGCGCTGGCGGGGATTGAGGCCGCGGGAGGGCCGAAACGCAAGCTGGTCGGCCTCGAGATGATCGAGCGCGGGATTGGGCGGGATGGCTATCCGGTGTGTGCGGTGAGTGGTGAGCGGATTGGCGAGATTACCAGCGGATCGCCGGCGCCGTTTCTGAAGAAGAACATTGCGCTGGCGTATGTGCCGGTGCAGTATGCCGGCGTGGATGAGGTGGTCGCGGTAGAGATTCGCGGGCAACTGGTAAAGGCGAAGGTGGTGCCGACGCCGTTCTATAAGCGGCCAAGGAAGACGGCCTGAGCGAAGCGGGTAAACTAGTAGCGGAGTAATTCGGGATCGTAAAAAGTGCAAACCCCAGGGGCTAAAGCCCCAAACCATTGAGTGGTTAATTGCCGGGGAGACCCAAGGCTAAAGCCTTGGGCTACCAGCCCGGCCTACCTAGAAGCAAAGGCCGATCAATTCGGTGATTGCGGCGAATCGAATCAGGAGTTTTGGGAGAACACGCGAATGGCTTACCCTGCCAACTACAAGTACACCAAGGAACATGAGTGGATTTCGGTCGATGGCACGGCCGGGGCCGTGGGCATTACGGACTACGCGCAGAGTTCGCTGGGCGATATCGTCTTCGTCGACTTGCCCAAGGTGGGCGACGCGCTGGAGGCGGGGAAGATCTTCGGCTCAGTGGAGAGCGTTAAGGCGGTGAGCGACCTGTATTCGCCGGTGTCGGGCACGGTGACGGCGGTGAATGAGGAGTTGAAGGACGCGCCCGAGAAAATCAACGAAGACGCGAATGGGACCTGGATGCTGAAGCTCGACCTGAAGAATGCGAGCGAGTTGGACGGGCTGCTGTCGGCGGAGCAGTACGAGGCGTTTGTCGCTGAGGAGGCAGGACACTAAGAATGCGCTATCTGCCCAAGTCACCTGCGGACCGCGAGGAGATGCTGCGAGAGATCGGCGTGGATTCGATTGCCGACCTGTTTGCGACCATTCCCGCGGAGTACCAATTGACGCGCGATCTGAAGGTCCCGCGGCAGCACTCGGAGTCGGAGATTATCGACCGCTTTCGGGAGTTTGCGGAGAACAATGTGACCGGATATGCGAGCTTTCTGGGCGCGGGCGTGTACCGGCACTACAAGCCGGTGATTATCGACAGCCTGGTGCTGCGGGGCGAGTTCCTGACCAGCTACACGCCGTACCAGCCGGAGATTTCGCAGGGTACGCTGCAGGCGATGTTCGAATTCCAGACCATGATCTGCGAGCTGACGGGGATGGAGATTGCAAATGCGTCGATGTATGACGGGTCGACCGGTGCGGCCGAGGCGATGATGATGGCGGTGCGCGTGACCGGCCGCGACCAGGCGGTGGTGGCGCGTACGGTGCATCCGGAGTATCGCGAGGTGCTGGCCACGTATGCGCAGCACCAGGAGATACCGATTGCCGAGGTTGGCTACGCGACGGATGGGCGTGTGGATATGGCTGCGCTGGACGCGGCGATTACCGGCGAGACCGCGTGCGTGATGATCCAGTCGCCGAACTTTTTCGGGACGATTGAGGATGTGGCGGCCATTGCGCAACTGGCGCATGCGAAGGGCGCGCTGCTGATTGTGGTTATCGCTGAGGCTGTTTCATTGGGCGTGGTGCGGCCGCCGGCAGAGGCGGATATTGTGGCGATGGAGGCGCAGTCGTTTGGCGTGGCGCTGAGCTACGGCGGGCCGTACTGCGGCGTGATTGCCTGCAAGGAGAAGTTCCTGCGCCAGATGCCCGGACGCATCGTTGGCGAGACCAAGGACATGGACGGCAAGCGGGGGTATGTGCTGACGCTTTCCACGCGCGAGCAGCATATTCGGCGGGAGAAGGCGACTTCGAATATCTGCACCAACCAGGCGCTGGTGGCGATGATGGTGACTATCTTCCTGACGGTGTATGGCAAGCAGGGATTGCGCGAGTTGGCGGAGCACAATCTGGCGAAGGCGGCGTATCTGAAGAGTGCGCTGGCGGGCGCGGGCTCGGAGAATGGCGGCGCGAAGGTGCTGTTTGAGGGCGCGCCGCGGTTCCACGAGTTTGTGCTGGAGACGACAGCCGGCGCAGAGGAAACCAATGAGGCGTTACTGGCCCAGAGGATTATCGGCGGGCTGCCGCTGGCGAAGTGGTATCCGGAGCTGGGGCCGAACGCGAGCCTGTGGTGCGCCACCGAGATGACGACGCGGAAGCAGATGGATGCTGCAGCCAAAGCGCTGCGGGCGGTTGCGGCTGAGGCAGAGTTGACGAGAGCATGATGGATATTTCGGCGATTGAAGGCGAAGAACTGAAGGCAGTCGAGTTTGTAGAGGACTATCTGCAACTCCGCTTTGGCGAGCCGCTGCTGAAGTTGTATGACTGGCCGCATGTGCTGCTGACGGATTTTTCGGTGGCGTTTGGCGAGCCGGAGTACCGCAATGCACTGTGCGCGCAGATCGGCGAGACGGTAAAGACGGCAGCGCTGGAAGAGGACGACGCGCTGACGATTGAGTTTGGCAATGGCGTGGTGTTTGGGCTTTCGCTGCGCGAGGAAGATAAGGACCATCCGGAGTCGGGGAGTTATTCGGCTTCGGGCGATGAGGCGGACGCGCAGGAGTTTTAACTAGGTGCCAAAGAGTTGGGTCGCACCGAGAATTCGAGACGCAAGGAGATCCGAATGGTAGTGTCCCCAGGATGGTATGCGTTGGTCGCTGGAATTGCAGGGGCAGTGCGGTTTGCAACCGGGACGAAGTTTACCAAGAGCGATTTTGACACCGAAAAAGATCGTATGAATCCACTGGAGGACCACGATGCCGAAGTGAAGATAAGTCCGCTGGCGCGATGGCTGCTGGTTGCGCTCTTGCTCGGTTTTGCGATCTTCGGCGCGATCGTGATTCAGAAAGCGGACAACTGGAACCCGTTGCAGCCAGTCCCTCCGGCCGCTGGGAGCGCGGTTACCCCATAAGTTCGACGTTGAGATTGAGGAGCAAGATGTCAGACACAAGATTCGTAGGCACGCCGAAGAAGGCGACGACGCACGTCAACCAGAATGAGGGGTTGATCTTTGAGAAGTCGTCGGCGGGAAAGAAAGCGTATCGGCTGGCGGAGCTGGATGTGCCTGCGGTGGATGCCGCTTCCCTGCTGGGCGCGAGTGCGCGGACGGATCTCGGCGTGATGCCGGAGCTGAGCGAGATTGAGATCATTCGCCACTTCACGCGGCTGTCGACGTGGAACTATGCGATCGACCTGGGGATGTATCCGCTGGGTAGCTGCACGATGAAGTACAACCCGCGAGTGAATGAGGTGGTCTCGCGGATCGAAGGCATTGCCGACGCGCATCCCTACCGGCCGGAGCAACTGGCGCAGGGCTGCCTGGGCATTATGAAGCTGCTAAGCGAGTGCCTGATCGAGATTACCGGGATGGACGCGATAACGCTGCAGCCGGCGGCGGGAGCACACGGCGAGTTTACGGGCATCCTGCTGGTGCGGGCGTATCACGAGTCGAAGGGCAATGCGCGGAAGAGGATTCTGATTCCCGACTCGGCGCATGGGACGAACCCCGCGACCGCGGCGACGGCGGGCTACGAGGTGGCGAACTTGAAGTCGAATGCGCAGGGCATGGTGGATATCGCCGAGCTGGAGCGCATGGTGGATGAAGATACCGCCGCGCTGATGCTGACCAATCCTTCGACCATTGGGGTGTTCGAGAGCGAGATTCACAAAATTGCGGACATCCTGCATGCGAAGGGCGCGCTGCTGTATATGGACGGCGCGAACATGAACGCGCTGGTGGGCAAGACGCGCCCGGGTGACTTTGGCGTGGACGTGATGCACCTGAATCTGCATAAGACGTTCTCGACTCCGCATGGGGGCGGCGGGCCTGGCTCGGGCCCCGTCGCGTGCAAGAAGATCCTGGAACCGTTTCTGCCGACGCCGGTGCTGGTGACACGGGCAGATGGGTCGCTGGGGTTCGAGTACAACCGGCCGCAAAGCGTGGGACGGGTGCGGATGTTCTATGGCAACTTCGGCATGTTTGTGCGGGCTCTGGCGTACATCCTGGCGAATGGGCCGGACGGGCTAAGACAGACGACCGAGGATGCGGTGCTGAACGCGAACTACATTCGCGCGAAGCTGGAGGACACGTTTGAACTGCCGTTCAAGACGCGGACGCTGCACGAGGTGGTCTTCAGCGACCGGGCGCAGGCGAAGCATGGCGTGAAGACGGGTGATATGGGCAAACGGCTGATCGACTACGGCTTCCACGCGTACACGGTGAGCTTCCCGATGATTGTGCCGGGTGCGATGATGATTGAGCCGACGGAGAGTGAGAGCCGCGAAGAGCTGGACCTGCTGATCGACGCGCTGAAGCAAATCGCGCGGGAGGCAGCGGAGAATCCGGAGTTGGTGCAGACGGCTCCGCATACGACGCGGCTGCGGCGGCTGGATGAGACGGCTGCGGCGAGAAAACCGGTGCTGAGGTGGAAGGGGCCAACGGAGGAAGCGTGCGCAGTGACCTCGGACGCGGCGGCGAAGGAGTGGTAGGGCGCCCTGTCATTTCCGGGACTTTGCCTGTGTCGAATTGGTTCCCCAAAGCCAGCAAACGTCGAGCTACGAGATGGCCTGATCGATCTCTGCCTGCAAATCCGGCGTAGCGTGGGGGTTTTGTTTTGCTGAGCGCATCGCTCGAATTATCCTGCTGCGGCGGGCGGGATCTGCGGTCACTTTGAGAAGCCGTTCGGACATCCAGATGGTGTAGGGGACGGGTTTCCTTTGGATTGACCGGACGAGCGAGTCCTGGTACGACTCCTCAGCAATCGCCTGCTCCATAAAACGGATGAGCGGCCCGGGTAAGCCGAGGTCCACGTCTGTGTGTTCCTCCATGAACCGGAGAATTTCGTCCGCCACCTGGTCCGGGGTGACGGCGTCAGTGTTCCACCGCTCGACCAACAGGTAGCAGTAGTGGACAGGGTTCCGTTCGGTGAGGATTCGCTCTAACTGCCCCGCGATTTCGCCCGGAGTCATGCGGTCCCCATTTTATTCCTGGCCGAGACCGAGGAGCGACTGGGGAATCAGGCGCCGCCGCGGCGCAGTTCTTTGGTCTTGAGGACGATCATGTATTCGTAGATGGATTGCAGGGTGGCGTAGGTGATGCCGGCGGCTCCGTCGAGGATTGCGCCGCGTAGAAACATCATGTAACACCACTTGATCAGCGGGCGGGCGGGCAGCCGGTAGAAGAGCGCCTTCTGGTGCAGGCGGCGGGTGTGGAAGTCGGGGTGGCCGAGCGCGGCGCGAAGGCTGGGATTTTGCAGGCCCTGCTGGCGAACGATGAGTTCGGCTTCCATGGTGGAGTAGGTGTTGTGCTTCGCAATCCAGTGGGCGAAGCCTTTCGAGAACGGATAGTGGTCGAGCGGATGGAGCAGCTCGGCTACCGGGCCGTCGACTTCGAGGACCTCGTTGATGGCGCGGGTGTACTTGGCGCGTTCGGGGCGGACGAGGCGAATGTAGTACGGCGAAATCTGTGCGTGCTTCAGCCATTTGCCGAAGAGGAAGTCGCGGCGGCGGAGGCGGAAGCCGGCGGTGTTGGCGGGAGCTTCGAGGACGACGCGCTGCATCTCGGCCGAGAGTTCCGGGGTGGGGCGTTCGTCGGCGTCGAGCAAGAAGACCCATGGGTGCTTGAACTCCAGCGCCAGCGCGGCATTGCGGTGGGTGGCGTAGTCGTCGAAGGCGCGGCTGTGGACGTGGGCTCCGGCGGTGCGGGCGATCTCTGCGGTCGCGTCGGTGGACAGAGAGTCGAAGACGTGGATGTCGTCCGACCACGCGACCGAGGCCAGCGCGGCAGGCAGGTCGTGCTGCTCGTTCCTGGTAAGGATGAGAACGGAGATGCCGGGCGCGTTCACTTGGGCTATGGTATCGCGGTTAGCCGTCAAATCTACGAAATGCGAGCACGGCGTTGAGGCCGCCGAAGGCGAGCGAGTTGGAGAGCGCGAGGTCTTTGCCGGCCGCGAGCGGGCGCGGCTCGCCGATAAGGACGTCGAGGTGGAACGCGGGATCAATCTCGGTGACGCCGGCGGTGGGAGGAAGGCTGGCCTGATCGAGCGCGATCACCGTCGCGAGCGCTTCGATCGCACCCGCAGCGCCAATGGAGTGGCCGGTGAGCGATTTGGTTGCGCCGACCGGAATGCTCGACGCGAGATCGCCGAAGGCTTGATGGATGGCGGCCGCTTCCACCGCGTCGTTGGTGGGCGTGCCGGTGCCGTGCGCGTTGATGTAGCCCACGCGACCAGCGGGCCCGACGATGCCCGAGTGCGCGGTATCTTCGAGCGCACGGCGCATGGCCAGGGCGGCGCCTTCGGCGCGAGGCTGGGTGATGTGGTGGGCGTCGGCCGACATGCCAAAGCCGACGATCTCCGCGTAGATGCGCGCCCCGCGGGCCAGCGCCGCATCGAGCGGCTCGAGGATCATCATGGCGGCGCCTTCGCCAAGAGTCATGCCGTCGCGATCGGCTGAGAAGGGGCGGCAGGAGGTGGGTGACACCACGCGCATCGAGTCCCACGCGCGCAGAAATCCGTAGGTGAGCGCGCCTTCGTATCCGCCAGTGATGGCGGCGGGAGCCATGCCCGCGCGCACCATGTGGAATGCAAGGCCGATGGCATGGGTGCCCGAGGCGCAGGCGGTTGCGATGTTCAGCGTGGGGCCGGTGATTCCGGTTTCGATGGCGATGTTGCTGGTGCCGGAACTGGCCATGGTGCGGATAATCGCCGTCGGCGGGACGCGCGCATTGCGGAGGTAGAGGTTGCGGTTCGCGTCTTCATCCGCACCTCGCCCACCGCAGGAGCAGCCGGTTACGATAGCGATGCCGGTGGGGTCGTAATGCTGGAGCAGGCCACTGTGGGCGACTGCCTGGCGCGCGGCGATGATGCCGAACTGCGCGCCAATCTCAGATGTAAGGATGAAGCCCGAGGTGAGGCGCTGCTCGGGGTTTTTGGTGGGCTCAAAGTCCCTGACCTTGGCGGTGGTCTTGAAGCGGATGCCGGGATCCGGCGATAGCGCTCCGGGCATGGTGTCGAGGTCGAACGGCGCAATACCGCTGCGTCCCGCGTAGAGTGACTCGCGAAACGCATCGACCGTGTTGCCGATCGGTGTGACGCATCCCAGGCCGGTAACGACGACGCGATTCATTCAGCCCTCACAACTTGGGTCCTCACCCATGGATCCTCACGCAGCCGAGGCCTGGCGGGCGGCCTGCAACTATGACTTCGCGGCATTCGGCGGCGCAGCGGCGCGCAGAGTCTCCACACCGCGGACCACATCGCCGACGGTCTTCAGCGAGTTCAGGGCGTCGTCGGGAATCTCGATGGAAAAGATTTCCTCCACCTCGAAGCTCAGGTTGATCTTGTCGAGCGAATCGATCTGCAACTCCTCGAACGTGCTGTCCATGCGGACGTCCGATACCGGCAGGTTCTTCGATTTGGCAACGAGCTCGATGATGCGGGATTGAATGTCGTCCATGCGTTCTCCCATACTCCCCAGCGGCGTGCTCTCACCGCGGGGCCTCGAACATGAGCCGGCCGGCGGATGGCCCTTGCGCAAGCAATCTATATGTTACTGTCTGACAGTTTTACCACCTGCGCGCGTATGCCGTGCAAGCTTGTGCGGTTATCACCACTGCAGGAGCACCAGTTCGAGGCAGAAGCCGGGGCCCATCGCCGCCAGAATGCTGTAACTGCCGGGCGCACCGCGATGGCCGCCGAGGGTGTCGGCCAGCACCATCAGCACCGACGCCGCGGAAAGATTGCCGACCTCGCGCAGGCTCTTCCAGGACAGGGCGAGCGCGTCCTTGGGCAACTCGAGCGAGGCCTCCACCGCCTCCAGCACCTTGGGTCCGCCGGAGTGGAAGATCCAACTGGAAATGTCGGCGAGGACCAGGTGGTTCTCGGCCAGAAAGCTGTCCACGTTGCCGCGCAGATTCTCCATCACCACCTTGGGCACATCGGGCGAGAGCACGATGGTGAACCCGGTGTCGCCGATGTCCCAGCCCATAACGTACTCGGAGTTGCGGTAGAAGGTGGAGCGGGTGGCCCGGATGCTGGGGCCGGGTGGAAGTGTGGACGCCGGGAGGGCAACGTCATCGCCGGTGACGACCACGGCAGCAGCCCCGTCGCCGAAGAGGCCGCAGGAGATGAGGTTGGCGATGGACTGGTCGTTATCTTGCCAGGTGAGCGAGCACAGCTCGACCGAGAGCAGCAACGCGATCTGGTTGGGGAAGGCGCGGACGTAGTCGGAGGCACGCGCAATGCCGGCCGCACCCGCCACGCATCCCAGGCCGAAGATGGGGGTGCGCTTTACGTTCGTGGGAAACGGCATCAGGTTGATGAGCCGGGCGTCGATGGTGGGGCTGGCGATGCCGGTTACGGAGGCAAAGAAGATGGCAGAGACGTCCGCCGCGGTCAGACCGAGGGGTCCCAGCGCGCGGGCGACGCAGTTTTGGCTGAGCTCGACCGCGTTGGCGATCCACACATCGTTGGTGGCTTTGAAGCCCACCAGGCCCGGGTAGGCCTCCAGCGGCAGAACGAAGTTGCGGTATTCCACGCCGCAGTTGGCGTGCAGCCGGCTGAGCAGGCGGGGTTCGGGCAGCTTGGTTCCCCACCAGTTGCGCAACTTCTCAGTAAATTCAGTTTGAGCTACACGATGCGAAGGGAACGCGGTGCCGACAGATGAAATGCGCATGAAGTGGGGGGCCTGTTCCGGTAAGAGCGGATAAGTTGGTTGGACGACATTATTGCAGGAAAGTGCTCCGACGGGCAGGCTAACGAATGGCTGGTGGGCCCACAAGGACTTGAACCTTGAACCAACGGATTATGAGTCCGCTGCTCTAACCAATTGAGCTATGGGCCCTTATTGCAACGCTCCGCCTATTGTAGCGGCGCTGGCGCGCCGGGAGGAAACGAGGGCTCCGGCGCCGCCCATTTCGCGGCTTAGGTGTGGTCAAATAAAGCAAGCGATATGGCTGAAGAGAACATAGGCAATCCCCGCCCGATGCCGGTACGGCGCCGCTGGAAGGCGGTGACCCGCAAGCTGCGCGAACTGGGGTCGATCGGGTCGGCGCTGCTGGACACCGGACACCCGTATATGGCGCATATTGTGCCCATGCGGCGGTGCAACCTGGCCTGCACGTACTGCAACGAGTTCGACGACGTCTCCGAACCGGTTCCGATCGAGGAGATGGAGCGGCGGATTGACGAGCTGGGGCGGCTGGGGACCTCGGTGATCACCATTTCGGGCGGCGAACCGCTGCTGCATCCCGAGCTGGACCGCGTGATCGCGCGGATCCGGAAGACGGGTGCGCTGGCCGGGATGATCACCAACGGCTATCTGCTGATGCCGGAGCGGATCCAGCGGCTGAACCGGGCGGGGCTGGACCATCTGCAAATCTCTATCGACAACGTGATGCCCGACGCCGTGTCGAAGAAGAGCCTGAAGGTGCTGGACGCCAAGCTGAAGATGCTGGCGGAGCACGCGGACTTCCACGTGAACATCAACTCGGTGGTGGGCGGCGGGATTGCGAATCCTACCGACGCGCTGACGGTGAGCGAGCGGGCGCTGGAGTTGGGGTTTTCGTCAACCATCGGCATTATTCATGATGGCAGCGGCCAGTTGAAGCCGCTGGGTGAAGCGGAGCGTACGGTGTGGGACAAGGTGCGGCGGCTGACGCGGCGGAGCTATTCGCGCTTCAACCATTTCCAGGAGGCGATCGCCAATGGCCAGCCGAATGACTGGCGCTGCCGCGCGGGCGGGCGCTACTTGTACATCTGCGAGTTCGGGCTGGTGCATTACTGTTCGCAGCAGCGTGGCTATCCCGGCGTTCCCATCGCCGGGTACAGCAGGGCGGACGTGAAGCGGGAGTTTCTGGCGGAGAAGAGTTGCGCACCCAACTGCACCATCAGTTGCGTGCACCAGGTAAGCTATATCGACCACTGGAGGGCGCCGCAGACGACGCACGTTACTCCGGGCGCGTCGCATGGGGCCGGCGCGGGAGCGGATGCTGGATTGGTGCAGATCCGTTAGGCTAACAACGGCTCCGCGAGGGGCCCATGAAACGAATGGCTTCGGCTAGTTCCTGGTCTGGTGACTATCGGCAATCTCCTTGAGACTCCGATCGATGCCTTTGAGGCATTTAACGATCATCCAGAGGACCCACAGCACGAAGATATAGAAGATTCCCCAGACAGCGAGCAGAGGAATGAAGTACGCGGAAATGAGTTCTCTCATGGGGCACGACCTCCCAGCGAGCATATACCTCTAGCATTCCCTGCATAAAGGCCTATCCGGGGGCGGGTAGTGGGTCAGTAACTAATCGACGGCCGGGGACATACGGCGCAAAAGGGCTGCGGCCCGGGGTAAATTTCGCAACCCGGAGAAGGCCGCGAGACTCTAAACTTAGAGTGAGCGTGGTTAACCTTCTTCAATTGAACGACGCAGGAACAAGAGCGCGAACGCAAACGCGGCACTGCATGGGTGTGCTCTTGGCCCTGCTGACGCTGGCAAGCGCGGGGATGGCGCGGGCGCAGGAAGATGCTTCGTTGCCGATGGCTCCCAGTGCGGTAGCGGCCGCGCTGCCGGCCGATTCCAGCCACAGCCTTAGGGGCCAGGGGGCGGGTATCTCGCCGATTCGGTTTGCCGGAGACGTTACGGTGGAACCGGCCACGCCGGGTGCGCTGTCGCTATCGCTGGACGATGCCATCGCTCGCGGGCTGAAACAGAACCTGCAAGTGCTGCTGGCGAACCAGACCGAGCGGGCCGTGCGCGGGCAGATTTCCACGGTGTTCTACGCGCTGCTGCCGAACATGCGGGCGACCGGCTATACCAACGCGGAAGAGATCGATCTGGCGGCGCTGGGCTTCAAGCCATCCTCGCTGGCGGCGTTCGGGTTCGCTCCAGGAACGATTTCGACGATCGTGAAGGTGGACACGACCGACGCGCAACTGAGCGCGGACCAGGTACTGTTCAACCTTCCGGACTTCTATTTGTACGCGGCGGCGAAAAAGGCGGCGAATGTGGTCGCGATGAACACGCTGAATACACGCGGAGGCGTGGTGGAGGCGGTGGGCACGCAGTACCTGGCAGCGCTGGCGGATGAGGCGCAGATCGCCGACGCGCAGGCGCTGGTGACGGCGGACGAAGAGGTTCTGCGACAGGCGACGCTGTCACACGATGCGGGCGTGGGGATCAACCTCGACGTGTTGCGCGCCAAGGTACAACTCCAGTCCGAACAGCAGGCGCTGGTGAAGGCGCAGAACACCTTTGCCAAAGACAAGATCGCGCTAAACCGTCTGATCGGCCTGCCGGCAGAGCAGGAGCTGACGCTGACCGACGCGGTACCGTACGCGGACCTGGCGGAGATGTCGCTCGATGACACCAAAACGCTGGCTTACCAGCGACGCAAGGACCTGCTGGAGCTGGAGGCGCAACTCGAGGTCGCAGAGCGGGCGCGCAAAGCGGTGAAGTACGAACGCATGCCGTCGCTGGCCTTCAACGGATACTACGGCGTGTTGGGCGAAACGCGTGGTTCCTACCACGGCGTGTTTACGGCGCAGGGCGTGCTGAAGATCCCGATCTTTGAAGAGGGCCGGTTCCGCGGCGAGACCGAGGTGGCGGCGGCGCAGGAGATCGGCGTGCAGCACCAGATTGAGTCGCTGCGGGTGACGATCGACGCGCAGATCAGGGCGAGCCGGCTGGATGTGGAATCGTCCGCCGAACTGGTGAAGGTGGCGCGGAGTAATGTGCACCTGGCGGCTCAGGCGCTGCAGGATACGCGCGACCGGTTTGCCGCGGGCGTGGACGATAATCTGCCGGTAGTGGAGGCGCAGGCGACCCTGGCGGCGGCGCAAAGTCAGCTAATCGCCACCGAGTTCCAGTTCAACCGGGCCAAGCTCGACCTGGCACGCAACACCGGGGTGGTGGAGACCGAGTACAAGCAGTACCTGGGGCGGTAGGGCGATCTGACTGCTCCGCCGGAAATATGAAACTATAGGCGGATATGGCGGAAAGTCCGAGCGGGGTGGCGCAGGCCGGCGCGGGGAGTGCCTTTCTCTCGCGCGACTTCCGGCTGTACCAGGCGGCGCGGTTGCTGGTGATTCTGGGCGCGGAGGCGCAGTCGGTCGCGGTAATGTGGCAGGTGTACCAGATCACGGGCTCGCCGCTGGCCCTGGGCTTCACCGGGCTGGCGCTGTTCGCTCCGGGAATCCTCTTCATGCTTGCGGCGGGGCATGTTGCGGACCGCTACGACCGGCGCTGGATCATCCTGGTCTGTTACGCAGCGCAAGCGGTGTGCACGGTCGCGCTAATGCGTTTTGCGCTGCATCCGACCGGGCACGTGTGGCCTATCTATGCGGTGCTTTTGGCGATTGGACTGGGACGCGCATTCAGCGGGCCGGCATCAGCGGCGCTGCTGCCGAGCCTGGTGCCGACCAAACACTTTGTGAATGCGGTGACGTGGGGGTCGATCGTATTCCAGATTGCCAACATTGCCGGGCCGGCAGTGGGCGGCCTTTTGCTGACGGTGCCGCTGACCGGCATGCTTGCGCAATGGCACGGCGCGGCGGCGGTGTACGTCTTTACCCTGGCGACGCTGGTGGCGTACCTGGTGCTGGTGGGTGCGATGCGGACCAAACCGGCGCGGGTGATGAAGAATGCATTCAATCTGGAAACCATGCTGGCCGGATTCCATTATGTGTGGCAGACCAAGCTGCTGCTGGGGTCGATTTCGCTGGACCTGTTTGCGGTGCTGCTGGGCGGCGCGACCGCGCTGCTGCCGATCTACGCGAAGGACATCCTGCACACCGGGCCCTGGGGATTTGGGATCCTGCGGGCGATGCCGGCGGTGGGTGCGCTGACGGTGTCGCTGCTGATGATCGTGCGGCCGATCCGGCACAGTGCGGGCAAGCTGATGCTGTTCTGCGTGGGTATCTTTGGGGCAGCAACCATCGTCTTCGGCGTGTCGCGGACGATGTGGATCAGCCTGCTGGCGCTGGTGATGGTGGGCGCGAGCGACATGGTGAGCGTGGTGATCCGGGCGAGCATTCTGCAACTGGCGACGCCGCCCGAAATGCGCGGACGCGTGAGCGCGGTGAACTGGTTGTTTGTGGGCGCGTCCAATGAGTTCGGCGGATTTGAGAGCGGCTTGACCGCGCATTGGTGGGGCACGGTGCGGGCCGTGGTGATCGGCGGTATCGGGTCGCTGGTGGTGACCGGGCTGGCCGGCGTGCTGTTTCCCGCGCTGCGCAAGGCCGATGCCCTTTCGGCGGAGTCGCTGATGCAGTCTAATATGCAGCAGAGCATTGCGGAACCGGCGGATTGAAGAAGTTGCAGGTTGCAGGTTGTCAGTTGTGAGACGCAGAGGAGATGGGCAATGACATCGGGGAAGAAGTGGGCCTTCGGAATAACCGCGGCCATGGTGTTGGCGGTTGGGATTGAGTTGATTTACCTGCACCACGAACGGAATTCCCCGGGCACGCAGGTGGCGCCGGAGGAGTACGGGAAGGTCGATCCGGACGAACTGGTGTTTCTGAAGAAGGAGCGGCCGTCGTCGTTGGCCGACTTGAAAGACCTGTTCGGCAGGACGGTGTGGGTGTCCGCGGCGGGGCAGATGGACTACTATCCTGCCGCGGGGCGCCATGCGGACTACGCGAAGCCGGCGGGAACGCTGCTGGGCGCCGAGCCGCTGGCAATCAAGGACGCGTTCGAACAGGTGGCGCCAAAGTCGGCGACGTTCCGTATTCCCGGCGGCGATAAGCAAGTGCTGCTGGCCTTCACCATGCCGAAGTCAGCCGACCCGGCCAAGGAGTACGCGGTGGCGGTGGGGTACCGGAAGGGTGGAGATTACACCTTCTACACAGACGATATCTTCTTTTACGACGACCCGCATGGGCTGTACGACTACTGGGGGCCGAAGGTGTGGCAGGCCATCGATGCACACCAGGTGATCCTGGGAATGAAGGAGCGGCAGGTGCAGCTCTCGCTTGGGCAGGTGTCGCAAAACTCGAGCCAGGATTACGGCAACCGGACCGTGGTGTACTACAACGTGGGCCATCCGATGTCGGTGACGTTCGAGGATAACCACGCGACGGCGTTCCAGCCGAGCCAGGGATACTGAGGGCGGCGGAAAACGGCGGGCGTTGGGATTCCCTTAGGCAAACCAGCGGCGGTTTTGCTCTATACTTTTAGTTCCCATGCAGCCAGCCCACGCGAACCAGTTCGAACACGCGCTACTGAAGAACTATTTGCTGGACCACGCCTACGACGAGATGTTCGCGGGCGCCGACGAGTTGCACCCGCACTATGAGCCGCTGTTTGAACGCTTTGCGTCGCTGCCGGTCGACGAGTTGCAGCGGCGCAAGCACTCCGCCGAGCTGAGTTTCCTGAACCAGGGCATCACTTTTACCGTCTACGGACGCGACGAGGGCAAGGAGCACATCTTCCCGTACGACCTGGTGCCGCGCATCATTACCGCGGCCGAGTGGGCTACGGTGGAACGCGGCCTGACCCAGCGGCTGACCGCACTGAACATGTTTCTGCGGGACATCTACAACGAGGGCCGCATCCTGGACGACGGCATTGTGCCACGCGAGATCGTTTACAGTTGCAAGCACTTCCGCCGGCAGATGGTGGGCCTGCAGGTGCCGCGCAACGTGTACGTCGCCATCTGCGGGACCGACCTGATCCGCATGGAAAACGGCGAGTTCGTGGTGCTGGAGGACAACCTGCGTGTGCCGTCGGGAGTTAGCTACATGCTGACCAACCGGCGCGTGATGAAGCGCATCTTCCCGCAGCTCTTCCGCAGCTACAACGTGCGGCCGATTGAGCAGTATACGCAACTGCTGCTGGGGACGCTGCGGTCGCTGGCGCCCGAGGGCAGGCCGGAGCCGAATATTGTGCTGCTGTCGCCGGGCGTGTTCAACTCCGCGTACTTCGAGCACGCGTACCTGGCGCGGCAGATGGGCATCGAACTGGTGGAAGGGCGCGACCTGGTGACGCACGACAACATCATCTACATGCGCACCACCAGCGGACTGCGCCGGGTGGACGTAATCTACCGGCGCGTGGACGACGATTTCATCGACCCGATGGCCTTCCGTCCGGATTCGATCCTGGGCGTGGCCGGGCTGTTTAACGCCTATCGCGCGGGCAACGTGACGCTGGCGAACGCCTTCGGCACCGGCGTGGCCGACGACAAGGCGCTGTATGCGTATGTGCCCAGCATCATCAAGTACTACCTCTCCGAGGAGCCGGTGCTGCAGAACGTGAAGACCTACCTGCTGACTGAGCCGGCGTCGAAACAGCACGTGCTCGCGAATCTGGACAAGCTGGTGGTGAAGGCGGTGGGCGAGAGCGGCGGCTACGGCATGTTGATCGGCCCGCAGTCGACCGCAGCGCAGCGGGAGGAGTTTACGCGCAAGATCCAGGCTGACCCGCGCAACTACATTGCGCAGCCGACGATTTCGTTCTCGCGCGCGCCGTGCCTGATCGGCGACGATCTGGAGCCGCGCCACGTCGACCTGCGCCCCTACATTCTTTATGGCGACAAGGTGAACATTGTGCCCGGCGGTCTGACGCGGGTCGCGCTGAAGCACGGCTCGCTGGTGGTGAACTCTTCGCAAGGAGGCGGCAGCAAGGATACGTGGGTGTTAAGCCAGTGATGCGGAATTTTGCAGGAGGGGACCGAATGCTGTCACGCGTCGCGGATAGTCTCTACTGGATGAGCCGCTACATCGAGCGTGCGGAGCATGTCACGCGCCTGCTGGATGTGAATCTGAACCTGATGCTGGACGAGAGCGCAGTCAGCGCGGACCACCGCTGGCAGCGGATGCTGCAGGCGCTGGGCAGCCCGAAGGATGTGGAGTGGACCGGCGATCCCTACGCCCTGACCCAGACGCTCTCGTTCGACACGGAGTTCAAGGGATCGATTCTCTCCTGCGTCATCTCTGCGCGCGAGAATGCGCGCCATGTCCGCGAGCAGATCTCCACCGAGCAGTGGCACCGGCTGAACAGCCTGTATCTGGAGGTGACGCAGCCGGAGATGCAGCCGAACCTGGACCCGGAGGGCATCATGGCCACCTCCGATCAGCCGACAGAATTTCTGCAGCACGTAATGGAGGGCGTCCACCAGTTTCAGGGCGTCAGCGACTCCACCATGAGCCACGGCGAGGGCTGGCAGTTCATCCAGGTGGGCCGCTACATCGAGCGCGCCGCGGCGACTGCGGTGTTGCTGGAGGCGTACCACGAGGACCTCTGGAGCCACTCGGACCGCATCGCGGAAGGCAACGAGTACCTGGAATGGATGGGCCTGCTGCGCTCGGCAACCGCGTTCGAGGCCTACTGCAAGGTCTACACGGCGGACGTCACGCCCGACCGCATTCTGGAGTTTCTGCTGCTGGACGAGGAGTTTCCGCACTCTGTCCGCTTCTCCATCGACACCCTGCAGAATGCGCTCGAAGCCATCCACGGCGAAGGCGGCAAGAGCCGCGCCGAGCCGCTGCGCCGCCTGGTGGGACGGCTGCAGGCCTCGCTGAGCTATTCGAGCGTCGAAGAGATCCTGCACGGAGACATCGTCGCTTACCTGCGCGGAATCCAGTTCCAGTGCCGCGGGATCCACGAGATGATTTATCAGCTTTACATCGACTACAGCATCCAGGCCGCACTGGCGGGATAGAACAGTTGCAGGCTGTTAGTTGTTAGTTGCGAGACAAGAGAGCGCAGGCAAGGAGCGGGATGTATTACTCGATTCGGCATTTGACGAAGTTTCTTTATTCGAACCCGGTGAGCGAGAGCATGATGGAGACGCGCATGCATCCGCGGTCGGACCAGAACCAGCGCTGCCTTACATTTCACCTCTCCGTGAGCCCGCGCTGCCGCGTCTTCAGCTATCGCGATCACCTGGCGAACCAGGTGCACCACTTCGACATTCCCGGGCAGCATGGCCAGTTGGTGATCGTGGCCGAGTCTCTGGTGGAGGTGCAGCCCGCGGCGCAGGTTCCTTCATTCCTGGCGCCGGATGCGTGGAACGAACTCGACGGCATGATCGAGCGGGGCGATTACTGGGAGATGTTGCTGCCCAGCGAATTTGCCACGCCGACGCCTTCGCTGGACGCGTTGGCCGAAGAGCTGGATGTGCGCCGCCGCGACGACCCGCTGATGGTGCTCCACCAACTGAATGAGCAATTGTTCAATCACTTTGAATACGTGCCCAAGTCGACCAAGGCGGATTCGCCGATCGATCTGGCTCTGCTGACCCACGCGGGCGTCTGCCAGGACTTTGCGCACGTGATGATCACGCTGGTGCGGTCGAAGCTGCGCATCCCCTGCCGCTACGTCAGCGGCTACCTGCACCATGGCCGCGCCGACCACGACCGCTCGGTCAACTCGGCGACCCATGCGTGGATGGAGGCGCTGATTCCACAGCTTGGGTGGGTGGGCTTCGACCCCACCAACTGGCTGGTTGCCGGCGATCGCCATATCCGCACCGCAATCGGGCGGGACTACGCCGACGTGCCTCCGACGCACGGCATTTTCCGCGGCCGCGCGAATAGCGAGTTGACCGTCGCCGTGCGCGTGACACCGAGCGAAGGTGCGCCGGCGCTGGACCAGGAGATGCCGGTGCCCGAGGATTGGTCGATCCTGGTCGAGAAGGCGCAGGCACTGCCGGAGCCGCCTGCACTCACCACTCGCCAGCAGCAGATGGCGCAGCAGCAGCAGTAGATCGCGCAGCAACAAGTCATGGCGCAGTAACAGGTCGTCGCGGTTGGGTTGAATCAACCGCAGATCGCCATTGCAACACGATAGGATCTCTCTATGCGCAAATTCATCGCCAGTTTCGTGCTTCTCGCCAGTTCCGCCTATGCGGCGGATAACGGACCGAGTGCACCGCTGCGTGGCTATACGGCTGACCACTCCGCAGCCGAGGTCACGTGGGAGCAGAAGTTCCGCGCACTGCCCGATCCCGCGCGTGTCCGCGCCAACATGCAACGCATGTCCGCACGGCCGCACCACGTGGGTTCGCCGTACGACAAGGACAATGCCGAGTGGCTGCTGGCGCAACTGAAGTCCTACGGCCTGGACGCGAAGATCGAGACGTTCGATACGCTGTTCCCCACGCCGAAGTCGAGGACACTGGAGCTGCTGGGCCCGAGCAAGTTTGTCGCGAAGCTGGAGGAGCCGACGATTGCAATTGATCCGACGTCGGACCAGCACCAGGAGCAGTTGCCGACCTACAATGCCTACTCCGCGGACGGCGACGTGACCGCGCCGCTGGTTTACGTCAACTACGGAGCGCCAGCCGACTACGAGCAGCTGGCGGCGATGGGGGTCTCGGTGAAGGGGGCCATCGTGATCGCGCGCTACGGCCAAACCTGGCGCGGCATCAAGCCGAAGGTCGCAGCCGAGCATGGCGCCGTAGGCTGCATCATCTACTCCGACCCGCGCGACGATGGATATTTCGCAGGCGTGCAGTACCCCGATGGCCCGGCGCGCCCGGCGGACGGCGTGCAGCGCGGCAGCGTGATGGACATGGTGCAATATCCCGGCGACCCGCAGACACCCGGCATCGGAGCGGTGCCTGGGGCAAAGCTGATTCCTCTGGCCGACGTCCAGACCATTACCAAGATTCCGGTGCTGCCCATCTCCTACAACGATGCGAAGCCATTTCTTCAGGCGCTGGGCGGGCAGGTGGTTCCGGAGGCGTGGCGCGGCGGACTTGCCTTCAGTTACAAGGTCGGACCCAGCGTCGCCAAGGCGCATCTGGCGCTCGCTTTCAATTGGGATCGCAAGCCGCTGTACGACGTGATCGCCCGCATTCCGGGCTCGACCTACCCCGATCAGTGGGTCATTCGCGGAAATCATCACGATGGCTGGGTGAACGGCGCGGAGGATCCGCTGAGCGGTACCAGCGCGGAACTTGAAGAGGCTCGCGGCCTGGGCGAGTTGCTGAAGCAGGGGTGGCGTCCGCAACGGACTATTATTTATTGCTTCTGGGACGGCGAAGAGCCCGGCTTGCTGGGTTCCACGGAGTGGGCAGAGACCCATGCCGACGAGCTGTCGCGGAATGCGGTCGCGTACTTCAACTCCGACACCAACGACCGCGGCTACTTCCGGGCGGAGGGTTCGCAGTCGCTGGAGAACTTCGTGGATGGCGTCGCCAGGGACATCGACGATCCCGAGACGAAGATGTCGGTCGCGAAGCGCGAGCGGCTGGTCGACATCTCCCGAGCTGCGCCGGATGCACGGGTCGAACTTCGTTCGCGCGCCGACCAGCGCATGCCGGCGCTGGGATCGGGTTCGGACTACACCGTGTTCATCGACCATCTCGGCATTGCGAGCGTCGACCTGGGCTACGGCGGCGAGGAACAGAGCAGCGGGCAGTATCACTCCATCTACGACGACTTCTACTTTTACTCAAACTTTCTGGACACCGACTTCGTCTACGGGCGCGCGCTGGCGCAGACGGCCGGAACTATGATGATGCGCATGGCCGACGCGGATGCGATTCCGTACCAGTTCGGCGACTTCGCAGATACGGTGCGCACCTACGTCACCGATGTGAAGAAGCTCGCAGACACCATGCGCGCACAGGCGAAGGAGCGCAACACGGAGATCGCCGAAGGCGTTTACCAGGCGCTGCGCGATCCTAAGAGCGTGCGGGTTGCGCCTCCGACCGAAGAGGTGGCGCCATACTTCAACTTCGCTCCGCTCGATCAGGCGTCGGATGACCTGACCGCGGCGGCGGCGGCCTACGACAAGGCCTTTGCAGCCCATGCTTCGGCTGTGCCGGCAGCTCTGAACCCGGAGATCATGCAGGCAGAGCGCGTCCTGACGGACCCCGACGGCCTGCCGAAGCGCCCGTGGTTCAAGGACATGATGTACGCTCCCGGCTTCTATACCGGCTACGGCGTAAAGACGCTACCGGCGGTTCGCGAAGCGATCGAGCAGAAGCAATGGAAGGATGTGGACGCGCAGATTGCGCGCACAGCCGCCGCAGTGGAGCGCGAGGCCAGTCTGCTGAAGGCTGCAACGCATACGCTGGAGGCAAGGCAGTAGTCAGGGCTTTTTGGTGTCGGCGCTGCCCGCGGGTTTCGGCTCGTAGGGATTGCCAGTCTTTGCGGTGCCGCCGGGGACGCCAAAATCGAAGGCAGCGTCCGGCTGTTGGTTCACATCTTTCGGCAGGAACGCAATGGCAAATTCACCGGGGATTAGCGGATCCTTTGGCGTGACCTTGAGCCAGTTCGTTCCTTCGACCATCTCTGTGTCGCAAGGGACCTCATCCACGTCGCGCGTGCGCTGGCCGCCAAAGACATTCATGCTGAAGTCGGTAATCTCGCGGCGCTTCTTGCCGGGCTGCAGCCAGAGCAAATGCACCCGCGAGCGCGCAAGCTCGACGTTGTCTCCATTTAGCCGCACGAACAAGACGGCCTTCGTCGATGAGACAATTGTTTCCGCGTGGGGGCCATCCATCTCGGCGCTCATGTGCGGCCCGCTGTAAACCATGCCCCGGAGAAAATTGGAGGCTGCGTGGCTGGATAGAACCACCTCGTGCGGCGGTACGTGAACGAGAGTTGGGCCGGCCGTTACCGAGTCGAGAGCAAGAACAGTTGCATCGCCGTTCGCCGGCAGCGTAATGCCGGGGGCAACCTCGGGTGACTTCGGAGGCTGGGCGTGAGATAACAACGCGCCAGTCAGAGCCAGAGCAATGATGCATACTCTCTTGCGCATGGACAGGAGCGTAGTGCGTTTCTCAATTTGCGCAAGTGACGGCCGTCACAGGTTCAGCTTCTTGAATATCCGGTCGGGGATGTTGCGGACGACGAACATGATCGGCTGCCACTGGATCGGCACGTAGAGGTTGTCCTTCTTCGCGTCGATGGCCTTGACGATGGTGGCGGCGACCTTGTTCACGTCGGCCTTCCTGATGTTCATGTGCGCCGTCATGGCTGTATTCACCGGGCCGGGCTTGATGGTGAGCACGGTGACGCCTTCGCGGTCCACTCGATTTCTCAGCCCGGCGAGGAACGCGGTCAGGCCGGCCTTGGACGAACCATAGAGGTAGTTCGACTTGCGGCCGCGCTCGCCGGCAACGGACGAGAGCACCGCCAGTACGCCGGAGTGGCGCTGCACGCAAAAGTTTGCCAGCCATGTGAGTAGCGAGACGGGCGCAACGAAGTTGGTATGCAGAATCTGCGCGGCGTGCTCGAAGTCCTGCTCCGCGCGCGGCTGGTCGCCGAGAATGCCGTGTGCGAGGTAGGCGATATCCATGCCGGTGAGCGAGTTGACGGCATGCGAGAGCAGCTCGGCGTGCTTGTCGGTGTCGTCGAGATCGGCGACGGCGGTGCCCACGTAGGCGGCTCCGCGAGTTTTGAGATCGGCAGCGACGGCGGCCAGTTTCTCCGGATTGCGCGCGACGAGAAAGAGTTGCGCGCCCTGCGCAGCCCAGATGCGGCAGGTGGCCTCGGCGATGCCGGAAGTGGCGCCGAGCACCAGTATCTTCTTGGTGAGCTTGCTGCGGTCGGGGGCAGTTGGATTGGTTGCAGGCGATGTGTCCGCGGGCGGTGTGGCGAGGGTGCTCATAGGATCGGCTTGGCTCCGGTGGAATCGGTGACGCGCTCCCAGAAACTGGAGGTGAGCATGGGATCGCGGAAGCGCGCAAAACGCTGCCACTCAGGATAGAACGTCTGGAACTGCGCTGGGGTCATGGCGGCGTCCTTGGCGGGATAGAGGCGGCCGCCGTAGTCGAGGGTCATGTCGCCGAGGCGCTGGAGCAGCGGGAAGGTGATGCCCGGCTTGATGGGAAAATCGAGCGCGAACATGATGCCGGCCTGGGGAAAGCTCATCATCCCGAGCGAGGGGATGTCGCCGAAGGCCTTGAGCACGGCGAGGAAGCTGGCGAGGCCCGACTTGGCGATCTCGCGCAGGATGGCGATGGTGCCTTCCTTCGCGCGCTCCCACGGAATGGCGTATTGGAACTGCACCAGGCCACGCTTGCCGTACATGCGATTCCAGCGCAGAACCGCGTCGAGCGGGTAGAAAAACGGCTCGTAGTCGTGGACCGCCTTCACGTGGGCCTTGCCCTGCTTATGGAAGAAGACCGTGTTGAACAAACTGACGGAGATGCGATTGAGCGCGAAGGCGGGCGCGTCAAACGGAAATACCAGCCTGGGTTCGGGCGAGGGCTTTAGCGGGCCGGGGACTTTGGCATGGTCGCCGAGCATGAAGATGCCGCGCGCAAAGTTTTTTCCGGTGGAAACGCAATCCAGCCAACTGACCGAGTACTCGGCCTGGCTGTACTGGTGCTTCAGTGCGAGGAACTCGTCGATGCCGTGGAACTGGATGCCCTCGTAATCGATGCCGCGCGAGACGATGGGCCGAAGCCGTAGTTGCGCCCAGGTGATTAGACCCGTGAGCCCCATGCCGCCGATGGTGGCGGAGTACCAGTCGGGGTTTTCGGTGCGCGAACAGAGGCGGCGCGTGCCGTCGGAGCGAACGAGTTCGAAGCAGGGGACGTGGTTGCCGAAGGAGCCGGCGACCTCGTGGTTCTTGCCGTGGATGTCGTTGGCGATGGCGCCGCCGAGGGTGACGTACTTGGTTCCGGGCGTGACGGGGAGGAAGAACCCGCGCGGCACCGCGAAATCAAGGATCTGCGCCAGCGAGATGCCCGCCTCGGCGGTGAGGATGCCGGTCTGAGGGTCGAAGTCGATCAGGCGGCTCATCCCGGTGGTTTGCAGCAGGGTGCCATCCTTCAGCAGGCAAACGTCGCCATAGCTGCGGCCAAGCCCGACCGGGAGCGCGCTGTCGTGTGAGCCCGCCAGGGCGGCAGGAAAGTCGCCCTGCCAGTTCAACGGGACGACTTTGGCCTTGTACTTGGGATAACGCCCCCAGGACTCGAACTGCGGCGGTCCGGGGTCAGGCTCGGGGGCGGCCGCGGTGGTGGTGAGCACTTCAGGTTCGGCGGTCGACAGGGACATAGCTATAGGATAGCCGCTTGCGCTGCGCGGTTGTTACGGAATGAGAAAGACCGGGTTACCCGGACGATCACCGCACAGGCCGAGCGGAATTAGCGGCAGAGCGCCTCAAGCTGCTTGTAGGGCTTCGTGTTCGGCGGAATCTTCAAATGCCGGGTAATAAAGGCCTGTTCCTGGATGGTACCGCCATCTTTGGACGCGATGTCTGGATCTTCGGCATAGGCCGGGTCCTTGGCGGCTTCGGGCAGCGTGGTGAAGGTGAAGCCGCGCCTGCGGAACAGGTCGATCAGGTCGGGAAGCATCTTCGCGTCGAAGGCTCCGACGTGCATCAGCAGAATGTAGGGGATGTCGCGCCCATAGAGCGTGTGCGTGGTTTCGCGGTAGACGGTGATGTACTGGTCCGCGGTGGCAAGATAGCTGGTGCGGAGATACTCGATGGATTTGTCGTCCTGCTTCGCAGCGCAGCGGGCATAGGGTTCATTCCAGAGATAGTCTTCAAAGTCCATCGAGACCTCGGCGATCTGATATCCATGCCGCTGCAGATAAGTGCGAATCGCGTGGCGCTTCTCGAGGGTGTCGCCTTCCAAGAGATATGGATAGCGAAACCAGTGCCAGTCCTGCCCCGGCATCAGCGAGGCGAGCAGGGACTCATTCTTGTCGATGTCGGCTTCGAACTCCGCCGCGGTGTGCTCATTGAGCGAGAGATGAGAGTAGGTGTGGCTGCCCAGAGGTTCTCCGGCGTCGCGCCAGGCTTTCAGGACCGCGAGCGTCTGGGGAGCTTCCTCGACGCGCAATCCATTGACAAAGCCGTAGACCGGCGGCAGATGCCGATCGTGGAGGGTGCCGAGGATGGATTGGATGATGTCGAGACGCGTCTCGCCGGGCGGAAGAGGGCCGTGGGCGGGCAGATCGTCAAAGGTGAACGCGATCTGCTGTGCCGGGACGGCTACGCGGCAAAAGATGAGAAACAGAATCGTACCGAGAATGCGGGCCACGGCGCTACCTCGTATGCGAAAAGAAAAAAAAGGCACAGCCGTATGTGGCTGCGCCCTTTCTGTTTGCTTGCCGGACTGTAACTTACGCTGCCGACTTGGCGCGGGCGGCCTTGGCGGAGGCGAGCGCGGCCTTGGCAGACTCGGCGAGGGCGGCAAAGCCGGCGGCGTCGTTGGTGGCAATGTCGGAGAGGACCTTGCGGTCCAGCGGGTTGCCGGCCAGCTTGAGCCCGTTGATGAAGGTCGAGTAGCTCATGCCGTTGGCGTGGCAGGCCGCGTTGATGCGGACGATCCAGAGGGCGCGATACTGGCGCTTCTTCTGCTTGCGGCCGGTGTAGGCGAACTTCAGGCCGCGCTCGACGGCCTCCTGCGCTGCCTGATAGAGCTTGGATTTGGTGAGGAAGTAGCCGCTGGCGCGTTTGAGGATCTTCTTGCGGCGGTCGTTGCGTTTGGTACTCCGTTTTACACGGGGCATGATGGTTCTCCTTTTGCGTAAATCGTTAAGCGGCTGGAGGTAAGGTAGGCCTCTTCACTCGCTATGCAACTTCAAGTCTTGGTGGGCTTTGCTTGCAAATCCCAGGGGCCTGAACGCTTTGACTGGCCCTTTGTTCTCAATCAGAACGGCTCGACTTGAAAAACTTCGGCGTTCCCAGCCCAGAATCAGGCGTAGGGGAGCATCCGGGCGATCTTCGGGGTATCCGCCTTGGAGACCAGGACCGACTGGCCGAGATGGCGCTTGGTCTTGGTTTCCTTCGAGGTGAGGATGTGGCGCGTCTTCGACTGACCGCGCTTGAACTTGCCCGAGGCGGTCTTGGTGAAGCGCTTGGCTGCGCCCGAATGGGTCTTCAACTTTGGCATGGTGTTTCCTGACGAATATCTACAGGTTAGACAGCATTTTCGAGTTTACCAGATGACGGGGTGTTGCGCCCGGAAAAGTGCGCCCCAGAGCCGCAAAAAGGCCTTGCAAAAGGGGGGTCTCAGACCATGTTCCGGGCCCTGAAAACAGGCCCCGAACCGTGCTATAATTAGATGAAAAATAAGGGGCGCATAAACGCAGAAAATGCTGATTTGGCGCGCCTTTTGGAGAACTGCCGGGTCGGTGCACGGCCCTCGAACGCAGACCCGGAATTTTGCGGCGAAACCGAGCCGCATGGAGCGTAAATGGCATCGACCGTAATCAGCCCCGAGCTAGAGTCCCGACCTACTGTTGCGGCCCCACCTCCCGAGCATAAAGAAGGCGGCTATTCAGCCGAAAACATTACCGTGCTCGAAGGGCTTGCGGCGGTTCGCCTGCGCCCGGCGATGTACATCGGCTCGACCGGCGAGATGGGCCTGCATCACCTGGTGTATGAGGTGGTGGACAATTCGGTGGACGAGGCGCTGGGCGGATACGCGACCAAGATCGACGTCACCATTCACGTCGACAACTCCATCACCGTGGTCGACGACGGGCGCGGTATCCCGGTGGACGACATGGTGACCGATGGAGGTGGTGCTGACCAAGCTGCACGCGGGCGGGAAGTTCGACGCGTCCAACTACAAGGTTTCGGGCGGACTGCACGGCGTGGGCGTAAGCTGCGTCAACGCGCTCTCGCAGGAGCTGGACGTCGAGATCTGGCGCGACGGCTTCGCCTGGGAACAGGACTACGCCAAGGGCAAACCGACCAGCAAGCTGCGCAAGATGGGGCCCTCCAAGCGGCGCGGCACCAAGGTCCACTTCCTTCCGGACAAGTCGATCTTCGCCGTCACCGACTTCAACTACGACACCCTGGCGCAGCGCCTGCGCGAACTCGCCTTCCTGAACAAGGGCCTGGAGATCACACTCACCGACGAGCGCACTACCGACACCAAGACCGGCGAGAGCAAGGTCCAGACCTTCAAGTACGCGGGTGGCATCTCCGAGTTCATCAAGCACCTGAACCGCGGCAAGCAGGTGCTGCACGACAAGCCGATCTACATGGAAGCGGAGCGCGACGGCGTGGCCATGGAGATTGGCCTGCAGTACAACGACGCCTACTCCGAAACAGTTTTCTGTTTCGCCAACAACATCAACACGGTTGACGGCGGCACCCATCTTTCCGGCTTCAAGACGGCCCTGACGCGGACCATCAACTACGTCGGCCAGTCGCTGGGACTGTTCAAGGATGTGAAGGAGAACCTCTCCGGCGACGATGTGCGCGAGGGGCTGGTGGTCGTGATCTCGGTCAAGCTGTCGCAGCCGCAGTTCGAAGGCCAGACCAAGGGCAAGCTCAACTCCGACATCGCCGGAACGGTGCAGGCGTTCGTGAATGAGCGATTGAGCGCGTACCTGGAGCAGAACGCAACGATCGCGCGCAAGATCATCAACAAGGCCATCGATGCGGCGCGCGCGCGCGAGGCAGCACGCAAGGCCCGCGACCTGACCCGGCGCAAAGGCGCGCTGGACGGCGGCGGACTGCCGGGCAAG
Source organism: Acidobacteriaceae bacterium (assembly GCA_049509035.1). Taxonomy (GTDB): domain Bacteria; phylum Acidobacteriota; class Terriglobia; order Terriglobales; family Acidobacteriaceae; genus Edaphobacter. Next base: position 104,184 of record JBELAH010000013.1, read on the forward strand.
CTTTCCGATTGCTCGGAGCGCCAGCCTGACCGCTGCGAGTTGTACCTGGTCGAGGGCGAGTCCGCCGGCGGCACCGCCAAGCAGGGCCGCGATCGCCGCTTCCAGGCCATCCTGCCGCTAAAGGGCAAGATCCTGAACGTGGAGAAGGCCCGCTACGACAAGATGCTGGGCCACGAAGAAATCCGCGCCATGATTACGGCGCTGGGCTGCGGCATCGGCAAGGACGACTTCGACGCAACCAAGCTGCGCTACGGCAAGATCATCCTGATGACCGACGCCGACGTGGACGGCTCGCACATCCGCACGCTGCTGCTGACATTCTTCTTCCGCCACATGACGGAGTTGATCAAGCGCGGGCATGTGTACATTGCGCAGCCGCCGCTGTTCAAGATCAAGAAGGGCAAGTTCGAGCAGTACATCAAGGACGAGCGCGAGTACGTGCAGGTGATGGTGAAGCGCGCGTCCGACGGCATGGTGCTGCGCCACGGCGACAACGGCGTGAAGATCGAGGGCGCCGCGCTGACCAAGTTCATGTCGCAGTTGAAGGACTACCTCGACTTTTTCGACAAGGTGGAAAAGCGGCTGCGCAACGAGCAGGTGACTGAGGCGTTTGCCCAGATCTTCGCGCAGGAGGGCAAGGACTCGGCGCGGCGCGTGGACTTTGAATCACCGGCGAAGCTGAAGGAGATGCAGCGCCGGTTGAAGGACATGGTGAAGACGTACCAGTTCCGCGACGTCAGCGATGTGCTGCACGATGAGGAGCACAAGACCTACTCAGTCACGTTTACCGACTCGCAGGGCGCGGTGCGCAAGATCGACTGGGCACTTGCCTCGACGGCGGAGAGCCGGCAGATGCTGGCCAGGCATGCGCAGTTGAAGGACCAGCTGCAGCCGCCGTTCCTCATCGAGTACGCGCAGAAGGGCGCGAAGGTTGAGGCGGAAGAAGAGGTCGAGGAGACGGTGGAAGAGAGTGCGGTCGACGCGGGTGCTGCTGAAACTGCAGCCGAGGCCAAGCCCGCTAAGCGCAACAGCAAGGTGTCGCACGATCCGGTGGAGAAGCAGACGGCGCGCGAGGTGTTTGAGTACGTGATCGAACAGGGCAAGAAGGAATATCAAGTCCAGCGCTACAAGGGCCTCGGCGAGATGACCGCGCCGCAGCTCTGGGACACCACCATGGACCCCGAACGCCGAACCCTGCTGCAGGTGCGGCTGGAAGATATCGCCGCGTGCGAAGAAATCTTCACCACGCTGATGGGCGAAGACGTGGAAAGCCGGCGCAAGTTCATCGAAGAGAACGCGCTGGATGTGAAGAACCTGGATATCTAGGCGGCAGAGGCTTTCCGGATCAGCGCAACAGTACGAAGCGCGGCAGAAACTTTGCCGCGCTTTACTTTTTCATCAGGAAGAGCTTCATCGGCGAAAGCTCAACCTTATTGAGCCCCGCTTTGACGGATGGATCGTTCATCGCGAGCGCGCGCGCTTCCTCCTCGGTCGCGGTCTCCAGCACTGCCATGCCGAAGATGCCCTTCGGATCGAGTACCGGCCCGATGATCAGCACGGCGCCCGTCGCAAACTGCGTCTTCCAGTAGGCCTCGTGTAGCTGCATCAGCTTCGCCTCGTCTGGAGTGATGTCGGTCGCGAAGGTCGGACGCGGAGGAATAAGTTTCATGAAGAAGCAAAGCCTGGGAGCTGGGGCGGCGGCGGGAGCAGCAGCCGGGGCCTGCGCACGCAAGCCCGGCAAACACACCAATGCCCCGACCACAATCAACATGGACAAAAGTCGTTTCATCTGGACCTCTCTTCGGTGAGACAGAACCTACATCAGCTCTTCGACAAACTTTTTCGCAACGTCCGCCGGGATGTGCAGGTCGCGGCCGATCAGCGGGCCTGCATCGAGCACCGGCTCCGTCTCCTCCAGCGAAGGCAGGTCGGTGCGCTCGTAGAACTTGCCGATGGGAATCTCATCGCCCCACACCGTCGCCTTCTCCATGGCGCCAACCCAGTTGGTCGCGTCATATTCCGCATTATCTTCGAGCTTCTTCACGCGCGGACGGAACCACTGGAAGGTGTTGTCCTTGTTGTAGGTGACGCAGGGGCTGAATATATCGAGGAACGAGAAGCCCTTGTGCTGGATGGCCTGTTTGATGAGCTCGGTCAGGTGCTTCTGGTCGCCGGAGAAGCCGCGTCCGACGAACGTGGCGCCTGCGGAGAGCGCGAGCGTGATGGGATTGACCGGCGTATCCATGTTGCCGTAGGGATTGCTCTTGGTCTTCATGCCAATGCGGCTGGTGGGCGATGTTTGCCCGGTGGTGAGGCCGTAGATCTGGTTGTCCAGCACGAAGTAGTTCAGGTTGATGTTGCGGCGCATGGCGTGGACGAAGTGGCCGCAGCCGATGCCGAAGCCGTCGCCGTCGCCTCCTGTCACCAGCACGGTCAGCTCGTGGTTGGCGAGCTTGAGGCCGCTGGCCACCGGCAACGAGCGCCCATGCAGCGTGTGCATGCCGTAAGTGTTGATGAAGCCAGGGAAGTTGGACGAGCAGCCGATGCCACTGACGGTCGCCACCTGGTGGTTGGGAATCTGCAGCTCGACCAGCGCCTTCTGCACCGCCGCCAGCACGCCGAAGTCGCCGCAGCCGGGGCACCAGTCGGGATCGACCTTGCCTTTGAGGTCCGCCATCACCATCGGCTTGGGAGCCGTAATATTGATCGTCGCCATTGTCGATTCTCCTTAAACCATCACTTCGTGGGTTGGCACGGAAATGGTCGTCGTTCCGGCTAGCTGTTCGCGCACCGCTTCCACAATGTGGTGCGGCATGAAGGGCTCGCCATCGTATTTGCGGATATGCCCGTCGGCCACGAAGCTGGTTTCACTGCGCAGATAGCGCGCGAACTGGCCGCTGTAGTTGTTCTCCACAATGATGGTGCGCTTCGCTTTGCCGAGGATGTCGAGGATTGCGTCGCCGTGCAGCGGAACCAGCCAGCGGATCTGCAAATGGTTGGTGCTGATGCCCTGCTCGGCAAGCTGAGCGCGCGCCTCGCGAATGGTGCCGTCGGTCGAGCCCCAGCCGATCAGCGTAACGTCCGCATCGGCCGGGCCTTCCAGCACCGGCGGCGGCACCGAAGCCGCGATGCCATCCATCTTGCGCATGCGCTTCTCCATCATGGCGCGGCGCTTGGCGTGGTTGGTGTACTCATCGCTGATGAGCACGCCGTTTTCCTCGTGCTCGTCGCTGGAGACCGTGTGAGTAAAGCCTGGAATGCCGGGGATCGCGCGCGGCGAGATGCCGCTCTCGGTGATCTTGTAGCGGAGATATTCTTCGTGGGCGTCGCCGTTGGAGGTGATGAGCTCGCCGCGGTCGATAGGCGGGTTGAAGTTCAGCAGTTCGGGTTCCACGCTCAAGCGGCCCTCAGAGAGCAGCAGATCGCAGAGCACAATTCCCGGACACTGAAACTTGTCGGTGATGTTGAATATCTCAGGCATCAGCGTAAAGCAGTCGCCGATATCCAGCGGTGCCGCAATGACGCGTGGGAAGTCGCCGAAGGCCGCGCCCAGCGCCTGCCAGAGGTCGCCCTGCTCGGTCTTGGTGGGAACGCCGGTGGAGGGGCCGGCGCGCATGCAGTTGATGGCCACCACGGGAATCTCCGCCATGGCCGAGAGGCCGAGGCCCTCGGTCATCAGCGCGAAGCCGCCGCCGGAGGTCGCGCACATGGAGCGCACACCGCCGTGGGCCGCGCCGATGGCCATGTTAATGACACCGATCTCGTCTTCCACCTGGCGCACCATGATGCCGGCCTTGCGCCCGTGCGACGCCATCCAGTGCAGCACGCCGGTGGACGGGCTCATGGGATATGCGCAGTAGAACTTGACGCCGGCGGCGGCTCCGCCCATGGCCAGGGCGGCGTTGCCGCTGAGCACCGCGTAGCGCTTGTCGGTCATCGGCAGCGGCCGCTCGAAAGGCTTGAAGTTGGCGGTGGCGTACTCGTATCCGGTCCGCGCGAGGTCGACGTTTTCCTTGACCACCGCTTCGCCCTTCTTGCCGAACTGGGCCGCCAGCACACCTTCCAGCACATGGAAGCCCACGCCCATCATGCTGAGGGCCGCGCCCATCGCCAGCGTGTTCTGCGCAACTTTATTGCGAGTGATGTCCGCCATCGTGCTGACCGGCAGCGGGCAGAGCTGCACGCCGTCTGCGGCCGCGCCGGGCTTGATGGTGTCGGCGTTGTAGATGCAGGCGCCGCCCGCCGTCAGCAGACGAAGGTGGCGATCCATGGTGTCCTGGTTGAGCGGGATCAGCAGGTCGATGCCGTCGCCCATGCTCTCGACCGGGTCGACTCCGGTGCGGATGGTGAGAAACGTATGGCCTCCGCGGATGATGGACTGGTACGCGTTATAGGCGTTCAGGTGCAGCCCACGCCGGCTGAAGATCAATGCGAAGATGTCTCCCGGCGTGGCGACACCCTGACCGGCCGCGCCGCCAATACCGATGGCGAAGGTCTGACTCATAAGGTCCTCTCCCAGCTCAAGTTGCCGGAGCCATCTGCACTGGTAACGGGCCCGCCTGACAATTACGTCCGGCCCCGGAACCACTGGGCCGGCCGCATGGGACAGACACAAGTGGATTCCGCTTCGTACCAGGACACACGTTCGGCGAAAAAAATTGCCCAGCAAGAATTGCTCCTCTTCTGGGTGGCAACCAGAATACACGAATCTCTGCAGAGTCGGCTCGCGCGACCGGGAGGAGGGCATTCCAGCCGCGTGGACCCGGGCCGGCCGCCCCAAAATCAGGAGAAAAGCTAGCGGCCCGGCTCGCCCATGTGCCGCACCGTCATCTGCAGGATGCGGGCGTTGCGAGGCTGCATACAGGCGAAGACGATCGCGTCCGCGACCTCGTGCGGCTCCATCATGTAGGAGTTCTTGACGCCCTCTTCGGTGCGCCCCTTGCCCACAGCAAACTCGGTTTTGACGCCGCCGGGGCAGATCGTTCCCACCTTGATGCCGTGCTTGCGCAACTCACCGTCCAGCGCCTGCGCGAAGCCGATCTGGGCGAACTTGCTGGCGCAATAGACTACCTCGCCCGCGTAACCCTGCAAGCCTGCGACCGATGAGATAAAGAGGATCTCGCCGCCCTTCTGGGCAATCATGACCGGTGCGGCGTGACGGGTGAAGAGGAAGCTGCTCTTCATGTTGGAATCCATCAATGCGTCATACTCATCAACGCTGGTGTCGACCAGGTTCTTGTAGTTCCCTGCCCCCGCGTTGTTGATCAGGATGTCCAGCCGGCCAAACTGCTTCACCGCCAGCGCCACGCAGTTCTGCGCAGTTGCCTCGTCGGCCGCGTCTCCGGCCAGATACGCCGCCTTGCCATCGCGCGCGCCGATCAGGTCGCACAGCTCGCGCAGCCGCTGCTCGCGGCGGGCGGTAACGACGACACGCGCACCCTTTTCCGCGAAGGCCAGCGCAGTCGCCCAGCCGATCCCCGCGCTGGCTCCGGTAATAAGGGCGGTCTTCCCTGCAAGAGTGTTCACATCCGGCATCGCTGCATGGCTCCTGAATCGGAATGGATTGGGCAGGCCCGCACATGGAGGGGCAAACCCATAGGAATGCTACCATTCCGCCTATGCCCAGCTTCAACGGTGACGAACATCGCACGGACCCCATGCCGGCCGTGCCCGCATTAGTTGAGGCACGCGGCTTGACCAAGGAGTACCCGCGCGTGGGAGGAGTGACGCGCGTGGTGGACGACGTCTCCTTCGCCATCCTGCCCGGCGAGACCCTTGGCCTGGTCGGCGAATCCGGCTCCGGCAAGAGCACCGTGGCGCGGATGTTGCTGCACCTGGTCGAGCCCTCTGCCGGCGAGGCCGTGTTCGAAGGCCAGCCGCTGCCGCGAACCTCGTCGGCGCGGATGCGCGCGCTCCGCCGGCACATGCAGATCGTCTTCCAGGACCCCTACGCCGCGCTGAACCCGCGCATGCGCGTCCACGAAATCCTGCTGGAGCCGTTCCGCATTCACCGCGAGCCGCCGGCCGAGGGCACCCGGGCGCGCCTGCGCGACCTCCTCGACTCCGTCGGGCTAGACGAATCCTCATTGATGCGCTATCCGCACGAGTTCTCGGGCGGCCAGCGCCAGCGCATCAACATCGCACGCGCCCTGGCGCTGCGTCCGCGCTTCCTCGTCCTGGACGAGCCGGTCAGCGCGCTGGATGTCTCGGTCGGCGCGCAGGTCATCAACCTGCTGCGCGACCTGCAGCGCAAGCTGGGCCTGACCTACCTGTTCATCTCCCACTCCATGCCGCTGGTGCGCTACCTGTGCGATCGCGTCGCCGTGATGCAGCGCGGGCGCCTGGTGGAGATCGGCGACTGCATGCAGGTTTGCGAGCAGCCGCACAGTCCCTACACCCGTCAGCTCATCGCCGCCACTCCAGAGATGCCGGTTGCGCCGGCTCGCTAATCCACTATCGCTCGCTGACTCGTTACAATAAGACGAGGATGATCTCCAGCCTAAGCTCGCATACTCCGTATCTTTGGCTGGTTGCGGCCTCTTTCATCGCGGGATGGATCAACGCGATGGCAGGCGGCGGATCCTTCATCTCCTTCCCTGCGATGCTTGCGATCGGCGTCCCACCCATCCAGGCCAACGCCACCAACACGGTGGCGCTGTGGCCGGGCCAGGTAACCTCGATCTGGGCCCTGCGCACCGACCTGCGCCGCGATCTGGTCGCCGTGGTCCTCTCCGCGTCGATCCTGGGTGGTGTCGGCGGCGCGGTGGTGCTGCTGCGCACGCCGCAGATCACCTTCATGCACATGGTCCCGTGGCTGCTGCTGGTGGCGTCGCTGCTGTTCTGGGTCAGCGGGCCCATCTCACGCTGGCTGCGCCGCCGCACGGAAACACCTCACCTTCCGCACAAGCCCTCGATACCGGTGCTCTTTTTCGCGATCATCCCGGTCACATTCTACATCGGCTACTTCGGCGCCGGCGCCGGTTTCCTGCTGATGAGCGCGCTGGCACTCTTCGGCATCGAAGAGATGCACCAACTCAACTCGCTGAAGGTGCTCGCCGCCTGCACGTCCAACTTCTGCGCAGTAGTCACTTTTATCTTCGGCGGCGCCATCGTGTGGCACTATTGCATCGTCTCCATGGTCTTCGCTGCCGTAGGCGGATACGTGGGCGCGCAGTATGCTCGAAGGATGAATGCCGAGGTGCTGCGCACCATCGTAGTCGTCACCGGCTGCACCATGGCCGCTTACTTTTTCTGGAGGCAGGCATGACCCCCGTCCCCGCCGCAGCCTTCGCGCAGGAGTTTGAGCCGTGAGCCACGAGGGAATCCGCATCGTCAGCAACGAAGAAGCCCAGGCCGGCGCGCGCGACGAGGAAAGGCTCCCGCCGGACGCCGTCACCCCGCTGAAGGTCCGCGTGAAGAAGAGCGAGGGCACCGGCGTCGAGATTGACTGGCGCGATGGCCACAAAAGTTCGTGGACCTTCCGCTGGCTGCGCGACGCCTGTCCGTGTGCCACCTGCCACGAGGAGCGCGAGAAGAGTGGCCGGGCGCCGGGTGAGCCCCAGCCCAAATCCCCGGCCCTGCTGATGATGTATCAGGAGCCTGCGCGGCCTGTAGAAGTAAAGCCGATCGGCAAATATGCGCTCGGGTTCAAATGGAACGACGGCCACGAGGCCGGGATTTACTCCTGGGACTACCTCCGCCGCGTCTGCCAGTGCCCTGTCTGCCGGCCGCCGCGCGCCTAATCGGGTACGCCCAACAGCCGAAGCGCCTCATCCACCGTCCCGGCCACCAGCACAATCTCCCGCTTCTGCTGGCTCAACATCCCCTCTTTGACGCAATGGTCGAGAAACTCCAGCAGCTTGTCGTAAAAGCCCTTGGTGTTGATCAGGAGCACCGGCTTGGCGTGCAGCTTCAGCGTCTGCCATGCCAGCACCTCGAACAGTTCCTCCAACGTCCCAAACCCTCCAGGCAGCGCGACGAACGCGTCCGACCGCGCGCCGATCAACGCCTTGCGCGTGTGCATGGTGTCGGTGATGTGCAGCTCCGTCAGGCCATCGTGCGCAACCTCGAGGTCCACCAGCACCGTGGGGATCACGCCCACCACGCGGCCGCCCTCAGCCAGGGCCGCCTCCGCGACAGCCTGCATCAAGCCTACTTTCGCGCCGCCATATACCAGGCCGATGTTTCGCTGGGCCAGCGCGCGGCCGAGTTCACGGGCAACAGCTCTGTACACCGGAGAGGACCCATCGGCGGACGCGCAGAAAACAGCAACATTCTGAATCATCCTTTGAGGATAACAAGCCAGGGAAGAGCGCCAGCCGTCGCAACCTCGCGGACGGCTGGCACCTGCAGCCTTGTACCAATCGGAAACCGCAGCTACTGGATGGCGAGGATGGTATTGTCCAGCGTGGTTGAAGCCTCGGCAATCAGTTCGCCGGCGGGGTGCTTGTCGGTCGCGGTATTCACCACAATGCGCGTCCCCACCACCAGCTTCAGCGCAATGGACTTACCTGCATCCAGCGACACAATCTCGTCGCCCACCTTCAACTGCAGCGGAGCACCTGAGTCGTTGCGCAGAGCGATCTTCACCTTGCTCTTCGCAAACATGGTGTGACCAGGCGACGGGACATTGGAGGAAATGGCGGAAACAGCGGGCGTTGCACCAAGTCCCACGATAACGACAGCAATAGCAACTGCCGACCAAACTTTCATAACACCTCCGGGTGCTTAGGGAATTTCGGCGGGATTCGCAGCAATGGTTCGGTTCAGCGAAGCCGACGTACCCACCTCTACGCAGTCTGTTCCGCTCCGGTTCCAATCATTTTGTAAATAGATTGTCTCAACTTGGTCATTCGCTATCCACCGCGCAGCCTATTAACATAGGGAGTGGAGTGCCCGCCGTGTCCCGCCTTCTCGACAACATGAACCCGCAGCAGCGCGAAGGCATCCAGGCCGTCGATGGCCCCGTCCTGTTGCTGGCCGGCGCGGGCTCGGGAAAGACCCGCGTCATTACCCACCGCATCGCCTATCTCATTGAAGAGCGCGGCGTTCGCCCCGACCAGATCCTCGCGGTCACCTTCACCAACAAGGCCGCCACGGAGATGGCCGAGCGTGTGGACAAGCTGCTGGGCCATAGCGCGCTCGCCAGGCCGCTGCTCTCCACCTTCCACAGCTTCTGCGTGCGCGTGCTGCGGAGGGACATTGAAGCCCTGCGCGTCAACAACTTAGGCCTGACCCGCACCTTCGCCATCTACGACGAGACCGATCAGCAGGCCGTCGTCAAAGCCGCGCTCAAGCGCCTGGCCATCGACGACAAATCGCTCAAGCCGCGGGTCGCGCTCGGCCGCATCAGTTGGGCCAAGAACCACATGATCGATCCGCAGGAGTACTTCCTCGCCTCGACCAACCCGATGGAAGAAAAGATCGCCCACATCTTCGAGATCTACCGCAAGGAACTCTTGAAGGCCAACGCGCTCGACTTCGACGACCTGCTGCTGGAGACCGTGCGCCTGCTGAAGGTCGCTCCCGATGTCCGTGAACGCTACAACCGGCGTTACAAATATCTGCTGATCGACGAGTACCAGGACACCAACCGCCCGCAGTACGAGTTGATGAAGCTGCTGGCCGGGCCGGCCCATAACGTCTGCGTGGTGGGCGACGAGGACCAGTCCATCTACAGTTGGCGCGGCGCCGACATCCGCAACATCCTCGAGTTCGAGAAGGACTTCCCCGAGGTCCGCACCATCCGCCTGGAGCAGAACTACCGCTCCACCCAGATCATCCTGGAAGGCGCATCGTCCGTAGTCGCCAACAACATCCAGCGCAAGGGCAAAACGCTCTTCACTACGCGTGAGGGCGGCTCGCTGATCGGCTACTACGAGGCCCCCGACGGCGAGAACGAGGCGCTCTTCATCGCCGATCGCATCCAGCAATACCTGCGCGAGGCCGGGCAAAGCGATTCCGACGCCCTGCCGCGCTGCGCCGTCCTGTACCGCACCAACTCGCAGTCGCGGCTGGTGGAAGAGGCGCTGCGCCGCTATCAGACCAAGTACAACATGGTCGGTGGCTTCTCGTTCTACGAGCGCGCCGAGGTCAAGGACATTCTCAGCTATATGAAGCTGGTCCTCAACCCGCACGACTCGATCGCATTGGCGCGAGTGGTCAACTCGCCCGCGCGCGGCATCGGCAAAACCACCATGGAGACGCTGGAGCGCATTGCCCTGACCGCCGGCCTCAGCACGTGGGACGCGATCGCCCGCGCCACGAAAGAGCAACTTCTGCCCGCGCGTGCGCTGCAGGCGCTCGCGAAGTTTCGCCGGCTGATCGAGGATGCGCGCGCCATGCTCGGCCCTGACTTCGCCGATAAGCTCACCGCCGACCTGGCCCCCGAAGGCGACGCGGCAGAGGAATATGGAAGCCGGGCCGCTGCCAGCGAGACCGCCGCGGAGTTCAATCCCGAAGAAATCGCGGTCGAGGCCGGCGAGGACGATCCTGCCGTAACCGAACCGGGCACCTCCTTCGACACCAGCTTCAACTTCGGCTTCGACTTCGGCCCCAGCGAAGAACTCTCCACCATCGCGCCGGAGAACGCCGCTAACTCGGACGCCGCCCGCGCGGTCGCGTCAGAGTTCAACCCCTTCGCGCCGGTTGTGCTTAAGCGCGGCGCAAATATCACGCCGGAGCGGGCCGCGGAAATCCTGATGGCCGATGAGCGCGATGCCGGCGCCGAGGGCTTCCGCAAACCCGGCGACGCGGCCACCCTGCCTGAGCTGATCAAGTTCCTCAACGACCGCTCGGGCTACATCCGCGCGCTCGAAGAGGAGGCGACACCCGAGTCTTTCTCGCGCATCGAGAACCTCAAGGAGCTCGCCAACGCAGCGCAGGACGCGCAGGAGCGTGGCGAAACCCTCTCCGAGTTCCTCGATCACGCCGCGCTTGTCTCCGACGCCGACTCCTACTCCGCCGAGGCCCGCGTAACGCTGATGACGCTGCACGCCGCGAAGGGTCTCGAGTTTCCGCTGGTGTTCATCGCCGGGATGGAGGAGGGCCTCTTTCCCAGTTCGCGCACGCTGGTCGATCCAGGCGGTCTCGAAGAGGAACGCCGCCTCTGCTACGTCGGCATGACCCGCGCCATGGACACGCTGATTATGACCCGCGCCCGCTACCGCCGCCGCTACGGCTCGGACATGCCCGACTCGACCATCCCGTCGCGCTTCCTTGAGGAGGTCCCAGCGCGCCTGATCGAAGACCTGGGCAGCCCCACGCCGCGCCCGCAGTTTTCGGGCTCGGCATACGCCACGCCGTATCCGCAGCGCAGTCGTTTCGGCCGGCCCTCCGGAGCCGAAGACGGCGACCGCCATTACAGCTACGAAGACGAAGACCAGAGCGCCAGCACTCCGACAAACCGCCGGGCCGCGGCCAGCAAGTTCTCCACCACGCGCGTCGCTCCGGGCTCTCGTCCCGTTTCGACCAGCGGCTCCGTGGACAACATCGCAAACTTCTTTGCGGCGCGGGGGCAGAAATTCACCCGGCCCAAACTCGACATCCCCGAGCCGACCGGCAAGACCGGTCTGCGCCAGGGTTCGCGCGTGCGCCACCCGAAATATGGGGAAGGAACCGTCTTTCGGCGCGAAGGCGAAGGGGATGATGCGAAGATTACAGTACAATTTCAACAGCATGGCGTAAAAAAGCTGGTGGAGAAGTTCGCCCAGCTTGAGGCTCTGTAGAGGTTCGCGCCCTGTACCCCATCTTCAGGAAAGTACACCTACATTCATGGCAGATACCAAGAGCATTACCGACAAGTTGGAGCGCAAGAAAGTGAAGCGCGCAGCACGCAAAGCAGCCCCCGCGAAGGGCAGGCGCACCGGCGCTCGCGGAGAAAACAAGGCCAAGGTCAAGAAGGCTGCACGCGGCAAATCGAAGCGCTAACGCAAGCAGAATCAATGCGCCCTGGCTCGCGTGCGGGCCAGGGCGCCGCTTCCCCTTCGAAATCGATTTGCGCCGGCTGAATTCTTAGCACTTCGCCTACAGGAGCTCGACGCTGCCCAGGCAAATCTTCGCCACCAAATCCATCGACAAGCTGATCTCCGACTCGGAGCTGCCGCAAAACTCCCTGCACAAGACGCTGGGCCCGGTCTCGCTCACCGCGCTCGGTGTCGGCATCGTCATCGGTTCGGGCATCTTCACCGTCATCGGCACGGCCATCGGCGGCAACCCGGCCAAGCTGGCCGACTGGAAGGGCTCGCCGATCATCGACCTCATCCTGCACCACGGGGCCGTCGCCGGCCGGCCGGGCGCTGGTCCCGCTTTGGCCATCTCGCTGGTGCTGGTCGCCTTCGTCTGCGCGTTCACCGGCCTCTGCTACGCCGAACTAGCCAGCATGATCCCTATCTCAGGGTCGGCCTACACCTACACCTACGCGACCATGGGCGAGCTGATCGCCTGGATCATCGGTTGGGACCTTATCCTCGAATACGCCTTCGCCAACATGAGCGTCTCGGTCGGCTTCGCGGCCCACATCGTCGACCTGCTCGACTGGCTCCACATCCGCCTCGATCCCAAATGGCTCTCGCCCGCGTTCCTTCCCCAAGGCCTGCAGGACCTCGCCGGCCACGACATCTTCCCCGTGGGCTGGCATCGCGGCTTCGATATCCCCGCGTTCCTCGTTGTCTTCATTCTCACCGTCGTGCTCGTGCTCGGCATTCGCGAGTCATCCCGCACCAATAACATCATGGTGCTGATCAAAATCGCTGCCATTCTCGCGTTCGTCTTCTTCGGCATCTCCTTCATCCATCCGAGTAATTACCATCCATTTGTCCCCAACGGCTTCTCGGGGATCCTCGCCGGCGGCTCCATCATTTTCTTTACCTACATTGGCTTCGACGCCGTCTCCACCGCCAGCGAAGAGTGCCGCAACCCGCAGCGCGATGTCCCCACTGGAATCATCGCCACGCTGGTCGTCTGCACCATCCTTTACCTCGGCGTCGCACTGGTCCTCACCGGCATGGTTCCCTGGCGCACGGTCACCGGCGACGGCGCTCCGGTGGTCAACGCCCTCAAACGCCTCTCGCTCGAGCCCGGCGGGCATCGCCTCCACTTCGTCCGGCTGTTCGTTTTGATCGGTGCGCTGATGGGCATGATCTCCTCCATCCTGGTCGGCCAGTACGGCCAGGCGCGCATCTGGTTCGCCATGTCCCGCGACCGCCTGCTGCCCGACGCCTTCAGCAGAATCCATCCGCGCTTCCGAACGCCGGCCTTCTCCACCATCATCGCCGGCATCCTCGTGTCCATCCCTGCCGGCGTCTTCGACGTTGGCTCGCTGGCCGAGATGACCAACATTGGCACTCTGTTCGCCTTCATCCTCGTTTCCGTCGGAGTGCTCGTCCTGCGCCGCAAACAGCCCGAACGCCACCGCGGCTTCCGCCTCATCGGCGGCCCTGTCTTCCCCATTCTCAGCATTCTCTGCTGCCTGCTGCTGATGGCCGGCCTGCCCGCTATTACCTGGGTCCGCTTCTTCGTCTGGCTCATCATCGGCCTCTGCGTCTACATCTTCTACAGCCGCAAACGCAGCGAGTTCTACAAGGCATGAGCAAATCCAAACGTCCGCAGACAATCACAGCCGCCCAGTTCCTTGAGGCAATGTCTCACCTCAAACGGCCCAGCGAGAGCGTCCGCAAACTCCTGCGTGCTCATTTCAATTCGAAGGGACGCGTTTCGACGATGACTCTGCTGGCTGAGGCTGCAGGATACGCAAGTTTCAGTCCCGCCAACCTTCATTACGGTGGGCTCGCCCGCCGCATCGGCAGGCACCTCGCCATCTCTGAGCCTTCCGTCCGCGTCCCCACTGCATCGGACGCCTACCTGTCGCTCATCGGCGACTTCATTCCACCGGAGGAAGTCACCAACGCCCACTGGCTGCTGGTGATGAAACCCGAGTTCGCGGAAGCTCTGCTGGCATCGGGCTGGATTGACTGATCTGCAAGCCGCTACGACCCTACAGCACGCCTTTGAGTTTCCGCCGATACTCCGCAAATGCCTCGCGCCCCGCCACTGTCAAGCTCAATAGCGTCTGCGGTATCTTGCCGCGATAGGTCTTCACTACTTCAACGTAGCCAGCCTCCTCCAGCCGCGAAAGATGGCTGGACAGTGTGCCCTTATTCATCTGCGTTTCGTGCTGAAGATACAGAAAGTCGGATCGCTCGACGGCGAACAGCAGCGCCACGATCATCAGCCGGCCCGGCTCGTGAATCACGCGGTCGAGTTCCGCAATCCTTTGGATATGCTGGTTCATTCGGCCGTCCGCACTGGCGGTTGCGTGTACCGCAGGTAGAGCACGAAGCTGATAGCGCCGGAGATCATCAGGATTGCGCCATAGAGCGTGATGGTGAGCCACAATGCCCCGAATATCCATTCAGGAAGCCCGGCAGAGGACGGCCTGTTCCCCGCCAGCAGTTCAACCGCATCTGCTGGAAGCATGGCAATCGCGACCGAGCAAATCGCCATGGCAGCAGCCACAGCCATCTTCCAGGGGACCGCCCGGGCAATCCTATAGGCGTACGCAACCGCAAATACCAAACCGAAGAGAGCGGCAGGCACCGTCAGGCCCAGGTGCGCCAGCGAACTTCTCAAATGCAACCGCCCGGCCAGCGCGAAGCTCACTCCGAACACCAAACCGAAGACCGCTCCGCCGATCATTCCTCTCCAAAAGAAGTCACGCCTTCGGTACTCCACGAACCCGGTACGCGGAAACGTGACATGCGTCTTGATCGCCTTGACGCCATAGTGGATCACCGCGATCAACAATAAGAAGCCAAGGAACGATCCGTATCGATGCCAAATGGATGAGTGTATTGGCAGCCACTGCAGCAGCACAGAGCCAAGGAACATAAAACCGAGGGCAAGTTCACCCACGCCATCGACGTTGTTATAGAGCAGTGGCCGACCCATCAACCTTTCAACCTGATCCGCCTTGGTTGCCTCTGAATGTCCCTGCATTACCGAGCCTCTTTCCTTTATGCCAACTAGTTTGCATTACCAACCACTTTCTGTCAAGACAAAAATTTTGGAGGAATCTTAGTCAGGTCAAATCAAGAGAAACGCCGCGAAAGGTAGCCCCACATTCTCCCAACCCGAATACAATCACACGCATATGCCCCGCACCTTCCTCACTGCCGAATGGCGCAAGCTCATCATGGCGCAGTATCAGGTCGACCCCGCGATCCTTGCGCCTTGGCTTCCGCCCGGGCTTGAGCTCGATCTCTACACCGCCGGCGATATGCCCCGCTGCTATGTCTCGCTGGTCGCATTCCATTTCGACCGCGTCCGAGTGAAGGGCGTCTCCATCCCCTACCACAACAGCTTCGAAGAGGTGAACCTCCGTTTCTATGTCGCGCGTCCAATGCCGGACGGAACCCGCAGGCGCGGCGTGGTCTTCATTCGCGAATTTGTTCCTCGTGGCGCCATCACCCTCATCGCCAACCTGCTCTACGAAGAGCCCTACATGACGGTGCCCATGGGCCACAGCATTCACTCGATGCCGCATGGCCTTTTCGTGAGCTATCGCTGGGGCCATCCCAGCAACTGGCAGCGCCTCACGGTAGAGGCGTTGCCCAATCCGCGGCTGATTGAGCCTGGAAGCGAAGAGGAGTTCATCACCGAGCATTACTGGGGTTATACCAAGCGAAGCCACGGGAGCACTTCCGAATACGGAGTCCACCATCCGCGCTGGACTGTCTATCCACTCAACAGATTCGGGATCGAAGTCGATTTCGCGGAATTCTTCGGGCCGGCGTTCGCACCGCTCAATCACCAGGAGCCTGCGAGTGTTCTCCTCGCCGAAGGCTCTGAAGTCGCCGTATCCACGGGCGCCCGCCTCCCTTAGCCGGCGTTAGACCGTAAACACCGTCCGCCGCCCGCTCTCGGCGCGTCCCCAGGCCGCCTCCACCTCGGCGAGCGGCACCGGCTCCGTCTCGATCTTCAAACCGGTCGAGGCGGCAACTTCGTACATTCGCCGCAGCGCCTCCACAATGGCCGCCGCCGATAGACTCCCCAGCCCGCTGCCCATCAGTTCCAGCCCGGAGCTCCGCAGCCACTCCGCCTTCAGCAAGATCGAATCTCCGCTGATCGCTCCAATCTGCACATAGCGAATGCGCGGCTCGCCTCCCATCCCACCCCGTCCTTGCGCCGCTCCAAGCAAAATCTCCGCAGACGACCCCCAAAGATAGTCCAGCACCACATCCACGCCGGCTGCCAGCGCCTCCCGAAACGCCGCAGCCAGGGCCGTATGCGACTGCCGCAGCCAGATCGTCTCGTCTGCTCCGAGCTTTCGCAGCCGCTTCAGCGCCGCCTCGTCGCGTCCCGTCGCAATCACCTTCCGCGCGCCCAGTATCTTCGCCACCTGCACCGCCTGCTGCCCGGCAACGCCGGTCGCGCCGTTCACCAGCACCGACTCGCCCGCCTGCAGCCGCGCCCGTCCAATCAGAGCTCCCCAAGACGCCAGCCCCGGATTCCCCAGTGCCGCCGCCGTCACATCGTCGACTCCATCCGGCAGTTGGATCGTCCGCCGCGGCGATACCACGCTCCACTCCGCCATCGTTCCAAATGGCGCTCGCGGTCCAATAAAATACACTCGCTTTCCATCCGGCAGTGTCCCCACCCCGTCGTTGCCCGGCACGAACGGCAACTCGCTGCCACTGCTGTAGTGTTTGCCGCTGGCCTGCCCTTTCACCAGATTGCTCAGCGCCGCGGCCCGCACCTTCACCAGAACCTCGCCCGCTTCCGCGACCGGCTCGCGGAAGATCGCATAGCGCGGCGGTTTCTCGAAACTCTCGACAACAGCCGCCTTCATAGTTGCCCCACCCTCCTATCCCGCACCCTGGGCCAGCGGCGCATTTTCCACAGAATACCGCCGCCAGACCGCGCTGGAACCAGATTTGGTACGGGATATCCACGAGTTTCTGATGAAGAGACCGTGAACCCCCTTGTCTGACGGACGCACCCGACGCATACTCGCAGTAGAAAGATTGCACGGTTCCTGTCGAGACCCCGATACGTGACCCGATATAGCCGTCAAGACGTCCTTCGAATCCTGCATCTGCGAGCGCGTCAGTTGACCGCGTGGGAGCAAGCGGGACTGATTCCCGCCAACGAAAACTACTCCTTTGAAGATCTTGCCCAGTTGCGCACCCTGCGCGCGCTGCGGGCCACGCGCATCACCGCGAAGAGCATCCGCGAGTCGGTCGAGGCCATGCGCAAGGCCGCCGGCATGGGCAATCCGCTGATCGAGGCCAGCGCGGTCGGCCATGGCTCCCGGCTGGCCTTCCGCCACAGCGGGGCGCTGGTCGAGCCGCTGACGCAGCAGCTTGCCTTCGACTTCGACGCCGCACCGGAGCGCCCGTTGAGCATCGTGGGCGCCGCGCACGGCCATCGTGCGGACATACAGGAGATGTTCCAGCGCGCGGTGCAACTGGAAGAAGACCCCGCGACCCTCCCTGAAGCGGCAGACATGTATCGCCGGATTCTGGTGCTGCGGCCGGGATACGCGGCGGCAGCCATCAACCTGGGTACCATCCACTACAACCTGCGCGAGTTCGCGATGGCCGAGCAACTCTACCGCCGCGCCACCGAGGCCGATCCCGAATATGCGCTGGCGTTCTTCGACCTGGGCAATGTGCTCGACGAGCTAAAGCGACTGTCCGACGCCATCGGCGCCTACCAGCGGGCGATCGCGCTGGTGCCGCAATATGCCGACGCGCACTACAACCTGGCGCTGGCGTACGAACGCCAGGGGCACCGCCGCCGTGCGCTGAGCCACTGGCTGACCTACGTGCGGCTGGACCCCGTCGGCCCCTGGGCCAACCACGCCAAGGCCCAGGCGAAGAAAATCCTAAGCACGGAACGGCTCTCCATCGTCAGCCGCGCCGGCCGCCTGGTCCAAGCCGGATAGAGCCCGACCCGCCCAAAACCCCCTCCCGCAAAAATAGTTATGCGCTTGCACCCTCCTCGTGTTCTCATCGTCCTGTTCGTGAATTAACACTTCGTGATGTGCCGGCCCGCAGAGGCCGCGAGGAGCAAGCCCATGCTGTATCACGTCTCACGCAACGGACAGAACTACGGTCCTTACACGCTGGAAGATCTTCAGCGCTACGTCACCAGCGGCAATGTGCTGCCAACCGATCTCGCCAAGAGCGACGAGATGCCGGAATGGGTCCCGGTCTCGCAGGTGCTGGGCGCATCCATGCCTGCCGCGCCCGCGCCGGTCGCGGCTTACGGCGGCGGGGCGCCGGCATACCCGGCCACGGCGGGGATCTATCCCGATCCGCCCAACCTGCACTGGGCGCTGGTGCTGGTCATCGGCGTGTTTACCTGCGGCCTTTTCAGCATCGTCTGGATGTTTGTGCAGGCGGCGTGGATGCGCAAGGTGAACCCGAACAGCAAGGCGCTCACCTACTACATCGCCGCGATCCTGGTTTACGTGATCGCCATCGTTGCCCAGGTCGCCATCGCACTCGCCGGCAGGAATGGAAGCCCCACAAGTACCTTCACGGGGGTGTACTTTGTATGCCTGCTTGTCTACTTTGTCCTGTTCCTCGTCGCCATCTTCACTATGCGCTCGGACATGGAAGCCCACTTCAACGGCCCCGAGCCGATCGGCCTCTCGCTCAGCGGTGTCATGACCTTCTTCTTCAACGTCTTATACTTCCAGTACCACTTCACGCGCATCAACGAACTGAAGCACGCCGCACGCTACCGGGGCGCGCAAATCTAATGAGCTCCGCGCATCCGCAATGGGAGCGGCCGGTGGATTCCCGCACGGCCGCCCTGAAGCGGCGACGCTATCTCGCCCACCTGCTGCTCGGCTCTGCCTTGTTGCTCTGTGCGGCGCTGCTGCTCTACCCGCCCGCGCGCTTCAGCTTCTACCCCACCTGTCCCATCCACCAACTCCTGGGCATCGACTGCCCCGGATGCGGCGCCACCAGGGCCCTCGCCGCACTGCTGCGCGGCCATCTGATCGAGGCTCTGCGCCTCAACGCGCTCTTCGTGCTGCTGCTGCCAGCCGCGCTGGCCATCGCGGTTGAGAGCTATCGCCGAGCCATCCGTCCGGGCGCCTTTCGCTGGCCGCAACCGCCTGCGCCCGCCCTCTACGCAACTCTCGGCGCAGCCGTCATCTTCACCGTTGCACGCAACCTAATTCGCTAGAACCAGCCTTTCACGCTTCTTCCGGATCCACCGTTGGATTATGCCAACTCTCCTCCGGCCCAAGGATCGCGTTCGCCTGCTTTGGTCCCCAGGTGCCGCGTTTGTAGACCTTGACCCGCTCGTGCTTCTTCAGCACCGGATCGACCACCGCCCACGCGGCCTCCACCGCATCCTCGCGGGTAAAGAGCGCTCCATTGCCCGCCATCGCATCGCCCAGCAGCCGCTCATACGGAGCCTCCTGCCCGCTCAGTTCCTCGCACAGGAAAAGCTCGCGCTGCTCGCCGATGTACTCCTTCCCCGGTATCTTCACGCGGGTGGCGAGCGCGATCGCCGCGCCCGGCGATTGCCGAAAGCGCAAATAATTGGAGAGCCCATGCTTGGGGACCGAATCTTCGAACAGCCGCTGCGGCGGCGGCTTCAACTCCACCAGAACTTCGGTCACAGTGTCCGGCAGATACTTGCCCGAGCGTAGATAGAACGGCACACCGTCCCAGCGCCACGAGTCGATAAATAGCCGCACCGCGCAGAAGGTCTCCACGTCCGAGTTCCGCGCCACATCCGGCTCCTTGCGATAGCCCGCGTACTGGCCGCGCACCACGTCGGCCGGCTTCAACGGCCGCATCGCCTCGAATATCTTCGCCTTCTCCACCTGCACCGCACCGTAGTCCCGCGTCGCCGGCGGCTCCATCGCCAACAGCGCGACCATCTGGAAAAGGTGATTCTCGATCACGTCGCGCAGGCAGCCTGCGGTCTCGTAGAACGCGCCACGCCCCTTGACGCCGAAGTTCTCCGCCATGGTGATCTGCACGCTGGCTACGTAATTGCGGTTCCAGATCGGCTCCAGAAAAGAATTCGCGAACCGGAAGTAGAGGATGTTCATGATCGCTTCCTTGCCCAGGAAGTGATCGATGCGAAAGATCGAGTCCTCCGGAAACACCGCGTGCGCCACGCGGTTCAACTCCTTCGCCGAAGCCAGGTCGCGCCCGAACGGCTTCTCCACAATCACCCGCGCATCCTTCGCCAGCCCGGCCTTGCCCAGGTTCTCAATCACGGTTTCGAACAGCGATGGCGGGATCGCGAGGTAGTACGCAGGCCGTTTCGCGCCGTCCAGCGCCTGCTTGATCGCTGCAAACGTCGCAGGGTCCTTGTAGTCGCCGCTCACGTACCGCAGCAGCGACAGCAGCTTCTTGAGTGCGCCCTTGTTGTCGATGCCGCCCGCGCGTTTGACGCTGTCCGTCGCACGCCGCTGCAACCGCTCCAGGCTCCACTTCGGAAAGGCGACACCGATCACCGGTACGGTCAACTCTCCGCGCTTCACCATCGCATACAGCGCCGGGAATATCTGCTTGTGGGCAAGATCGCCGGTGCAACCGAAGACGACCAGCGCGTCCGAATGCTTCACAGCCATCAGGCATTCCCCTTTTCCGGTGCGGTTTTTTCCTTGTGCCCGCCAAACTGGTAACGCAGTGCGGACAGCAGTTTGTCGGCAAACTCGTCCTCGCCGCGTGAACTGAAACGCTCATACAGTGCCGCGCTCAGCACCGGCGCCGGCACGCTCTCGTCGATGGCTGCGCGGATGGTCCAGCGTCCCTCGCCCGAGTCCGACACATGCCCGCCGAAGTCCTTCAGGTCCGGGCTGTCGATCAGCGCCCGCGCCGCCAGGTCCAGCAGCCACGAAGCCACCACGCTGCCCCTCCGCCACACCTCGGTAATGTCGGCCAGGTTCAGATCGTACTGGTAGTACTCCGGACACCGCAGCGGCGTCGTCTCCGCATCCACCGCCTCCTTCTCCTTGCCGGCGTTAGCGTGGCGCAAAATGTTCAGCCCCTCCGCGTACGCCGCCATCATCCCATACTCAATGCCGTTGTGCACCATCTTCACCATGTGCCCGGCGCCGCTCGGCCCGCAGTGCAGATAGCCCTGTTCGGCCGTGCCGCCCATCTTCTCGCGCCCCGGCGTGCGCGGAGTGTCTCCAATC
The DNA here is from genome assembly GCA_049509035.1 of Acidobacteriaceae bacterium. GTDB lineage: Bacteria > Acidobacteriota > Terriglobia > Terriglobales > Acidobacteriaceae > Edaphobacter. The sequence continues at coordinate 125,359 of JBELAH010000013.1, forward strand.
CCCGGCGCGAGGCTCTTGAAGATCGGGTCGAGCCGCTCGACCACCGCATCCTCGCCGCCGATCATCAGGCAGTAGCCCCGGTCCGCGCCCCACACGCCGCCGCTCGTCCCCGCGTCCACATAGTGGATGCCGTCGGCCTTCAACTCTCCCGCGCGCCGAATGTCGTCGTGGTAGTACGAGTTGCCGCCGTCGATAATAACGTCGTCCGGCTCCAGCAGCGGCACCAGCTTCGCCAGCTCATCGTCCACTACCCCCGCCGGAACCATCATCCAAATCGCCCGCGGCTTCTGGAGCTTCTGCACCAATTCCTCCAGCGACGCAGCCCCTGTCGCACCCTGCGCCACTGACGCCGCGACGGCCGCCGCCGACATGTCGTACACCACGCAATGATGCCCCGCCCGCTCCAGCCGCAGCACCATGCTCGCTCCCATCCTGCCCAGCCCAATCATGCCAAGTTCCATGGTGTCCCTCAATTTTAATTTGTCATTCCCGAAGGGAATCTGCCTCTGCCCTGTTATTCGCGCTGACAGGCCCAACTCTACCTCAGATGCTCCAACCTTATCCTGCGAATCCCCTTCCATGCATGAATTCAGAGGCAACTGGGCCGGCAGGCTGGACCACCAAAGCAAAGGGCCCGGACGAATGGCCCGGGCCCAATATACTGCCGAAGTTCAAGAAAAGTTTACGCCTGGTGTGCCTCGGCAGCCTTCGTCTGCGCCACCGTCCAATCGGCCGCGCCGACCTTGAAGCGTGCGAACCGGCGAACCGTGATATTCTCGCCGAGCTTCGCCACCTTGGTCGCGATGATCTGCGCGATCGTCTGCGACTGGTCCTTGATGAACGGCTGGTCCAGCAGGCAGAACTCCTCGTAGAACTTGCCCAGCTTGCCCTCGAGCATCTTCTCGATGATGTTCGCCGGCTTGCCGGTCGCGGCGGCCTGCGCGCGATAGATGTCCTTCTCCCGCTCCAGGTCGGCCTCGGTCACATCTTCGCGGCTGACGAAGCGCGGATCGGTTGCCGCAATATGCATGGCGATGTCGCGCAGCAACTCCTGGAAGTCGTCGGTGCGCGCCACAAAGTCCGACTCGCAGTTCAGCTCCACCAGCACGCCGATCTTGCCGCCGGCGTGGATATAGGTGCCCACCGCGCCCTCGTTGGTGGTGCGGCTGGCCTTCTTCGCCGCCGACGCCATGCCGCGCTTGCGCAGCACCACAAATGCGGCCTCCATCTCGCCCTTGGCCTCCTGCAGCGCCTTCAGGCAATCGCCCATCGGCGCGCCCGACTTCTCGCGCAGTTCCTTTACCTGCTTGGCGTCAATCTTCACAGCGGTCTCCGTAGTCATTGGTCTCTTCTTCTCCTGTTGCCCAGCGCGCACCCTGCCAGGTTGCATGGTACGCGTGTGATGTTTCGTCTTCGTGTCAGCTTACGCAGAAAGAGCGTGGAGCGGATTGTGCCGGCCTCCACGCTCTCGTATTGAGAAATATGGAGTGTTACGCGCCGGTCGCGTGGGCCGGCTCGGGCTCGACTTCTTCCTCCGTGGCAGCCACCGGGGCCTTGCGGATATTCCCGCCGAGTACCGCCGCCAGGTCCACATTGTCGTCGTCGGCGACCTCTTCGACCGATGCAGCCGCGATGACCGCATCCGGATCGACACCCTCTTCGCCCTCTTCACCAACGTACTCGGGCGCAACTTCAGCCGGCGTCACGTCCGCAACCTCGGTCGCGAATGCCTTCTCCGTGACCATCTGCACGCCCTCCGCAGCCGAGTCCGCAATCTTGGTCGTGAACAGGCGGATCGCGCGCAGTGCATCGTCATTGCCGGGAATCACGTAGTCCACCATGGTGGGATCGCAGTTCGTATCCACCACCGCAACCACCGGAATGCCCAGCTTGCGCGCCTCAGCGACCGCAATGGCTTCGTTATTCGAGTCCACCACAAAGATCGCATCGGGCAGCCGCTTCATGCTCTTGATGCCGGAAAGGTTGGTCGAGAGATGCTTGCGCTCCCGCTCCAGCTTGATCACTTCCTTCTTGGTCAGCAGGTCGTAGCGACCGTCGGTGGACATGTCGTCGAGCTCCTGCAGCCGCTTCACCGACTTCTGCACCGTTACCCAATTTGTAAGCAGCCCGCCCAGCCAGCGGCTGTTGATATACGGCATGCCGCAGCGATTGGCCTCTTCCGCAATCGCGTCCTGCGCCTGCCGCTTGGTCCCGACAAACAACACCAGCTTGCCCTGCGAGGTCAGCTCGGTCACAAACTTCGACGCCTCTTTGAACATCTTCAGCGTCTTCTGCAGGTCGATGATGTAAATGCCGTTGCGCTCCCCAAAGATGTACTCCTTCATCTTCGGATTCCAGCGCTTCGTCTGATGTCCAAAGTGGACGCCAGCCTCGAGCAGTTCCTTCATGGTTATATTTGCCATTCATTCTCCTTGGTTAAGGCAGCCAGGTGTAACCACTGGTGCCCGGATTAATCCCTCGTAAGGGAGATTTGACTCCTTGCCCCGAACCGTCTCCAGTCCGGGGTTGCTGCGAAAAACCGTTGCTCGTTGTTCGTTCTCCGTTGTTCGTTTCAAAAAAACGTACAACGTACAGCGAAGAACGTAGAACGTACTACCGCTTCGAGAACTGGAACCGTGCCCGAGCGCCCTTCTGTCCATACTTCTTGCGTTCCTTGCCACGCGAATCCCGCGTGACCAATCCTTCGGCCTTCAGCGCCTTCCTCAGCTCCGGGTTGAACTCCATCAGCGCGCGCGCAATGCCCAGTTTCACCGCGTCGGCCTGGCCCATTACGCCGCCGCCGCGTACCGTGGTGACCACGTCGAAGGTCTCACCGATATCCGCGATGCCCAGCGAGCGCTTGGCCGCCGCACGCTGCTGCGCGGTCACAAAGTACTCCTCGAACTTCTTCTTGTTTACCGAGAATTCGCCGCTGCCCGGACGCAGAAACACGCGCGCAATCGACGACTTGCGCCGCCCGGTCCCGTAATACTGCACCAATTCCGCCATAACACTCCTTGAACTCTTTTGGTCTTCCTGTTCCCTGTTCCCTAATCCCTGTTCCTAAGCCTTGCCTTCGAGCGCCACCGGCTGCTGTGCCAGGTGCGGATGATGCGGTCCCTTGTAGACCTTCAGCTTGGTCGCCATCTGCCGGCCCATCTTCGACTTCGGCAGCATGCCCTTGATCGACTGCTCCACGATCGCCTCCGGGCGCCGCGCCAGCAGCTTCACAAACGACTCTTCGCGCAGCCCGCCAGGAAAGCCCGTGTAGCGGCGATACAACTTCTTGTCCGCCTTCAGCCCGGTCAGCACAATCTTTTCGCAATTCACCACGATCACGTGGTCGCCTACATCGATGTAGGGCGTGTACAGCACGTTGTTCTTGCCTGCCAGGATTGACGCCGCCTGGGTCGAAAGCCGGCCCAGTGTCTTGCCGGTTGCATCCAGCACAAACCACTTGCGCTTGATGTCCTTGCCGCTCGGTATGGTGGTGGTGTTATTCATAAATCCGCGTTACTCCCTGGTTCTGCCGTCTTCCTTCTCCAGCCCGGCGTGGTACGGAAGAGATGACTGTTCAAACAGCGTGAAACTGCGCCAAGCGGCCCGTCGAAACACATGCCGGAACGCCAATCCTTTGCTCCCATAACGAGCGGCACAGCGAATCGCGGGAATAGAGCCTGACTTCGCTCCCCTGCTCAAACGCGGAAAAGCCGGACCGCCTGGGATTCGCACATTGCCTGGTAAGTGGTTTAGGGCGGCCCGTCTTGCTCAGAAGCTGCTCCCGGTCAATCCACCACGGTTGCCCCATCCTGCTGCATAGTCTCGAAGAAATATGCCCAAACCGGACATACCTCCCCGCAAACGTGCAGACGCGGGACTGCGCGAGCTTCCAGAATAGCCCACCACCCCACCCAAGTCAACCATTTGTGCGGCGATGGTGATTGGTTCAGGCGTTCATTTCGCCATCGACGGTGAGGTTCGCCCCGGTAATGTAGGAGGACTCCGGACCTGCGACAAACGCCACGCGAGAAGCGATCTCCTCCACACGTCCATAACGATTGAGCGCTGTGGCCGCCTTCTGCGGTACAGCCCAATCTCCCGTGGCGGGATTCAGATCTGTGTCGATCGGACCCGGCTGCACGTTGTTGACCGTGATACCCCGGCTCCCGACCTCTCTGGACAGCCCCTGCGTAAACAACTTGACGGCTCCCTTGGTGGCTGCATATGGCACCAACCCGGGCACCTGCACACGTTCGCCCACGGCCGAGCCGATCATGATAATGCGGCCGCCGTCTTTCATGTGCTTCAACGCCGCGTGGGTCGTGGCAAGCACGCCACGGATATTGATATCGATCAAGCGGTTCATCTCTTCAAGGGTGGTCTCTTCGAACGTTTTGGGAATGGCAGTACCGGCATTGTTTACAAGCACATCCAGTCCACCGAGGGTCGCAACCGCCTTTTCAACCGCACCCTCGACCGCTTCCGCGTCAGCAGCATCCGCTTGGATCGCAACAGCCCTTCCGCCACTGCCATGCCGTCGTCGTCATCACGTTTACCGCTAAGGCCTCGGCTGCTCGCCAACTCCCGGCGCGCCGATAGGATCCAGCCGGTACAGGATCAGCAGGTTTCGCTCCGGGTCGTCCAGCGCCGGAAACGCGCCCACCCGCACCAGCCGGTACGTTGGCGCCAGCGCGTCCATCTTGTCGTCCTCAACGTAGTTCCAGGTCGCAAACCACCCCGGCTTATAGGTGGCCACGCGGTCCGGCAGTTGCATGGTGCCGTAGTCGTCGCAGATCGATTCCAGCCCCGTCATCAGCGAAAGCTGCGCACCGCTGATCGACAGTACCAACTCAGAATGGGAGGGGTCCGCGACCCCTTCGCTCGCGACCGCCTGGCGAATCTGTTCGGCCGCACTGACGTACGTGTACTCCGGATGACGGACAAGGTAGATCGTCCGGCGCACCCCGCTGAAAACGACGAAGGCCAGCGCCAGTCCAGCAACAACCGCCGGCAGCCGCAACAGCACGTCATCAATCCGCACAGTTGGAGGCCCGCCGGCGCGAACCGCAGTACGCGGCAGCGTGCGGAAAGCGCCGGCCACCAGCGGCTCGAAGAACATTGCCACCAGCATAGTGAGCGGAACCGCAAGCGCAACGTAGTATCTCGGCGACAGGTTGGCGTGGTACGCCAGAAAAGCAGCGTATCCGAAGATCCAGACCAGCAGCGTCTCAACCAGCGGATTCGCACGCTGACGCCCCGCAAAAAGACGTGTCAGCGAACCAATCACAGCGACCAGCGCCAGCACGAACAACATTTCGCCGATCCACTGCAGGTCCAGAATCCCGCTTCCCAGCACAGACCAGAACGTGGCCCGCGTGATCCCCGTAAACGCGTTCGCGTCGAACAGATACCGATAATCCGCGAGGTAGTGCGGCCGGACAAACAGCCCGTAGTAACCGCCCCACGCCGCAGCGCCCACGCATCCGGCCACCGTTGCCGCGCGCAGAAACGGTCTCATCCGATAGCCGCTCGCCGCCCATAGCATCCAGAGAACGGCGGGGGCGAGAAACACGCCCGTGGTCTTGGTGAGCACCATCAGCGGCAACAGCAGACCCAGCGCAACCGCCCACGCCGCGCTGTGCAGTCCCATTCGGCGGCTCAGGTTCTTGTCGGCCTGGTCCGAGGCTTGCGCGCTCGTCTCCCCTGCCACCGACGCCACCAGCAGCGCCGCCAGCGTCAGCAGGATCAGCAGTGGCTCCAAAATGGCCAGACGCGAGAACGCAAAACACATCGGATTGACAGCCAGCAGAAGCACCGCAAGGGCAGGAGCCAGCGACACTCTTTGCAATCCGCCTGCCCTCGACCACCGCCGCATCAACAGGTAGCAGCACACCAGGGCCAGCCCGAAGACGGCCACCGCCAGCGCGCGAGCAGCCACCAGACTCACGCCCATGAATCGAAACACCGCCATCTCCAGCGCCGGCCACACCGGCAGCGCGGCCGCCGGATTGAAGTCCCCCGGCAGGTTCCAGTGTCCCAGTTGGTAGTGTCGTATCGCCGCGTCGCTGTACCAGCCTTCGTCGGTATATTTCGACCAGTCCGCCCATATCGAGTGGTTGGGAAAGTCAGCCCTCAGGTGGACGAAGTGCAGCGCAAAAACAATTGCCGCAACCAGCAGTATCAACACTTCCACGACCCTCACGAATCGTGCCGCGGGCCGCGCCGCGTGCGGATCGGTGGTCTCGATCATCGCCTCGGCAAGTGTGGGAACTGGGTCCATTGCAAGAACAGGAACGGCTCAAAAGAGGATTTCAGCCGTTACGCTGAGGGTATACCAGGACACACCTTCCACAACCTCCTGTTTCCCTAAACGACACCGGCCGCAAACTCAGCCTGCAACGGCGGAACCACCGTCCCATCCTCACGCACCTCGGTACTCTCGACGTAGAAGTACTTCAACTCCGCGTTGCCGAACGACGTCGTGATCGCAACATCCGCCGCGTCCCTTCCCGTCGCCATCAGCACGCGCCCTGGCCGGGCCTCATTGTGGCGCGCATCCATCGTGTACCAGCGCCCGTCCAGCCACACTTCATACCACGCGCTGAAGTCTCCGGCGCCCGTATAAGGCCAACGAATGTCGCCCAAGTATCCGGTCACGTAGCGCGCCGGAATATTCTGGCAGCGCGACAGGGTCACCGCCAGGTGCTGGAAGTCGCGGCAAACACCCACCCGCTCAGTGAACACATCCATCGCGGTCTTGGTCGGCCTCGCGGTCTGGTAGTCGAAACGCACCTTCTCATGCACCCAGTCCCGGATCGATGCCGCCCGCTCCCATCCCGGCTTCATCCAGCCAAACAGGTCATGCGCCACGGGCACAAACCGGTCCACCTCGCAGTACCGGCTCGGCAGCAGGAATTGCAACACCTCCGCGGGCAACTCTTCCACCGGCGCCTGCTCTGCGTTTACGTTCACCGGGTCGGGCGACCCGTCCACGTCGATCGTGCTGGTCCAGCTCAACCGCACAAGCCCCATGGGCGCGACGAAGCGCGAGCATCGGTTTCCGAAGCTGTCGTGATATTCCACCGTTCCAATCAACTCGCCATAGCTGGGCGCGACCCCCGGCTCCAGATGCTCGACCACCAGCACATTCCCGGTGCGCACATACTGCTCCAGCGACGGGTGCAGGTGCAGCATCGCGACCATCGCCGTGCGTTGTGGAAGCTGAAACTGAATGTCAAAGTCGGACTTGATAAGCATGCATTGCCCTCATTCCCTCAGAGTTACATCGAGTGAGATGCAATTGCGCCAGGAAGGAACAGTCTACCGCCCTAACCGCTTCATTCGCTGCGCATGACTGGCTCGTCGCTCCCGGCAAGCGCGGGCTCCAACTCCCACCGGGAAATGGAAACGGGCAGACCTTGCGGCCCGCCCGTCAATTTGGTTGCCGCAAACAGCTACTTCGCTGAGACTGCCTCCGCGACGCCGGCTTTCAGCGCTGCTGCCTTGTCCGTCGCCTCCCAGGTAAAGTCCTTGCCCTCGCGCCCGAAGTGCCCATACGCCGCCGTCGCCTTGTAGATCGGCCGCCGCAGGTTCAGGCTCTCCATGATGCCCTTCGGTGTCAGCGCGAAGTTCTTCCGCACCAGCGCTTCCAGCTTGTCTTCATCCACCTTGCCCGTGCCGAAGGTGTCCACCAGAACGCTCACCGGCTCAGCCACGCCGATCGCATACGCCAGCTGCACCTCGCATCGGTCCGCCAGCCCTGCCGCGACGATGTTCTTCGCCACGTAGCGCGCCATGTATGCCGCCGAGCGGTCGACCTTGGTTGGGTCCTTGCCGCTGAACGCGCCGCCGCCGTGACGGCCCATGCCGCCATACGTATCGACGATGATCTTGCGCCCGGTCAGCCCGGTGTCTCCCATTGGCCCGCCGATCACAAATCGCCCGGTCGGATTGATGTGATACTTGGTGCCGGCATCCAACAGCGCCGCGGGAATCACCGCCTGGATCACATGCTTCAGGATGTCCGCCCGCAACTCGTCGTTGCCAACGGTCTCCGAGTGCTGGGTCGAGATCACCACCGCATCCACCCGCACCGGCCGGTTGTTCGCGTCATACTCCACAGTTACCTGGCTCTTGCCGTCAGGCCTCAGGTACGACATCAGGCCCGACTTGCGCACCTCCGAGAGTCTCCGCGTCAGCTTGTGCGCGAGCGAGATCGGGGTCGGCATCAGTTCCGGGGTTTCATTGGTCGCATAGCCGAACATCATGCCCTGGTCGCCCGCGCCGCCGGTATCCACACCCATGGCAATGTCGCCCGACTGCTTGTTGATGGTCGATATCACGGCGCAGGTATTCGAATCGAAGCCATACAGCGCATTGTCGTAGCCAATCGACGCGACCGTCCCGCGCACAACGCTCTGGAAGTCCACATACGCCTTGGTCGTGATCTCGCCCGCAATTACCACCAGGCCGGTACACGTCAGCGTCTCGCACGCCACCCGGCTGAACGGGTCCTCAGCCAGGCAAGCATCCAGAATCGCATCGGAAATCTGGTCGGCAATTTTGTCCGGGTGACCCTCGGTCACGGATTCACTGGTAAACAAAAAACGGTCACGCTTCGCCAAAAGAATACCTCCACTGCATATTGTTCGGGGAACCCCGCAACCTGACAATTTTACCCTCGCACCCCGGCTGCGGCAAAACCCCTCAGGGCCATCCGGCGAGAACCAGCCCTTGAACCGCGGATTCCTGCATTCGATGGGAAAAGCGGTCCTCTGTGAAAGCAAAGCGAGCGCCGTCCGCCTCACGCGGGTTAAACGAAGACGGCGCCTGCCGTTGAAGGCAGGCGCCGTCCTGTCGATTCGAGGTTAGAAGTTGAGCTTGCCGCCAACCTGCAGAATGCGCGGGTCACGCGTTGCCGTAATAGTTCCGAACGTGCTGCTGGTTGCGGTGGTTCCCACCGTACCCCAGTTGGTATGGTTCAGCACGTTGTAGCCCTCGCCGCGCAACTGGAAGGTCACACTGCGATAGAGCTTGAAGTTGCGGAACACGCCAACGTCGAACCGGTTGTACCCCGGCCCGGTCATGATATTGCGCTGTTCGTTGCCTACCTGGAAGCTGGACGGCGAAGGTGCTACGAACGCCGTCTGGTTGAACCAGTGCAGCCTCTTCCTTAGCTGCACCTGACCATAGCCGTCGCTGGGGTTCAGCACCACGTTCGGGCGCAGGCTCGCAGCGCTCGGTCCCAGAATTCCCAGGCCCGCAGCGTCGTTCGCCAAACCGCCGCTGGTTTGATTGTTGTAGATGCTGGTCAGGCCGCCATAGTTGATCGTGCCACCGCCGGACATGGTGGCAGTGAGCGGCAGACCGGAGCTGACCACATAGATGCCCGTGAACTCCCAGCCGCCGAGAATCTCACCCACGACACCCTCTTGATTGCGGTACCAGGGGAGGTCCCAGATTCCGTTGATCAAGAGAACGTCGTTACGGTTGTAGACGCTCGGCCCGTACTCAGCCCTCAGGTTGTAGGCGTTCTGCGGGGCCGTGGAGTAGTCGTTCTGGGCGTTGGTAAGCCCGCGGCTCCAGGTGTAGTTCGCATCGATCATGCTCTTGCCGCTGAACTTCTTGGTGAACTTCACCTGTAGCCCGTTGTAGTTCGAATTGAAGATGGTCTGCACATCGTTGATCGCGGTGTAGCCAAGGTACGGACGGATCTGGTTCAGCGGCGCCTCGCAATTCTGGCTGGTAAAAGCGCTGCACCCTGCCTGCTGGGCGAAACCGATGCTCGTCTTGGTGAACGCCCCAGGCTGCACATCGTTGATGTCGACCACGCCCTGCAGATGGTCCCCGTGCTCCCCGACATATCCCACATCCAGCATCATGGTTGGCGTGATCTCCTGCTGTATGTCCAGCGAGAACTGCTGCACATAGGGCGTTTTATAGATCAACGGTGAACCGCGCAGCGATGGCGGGGTCAGGTTCAACACCGTGGTTCCGGAGACAGCGCTTACCGTTGCGGTTGCGTAGGTATTCGTTTGCACATACGGCGGGTTGTCGAAAATCGCCTGCTCGTAAATGCTTACGGGCGATTCGTCATACGCCATTCCGTAGCCGCCGCGCAGCGCAGTCTTGCCGTCCCCGAACACGTCATAGGCAAACCCAAAGCGCGGAGCAAAGTCATGCTTCTCCGCATGTCCCACTTCCAGACCCCACGGAGAACCATGGGTGTTGATGTTCGGTGCGCCCGATGGCGTGACGTACGGGAAAGCTGTGGAACCTTCCGCACTCTCTTGAGCAATCAAGCCCGGGTCGCCCAGGATGATCCCGTTCAGCGGGTCCGCCACCGTGTTCGGCTGGTAGGCATTCAACCCATTAATGTTCGGACAGTTGTTCAGCGTGTAGGTCGTAACCACACCGGTCGCGGTAAACGTCGTCACCGACGTCGTTTGTCCTGCCATCGTGCACAGGTTCCCGTTGCTGGAGATCGTCTCCAGGTTGTAGGGATTGTAGGTCGCAGGATCGAAGTTGCTCAACTCGTTATTGACGTCGTACGGCTGACCGAAGTAGCTGTAGCGTACGCCCAGGTTCACGGTCAACCGCCGCGACGCTCTCCAATCGTCCTGCCCATAAAGTTCGATCAGGTTCTCGTTGATATTGGCGACCGGAGCTTCAGACGCCTGCGTGAAACCGCCATTGGCATTGCCAATCAGGAAGCCCGCGAACTCCTGTTCGAACTGACTGGGAGCGGCAGCGCCCAGCGTCGTCAACTCACCGGAGGAAGGCGTAGTACCAGACTGGTTGAAACTGAATTGCCCCTGGTTGGCAGTACCGGTGGCGTTCTCATCCTTCTGATAGTGGTCGTAGGTGACGCCGAACTTCAGCGTGTGCACCCCGCGAATATACGTAGCGCTGCCGAATCCATTGTGGTTGCGGTTGTAGTCCCTGTAAATGCCGTCGCTCGATATCGACGGTCCGATTCCCGAAAACGAAAGGCTCGGAATCACGCCGATCGTGCCAACAAACGGCAGCCCTGGATTGACGTCGGGAGAGTTGGCGCTTGCAATTTCACCGATCGGCGTGCTGACGACCGCACCCGAACTAAAGGCGTAACCCATATCGAAGAGCAGATTCGGTCGGGCCGCGACCGTCGCGTGCCCCATATGCTGTGTGCCCGGCGACTTGGTCGACGTCGTCGAAACTCCGGGGATGCCGCCGCCGATAAAGAGACCGCCGCCTTCCTGGGTCGGCAGGCTGTCATGCAGGTACCGGTAGAAGAGGTTGGTCTTCTTGTTCAGTGCGTAATCGATACGGGCAAATTCCTGCGTGTCGTTGGCAATGTTGCGGATGTTGTTCACTACCGTATGCGGATCCAGACCAGCCGCGATATCTGCCGCGCTGTTGGGCTGGGCAACCTTGCTGTATACATCCTTGATGTACGCCAGCGCCGTAGGATCGAAGGTGGTCAGGGTCGTGGCATAAGATGTCCCGCTTGCGCAGGCGCCAGCCACAGCCGAGGTGCAAACTGCAACCGGCAACGCGGAGCCGGGCTCGGTGGTGAAGTTGCCCGCCATTTCCGCGGTCGTCGGCACATACGCCGTCGCCACGGCGTAGGTAACTACCCGCCGGAACTCCTGCGAGTAGTAGAAGAACGCCTTGTCCTTGCCGTTATAAAGATGCGGAATCACGATCGGTCCGCCCACCTTGAAGCCGAAGTCGTTATACCGCAACGGGGGCACCGGGGTGGCCGGCGGCGTCAGCTTGCTGAAGTAGTTGTCCGCATTGAATATGTTATTGCGGAAGAACTCGTATGCGCCGCCGTGAAGGTCGTTGGTTCCCGACGCGGTCACCACGTTGACCAGCGCGCTGGCGCTGCGGCCATACTCTGCCTCATAGGTTCCGCGCAGCGTCTGCACTTCGGCAATCGCGTCCACGCTGGGATACGCCAGAAGCGTCAGGTTCGCTCCGCGATCCACGTTGTCCGCGCCATCGATCGTCCAGTTGTTCGCTGTCGGACGACCGCCATTCACCGAGTAGGCAACCTGGTTGGACGATCCCAGAGGGTTCGAAACTCCGATATAGACCTGGTCGCTGGTTGCGTTGCCATTGGAAACGCCCGGCTGCATGGCCAGGAACTGCTCGTAGTTTCGGTTGTTCAGTATCAGTTCCCGAAGCTGCGTGCCGTTGATCAGTCCCGAGCTCTGGCCGTTTTCCATGTTCACCCGGGCCGCGTCGGCGACGATGGTCACCGTCTCTGTCGGGGCGCCGACCACTAGCTTCTCGTCCACCTTCAACTCGTCGCTGGCATTCAGCACAATCCCGGTCTCGGTCGCCGTCTTGAATCCCTTCATCGCAACCGTTACGGAATAGGTTCCCAGAGGCAGCGAGGTCGCCGAATAATACCCGGCCTTATTGGTCGTCAGGGTCCGCTCGACATACGCCCGGTCGGTGTTCGTCAGGGTCACGGTCGCACCGCCGACCACGGCCCCAGCTGCATCCACAACCGTCCCGCTGATGTTTCCTGAAACCTCTTGCGCACGGGCCAGAACCAAACCCGTCATCAACAGTACAAACCACACCGCACCGCGAACCCAGCGTCTTGACAGCGTCATCATCATCTCCTGAAGAACTTACCCTACTTGCATCCGACGGGCTTTGCCGGCTTTGTTACCTGCGTTAAGCTTCAGCTCGCCGGCCCCCGGTTTACACAAATGCCGAAGGGCGGTCATGCCGTGAATGTAGCCCGCGATGGCAAACTGAACTTCTCAGCGCGCGGTTACAAACAATTTCAATCGAGGAAACAGTAAATTACCTGGACGGGCCATTGTCAACCCAAGAATTCAGTTCCACCCAAACCAGGGGAGCCGGAAGTATCCGGCGGTGGGTTGCCAGCCTCCAGCCGCACCACCCCGCCAGCGCGAGCGCGGCCCCCAGAAGCCCCAACCCAACCCTCCTCAGGCCGGCGCGGCGGCGGGTCCCCCCCCGGTTATTCCTCACATTTTCGGCAAAGGTAACCCACTCCATCTCGGCCGGGTCGCGCACCCCGCTCTCGCGGCAACTCTCCTCAAACCGCCGCATCCATGCGCCTTCTTCCAGCCCCAGGGCTCCCAGGTAACTACGCACGAACCCCCGCCGGAAAACGCCCCCCGGCAGCTCCCCCAAGGCGCCCGCTTCCAGGGCGCGAATATGCTTGGCCGGCACCTTGGTCGCTGCGCAGATGGTTTCCACAGCCACCCCGCGCTCTTCGCGTGCCCGCCGCAACTCTTCGCCGAACGCCTCCACTCCGCCCTCTCGCGCCATGGTTCTTTGAGGTCGATTCCCGCTCCACCATAAGCGATCCCAAGTGCCAAATCAAAGGAATTTGCTCGATTCTGCGCCCCCGGAACCTGCCTAGACTCCTCCCTCGCCCCCACGGCCCGGAAGCTCTCCCGCCCCACTGGCGACTGCCCGACAGAGTCCTTTCGCCTGCTCTTTGCCGCACCGCCTCAGCTCTCACCCCGGTACGGTGCTCAGCCCGCCGGTGCCACCACCCAGCCGCCCTGTCATTAGGAGTTCGTCGCCTTCGAGGTTGCCCTCACGCAGAGCTTGAATGTCATTGTTGTCGACAGGGCTCGAGAACACCGCGCACTCGGTGAACCCGCGCCGACCGGCCTCGCCCCTCAGGAACTGCGGCGTCAGCATCAGCGGATGCACTTTGCCCCAATTGTGATGGTAGTTGTCGGGGTCCCTCTTCTCCCGCTCGACTGCCCCGTTCGGGCAGTAGCAGACGAATAGGCCGCCGGGACGCAGGACGCTCTCGGCCGCGTCAAACATGATCCCCGGGCTAGCCAGGTGTTCGATCACGTGTGACGAGAAGAAACAGTCCACCGTTCCTGCCAGGGTTTGCAGGTCGCTGACCATCTTGCATTGGAGCTTTTCTTCTGCGTACCGCGCGCGCTCGCGGCCGATCTCGTACGAGAACACGTTGTAGCCCGCCTGCCGCATCTGCCAGCTTCCGTATCCCCAAGAACAGCCGAAGTCCAGAATCCGCGCGCCGGGCTTCAGTCCCGCCGCGACAAGCGCCTCTACCCGATACCCGAAGTCCTTCTCTGTCTCGGCGAACCGATTGGCGAGCATCGTTTGCAGTTCCGCGTCAGAGGGCAGGTCGGTGGTGAAGCCCTGCTTGTACACCTCATCGCTATAAAAAGCTTCCGCCGTACCAAGGTCGTCCTTCGGCGTCCGGAATCGCAGTGCGCAGTTTTCGCATTCTCTCAGAGCGGTTACGCCATATTTGCGGCGGACGATCCGGCTCTCGGAGCTTCCGCACGCAGGGCATGAGTTCGCAGCCGGGCCACCGCGGAGCGATCGTTTGAACGCCCAGAGAAAGTACTCCAACCGGCTCGTCATCTCTGCCATTCTACCTGCTCCCCTGTGGAACGTGGACGCCGCAAGTGTGTCGGCTAGCGGCTCCTTGCACACTCGATGCTAAACTGGGGCCAACAGTGTGCGCATCCCTTTCCCAGAACGCATCCCGATCGCCCGTGTCGGCCTCTTCGCCATAGCCCTCTTCGCGGTCCAGTGGTTCGAGGGAACGCCCCTCTACTTCCGCCTTGGCTCTGCTGTCTTCATCCTCATCGCTGCCTTCGCTTTCAACACCGCCGGCGGACTCACCCGGGCCTCGGGCGTATACGTCTTCTTCTATTCCACTCTGGTCGTCATCGTTGGCCTTTGCTACAAAGCCTTTCTCGGCGAGCCGGGGCAATCCAATCTCCTCGACCCGCGCACCACCATCTACGTGTATGTGGGCGGCATCTCCGCCATGTTCGCCGCGGTTATCGTCAGCCGCCGGTTTCGACGCAAGACCGGCCTGCTGCAAAACGTCTTGAAAGAATCGCAGATGTATCGCGCCTCCATCGGCTGTATCCTCTTCGGCCTTTATGGCGGACTCATCATTTCCGTGCTAGGCGAGAGCTCATTCAGGCTGGAGACCGCTTTCACCCAACTCAACCTGCTCATCCCACTGGGTATCATCATCGGTGTCATGTACGAAATCCGCCGCAGCGGCGGTACCCGCAGCATCAATCTGCCCATTGTTCTGGCCGGCGCCCTCTATTTCTGGGGCTGGGGACTGCACAGTTTCTCCAAGCAAGGCATGCTGTTGCCTCTGGTTTGCTGGTTCTTCCCGGTATGCGCCCTGCGGTTTCGCCTCTCCGCTTTGCAGGCGTTAGCATGCCTCGCGGGCGCCTTCCTCGTCTTTTACTATCTGGTCCCTTATGCGCAATACGGACGCAGTCAAGTTGACGAGACGATGACCGAAGACCAGAAGAATGCCGTTTCCTACAAACTCCTCGAACACCCGGAACAAACCCGGCAAACCTATAACGAGATTGAAGCCACAAGCGCGGGCGCCGTTGGCGAGTACTTCGACAAGCCGCAGGGCTTCTGGGACCGCCTGCAGTTCATCTCCCTCGACGACGCCATCATCAACGCCACCGATCAGGGCAAGGTCTTCGGGCTTTTGCCCATCAAAGCGGAGATGCTGAATGCAATTCCGCATGTCTTCTGGCCCGACAAACCCACGTACAACTTCGGGAACGTCTACGCTCACCAGGCCGGTTTGTCGGTTAGCGAGGAGGACACCACCACGGGCATATCCTTCAGTCCCACCGCCGAGGCCTATCACATGGCGAAATGGGTCGGCGTGCTCGTCCTTGCGCCGCTCATCTGGTTCGTGCTGTTCGTCGTTTACGACTCGCTCTTCGGAGATCTGCGCGCCACGCCATGGGGCCTGTTAGTCATTGCGATGTTCAGCCACTTCGCGCCTGAAGGCATGCTCACGGGTGTGATTGCCCAACTGACCTTCGGGACGGAGGCCTTGGTCTTCTGTGCCCTCTTTGCCGCCTGGGTCGCCCCCGTCCTCGCCTCAACCGTACTCGGCCCGAAGCGCCGAGGAGTTGCGCCTCGGATTTCGTTTCAGCCCGCCCCTTAACCGAATTCGCAAGCGTGATGTCACTAAGACCCCTTGAACCGCGAGCCGGGAGCCGGCAGCACCGCTGGCATTGCGCATAAAGTCGCTCAGTCTCAGCCGACCCGATACACGGCTGCGATCGACTGGAACTCTTTCAGGTCTTCGGGTTTGGCCGGCAGCGCATAGAAGTCGCTCTCATTCCGGGTCAGCGTGTAATACGTATTCCTCAGCGGTTGCAGCGCCGAGCTCCAGTGATACCTCCTGCGGAGATACGTGGCATCGCACCGCGTGATCGCGTCCACCTGGACCAGCTCCGCGCTGGTCCCGCGGGCCAGATCGGCCAGACTCTCCGGCGTGTAACCTACGCGGACGTGACCGCCGTCCTGCGTGGGGCTGGTTTCCATCAACTCGGGCATAGTGCCGGCGTTGTTCTTCCGGTGGGCCTCCGATGGCATCGACACGACAATATAACCGCCTGGCTTTACCGATCGGCAGATCTTCTTGAACGCTCCATTGTCGTCGACAATATGCTCCAGGCATTCAGAACACCAGGCCACGTCGAACTTTCCGAAATCCCAATCGTCGTCAAGGTTCGTATCGTGAAACTCATGTGGCGTCTTGAAGTCCTTGTAGCGTGCATACAGGCGCGACGCCTTGAAGTCCGCACCTACGAAACCGCTGATCAGATCGGGTATCTCCCGCTCGACCATATAGAGAGAGATCGCGCCCCCGCAACCCACGTCCAGCAGTCGCACCCGCTCGTTCCGGGACCTCAGAAATTGAATCAGATAGAGGATGCGCTCGAAGGAACTGTCATCGCGCGTGATCCGCATATAGGGGTAGCCGGCATGCCTGAACAAGAACTGATCTACCTGGGGCAGGAGGGACATAATCGGAGAATATCACGCTCACTCTTGCAGCCAATCGAGCACTCCGGACCGCTCTCCGCCCTTTAGTCCGCCGGCCCGCCGCGCTCACCTCAGATGGCGCAAACTTGAGTATCCATACGCGTGAGCAGCCCGCGAAAGGGACCCTGTCAGCCTGAGATAGACTAGGTGTTCATGCTTCGCGCTCGCCCGATTTCATTATGACCCAGGCGCTTTTCGACAGATATTACCCTCGGACCCGTTTCGAAGGCGGCACCGTGCCCTTCTTTCGACTCTGCCGCGAGCGCATTCCGCCCGGGGCCGAGATTCTCGAAATCGGTGCCGGCCCATCCAACGAGTCTTCGGAAATGCTCAGCGGAATCGGCGCCGTGACCGGCCTGGATATCGACCCAGACGTAAAAAACAACCGCTGGCTCTCCAACGCATTCGTCTTCGCCGGCGGCCGAATGCCGTTTGCCGATCAGTCGTTTGACGCCTGCTGTTCGAACTTCGTACTCGAGCACGTTGAGGACCCGATCGAGCACTTCAAAGAAGTCGCGCGAGTCCTCCGTCCCGGAGGCGTCTACTGTTTCCGTACGCCGAACCTGTTTCACTATGTCTCGATTGGCGCGCGCCTGATGCCTCATTCCATGCACCTGCTCCTGGCCAATCGGCTGCGCTCCCTCGACCAGGACGCGCACGATCCCTACCCCACCTGGTTTCGCTCAAACACCCCGGGGAGGCTGAAGCAGCTCTGCCGCGAGGCCGGGTTGGAGCCACCGTCGATTTCGATGATTGAACCCGAGCCATCCTACGGACGGGCGCACCCCCTGCTCTTCTACCCCATGATGGCGTACGAGCGCATCGTGAACTTGTCGAACGCACTCGCCCGCTTCCGAGTGACCATGCTGGTGGCGGCCCGCAAGCCTCGGCCCTAGCGGTTCATCTGGTATGGGTTCTTCAGGTGCAGCGCCTTCAGTGTCTTTAGCACCGCCGTGCGCGCCAAGCTGCGCAGCTTGCGCCCCAGTTCAGCACGGCGGATAATCGCGGCCTGCCGCTTGCGAAACCGCGCCTCCGGCGGCGGCCCGTGGTGCAGCGATTGTGCCGCAAGTTCAATGATGCAATCGACCTCCCGCTCAACCGAGAAGTACTCGACGTAGGCCTGACGGGCCAGCCGTCCGCGCTCCACCGCGCTCGCAACGTGGGCTTCCAGCAACGCCGGCAGCCGGGCAATATCCCGCTCCGGAATGCGCAGCAGGAATGTGTCCCATGCCGGCCCCGGCGGCAGCTCGTAGCCATCGGCCAGCAGCACTGGAGCAACCCCCGCCGCCATCACCTCGAAGAAACGGATCGTGCCCAGTCCCGCCCCGCGCGGACACAAGACAAAGTGCGAGGACGCTACCGTCTGCGCGTAGGCAAGCTGGCGCGCCTGCCGGTCCGGCTGCGAGTCGTCCCAGTGGTAGTACTTCGAGGTGTTCTCAATCAGCACATCGGGGCGATCGAACTTCAGATTGAACAACCGCTTGCGCACCAGCGAAGTCGACCCTCCCTGGAATGTGAAGAGATACCGCCGCTCCGCCGCGGGCGCCGCCGGCAGCACCGATCCCGTCTCCGCAAGATACGGATTCCGATACCGGCCGTTGCGGGACACATAGGAGTAGCTGAAGATACGGCCCGCGCGGCTGTGTTCATCCCGGTGCGCCGAGCAGTACACGCCCGGAGCCAGCGGCAGGTAGTTGTCGTCCTCCGTATACACCGCGCAGCGGTCGGGAAAAGCCTTGTAGATCGGGTGGTCCAGCAGATCGCGCGGGCTAAGCCCAAAGCTGCCCAGCATCAGGATCAAGTCGGCCGAGCCGGGGTCGTCGGTCAGTTCATGCACCTTCTGGAGCGCCATGCGCGCCTGGAAGAGCGCAAGCAATTCCGTCTCGTGGGACTCCGTTAAATGGACCTTCATGCGCGGACTTGTTCACTTTCCTGGCCGGCAAATCGCCGCATCGCGCACGCGCAGGTAAGCGGAATCAGGGCCAGGGCGTATGGCAGAAAGATGCGCACCTCGTCGATCGAGCCCACCACAAACCACATCACCGCATAAATCGCCGAACCGATCGCCAGCGCCAAACCCGGGGCCTCCGCGCGCGCGCGTCCGCGTATCAACGTAATCGTCAACCAGGCGGTGGGCAGCATAAAGGGCACAAATGGCACCCACCGCACCGGTCGCATGATATTCAGCGCCAGCTCAATCACCGGCGTTGTTCCATAGCTCGCGTGCGGATACACAACATGCATAAGGTAGTACTGGATGCCGCCGGAGATCAGCACCGCCAGGACGCTCGTCACTGCCTGCGCCCCGCGCGGCATCGAAAACCCTTTGCCCGCACTGGTCAGGCAAACCAGAAAAATTCCCAGATGGACCGCAAAGATCACATCGGGGCGAATGAACCCCTGTATCCCCGCCAGCGCCAGCATCGCGGCCGAGGTGACGACGACCGCAACACCCCTGGGCAGCGGCAACCGGACGCTCAGCAGCCACAGCGTCGCCGCCAGCACCGCCGTACTGGCCAGGGTCTCCGGCCTCTGGTACCAGGCGATCCACGCAAAGTAGTACTGCGTCAGAAAGACGAACGCCGCCGCGCCGAACCAGCGCGCCATCTCGTTGGCCTCGCGGTACACCCCGGTCCGCGTAAACAACCAGAACAGCAGATACACCGCCACCACCGCGCTGAAGGCGTCGATCAGCACAAACCCGTGGCGCAGAGCCAGGTGGCCGTGTCGCTGCAGCAGGTCGGCGGCCCGCTCCACCCCGATGCGGTATTGCTGCGGAGCCACCGCCGTCCCGCGGATCACGTCCATCCACGAGTCCGGATTCCCCTGGTAGGCCTTGCTGTACTCCCAACGGTCGAGAAAGATCGTCGAGTACAACACGAACGCCAGCAGAACTCTCGCCACCTTGTGCGGGCTTCGCATAGCTTCCGTTTACCCTTCCATTGAGAACCCGTCTTGGGCTGCTCTGCCCGATCTTCTGGACAGTTCCGGTGTTAGTGTAGCGCGGCGAAAGTTGATCCCAGATAACTATGCCGCCTTCCGTCCGCAACCATGCCACATCGTCAGACGGCGCTAATCCCCAACCACCTTAAACTTGCGGCCAGACCAACTCGCGGAGTGGACCAGGTAATCGCTCATCCGATAGCCCGGATAGACAGCTCTCCAGTACTCCTGCATCTGGCGATCGATCTGGGGCCGGACTGGGGAGTCTTTGCGCAGGGCGATTCCGTAATCTGCGGCACCGGCGTAAACGTCGTATTGCGCGAGAAACTCGGGGTCCGCGAACATCTCGCCGCGCTGGTACGTATAGCTGGCATTGGGCAACCAGATGATGTCGGGCTTGCGCTCCAGCAGCGCGGTCACATCGAATCCGTGCAACGCTATATCGGTGTCGTTCAGGCCGGCCAGATCGATGATGTTCACCTGCGGGGCGCGGCTGCCAAGGTAGCCGACTTCGCTGGCGGCGACGCGAGTTCCCGCGGGCAGCGGAGCGATCAATCGATCGGTAATGTCAGCCATCGTGACATCCCACGGCATTAATGGAAGCGGGCTGCTGGCCGCAATCTCGACCTGGGCCGGCTCATACTCGAAGTGCGTCCGCGCTTCCAGCCGTCGCACCCTGGCCTGCACGCCCTCCGACGATAAAGCCAGGAAGCAAATCATCATCAACGCGACCGCGCCGGATCGAACCAGCAGCGTCTTGCCCGGCCACCTCTCTTCCGCAGGCTGCTCCTCGCTCAGCCATCGATCGAGAACCAGCAGCGCCGGAACGATGAAGAACGCGAAATATGGTGTGTAATAGCGCGCGTTGAAGCCCATAATCTGGGTCACCGTGCCCAAATAGGCGAATACGGTCAGCGCCGGTACCAGGCAGCAGGCGATCAGCCTCCAGTCGCGCCTGCGTCCGAGTAGGATCAGCACAGCCAGGTAGAGCTGGCAGCCGGCCAGGAAGGCCAGCATCAGCAATTCAGGATGCCAGACTTCGTGATACCCCTCGTACGCGTGCTTGCTCTTCATATAAAAGCTGAGTGGCAGCGCGGTATGGAAGTACAGTTTGCATACCAGCAGATCGACCACGACCCCGGCGAAAAATATCCCGACGATCGCAACCAGGTTCCGCCTGGGAAATGTCGGAGCAGGCAGCAGCATCCACACCAGCGCCGCAAACAGCACCACCGCGATCGCCGACTCAGGACGCGTCAGGAATAGCAGTAATCCCACCGGGGCGACCAGCTCCGGCCTTGCCGCACCGTGCCTGCATGCGAGCACCAGCCCCACAAAAAGGGCGGCCAGACAAGTGGCCAGCATCGTCTCCATGCCGGTCGCCTGGTTCCCGGAGAAGACCGTGGTGTCCGTCAGTGGCAACACCACCAGAGGCAGTACGCGCCACGGGCTGGACATAAACCCGCTCTGCGCATTCGCGGCAACCGCCCAGGCCAGCGCAATCACAGCAGCGATCGACCAGACCCACGATCCCAGGGTGAGCATCTTCCATGTGCCGATGGGCAGGTGACTGAAAAGCGCCACCAGCATGCCCCATAGCGGCGACGTTTGCCCATAGGTATGCACACCGTCCGGGTTCCACGAAACGCCCAGGCCGGCCCGGACATTCCCGGCATAACGGGCAAACATGTACGCGTCGTCGAATAGCAGGGGCCTGCGCTGAGCAATCCACAGAGTCTGGAGCCATGTACCTGCGGCCTTGGCGAGCAACACCCCCGCAGCTATGTTCCATAGGCGTCTGTAGTTTGCGAACAGCATAACGTTTCCTTGAGTAAAGCAGATGGCTCAACTCTTGGGAAGATGTCTCCTGGATCGCAAAACTCGCCTTTTAGGGCGCGGCCCGCTGCTCTGGCGCCGTCGGCATCTTGAAGCACTCGGCCACGCTGCTGCTACCATAAGAAATAATTCAGCAGAGGAAAATGGCCCAGCAGACGCCGGCGCTCTCACGGCAACCCGACACTGACTCCGAAAACCCGGGCGGTTTTACTCATATCCCTGCGTTGGACGGAATCCGGGGCCTTGCCATCCTGCTGGTCCTCTTCCACCATCTCTTCTGGGCCAACGGCCGCACCGGAATGCGCATCTTTGACGCCCTCAGCTCCATCCGCGCGTCAAGTTACGTCGGAGTAGACCTCTTCTTCGCTCTTTCCGGGTTCCTTATCACCGGCATCCTCATGGACACGGTCCACGTCTCTCACTACTTCAGATCGTTCTATGCCCGGCGCTCCCTGCGCATCTTCCCCCTCTACTACGGCGTCATGCTGCTCCTGCTCTGCCTCACCCGGCCCATGCATTTTGTCTGGAATGGCATGCAGTACTTCAACCTCACCTACACTGGCAACTGGATGCTCCTGTTTCCCCTGCCTCCCTTCAATCTGGGCCGGGTCGACCTCAATCACTTCTGGTCGCTGCAGGTCGAGGAGCAGTTCTACTGGGTCTGGCCCCTGGTCATCTATCGCTTCCGCGGCGGCATGTCCGTCCTGCGCGCAAGCGCGATAGGCTGCCTCGCGGTACTCGGCATACGCCTCTTCCTGGTCGCCATCAGGTTCTATCCCATCCTTCAGGATTCCTTCTTTGGCAATCCAATCTTTCGCAGTCCGTACCTCACCTACAGCACCACCTTTTCCTGCGCGGACCAGATTCTTTTCGGCTGTTGCCTTGCCGCTCTGGTTCGCACCTCATACCGCGCCAGAGTCATGCAATTCGCGCCCCGCGTGCTGCTCGCCTCTTCAGCTCTGCTGCTCGCCCTGGGGATTGCCAACGGCGGCCTCAGCTTCACCGATCCGGCCAATCGCATCACCGGCTTCATCGTTCCCACCTTCGGTTTCAGCCTCATTGGCATCGTCTGCGCTGCCACCGTCGCCTGCGCGCTCACACCCGCTTCCCTCGCACAGCGGCTCTTTCAAATCCCAACCCTGCGCTTCTTCGGGAAATACAGCTACGGAATCTACGTATTCCATCTGCCCCTGGACAAATTCCTGGCCGCGCCTCTCCGCGCGTTCTTGAATGCCCATCTGCGATCCAGGGCCCTTGGCGTCCTCTTTGAAGCGTCAACTGTAGCCGCCATCTCGGTCCTGGTCGCCTGGATAAGCTATCACTGCTACGAAGTTCACTTCCTTCGCCTCAAGCGCTTCTTCGGCTATAACCGGACAACCGAGAAGTCTGATGAACCTCACGGCCTCGGCGATACTAGGGCGTGACGGGCTGCTCTGGCGCCGTCGGCATCTTGAAGCGCCTTGCCAGAGCGCCCGCCGCCTTTGCACCCAGCCGCATACAGGGCGACTCGATCAAGTGGAATGCAGCAATCGAAAACGTCGCTAAGCTAGCAAACAAAACCACAAATTGCATCGGCCTTCCCAAACTCCGCCCCAGGTAAAACGCGAGTAGCAATGCAAACGGATGCGTCAGGTAGATGCCGTAAGAATACCGCGCCACCTGCCAGCAAGCCTTGGTAAGAATGCCCTGCTTCAATTGGCGAAACAGCGGCAGCGTCAGGCCCAGCGCGAGGCAGGGGTAACAGGCCCTCTGCCAGTTCCCGGCGCTCCCGCCTGCCCATACGATCGCCGCCAGCACCGGCACGAAGCACCAGCCCGGCAACCTGACTCTCCAGCGCGAGAATCCCACGTACGCCATCAGCCCCGACAAAAAATAGGGAACTGCCAGCGCCGGGTTCATCTCCTGCACGCGATACGCGTACGCAGCGGCCAGCGCCCACAGCAGCAACAGCGGCCACAGCGCCATGTTCTTGCGCAGGAAAAAGAACAGCACCGGAAGCAGCACATACATCTGCACTTCAATCGGTAGACTCCACATCGGATAAACCAGAAAATTGCCCGAGAATAGGTTTTGGATCAGCAGTAGATGGGTGAACACCTGCTTAATCGTTGGCGCCGTGTACAGGAAGAATTCGCCCGTCTGGGGGAACGCGGCCACCTTCGCATGGGTCGCGACCGTGATCAATACCACTGCAATCGACAGCGGATAGATGCGCGCCACCCGCCGCACATAAAAATCCAGCGTGTTCGGCCTGCGTTCCAGCGACCACATCAGCACCAGGGCCGTGTGAACGAAGAAGAGCCCAACCCCGAATGCGCCATAGAACGCACCATAGTGGTCGGTTCGTATGGCGCCGGCAATGTGAAACGCCAGAACCGAGAGCACCGCCACGCTACGCAACAGATCCAGATTCGGCAGGTCCCTGCCTGAGCCGGTCGCCGTCGACAAGGTAGCTCCGGCTCCCGGCCCGGTAACGGATTTCACAGCGATTTCCTTCATGCGCGGTGGGACTGAAAACTCACTTTGAAGCTCGAAAGTAGCTTGAGCATAGCATGGTCATCGCACCCAACCTCCGCGCGCACACGCACGCGACTCACGGCCTCGGCGGCGGAGTGGAGCGGACGGCATAGATGGTACCCGGCTGGGAGGCGAGCCAGCGCGAGTAGGTCACCGGAGCAAAGGGCGCCGGCCCGTCGCAGGCGTTGGCAACGAAGGAGATGCTGTAACGCGGCTTGATGTGGGGAGTGCGGTCGAAATAGAGCATCGGACAGGTGCTGGCGGTCGGCGCCGTCGCGGGAACATAGGCGTGCGCGGGCAGCACGATTCTGTAATCATTAATGAAATCAGAGTGCTGCAACTCGACTCCCAGATTGTATTCCCAGCCGTTGTCGATGGAGGTATCGGGAACGCCGGCGGCGTGGAGTTCCGCTGCCAGTGCCACCCGCGCGCGATCCAGCGCAAACGTATTGTGGGTAGTGGTGATGCCGTAGATTGCCATGGCCCCGACCAGGACAATGCTGGCGAGCGGAAGCCGCGGTTGGATCCGCTCCTGGTAGTAACGGATCAGGCAGGGCAGCGCAACCACCACCAGCACAAGCAGATAACGATCGTGGATAGCGTATATTATGCCGGTGGGAATCAGCAGAAGCGTGTAAATGACGGTGAATGGCGCCAGCAGCGTGCCCAGTTGCCTCCACGAGACCCCGGCGGAAGAGTCCACGGCAGGTGGCGTCTCCCGGGAGCGAAGCAGCGAGGCGATCAGGCCGAGCAGGCCGCCGAACGATGCGATAGTCAGCAACACCCGGGCACCCGTATGGAGAAATATGGGTGGTTCGCCTTGTAGGACGGGAATGCTGAGTCCGTGCTCGTTCACAAATTCGCCCTGGGTCGGCTCCATCAGGAAAACGTGACCGGCGTGGTGCGGGTGGACGGCCACAACCAGATACCCCAGCAACAACGCTGCGATCACGCGGGGGCGGCTCTTGCGAATCTGAGGCAGGAACAGCGCCGCGATGGGAAGCAGCAGGAACGGTACATCCAGAAAGCTGATGATGAGCTGCCAGAGAACTTGGCGCACCGGAAAGGTGCCGACGAAGAGAGGCGCCGGTATGAAGTAGGGCTGATGCTGATACCAGCGCATGCAGCCGAAGACAAACAGGGCGCCCGCAACAGTGGCTGCACCGCCTGCAACTAAAACCCGCCGCTGGGCTCGCAGCAGCCATAGAGCGCAGGGAACCATCACCAGGATCCCCAGCCATGCGACTTGGCGCGATGTGCCGCAGATTGCGTTGGTAAGAACAGCAAAGCACAGCCAGCCGATCGCAGCGCGGGGCGTTGCTGCCTGCAGGGCGCGCAGGCAGCCGTAGAGGCAGAGGACGATGGCGAAGAGACCCTGGATGTCGGTCTCGAAAGTGACCGAGAGCATCAGATAGAGCGGCGAGAGCACCAGCGCCAGCGTGCCGATGGTGGCGTTGCGTTCGCTGATGTCTGCGCGAACCAGGGTGCGCTGCAGGATAAAGGCCAGGGCCACCGCCACCAGCAACGTGCTCATGCGGACCGTTGTCAACGAGAAGCCAAAAAGCTTGATAAATGCCGCCCCAAGGTAAAGCTGCCACACCAGCATGGGCGCCCCCCAGCCGTTGTAAAGGACGTGGCCGGTGGCCGCGAGTTTCTGCACCATCACAATGTAGGGCCAGTCGTCGCCGACTCCCATCTCGGCATAGGGGCGACTCACCAGCTCGCAGACGAGCACAGCCAAGCCACAAAAGAAAGCTGGTATGGGCAACCGGCGAGCGAGTCGCAATCAGCCTCCTGGCAAAATCGCTGGTCGAAGCGCGGCAGAATTATGCCGCGTGGCGATGGTGCTGCTGAATCTCATGTTTTCAGAATAACAAGTCCCTGCAAAGCCCCATCGAATGGCCGCCAGGTATCAATCCGGTACTGCCGCAATATAGATCGCGCGATCATGCGGTGGGTACCAGGCGCGATAGTGAACCGGCGCGAACGACGCGGGCGGGAAACAGCTTGACGGGCTGCTCGATATCTCGAAACGCGGCTGGATCGACGGCGTCCAATCGAAAAACCAGTTGTGGCACTCGGGTGGTGTGCCGGAAGGCTTGCGCGGCTGATACGCGCCCACAGGCAGCGTCACGCGGCTGTCGTTCACGTGCCCGGTCAATTCAAGTTGCTCCCAGCCGTCGAGTCCGAACCCCCCTTCGATCGCAGTCCTCGGAACGCCCGCGGACATTATGTTGTTCACCGCTGCGATACGGGCGGATAAATCTGCAAACATGTCGTGCGTGTTGGCCACTGCCAGAATCGCAAACACGCCAACCACCACCGCAGAAACCACCGGAAGCCTTCGTTGCGGCGCGTTCCACCTATAAACCCACAGCAGCAACAACACCAACATTGGAAGGGCGGTTACCAGGTATCTGGGCCACACCGCATCCCGGGTAACCACCAGGAACATGTATGCGCAGGTGAATGGCCCAAGCAGCACCATCCAGATACGTGCCGGAACCGCACCCGTTCCGGTTGGGATGGCGGACGACGCTCCAGCAGTAAAGTTTGAGATCGCCCCGCGCAACTCCGCGGCGAAGCAGAAGAGGCAGCCAAAGCTCACTCCGGTCAGCGTCAACTTAACCATCAGCGGGACCGCTGCGGCATAAGGCACGATCAGCGAACTGACACGGTCAAAGCTTCTCCCGTGATCGAGCAGAACAATTCCGCAACCGGCAAGTGCGCCGGCAAACAGGGTCCAAGAGCGGCCTGCGCTGCGCAGCGTGCCGGAAGGAAGGGCGAATACGCTGAGCAACGGAGTGGCCAGTAAGATCGCCGCGAGCGTAAGCACCCAAACCTGCGCCAATTGCCCACGGTGGTAGGAATAGAAAAGCTCCTCATGCGCCATATAGGGCTGCTGTCCCAGCCAATGCAGGCACCCCCCTACGAACCCCAGGCTAACCAGCCAAAGTACCAGGCCAGTTACCGGCACACCTCGCCGCCCTCGCAGGCACCACGCCGCCGACGGTACAAGGACCAGCGCACCGAGCCAGGAAATCTGCCGCACCATTCCCAGCACATCATTGGAGACAGCCGCTGCCACCAGCCATGCAATCGTCGCTCGCTCAGACTGCGTTTGAATGGCCCGCACGCAGCAGTAGAGGCAAACCAGCACCGCAATCATCCCCGGCACGTCGGACATAAAAGTAGTGGTGAGAGACAGGACAAGAGGAGACAAGACAATGGAGAGTGTTGCCACCGACGCATTCCA
This sequence comes from Acidobacteriaceae bacterium, assembly GCA_049509035.1. GTDB lineage: Bacteria > Acidobacteriota > Terriglobia > Terriglobales > Acidobacteriaceae > Edaphobacter. Next base: position 152,762 of record JBELAH010000013.1, read on the forward strand.
TTCTCCTAGACCCATCCGTATCAAGATGCGGTGCAGAATCGCCGTACTCATCAGCGATACCAGCGTCACCGATGCCCGGACAACAGTAAATGAGAAACCAAAGAGCTTGATGAACAGCGCTCCGAGGTAGAGCTGCCAGGCCAGCATCATCGCTGCCCAGCCCACGTACACCACGTGGCCAGTCTCGGCCAGCACCTTCGCCGACCATATATAGGCAAAGTCGTCGCCCATCCCCGCCTCTGCAACCGGATGAGACACCAGCACGCATACCAGCAGAATGGCGACGCACAAGAGTGTCGACCAGAGGTCACTTGCTTTCGAAACGGCGCCTCCCGCGACTCGGCCGCTCGTTGGGAACTGACTCATAGCCCCAGTCTATCCGAGCGATGCAGCAGCCATCGCACATCTCATTCAATGTTTGGCATCAACTTGCCTCCCAAGTTCCCTGAACATTGCGGAGTGTCGCGCACGCCCGCCGCGAGGGACGATACTGGTATGAGAGCCCACGCAATGTCCAGCCCACGCTACCCCGACCCACCGCCCGCCGGCATCCTCGCAAACCCGCCCGCGCGGCCCCAGCAACCTGCGCCGCGACTTGCCGTCCCCAGCCTCTTTCCCGGCCGCCAGTGGCAACAGGTGCTGGCCCGCGACCCCCGCGCCGACGGCCAGTTCTTTTACGCAGTCAAGTCAACCGGGATCTACTGCCGTCCCAGTTGCCCCAGCCGCCGCCCCGCCCGGAAGAGTGTCAGTTTTTTCCCCACCGCCGCTGCAGCCGAGCAAGCCGGCTATCGCCCCTGCAAGCGTTGCGAGCCCAGCCTCGCAACCCCGCGCCCCGATCCCCAGGCCGCCGCCATCGCCGCCGCCACCGAATACCTCACTCGGCACGCATCCGAGCGCACCCGCCTAGCAGACGTCGCCAAGGCCACCGGGGTCGGCCGCCTCACCCTGCTCCGCGGCTTCCGCCGTGTGCTCGGCGTCTCGCCCGGCGAGTTCGCCCGCGCCCAGCGCGTCGCCCGCTTCAAGGACGCCCTCAAGCCCGCCGACACCCAAGCGAAGTCCCACCGCAGCAGCTCACCCGCGCCGACCCCACCTCGCATCACCGACGCCATTTACGAAGCTGGCTTCGGCTCCTCCAGCCGTCTCTACGAGTCCAGCAACGAATCGCTCGGCATGACTCCGCGTGTCATGCGCGCCGGTGGCGCCGGCCTCGTTATCCGCTACACCACCGCCGCCAGCCCGCTCGGCCGCATGTTGGTCGCCGCCACGCCCACCGGCGTCTGCGCCGTCGCCTTCGGCCGCGATGACGCCGAGCTCCTCGCCGGCCTGCGCAAGCGCTTCCATCAGGCCCAACTCGTCCCCGCCAAAGGCAACACCGGCTGGCTCGCCGACGCCGTCGCCTTCGTCGCCAGCCAGACCACCGAGCATCCCCTCGCCGCAACCTTCCCGCTCCACGTCCGCGCCACTGCGTTCCAGCAGCGCGTCTGGAAGGCGCTGCAGCAGATCCCGCGCGGCCAGACCCGCAGCTACTCAGAGGTTGCCCGCGAGCTGGGCAGCCCCACTGCAACTCGCGCAGTCGCCGCCGCCATCGGTGCCAATCCCGTCGCCGTCGTCGTCCCCTGCCACCGCGTCATCGGCAAGGATGGCAGCCTCACCGGCTACCGCTGGGGCCTCGAGCGCAAACGCAAACTCCTCGCCGCCGAAGCCATCACCGCGAGAAGCTCCTTAGCTCACACCTCATAGCTCATAGCTCATAGCTCATAGCTGATAATGAAAATACAACGCCGGTTGCGCCTACCCAGCGGTCTTCGCCCACGCCGCCACGGTCACAAACCGCGTGTCCGTCCCCAGCCGCGCCGTCAGCAAGCGGTCCACCGCACGCACCGTATCCATGCGCTCCCAGCTCATCCCCCGATGACTCCCGTCATGCAGCAGCAGGTTCGACCCGCGCCCATGCTCCCGGTTCTTCTCCATCCCCGATTCCAGGTTCCGCAGAATCCCATCCATCCCGATCGGGTTCCAGTCATACCCAGTCACATTCCACATCACCGGCACCAGCCCCAGCTCGCGCGCCGCCCGCAGCACCAGAGGCCGCCGCGCGCCAAAGGGCGGCCGGAAAAAACGTACCTCAGCCCCAGTAATGTCCTCCAGCACCGAGTTGCAATCCGCCAGTTCCTGCTGTACCCGCGCCGCCGGCTCTACCGACAGCCTGGGATGGCTCATCGTGTGATTGCCCACCAGGTGCCCCGCCGCCACCACCTGCCGCACCAACGTGGGCTTTTGCCGCGCAAAGTTGCCGATCGCAAAAAACGTAGCCTGCACCTGGTGCCGCGCCAGCACCTCCAGAAGCTCCGGTGTCGCCGCATCGTTCGGCCCATCGTCAAAGGTCAGCGCCACCTCGCGCGGGTTGTCTCCCGCGATCAGCGTCCGCCCAAAGATCTGCGAGGTCGGCCACACCGACGCATACGCCAGCCCGCCGGCTGCGAGACCCAGCCCCGCGGCGCCCGCCGCCACGCCCGCAATCACTCCCGGCACGTCATTTCTTCCCGCCGGCCTTCAGCAGCGCAAACACCTCTTCCGCGTGCCCCTGCGGTGTCACCTTGTCGAAGACATGCAGCAGCCGCTGGCCCTTCCCCGTGTCTGGCCCAATCACGTACGTGGTCCGTGCCACCCCCGTCACCGGTTTGCCGTACATCATCTTGTCCTTCAGCAGGCCATAGCGCTTGATAAGCACCATCTCCGGATCGGCCAGCAGATCGTACGGCAGCCCGTATTTGTCCTTGAACTTCTTCTGCTCCTTCACCGTGTCGCGCGAAATCCCCAGCACCACGATCCCCGCCTTCTGGAACTGCTCGAACGCATCCCGGAAGCCGCACGACTCAATGGTGCATCCCGGCGTATCCGCCCGCGGATAGAAGAACAGCACCACCGGAGACTTCTTGTAATCGCTCAGGCTGACGGTCTTGCCATCCTGGTTCTGCAGCGTGAAATCTTCCACAACGTCGTTGATCTGCATTCTGTCTTCTCCGCAAGTAGTCTACCTCCGGGCGCGCCAGCAGCTAAAATCGCTAGGGACATCAACTGGGACCTGTGCGCCGTCGCCGCGGACTCCGCCGCACCAGACTCCGCCGCACCAGGAGAATTTATGAATCTTCGCACGCGCTCTGCCTTCGTGCTTCTCGGCTTCCTGTTGTGCATGGCTGCAAGTCCTGCGCAAGAAATGACGCCGCTCGCCCAGCCTCCTTCCAACAGGATTTACCTCGACGTGGTCGTGACGCCCAAGTCTGGCGCGCCCGTCACCGGCCTGCAAAAGCAGGATTTCATCGTCCTCGACAACGGCGTTGCCCAGCCTATTGCGACCTTTGTCGCCGTCGGCGTTCAACCGGCTCCGCTTGAGGTCGTGCTCCTGATCGACGCGGTCAACACCAACTTTCAAAACATCGCCTGGGAGCGGAAACAAATTGACAGCTTCCTGAAGTCGGATGGCGGACGCTTGGCCCATCCCACCGCCATCGCCATCTTTACCGACACCGGCACCACCATGCAGCAGGACTTTTCCACTGACGGAAATGAACTCAGCGCCACGCTCGATCAGGAGACCATCGGACTGCGCGAGATTCGGCCCGACAGCCAGTGGGCGCTGCAGGAGCGCCTGCAAATATCCCTGGACGCTCTCAACAAACTTGCAACCCAAGAAGCCGCCCGTCCGGGCCGCAAGGTCATCCTTTGGGTGTCTCCCGGTTGGCCCCTGCTCTCCGGCCCCATGGTGAACCTTGATGGCAAGCAGATGCAGCAGCTCTACGCGGAGATCGCCACAACCTCCACACTGCTTCGCCGTGGTGGCATCACTCTGTACAGCGTCGATTCCCTGGGCCCCGGTGAAAACCTTGAGCGCACGGACTATTACCAGAGCTTCCTCAAGCCCGTGACCAAACCCAGTCAAGTCCAGCTTGGCGACCTCGCACTGCAGGTGCTTGCCGTGCAAAGCGGCGGTCTGGCCCTCGGTCCCGGCAACGATATCGCCCGCCTTCTCGAACGCTGCATGGCAGACACCGCCGCCTACTACGAGTTGTCCTTCGACCCGCCGCCGGCGGAGCGTCGCGACGAGTTCCACGCGGTGCAGATCAAAGTGGCCCAGCCAGGCCTCACCGCCCGCACCCGCAACGGCTACTACACCGAGCCCTAGTGTCACCCGCCGCGACAGTCGCTAACTGCCGCCCATCCCCGCCACCGCTTTCTCCAGCGACGCCGAATCCTCCACGTGCGATACCGGATGCGCCGCGTCCTTGCCCAGAATCTGCCGCATCAGATTGCTCAGCACCTTGCCCGGCCCAACCTCGACAAAGTGCGTCGCGCCCTCACCAACCAGCAGTTGCACGCACTCCACCCATCGGACCGCCCCGGTCACCTGAGCAATCAGCGCCTCGCGCGCGGCATTGCCCGTCGTCACCAGCGTCGCGCTCACGTTGGCCGCAACCGGAAACGCCGGATCGCGGAACTCCAGCCCCGCAAGGTCCTTCGCCAGCGCATCCTGCGCCGGCTGCATCAGCGCGCAGTGGAAGGGCGCGCTCACCGGCAGCATCACCGTGCGTTTCGCGCCTGCCTCCTTGCACAGCGCTGCCGCCCGCTCCACCGCCCCGGCCGCGCCGGAGATCACCGTCTGCCCCGGCGAGTTCAAATTCGCCGCCGAAACCACCGCCAGCCTCGCATCGAACCCCGCCGCCTCCGGAGTCTTCGGCAACGGCGTCATCTGGTCCGCAACCTGTTCGCAGATGGTTGCAATCAGCCCTGCATCCATCCCCAGGATCGCCGCCATCGCCCCTTGGCCCGCCGGCACCGCCTGCTGCATGTAGCGCCCGCGCAGCCGCACCGCGCGTACCGCATCGGCAAAGCTCAGCGTGCCCGCCGCCACATGCGCCGAGTACTCGCCCAGCGAGTGCCCTGCCGCCATCGCCGCCGTCACGCCCGCCTCTGCCAGCACCCTCCCCGCGGCCGTGGAAACCGTCAGAATCGCCGGCTGGGTATGCTCGGTCAGCTTCAGCGTCTCTTCCGGCCCTGCGAAGATAATCTGCGACAGCGCAAACCCCAGCGCCTCATCGGCCTCGTCGAAGACGGCGCGCGCAGCCGGAAATTTGTCGTAGAGATCGCGGCCCATGCCCACATACTGCGAGCCCTGGCCAGGAAAAAGAAACGCTGTCTTAATCACGGAATCAATCGTAAATCAGCGAGCCATACAACGGCTTGCGGACGCCGCCTAAATCCCCACGCCGCAATCCACATCCGGCAATTCATCGCCCGAGTGCGCGTACAGATCGTACGGCGTCTGCCGATTGAACTTGTACCGCTGGCGGATCTCGCGCCCCACAATCAACCCCAGCGCCACCGCACCCAGCGCCGCGGAAATCCAGCCCACCGTCTTCAGAAAGTGGGACTCTTCCTCAATCTCCGACTCACCCCCGGCGCCGTTGTCGGCAAGCGCGCCGGTCGCTTCTTTCTCTTCAGAATCCCTGGACGATCTTTCGCAACACCCGAACATGGGGAGAAACCTCATGCCAAGCATGATATCGCAGGTCGCATGGGTATCGTCAGTGAATTTCCGCGCATACATGTACCACTTAATGGTCAACCTGCCCATTTCGGTGGTCTAGCTCACATCCACCCGCTCAAAGCCCAGCGCGTACAGCAGCGCCGTCACCGTGGCCCGGGCGTTCTTGCTCGCCGAATCCAGGATGCCGTCCGCCAGCGCCGCATGCTGCAACTGGTCCTGCGCCTTCACGCGGGGGTCCGCCTCCAGGTCCTGTTCTGCCGGGACCAGCAACCCCGTCGAACGCACATAAACTCGTGCGTGCTGGCTATCGACCGTGGTCGTAAAAAGTTGCGAAGCCGGCAGCGTCACATGAATGCTGCGCGTGCCCGCATCGATGCGCACGTCCTCCGGCTTCAGTTGCCCAAGGTCGATGCCCGCGGTGCTCTCGCCGTGGACCACCAGCAGAATGCGGTCCCACCCCGGCGCATCCGGCTGGCTCACCGGCGGCCGGCTGGTCTCCACCACCGTATCCACCGAGTACACCGCCGTCTCCAGGCGGCTCAGCCGCTGCACCTTTGCCACCACCTCCGGCACGGACGCATTCAGCGTGGTCGCCCTCCCCACGATCGCCGTTGCCAAATGCCCCAGCCTGCCCGCAGGCGCATGGCGCACAAAAATCGCGAACCCCGTCGCGCCCAGCACCAGCGCCAGCACGAAACCGACAAATCGGCCGAAGTAATTCGGCCCCGAATAATATTGCGTCGTCATCGTTTCTCCGAACCCCAATCATAGCCCCGTCGCATGCCACCACACCCCATGGAAGCGTCATTCTGAGCGCAGCTCAGAATCTTCGTATTTCGCCTTTGCCCTTGCTCCTGAGATAGGTCAGGGCTTCAGCCCCGACATTCAGACCACGGAACCCGCGGGGCTTCCGCCCCTGGGACATGCCTTTCCGCCGTCCTTGCGTCTTTGTTTGTCCTTCCCATAGGGAATCTGCTTCTCGCCTCACCCGCAACTAACCACTCGCTTTCCCACCCCCACCGGCGTACGATGGCCGCGAACATGCAACCCCTCCGGCCCCACGCTCATCCCCACCTGCCCCTTACCTTCGCCGTAGCCGTCAGCCTTGCCCTCGCCGCAGCCGCCCAGAATCCATCCGCCCCCACCATCCAGGTCTACTCCCGCGAAACCATCGTCGACGTCACCGTCACCGACGCCAAGGGGAACCCCGTCCACGGCCTGACGAAAGACGACTTCACCGTGAAGGAAGACGGCAAGGATTGGCCGATCAAGAGCTTCGAGGAGTTCGGCACGCAGGCCGTCCAACCCTTGCCCAAGCTGCCGCCCAATGTCTACAGCAACGTCCAGCCGTCGGCTGCCAGCGGTGCAACCAATATTCTGTGGCTCGACTTCACCAACGCCGCTCCGGTCTTTGCGATCGGCAGTGACCCTGGGCCGAGTAGTTTGGCGCGCTCCATGGAGCGGCAACACCATGTCAAGCAATATGCGATGCAGTACTTGCAGAGCATGCCTGTCGGTACGCGGGTGGCAGTTATTGGAACATCCAATCCAGGCAATCTACGAGTCCTACAGGGCATTACCTCCGACCCCGCGCAGCTCAGCGCAGCAGTTGCCGCCATGAAGTACGACACCGACGCAAACGTCATGATTCTTCCCGGCGACCCCAATGATCCCTTAGGGCATACCATTGAGTCCTTTTGCAGCCAGCAGGCGGTGCGCAACCGCATGACTCTCGAAGCTCTGGACCAGATAGCTGCGGAAGCAGCTCGCATTAAGGGAAGAAAGAACTTGCTGTGGTATACCACCGGCATTCCTTCCTTGACCGATCCAGCCTTTAGTCAGGCTTTGCTAGCTCCCAGGTACTGCCTGCCGAACTCCTCGGCTGATCTCCAAAAGGCTTATGGGCTGCTTGCCGCGGCTCAGGTGACGGTCTCTCCTATATGGGTCCGTGGAGTTCCCGTCGCAGCAGACCCCTTATTCGAATCCCACACTTATGAACAACTGTCGATGGAAGCCGTCGCCGAAGCCACCGGCGGCAATGCCTACTACAACTCCAACGACCTGGCCGATCTCACCGCAAAGGCCATCAACTCCGGCTCCGATTACTACACGCTTTCCTACGTCCCGCCCGGCAGCGAGTACGACGGGCGCCACCACTCCATCAAGATCGTTACGAGCCAGCCCGGGCTCAAGCTCACCTATCGCGACGAATACTACGCGGAAGACCCGCGCAAGATAGCCCCCACCCCAGGCCTCACGCTCGACGCCACCCAAATCCTGTTCCGCGTCCAGGTCACCCAATCCCCCGCATCCGCCACCCTTTCGGCCCAAAACAACCCCGACCCGAAGCACATGCACCCGCCTTACCGCCATCTGTCCATCGCCTATACCATCGACGTCCACGGCATCGACTTCACGCAGACGGCCGACAGCAACTACCGGGGCGCATTCGAGTATGGCGTCAACGTCTACAACGCCGACGGCGACGTGATCAACTCCACCGTCAACACCGTCAGCCCCATCGTCCCGCCCGCCGTCTACCACTCCATGCTGCGCACTGGAGCCAACGCCCACCGCGATATCGATATCCCCGCCACCGGCGACTACTTCCTCCGCATCGCCGTCCACGACCTAACCTCCGGCCGCCTCGGCGCCATCGAAATCCCCACGTCCTCCATCACCCCGGCCAGATCGGAAAAGCCATGAACGTTCGAACCCTCGCACCAATCCTGACCGCCGCCGCTCTCGTCTCCGCCATCCAAGCCCAGCCGCCAGCCGCCTCCAGCGCTCCCACCATCCACGTTTACAGCCGCGAAACTCTGGTCGACGTCACCGTCACCGACTCCAAAGGCAATCCGGTCCACAGCCTCAAACAAGCCGACTTCACCATCACCGAAGACGGTGCGCCCCAATCCATCCGCAGCTTCCAGGCCTTCAGCACCCCCACCACAACCGCCCCCCACACCTTGCCCAAACTCCCACCCAATATCTACACCAACCTCCAGCCGGGCGTTGGCCCGCTCAACGTATTCCTGGTCGACGATGTGAATGGGGGCGACAGCGCCCAGGCTCGATGGGCCATCGCCAGTTTCATCCGGAAAATGGCTCCCGGGACCCGGGTCGCCCTGGTTGCGTTGGGTTTCAGGTTTACCGTCCTGCAAGGCCCAACCACCGATCCCGCACCGCTCCTGAACGTAGTCAATCGTCTGGTCGAGCCCTTGAGCGTGCCGCCAGCACCTATGTATGATCCGTGCGCGCCGCCGATCATTGTCGGCAACGCCACCCTCGATCAGTTGAAACAGCTCGCAACCTACCTGTCCGGCATCAACGGCAGAAAGAACGTCATCTGGATCGGCAGCGGCAACACCGAGCTGACCTCGAACGGCTGCCAGAGTTGGCGGAAGCCGCTCCAGCAGATCTACGACCTGCTGGCAAATGCGCAGATCACCCTCTATCCGCTCGATCCCAGAGGCGTCCGCAGACTGGACGGTTCACAACTCGCGATGGAGGCAGTCGCCGAAGCCACGGGCGGCATCGCCCTTTATGAACGCAACGATCTTGACACGCTGATGGCCAGGGCAGCCGACTCCGGCGCCAGCTACTATACCCTCTCCTACAGCCCGCCCAGCCTCGCCTACGACGGCCGCTACCACGCCATCGGCGTTCAGGTAGACAAGCCCGGACTCCATCTCGTCTATCGCAAAGGCTATACCGCCGAAGACCCACAACAAACCGCACGTTCGCTTGAGAACTCGTTCGGCTACACCACACGCGACAAACAGTCCGCGCCCGCCGCTGATCCGCTCTCCGCCGCCATGGCCCTCATCATTCCGCCCGCCACCCAACTTCTGTTCGATGTGCGTGTCGAGCCCAGCACCACCCCGCCCAGCCCCAGCGATCCACCCGGCGCAATTCTCGGCGCTCTCAATCCCAAATTCAGCAAAGCGCCGCTCACCCGCTACAGCTTCCTCTTCGCCGTTCCCGCCAGCCAGATCGCCTTCAACGCCGGCGACGCTGGAACCTACAGCGGCTCCCTCGAATTCAACCTGGCTGCCTATGACTCTGAGGACCACCTCGTCACTAGCCGCAGCCAGACCATGAAGCTCCCGCTGACCGCCGCCGAGTACAAACAGTTCATCGCCACTCCCTTCCAGCTCTTGCAGGAAATTGACTTGCCACCCGGACTGATAACCCTCCGTGCCGGGGTCCTCGACGGTGTCTCCCAAAAACTCGGCACCCTCGATATCCCCATGACTGTCGGCCACCGCACCCCCCTTCCCCTCACCATCCCCAAGAAATAATCCGGGTGCCCCACGCTCAGAACTCCAGCCGCAGCCCGAACTGCACCTGCCGTTCCCGCGCCTGGTTCGTTCCGGCCTCCGTGTACGCGCCGAACGGCAGCACGTTCAGCCCTTCGGTCGCCACCGTCGCCGCATTCTGGAACACTAGCGGCGTCACCTCCGGCCCGGTCGTACCGCTCAGCGGCACCGGCGTCCCCGTCAGGAACGCCCGCTGCGTCACGCCCGAGATGTTCACGTGGTTCATCACATTGAACCCCTCCACCGCAGCGCGCAGCCGCAGCGTCTCGCTTCTCGTGATCCAGCCCAGCCGGAAGCTCCGGCTCAGCCGCAGATCCAGGTTTGCGGAGTCCGGCAGCCGCAGCGTATTCCGCCCCACCGTCGGCAGCACCGTCGACCCGCCCGACCCGTTGATACTCTCGTGTCCGCCGGCCAGCCGCGTCCCGCCGAACACGTCGTAGCTGTACCCGCGCCCGCTCGCCTCTTGGAAGATCGCCGCCAGCGACCATCCATCCGCCGCTCGCCAGATCGCCCGCTCCGCCGTCGCCCGCACGTCCGACTCAGCCCCGCGCATCCGTGGCGACCACACCGCCGTCGCCACCGCGCGATGCGGAAAATCGAGCGCCGACAGCCCCTTGTCGTAGCGCACATCAAAAGGATCGAACTGCCCATCTGTCCGCGGCACCGCGCCTGCATTCTGCCCGTAGTCGATCGCCTTCGACCACGTCCACGCCGCGCGAAACTCCAGTCCCCGCCCCAACCCGCCCATCCCTGCACGCCCGCCCAGCCCGCGCCGAGCCTCCAGCGTCAGCCCGTTGTAGCTCGCATTCGCATTCGAGATCACGTCGGTCACCGGCCCAAAGCTCGTGCTCACCCGCGCCGAGTACACCGGAACGGCAAAGGTCTCGCCATCCTGCGCACCCGCCGCGCCGGTCCCGCCCTGCAACTCGAACTCCTTCACGTCCGTCGACGGAGCGATATTGATGTCCACCGAGTTCGGCAGTTGCCGGTCCAGGTTCAGCTCGTATCGCGCGCTGCCCAGCACTCCCCAGCCAACCTCATGCTCCATCGAGACCGACCCCTGCTCGACCATCGGCAGCCGGAACCTGCGGTCGAACACCAACGCCGACGTCGTCGCCGCCACCACGCCCGCCGGCTCCGCGAGATAGGAACACGCGTACCCAAACCCGACCTCCGTGTTCTGCGGGCAAACCGCCTCCGTCGTCGGCAGAATCCGCACCCGCGTCGTCGAGCTTGGCAACGCCGTATCCAGCAGCGCCGCGCGAATGGTAGCGCCCGGAAGCTTGCCGAAGTAAACCCCGTAGCCCACCCGCACCACGCCGCGGCCCGCGCCAAACGGTGCCCACTCCAGCCCCAGCCGCGGCCCGAAGTTGTTCCGGTCCTCGGGAAACACGCTGGTCGCGCCCACCCCGCCGAACACCTCATCCAGCGCTGCGTTCGGCTGCTGCGGCAGCGGCAGGAACTCGTACTCGTACCGTACGCCCGCATGCACCGTCAGCCGCTGCGTCACCCGCCAGTCGTCCTGCGCAAAGCCCGCCCACTCCTGCGTGGGGAAGCTCAGGCTCTGCTGCCCGAAGCTCTGTGAGTATGACCGGAAACAGAAGTCATGCACCTCCGCCGTAATCGACGGACACCCGCCGTTTGGATACGCGTTCACGTTGAACGTGTAATCCGTAATCCAGTCCACCAGACCGCCCGCCTTGCCGCCCGTCGTTGCGGATGTGCCCGAGCCGCTGTCGTAGTTGAACGTCCCCTCCACGTTCGTCAACGAATCCGTGAAGTCGCTCAGCGCGCTAAAGTCCCCGCCGAGCTGAATCAGGTGCCGCCCCCGCACCCACGCCAACACGTCCGCAACCTCAACGCGCCGCTCGTTGGGATACGCCTTCTGTCCCAGCGCGGCCGGCGTTCCAAAGACGAATCCGTCGGGCCCGATCGACACCTCCGGCGGCATTCCGCCCGGCCCGATGTTCGGTTCCTGCGCCAGCGGCGCCTGCGCTGTCTCGTACTGCAGTTCGCGCCCGAACTGCGCCCGCACTTCGTTGCTCAATCTCGTCGTCAGGAACTGTACCCACCGCGCCACACCCGCATCCACCTTGCCGTAGCTCGATCCAACGCTCGCCGTGCCGCGGTCCACCACCGCGCCCGACCGCGCTGCTCCCGGCCCGCTCCAACGTGCGCGGTTGTACTCCAGCACCACCCTGCTGCCGCCCCTGCGCTGCCAGTCCACGCGCCCGAAGTTCACCGTCTGGTCGGCCTCCCGCGCGACCGTTCCGGTCAGGCTGTCCAGATAGTTCAGCGCCGTATTCGTCTCCGCCGGCGTCACTCCGCGATTCCCCAGCAGCGCGGTCTGGGTCGCCGTCAGAGTGTAGAACCCCGCGTAGCCCGGCGCGGAGATCGCCGGAAAGTTCCGCCGTTGTCCGTCGAACGCATAGAAGTAAAACAGCTGCGGCTTTTCATCGGTACCCGACCGCGCATGGTCGCCTTTCCAAATCATCGGCCCGCCCACGCTTCCCCCAAACTGTTGCCGCAGATCCAGCGGCTTCACCACTCCGCTCATCACCACACCGTTCGCATAGGTCGAATCCACCGAAAACGGATTCGCCGCTGCCCACGCACTGTCCCGCACCGTATAGAAGGCCATTCCGTGCAGCCTCGTCCCGCCCGACCGCGACACCGTCGTCACCACTCCGCCCACGCCGTGTCCGTACAGCGACGAGCCGTACGCCGCCGCATCGCCCTGCCCTTGCACCCGGAACTCGCGCACTCCCGCCTGCGAAAACGCATACGACGACCCTGCCCGCTGGCCGCCGTCCGCCACCGACCGCGAGCCGCTGCCGGCGCCTGCCGCGCGATCGTAAACCTCATCCGAACCGGCGTCCGCGTCTTCTTCCACTCCCGCGCCCAGACGCGCACCGGTAAAGCCTTCATCCCCGCTGGTTCCATCCATGCCATCGCTGTCCTGGGTCGCGGCAATCCCGCGAAAACTCGCGCCGTCATCGCCGTCCGCCGCGTCGCTTGCCCCGGCAACCGTCAGCGCCAACAACCTCTCCTCACCGTTCGCCGGCAGAGCAGCCAGGTCTGCCTCGCTCAACCTGGTCCCGTCGGCCTTCGCTCCAGCGGGTACATTCAATCCACCAACTCCCGAGCCCGGCTGCAGCCGCGCCTCAACCTCTGTCACCTCGCCCAGTCCCACCTCGACCGGCCCCGGAAGAGTCAGCACAGCCCCTGCATCCTCCACCGATACCGCATACTCGCCCACCGGAAGTCGCGCCACCAAAAACTCGCCATGGGCCCCTGAGCGCGCGCGCAGCGCCAGACCCGTCTCGGCCTCGCGAACCACGACCCACGCGCCTGCCACCGGAGCGCCCGCCGCGCTCAGCACCCACCCGCCAATCGCCCCATCCGTCGCCGACTGCGCCCCCGCACCCAGGCCGCAGCCGAACCACACCAGCCACGCCGCTACCGCCGCGTTCCACCCCACCCATCGCAGTCTGTGGTGCAGCCCGTGCCCGACGTCCATCGGCCCTCGTTCCAGAAATCCAAGGGCCACACGAAGACTTTCCGGGTGAAACCGGCCAAAGCCGGTCGACCTGCCTTCACGCGCCCTCCGAACCAACTCAGCAGGAGAGAGATACAACGCGTTTTACCTGCCCGCCCGACTCGCTTCGAGAGAGAGCGTGCCACCCGCACCACCGTCACAGCGCAGCCTGAAAAACCACTTCAGCGCGGCCCGGAACAACGCGCGGGGAGCAGCCGAAGACTAACCGACTTTTCCCAATTAGGGAAGCCTTTTACCCGAATCGCCCTAAACCGCAGCCCGGCAGCCCCCTAACCCAAAAAGGAAGGCGGCAGCCGAAGCCGCCGCCCTGTAAGTCTTCCTGACCTGGATTAGAACTCCAGACGTGCCATGATCTGGAACTCACGCGGCGTATACAGGAAGCCGCTGTCGTTCGAGGTGGAGTGTGATGTAAACCCTACGCCCGGCCCTGTGCTGGGAATGAAGGTCAAGGTGGACGTAGCTGCCGCGGCTCCTGAGCCAGGAGCCAGGTTGTATGCATTTTCGTTGATGTCAGTCGTACTGTAGTTCTGGTGGTTGGCGACGTTATACATATCTGCGCTCAACTGCAGATTGTACTTTTCCACGAAGGTGAACTCCTTTTGCACCCGCAGATCGTCCACCATCGCCCGCGGCACCTGGTAGGTGTTCAGTCCGATGGGGGGAAGATAGAACACGCTCGGCGCTCCGGTCCACGTGCCGCTGGTCAGAGAGGTGCTCGAGTTCTTTCCGGTGTTGATCTCAGCCGAGTAAGGCAGTCCATTCTGGACCTGGTACGTATCGTTGACGCTCCAGCCATTGGTCACGTACTTCAATGGGCTGTCGCCCGAGATCCCCGGGAACTTGTACAGCGCATAGGCAACCAGGCGGTTGCCCACATTGAACTGCGACGTGCCATAGTTCTGTAGCGCAGCTCCATACGGGTTCAGCCATTCGTTCACGGCCGTGGTCGATGAGGCGTTCTGGTTGTAATCCAGTGCATGCGACCAGGTGTAGTTCGCATCGAACTGCAGGCCGTGGAAGGAACGGTTCTGGACATCGAGCACCAGTGCGTTGTAGTTGGAGTTGATGTTGCTGATAAGTTCGGTGATGTTGGTGAAGTTCGTGTTGATATATCCGGTCGGGTATACGCAATTTGGGTTCGTCGCCGCGGTGCAGGTGCCGAAGGTCGGAACGGTATACGAGGTGCCAACCGGAAGCGGTCCCGATGACCCGGACGTTGGGGCGGTGACGGTAATCGTCGCTACATCCTGCGCCGGCGCCAGGTTCACATCCAGGAAGTTTGGCAATTCGTGTCCCAGAGCGCCGATGTAGCTCACCTGGACCACGGTGCCTTTGCCCACCTGCTGCTGCAACTGCATGTCGAACTCCTCGACCGTGGGGTTATGCAGGTAGGGCGACATGAAGAACGACGAAGGCTTCGACCCGGAGCCGCCCGCGAATGGATTCGGGAAGGTAGGAACCCCGGCGGTCGTGGGCAGCGTGCTGGCCAGAGCATACTGGCCATTGGGGCTGCCCGTGCCAAACTGCATGGTGGCGACCGTTCCGTTCAGGATGCGTCCATAGTACATACCGAAGCCGCCCCTCAGAACTGTTTGCCCGGTCCCAAACATATCCATCGCAAAACCGAGGCGCGGGCCGAAGTTGCTCTTGTCGCTCGACGCATTCTTGATTCCGGAATATGGGAAGAAGGTTTGCGTCCCCGAAGAATTGAAGGTCGCCGTCGTCAGATTGGCGGGAGCCGCAGGCAGCGACTCATAGTCGTAGCGCAGCCCCATCTCGAACGTCAGCCTTGGAGTGGCCTTCCAGTTGTCCTGGATGAAGCCCCCGTAGTCCATCGTGGCCATGGCGAATTGGGTGGCGCCGAAGTCCTGGGTGGCTGAGGAGAAGCATCCGTAGGTCCCCACGCCGCTCGCAGTCGCCGTTCCACTTGCTCCCGAGGAGTTGCAAGTCGATGCAGCCCCCTTGGTCGCCAGATCGGACAGGTAGTTTGGCAGTGTGGCATAGGTGTAATCGCCGAAGTAGTACGGCGTCTGGTGCAGCAAGTCGTAGTTGTGCAGGAAATCCGCACCCATGCGAATGCTGTGGTTGCCGGAGGTGATGTACAGAATGTCGTCCGCCTGCCACTTCCACTCTTCCGGATACGCGATGCGGTAGGAATAATACGGCGAGCCGACCATGAAACCGATCGACGTATCCAGCCCGATGTACGGGATGGTGCCGCCAGGCGCGTTGGTGAGGCCACCGAGAATGCTGGGACCGTTGGGCGCGACCAGGTTGGCCAGGGTGTAGGCGCTGTACGGCTGTTGCCCCTCGTCGTTCAACTCGCGGCTGTACTGGTAGAGAACTTCGTTGGTCACCTTGCTGCTGATCTCGCTCTGCAGCTTGGCCAGGCCGTAGTCCAACTTCACAAAGTCCTCGCCCCATGCATCCAGCGCGTAATCTGCGCTGCTCGCCGTCTGCACGTCGCCCGGTGCGTCCCAGCGCAGCCGGTGGAACAGCACGCTGGCGTGCTCCTTGGAGTTGATCTGCCAATCCAGCTTGGGCGTGTTGATCTCCTGGTAGCCGGCCCGCGGCACGATGCCCAGATCGGTCAACAGAGCGTTGACTCCATTGTTATAAAGCGTCGCGGCGGCCGCATATGTCCCCAGGCCCAGCCGCGCAGCCATGGTGCAGACAGAGTTGTCCAGCGTCGCGTGGGTCAAGGTGCCGGTGCCGCTTGAGGTCTCGTTCAGATAGCCCGTTGTTTGACTGCAATTGGCTTCGATCGACGCACTCGAAGGATCTGGCTGCTCCAGGAACCCGCCCGTCGTGGCTGCCGTCCCGTAGCTCTTTGCCCTGGAAATGCCCGGGTTGATGTGCGTCAGCTGGTCGTAGGTGTAGTACCAGAACAGCTTGTCCTTGATGATCGCGCCGCCCATCGAGAATCCGTAGATCTTGCGCAGGTCCTTCGGCTTCAGCGGCTGCAAAGACGCGTTCACCGAACCTGGGTCGTAGGCGCCAAAGCCGCGGTCCAGGTCGTTGAAGTAGAACTCGCCATGCAGTGTGTTCGAGCCGCTCTTGGTCACCGAGTTGATCACGCCGCCGGCCGCGCGGCCATACTGCGCGGAGTAGACGCCCGTGTTCACCTCAAACTCCTGAACTGCGTTCGAGGAGGTCGAATATCCTTCACGCGTACGCCCGCGCTCCTCTGAGAAGTACGCCTGGTTGTCGTCGGCGCCGTCGATTTGGACGTTATTCAGCAGCGTGCTCATGCCGCGGACGCTGATCAGTCCAAAGCCGCTGGAGTCGGCCACCACCCCAGGGGTAGTCATCGCCAGCGCTGACCAGCGGCGGTTCTGCACCGGAACGTTGTCGATCGCCTGGCGAGGCAGGGTCGCGCTCAGATCCGGGCTTTCGTAGTTCATGGTCGCCACGTCGGCCGAAACCGTTACCGTCTGTTCCGTGCTCCCCAGCGTCAGCCGTGGCATCAAGGTTGTCGGCTGTCCAACCTGCACGGTAACGCTCTTCTCCGTCTCGGTGCCGAATCCCGCCGCCGCCACCGTCACCGTGTACGTGCCCGGCTGGACCAGAGGTGCAACGAAGTTGCCGTTGTCGTCTGCGGTCACTGTGATTTCGGCGTTGGTGGCGTCGTTGTGGATCGTCACCGCTGCTTTCGCCACGGCCGCGCCTGTCGAATCCTCTACTGTCCCGTTGATCGCGCCCTGGCTGGTCGATTGCGCCATCATAGCCGCAGTCGCTATGCATAGGACCGCGATACAAAGCCCTGTCATCCTGATCTTGTTCAACATTGTCGTCAACATTTGATCTCCTGGCATCTCCAACAACTTCGTTTATCTCCACCCGTTGCCGGGAGCGCTTCAGTCAGCCCCAGCTGGTCACGGGATCAGTTCTTCTCATACGCCGGTCGCTGGGCTTCGCCTCCTATCCTGGCATCTTTGTGTCAAGGGGAAGTTAAGACCGAAACCGAATTCGCTCAAATTAAAAACGCAGCGCGCAGGCAGACGCCCGCACGTTACGCCGTCGCGAATCAAGGTATGCCTTAACCCTATCCTGCTTCCGCTACACTGGGAAGTGAATAATGTTCATCGATGAAGCCCGAATTCGCGTCAAAGCCGGCGACGGCGGCAACGGATGTATGGCATTTCGCCGGGAAAAGTTCGTCCCTCGCGGCGGACCTTCCGGTG
Source organism: Acidobacteriaceae bacterium (assembly GCA_049509035.1). Classification (GTDB taxonomy): domain Bacteria; phylum Acidobacteriota; class Terriglobia; order Terriglobales; family Acidobacteriaceae; genus Edaphobacter. The sequence goes on from JBELAH010000013.1 coordinate 170,369, forward strand.
GTGATGGTGGTCACGGCGGAGATATCCTCATGTCGTCCTCACTTTCCCACAACACCCTCGTCCATTTCCGCTTCAATCCCGAACACAAGGCCCAGCGCGGAGGCCACGGCCTCGGCTCCAACTGCTCCGGCGAAACCGGCGAACCCACCACGCTCAACGTCCCCGTCGGCACGCTGCTCTTCGACGACCAGACCGGCGAGCTCATCCACGACTTTGCCCACCCCGGCGAAACCATCGTCATTGCCCGTGGAGGACGCGGAGGGCGCGGCAATCAGCACTTCGCCACCTCCACCCATCAAGCTCCCCGCGAGCACGAACTCGGCCGCGCAGGCGAAGAGCGCAGTTACCGCCTCGAACTTCGCCTGCTCGCCGACGCCGGTCTGGTCGGCTACCCTAACGTCGGCAAGTCGACCCTGATCTCCCGCCTCTCCGCCGCCAGGCCCAAAGTCGCCAACTACGCATTCACCACTCTCGAGCCCAACCTCGGCGTGGTCCAGGTCGGCGAATTCCCCCACACCGCGTCCTTCACCGTCGCCGATCTGCCCGGCCTCATCGAAGGCGCACACCTCGGCCACGGCCTGGGCATCCAGTTCCTCAAGCACATTGAGCGCACCTCGGTGATCGTCCACCTCGTCGATGTCTCCGACTCCAGCGCCACGGAAGGGAGCGCTGCGGCAGTAGGATCAGCCCGCCCCGATCCCGTCACCGACTTCAAGGTCATCACCGCAGAGCTGAAGTCCTTCGACCCGGCCCTCGCCGCCAAACCGACGATCCTGGTTGCAGCCAAGGCGGATATCGCCAACCCCGACAAGCTCAGGAAACTCGCCGCCTTTGCCAAGCGCCGCAAGCTGCCCTTTTACGCCGTTTCCGCCGTCACCGGCGAAGGCATCGAGCCGCTCAAGTTCGCCATCGCCGAACTGGTCGCCGCCCACCGGCCCGCCCCCATCGACATCGCCGAGCCCAAACTGGCGGCTCCGGTCAAACTCAAGCCCGCCTACCCGCCGCCCGCCCCCCGAGCTCGCGGCCGCGCCCGATAAGACTTCCTGCCCGGACGAATCGCCGCTCCGCAACTGAAAACTGCCATCCCTCCCACAGACTCGCATCCGATTGCGAATCTTTCTATAGACTTGTAGCTGCGCCCTCTTGCGAGCGGCGCCAGCGTTACGTTTTTCCAGAGGATCCATAATAATGAAGCTTCGGTACCTTGCCACAGTCGTCTTTCTCACCTTGACGACGGTCGCGGCCCATGCGCAGGTCGGCCTTTACTTCAACCCAGTCGCCATCGTGGCCAACAACTCGGTGGAAGACAACAGCGAAGGCGGCGCCTTCGCTTTCCTCGGCCCGAACTCCACCTCCCAGGTGTTCTATGGCTACAATCTGGGCGGCTATTACGACTTCTTCCACTCCGGCAAGATCGGCGCCGGCTTCGATATGCGTTACTCCGACCTGCACGCCGACAACGCCCTGCTCAGGGAGTTCCTGGTGGGCGTACGCGTCTCCGCCACTCCCTTTACCCACCCCTTCAAGCCCTATGCCGAGATCACTGTCGGCCCCGGCACCACCAAGGCCCAGGAAAGCACCGTCCACGTCACCAAGCTCGACTACGGCATCTTCGCAGGTGCCGACTACACTCTGGCCCACCATGTCGACGTCCGGATATTCGAGGTCGGCTACGGCACCCTCACCACCGCCAGCACGTCGACCATCGGCTCCGGCTCCCCCCCGACCATCCCCGCATCCAGTCTGCTCCGCTTCAGCTCCGGCCTGGTCTTCCGCTTTTAGAAGAATCTGGCCTTTTATCGCGCGCTGGACCCGGGCGGGTACACCCCAAATGCCCGGTTTCCGCCAGCGAAATCTTTCCGCTATAGAAATTTGTTGCTGACATTGCCCTTCTAGTTCTATATGCTCATCGGTGCCCCAAACTCTTCGCAAAAGGAACATCGATGAAACTGCGAACTATAGCTATTGTTCTCACCGTCGTCCTCGCATCAGCCGCTGCATACGCGCAAACCGGAGTCTATCTCAGCTTCAGTGCCCAACAGTTTACGCAGGAAGGCGTCAACACCTTTAGCACCCACGCCGGAAGTCAGAACATCGACCGTCCCTGGCTCTACGGGCCTACCTACGGTGTTTACTATGACGTCACCCATCTCCCCTACCTGGGTAAGCTGAAAACCGGCCCCGTTGTCGTCGGCATCGACGCCCGCGGACAAACCCTCCGCGATGGCGTATATTACGGGACCTTCAACGCACAGGACGGCATTTTCAGCCTGCGCGTCGCCACCAAGAACACGGTCAAGGGAGTCACCCCTTATGTTGAGGGCGGATTCGGCATCGGTCACACCAAGGTTCCCGGCAGGACCTACTACAGCAACAACCTCATGTATCAATTCGGCGTCGGCGTCGACTATAACGTCCACAAGCATATCGACTGGCGCATTGTCGAGATAACCGGCGGCTTCCTGGGCAGCTATGCCACCGGCTATTACCCGAGTGGCGTTGGTCCCAACCAGAGCAACTCCATACTCACTCTGAGCACGGGCCTGGTCTTCCGCTCGCACTGATCCGGTGCCGCTGTACCGGTTTCTCTTGAGGAGTGCCGCGCACAGCGGACAGCGTGTTCTTCTCCGCGGAAATCCCACCGTGCGCCGCGCTCCTGCTCCACAACACCGGCAACGCCCCAGTCCCCAACTCACCCTTTCAGTGCATTTCCTGAAAGGGTGGACTGTTTCTGGCGGCCAAAGCCATGTTTCCGATCCCGCAACGCCCCGGTGACTGCCAGGATGCTCTAGCATGGTCACCATGCGCGTAGCCTTTTTCGGCGGAACGTTCGACCCCATCCACCGCGGCCACCTGCGCCTGGCCTCCGCCGCAGCCGAAGCTTTTGCGCTCGACCGCGTCCTCTTCGCTCCGGTTGCCAATCAGCCCCTCAAAGCCAAACTCCCCATCGCTTCCTTCGCCGACCGCCTCGAGATGACTCGCCTTGCGCTGACGCAAACAGCCGACAACCTGCATTCCGCAACCTGCAACTTCCTCGTCTCTACCCTCGACGCCCCGCGCCCCGGCGGCCAGCCAAATTACACCGTCGATACCCTCGCGGCGCTCGCCCGCGAATATCCTGCTGCTGACCTCTTTGTGCTCACCGGCGCCGACAGCTTCCTGACCATGCGCAAGTGGCGTTCGCCCGACCGCCTGCTTGCCCTGGCCGAGTGGATCGTCGTCAGCCGCCCCGAGTTTCCCCTCGCCCAGGCCCAGCTCGCACAGCTCGCGCTCACGCCTGAGCAGCAAGCCCGCGTCCACCTGCTCGCAACCGTTCAGGATGATGTCTCCGCCACCGAACTGCGCCGTCGCCTCCAGGCCGGCGATCCCTGTCCCGGTCTGCTCTCCCCCCCCGTCGCTGCGTATATTCAGGCGCACCATCTCTACCGCTGAAATGCTCTAGACTCATCCGATATGGCCGAAGGCGACGAAACCTCCACTCCCCAGACTCTGGCCGGCCTCTGGCTCAGGTCTAAACCTGCGCGGGCATCGCAATCCGCGCCGGAGCACGCCGAGCCCCCCATTTCCCAACCCTCCAGCACCCGGTCGCAGATGGATCTCCTCTTTGCGTCGCCCGCGGCTGTCCCCGCCCAGGCGCCCTCCTCGCCAAAGCTACGTTCAACCGCACGCAGCCGGCGCTCGCCCTCCCCGGCCACCGGCGCAGAAGACGCCGCACCCAGGCAGGCCAAGTCGCGGCGCCGCGCCGCCCTCACTGAAAAGCCGGCTACGCCCCCGCCTGCGCTCGCCCAGGAACGCCGCATCTGGACCGTCCGCGACCTGGTCACCGGCATCCGCCAGCAACTCGAAGGCGACTATCAGGACATCTGGGTCGAAGGCGAAATATCAAACTGCCGTCCCGCACCCTCCGGCCACATCTACTTCACGCTCAAGGACGGCGATGCGCAGCTTCCCGTCGTGCTCTTCCGCCGCCAGGCTATGCTCCTCCGCTTCCGCCCGGAGGACGGCCTCGCTGTCCTCGCGCGCGGACGCATCTCCGTCTACGAGTCCCGCGGTCAACTCCAGCTCATCGCCGAGACCCTCGAGCTTCGAGGTGCGGGGCTTTTGCAGTTGGCGTACGACCAACTCAAAGCCCGCCTGCTCGCAGAAGGCCTCTTTGACGCCGCTCACAAACGTCCGCTCCCTCCGTTCCCGCGCTGGGTTGGCGTCATCACCTCCACCGGGGGCGCCGTGCTCCACGACATCATTCAGGTCGTGCGCCGCCGCCACGCCCGCCTCAATCTGCTCGTCTATCCCGCCGCCGTGCAGGGCCCCGGATGCGCCGCCTCCGTCATCGCCGGCATCCACTGGTTCAATCAGCGCCAGCCCAATGCGCATCCGGAAAAACCAGACCTCATCCTCATCGCCCGCGGCGGCGGATCCATTGAAGACCTCTCCGGCTTCAACGACGAAGCCCTCGCCCGCGCCATCGCCGCCTCGGGTCTGCCCGTTGTCTCCGCCGTAGGCCACGAGACCGACTTCACCATCGCTGACTTCGTCGCCGATCTCCGCGCCCCCACACCCTCCGCCGCAGCCGAAATTATCACCACCGCCCAGCACCGCGTCGAGGAGCGCGTGCAGGCCCTCGACGCCCGTGTGCGCCGCGCCATTCGCTACCAGCTCATGCTCGTGCGCCAGCGCTTCACCGCTCTTTCCATCACGCAAATCCAAAATCGGTTACAAACTCTCATCGGTCGTCGCAACCAGCGTCTCGACGACCTCCGCCACCGCCTCGAATCCGCCGCCGCGCGCCGCCTGCGCTTGCCTGCCACGCGCATCGCTGCGCTCACTTCCCGCCTCGAGCGCCACAATCCAACCACCCGTCTCGCTCTCACCCGCCGCCGCCTCGACAGCGCCAGGCAATCCCTCAACCGCCTCGCCCTCGCCACCATCGCCAATCGCACCGCGCGCCTCGACCACGCCGCCGCCCGCCTCCGTGCGCTGTCGCCCATCGCCGTCCTCAACCGCGGCTACGCTCTCGTCTACATCCAAGACGGGTCCGCCGACGGCCAGCTCCTTCGCGATGCCGCCAACACCCAGCCCGGTCAATCCATCCGCGCCCGCCTCGCCAAAGGAACCCTCGAAGCCGAAGTCACCCGATCCAGTAGCTAGTACCTGGAACCCAGTACCTTGTACCTTGTATCTATATGAAGAAACTCTTCGGAACCGACGGCATTCGTGGCGTTGCCGGCCAGCCGCCGCTCGATCCCCCTACCATCCACGCCGTCGGCCTCGCCCTCGCCCACCACCTCACCCCGGAATCCTCGGGCCAGCCTCCGCGCGTCCTCATCGGCCAGGATACCCGCGAATCCTCCGACTGGATCGCCGCCACGCTCACCGCCGGCCTCACCTCCGCCGGCGCCACCGTCGAGAGCGCTGGCGTCATCACCACCCCTGCCGTCGCCTTCCTCGCCCGCGCGCACTCGTTCGCCGCCGGCATCGTCATCTCCGCCTCCCACAATCCCTGGCAGGACAACGGCATCAAGCTCTTTGGCCCGGACGGCTACAAGCTCCCCGACTCCACCGAGCTCGCCATCGAAACTGAAATCTTCCGCCGCCTCGCCTCTTCAACTGGCAACCTGCAACCCGCAACCTGCAACTTGCAACCCAACGAGGCCGGCCGCGCAGAGTACATCCGCTTTCTCCTCGCCGCCGTTCCCGGCCTGTCCCTCGATGGCCGCCGCCTCGTCGTCGACTGTGCCAACGGGGCCGCCAGCGCCATCGCGCCCCAGCTCTTCGCCGAACTCAACTCCAACGGCGGCGGCGAAGTCATCCTCACCCACGCCTCACCCAACGGCCGCAACATCAACGAGCTTTGCGGCGCACTTCATCCGGAAATCGTCGCCGCCGAGGTCGCCAAGCACAAAGCTTCCATGGGCATTACCTTTGACGGCGATGCCGACCGCGCCTTATTCGCAGATGAGAACGGCAAAGTCGTCAACGGCGATGCTGTCCTGCTGCTGGCCGCCCGCGACCTCGCCGCCCACGGCCTGCTCGCCCATGCAACCGTCGTCGCCACCACCATGTCCAACATGGGCCTCGAAGCCGCGCTCAAGCGCAGCGGCATCCAGATGCTCCGCGCTCCCGTCGGCGACAAGTACGTCCTCGAACAGATGCTCGCCACCGGGGCCGTTCTCGGAGGCGAACAGTCCGGACACATCATCTTCTCCGGCCGCTCCACCACCGGCGACGGCCTGCTCACCGCGCTCCTGCTGCTCGACATTGTGCATCGCAGCGGACAGACGCTCGCCCAGCTCACCGCCGACCTCAAGACCTTTCCCCAGGTCATCGTCAACGTGCACGTCCGCTCCAAGCCGCCTCTGGCTCAGATCCCCGCCGTCGCCGCCGCCATCGCCGCCGCTGAAGCCGAACTCGCAGACTCCGGCCGCGTCGTCATTCGTTACTCCGGTACAGAAGCGCTAGCCCGCGTCATGATCGAGGCCGAATCCGAACCTCTCATGCACCACCATGCGCAAATCATCGCTAATGCCATCCGCACCGAGCTTGGCGTCTAGGTCAACACCCGCAGCCGCCGCAGGTTTTGGCACAGCGTGTCGCGCAGCAGCCAGACGCAGAAGTCCAGGCTCCCAGTGGTCGTCCTGACCCCGGAGTGATCGGCGCCGGACAGGCTCCGGTGTTTCCGCAGCAGCAGAGTTGACTTGGAGTGTTTACGGTCCTTAGGCGGGAGAGCGCACGCGCGACTATACGCCGGCGTGCTCCCCAACAACGCAACCGTCTCCTGCGGCCCGATCGCTCAGGAAATAGCAGACGTAAGCGTGTTGCCAATGGTGCCGAAGGCGTTGTTGATGTCCGCGGCGACCGTCTGCATCCCTGCAGTGGCTCCAAGAGCGATCAACGCAACCACCAGCGCATACTCAATCAGGTCCTGACCGTCTTCGCCCGACATGAGGTCCCGCATACGGATGCAGAGTGTCCAGAATTTGATGTTCATCTCGGTCGACTCCTAACCAACTAGTCTATTCAATCTCTTTGACACAGGAGGACACACTGGTCGGCTGGCCGCCAGCATGCCTCCCGTGGCAAACGAGACCGTCGCGCGGACCGCCACTTAGGCGATGGCCGAGGTGAGCGAGTTGCCGATGGTCAGAAACGCGTTGTTGATGTCCTTGGCCAGCGTGCTCATACCCGCAGTAGCGGCAAAGGCAATCAGGGCAACGACCAAGGCGTACTCGATAAGATCCTGGCCCTCTTCGCGGCTCAACAGACCCTGGATTTTGACAGAAAGCATCAGAATATAGTTCTTCATTTAGATAATCTCCGTGACATGGATTGTGAGTCCAGCCGATGGGCTGATACCTGGGTCTATTAGCAAATCAGATGCCACTTTTGCGTTAACTTCATCTCATTGCAAATAAGCCAGTTACTGGCTTTGCAATGTTTTGCGGTGTGACCGTGAGTTTACAGACCGCCAGGGACAGATATGCCCCGTATACATCTTGGCTCCCCCCGCCTATGTGCCTCGTCATGAACGAGATAAATCGAAGGTCATGCCTCCTCCGTAACCGTGGTAATCCCACCCACAGGCTGCGGTAACGCGTCTTGGTCCTCACGCCCCTCGCTGCGCATGGCCCACAGGTACCATCCCAGCCAGGCGGGGGCGGTCCACACATACAGCGCCAGGGTTCTCAGCGGCAACCCCAGGACGTTCCCGATCTCGATTGCAGCGCTCAACAATGCCAGAATTGCCACCAGGCTGCGCGAGCGGGTCCGGTACAGGGCATGCAGCAGCGCCGGCAGCACCACGGCCTCATCCACGTACCACGAGTAGGGCGCCACCACCACAGAAACCAGCATCAACAGCGAGCCGTGTTCCCACCAGTCCCAGTCGTCACGATGGCGTTGAAAGTAGGCCAGCGCCCATGCGCAGCCGAGCGCGGCCGGCAGAAACTGGAGCCAGGTCGCACCCGGGCTCACCGCCAGGCGAAGCATCACACTCACGCATGGAATGATCTGGATTGGAAGCTGCTCGGCCTTCATCGCCTGCGCATATTGACTCCACGCTGCAGGATCCATGGCGAATACAACCGCGGCGCTGAGCCCAAAAGCGGCCGCTGCACCAGCCAGTATTTTGTAACCCCTGCTCACGACGATCCACGCCAGCAGCACTACGCCGAACGGCAGAAATAAATGTGGCTTCAAGGCACATAGCCAAAGCGAAGCGCCGGCCAGCAATGGGCGCGTCTTGTGAAAACGCAGAAAAAGAACCAGCCCGAGCAGTACAAAGATCGCGAGTTGCCCGGCGATAAGACAGGAAAGCACCGGCGCAAAGGTGTACGCAAGTATGTTCAGCTGGCTCTTCGAGCGGCCGTGCGTGGCCGCAATCATTTGCACGGAAACCACCAGCGACGCAACCTGAAGCAAGGACCAAACAAACGATCCAGCGCGTACGCTCAGGAAACCGAGCGGAAGCACCAGGAGCAGTGCTGGCGGCGGATTCCGCATGACCAGGGGTGGATGGCCCGCAGAAAAGCCTGCGCCGTGTTCCAGTCCCAGTATGGCCTTACCGTCGTAGGGGTTTGCATGCTCGGCAACCTGGTGGCCCGCGGACCAATAACTCACAAAATCGCGATCGCCCGCGTAGTTGCCCGCTATCAGCGTCGTCAGGATGCCGCTGGCGTTCAGTGCGAACGCCAGGGTGCAGATGCCGACCACCAGAAACTCGGCGATCACCCGCATGGTCTTCGGCTGCGCCACCTGCTCCACTCGCCGCTGCAGGCCCGGCGTATTCAGAACGCCGTTCATTGCCCCACCTCGTCGGCTTTCGGCCAGGCGGACGGTACTGGTTGCGCGACCAATCCAGCCTCTGTCATAGCGGCCGTTGTGCGCGCGCTCTGCGACCCCTGGCCGACGCGCGCTGACGCGACCCCGCGGGTAGCGACGAGGTACCACGCCAGCCATGCCGGAGCGGTCCACAGATAAAATGGCGACTGCAACACGGGCAGCCCTCGCAGCGGCCCAATCTCGATCACCGCGCTCGCCAATGCCAGGGCGGCAATCAGGCCGCGCGAGCGCGTAAGCAGCACCCCATGCAGCAGCGCAGGTATCAGTATCGCCTGGTCGATGAACCAGCTGTACGGCGCCGCCAGGACCGACACCAGCATCAGTGGCGAACCATGCGCCATCCAATCCCAGTTACCGCGATGTCTGCGGAAGTAGAGAATCGCCCAGATGCAGCCAATCGCTGCCGGCAGATACTGGAGCCACACCGTGTCCGGGCTGATACTCCTGCGAAACAAGTTGCTCAGGCATGGGATCGGCAGCTTATCCACTCGCATCGCCCTCATCATCTGGCTGTAATGGGTCCATGCCAAAGGGTCCAGAACAAAAGCGATCGCGGTGCTGAGCGCGAACGCTCCGGCTGCGCCGAATAAAACTTTGTAGCACTTGGATGCGACCATCCACGCCAGCAGTACCAGGCCGATCGGCAGAAACAAGTGTGGCTTCAATGCGCAAAGCCAAAGCGAAGCGCCTGCCAGAAACGGCCGCGACTGATGGAAGCGCAGGAACAGAACCAGTCCGAGCAGTACAAACAGCGACATCTGGCCAGCCGCCATGCATGCCAGCGCGGGCGCAAAGGTATACCCCAGGATTTCTAAATGACCCCTCGGAGAGCCATGCATCCTCCAGACCATTTGCACCGAAGCCACCAGACTAGCCAGCAGCATCAGGGTCCACAGGAACTCGCCACGCCCCGGGCCCAGAAAGCCCAGCGGATAGACCAGCGCCAGGGCTGTCGGCGGGTTCGGCATCACCAGCGCGGGACTATTATGCGGATACCCAACGGAGCGTTCGATTGCCAGAATAGCTTTTCGGTCGTAGGGGTCTGCGTGATGTCGAAGCTGCTGCCCGGACGCCCAATACTCCACAAAATCACGCGTTCCTGCAGTGTTTCTTTCCAGCACAGCCGTACAAATATCCAAAGCGGTGAACACAAATGCCAGGACGCAGACGCCCACCACCAGAAACTCCGCGAGCTTCTGCCAGAGTGGAACGCTCTCCACCTGCCCGCCGGGTTTTTCGGCATCCGCAACGCCGTTCATCGCTTCACCCGGTTGATTGCCAGCTTCGAAACCGGCGAATCAGCATCTCCGCTTTCGGCGAGCCATCCTGTCACCTCGCCTCCACAGGAACCTCTTCCAGCCGACTTCGCTCCCCCGGCGCCAGGTTCGTCTCTGACTCCGGTCCGGCCTCTTCCGCACGGCCTTGCCCCGTCCCGCGCACCGCGTAGAGATACCACGCGAGCCACGCGGGTGCTGTCCACAGGTAGAGACCCGAGGGCAGCTTGACGCCCGCAAGCACCTCTATCAAGGCAACCCCCGCGATACATCCGAAGGGCACAAGCGAGCGGCCCCTGTCCGACGCTCGATACAGCCCCGCCAGAATTGCCGGCAGCAGAATCACCTCATCGGTAAACCACGCGTATGGCGCCACCAGCACCGAGACCATCAGCAACAGCAGACCTCCGTCCATCCAGTCCCACCGTTCGCGGCGCGTCCGGAAATACCAGAGCGCCCACGCGCAGCCGGCGCACGCAGGAAGAAACTGAAGCCATACGGCATTGCGATCGATCGCCAACCGCAGCAGCGCGCTTACGCAAGGGATGAACAGGTTCTGGATGTTCTCCCCCCGCTCTCCGTGAATGTATTGGACCCATATGCCCGGATCGAGCAACAGTATCAGCGCCAGGCTAGCCAGCAAAGCCAACAGGGCTCCCGTCAGAATTGGATAGGCTTTGCGCAGCGCGATCCACGCAATCAGCACCACGCCGAACGGCAGGAAAAGATGCGGCTTCAGTGCGCACAGCAGCAGCGCAGCCCCGGCCAGATGCGGCTTGGACGCGTGCAAGTACAGGAACAGCGTAACCCCAAGCAGCAGAAAGATGCCGATCTGCCCGGCCAGCAGGCACGCCAGCGCAGGCGGGAAGATGTAGCCGATCAGATGCAGCCGGTCTCCGCAGCGGCCCTGCATGATCCAGATCATCCGAATGGACGCCATCAGCGCCGCAATCAGTGCCAGGCACCAGACAATCGCCCCAACTCTCACGCTGACGAAGCCCAGTGGCAAGGTTATGAACAGCGCAGTCGGCGGGTTGCGCAGGATCATGTTGGTATTCTGCGTTTCGCCGGCTGCATGGGCGACCCGCATAATCGCTGCGGAATCATAGGGGTTTCCGCGATGAATAAGCTGTTGACCGACCGCCCAGTACTCTGTGTAATCGCGATTTGTCGCCTCGCTCCCACTCATCGCGAAGGCCAGAACGCTAACCCCCGCTGCCAGCATCAACAGCGCAGCCGCAACCCGCAAAGGGCTGGTCCGGGGGGTATAGTCCAGGGGCGCGGTCGTCGCAGTGTCTTGAGCCCGGTTCATCACTCCACCTCATGCCCGGCAGTCCAGGCAGAACGACGAACCTGTGCTGGCAGACCCGCCCGCCCTGCCCCAGCCGTCACCCAATGCCATGCCGCCAAATCCGGTCCCCGGCGCTCTTGCCAACGCCAAGGCAATGCTGCACCCGCGCTGCAGTCACAACGCTCATCATTGTGGCGCCGTCACCGTTGGCGGCATCGGGACAGAGGAAGCCCCCGACGTCGTGGACCCTCCCGTGCCCGCGGCCATGCCACCTTCGATCACCAGCGGTTGCTCAGGTTTCATGCTGTCGAGCAGCGTCTCCACCGGGACCGTCGGAGGTGCTGGAGCGGGCGGCTTGGCCCCTGTAACCTCCGGGCCAGGCGTCGCCATGGGATTGTTCGAATTTGGCGGCAGGAACTTGTCCGGATACTTGACCGCGGGCAAAGGCGCGCCCGCCGGCACCGGAGCAACAATCTCCGGCGTCACGATCACGATCAGCTCGGTGTTCGTTTTGCTGTCTGAGATGGACTGGAAAAACTTGCCCAGGATCGGAATATCGCCCAGGAAGGGAATCTTGGAGAAGTTCTTGGTCGAGCGATTGTCCAGCAATCCGCCGATGGCAAAGCTCTGCCCCTCCGCCAGCTCGACCTCCGTTCTCACTCGGCGCACATCTATGCCGGGAACCGTGAACCCCGAAATCGTAATGCCATTGCCAAAGTCCAGTTGGCTCACCTCTGGAGCCACCTGCAGGCGGATCGTGCCGCGCGGAGTGATCGTCGGAATAAAGTTCAGGCGCACCCCGAATTGCTGAAACTGGATCGTGATCCCCCCAGTGCCGGTGCCGGAAACTCCCTGGACCACCGGGTACGGATACTGCCCGCCCGCCAGGAAGCTCCCCTCTTTCCCATTTGCCGTCAGTAGATTCGGCTCGGCCAACACTTCCAGCACCCCGTTCGTTTCCAGCGCCTGGATCGTTGCGCCAAGATTCAAATCGGGGCGGAAGATGGCAATGTTCAGCAGGCTCGATAAGCTAACCGTGGCTGGAGTCGACCCAACTCCGGAAGTAACCGTAGGCGGAGAAAACTGCTGCGTGGTTACGGTGCCGACCGTGTTCGCAGCGCCCAGGCTGTACAGGTTGATGCCCAGTTGCTTGGCCAAAGTCCGATCATAGCTTGCAAAGCGCACCTTCAGTAGAATCTGCGGCTCTGCCGGAGGTACATCGACGTAAAGCAGGTTGACCACCTTGCCCGCCGTCGAGGCAATCTCCACCGCGCGTGCGGAGCTGGTCAGGTCCTTCACCGTGCCGCGCAGAAACACCAGGCCATTCTCTGAGCTCACGCGAAGGGTCTGCCCAGGGAGCTCCGTTCTCAGCTCGCGCCGCAGATAATCAAGCTTGTCCGAGGTCGCGTAGTCACTTGCGCGAACCTGCACATTGAAGAATTGCCGCCCGCCTCCCGCCTGCCAGACGATCAGGCTCGTGTCCCCCGCTGCCTTGCCGTTCAGCATGATTTCGGTGGGACTCACCGCCGTAGCCTCGGCAATGTCACCCGAGCCCACCGCGATCCGTTCAATCGGCTGCGCGCAATCCACCAGCACCGCCTTCCCTACCCCAACCACCAGGTCGTTCGCCGTGTCCTGCGCCGCGACCCCCGCCGGTTGAGAAGCAGGCCCCGGGGTCTGAGCGCCGGCAGTTGGCTCCGCGCAGATTGCAAGCGACAATGCACAGAAACAAGCTAGGGGGATGCCGATTCTCACGTTCACGGTTTCTCCTCACCGGGGGTAAACTTTGCCTCGCTCTGCTTCGACCCGTTGTAGACCTGGATCACATAAACCGGCTGCGGTTTCGCCTTGGGCTCGGCGGGTGCTGCCGCCGCTGGCCGGGCCTTGGTCGGAGGCGGCGCAGCCTTTTCCCCGTAAAGATTCGCCACGGCTGTCGCGGGCGTCTGGGCCACCTGCGTATCCAGAGGATTCCGCAATACCAGCTGGATGTGTGCCTGGGTGCTCGCCAGTTCCAGCTGTTCAGCCTGCTCCGGCGTCACCAGAAGATTGACCACCTGGACCTGTTGTGGCTTCCCTTCCGCATCCTTCTGGATATCCGTTCCCGCGGACAAAACGTCGATGTTCTGCAGCAGCGTGTTCACCTGCTGTCCGAGACTTGGATTCGCATCATCCGGAGGATTGCCCGAGATCAAAACATCCACGTGCATTCCCGGAGTCACAAATCCAGCCACGCCCACCACGTCATCTACCCTGATCGCGGAGGCTCTCATGCCGGGGGGAATCGTCGCCGCCAAACCTCCGCCCGCCCCGGGAGCTGCCAGCCGGCTATCCAGAATCGGCTCGCCTTTGTACAGATTCGAGGTCACCCCGCGACCGACAGCCTTTTGCTTGTCGGTGATCGCACCCTCCGGCAACGCGCCCTCGATCTCCACCGTCCCAAGATCGGAATCGCGAAGCACGCTTCCCAGCGGGATGTCCGAGGCAGCCACGACCACCTGCGTGGTTTGCGGCTGCGTTGCCACAATGTGGGCGCCTACCACGCGGTAGACAATGTAGCTGCACAAGGCGGCAACAGCGAAAGCGGTCAAGAGAATCAACTGCACTCTTCTGTTCATCGGGAGACCTGTTCGAGCTGGCTGTCCAGCCAGTTCTGCCTTCCTAGCTTTACGGGCAATTCCTGTGCCAAAGGAGTACCACACATACTCCCGTCAAATCAATGATTTAGAGGGTTCCCGCCAGTTAAGGTGTGAACGTGTGTTTACCACCCCCCCCGCCTGTGTAGCCGGGTAGACACGATCCACGCCGCAGCCCCCTATTTTTTGAGACACTTGCGCCCCAGTTGGTTGGCGTGAGAATTGCATCGGTAGCAGCGGAGTTTCCCGGACCCGCGGCGTCTCTGGCGGCCCACGGTCCAATCGTTTATCCTGCACTGGCAATGCCGGCGCGTGGGGAGCCAAGCCGATCATGAAGCCTGCCCCGATGATCACGCTGTTTGCGCGGCCGCAGTTCTCCCCGCGCGGGGGATCTGCTTCCCTTGTGGTCTCAATCCTCGCGCACGCTGCCGGATTCGGCTTTTTGTTCCTGGGGCTCAGACACGCGCCGCGAGTCAGTGGCAATTCCACTCTGCGGCACTTTACGGTCCGGGTGCTTGATGCTCCCCTGACCGCCCCCGAGGTACAGCAGGCCGCCGCCAGCGGCGTCGCCCATCCTCTCCCACAACCGGTTGCGCCCACTCATTCATCCGCCGCGGATACCATGTCGGCTTCCACACCCTCCTTGCCCGCGCCCGATGAAAGCCCGGCGGCGCCCATGCCCACCCCGGCATCGCAACTCAAGCAGCTCGTCCATCAGTCGCAGACGCTGATCCAGCCGGACGCCCCGCCCAATGTCGTGCTCCTGCATAAGACGCCAATCCCGACCGTCTTCATGTGGGCCCCATCCAGCGCCCCCATCAAGCCAGTCATCCAGGCCCCCCAGCAGAAGTCCATTGTGGCAACCTTGCGCCCGACGCCCGAGGCTCCCAACCACGAAGTGAACCTCGCCGACCTCAAGATGTCGTCCACACCCTTCGCGAGCGCGTTGCACTTGACTCCTCCCAGCACCACGTCTCCCATCGCCGTCCGCGGACCTGACCCAGTCAAGCAGATGCCGCAAACCACCACCCAGCCGGCTCCCGATCCCACCCCCGTCCGGGTACTCTCCCTGTCCGATCTTCAAGCCCAGGGAGGCCCCATTGCCATCCCGCTCGCCAATGCGTCTGCCAGCCCATCTACGTCGCAGTCGCTCTCCGCCGGCCACTCCGAAAACTCCACTGGTGCTGGCCACAGCGGCTCCGCGGAAACAGGCCATCCCAGCCCGGCCAATAAGCAACCCGGCGCTGGCCCGGGACATAACCCAGACGCAGCGCCGGCGCAGAATGCAGTTGCGCCAGGACAGAACTCCAGCGCACCGGGAACGAAGTCCGGCAGCCCAGGGCAGAACTCTGCTAAGCCGGGACTGGATCCGGGCAGCCTGGGACAGACCTCGAGCTCTCCAGCCGGCAAAGCCCCCGCCGGGAATGGAGCCGCCGTGCAAATCGCCGCCAACCCCGCACCCGGGCCGGGGTCCGATGCCGGTTCCGGCCTGGACCCCGCTTCAGTCACGCACATCGCTCTTCCCAGGGATGGGCAGTTCGGAGTTGTCGTAGTTGGGTCAACGCTCGCGGAACAATACCCCGAAACCGTCAGTCTCTGGAGTGGCCGGCTGGTGTACACCGTGTATCTGCATGTCGGTGCGGGCAAGAGCTGGATTCTCCAGTACTCTCTGCCGCCGGCGGCGCAAGCTGCCGGAGCCGCGAACGGCGCCCGGCCTGACGCACCCTGGCCCTACGACATCGTGCGGCCCCGTTTTGACCCGGACGACTTCACCTCGGACGCTTTGATGGTCCATGGATTCGTCAACGCAGCCGGACACTTCGAGCGGCTTGCCCTGGTGTTCCCCACCGAATTTGCCAAATCAAAGTTCCTGATCAGCGCACTGCAGCAGTGGGAGTTCCGGCCTGCCCGCCAGAACGGACAGGTCGCCGCCGTCGAAGTCCTGCTGATCATCCCCGAAGAGACCGAATAACGTCTGCCTTCCCGCCCCCAATTCCAGTCCCTCGCCTGCCATCAGACCCAGGCGTCACCTGGCCCCTTCATGCACTCATTCCCTTGTCCGCATGCACCCGATGGAAAAACTGGTGGAGCATCTTCACATCGGCTGTCCGCTTGACGGAATCTTCTGACCGGCGTGAATCGACTGGCGGCGCTGGAAGAAACGCTAGGCCAACCCCATCTGTGCCCGCCCTCACCACCTTCGCATGCACCGCAATCGAACGCTCAGGATCGGTCGCGGCCGCGCGGGCTCTTTGCAGCGTTATCGTAACCACCGTACCCGGATACCAGCGCTGCTTGGTCAGCACATACAATCCGGTCAGGCTGGCATCGAGAACACCGTGGGCCACTGGCTCTGCGCCATCCCAGTAATACGCCACCAGCGGGAGCGACTTGTATCGCGCAGCCCGGCGGCGGTCCTCAGAGAATAGCCACTCCATCCACCGCTTCACCGGATCGTCCCTCCATCATCCAGATCAACTGGTACCCGTTTTTTGCGGCGCCGCGTGGCCCAGCCACTGCTCCATCTCTTCGGCGACGCAAATCAGAAGTTGGTCCCCTACTTGGGTCTGCGACGAATAAATCGTGTGCGCCGCCAGCTCCAGCACACTGTCCGAGTGCGCCCGCAGCGGTGCAATGCGAAATGTCGGAAAATGCTCTACCAGATGAATCACTCGATGCTTCTCATCCAGGTAGATCAGATCGAGAGGGACAAGTACCCCCAATGTGTGAATCCCATTCGACGGGACAACCCATATTCCCTCGTCGGATCTGACGCTCAGTTTCCCAATCAGTCCTTTGAGGCGCGCCAGCGGTGTGTCTGCGGCGGTTACGCCCAGACTCAGAAAGCATTCGCGCGTTTGGTTGTATACACAATACTTCCGTCGTTCCATAAATTGCGCATCCTCGGTAAATGTTCCCTGCCGCAGTCCTTGTTCCAACCTTATCGGTCCTTCGGAGAAGTACCGCCTCCCAGGCCGGCCGCCTTTGCCAAAGTCGACAACCGGATTAGAGAAAATACTGCCCTTGGGCTTCAGATCGGAATCCGAAGCCATGCTGCAAAAAAACACTGAGACGGCCCATGGCCAAGCCGAAAATCCGCAAACTCTGCAATCAGACTTCTCTAAAACACCCGCCAAACAACCGGAGTTGCGGGCGCAGCGGCTCATACCATGGACCATCAACTTGCGCCGCTAAGAAGACTCGGCTAGTGAACCTTGGTGCGACGACGCTGAATGAGGAAGATCAGCACGATCACAAACAGCACAGCGCCGACAATCCGGATAATCGTTACATTGTCCACGTCAAGCCTCCTTTCGTTCTAATGAGAAAAATAGGTCCGGAACGACTGCATCATGATAATCATCTCCGGCCCGAGGGTAACTACAAATAGCGACGGAAAGATAAACAAAACCAGTGGGAAGACCAGCTTGATGCTGGTTTTCGCCGCTTGCTCTTCTATCTGCTGGCGCCGCTGCGTTCTCAGCGTTTCCGCATGCACCCGCAACGTTTTCGCCACACTCGTTCCCAGCTGCTCCGACTGCACCAGCACGGAAACCAGCACCCGCACCGTATCCACATCCGTGCGATCCGCAAACTGCCGCCACGCCTCGGAGCGCGCGCGCCCGGCTCGCTGCTCCAACACCACAATGTCCAGCTCATCGCTCAGCGGCGGCCGCGCCAACCGCAACTCTTCGGCAGTCCGCGCCGTGGCCTGGTCCATACTCAGTCCTGCTTCAATGCAGATCACCAGAAAATCCAGCGCATCCGGCAAACCCAGCCGAATCTGCTTTTGGCGCTTCGATATCTGCCGGCCAAGCCAGAAATCCGGCAACAGGAACCCCACACCCAGCGTCGAGGCGTAGGCGAAAAACGGACTGTAACTCGCCATGCCGGTGAGGATGGCAATCAGGCACAGCGACAGCGGAACCAGCACTTTGGCCCCGTAAAAAATCTTCACGGCTGACTCTTTGCGGTACCCTGCGCGGATCAGGCGCTTCCCTACGATCGAAACTTCCGCCTCGCTCTTGGGCAGCACTCGGTCCAGCCGTTCCACCATTTCACCCAGCGATGAGCCGGTCTGCTGCAGTGTGTTCAGCAAATCTCCCCGCCGCGGACGCGGCGTCACCACCGACGACAGCCGCTGCACCATCGCCTGGCGATAGAACAGCAGCAGGCCGCCGCTTGCGATCAGCGCAAATACCACGACGAAACTAATAGCTGCGAATCCCATTGCTCACCTTCACACTTCCATGTTCACGATCTTCCGAATAATCAAACCGCCCACCGCCGTCATGCCCAGCGATGTGTACAGCAAATCCAGGCCAAGCGGATTCTTCCACAGCAGACTCATCGTTTCCGGGTTCACAAGATAGAGCAAAACACCAAGCACCACGGGCAAAAGCGTCAGGATGATCCCGGTCAGGCGTCCTTGTGCGGTGTGCACCCGGACCTGCCGCTTCAAGCGGAATCGGTCCCGAATCAACTGCGCTGCCTTGTCCAGCACCTCGGCCAGATTGCCTCCGCTCTCTTTCTGAATCAGAATGGCCGTGGCCACGATCCTCATGTCCTGCAGCGGAACCCGGTTCACCAGGTTCTCAAGCGCAGTCCGTAGTTCAAGTCCGTAATTCTGTTCCTCAAAGCAGATCCGGAATTCGCCGCCGATCGGCTCGGGCGACTCGTGAGCGACCAGGCGCAGCGCGGCAATCAGACTATGGCCGGCCCTTAACGCGCTCACAATCAAATCCAGCGCTTCCGGCAACCCCTGTTCAAATTTATCGAATCGCTGCCTGCGTTTATGCCGCACGTACATCAATGGTCCAAAGCCGGTTAGCACCCCGATCAGCACCGCGAAAGCAGTGGCCCCGGTGCGCAGATAGACCAGGTACGCCGGAATCAGAAAACAGAAGAGCGACATAAACAGCAATCGCCCAGCCGTCCAGCTCAGATTGGACTGCAACAGCAAAGTCCGTAACCTCGGGGCCAGGGCCATGCTCAGCAGCCAGCGGTTGACCCAGGGAACCGCACTCAGCAGTTCGGTTTTGCGAATATCAACCATCTGGTCGCGCAAGTCCGACCGATTCGTGGCCAGCGCCGACTCCAGATTCGCAAGTGTCTGTTTCGTCTGCTCCGACGCGCCTGCCCCGCTCGCAAACAGCAGCAGCGCCAGCACCACGAATACACCCGCGAAGACAACCACCACGAGCATCGACATAACGCTCATAACGCTTACTCCTCGACCCCTTCTAATTCACTTCCAGCGTCTGCTCAAACAAGCCCGCCGGCAGGAATATTCCCGCAATCCGCAGCCGCTCCAGGAACTTCGGCCGAATCTGCGTTGGCTGGAATACGCCCACTACCTTGCCATCCGGACCGACCCCTTTCCGGTCGAATCGGAATATCTCCTGCATGCTCACCACGTTCTCTTCCATCCCGGTAATCTCCGAGATGTTGACCACCTTGCGCGTGCCGTCGCTCATGCGCGAAACCTGAACGATGATCGCGATCGCCGACGCGATCTGCTGCCGCACCGTCCTCTCCGGCACATTGATGCTGCTCATGGCAACCATCGATTCCAGCCTGGTTAACGCATCCCGCGGAGTGTTGGCGTGGATCGTCGTCATCGACCCCTCGTGCCCCGTATTCATCGCCTGAAGCATGTCGAAGGCCTCTTCACCGCGAACCTCCCCGATGATGATGCGGTCGGGCCGCATGCGCAGGCTGTTGATCAGCAATTGCCGCTGACGCACCGCGCCCTGTCCCTCGATGTTCGGCGGGCGGGTCTCGCAGCGCACGATATTCTCCATCGCCAACTGCAACTCGGCCGCGTCTTCAATCGTCACCAGCCGTTCATTCTTCGGAATGTACTGCGACAAAATGTTCAAAAGCGTCGTCTTGCCCGCGCCCGTCCCACCCGAGATCAGAATGCTGATGCGCGCACGCACCGCCGCCGCCAGCGTCTCCAGCATCTCCGCCGAGATGCTCTTCAGCTCTACCAGCGCACTCGGAGCCAACGGCCCCGATCCAAAGCGGCGAATCGACAGCGCCGGTCCGTCCAGCGCCAGCGGCGGAACAATCGCATTCACGCGCGAACCGTCGGGCAGACGCGCATCCACCATCGGCGACGATTCATCCACTCTCCGGCCTACGCGAGACACAATCCGGTCGATGATCTGCAGCAAATGGCGATCGTCCCGGAACGACACATTCACCCGCTGCAGGATCCCCCGGCGCTCGATGAACACGTGGTCCTTGTCATTCACCAGAATGTCGGAGATGCTCGGATCGTTCAGCAGCGTCTCCAGCGGGCCCAGCCCGAACACCTCGTCCAGCAGATCGTCTTGCACCCTTTCCTGCTGTTCAAAGCTCAGCGGCACCCGTTGGCTCACGACGATCTCGTTGATCATCTCCGCCACCGCCTGTCGCGCCTGAACCGAGTTGACGCGCGACAGCTTCTCCAGATCCAGCTTTGAGATCAGGGTCCGATGCAGCTCCGTTTTGAACTTTTCAAGTTCCGGTTGTTCCACGTTTATGCCATCCCTGTAGGTGCTGTTTCGCCCTTACTTGAACAACTGAAATCGTTTCTTCTTCTCCGGCGCTTCATGCACGCCGCTTGCTGCTTTGGCCATCTGCTTGATCGCCCGCGAAATCGGTGAGTCCTCCAGCACTAGCGGAGTGGCCGTGTTCTGCGCGTTCCGCGCCGCTGGAAAATCCCCGGGAACCTTCCACGCAATCGGCACCGTCAGCGCCTTGGTAATGCTGGCTTCATCAATCGCCAGAGTGCGCGCCGCATACCGGTTCAGAACCACCTCGACCTTGACTCCGGC
>JBELAH010000014.1:0-157316 GCA_049509035.1 Acidobacteriaceae bacterium
CTGGCCCCGGAGCCGTATTCATCTACACGGGCACGCTCATCCGCCAGTAACCTGGCTCTCTCACAAGGCGCGCCATGACCTCGAAACTGCACTTTACGTTGCTGCTTGCGCTGGCCGCACTCCTCGGCTGTGGCTCAAGCCCCACCCCAACGACTCCGCCGGCATCGACCTACCTCAACCTGACCGGCAACTGGTTATTCTCTGGAAACGCCAACGCTTCCTGGCCCATCTCACAAATCCAGGGCGCCCTTCAATCCAGCGACGGAGCAGTCACTGGAACCCTCCTTGCATTCGCCTACACCAGCCCCGCCCCTTGCATCTCCGCGACCCAGCCCCTGTCAGCGAGCGGGACACTCAGCACAGGCGGCGACCTGGTCCTGACCTTTCCCATCGCCGGTGGCACGGCCACGGTCACCGCAGCCCTCACCTCCGACCTCCAGCAGCTCCCCACCATCACAAACCTCACCAACGGCACCTGGCAGATCGTTGGCGGCGACTGCGCCATGTCCACCACACCCATCTTCCTGACGCAGTTTGCGCCCGCGACCGGCACCTACACAGGCACCCTGAATGAAATAGTGAATGACGCCCCCGTGCCGGGCACAGCTACTAACGTCACTGCAGTCCTCACCCAGTCCACCACTCCCACCGCCGACGGGGTGTTCCCGCTCAACGGCACAGTCACTGCAACCGGAGCCTGCGTGCTAACCATCACCTTTACCGACGGCACAGTCAATGGTCCGTCGGTCGGCTCGCTGCCTTTCGACAGTCCCCCGGTTACCTATTCCATATTCGGCGGTGGGATCAACCCGACTGCCACTACCCTTTCCGCGACGCTCCTTCCCTTCAATACCTGTGGAAGCCAGTTCTACAACGGCACCCTCACCCTCCAGTAGTCCTTGGCTGGGCGCTTCACCCGCCGACACGAGTTCAGAAACATCTCCGCTTCGCCCGAACTGAGCCGGCGTATGATTTCAGCGAACAATCTCCGCGGCACGCCATGATCTCTAAACTGCGCATTACGTTGCTGCTTCCACTGGCCGCGCTGCTCGCCTGCGGCTCCACTCCGTCCGGCACATCCACCCAGACAAACGCTTACAACTTCTCCGGCGACTGGGGCGTGCGCACCGAAGCCAACCCCGACACGATCCAGATCACCGGGTTCTCCGGCGCGCTCAGCGCCACAGCGGGGGTCGTCAGCGGCGAGCTCACGACGTATACCAACCCATTCACGCCCTGCATGACGCCGAGCATCACTCCCGTCCCGGTCTCCGGCACAGTCTCCGCCGATGGCAACCTCACCCTCAGCCTTCCCGTCGCCGGCGGCACCGCGACCCTGAGCGCGACCCTGACCACGAATCTGAACACGTTCGCCAGCGGCACCTACCAGGTGGTTGGCGGCACCTGCGCCATGGCCGCGACCGCGATGCAGATCGCGCAATATGCTCCACTCAGCGGCACCTATACCGGCACCTTCAGCGTGCTCAACTCCTACGATTTGCCCACACCGGGCACCGCCACGACCATCACCGCCGTTTTGAGCCAATCCGCCACCAACACCGGCGCCGAGTTCCCGGTGACGGGCACCGTCACGACCACCGGGGCCTGCGTCGTCAGCTTCACCCTCTCCAACACCTACGTCTGGGGTGGGGTAATGATGGCTGGCGATTCCACCTTTTCCTACAGCCTGATTGCGGGTTTTGACCCAACCGGCTCCGTCACCGACATCGGCATCTTCACCGACAGCGTCACCGGCTCCAACTGCCCCAACGCCGGGCAATACTTTGACGGCGTGCTCACCCGCCAGTAGCGCGCTGGGCGTCCACGCCACGAATTCCCTTGCTCCCTGATTTTCCTGCGGCGTACCATCGTGTCCATGTTTTCCAGGCTCCGTTTCCTCCTCCTGCTTCCAGTCGCCACTCTGCTTGCCTGCGGAGGAGCTTCATCCCCACCCACCGGCACCTCCTACACGCCCGTCGCCGGAGACTACGTCATCACGGTTGGCGTGGGCACGGCCGGACAGGCCAACTTCAACGGCGACCTGGTCGTAAATAACACCAGCGTCTGCCCCGTATCCAGCGTCTGCGGCGTGTTTCTCTATAACGGCGCATCCGCCTGCAC
This sequence comes from Acidobacteriaceae bacterium, assembly GCA_049509035.1. Classification (GTDB taxonomy): domain Bacteria; phylum Acidobacteriota; class Terriglobia; order Terriglobales; family Acidobacteriaceae; genus Edaphobacter. The sequence continues at coordinate 2,122 of JBELAH010000014.1, forward strand.
CGGCGGTCAGCCCATTTCCTTCACCGGCTCCTTCAGCTCGAATGTGCTGACGCTCACCTCCGCGTCATTTTCCGGCAGTGTCGCGACGCTCTCCATTACTCTCCCGCTGAGCAACAACAACCTCGGCCAGCAACTCGCCGGCGGGAATTCGGTTATCACCGGCGGCACCTGCTCGCTCGCCTCCTCTACCCTGCAGGCGCAGCTCATCCCCAGCTATACCGGGACCTGGTCGGCGACCGTGTCCGGCCCGTCCGCCGCGACTGCCACTCTCCAGGTCATCCAATCGACTACAGCAAACGCGGACGGCGAGTTTCCCGCCACCGGGGTCCTCACCTTCAACCCCACCGGCTGTACCAGCGCCGCACCCGATAACACCTACACCGGAGTGGTGAGCGGCGCCAGCCTTCAGCTCAAGAGCAGCCAGTACAACGTCAGCGTGACCGCCAACAATGCCGTGACGCCGGCAACCGTGACCATCGGCGGCGATATCAACGGAGGCGGCAGCAGTTGCATGACCGCCTTCACCGGGACCATGACCGACTAGGCCCCGCGCGCCCGCGCTGGTGCGTCGTGGTGGAAGCCTCAAGGCTCGCTGCCAACTCCACCGCCGTTCGCGCCGCTTTGCTTCCGCGTCACGAAGTACGCCAGCAGCACCACCGCGCCGATCGCCCCCACTACCGCCTCGGTGCCGGCCAATCCGCGGCCGCCCCACCGGTCGCCGCCCCAGCCATCCAGCAACAGCATGTACTGCACCGGCACATTGCCCAGCGAATTGATGATGCTGTACCGCCCGCTGCCGCTCTTGCCGGAGTGGCCCAAAAACTCCAGCACCACCGCCGTGAACACCGCGTAGCAGGTCCCGATGGTGAACAGGTACAGCGTCACTCCCAGGTAATAGGTCGAAGGCCGCAGCGGCCCCAGCCACAGCACGCACAGGGTCACGCAGTTCACCAGCGTGACGATCATGTACATCGTCGCCGCGCGCACGCGGGTCGGCAGAATTGCCGCCGCCGCCGATCCCGCGGCCACCAGTATTCCGCCGGCCAGGCCGTTCATCCACGCCACGTTGTCGCCGCTGACGCTGAACTGGCGCGCGACCCCAGGCAGCAAAGTTATCGCCGCGCCGCTTCCCATCGGAAACACCATGCATGCCGTGTAAGGCAGTGCCTCCCAGCGAAAGAAGGTCGACTTGCACTCGCCCCACACTCGCCGCATGGTCTCGCCAAGCGTCCCCACGGAGATCTCGTGGCTGGGCGCTGCCAGCGCAAACAGCGCTGGAATGACGATCAGCAGCCCCGCCGCCATCCCCAGCACGTCGCGGCTTGCCCTGGAACTGAGCCATATCAGGACCCAGGCCGCCAACGCCCCGAACCCCATGCTACCCGCCTGGTAGAAGCTGCTGGCAACCCGGCGGTCGCGCTCGCGCGGCATCGCGCCCATCATGCCGCCGCAACTGGACACCACCAACTGACTGCAGCACGCGCTCAGCAACATCACGGTCAGCGAGAGCGCCGACGAGAGATTCCCCAGGTGGAAGGCGAACGCCATCGAGAACGCAGCCAGCACGCCCCCCAGCAGCGCCCACGTTCGTCGCCGAATGAAGAAATCGGTGATCGGGCTCCACAGGAAGTAGAGCCACGTCGGCAAGCAGAGCAGAAATATCAGCCGCGACTGACGCCCGCTGCCGATCCCCTGCACGCTCAGCAGATACGCGAGCACTCCACCCTGGATCACGCCGTTCATCAGCACCGCTGACGGCGCAATCAGCAGCCCGAACAACCACGGCCGCTCTTTGCCCACCGGCCCGTGCTGCGGCGGCGGCTGCTGCATCAGGACTTCCGCGCCCACCGCCTCAATCTCATTCATCCCCAGAATCTACCATGCCCGGCGCATGGCCCGCGCCGTCCCTTCACTGCATTCCCCTGATAAAGTAGGGGTTCTGGTTTTCCTCGGCCCTGCTCGTATTCCTTTTCCCACACTCCGAATGCATCCCCGGCCCCTCGGCGCACCTCTATATCCTTACAGGTCCGTTCAGCAACCCCAAAAAGGAGCCCTCCCGAGCAGCATGGCGGCCACTGCCACAGCCCCGCTTGACCGGTCCGCCGAGGTGACTCAGGGCGTCAACCCCTGGTTCATCGCCGCCGCGGTCATGCTCGCCACTTTCATGGAGGTGCTCGACACCGCCATCGCTTCGGTAGCGCTGCCCTACATCGCCGGATCGCTCTCCGCCACCACCGATGAGGCCACCTGGGTGCTGACCAGCTACCTGGTCGCCAATGCCATCGTCCTCCCGGCCAGCAACTGGTGCTCGCTGCGCTTTGGCCGCAAGCGCTTCCTGATGACCTGCGTGGCCATCTTCACCGCCGCCAGCTTCGCCTGCGGGGCCGCCCCCACGCTCGCTTTCATTCTCATCGCCCGGGTGGTTCAGGGAGCGGGCGGAGGAGCGCTACAGCCGCTCTCGCAGGCCATCCTGCTGGAGTCATTCCCTCCGGTCAAGCGCGGCGCCGCCATGGCCGTCTTCGCCTTCGGAGTGGTGGTGGCGCCCGTGCTCGGTCCCACCCTCGGCGGCTGGCTCACCGACACCTACTCCTGGCGCTATGCCTTCTACATCAATATCCCGGTGGGCATCCTCGCGCTGTTCATGATCAACCGCTTCGTCCACGACCCGCCCTACATCAAGCACGCCAAAGTCCCTGCCTTCGACAACCTCGGCTTCGGCGCGCTGGTCGTGTGGACCGGTCTGCTCCAGGTCATCCTCGACAAAGGCCAGGAGGACGACTGGTTCGGCGCAACGTGGATCCGCTGGGCCTTCTTCTTCCTCATCACCAGCTTCGCCATCTTCGTCTGGCACTCCTGGCGCAAGTACCAGCCCATGGTCGACCTGAAGCTGCTTAAAAACCGCAACTTCGGAGTCGGCTGCGCGCTGATCCTTCTCTTCGGCATCGCCATCTACTCCACCATCGTCGTGCTGCCGCTCTTCTATCAGGAGCTGCTCGGCTACACCGCCTTCACGGCCGGCCTGGTGGTCGCGCCCCGCGGCATCGGCGCCATCTGCGGCATGCCCATCATCGGCTATCTCTCCAACAAGGTCGATCCGCGCTACCTGCTCACGTTCGGATTTGGAATCTTCGGCCTCACCACGCTCTACTTCGGCAGCATCGACCTTGATGTCTCCCCCACCACGCTGCTGCTCCCCATTCTGATTGCGGGATTCGCGCTCTCGTTCGTCTTCGTCCCCATCTCCACCGCCGCCTACGGAACCCTGCGCAACGAGCAGATCGGCAACGCCAGCGGCCTCTTCAACCTGATGCGCAACGTCGGCGGATCGATCGGCATCTCCATCGCCCAGACCCTGCTGACCCGCCGCGCCGTCGTCCACCAGAACGAAATCCTCAACTCGGTCCCGCAGACCGGGCAGCAGTTCCAGAACCATCTTGCCGCTGCCAACCAGGCCGTCACCGGACACTTCGGCCCGGGCAATGCGCTGGCACCGGGCCAGAGCCTGCTCTATCAGGAGCTCAGCCGCCAGGCCTCCCTGTGGGCCTTTGTCGACGTCTTCCGCTGGCTCTGCCTGCTCTGCTTCGTCTGCCTGGCGGTGGTCTGGCTGTTCAAGAAAGTCACTCCCGGCAAGGCCCCCGCCGGCGCGCATTAGCCTTGGGTGATGCCAATAAAACTCACGCTCTTTTTCTTTCCGGCGCCAGTTCTGCGCTTATACTAGTCAGCGCACTATCAAAGACCGTCCCATGAGACTTGCCGCGCTACGCCTGCTTAGCCTTGCAGCAGCCGTGTTTCTCCTGCCCGGCTGTAGTAGTGACCTGCATACCGGCACGACCACCTCCACCTCTTCCAACCTCACGGGCGACTGGGGCTTCGGCATCACGGATCCAGGCCCCGGCCCCTTTGCGATCACCGAACTCGACGGCGCGCTCTCCGGCGGTGGTCAGAACATTACCGGTGTTTTCCAAGCCGCAAGCGGGACCGGATGCGTCTCGCCGACGTTCGACATCACCTTCACCGGAACCCAGGACGACGCGGGCGATCTCACCCTCACCTCCACCAACCTGCCCGGCAACGTCGCCACCATCACGGTAAAGGGAACAGCGTTCGCCGACGGCAACACCGACATTTTCGGCAGCCTCGTCATCACCGGCAGCGGCCCCTGTGCTGAACCAAGCATCGCGCTCCTCGGCGGCGAATACCCGAACATTACCGGGACCTACACCGGCTCGCTGACCGCCGGATCAGGCGCATCCACGCCCTTCACCGTCACCTTCAGCGAATCAGCAGCCAACTCAGACGGCCAGTTCCCCACTACCGGCACTCTTACTGTTACGGGCGTTGGCTGCGCCAACGTCTTCTCGTTGACCGGCCTTGTCTCCGGCCCCAATTTGAACGCAAACCTGACGCTCATCTCCGGGCCACAAGGTGCCGGAACACTTTCCAGCAGTTTCGTCGCCCAGCAAAGCCCCCCAACTTTCGCTGTCTGGATCAACGGCTCGGGATGCAATGCCAACGGCTACACCGGCTCCCTCGCCAAGCAATGAATGCGCTCATTCGGTCAAAGGCGCGCGTATTCGCTCCGATAATTTCCAATTAAACCTCCCCACCCCTCCCCACATCCTCGGCCCGCTCCGGTACCATTTCTTCCATCGCAACCGAGCGCATCCATTCCCATCGAAAGGAACCACCCATGTCCAACCCCTTCGTCCACCTCGAACTCTCCACCTCAGACGCCGCAAAAGCCAAAGCGTTCTACTCCAGCCTTTTCGGCTGGACCTTTGAAGACCATGACATGGGCCCCAGCGGTGTCTACAGCGTCTTCAAGCCCTCGTCCGGCCCAGGCGGCGGATTGTTCTCCGCGCCCAACATGCCCACCTTCTGGCTCGCGTATGTCGGCGTCGAAGAGATCAACGCCGCCACCGAGAAGGCCAAGTCTCTCGGCGCAACCATCCACAAGGGCCCGCTGGAGATTCCCAACATCGGCTGGATGAGCGTCATCGCCGACCCCACCGGCGCGACCATCGCTCTGTTCCAGCCCAAGCAGCCGATGTAACAGCACATGCGGGTGCCCCACATCTCGGTTTTGAGATGTGGGGTTTCTCGCTCGCGCTCACTTCTTCTGGCGCGGCACAAACTCCTCCATCACCGCCTTGCGCATGAGGTCGGGCGGCAGCAATCCCTGCGCCAGCAGGAAGTCGTGAAACTTCTTCTGATTGAACTTCGGCCCCAGCGCGGCCTCTGTGTCCTTGCGCAGCTGCAAAAGCTTTGTATAACCATAAAAGTAGCTATTTGCCTGCCCCGGCGCGCGGAACGTGAACCGCTCCACCTCCTCGGTCGCAAACGCGTGGCTGATCACCACATCATTCTCCAGCACTTTGTACGCTTCATCCTGGGTCACCTTGCCCGACTGCAGCTCCGAATCGAGAAACGCGCGCGCATCCCGCAGCAGCCGCATTTGCAGCGTCTCCAACTGCCCGTCCACCGGCTCGTAAGGTTGCATCACCCACTCCGAGTACAGCCCCCAGCCCTCCACGTTGGTGGAGTTGAACGCGTATTGCGCCCGCGCCAGGCTGACGCCGTGCTCCAGCATCGAATCGAACTGCAGCTCGTGCCCCGGCCGCGCCTCATGCGAGGTCAGCGGCCACGCTACTGCGTCGAAGGTGAAGTCATCATACTTCTCCGCCTCGCCTCCCGTAGCCGAAGGAATATTCAACGGCAGCACAAACTCGCCCTTCTGCCCGGTATTGTGCAGCATCGGCGGAGGGACCATGTGCGGCGCGGGTTGCTGCGCAGTCTCCGCCTCGGTCGCCAGGCGAATGATCGCCGGCCGGGCCGGCAGCGTCACTATCCCCTTCGCCACGATGATGTCTTCGATCGCCTTCAGCCGCGCCTGGTAGAACGGCAGAATGGCGTCGCCCGTAATCTGCTGCTTCTTCAGTTCGCGGATCACGTCGCGATAGTCGGTCAGCTTCCACCCGTGTTGCTTCGCCACCTCTGCCGCAAGCGTCTGCATCTCCGCCTGATCGGCAGTGAAGGCCTGGTGCGCCATCTCCGCCAGTTGCGCCGGCGGGATATCGACGCCATAGCTCTCCAGGCTCAGCGCGTATTCTTCAGGCGCAAGTTTGAAGTCGGCTCGCGCCTTGGGCATCACCGTGCCACGAATCCAGGTGTTGTAATCCGCCAGCTCCTGCCTCAGCTTTTCGAACGGTTCCTCCCACCCGGTCAGCTTGTACTTGACGAACAACTGCCGCAAGCCGTCGACGTAGTTCTTGTCCCGTCCCAGCTCTATCTCCATCTCGCCGGCCGAGGGATACACCACTCCCGGCTTCGCCATCTGCTCCATCACCCGCTGCTTCAGCAGATCGGTAAAAGGCTTCGATCCCGGCTCCACGCCCGCGTACTTCCTCAGCCGGATCACGGCCGCGGGCCTGCGCTCCGCCGCAACCTGGTCGTCCAGCAAACTCCGCAGCCCGCCAAACACCGCCGCGCTGGCATCGATGAACGGCACCTTGTGGTCGAGCTGGTAGTCGTCCTGGCGAAACTGCAGATTAAAGGTCTTCTGCAAAATCTCCAGGTCCTCCCGCACATCCTTGTTCTTCTCCTTCGCCTCCACTGTTTTCAGCTTGGCCAGAATGTCCTGAAGTTCCTTGCGCTGCGCAATCTCGTCTGCCCGCGTCGGGTCGGTGATCAGCGGGTCGTACTTCACCAACCCCTGCCGCGAACCGCCTTCCGGCGAGTGTCTGAACTGCACGTCCAGCAGCATCTGGGTGTACTGGTTGCTGCGTTTCACCCACTCCGGTTCGGGCGCGGCAACAGCCTTCGCAGCAGCAGACGACGCTGGTGCGGACGCAGCCTGCGCCCTCGCGGCGGGTGTCGCGGACATCGGGCCAGCAGCGATAACTATCAACAGAACAGCGGCACTACGCATCGGCAAACTCTCCATCATCTTGATTTGAACCAGCATACGGCCCGCGCGGTGCATCCGTCCCGCGCCGGCGAATTGGTGGTCTGGTTGACGTTGTCATCCACAAACTCGAGCGCCTACGGCCCGGTCGGAGAAGTCGGGGGCGTACTGCCGCCGGGACCGGAGGGATTGGTTGCGCCGCCCGCGCCAGATGCACCGCCGAACCCGCCGGTGCCAGATGCGCCACCGAACCCGCTGGTGCCGGATGTGCCACCGAACCCACTGGTCCCCGGCGTCTGGCCGCCCATTGTCCCCGCACCGCCATTCAACGCCGCGGCCGCCTTCAATTGTTCGATCCGCGGATCGTACAAAAATTCCCAGGTCTCATAGGTCGTCTGCTCGTTGATCACCAGGATGGAACTGCCCTTCGCGTTGCTGCCGACTCCCATAAATGGGCCCGACGATCCCGTCCCCCCCGGAGTCCCAAACGGGCTGGTCGCTGCACCAGTCCCCAATCCGCCGGAAGTCCCCGTCCCTCCTGGGCCGCTGGTCGCGCTATTCGTCGCACCACTCGTCGTACCATTCGCACCGAGGGTTGCGTCGGTACCGGAAGTACCGCCAGGCCCAGTCGGCGTGGCTGACGCCCCCATCCCAGTGGATTGCGCTCCCGCCAGCGCTCCCAGGCCCGCGCCTGCGATCCCGGCCAGCGGTTGCCCAAAGAAACCCTTCACCTGGGTCTTATTCTGCCCCACGCCAATCAGCCGATACTCTTTGCCGGTCAGCGGGTCGGTATACTCCTGGCGCAGATAGCGGACCATGTTGGTGTTCTTCAACTGCTGCATCGACCCCGGATAATGCTGGGTCTTCAGATAGAAGAGCCGGATCGCCCGCACATACTGGTTCGCCCGGCGCACCGACTCCCGCTCGCGCTCGGCACGCACGGTGAAGGCCATGTCGGCCGCGGCCACGCTCAGTGCCAGCAGGATCAGCGCAATCGCGACGATCAGGCCCAGCAGCATATATCCCTGCTCGCCATCCTGCCGCGACCCTGCCTCGCCGCATATTTGCCGTGATTTCGTCGCCATCAGCTCACCAACATTCGTCCGGTTTTTCCTCGAACCTTGAACCTTGAACCTAGTTTGCCAGCAGCGGAAGCGTCTGCGTGTTCTTGTTCTGCATATCTTCCACCTGGATGGTCCTCGCATCGATCGTGATCACGCGATACCGGCGCAGCACAACATCGCCTGCGGACGCCAGGTACACGTCGTCGTTATGCAGCAGGAAAGCCTCCCGCGTCCCGTTGGCCCTGGTCTCGAAGCCGAAGAACTTCAGGTCGATCGGCGGCGGCGGCGGTGCTGTCGGTTGCGGAGGCGGCGCGATCGCGGCCACTTGATTGCGCGCCGACGCAACCGCCTTCGGTATCACCACCGGCGGCGGCGCCGAGTTGGGCGAGAAGATATTCCGGCCGTTCCCCGAATATTCCACTTGCTCGCTCACCAGCATCGCTTCCATATGCAGTGTCGGGTCCAGCGTAGACGAAGATGCACCCACCGCCTTCGCCGCCCTTCCCGCAATCGGCGGCGTGCTCTCGGCCGCCGTGTTCTCCACCGCCCGTGCCGGTGTGCCTTCTGTAGTTTCTGTCGCGGTCGCAGCCGGCGGCGTCGCGGGCGTTGCCGGCGCGCCCGTGTAAAAGTATTCGAAGTAGACGATTCCGGAAGCGATCACCGCGAACACTGCAAAGGCCGCGATCTTCTTCCGGTCTTCCGGTCCCAGGTTCATTGCGGGCCTCCGTCAGGCGCAGCGGCCGCGAGCGCGATGTCCTTGCCTGCCCCGTCCCCGGCGCCGGTACTTTGGGTCGCGCTCCCGCGCACGTAGGTAGTCAGCCGCAGCCGCAGGTTCACGGTTCCGGTCTGTTGCCCGGTCAACGTCAACCCCGTAATCACAAAGAACATCTTGTCCCGCTCCAGCGAATTGATGAACTGCACCAGCGGCCTGTAATCCCCGCTCAGCCGTGCGTCGATCCGCTGCTCCATTAGTTCGCCCGCCGAGCCGGCCAGCACCGGTTCCTGCGGGTATTGCACTCCCGTCAGCCGAACCCCAGCCTTCTTCGCCAGCGCGCCAATCTCGGTTAGCATCTCCGAATCCGCTCCGGGAAGCCGGTCGCGGTAGAAGCGGTCCGACTCCGCCGTCGCCAACGCCACTTTTTCGTCGAGTCCGCGCAACGGCAGCGCCGCAATCTGCGCCGTCTTCAGTTCGATCTTCTGCTGTGCCATCGCGTCCGCGTTGTAGTTGCTCTCGTCATGCCACAACAGCGCCATCTGCGCCAGCAGATACAAACACACCAACGCCAGCAAGCCCACACCCGCCCAGTGCAGGTTCAGCGCGCTCAGCCAATTCCGTCCTGCCCCGTTGCCGTTGGCGGATTTTGCTTTGAGGGTGGTCAGTCTCACCGCGCACCCCCGTTGACGGCAGCCTTGCTGCCTTTGCCCGGAGCCGCCTGCCCGGACCCGGCCGCCTTATGCACCCCGGCAGCCTTTTCGCCCGACGCCGCCGGCCCGCGTTGATTCGCCGGCTCTTTCTCTGAAACGTCCTTCCGTGCCGACCCCTTGGCCGCCGCGGGTAGCGGATTGTACCCGCTCATAATGTCGAACTGGACGCCGCCCGGCACCCCTGCTCCCGAATTCGACATCAGCCTTCCCTCTTCCTCCGACTGCGCCGTCTCATTGCCAACGTGCGGAGCAAGGAACCGCTGGCTCCGTTCCAGATTGCGCACCAGGTCCACCTGCAGATCGCGCGGCCCGCTGACGCGCAGATGGATATTCACGCCGCCGTCCGGGTTGATCCCCGGTTCGATGCTGGTGACCTGCACGCCCGCCGGCAGCACATTCTCCAGGTCCATCATCACTGAGGTCCAGCTGAAGCTCTTGCTCTCAAACAGCTCATTCAGGAACTTCGTCCGTTCCAGCACCGCGTGGTTCTTGGGTTCCATCATCCGCGCCGCGTTCGCCTTGCGCTCATTCTCCACCGCTGAGGTCTCGACCTTCAGCTCATGCATCTGGGCCGCGGCCACGCGTGCCCGCTGGTTCATCGCGTGCAGACCCCACCCCAGGCCCGCCGCCAGCAGCGCCAGCGCCGCCATCACCAGCCGCAGCCGGGCAAACAGCGGCCGCAGTTCGACAAACGGCCGGGTCGCGAGATTGACTGCAATTCTCATCAGCTGGCCAGTGCCCCCCGCACCCCCGCCAGCCAGCCCAGCGGAACGCCGCCGCGCGAGCCGGCCGACGAAGCCCCGGCGCCCAGCACCTGCGGGCCAACCACCTCCTGCACCGCAACCGGGCCGACCTGCGCCCGATCCAGCACCTCCGTCAGCGCCTCCGCTCCCAGCGTCCCCGCCGCAAACATCACCGCCGGCGGCGTCTCCAGCGTGTCTTCAAAATACGCCGCCGCCACGCTCACGGCCTGCGCAACTTCGTTGGACGAAATCTCCGCACCGCTCCCGGCCGCCGTTCCGCTCGCGGGCGACTGCGTTCCCGCCGCTGCCAGCCGCGCCGCAATGGCCGCAATGCTATTGTCCCCAGGCCGGTCCTCCGCGACCTCTCCGGGCGGCTCCGCTCCCTGCGCCGCGCCCCGCGCGCCAGCTCCCAGGTCGACCGTCCGGTGCAGCAGCAGCAAGCTGCCCTTCACAATCGCGGTCGTCACTCCCTCGCGGCTGGCGTTCACCACCAGCATCGGCCGCTCGCCCTCAGCCAGCCCCGCCAGCGCCGCCAGTGTGCTGGGCAGCACCGCTCCCGGCTCAAAGCCCGCCTCGCGCACTACGCTCTCGTACTCCGCCAGCACATCGCGTGGCATCGCCACTGCCAACACCTGAACCATCCCCTTCGCGGTGGCCATCACCTGGTAGCTCACCGCCGCGTCATCCGCGTCGAACGGGAGCAACTTCTTCAGCCGGAAGCGCACCACCGGCAGCGCCTCGGCTGCTTTCGCAGGCAGTTCGTCGAAGTCCAGCAGCAGCACCCGCACCGCCGCGTCGGGCACCACCAGCGTCACCTCGCGCCCGCGTTGGCTCACCTGCTCCAGCGCCGATCGCACGGCCGCCACCAGCGCCCCACGTCCAATTACCGTGCCTGCGGTCCCGTTACCGTCGGCATCGGCTACATGGGTATGAGGAATCACCACCGAATCCGCCAACGGCACCCGCGCCACCGCCTCCAGCACCGCCGACGCGTCCTCAGCCCGCGCCGCCACCACTCCCTCGGCCCGCACCTCGCACGCCAGCCGTGGCCGCGTCCCCAACGTTCTCGGCAAAATTCCCATCCCGTCCTAGACTACCTGCTTCCTTCCGCTTCCGCCTGTTCCCTGTTTCCTAATCCCTGCTCTACCGGTTCGTCTCAATAAACGTAACCTTATTGATCTCCTTCAGCGTGGTAATCCCCAACTTCACGCGCTCAATCGCCGAATCACGCAAGAATCCCATCCCTTTCTCCCGAGCCTTCTTGCGGATCTCGCTGCCCGGCCGCTTCGCCAGCAGCATCTCGCGAATCTCGTCGTCCAACTCCAGCAGTTCATGGATCGCCGACCGCCCGCGGAACCCGGTCCCCGCGCACTCAATGCATCCCGGCCCTTCGCGGAAGTTGAACCCGCGCCACTCCTCCGGTTCCAGTCCGCTCGCCATCAGCTCCGCGTCGGAATAATGCACATCGCGCACGCAAAACTCGCATACCGTCCGCACCAGCCGCTGCGCCAGAATGCAGTTCAGCGCCGACACAAAGTTGTACGGCTCCACGCCCATGTTAAGGAAGCGCCCCAGCACATCCACCACGTTATTCGCGTGGACAGTTGTGAACACAAGATGCCCCGTCAGCGCCGAGTTGATCGCAATCTGCGCCGTCTCCGCATCGCGGATCTCGCCCACCAGGATCTTGTCCGGATCATGCCGCAGAATCGACCGCAGCCCCCTCGCGAACGTCAGCCCCTTCTTCTCGTTCACCGGAATCTGAGTGATCCCGCGAATCTGGTACTCCACCGGATCTTCGATGGTGATGATCTTGTCTTCCTCGGACTTGATCTCGTTCAGCGCAGCGTACAGCGTCGTGGTCTTGCCCGACCCGGTCGGCCCGGTTACCAGCACCATCCCGTACGGCTCCTTGATGTATCGCCGGAACCGTTCCAGGTCCTTCGCCGCAAAGCCCACCACATCCAGGCTAAGCTTCTTGAACTTCTCACTCATCGATTCTTTATCGAGCACGCGCAGCACAGCGTTCTCGCCATGCACCGTCGGCATGATGCTTACGCGGAAGTCGATCAGCCGGCCCTTGTAGCGCACCCGGAAGCGCCCGTCCTGCGGCACGCGACGCTCGGCGATATCCAGTTCCGACATCACTTTAATACGCGACAGAATCGTCTGGTGATGCTCCCTTGCAATCGGAGCCATCGCCTGCTGCAGCACGCCGTCGATGCGGTACTTCACCATCAGGCAGTCGTCGCAGGTCTCCAGGTGAATATCCGAAGCCCGCCGCTCCAGCGCCGTAAAGATGGTCGTATCCACCAGCCGGATAATCGGCGAAATATCGTCTTCGCTGGTCAGCCGCTCAATCGAGATGTTCTCGTCGGCGTTCTCGTCGCCGGTCAGCACGTCGAACGCCAGCCCCTCGCTGGCCTCGTCCAGCACCCGCTGGCTCTGCTCGGTCTTCTTCAGAATGTCGGTGATCTGGGTCAGCGTCGCCACCCGGGTCACCAGCCGCTGCCCCAGCAGTCCTGAGATTTCGTCCAGCACCATCAGCTTCGACGGGTCGCTCACCGCAATCGCCAGCCGCCCCTCCAGTTGCTCCAGAGGCACAAAGTTGTACCGGAACATCATGTCCACCGGCACACTCTTGAACAGCTCATGCGATATTTTGAAGTTCTTAAGATCAACGAAATCAGCGTGATACCGCCGCGCTAAAGCCTGCGCGCGCTCGATCTCGCTCATCCCCATCTCGCTCACACTGAGCGGCACTGCAACCGGTGTAGCCATATATCTGTAAGACTCCCCTCAACCTCGTCCGTTACCGCCGAATCGGCCCGACTTTGCGAATCCCGCGCGCTTAACTGGACACCTTACGAGTTTCTACGTCTGCCCCTGCATTCGCCAATCCCTCGTACAGTGTAAGCCGCACGCCCCAAAATTCCTCCGGAACGGTCACCTGGTTCGTCATTCCCCCATAAAATCCCCAAAGTCGTCATCCTCAGAATCTCCCTGCTTACCCTTCCTCAGAATCTCCCCGTTTGCCCGTCGCCGTTGCCCGAATTGTTTGTCATTCCCAAAGGGAATCTGCTTCAATCCTCCTACAGCCCCGGAGAAGCCCATGCGCCTCACCAAACCGGCCCTCAACGCGCTTCTCCTCTTCACCACACTGGGTGCCCCGCAACTTGCCCTGAGCCAGTCGAAGGGCCTCGCCACTGAGATGTGGGCCTCCGACCAACCCCCACAGCTCACAACCGCCACCGCCCCCACCCTCAAGGTCTACTCCCGCGAAACCATCGTCGATGTCCTCGTCACCGACGAAAAAGGCCAGCCCGTCCGCGGCCTCAAGCAAACCGACTTCACCATCTCCGAAGACGGCCAGCCACAACCCCTCCGCAGCTTCGCAGAGTTCGACCTCGCAGACCGGCCTGCCGCTCCGCCGCGCCCCAAACTTCCGCCCAACGTCTATACCAACTACCAGTTGACCCCCGCCACCGGCCCCGTCAACATCCTCCTCATCGACGCTCTCCACTCCAGCCCCGTCGACGCCGTCCTCTCCCTTCGCGCCGCCGAGCAGTACATCCTCGCCATGCCCGCGGGAACCCAGCTCGCAGTCTTCTGGCTCGCCGACAGCGGCCTGCACATGCTCCAGGGCTTCACCACCGATCCTGCCCTGCTGCTCCGCGCCGTCCGCACCAACCGCGTCGACATCGGCAAGAACGGAGACGACCGCTACACCGTCGACAAGCTTACAATCGCCTCTCTAAACCAGATAGCCGCCTATGTCTCCGCAATCAAGGGACGCAAAAACCTACTATGGATGGCTCCCGGACCGCCCATCATCCTCGTCCGCGACGGAGGCTACGGGTGGCACGACCAGGACACGACCCGCGTCCATCGCGTTATGGATACCTACGAGCTTTTCACCGCCGAACAGATCGCGGTCTCCCCTATTGACTCGCGCGGCGTCAGGTACTGCCCAGGCCGCCCCTGCGCGCTCGACTTCAGCACACTCCAGGCTGAGGCGATAGCCGAGGGCACGGGCGGCGAGGCTTTCTACAATAACAACGACCTCAAGGCTCTTCTCTCTCAGGCCATCGGCGACGGCTCCCACTTCTACACACTTTCCTACATCCCGCCCCGCCAGGTGGATGACGGCCATTACCACACCATCAAGGTCGAAACCATCCGTCCCGGCCTTCATCTCGTCTACCGCGCCGGCTACAACTCCGAAGACCCACCCCGGCTCCCGCAACACTCCGGCGCCGATCTGCTGAACACCGCCATGCAAGGCAATGCGCCCGCAGCCACCCAGTTGCTCTTCGACGTTCAGGCGGTGCCCAGCGCGCAGCCCGAGAAAGCCTCATCCACAGACAAAGCGGCTATCCCCTACGACGTCCTCTACCTCCTGCCCCAGAGCCAGATTGCCTTCGCCAGCGCCCCAGACGGTGCGCACAAGGTTTCCTTTGAGTTCCACGCTGCCGCCTACGACATCTACGGCCGGCTCGTAGCCTCGATCAACGAGACCCTGAACTTGCCGCTCAGTCCCGGCGAATACCGCGAATTCGTCAAAACGCCGTTCCAATTCTCCCAGCAACTCGACCTGCCGCCCGGACAGATCTCCCTCCGGGTCGGCATCCTCGACACCACCTCCAACAAGGTCGGGACCCTTGAAGTTCCCTTGATCGTCTCCAAAACCCCGGATAAGCACGGAGCCGCTCCACCCCCGGCCATCCCCACGCCCTGCCCTCCTCGTTGCGTCCTTCCAACGCCGCCCCCTGCAACACCCGCGCCCTAAGGTCCGATACCCAAGAGCCCAGCTCCACCCCAGCTTGCTTCTGCACTCGCGCGAAGCGTAGAAAACCGTATGCAGTGCCGCCCCAAAAAATAAATCGCTTCCCTCTGTGATCTCTCTTTTCCCTGTATTCTCTGTGATTCGCTCTTTCCCCCCGCAGGTCCCGACCTCGTTTTGCACCGCGATTCCTTGACACCACCCCATATAACTAAGAAAGGCCCAAACAGAGCCCAGAGTCGTGTCCCCGCCTCATCCGGACCGGACCTGGAGCCTGCCAAACCTCAAGGGGTGAAAATCATCAAAAGTCTATACAGCGGGGTATATACGAACGCGCAAGTCGTTTGCCATCAATGCTCAATTGTATATACAAAAGCCTAACCGCAATGTTATCTAGACTTTGACAAAATAAGTACCCTCGGGGAGGGGGGAACAACCACAGGCACAATCGAGGAAGGATACACAGGAGCGCGGCGTTCGCGCCTAGCCCTCTCATCCCGAGCCGAAGTTGAAGTCAACTCATTGATTCCAGGTATACTTACAAAATAAGTCGTCTGGAATGAAGATTCTGCGAGCGGGATGACGATCTAAGTGCTTTGTTTCGAAGATTATGCATGAAAGGGGGGAGGGGGGTCGGGGCCAGCCTACATTCCGCCGCCGGCTCCCGCACCGGCGCCCATCTGGAAGATCGGCAGGTACAGCGAGATCAGGATCGTGACCACCACAATGCCCATCGCGATCAGGATGATCGGCTCGATCAGGCTCATCGCCGCGGTCAGGTTGGTCTGCACATCCTCTTCGAAGAACTCAGCCACCGAGTTCAGCATCTGCGGCAAGGCGCCGGTGGTTTCGCCGACCTCGATCATCTCCACGGCCAGTTCGGGGAAGACCTTGGTCGCTTCCAGGCTCGCCGACAGACCTTTGCCCTCGCGCACTGTGTCCACGCTGGAGAACACCGCATTGCTGATCTGTTTGCTGTCGATCGCCCGGGCCGCCGTCTCCAGGCTCGGCACCAGCGGCAGGCCGCCCTTCAGCAGCGTCGACAGGGTCCGCGCGAACAGCCCAACCTGGTACTTCAGCCAGACCGGGCCAATCAGGGGCAGGCTGATCCGCACCTTGTCCACCAGGGTCGCGCCCGAATCTGTCTTCACCCACCGGTACAGGAGGTAACCCACTATTGCCAGCACCAGCACCGCATAAATCCCATAGCTCTGCGCGTCCTTGCCCAGCTCCAGCAGAAAGGTCGTAATCGACGGCAGCTTCGTTCCCAATTGCTCGTACAGGTCGGCGAACCGCGGCACCACAAAGGTGATCAGGAAGATAAACAGCCCGATCACCATCACCACAAGCACCGCCGGATAGATCAGGCTGGCCTGCAGCTTCTTGCGGAAGGTCAGGCTCACTCGCTGGAAGTCGAGATAGCGTTGCAGCACCTCTTCCAGGTTGCCCGACCGCTCGCCCGCCAGCAACGTAGTGGTATACACCACCGGGAACCCGCCCTGTGCCTCGAACGACTCGGAGATCGACTCGCCGTTCTTCACCCGCGTCGCCACGTCCTCAAGCTGCGCGCGAAAATTCGGTAGCTTCTGCCTGCGGGCCAGCAGTTCGAGCGAACTCAGAATCGGCAACCCGGCTCGGATCAGCGTCAGAAACTGCTGGTTGAAGACCAGGAACGGCTCCAGTTTCACCTTTTTGCTCTTGCCCTGCCCCGCCAGCAGCCCGCGCGCCTTCACCGAGAAGACGTGGTAGCCGGCCTGTGTGAACCGTGCCCGCAACTCGTCCGCCGTGGCCGCCGCGTGCGTCTGTTCCATCACCCGGCCACGCTCATCCGCCAACCTGATTACAAACTCAGTCATAGAAAGGTATTACCTGCATCCCAGCATTCGATTCGAAGGGCTCTGTTCATCTTAGACGTTTCCCGCGAGGAATCCTCTCCTGGCGCCTCCGGTATCAGCGCACAGCGGCGCCTAACTCGCCAGCGTGGCGTTAGAGGGCGGCTTCCCCCGCGCGGCGTTGAACCCGATAGGTCAACCACTCGAACGGGCTGAGCAGCGGGTAGAGCCAGAACAGGGAATCCGGGAGCGGGATCGTCTCCCACATGCGGGCGCGGTAGAAGACTCGGACCAGCAGTTCCCTGCGGTAGCGGAAGTTGCGCCGGAGGCTCAGCTCAAAGGCTATGGTTGCGGCGATGGGAATGGAGTCGCGATCCGCCAGAAAGCCGCCCCGAACCAGCGTGCGGCCGGCGTAGCGCAGAATATGTTTCACCGTGCGATCGTCCGGCGGAAGCAGGCGCTGGCTCCAGTGATCGATGCTGAGGTAGCGGCGCACCAGAATGAGGGTTGCGGTGAGCTCCGGCAGGATGCCATAGCCGGCCGCGAGGTTTGCCAGTTCGTCTAGTTGCAACTCGCTCATAGTGCGCACCTGAGCGGCGACGTCGACCAGCGATTTGAGGTAAAGCCAGCCGTCCAGCGTCCCGTGAACACAGAGATACAGCAGGCCTTCCATCCGGGGCAGAGTGTCCACCCGGAAGCCGCCGAAGGCAACGCCTTCCTGACCGCACGCAGCGCACAGGCCCGCGCCAGGCATCTGGCTATTGCGAAAACATCTCCAGTGCAGATCGACCTCGAAGCCGGTGGCCGGATTGCGATAGGCCAGGTCCTTCCAGTGGGAACGATAGAAGGCGAGACGCTTGGGCGAGAAACGATCGATTCGGAGGAGACCGCGGTATCCGAAGCCACGCAACACCCGATCGGCCTTGAGGATTGAGGACTCGTCGATCAGAAGATCAATATCTCCGGGAGAGCGCAGACTGAGGTCGCCAAAGACGGATTGCGCGAGCGGTATCCCCTTAAGGACGCGCACGGTGATGTTGTTGGCTCGAAACTCCTGGACCACGCGCCGAAGCTCGGCGAGGGAAAGAAGCGTCCGGTGAGCGCTGGAGATCGAAAGCTGCTGAAGCTCTGCAAGCACCACCTCGCATCCGGGCGATGGAGGTCCCGTGAGGCTGGCACGCAAAGTGTGGAAGACCAGGGGCTCGAGACGATGGTGCCGGACAAACCTGAGGAAGAGCCGCCAATCGAGCTGGCCGGCCGATCGGTCGCGGATGAGTTCGCCGTCTTCGGGCCGCTGCGGCCACCGCGCGCACAGCAGAAGCAGATCTAGTTCGGGAGAGCGAGCCGATGGTGAACTGAATCCGGAGGGAAATACCGTCGTACCTGCAGATTCCTCCAACCGCCCAATCATAGTCTTACAAGATACATCAGAGTCGAGTGAGGTTCTAAGAGCGGTCCCGGAGATGCAAAGCACGGTCGCGGCAAAGTCCAGGCGTTCACGGGTTTTTGCGGAGCGGCTGCTGGCTGTATCGTACAAAAGGAGCGATATTCAATTGGTCGCGCTGAGCGTCGCGCAGCCCTGTCAGAGCGAAAAGGAACAAGTAATGAAGGAAACGGAAATAGGCCAGAACTCCATCGTCCACTGGAGCGCGGAAGCGGTGGCGACCGACGTGAATGACGAGGTCGTTCTGATGAACCTGGTGCGCGATCGCTGCTATGGCCTGGGAAGCACCGGAAGCGACCTCTGGCGCAGGCTGCGCGAGCCAATTCAGGTTGCGGAGTTGGTGACCCAACTGCAGACGGCTTACGAGGCCCCGCCGGGACAGATCGAGTCAGACGTGCTTCAGATCCTCAGGGAGTTGGCCGCGGAAGGCCTGATTGAGGTCTCCGGCGGCGGGTGAGACTGGGATCGCGATCAGCCTTGAACCGCGGCGACGGGTTGCTTCTCTCGCTCCGCGAGGTACCAGTCCACGGTCTTCCGCAGACCATCATGGAATTGGAACCTGGGCTGGTAGCCAAGCTCCTTGACCGCGCGGTCGATGTTGGCCAGCGAGTGTTTGATATCACCCTCTCGGGGCGGCCCATAGATCGGTTTGGCGGAGAAGCCGAGTTGGCCGGCGATGGCAGCATAGACCTGGTTGAGCGTCTGACTCTTGCCGGTGCCGATGTTGAAGACGCGGCCTGTAGCCACGGAGCTGGGAGCCTGGCAGGCGAGCAGGTTGGCGCTGACGGCGTTGTCCACATAATTGAAGTCGCGGCTGGTCAGGCCGTCGCCGAAGATGGTTGGCGTCTCCCCGGCCATCATCTTGAAGGTGAACTGTGCAATGACGCCGGAATAGGGTGAGTCCGCCGCCTGGCGCGGCCCGAAGATGTTGAAGTAGCGCAGGCAGATTCCCTCCAGGCCGTAGGAGCGGAAGAAGGACTGAATGTAGTACTCACAGGTAAGTTTCTGCACCGCATAGGGCGACAGAGGCAACGGAGGCATATCCTCCTGCTTGGGCTGGGTGGGCTGGTCTCCGTACGCGGAAGAAGATGCCGCGTAGACAATGCGCTTGACCTTTGCGTCACGCGCGGCGATGAGAAGATTCAGCGTCCCATTGATGTTAGACTCGTGCGAACCGAGCGGGTCCTTTACCGACCGCGGCACAGACGCGACTGCTGCCTGGTGAAGCACAAAATCCACGCTTTCGCAGGCAGACCTGATGCCCGCAACATCCTGCAGGTCCATCTGCTGGAACGATATTGAGCGACGAATGTCGGCGAGGTTATCGAGCGTGCCGGTGGAAAGATTGTCGATTCCGCGCACTTCGTGCCCCTGCTCCACCAGCGCGTGGGCCAGGGTCGAGCCGATAAAACCTGCAATCCCGGTAATCAAGTAACGCGCCATCTACTCTCCAACCGTGCTTCCCTGGATGCGGCGAAAGATTAATGATGGATCAAGAATAATCCCTGCCTTGCCGACGCCTGGGAGACCTTCCTGGCACACAGCCCCAAAAATCGACATGGAAATGCCAGTTTCGCAACCCAAGCCCGCTTGCGTCGATGCAACTTTCGTGCAACTCCCGCGCCTGAGGGGAAGCGGCATCCGCCCGGGCGCAAGAAACAGCGCGCATACTCACACTATATTGGACATCTGCGACAGGTATGACAATGAAGGAGCGATCTGGGGTTGCATAGTAGTGTCAATTTGCAGCGGATGTCTTCCAAACTCCCGACGAATGTTCTCTGGACGCGTCTGGCAACTTCGTTTCGGCCGCGCCTGGCCAGAAGCTCGAAGCTGCCTGGAGCGGATGCAATAATGGTGAACCATGTCGACTGCCAGCCAGATCGTTCTGCCGCGGATTGCCCAGGAGCGTCTCGATCGCCTTGAGAGCCGCACCGCCAGGATTGGTGTCATAGGACTTGGTTACGTTGGGCTGCCGCTTTCCCTGCTTTTGTCCGGGGCAGGCTTCAAGGTTACGGGCTTCGACATCGATGACAGAAAGGTTGCGGATCTCGAAGCGGGGCGGTCCTACATATTACGCATTCCCGCAATAGAGATTCAGACTGCGCGCAAACAGGGATTCTCCTCTACCTCAGACTTCGCTCATCTGTCGGAGCAGGATGCCATCATCCTATGCGTACCTACGCCATTGACGGAACAGCGCGAGCCAGACTTGAGCTATGTGGAGGGCACGGCCAGATCTGCGGCGCCTTGGATTCGGGAAGGCCAGCTGGTGGTGCTGGAAAGCACGACCTACCCCGGAACGACGGAAGAGTTGATGATTCCGGTCCTCGAAGCGGGAAACACGCAGGGTCTGAAGGTCCAGAGCAAGGGCACGCCAGCGGAACACGGCGTCTTCTATGTTGCCTATTCTCCCGAGCGGGAGGACCCGGGTAATGTGACGGTCGCGCGGCGTGATATTCCGAAGGTGGTGGGCGGCCACGAGGAGATCGCCACAGAACTGGCTGCAGCGCTCTACGAAGGCATCTTTACGCGAGCCGTCCGGGTGTCGTCAACGCGCGTTGCCGAGATGACAAAGCTACTGGAGAATATCTACCGCTGCGTGAATATTGCCCTGGTCAACGAGCTGAAGCTGCTGTCGCTGCGGATGGGCGTGGATATATGGGAGGTGATCGACGCTGCGTCGACAAAGCCCTTCGGATTTCAGCCGTTTTATCCGGGGCCTGGTCTTGGCGGCCATTGCATCCCGATCGATCCGTTCTACCTGAGCTGGAAGGCGAGAGAATACGACTTCAATACGCGGTTCATCGAGCTTGCTGGAGAGGTCAACCAGTCGATGCCCGGACATGTTGTTGAGTATGTTGCCAAGGGCCTCAACCAGCAAAAGAAGGCTATGAAGGGATCGCGGATTCTAATACTAGGCATGGCCTACAAGAAAGATATCGACGACCTGCGCGAATCGCCTTCATTGACAGTCATCGAGTTGCTGCGTGCGCAGGGCGCCGAAGTGCTCTACAACGACCCTTACTTTCCGACGGTCGGCCGGGGTCGCCATTACGCTCTGAACATGACTTGCACTCCACTCGATGACCTTGGGCAGTACGACTGTATCCTCATCATGACGGACCACTCCGACTACGACTACAAAGACATCGTAAGCAAATCGCAACTGGTGGTGGATTCGCGCAATGCAACCAAGGGAATTCAATCTGCAAAGATTGTCCGCTGCTAGCGTGCTTTGAGGAAACCTCGAAGCAGCTCAAACAGCCAGATGCCCCCGAGCGCCCGGGTTAAAGCCCATTCGTCTTGTACTCGTTCGCGATGTACTCGCATGCTCGCACCGTAAGGGCCATGATTGTCAGAGCCGGGCCCACGGTTCCGCTGGAGACGAAACAGCTTCCGTCGGTTACGAACAGGTTCTTCACATCCCAGGACTGGTTGTACGAGTTAAGGACAGACTTAGCGGGATCGTTTCCCATGCGGGCGCCGCTGCACTCGTGAATTGCGGCTCCAACTGCCAGGCTCTTCTTGAAGGACTTTCGAAACATGAATCGGCTGAGCCAATCGGCATCGGGGAAAGCGTTCTTTTCGTTCTCAAGTCCGAAGGTTGAACCGGAGAAGATGACCTTGTACCCGCAGTAATCGACCATTTCCTGAATCGCTCTCACCTGTTCACGCAGTAACAGGCGCTCGTTTTGAGAGAAGGAACACTTGATGTGTGGGACAGGAATGCCCCAGGCGTCCTTTCGTCTGGGGTTGAGAGTGATGCAATTGTCGAAGTAGGGGAGGGTCTCGCCAAAGCCCATTATTCCGAATATGGCCGGAGAATCCTCAGGAACAAAACCTCGCCCGATAGCTCCCTGGAATGCAAAGCCTCGGGCAAATTTCGGATGTGTCGCATTATCGAGGTTCTGGAATCGAGGAATGTAGACGCCGCCGGAGGGAGCGTAAAAAGGATCCGGCGGCGCTGAGTCGTCGAGTTCCCATCCCCTTGTTCCCGGCACGGTGCCATAAACCTGACTCGGGCACTGATCCATGAAGTAGCGGCCGAGCAGACCGCTAGAGTTAGCCAAGCCATTGGGGTGCCTGGGCGAAGCCGAATTGAGGAGCAGGCGCACCGACTCGATAGTTGACGCACACAAAACGACAACATTAGCCGAAACGGTCTCTGTCTTCTTCGTCAGTCGATCGATGAATTCAGCGCCGGTCGCTTTTCCGCTGACCGCATCGACTGTAATTCGTTTCACGATTGCATCGGTGCGAATGGTGAGCCGGCCCGTCTCCTTTGCGGCGAGAATAGGCAGGGGCACCCGTTTGAGATTGGGAGCTGCGTACCTCCAGGAAATGACGGAACGGTCTGGCCAATTAGCTTCCACTTTGGCCTTGAAGGCCTGTTCGAGTGCTGTCAGTTTTGGGGGATAGAGGTATTTGCCATCCGGAAGGTTGCGCACTTTGTCTTCAGTTCCATAGAGGCCAAGGAATTCCTCAACCTGATCGTAGTATGGCGCGATGTCGGCATAGGAGATTGGCCAGTCTTCGCCGAATCCATCCCTGCTGGCCGCTTTGAAGTCGTAGTCGGTCATGCGAAGCAGGACTCGCCCGTAGAGATGAAGACGGCCTCCAAGCTGTCTTCCTCGAATCCAAAGATAGAAATCTTCCGGAGGCGTGGTATAGGGGTTTTTCCAATCGTTCACAAACAGATGTTTAAACTGTTCTCCGAAGAAACCGATTCGGGCTTGAATGTACTGACCCCGGAGCACGGCGATAGCACGCGCCTTGAGGTTGATGCCCTTTTGTCGTGGATGGGCCGGTACCTTGAAGTCGTCCTCAGTGATATTCGGGCCTGCCTCCAGCAGAAGGACATCCAACCCCCGTTGCGTAAGCTCTTTTGCAGCAAAGCTACCTGCGGCCCCAGAGCCGATTACCAGTGCGTCGAACTGTTTGCCATGCATGGATTGCCTCAATGCGCTACATTTGTGCGATCAGTTTGCTTCGAAACAGCTGCGGGCTCGCGGCCATGAATCAGCGCATCGGCAGCCTGGAACATTTGCCAGGCTGTAGCCCAGTGGATCTCAATGTCTCTTCGGTTTGCTTCCTCGACGAGCCAGCGGAACAGGTTGCTGAGCCCTCCTCCAAGCAGCGGCTCGAGATTTCTCTCCGGTGCGCCGTGGGTGTAGAGCTTCAGGAAGAGATCGTCGCCGATGGTTGGAGCAACATCGAACCATTCGTGTATGCGTGAGGGCGCCGGCATATCGTAACCAGCAATCTCCCCGGTTTCCAGGCGCGGTATCAGCCGGCCGTCGAAGCGCAGGCCAACTGGCCCGGTAATCATGAGCAGGTCCCCGCGTTTGCCGCCACCGACAGTGGCTTCAATTCCGCGATCGAAGGACCTTGGGCGATTGTCGGGATTGTTGGTGCACCAGTAGATCTGGTTCACAACGCGGCTCTGGGTCGCAGAAGGCAGAGACGGCATAGTGAAGTCGGCGTAGCAGCCCAGATCGCGCAGCAGGGCGATCTCTCCGTTCAAGCCGCACCATTTGCCGTCAGGCCGCGAATTGTCGAGCGCCCAATTGCCATGAATGAAGCCGAAGACGGTGCGCC
Organism: Acidobacteriaceae bacterium; assembly: GCA_049509035.1. Lineage (GTDB taxonomy): Bacteria > Acidobacteriota > Terriglobia > Terriglobales > Acidobacteriaceae > Edaphobacter. Next base: position 25,918 of record JBELAH010000014.1, read on the forward strand.
CGTCTAGCCGGCGGAGAAGGCCGTGGTCGTCGGTGAGGCGACGGCAGTATTCATTAACATTGCGGATGAAGGAGTCGGGCCGATCATTGTCGTGATGCAAATGCACTTCCACGTCGCCGACCCCGAGACGAACCATCTCTGCGATGCCGTCGAGGAGTTCGCGCCTGTACTCTTCCTGAGGGTAGAAAAAGCTGTACTGTGGCCGCTGCCCGGCAGCATCCCGGGGAGCGTCTTCGGCAATTCGTGGCCACCTGTCGCGCCAGCTTCCGACGCGACTGAGCGCGGTTTCAAGAGTAGCGGCCATGCCCAGCGGCTCATAATGGTCGGTAATGGCGACCCAGGCCCGCTTCAGTTTTGTGGTCCGCATGGCCTTGCGCAGTCGGCCCTTCAGGTAGGGAGCAAACCAGATTTCTGCGTGTCGAGGAAGATTCACTGGCAAGCCTGTCGTTTGTCTGTCGCCATCCGTGTGCAGCGTGCGTTCAAGAAAGCCCCTCAAACTCCAGTATCAAGTGCGCTTCTCCGGCATGTCAAAGATATAAGTACACCTTTCGTTATCGTCGGGACGTTCGGCGCCACCTGCGGATGAATCAGGACGCAGGTTGGTGCTGGGTATAAAGATTGACCTGGCGCGCAGACAGAGTTCGACCGGAGCGAGTGGCCCAATCAAATCCAAAAACGTAGCAAGCGGGCGGGGTTCTGAGGGCGCCACCGAAAGTTGGGCCTCGGCCACTCTTAGGCTTGCAGCGCAGGGCGAATAAGCAAATCCAGGAACCTGTTCGCAGGTACCGAGATTGACCTCGGCAACGCACCAGTCAGGATCTTGAAGCGGTCGTGATCTTCCGGCTCCAACACCCGCATTATGTATAACAACCCAAAGAGAACGAGCAGCGAAGCGCTTCCACCGCAGAGGATGGCCCAAAGCGGAGCTACACGCATCGCGAAATAGTGCGCGGTTAGCGACGCCAGAATACTGATGAAGGTGATTTTGGCGACTTGCAGCCAGGGGAGTTTCACCTGGTAGAGGTAAGTGCCAACGGTCCACATCATCCCGACGGCGGTTATCTGCGCAACTCCGCTACCGATGCACGCGCCAACCGCGCCATGTGCCGGGATGAGATACCAGGCGACACCGATATCCACAATGCCGGCGAGCACGGTTGCCAGGATGATGAAACTCTGTCGCTCCGTGCTCTGCAATAGGCTCTGCACAGGGCCGATGAAGGCCTTGGGCATACATAGCAATGGAGCCAGCGTCACCACCATGGCAGCGCCCTTGTACTGGTTCCCGTAAAGCAAAAGCAGCGCCGGGAATGCGAGCGAGGCGGAGATAAAGTGCAGCGGAATTGAAGTGAGCGCAAGATAGCGGAAGGTGGAAGCGGTGAGGGCAGCAAGCTTGGACTGGTCGCGCCCGTACTGGGCAAAAATGGTCGCTCCGGTCGCTGAGCCGAAGACGCCAGAAGTAATCAGGAGCCGTTCGGCCATACTGAACGCGACAGAGTAGTAGGCAACCTGGCGGATATCCGCGCACAGGTGCTTGAGCAGAAAGAACTCAGACCGGTCCCACACGATCATCGCCACCACCATGCTGGCTACGCTCTGCCACGAAAAGGCGATCATTCGCGCGTTCAACCCCGGTGGATGAACATGAATGGTCTCCCAAGTGATTACGCGCCTCATCGTGGGGACGAGCCGCACCAGAAAATCGACAGATCGCATGAGGAACATCGATGCGCCTACCCCAATAACACCCCACCCGAATACCACCGTTGCAATGATTGCAATGAAGAACACGAATATCGAAATTACTGATGCGGGCAAGTTGGTTGACAGCTTTTCGGTTGCAACGTTTGCTTGCGCCGAAATGGAGTTGACCATCGAAGGCCAGATGCTGAGCGCTATAAGCGCCGAAGCCAACTTGTAGCCTGTATTGGCGTCCCTCAACACCCAGAAGAGAATCCCACCGGTGGCCAGCGTCGCCGTAAAAACCTGCAGCAGCAGAGTGCGGAAATAGATGTGACGCGCAGTGCCCTGGTCACCCCTGCCAAGAAACTCCGCCATGTATTTCTGAGTGGTTGCCGGAATACCCATTCCACCCAGGCTGGCGACTACCGATGCGATCCACGAAACATAGATGATGTAGCCCATCTTTGCCGGACCCAATGTGCGAGCAATCGCGATCGACGTAGACAACCCGACGATGGAACTGATTGCGCTTTCGAGGCCGTACCAACCGGTATTCCGGACGATGGTCTTGGTATTAGACATATCGATACTGACTAAGTTTCAAAACTATGAATGTCGCCTTCGCTGGGACTTATTCCTGAGGTTGCCGTACGTCATGGTCACAGGATAATGCATCGTAGCATTCCCAGGATCAGTCTTGAGCTAATACGCGAAGGGACCATGACCGTGATTAAACCCTTTGGTTGTAGTTACACCCACACGAAAGATGTAAGTTTTCCCGTCAGGAATAGCCGAGTCCGGTATGTTACCGTCGTGGTATTGCCGTTGGCGTCTAGGTTGGGTCAACATAGGTTGTTCTGAGGCATTAGGTATGCGAGAGTATTCGCGCCGTTTGATTTTGCTGCGGAGAGGCGCTCAGTGAAGATCGTCTTTTGGCTGTCGCTGATCGGCGTGCTGTACACGTATGCGGGCTATCCCCTGTTGATGTGGGCGCTGGCGCGGCTCCGGCCGCAGCCGTGGAAGACAGGTCCAATTACCCCGAGCGTAAGTATCGTGCTCGCCGTCCACAATGGTGCGGCGCTGCTACCGCAGAAGATTCAGCACCTAGTTAGCCTCGACTACCCGAACATTACTCAGATCATCATCGTCTCCGACGGTTCGACCGACGGTACGGCGGAGTTGCTGGCGCACGAGCAACACCCGCTCGCCAAGGTCATCTTTATAGATGAGCATAGAGGCAAGGCAGTTGCGGTTAACGCCGGTGTGGCAGAAGCCACGGGAGACGTGATTATTTTCGTGGACATCCGGCCCGAGATCGCTCCAGGAGCAATTCAACAGTTAGTCAGCAACTTCGCCGATGGGAAGGTCGGCTGCGTATCCGGCAACCTCAAACTCCGCCAAGACGGTCACGACGCGGCCTCCGCGGCAGTCAGTGGGTTTTATTGGCGCTACGAACAGTGGATCAGGACGTGTGAGGCAATCTACGATTCGCCGGTCGGCGTCTATGGAGGCTTCTACGCTATCCGTCGTGAGTTCGCCGTGTCTCAACCGGCTGGAATTATTCTCGACGACATGTTTCAGCCGCTCTCGATCATTCGCCAGGGGTATCGATCGGTGGTGGATCCGCGAGCCTATGTCTATGACACATGGCCGAAGAAGGTCGAAGGCGAATTTCAACGCAAGGTACGGACGCTGGCGGGAAACTACCAGCTCTTTCAACTCGCACCCTGGACACTGACTCTGCAGAATCGAGTTTTGTTCCAACTCACATCACACAAAGTGATGCGCCTGGTGGTGCCATATCTAATGATTCTTATGCTTGTCTCCGCCGCTGTGCTCGCAAAGGGAAATTCTCTCTATGCGGCATTTGCGATTTTACAACTCACCTTTTGGTCAGCCGCTATCGTGGGCCTGCGTTACCGAATCCCATTACTTTATCGCATTGCCGCTCCGGCCGGGGCGCTGCTTATGCTCAACTCTGCTGCCGTGGTGGGGTTGTATAAGTTTGTCTTTACGCCCGGGCCACTATGGAAGATATGGAATTCGACCAGGCCAGTGGAGAAGCGATTGTAGTGCACGCTGCTGATTTAGACAGATGAGGCGGTGACGTGCCCGCCGAGTTCCGCTTAGACTTGGGTGTGGGACCTCTTGGGATCGGTATTGAAATGCAAAGGCATCTCCTCCAATTCACGCTACTGATCTCGGTGCCGGGCTTCGCGCAAGTAGTCGCGGTCATTCCCCACGCACCGACTTACAACCTACAAGTCCTTCCCGGCTCGACCCGACAGATCAATGTGCAGGAAAGCTACGCCAGCACTACCAATCCCTCGGGGTGCTGGACGGCGACCCTGGCAAGCGGCGGCTCCGGATTCGTTGCCGGCGATACCCACAGAGCGACGTTTCTCAAGGTGAAGCAGGGCAGCGCGGACGGTTGCATGTTCATGGTTACGGCCGTCTCCGGCGGGGCGGTCACGGGCATCTCGGCAACTGCCGTCCCCTATCTCGGTGGCGGTTACGTTACCGGGAACGATCTGGCGACCGACGTGGTGGGCGCGCAAGGAGGCTCGGAGACAGGAGCTACTGTTAACCTCACATCGCTGGCCCCGTGCGTGACATCGGCTGGCTTCGCCTGCACGTTCAACTGGAGTGTGGTTGCGACTACCGGAGGAGCTTCGGCCACCTTGACCGATCCGACGCACACCGCAGTCTCTTCGATCTCGGGTGCGCTGGGAACGATTCTGGTCGGCATCGGGCCAACGGCGGGATCGTGCTCGATCTCAGGATCGCTGGGTAGTTACAACGTCAGCTCGACAGCGACCGTCGCCGTACGGGCCCAGTCGGTTGATAGCCCAGCTAAGACCGCGACCTTTCTCTTCAATGTTTGCGCGAAGACCACGAGCGTGATGGTCGCACCTGCCTACCAGCAGTGCTATCAGAATCAAATCGCAACCCTCCAATCCTGGGTAACGGGCGACGTAGACGAGACGGGCACCTGGTCCATTACAACGAGTCCTGCCGGCGGCAATGGGGCCTTGGCCGACACCGGCAACCGGGACGCGGCATTCAGTTGCGGAACCGTAACCGGCCGCTATGTGCTGGCCTACACCTCTCACTCGAACAGCAGCAAGAGTGCAACCGCAATCGTCTATGTTTCGCCCAACTCGCTGCCTAGCTATGCGGCGACTCCGAACGGAACGCGCCCCACCGAATGCTACCCCGATCCGGCCTTGAAAGGACGAGATTTCGAGGTCGGATCTGGGTTCGCGTACCCCACGCCGATTGCTGCGCCTGCGTGGGACACCTGGCCCGCGGGCACGATCATGCGCATCCACAACACCGACCGGACTGGGGAGAATCCGACCGTCTATTCGAACTACATGCAGATTGAGAACAGCGGCACCGCGACTCAGCCTGTGATCATCTGCGGCGTACCCGACAGCCATGGGAACCTGCCCATTCTCGACGGGACCAACGCCACCACGCAATCGACGACTTCGATAGCGCTTGATGGGTATGGAATCATATTCACATGGCCGGGGCCTGCGAGAGGCCATTATAACTACTGGCAGTCCGGCTCCACTGGGCCTTCCTACCTAACCATTTCAGGCCTGCATCTGCGGAATGCGACCCCCAGGCTCCGCTTCGTTGCTCCGCGCGGCGGATCTTCTCCATGGGTTGACGGGGATGGTTGTATTTATCTGGGTTCGGGCTCCTACATCGATATTGTGGGCGATGAGTTGGAGGCTTGCGCGAATGGATTGGCAACGTATGCGAACGGTAACAATGCCTTCGCGACCATCACGCAGCAGGTCACGGTGCGCGGCAATCACCTGACCAATAACGGCTACCGAACCTCCGCCGGCGACCATCAGATGTACAACCAAAGCTGGTTCACCTTAGTGGAAGGAAACCGGATCGACAATTACCTTTCGACCGCAACCGGCGCGAACATCAAATTCCGCGGTATTGAGGGGATTTTTCGCTACAACTACCTCGGACTCAGTTCCTCAGGCAGTAACGGGCCAACTCGCGATTTCGACCTGGTCGAGAATCAGGATGCATTCTCCTACTCAACCTTTGAGGGCTACCTATCCCATCCCGGCGACACAAACTGCGACGATTCTCTATGGTGTCTGGGCGACCAGGCAGGAGCTAACGTCATTGCAGCCTATCAGGAATCCGCACAGAAGGACTTCATCTACGGCAACCTCGTCCTTAACGCAGGTGCGGCTTACCAGCAGATTCACTATGGCATGGACCACGATGCGGGGATGGCTTCGCGCAATGGTACGCTTTACTTTTACAACAATACGATGGACCATGCAGCGATTGTGTTCGAGACCAACGGGAACGGAGGATCGGATCCTTTTTTGCAGCCGCGCGTAGACTTCCGCAATAACATCCTCTGGAACCCCACGGCAAATCACTCCGGGTCGGGGATTGCGTTTAGTTCCTACGAGTCAGGCATCCTTTTGGCAACCACCAACCTGATGTATAGAGGCAGCTTTTCGATCGCCACACCGATTACAGGAGGGAGTTACAGCGACCGCGACGCATACGGGTGGGGAGCGGGATGCGACTACTGGTGCGAATGGCCGTTGAGCAACCCAATCAACCTGCATCTCTACAATCTGACGAATGCGGACTACCTCTCGACTTTGAGGCAGCCGTATACGCCGGGAACCCTGGTGCCGGGAAGCGGCTCGGCGGCGATTGGGGCGGGAACGGCCCTGAGCGGGATATTGGCGACCATGCCGGTGCGCTGGAACTACAACGTGGCGACCAGCGCCTTGACAGTAAGACAGTATCCGCTCACGCTCGGGGCGGAGGACCAGGGAGGGGTGGCACAAACTGCCTGGTCGACGTTGTTTCCGAATTGGGGAAGGGCCCAAGAAGCTCGAGTGCTCGAAGTTATTTGTGGGCTATGCTGTCCGGCCCTGCTTTTTGGAATGCTTAGATGGCATTCCAAATCATCCGCTCAAGGTTCCAATTCTGCGCAGCCGCTGCAGCGCCCAGACCCGCCCCTGCCGGAGAAGCGCTTATGAAGCGATCTTCGAATTCTTAGTCCGGTCGGGTGAAGACTACCCGGTCCCAATGTTTCATTGATCAGGGAAAGACAATGAGCTTAAAGATAGCAATCGTTGGCTGCGGCAAGATTGCAGATGCGCACGTTGAAGAGATCAGTAAGATTCCCTCAGTTCGCCTATCCGCAGTCTGTGACCTAGAACCGATTATGGCTGAGCAGTTGGCGGCGCGTTACTCCATTTCGCGTTGGTACAGCGATGTGGCGAGTATGCTCGAGCAGGAAAAGCCGGATATCTTGCACATCACGACGCCGCCTCAATCGCACTTATCTCTGACGAAACAGGCCGTAGCGGCCGGCTGCCATGTGTTCCTCGAAAAACCGGTGGCGCTTCGTCATGCGGACACCGAAGCCATCCTGGCAGCAGTAACTGCCGGCGGACGAAAACTGGCGGTGAATTACTGGCCGAATTTCGAAGCTCCAGCGCTTGAGTTACGCCGTTTGCTCGAAGCCGGGACGCTGGGCAGTCCAGTTCATGTGGAGAGCTTTTACGGATATAACCTTGAGGGCGAATACGGGATGGCTTTGAAGCGGGACCCAGAACATTGGGTACATCGTCTTCCAGGCAAGTTATTTCAGAATGTGTTGGATCATGTCCTGAATAAGATCACCCCATTTCTCGAGCATGATCGACCTTTCATCAAAGCGGTTGCATACTGTGGAGACGCCGGAGTTGGCGAAGCCTATGCCGGTCAACTTCTCGATGAACTGCGCGTGGTGATTCAGGGCGCACGTACAAGTGCCTATGCTACGTTTAGCGCACATGCCCGTCCAATCGGGCATAGTTTGCACGTTTACGGAACGAAGAACACAGCTCGCGTGGACTTTATGGCGCGCACGATTGTTCTCGACCGGAAGCAGACGTTTCCTTCTGCTGTAGGCCGTCTGCTGCCTCCGTTCCTGACTGCAAAGGACTTTGCGCGGCAAGGATTGAAGAATCTAAACAGCTTTGCCCATGCACGCTTCCATTTCTTTGATGGTATGCGCCGGTTGCTTACTGAGTTCTATCTCAGTATCGAGCAGGATTCCGCGCCGCCGATTGCCTATAACGAGATATTGCAAGTCTCAGCAATGATGGACCAAATCTTCGAGCAGGTTTATCCGGAGGTGCGCGTTTGAAGGTCCTGGTTACTGGAGCCGGCGGCTTTCTCGGAGTGCATGTTGTCGAGCGGCTGCTTGCTCATGGATACACGGACATCCGGTGCTTTCTTCGCGACCGCGGAAAGTCGGAGCGGCTTTCGAAATTGTCAGCAGCGCACCCTGGTTCACAACTGGAGTTATGCTACGGAAACTTGAGGTCAATATCCGACTGCGCCCGAGCCGTGGCCGATGTCTCTTTGGTGTTCCACTTAGTGGCGGGAATGAAAGGCGCGCCAGCGGAACTATTCTCAGACTCGGTCGTCGTTTCCCGCAACCTGCTTGACGCGCTCCGATCGCGCGACGGTATGCCTCTGCGGAGCACAAGGGTGGTCTTAGTAAGTTCATTTGGGGTGTATGGCGTAGTGCAGTTGGGACGGGGCGCGCAGATTGACGAAAAGACACCACTGGAGAAACATCCTGCTCTGCGGGACAGTTACTCCCATTCCAAGCTTAGACAAGAACAACTGTTTTGGGATTATCAGCAGAGGGAAGGTTTTGAACTGGTCGTCTTGCGTCCAGGAGTAATCTACGGGCCGGGTGGGGGCGCCTTCTCCAACCGAGTTGGCTTACAGGTTGGCCCCATCTTCTTTCATCTGGGGGGAAGCAATCTGCTTCCATTGGCGTATGTCGTCAACTGTGCGGAAGCAATCGTGTTGGCGGGAGTCCATCCCGATTCCGCCGGGCAGGTGTATAACGTGCACGACGACGAACTGCCGACCGCCTCCCAGTATCTGCGCGAATATAAGAGGCACGTCAAACGGATGCGGTCGATCCGCCTGCCGTATTTCGTAACTCAGGCGCTCGCCCGGGGGTTGGAAAGCTATCATCACCGCTCCCAAGGCCAGTTGCCGGCAATCATCACACGCTACAAAGCCACTGCGGCCTGGGGTGGAAACAGATTCGACAACGCAAAGCTGCACACGCTGGGATGGCGGCAACTGGTGATCACGTCCGATGCGATGCTGGCCACTTTTGAGTATCTTCGACAACAAGACACAAGACAGTGATCGATGCGGCGAACCTGCGATCTCGCCAGGCTAAAACCGCAGTAATTGACGTTGAGGAATTGTCTTGTGATCTCTATCGACTAGGTGCAGACCGAGAGGGGCTATGAACTATCCGCGGGTGCTTGTCGTCTCAGTCCTGGGATTCGGAGCCATAGTGACTGGGTTCGTCTATCACAGCCGAATTGAGAGGGCAGCGAAACTGAAACACGTTATTGCTCCCGCGCCATACTTTCCCCCTGGCGCCGTCTGGACTCAGGACGTAAGCCAGGCGCCCCTCGATCCCCAATCTTCCGCCATCATCAGCTGGCTTGCGGACGCCGGCGGATGGGGCACTGGGAAGATGCGCGTCGACTTCAGCATACGAGTCCTGCAAGCAGACGCTACTACTCCGTATGTCCCTTTTCGTAAAGGCTCGGGGTTCTACAGTCAGGATTCGGACGCTGTCTCCACCTTTCCCTTGCCAGCCGGCGGTGAAATTGAAGGGCAGCAGGGCTATCAGTGCGCTATTGAGCAAGAGGACTGTCATCTCATCGTGGTCGATCGTAGCCGCGGCAAACTCTACGAAGCCTACCAGGCCAACTTCGCAGATGGAGCTCTTACTGCAAACTTTGTCGCGGTGTGGGACCTCAGCCGCGTCTATCCTGCGTCGGGCCGCGGCGATCAGTGCACCAGCGCGGACGCCGCCGGGTTTCCCATTGCTCCGCTGTTGTTCAATGCGGACGAACTGGCTAGCGGAGGCATCCACCACGCCATCCGCTTCATTCTTCCTAATCCGCGGATACGCGGTCGCTTCTTTGTTCATCCTGCCACGCATGCCGGTGGCCCGAGCGGGCCGGCATTTGCTCCGCCGTATGGCGCCCACTTTCGTCTGAAAGCCTCGTACGACCTGTCACAGTTGAAGCCTGCGGCCCAGATCGTCGCGCGGGCCATGCAACAATATGGCATGTTCCTGGCGGACGGCGGCAATATCACGCTCACCGCCCAGAGCGACATCAACACCACAGTCAAGTACAGCGACGTGGATTTTGGGTCACGCGATTTGCAGGCATTGAAAGTAACCGATTTTGAAGTCGTCGATGGCGGCGCGCAAATCCCGGCGACCGATAACTGCGTGCGAAATCCATGAAGAGCTTCCGCGCTGCTGACCCCCATCCTCAGCGTTGTAAACGTCCACTGGGAATGGGCAATGGAGTCGATGATGGGAATCAAGAATGATATCGTCAAGCAGACTCACTCACCCGTATCGTTGTGAGAGGTTGTAGCTTGCGAATCCTACATGTAAACCACACCTTGGATCTTGGTGGAACTGAGGTCATGCTTCTCGATCTGGCCGCCGGGCAAATGAGGCGCGGTCATGAAGTAACCATCTGCTCGATGTATGGGCCTGGCCTTCTGGATGGAAAGGCTCTCGAATACGGCCTGCCCGTGGTGCATCTGAACAGTTCAGCCAAGCTGACTGAAAAGGTCAAACTGCTCACTTCATATCTTCGCCAACATCCACAAGACATCGTTCACAGCCACTGGGGAGTCTGGCTGCCAACCGCCATTTCCGGATTTCTAAAGAGAACGCCGCGTGTTCACACTCACCATTCGAACCAAAGGCGAAGACTTTTCCTGGAACATCGAGTGGCATCGTTATTCACGACCAAGGTAGTTGTTCTCACTCCGGAGGTGGACGATTACATCCGGAAATGGGTGGCCGTGCCGAAGCGGAAGATCGTGGTTATCCCCAACGGCATCGATCTCAGCAGAATTGCAGGAGTTCAGCGGGTTGAGCTTGAAGGCATTCCTCCGGATGCTCCGGTTGTAGGCATGGTTGCCAGGCTTTCCCCTCCAAAGGACTACTCCACCTTTATGCGCGCAGCGAAGATTGTCCTCGGCCGGTTTCCCAGCGTGCATTTTATTGCCGTCGGGGATGGTCAGCAGCGGGCCGCGTTTGAAGCAGAGAAGGCGCAACTTGAAATACCAAACTTCCACTTTCTTGGTAACCGCCTGGATGTTCCATCGGTACTGCGACGGATGACGATCAATGTGCTGACTACGCGGAACGAAGGGCTGTCAATAACCCTGCTCGAAGCCCTGGCGAGCGGGTGCCCATGCGTTGCGAGCGATATTCCCGCCAATCGCTTCGTGCTTGACAATGGCAACTCGGGTGTTCTCGTGCCTGGGCGGGATCCGGAAGCGTTGTCTGCCGCAATCGAACGCCTTCTCTTCGATGTCACTCTGCGCGAGAAGTTGCATGAAAAAGCCATGCAGCGCGCACAGTACTTCTCTGCCGAACGCATGGCGCAGGATTATATCAACCTATACGGCCAACTAACCGGAATAGCTGACCAGCACCCATAGGATTGTCACAATGCGAATTTCCCGGGAGTGTCCAACTATCCTTCGACTGTTTATATCGACCGGGGAACAACCGCATGCCTAGACTAACGGTTATCTGCGGCGGCTCAGTAGGATCTGATCCTCGCTCCCCTACCACCTGGTCCGGCAGTTGCTTGTCTCTCGTCAACGCGATGGACAATGCGGGCATTCTTGATTGCGCTGCAGGCATCAAGGTTTCTCCGCTCCGGAACTCCTTTCTTCTGGCTAAGAACTTCAACCGCAATCGTGCAGTCTGGCGTTCCCACTACTACTTCGACCCGGCCTACCGGCGTGCCCTCACCCAGTCCGCAAAGCGTATCTCCGTTTCAAGCCCCTTCCTGCTGCAGATCGGCCACATGTTCTCTCTGCCGGAAGCGTTCCCAGACAAAAAGTGCATTTCTTACCACGACGGCAACCTCGCCGAACGGCTCAAAAGCGGTCTTGGGCTTGAGGGCATCTCCCAACAGCGCATCGATCAGGCTATGCGCTATGAGGAGCAAGTCGCTGGACAAATGGACGCTATTTTCACGTTCAGCGAGTATCTACGCCAATCCTTCATCAAGGACTACAGGGTTCCCGCTGAGCGTGTCTTCAATGTCGGCGGAGGTGTCAATCTCAGCGAGATCCCCCCTGTCAATCTTGACAAGGATTACACCACGCCCTGCATCCTGTTCATCGGCATTGAGTTTATTCGCAAGGGAGGCCCCCAGCTACTGGAGGCTTTCCGCATGGTTCACGAAACCCTGCCGGCGGCTGAACTCCACATTGTCGGTCCTGCCAAGCTCGAGAATCCTCCTCCCGGCGTTGTCTTCCACGGGCGGCTCTCCAAAGCCGATCCCGAGCAGAAGCAAAAACTCGAGTCGCTCTTCCGCAAAGCGAGCCTCTTCGTACTACCTTCTCTCTACGAACCCTTCGGGATCGCACCTCTGGAGGCCATGCTTTACCAACTGCCCTGCCTGGTCACCGACGCATGGGCTCTGCGCGAGATCGTTACTCCCGGCGTCAACGGCGCCCTCGCCTCCAGGGGGTCAGTCGATGACCTCGCAACCAAGATGCTGGAGCTCCTCGCCAACCCCGAGGGCCTCGCCACCATGGGACGGGAGGGGCGCGGCCTTGTGCTTGGCAGTTACACTTGGGATGCGGTCGCAAATCGCATGGCCGAGGCCACGAAATCTCTCTGAGGACCTCAATCTGGAAGACACTATGCGCACAGCGCCAACCTAGACAGCCTTCGGAGCTTTGCAGTCTCCCGCGTCCTCGCGCTACATCTCGTTTCGACCTTCGTTGCTCACACCAGCTTCAGCAGCGTCGCTGCGGCGGAGTCGAATTGATTCGGTCTTACTTATGATGACGCGGTAGCGGTACAATTCATGCGAATCGGCGCCGAAAATGGAGATCCGATTAAAGTCAGCTAACGGGCTCTAAATATAACTATCGGGGAGTGTGGCTTGGCTCACAACGCTGTGAATACGGGAGAACCTCCAAAGTCCTTCAAGTTTTACATGAAGACATCGGCTACATTTTGGAAAACCCGCAGATTTGGCAGAATCTCCGATCCGATCTATGATCTGGGCCTTCGCATGAACAGCGACTACCGGAGCCTTTCTGCAAGAGCCGCTGAGATGCCAGTCCGAAAAGTGTTGGTAGCCGCCGTGGAAGTTCCTGCCCGTTCCGCTGCATTGGATAAAGTCTTGTCGGCGCTTGCGGAGACACACCACGAAGTTACGTTTCTTCGTGCGCCGATGGGAAACCGTGGAAAGTTCGACAATATTAGCCTGGCAATCGCAAGTATCCAAATGGAACAGTTCGACTGGTTTATCGTGGTTGACGATGATATCGAACTACCATCCAACTTTCTTGACCGTTTTCTCTATGTGTCGGAGAATAAACATCTGGTTCTGAGCCAACCGGCTCACAGAGTTAACTCCTATAAGATTTGGGGGATTACCCGGCGCACTTGGCGCAATCTGTCGAGGACGACGCACTTTGTAGAGTGCGGTCCGCTCACGGCTTTCCACAGATCACTGTTAGCCGACGTACTTCCATTTCCGCAGTCGCGATGGGGTTGGGGACTCGACTTCCTTTGGTCAGAAGCAGCGAGGAAGCGCGGCCTCAATATTGGAATTGTTGACGCTACGCCGATTCGCCACACCCGGCGAGTGGCAGGTTCGTATAGCTGGGCCCAGGCCGAGAGCGAAATGTTCAAGTTATTGGAGTCGTTTGGGGTTACGCGTAACCAAGGCGATTACATGGTTTCGACGGCGGAATTCCGAACGTTGGACTAGCTGCACGCTGCAACTGAAGCTATGCATATGTGTTTATGAGTGCAAACTAGAATCAGGTAAGACTCAGGTGTGCGCCATGTGTCGGGCCCTTGCGGTATCTCGATATAAGTCCATGTAGGCATCGACCATGATTTGCAGAGTAAAGCTTGCTTGGAATGCCGCCCGTGTATTCCTCGAGAATTGCTGACGCTCTGCATCTTTGCTTGCCAGCAGCTGAATCGCCGCCGTCATCTCCGCGGGACCTGTCAACGATACTGTGAGCCCTGCCTGTGCCAGTCGGACAACCTCTGCCATGCCGCCAACGTCGGTCACAATTGCGGGAAGTCCCAATGAAAAGGCCTGCAGAAGCGACATGGGCAACCCCTCTGACCTCGACGACATGATGAAGGCATCGGCCGCAGAGAAGTATGGCGCCACGTCCAATTGTTGTCCCCAGAATGTAACCTGCGCAGCAATGCCAAGGTCCTTAGCCAGGGTCTCCAGCGCGCCGCGTTCGTTGCCGTCGCCCACCATCCACAGGTGCAGGCCCGGCATCGACGACAGTGCCCCGCGAAACGCGTTGAGCAGCAGCCGATGGTTCTTCACGGGTTCTAGCCGGCCAACGTAGAGCAGCGTAAAACCGCTCTTTGGAGGCCATTCTCCTTTAGCTACCCGCGTCAGCGCAGCCGCTCCGTTATAAACGCACACAATCTTCCGCGAGGGGGCGCTATGAGCGCTCTTCAAATTATTCGTCGTTGCCTCGCAGATGCCGACGATCCAGTCGCAGAACCTAGCCGCAAGAGCATACTTCAACTCCACGGTCAATTTCCGCGGCGCGGCGACCAGGCTGTGCCGAGTCGACACAATGCTGGGGACACCCGCCAGTCTGGCGGCCGCCGCCGCAAATATTGTCGGCGTCGGATTGTGAAGGTGTACCACGTCAGGTCGCAGCTGCTTGAAGACGCGGTAGAAATTCAGGCTGGCATCCGGCAGATTCCTGCCCATGTGCGGTTGTACTACGAAGCCTTCCGTCTGCATCTGCTTACCAAGGTCGCCAAGAGTTGAAACCGCATAGACACTAGGGTTATGCCCTTGCTCGCGCTGCAGACGGCACATTTGCGACACCAGCGTCTCGGCCCCGCCTACATCCATACTGTCCACAACGTGCGCAATCTTCATACAGGGTGTCCAAACCTCCAACAGCACAGTACTAGGCCGTCCTCTATCCCAACATCTCTAGGAACAAGACTCTCGACTTGAATCAACGCGACAGGTTTGCAACTCTCAGGAAGATGTAGGTGAACACAACCAACGAAGCCGCCAATCCGCCGGTATATAACACCACACGTCTTAGCGGCAAGCGAGGAAAGATCATCCCTCGCCGCAAAGCCATCTCGAAAATCGCTTCTACCATACCGCCCAGCAGGAACAGCGTGAGGACAAAGGAGCGAGATAGAAACCACCCTGAAACCAAAAAGCCCGTGAGCGATAAAACCATCAGCTGCCCAAGTCTATTGATTTCCGCTTTATCGAGTGCTTCGATCTTCCTTGCTCCCGGAACAGGATTCTTCTCGGGTATGATCGGCTCGCCTTCACTTACCTTTGCCGGCGAAGCAATTACCAGAGCATCCCTCACCGTGGAAAACAGAAACAGAGCCCAGAAGCACAATCCAACCAATCCTAGCTCTGCCGCGCATACTACGACCGAGTTGTGCGCGGTCAGACCGGCGTAGTCAGCAAAATTATTGTAACCCACTCCGAACAACGGATGAGACTTCAACATTTCCAGTCCCGCACCCCAGAGAGATGTGCGGTCTGAGCCGGCACTGGCCGAGATGTCTCGCCCGCCAGTGAAGTTCAGGGCCATTGCCGAAACGAACATTCCTCCCGCAATCAGCAGCGAAGGCAACGTCCCGATGCGGCGACGCATTGCCACTATTACCATCGCCAGGATAGCCAGCATGGCGCCACGCGAGTGAGTCAAGAATGCGCCGGCCAGCAACGCACACAATGGCAACAGCACAAATACAGAGTTTCGTAGAGCTGCTCTCTTGCGCCAAAAGATAAACACAAGCGGCATTACGCAGACCGTCAGTTGGCCAAAGTCATTTGGGTCGTTAATCTCGCCCAGTCCTCGGAGCCGAAATATCCATTCACTTTTTCCCACACCCTCCGGCAGGATATACGGGCTCCCCATCCAAGGCTGAAGAGCGAAGGCTGGCGGGGCCGCACGTAACAGGTCAATGGATCCCTGGGCAATCACAAACAGGCAGACAAACAGCAACATCAAGACAATCAGCTGCAATCTCCTTTTTGAGTTGCAGTGCAGGCACACGAGAAAATAGGCGAAGGCATTCGGAATGAACGCCAGGAACGCATTCACACCTCCCCCTGCCCAATCCTGACCGACGAATACTGACATCAAGACCGAAAACGCCAATCCGATCAGAGCCAGGGTTTGCGACGTTTTCCCGATGAATGATCCCAAGAAGGCAGGCAGTGACACTAACATCACGAGCGCTGCAAGAATCAACTCTACGCGGTAAGCGGTGAGAGGCCCGAATATGACGGCGGGCGTGAGGTAGTACGTAATGAAATAGAGAATGCTTAGAACAAAGCCCATTGTGAGTAGCCTGAGCAAAGTCCTCAGTCAGGATTGAGGATAACCCAAATGGAAGAGCCAAATCCACTGCCGTCCAGCGGTAAACTCCGTCCTGCGACAATCGCATCATGGGCAACATTATGCGCCCACCCCTGGATGGCCGCAGGCATCCGGTTGAGCGGCAAGGCGCTGCTCATGCAAACCTTCGACTCAGGAATCAGCACTTGCGCCACCGGTTGCCAGGGACCCTTGACGGTAATGGGAACTGGTCGCCAAGAACCTACTCTCGACAAAGGTCCACATAAGAGCCGCTGCGAAGGCGACAAAAAACACGCTGAGCAGCAGAAAAACAACGGGAGCGAGTTTTGCCGCAAGCCCGAGTACTATCATGACCTGCAGTATGGGCCAGTGAACGATATATACGCCGTACGAAAAATCACCGTACTTCGAAAAATTGCCGAAATAACGCCAAAATCCGACAACGAAGACCATCCCCGATATCGCCAGCACGTCGAGACCGTCTCCGGCTAGCCAGTGGTCAATCAGGAACAAACATGCCGTGACGCAACATACGCTTCGAAAGTGATGCTTAAGCTCATCGAAATACAGAAGGATCAGTATGCCGGCGAGGAAGTACACGAGTTGTCCAGGTAGCTGGACTTCCATTTGCGAGTAGATATTACGGGAGGCATCCAATGAATAAGCGCTATGTGAGCTATCTATGGAAGCCAGATATGCGAAGCCGTACTTCCATATGCAGGACAGGGCAAACATCACCCCCATAGTTCTCTTGGTCCCAAACCGGTTGGATAAGTAATGCAGAACGGGAATAAAGAGATAGAAGGCTACTTCAATCTTGAGTGTCCACAGTGCACCATTTACAGCCGGAATATTATTGGATGTGAACACTCCGGGGAGAGTAGGCGCAAGGAAGTTGAGAAATAAAAGATTCGCACCAAGGTACTTCCAGAACCCGAGTGAAAGGTAATATTGCGCGGGGGTTAGAATGCTCAGTGGGCACAGCGCAACTGCCGCTAGAATGATGATCGTGAAGTAGGCTGGGCAAATGCGCCGGGCGCGCTTTTCGAAGTATGAGCCCATCGACGATGATCGCGTATAGCTACGATAAATAAGCAGCCCGCTGATCACAAAGAATGACTTGACGGCAAAATGCGGGGAGAGGTATTTCCCAAAGGGAGAGAACGCAGGGAGATTTGTCAGCGCGCAGACATGAAACAGGAAGACGATGCATGCCATGACCAGGCGAAGAAAGTCGAGATTGTTCTTGCTGAAGTCAGCACTGCCTTTCATCGCACTATCTCCTAGCCTTCTTAAAACAGTGGTGCGAATTCTTATTGCCGGGCTAAAGTTCTCTTGTTATACAATACCGCAGTCGTTTCCGGGTCTGGGTCAGGGTGATGCGGCCACGCCGCAAGGCACGGCGACGGTATGGCCATTTGCGATGCGTAGTCCCTCCACTTGAATCTTGGGGTGATGGGTTCGATAGGTTTCCGGAAGAATCGCCCGGAGGGACGCACTAGTCTCCGAGCGTTTCATCGCAAGAATCAGGAACCGCCACCAGGATTCCTTGGCCGTCTCCGTAACGGAGACAGGGAGGCGATGTGAATTATACCGGCGAGCCGATCATTAGCGCGGGTTCATCATTCGCCCCGCAAGAGCCCAACCTCACAACATTGTGAGCGAAAAGCTGGTGCTCGGCTGCAGATTGCCATCCGTGGCGAGTATGGTGACCATTGTGGAAACGCCAGGCCTGGGCAACACCTCTACGCCGCAGCCAGTGCATACACTCAGTCCTACCACAACCGCCGCCAGCAGTAACATCTGCAAACTGCGCCGCCTTTTCCAGCCAAAACAGCAGAACACGACCGCCAGCGCCGAGACCGGGATCGATGGTCCGGGGTTGTGGAGGAGGGTGGCCTCCGCCGTCGAGGTAGTAACCGTTAACATTGACGAGGCCACTGCGCCTGACGGCGTCACAGGCGCCGGAGAGAATTCGCACGACGCGCCTGTCGGTAGCCCGGAGCAACTGAGTGAAACGGCAGAGGCGTACCCGTTCTGCGGCGCAACCAATACGGTGGCTGTGCCGCTTTCCCCAGCAGTAACCGTAAGCGATGCCGGAGAGACCGCCACGGTAAAGGACTTTCTGGTCACGTCGACAACGTAGGTCGCCGAGTTCACCGCGCTGGTTGAATAGACATCGACCGCTCTGCCTCTGGACCCGCTGGTCACACCTTCAACGGTCACGGCGATGGCCTTAATGGTCTCCGAGGCAGCAACCGTGATGGGACGATAGTAAATAGGCGAGCTGGTGGTAGGTGTAGATCCATTCGTTGTGTAGTAAATCGTTGCCGAAGAGGCGGACGAACTGATAGTGACTGTCTGCGCCGAGGGATAAGTGCCGCCGGCAGGACTGAAAGTGGGCGCAGCCGTTGGCGAAGAAATGGTGTAGGCCGCCGAGCCGACCGCGCTAGTCGACCTGCCGGTAGTTACGGCGATGGCTTCGACAGTCTCCGTGGAGGCGACTGCGATGGGACCGGAGTACACCGAAGAGCTGGTGGTAGGCGCGGACCCGTTGGTGGTGTAGTAGATCGTGGCCGAAGGCGTCGTCGTGCTGATGCTCACCGTCTGCGACGAGGCGTAGGTGCCTCCCGCAGGGCTGAAGGTGGGTGTAGCTGCCGGCGAAGTGATGGTGTAGGCCGCTGAGCCAACCGCGCTAGCCGAATTGCCGGTAGCGACGGCGATGGCATGAACTGTCTCTGAGGCCGAAATCATAACTGGGCCGGAATACATCGGCGAGCTGGTAGTAGGCGTTGATCCGTTGGTGGTGTAGTAGACCGTCGCCGAAGGCGTCGTCGTACTGATGCTCACCGCCTGCGACGAGGCATAGGTGCCTCCGGCAGGGCTGAAGGTGGGCATTGCTGCTGGCGAAGAGATGGTGTAGGCCGCCGAGCCGACCGCGCTAGTCGAACTGCCGGTAGCTACGGCGATGGCTTCCACAGTTTCCGTGGAGGCGACTGCGATGGGACCGGAGTACACCAGTGAGCTGGTGGTAGGCGCGGATCCGTTAGTAGTGTAGTAGATCGTCGCCGAAGGCGTCGTCGTGCTGATGCTCACCGTCTGCGACGAGGCGTAGGTGCCTCCCGCAGGGCTGAAGGCGGGCGTAGCTGCTGGCAAAGTAATGGTGTAGGCCGCCGAGCCAACTGCGCTAGCCGAGCTGCCGGTGGCGACGGCGATGGCATGAACGGTCTCTGAGGCCGAAACCGTAACTGGGCTGGAATAAACAGGTGAGCTGGTAGTGGGCGTTGATCCGTTGGTGGTGTAGTAGATCGAGGCCGAAGGCGTCGTCGTGCTGATGCTCACCGTCTGCGACGAGGAATAGGTGCCTCCCGCAGGGCTGAAGGTGGGCGTAGCTGCTGGCGAAGTGATGGTGTAAGCCGCAGAGCCAACCGCGCTGGTCGAACTGCCGGTAGCTACGGCGATGGCCTGAAGAGTCTCCGTGGAGGCGACTGTAATGGGACCGGAGTACACTGCCGAGCTGGTGGTGGGCGCGGATCCGTTGGTGGTGTAGTAGACCGTGGCCGAAGGCGTCGTCGTGCTGATGCTCACCGTCTGCGACGAGGCATAGGTCCCGCTCGCAGGGCTGAAGGTGGGTGTAGCTGCCGGCGAAGTGATGGTGTAGGCCGCCGAGCCAACCGCGCTAGTCGAACTGCCGGTAGCTACGGCGATGGCCTGAAGAGTCTCCGTGGAGGCGACTGTGATGGGACCGGAGTACACTGCCGAGCTGGTGGTAGGCGCGGATCCGTTGGTGGTGTAGTAGACCGTGGCCGAAGGCGTCGTCGTGCTGATGCTCACCGTCTGCGACGAGGAATAGGTGCCTCCCGCAGGGCTGAAGGTGGGCGTCGCTGCCGCCGAAGTGATGGTGTAGGTCGCCGAGCCAACCGCGCTAGTCGAACTGCCGGTAGCGACGGCGATGGTCTGAATGGTCTCCGTGGAGGCGACTGTGATGGGATCGGAGTACATTGCCGAGCTGGTGGTAGGCGTGGATCCGTCGGTGGTGTAGTAGATCTTCGCCGACGGTGTCGTCGTGCTGATGCTCACCTTTTGCGCCGAGGCATAAGTGCCTCCCGCAGGGCTGAAGGTGGGCGTCGCTGCCGCCGAAGTGATGGTGTAGGTCGCCGAGCCAACCGCGCTAGTCGAACCGCCGGTAGTGACGGCGATGGCCTGAATGGTCTCTGTGGAGGCGACTGTGATGGGATCGGAGTACATTGCCGAGCTGGTTGTGGGCGTGGATCCGTCGGTGGTGTAGTAGATCTTCGCCGACGGTGTCGTCGTGCTGATGCTAACCTTTTGCGCCGAGGCATAGGTGCCTCCCGCAGGGCTGAAGGTGGGCGTAGCTGCCGCCGAAGTAATGGTGTAGGTCGCCGAGCCAACTGAGCTAGTCGAACTGCCGGTAGCTACGGCGATGGCTTCCACAGTCTCCGTGGAGGCGACTGCGATGGGACCGGAGTAAACCGGTGAGCTGGTGGTAGGCGCGGATCCGTTGGTGGTGTAGTAGATCGTGGCCGAAGGCGTCGTCGTGCTGATGCTAACGGTCTGCGACGAAGTGTATGTCCCAGCCGCAAGACTAAAGGTAGGCGTCGCTGCCGGGGAGCTCGCGGGCGGGTTCCCTGCTGCGCCCCCGGGCTGGTCTTCCGCTCCGATGGTGAGCGGGTAAACGCGTGGGGTCAGGCTATTCGTTGCCTGGTTGAAGTTCCACCGCACGGGCATGGTGGACAGGATCCCGCTCAACGGCGTGCCCGCTCCAATCGCTGCTGATCCACTGACTGGAACCAGTGTTTCCGGTGTGTACGGGATAGTCGAGGTGGTCAGGTAGTTCGCGCTGGTCAGGTTATAGAGGTGCGGGTTCATCGGGTTGGTCAGGGGCCACTGGCAGGCGTAGTCGCACCCCGCAGACCAGCCGAGGGACGTGCCGGCGCTGTAGCTGCCTCCCGTGATCGGTGTACTGACGTTATAACTACCGGTTCTGCCGAGAACTGTGGTCGAAGCCAGAATAATAGACTCGACCCGGTTGAATGCTATCTGATTCGGGTTCCAGAATATGTTGTTCTGCGAGAAAATCCGTTGCTGAAGGTACATATCGTACCCTTCTCCGGTCGCAGTGTCGAAGATCTCTTCAGCGTTATCCATTGTGTTATTGAAGAAATAGAGCGATCCGTTCTTTGCCCCCATCCCTCCACTGTGGTCTTCCGCGTAGTGAATCTGCATCTCCGCCTGAGATGCAGCATTCGTCATTGCGTTGCCGTAGATGAAGTCCTTCTGTGCCGATTCCTGGTAGGCGGCAATCACTGAAGGTCCCGCTGCATCGCCTATGCACCAAAACGAGTCATCGCAGTTGGTGTCGCCGGCGGAGGACAGATAGCCCTCAAAGGTCACATACATCGAGGCATCCTGCACCTCTACTTCATCAATCAGCCGTTGCGGGCCAGAGCTAGTAGAGTCCGAACCGAGGTAGTTGTAGCGGATGATACCCTCAATACCCCGGAATTTGATGGCATCACCTTGCGCGGTCGCAAGATAGTGGTCAAGCAGGTTCCCTTCCATCAGGCTATAGAAGCTCTGGTTGTAAATCTGGTGGTCGCCGCCCTCTGTCGAGTAGCCGTTCTCGGTCAGGTGGTTGCCCCTCACTGTGACGTTCTGCGTGATGGTAGCGTAGGCGTTATTGCCGTTTGCATATGTCGCTAGCCCGTTAGTGCAAGTGTCCAGTTCGTCCCCCACAATATCGATGTAGGAACCGGATCCGAGGTAAATACACCCATCTCCATCTACCCAAGGAGAAGACCCTCCGCTCGGAGGAACGAAGTTGAGGCTAGGAGTTGCGTTGCGGAAGTGGATTCCCGAGATGGTCAAGTAAGACGGCCCAGCGGAGCCGGACTGCCAGTAGTTATAATGGCCTCCCGCCGGTCCAGGCCAGGTAAACAGGATGCCATACCCATCGAGCGCCGTCGAAGTGGTCGATTGCGTGGTGGCGTTGGTGCCATCGAGGATGGGCAGGTTGCCATAGTTGTCAGCGACGCCGCAGACGATCATAGGCTGGGTTGCGGTGCCGCTGTTCTCAACCTGCATGTAATTCGAATAGACGGTAGGGTTCTGCCCGCTGGTGTCGGTATTGTGGATGCGCATGATCGTGCCCGCGGGCCAGGTGTTCCACGCAGGTGCAGCGATTGGGGTCGCATAGGCCCATCCTGAGCCGACTTCGTAATCTCCCCCGGTTAGGGCAGGGTCAGGGTAGCATTCGGTGGGGCGCGTTCCGTTTGGAGTGGCGGCGTAGCTCGGCAACGAGTTGGGCGAGACGTAAACGATGGCCGTATTGCTGACGGTTCCGCTGGCAAAGCAGTTCGCACCAACATAAGTTGCTTTGATGACATAGCGGCCTGTGACCGAAGCCGTAAAAACGGTATCGCGGTTGTTAGTGTCAGAAAGCGTTCCGTTGCCTCCTGCTGGCTGGCTGACGATGCTCCAACTGACAGTTTCGTCCACACATCCCTGTACCCAGGATTGCAGGGTTGAGGATTGATCCTCGAATGCCTGCTGATAAGCTGGTGCGACGATAATCGGGTTTGTCCCGTTGGCGAGCAGTCCGTTAGTCAAAGTGGGCGGCGAGCACACATTAAAAAGGAAATTCGCTGTCTTGGTATTGTCGTCGGTAGACTGCGCCTGCACGATCACGGTAGCGCTTGACGACACGGCATAGGTTCCAATCGAACCTGAGATGGAGCAAGTTCCTGCGGTCGCGCCAATGTTGACTTGAATCGTCGCCAGGCCGGTAAGAGCCGAAACTCCCGTATGGGTCGGGTCGGTGAAGGTGGCTGAGGCTCCCCCCGTGGTCGACAGCACACTCCAGTTGATAGTGTTTTGCGTCCCGGATGTGATATTGACGTTGATCTGCCTAGTTGAGCCGGGCAATACCTGGAAATTGTAGGGAGGCGCATTGGGAATTACGGCGACCTGCGCCAGCACCGAAGAAGTGAATAGAAGCAAGCAAGTGCAAACTGCAAGATTGACGTTTGCCTCAATGGCATTCACTATTTTCAAAACGGATATTCTCAAAACGCACCTCTAGCCCGTGGTAAATGCATCCCCTGCCCTAACAATCGGCAGCCACGTTTATGGCAGATCCGATTTGTTACGGCCTTTGAGATACCTTATCGGTGTGCCAGGCAGGTTACAGTTCCACAAAGGCTGTAATGAACTGCCACTTTATTGGGCTCAACTGCCACTTTCAGGTGATCGACAGAGAAAGGTCCGTACTCGAGGCGAGAGATTGAAGATGCTCAGGCTCGAACCACGTTTTATTGCATGAGTGCTAAAGGTGTGACTCCATTTCGACCGGTTGTATAAACCGAGACCCGCCACCAAGCCGCCGTAAAGTTAGTAGATCGAATCTCCACCACCGTGTTCCTAGACTTCTGCCGCAAGCAAGGCAGATTTTCTATCTGTGGAAGAGGCATGTGTGGTTGGGATTGCTGAACCGTGCAAGCTGCAACTGGTCGCGCGGGCTCAGGTTACGCACGCCATGAAACTGCGCGTGCAGCAAGGCTGATTCCAGTCGAACAGATGACCTTCCGTTCACGCAGCATCGCAATCCGGGGAATGCGTGCGTGTTCGATTGCGGGAGTTAGCAGGCAGCCGGGTGCGCTACGACTACCGGCGCGAAGGCCGAAGAACCATTCCATGCCTGCCTCACATTATCTGGGGTGGTCGATGCCTACATGAACCCGGATCGGAACACTGCGCGATCAAGGCGCACAACCGCGATGCTGAGACGCCGAACTGGTCTTCAAAGTCTCATTTCAGCAGCACATCCACCCAGCGCCTAACATTCCGCACCAGATCAAGATCCTCGACCGCCCGCTTGCGTCCTCTGGCTCCCATCCGCGATCTTAGCCCGTCATCTGCTGCTAGCTTTAGGATTGCATCTGCAAGCTGCTCGTCTGACTTCGGGTCGAATAGAAATCCATTCGCACCATCTTCAATCAACTCCGGGAGTCCGCCAATCCGAGAAGCGACAATGGGCAAACTCGCACTCATCCCCTCGGCCACCGCGAGACAAAATGCCTCGTGCCATTGCGAGCATTGAATCTGGATATCGGCTGCCCGAAATGCCCCGCTTCCGGCTAAGTCTTCAACCTGTCCGGTCCAGGTTACGTGCGCAGCGATTCCGAGTTGCTCCGCCAACGTTTCATACTCCCCCCGGTTGGCTCCATCGCCGCAGAATACGAATTGGAGGTCATCGCGGGCCTCCAAGACGCGTTTTGCGGCCCGTAGCGCCAGGTCGATCCCCTTTTCCGGGACCAACCAACTAATTTGCATGACCACAACATAATTGTCGGGTATCCCGTACCGTCGGCGGAAGGCCTCTCCATCACCCAAACCGCGGCTGTTGTCCACAGCGCTATAAATGACCCAACTCTTCTCCGGCGGAATAATGCCTTCCCGGTCCGAACAAGCCTTGACAAACCTGGTTGCGCATACTGACCCCGCCAGGGCTTTCATCGCCACGCGCACGCGCCACGACACCCGATATCCAAGAGTTCTTGCAGTCCGCGACGTCTGATCGTAGTACACGCTGCGTCGCACCCCCATCGGCCGACCAAGCAGCGGCCACCACCGCACCACTCCGCCCAGTGAATACAACAACACTTTTGGCCGGTGTCGCCGGAGTAACTGCAAAAACTCCCTTATATTAGATAGCCCCATTCCCAACTGCTCACGCATCACGGCAAGCGATACGTTTCCTGGATCCAGGAGGAACTTCTCGACCAGCGACGGCGGCGGGCCCTGGAAACAAATCGTCAGGTCCCAACCCAACTCATTTAACTGGCGAGCGAGTTCAACCGCGAAGGTCTCAATGCCGCCAATTTTGTTTGGGAATATCGCAACTGCGAAGAAAACACTTGGTCGAGCGCTTGAACCCATAACCTGGCGACTCATCGAACTAAACCACAGGCTGGGCCATCGACCGCGCGCACAGTTTCTTCCAAACCAGAATTTCCATTTGCGTTCATGGCTACAGGCAAGCATACCTCAAGTTTGGCCTGCCCTATACCTCGACAGTTCGGCTCCTCCCTGAGAAACAGGAAACGCACTCCAGAATGTTCGCGCAAGAGTCTAGCCGCGGCACCAAGCCTGGTAGATACAGCTTGATCGACGTGGCATAGCGCCAATCGGCTACGCTCCGGGCGGCAGAGCGAGTTACTCACCTCGCGGCCAATCTAGGTGCCCGAGCCACCCGCAGGCGAGTTCAACAGGCGCTCACGCATCATCGCCAGGTCCGCGTCCGTGAAGCGACTGCTCTCAACCGCGCGAACATTGGCGCGGAGATGATCCTCTCGCATCATAGAGAACACCAGTGCGTGAGTACCCGTACCGTTCAAGACCAATGCGAAGATGGCTTCAATCAGCACCTGCCAGCCTGCACCACGCAGCTTGTCACGAAGTTCGATCGGCAACCTCTCGTCCGCAGACATCGCCGCGAGAGTCATCTGCAAACGCGCGACGCGTTGCTCGCCGCCAAATGGATGGTTTGCAATCAAGAGAAGCTCGCGCCGGTTGGGTTGCGTGAATCCCGCCACCGTCGGATCAAAAGGATTGGCGCCGAACTGCATTGCGCTCAGGGTTGGCGGTCCATCGGCCATGCACTCGGCGATTACGGCCGCCCCGGCATAAAGGCCCACCCGCCGCACTTTGCCGGCCAGCACCAGGGCGTCCAGTTCAGTCATCAGGTCCTGCTGGCGCATCGAATCTGCGGACGCCTCGTGCAGGAAGAGTATGTCAACATGATCGGTGCGAAGTTGCCTCAGACTAGACTCAAGCGAGGCCCGCAATCCCGCTACCGTGAACTGCCCGGACAGGGCCTCGCGTGCGCTTCCGCGGTGCACCAGGTTGCGGACTCGCGGCATGTTGACATGCAAAGCAGCACGGGCCAATGGAACAGCCATGCGCCGGAGCAGTGTCTGCCTTTGCGGAGCGATACCAAACTTCGTTGCCACCATGGCTTGTTCACGCTTGCCGCGCAGAAACTCGCCCAGTACTGCTTCCGCTTCGCCATATCCGTAGCTCCGGGCCGTATCGAACAGCGTAATCCCCTGGTCCCAAGCGGCGTTCATCGCACGCAACGAGGCTCGGCGACCCACGCGCCCGAGCACCGATCCGCAACCGAAGCCAAGCACGGACATCCGTATTTCGCCGCACACGCTCTGCCGCATGGGCTCTATTCTATCGCCCACTCCCGTGTGCCTCGATCATTGCAGTTGGCGAAAACCGGCAGACTTCTTTGGACGACATGAAGGGAACCCCCATACAGTAGAATCAAAGCGAAGGCCGCATCGCGCTTGAGTACGCGGCCGAAGCACTGCAAGGAAAAGCGCCCCTTGAGCCCCCTGAATGCCCTGCTGGTCGTCTATGCATTTCCGCCTGCTGGAGGTGTCGGAGTTCTGCGTGCCGCAAGCCTGGCGCGCTATCTCCCGGCAGAAGGAGTTCGGCTCGACGTACTTACCACTCGCAACCCGGCCTCGGTTGGCACGGACGATTCCCTTCTCCGGGACATTCCAGCAGAAGTTACCGTTCATCGGACGATCACGCTCGATCTGCCCTTTGGGGTAAAGAAGCGGATCAAGGGCCTGCTCACGGGGGCCAAGCCTCCATCCACTGAGACAGAAGGGAAAGCCGGCGGCGGCCAGCCGAACATCCTCAAGCGAGCTTTTCAAGATGTACTTTTGCCGGACCCGCAAGTGACGTGGCTCCCGGTACTCACGCGCGCCGCGCGCCGCATCGTCAAGCAGCGCGACATCGATCTGGTGGTGATAACGGGGGCGCCCTACTCCAACTATCTTCTGGCGAGCAAGCTCAGAAGGGAGTTTTCGCAGTTGCCCATTGTGCTGGATTTTCGTGACGAATGGCTGACCACGTCCTTCGACATTGCCAGCTTCCAGTTCAGCAGGAGCGTGCGAGCACACAAGTTCGCCGTTCGAGCGGAGGCGGAGGCCGTGCGCAGCGCAACCACCATAGTTGCCGTTACCGAAGCAGCACGCCGCGAGATGCGCAGCCGGTATCCGCAGGAACCTGAGCGCAAGTTTCTCGTCATCCCCAACGGATACGACGCAACCCGAACGCACCGCTCCGAGCCTGCGCAGACTCTCGGGCCGGATCGCAAGATCATTATTACCTATGTCGGAACTGTCTACACCTCGACCGAACCTACACTGCTGGCTGAAGCATTGCAGTCTCTGCCGCCAGAGGTAAAGTCTCAGTTCACGCTGCGCTTTATCGGCCATATCGAGGAGCCGCGTTACCGCGAAGCCCTCTTGCGGTTAGGCGAGATGGTTGAGTTGAAGGGATACATGCCGCAGCATGCCGCCCTGAAAGCGATGGATGAGACCGACTATGCGTTGCTGGTCACCCATGACCCCGTGAACATCTCGGCAAAGTTCTACGATTACATCGGCGCAGGCAAACCCATCCTCGCCTGCATCCATCCGGACGGCGCGGTGCGGTGCCTTCTCGAAGAGCTGCGGGCAGGATGGTGGGCGAACAGTCGCGATATTGAGGACATTCGCCGGCTCTTCCTCGATGCTGCGGCCCGCGGCAATTCGCTTGCCGCCCAATTTCAACCCGACATGGAGAAAATCGCGCAGTACGAACGCAAGGTCCTAGCGCAGCGTTACGCGCGCCTGTTGCACTCCATCGCTCGCCCGCAAAATTGCACTGAGTCACCTGCGCCGGCCGCCGGCCAAACCGCCGAGGTCAGGTAACCATGCTCAAGATCGCGGTGGTCACGCGGTACTTTCCCAATTCGGAGCAACCGACGCACGGCCGGTCCGCCTATCAAACGTTGCGCGTTCTGGCCCGAGAAGCTGATGTGCGTGTCTTCTATCCCAACTCTACTTACCCGTCATTTCTCAAGCCCCAGAATCGTACCTACAACAAGCTCGATCCCACTTACAGCCTGCCGGATGTCAAGGTGAACTACTACGACTATCCTGCGCTACCCTTGATTTCGCGGCCGTTCAATGGCTGGATGGTCGCCCGAACCCTTCTGCCTCACGTCCGCAGCTTCGCACCCGACCTCATTTTCAGCTTCATTCTCTACCCGTATGGTTATGCAGCAATGCAGATCGGTCAGGCACTTTCTGTGCCCGTGGTTGTCATGGGCATTGGTTCCGACATCCACAGAATCGGCGACCGCTTTTCGGCCATGCACACGCGTACCGTGCTCCACGGCGTGGATTTCCTGGTTGCAGTCAGTGACGATCTGCGCAGAAAAGCCGTCGCTATGGGCGCACCTCCAGAGAAGACCCGCGCCATCGTCAACGGTTGCGATCTCTCCGTCTTCCAGGTGAGGGACCGTGGGGAGGCCAGACAGCAACTGGAAATCGGCCCTGCCTCAGAGGCGGTCGTTTACATTGGGCGCATGGACGTAAAGAAAGGTCTGCGCGAACTGATTGAAGCAGCTGCCGCACTACACCCGCACCGTCCTGGACTGCAGGTATATCTGGTTGGCGAAGGACCAGACCTCCATCTCATTAAGAGTGTCATTCGGGCCAGCGGTGCAGCCGGCTACATCCACCTGCGGCCCCCGTGCGCTTTCGACGACGTCGCGACCTGGATCGCCGCATCCGATCTCGTCACCCTGCCAAGCTATATGGAAGGCTGTCCCAACGTAGTCCTTGAGGCGCTCGCTTGCGGTCGCCCGGTGGTCGCCACCAACGTCGGCGGCATCCCCGAGATCATGAGCGAAGACTGCGGGAGCCTGGTGCCTCCTGGAGAGCCTGCCGAACTGGCGCGCGCGCTCGCATCCGTCCTTGACAGGACCTGGGACGCAGCCGCCATCTCCGCCCACTGGAGTCGAAGCTGGAGCATGGTGGCCAAGGAACTGCTCTGCATCTTCGAAAAGCTCGTATCCGATCGTCAGGCGGCGGTGCATGGCCAATAGCCTTTCGCACCGCCCTCTGGAGGCCAGCGCATGACCGCCCTGCAGACTACCGGCCGATTGCTCAATCGCCTGCTCGCGGCCATTGGGCTGATTACCGTACTGGTGATCACAACTCCCATTGTCTCGTGGT
The DNA here is from genome assembly GCA_049509035.1 of Acidobacteriaceae bacterium. Lineage (GTDB taxonomy): Bacteria > Acidobacteriota > Terriglobia > Terriglobales > Acidobacteriaceae > Edaphobacter. Next base: position 55,203 of record JBELAH010000014.1, read on the forward strand.
GGGCGCGGGCTTATTCCGGCCCTCTTGTACAACCTAAGGGCGACGTACTCATTCTCCTCAGCGCGGCCTCCGACGACAAGGGCGGGATCTCCTTCTCGTCATATTGGCGCGCCCGCCACGCACTGCTTGCCTGGCAAACCGGCGGCTTTAAGAAAATAGTGGTCACCGGTGGCGGCGGCCCCAGCATTCAGAACTTCCTCATCGTCGAAGGCATCCCTTCACAGGACATCGTCGCAGAATGGCGCTCCACCAGCACTCGCGACAACGCAGTCGAAACGGCGCGCCTGATCGAAGGCATGCCCGGCAAGAAAGTACTGCTGACCAGTGATTTTCATATGTACCGGGCGATTCGTGTCTTTCGCAAGGCCGGCATTGACGTTACCCCAATGCCCGTCCCGGACGTGTTGCGCTCTGCCGAGCACTGGGACGGGCGTTTTCCAGCCTTTGAGATCATGGTTGTGGAATCGACGAAGATCGTCTACTACAAACTCCACGGCTGGATTTAGCCTCTATTTCCGCCCCGCATATACCCCCCGGAAAAGCAATCTCCACCGCCCATGAGCTCTGTCTCGGCCCGCAGTCTGGCCAAGGCGAAGTCCGCCCGGGTCCCGCATCTTCCAAGAGTCATTTACGATGGTTAAACCATGAAGATAACCACTGCACTTCTATTCTCCTCGATAGCGTTTGCCCAAATCGCGGCCGTTGCTCAAACGCCGGCCCCAGCCAAACCCCACGTTGCACCTCACAGCGCCGCAGCCGCAACTGGCTGCGTCAAGTTGCCTCCTCTCTCACCAAAGATCCCGGCGCTGCCCGCTGGCGCACCCTGCGCTAAGGCGCTGTACACCCTGACCACTATTCCTCCTGTGAAGACCAGCGACGCGCCTCCGGCCCTGGCCGCCAGCGTGCGCGAGTATCTCGGCATCGATCCTGTCACTTTCTCGCTCGCCTACATCGATAGCACGGTCGGGACCGGCGAGTTGGCCGCTCCGCACAAGTGGTACAGGGTTCTGTACACCGGCTATCTGCAGGACGGCACTGTATTCGACTCCTCCGCCAAACACCCGGAGATGGGGCCGTTCGTCATGCAGCAGGGCGCGCACGGGGTGATCCCGGGATGGGACACCGGCTTCTACGGGATGCGGGTTGGCGGCAAGCGCCGCCTCTTCATCCCTCATCAACTCGCCTATGGGCCCAGGGCGAACGGAGCCGTGCCGGCGAACGCCGACTTGGTATTCGACATCGAACTGGTAAGCCAGAGCGACAAGAATCCGACTCCCGCGCCGAAGACTCCGCCTGCGCCACCGGCCGCCTCCGCGCCCAAGCCGCCGACCCCGGCCGCCCCGCCGGCTTCAACCCCGGCACCGCCCGCTGGGGTGGGGTCGGGCAGCCAACCGGCCACAGCTCCGTCTGTCACGCCCCAGAAGCCGCAGTAACGCACCCACAGTTCGCAGGCGCCATCTAAAAACTATGCAGCCCTCTCCCAAGCGAGACGCCACGAATGTTTGACAAGATCCGACCGCTCGCGCCGTATCTGAAACGCTATTGGAAGAACTTCGCCTGGGGAGGCGTTGCGGTCATCCTCTACAACGTCTTCCGGGTCCTAATCCCACCTATCGTCGGTCACGCCCTCGACGACATGCAGCACGGCGTCACCGCGGCAAAGATTGTCCACCACGGCCTGCGCCTGGTCCTGGTCGCCGCATGTGCCGCCGTCTTCCTCTACATCACGCGCCAGGTCCTGATCGGGGCCTCGCGCGAGATTGAGTTCGACCTCCGCAACGACCTGTTCGCCAACCTCGAACGCCAGTCGGCCGATTATTACCACACCCATCGGACCGGCGACATCATGGCTCGGACGACCAACGATCTGAATGCGGTACGGCAACTGCTGGGCCCGGCCATCATGTACAGCGCAAACTGCCTGTTCTTCACGGTGTTTGCGCTGCCATTCATGATCCACTACAGCCCCAAGCTGACTCTTTGCGCCGTCGGCCCGCTGCCGCTGGCGTCTGTGCTGGTGCAGTCCTTCGGGCAACGAATCCACCGCCGCTTCGAACGCATCCAGGCCATGTTCTCCGACATCTCGGCCAAGGCCCAGGAGAACTTCTCCGGCGCGCGCCTGATTCGCGCCTTCGCGCAGGAGGACGCGGAGATTGCCTCGTTTGAGCAGGCCAACCGCGAGTACATTAGCCGCTCGCTACACCTCGTCCGCCTGATGGCCATGCTCTGGCCGTCGCTGGAACTGGTGCTCGGCCTGGGACTGATGATCACGTTGCTGGTCGGCGGACACGAGGTCGTCGAGCACCGCATCACGGTCGGCGACTTCGGCGCCTTCAACGTATACATGGTTCAGCTCATCTGGCCCATGATCGCGATTGGCTGGGTGGTCAATCTGTTCCAGCGGGGCACGGCCTCGGTGCTTCGCATCGACGAGTTGCTGAAACAAAAGCCCTCGATCGCAGACGATCCCGGCCTGATTGCCGCGACTACTTCCCTCTCGTCGTTCGGCTACGCAGCAGAGGAAACGCGTTTCGATAGCACGCCCCCGATTCGCGGTTCCATCAGCTTCCGCAGCCTCACCTTCGCCTATCCCACAGGTGGCCCCACGGTCCTGCACAATATCAATCTCGAAATCCCCGCGGGTTCCTCGGTCGCCATCGTCGGGCCGACGGGGTCCGGCAAGTCCACGCTGGTGAGCCTGATTCCACGGCTGCATGACGCGTCCCCGGGCCTGATCTTGATCGACGGCCTTCCTATCCGCGAGTATCCGCTGGCGAAGCTGCGGGCCGCCATCGGCTTCGTCCCGCAGGAGACGTTTCTCTTCTCCGACAGCATCGCGCAGAACATCTCATTTGGCCGGCCCGACGCTACCCAGCCGGAGATACTGGAAGCCGCAACCACGGCGCACATCGCCGCTGAAATTCTCGAATTCCCGATGGGTTTCGAAACCCGAGTCGGCGAACGCGGCATCACGCTCTCCGGCGGACAGAAGCAGCGTACGGCAATTGCCCGGGCCGTCCTGCGCAACCCTCCCATCCTCATCCTCGACGACGCACTCGCAGCGGTCGATACCTACACCGAAGAGCGCATCCTCTCCGGCCTTCGCGAGGTGATGCGCGGGCGCACGACGATCTTTATCTCGCACCGCGTCTCCACGGCGCGCTACGCCGACCGGATCGCGGTACTGGTCGCCGGGCGCATCGCCGAACTGGGTACGCACGACGAGCTGATTGCCCGCAACGGCTACTACACCGCGCTGGCCGAAAAGCAGCAGCTCGAAGAAGAACTCGCCGTCACTACCTGATGCGAGCCACGGGAGTCCAATAAAGCGTCCTATATTGGAGCGATGGCCACGCAAGAGCACAGAATCCGGACCGCGACGCTCCTTGTGCTGGGGTGCGTGGCGGTGTGCGCCAATGTCCGTGCACAGACCCCAGGGGCAGACCCAGCCAGGCAAGCAGCCGGTGACAGGCCTCTTCCCGACATCGTCGCCATGATGCACGATGTTGAGACGAATGAACGCAAAGCCGAGACGGTCGAAAAGGATTACCTCTACCACTCGGTAGTAACCGAGCAGAAGGTCGATGGGCACGGACAAGTGAAGAAGACGGATGTGACCGAATACGATCACTACTGGGTGAATGGAGTTCCGGTGGCGCAGATGGTTAAGAAAGACGGCAAAACTCTCAGCGCGGAGGAGATCGCCAGGGAAGACGCACGCATCGACAAGCAGTCAGCCAAAGCGCTGGAACGGCGCGAAAAGGCCGATACGCAAGGCAAAGAAACCGACTCCCGCGGCGAAGAGGAGATTACCGTGTCGCGCCTGCTGGAACTGGGAAGGTTTACCGACCCCCGCAGGGTGGAACTGAACGGCCGCGACACCATCGCGGTCGACTTCGCCGGCGACCCCAGGGCAAAGACCCGCAACCGCACCGAGGAGATGATTCGAGACATGGTGGGTGCCGCGTGGATCGATGAACAGGATCACGTGCTGGCTCGAGTGGAAGGGCGCTTCGTAAACGCGTTCAAAGTTGGCGGGGGACTGGTGGTGAGCATCCAGAAAGACACACGCTTCACCTGGGAGCAGACCAAGGTCAACAATGAGGTATGGCTTCCCGCCCGCATCGAAGGCCAGGGCGCCGCGCGCGTGTTGCTGTTCTTTAACTTCAACGGAAATCTGCGCGCCGTGCAATCGGACTATCGCAAGTTCAGAACGTCATCGACGATTCTACCCGGGATGACGCAGGTCAACCCGCCGCGGGATCCAGACAACCCCGCTGGTGGTTCCAACCCCCGCTAATTCAGCCGATGGTTAAACGGCGAAGAGGGACAGCCACAGCCATCCCTCCCGCAAAACTTGGTTAGAGCTAACTGCCCGGGTCAAATCAAATGACTAGAGAGGCTGGACGTCAGACGCCTGCCAACCCTTGGGCCCCTTGACCACGTTGAACTGCACAGCCTGACCCTCTTGGAGGCTCTTAAAGCCGTTCGAATTGATCGCCGAGTAATGCACAAAGACATCCTCGCCGTTCTGACGGCTGATAAAGCCAAACCCTTTGGCGTCGTTAAACCACTTCACTGTTCCCTGTTCCATTTTGTTGATTTCCTTAGTACTGATGAATTTGCCGCTAGATTCAAATCGGGGGTCGACAACGAGGTACCGTCGCAGAAACCAATCTGTTTCAAACGATGACTGAAGGTTAGCACAGTTGGCAAATTTTTGTGTACAAAAATCGTAAATAGCCTTGGATGCACAATTAATTGTGCAACTTACGGCCGGTCTGCCAACGCTTACACTGAAAACTGCCCAAATGACCCGTTTCTTAGTCGCGTAAACCGCTCCAACAAAGGGGGTTAGGTCCTAGGTCCGAGGCAGGTGGGCGACGACGATCTGTTCCGCCCGGGCAAGCACCTCTTCGAGGGTCATGGCGGTCGAGTCAAGCACCACTGCATCGTTGGCCGGACGCAGGGGCGACTCGGCGCGATTGCGGTCGCGGAGATCGCGTTCCCGCATCTCGTCGAGGATAGCCTGTTGGGTAAGGTGTTGCTGCTCGGCGCTCTCCGGGGTGGGCTCCTGACGCGACTGGGTCTGACGCGTGGTGGTCATTTCGGTGGGAACAGCCTGACGAAACCGACGGCTGCCACGGACTTCCGGTGCGGCATCGAGGAAGATCTTGACTTCTGCATCGGGAAAGACCGCGGTGCCGATATCGCGTCCTTCCATGACCACGCCGCCCCCCGCCCCCAGCGCACGCTGTTGCCCAACCATCCACGCTCGAAGCTGAGGATGCACGGATATGCGCGAGGCCGCCGAGGTCACGTCTGCGTCGCGAACGCGCCGCGAAACATCCATCCCGTCAAGGAGGACGCGGTTGCCCTCAAGCTGTGGCTGCAGGTCGATCCGAGTCGTCGCAGCAAGTGCGAGCAACGGCTCCTCTTCGTCAAACGAAAAGTCCCCCTCTATCGCCTTTAATGCGAGCGCGCGATACATAGCGCCGGTCTCCAGATTGAGGAAGCCGAAACGGCGCGCCAGGTGGGCGGCTAGCGTGCTCTTCCCGGCGCCGGCCGGTCCGTCGATGGCAATAACGGGGCGGATGCGCTGCTGGGACACACTTGCGGTCGCGGACTTGGGTTGGTCGTGCATCAGGCAGATTCACCTTTGCTGGGTTTGAACTTGCGCCCCGGCGGACGCTTGCCGAATGGTTTTTTGTTACCGGCAAACTTGGCGAAGGTGCTGGTGGGCTTGCCCGTGAACGGCCGGTCGGAGTTCGCAAAGGTCTTCTTGCCCGCAAAGCCGCCTGGTTTGCGTTCCGACTTCCCGGCAAATCCGCCTGGTTTTCCCGAAGACTTGCCGGGGAACTTGCGTTTTGCAAAGTCTCCCGAAAACTTGCGCTTCTCGCCGCCCGAGCCTCCTCCGCGCGCCGGCAGTTCGGAAGAGAACGGCCGCGCTGGCCGGTCCCGCGGCGCGTCAAATTTGCGGTATACGCGTTTGCCGCTCTCGGTGCTTGAGAATTGATCCTGTCGCTCACGCGGTCCGCCCGCCGCCCGGTTATCGGAGGGGCGCGGCTGGGCACTGAAGAAGCCCTTTCCGCGTGGAGCATACGGTTTGCGTGGGGTAAAGCTACCGCCTTCTGCGTTCTGAGGCCGGTCTGACCGTGGCCGGGGAGCGTAGCTTCCGGCGGCCCGAGCACCACTAAACTCCGTGCGCTCGCCGCGATCAGGCCGCGGACCCGGACGTCGGTCACTGCCCTGACCCGGGCGTGGAGAGAACTCGCGGCGAGGCGGACGCTCGTCTCCAGGCGCCCGCGGCGCGAAGCCCTCGCGCTTGCGCCCAAAAGTGCCGGGCTTCGAGAACGTCTTGCGTGGCGGACGCGCATCGCCGCCCTCGCTCTCTACGCGCGGAGCGAAGTCGCGGCGCGGTGGACGCCTCTCGCCGCTAAAGGACGGTTTGCCGCGGAATGCGGGCTTGCCGCCAAACTTCCCGCGATCTCCGCCACCTTCAGGGCGCGGCTGGTAGACGCGCGCAGCGCGAGGTTGGGTCGGCGCCGCCGCATCTCCCAACCCAGCCAGGCCGCCGGCGTCCTCATGCACATCCGACGGCTTCCGTGCCGCAGCCAGCCTGCGTGTCTTCTCTTCGTCCCACGGCTTGTCGAATCCACTCGAGGCGGGCTTGCTGAAGGGGCGGCGTTCGCGGCCGAATGGCGGGGCGAATCCTTCGCGGGGCTTGAATGATGGCCTGGAGCTGGGCTTGGAGCCGCGTTCGAAGGGGCCGGGCCTGGCGCCGAATTTCGACGGCTTGGCCTTGGCCAGGTAGCCGGTGCCGATCTTGCGCGGTTTGGCGACGAACTTGGTGATGCGGGGTGCGGCCTCGGCGGCGACGTCCGCGTCCTGCGGCGCGTTGGCTTCGACTTCGATCTGCTCGGCGACGGCTCGTGGTTCGGACTCTGCGCCTGCGGCTGGCGGTGCGAGGAGTGCCGGCAGCGCTCCGGCCACGTGCAGCATGGTTCGCCCCTCCACTGCCATGGTGTCAAGCTGACGCGCAGAGAGCAGTGCATGAATCACGTCGCGGATGCGCGATCGCGATGCGAGCGGCGAGAGGAAGCTTTCAAGCTCGTCCTCGGACGCGACCACCGCCTGGCCCAGATAGAGCGAGATGAGCGCGGAGAGCGCGGAGGGCTGGCCGGCGTTCGCTCCCGCCTTAATCTGCTTGGTGAAGCGCGCGCCGGTGAGTTCCCACAGCGTGGGACGCCCGTCGGGCTGAGCCAGCGGAAGCACGCGCAGATGGGTCCAGAGTTCGACCAGGGCGCGCAACACCGCGGCCTCGGTCACCTCCTTGCCCACTTCTGTGGCGAGTTCGTACGCGGAGAGCGGACCGCGCTGCGAGAGCGCCTCATGGATCGCAAGCCCAAGGTTCGACACCTTCAGAGCTCCGGAGGTGGTGGGAGGCTGCTTCCACGCCTTGTCTCCGCGCAGGGTGAAGATGTAGGAGAAGACAGCCGTAGAGGCAACGAAGTCGGGTGTGTCGCCGGGCGCGCCGGCATGGACCGTGGCGGGGCCCGCACCAAGCAGGTTCAGCGGTACAGCCAGGCCATCCGCGACCAGGCGGGCCAGCAGGCTGCGGGCCTCCGCGGTCTGCTCCAGCGTGGGGTTGGGGTTGGACGCGCCCAACACCGCCTCGACCAGCGAGGGCGCAGGCGAGGTTATCTGCGGGCGCGGCACGAAGAGAACCAGGCCGGCGGCGTTGATCCATGACCGCAAATTCTCAATAGTCAGCAGGGCCTCGCCTTGCTGGTGCCATTGCTTCAGGCGCATATCCGTGACTTGCGCGGCGGTGGGGATCGCTGGATAGGAGGTTGCGGGGATACTTGGGTTGCTCAAAGTGGGCAATGCCTTCCTGCTGGGCGGCGCGCTCGGGTAAGGAGCGAAGACTTGCAGCAATCCTTCGCGCGAAGGCGATGGAGGATTTCAGGGTTCAGGGCCGACGTTCCAGGCCGGTTACTGACTATTTTTCAAAGAGCGAAGTGCATGAGGTCGTTCACATCTATGGCGGTCGCCGATATCCCGCTGCAGTTCGTTCGGAGCGGCATTTTTATTCTAAATGCGCTGAAATGCGCGCTGTATGTCTTTATGAGAATACCGCAACGCGATGGGCCGGCCGTGCGGGCAACTGGTGGGATGCTCCGTTTTGCCCAGTTCCGTGAGCAGCCAGTCGATCTTCTTCGGGTCCAGTGGCATGTTCACCTTGATCGCGGCGTGGCAGGCAATGGAGGCGGCGATGCGGCGACCACGGGTCTCAGCGTTCTCCGCCTGCTGCTCACGCTCGGGAACGGCCAGCACTTCCTCCAACATGCGTTCGAGTTCGCGGCCTTCCAAACCCACCGGAGCGGCCTTGATCGCAAGTGTGTGTGGGCCAAAGGGCTCGGCCTCGAAACCATTGAGTTCGAGTTCCTGTGCGATGGTCGCAAACGAGACCATCTGCGCCGGAAGCAGGTCCACCAGCACCGGCATCAACAGGCGCTGGCGTTGTACCTTCTCCACCTCACGGTCGCGCAGTATTTTCTCAAAGAGTACGCGCTCGTGGGCAACGTGCTGGTCGATTATCCAGAGACCTTCGTCGTTGGCGGCCAGAATAAACGAATTGCGAAGCTGGCCCAGCGGCTTCAGCGTGGCCAGTGCGTTGAGGGTCGCGGCCGGGCTGTCGGACGCGAAGGTTGCAGCTTCGCCTGCAGCCGCTGCATTGTCTTCGGTTTCGTACCCTACAGCGATGCCCTGATCGGAGAAGGCGAGGCAGCCGGGAGATTCGGGCACGGTGGGCGCTCGCAACATGAAGTCGACGGGCGCGGATGGGTCGGCTTCCGACTCGGCAACCGCGCGCGGCGAGAACACGGTGGCGCTCGGCGGTCCGGGCATGGGGCTAACGTCGACCAGCAATGATGCGCTCGCGCTGGGGGCAGCCGTGAGCGCCGCAGTGAAGCTGGCTGCCGGGCGGGCCGCCATCAGGGTTGCCCGCACCGTGTCGCGGATAAAGTCATGCACAAAGCTTGGCTGGCGGAAGCGCACCTCGGTCTTGGCCGGATGCACGTTCACGTCGACCTCCTGCGGCGGCATATCGAGGAAGAGCAGGACTACGGGATAGGACGTGGGCGGAATGATGTTCCGGTAGGCGTCAGTCAGCGCATGCAGGACCACGCGGTCGCGGACCAGGCGGTGGTTGACGAAGACATAGATCGAGTTGCGGTTGAGCTTCTGCAACTCCGGCTTGGAGACAAAGCCCGAGATGCGCAGGAATCCGGGATCGGCAGGCGCGTAGCCTGCTTCGCGCTTCCAGGGAGGCGGCTCCGGCAATCCGGCGCGTGTGAAGTCGATCTCGGCGGCGGTGGTCAGCATCAGCGCCGCAGTGTCGCGGCCGAATATCTGGAACAAGCGGTCGCCGGTCGAGGCCACCGCCGGCGCGATCAGCAGCGCCTGCGTGGCCGAATGCAGTTCAAAGTGCCGCTCTGGATGGGCCAACGCATAGTGCGTGACCAGGGCGGCGATGTGTGCCAGTTCAGTCTGCTCCGACTTGAGGAACTTGCGTCGCGCGGGGGTGTTGTAAAAGAGGTCGCGGACCGCAATGGCTGTGCCCGCCGGCATTCCGGCGTCTTCCACGCGGAGGATCTTGCCGCCCGCAATCTCGACGATGGTCCCGGCAGCGTCTTCATTCGCGCGAGTCTCAAGCGTAAGGCGCGAAACGCTGGCGATGGACGGCAGCGCCTCGCCGCGGAAGCCGAGCGTCCGGATTTGCAGCAAATCGTCCGAGCTGTGCAGCTTGGAGGTCGCGTGGCGTTCGAATGCGAGCAGCGCATCGTCGCGCACCATTCCGTGGCCGTTATCGGCGATGCGGATCAGCTTGCGCCCGCCGCCCTCGACCTCAATCCGGACCCGCGTAGCGCCGGCGTCCAACGAATTCTCCAGCAGCTCCTTCACCACCGAGGCAGGCCGCTCCACCACTTCGCCGGCGGCGATCTGATTGGCCACCTGGTCAGAAAGAATGCGGATGCGTCCCATGAATCGATTGTAGGCTGCGTGGCACTCAAGGAAAACGCAGCATTTGCCTGCGCCTGGCACCCGCACACAAAGTGATTGGCGAAAACGGGCCTCTTCTGCCCACTCCAGCTATTTTTTCTTTCCGTTTGTCTGCTTCGTACGGCGGGACCTCAGCCGGGCTGCCGCGTCGACGCTATCGCCAATCATGTGCAAGCGCATGAAGTTGGTTGCGCCCGACTTGGTGCGCGTTCCCGCCACGATCCCCACCACCTGGCCGCGATGGACGAAATCCTCCTTCTGCAAGATATCTTCGGCCATGCCGACCAATTTGTCGGTATCGCGCGCATGCTGGCACAGGATGGGAAAAGTGCCCCAGAGCAGCATATTGCGGTTGACGATCCGCTCATAGGGAGACAGGGCGAAGATCGGCGGGTCGGGATGGTACTTCGAGAGCAAGCGCGCGGTCGCGCCAGTCTCCGTGAAGATCGCGATGGCGGCAAGTTCGAGGTCCTCGGCAGAATGCGCCATGCATTCGCAGATGGTCTCGGCGACTGAGAGCCTACTGTTGAGCGGAGCAGGACGCCGGGCTGGCGGGTCAAGCCGAATCTGGTGCTCGGTTTCGGCGACGATCTTGGCCATCATGGCGACGGTCTCGACCGGGTATTTGCCTGCGGCCGTCTCCGCCGAGAGCATCACCGCGTCGGTGCCGTCGTAGATCGCATTCGCCACGTCCGATGCCTCCGCCCGTGTGGGGCGCGGATTCTCGATCATCGATTCGAGCATCTGGGTGGCCGTGATAACCGGCTTGCGATACTCGGCGGCGCGGCGGATGATGTGCTTCTGAATCGCGGGCACCTTTTCCGGCGGCACTTCCACGCCGAGATCGCCGCGCGCGACCATGATGCCGTCCGCAACCTCAAGGATCGAATCAAGGTGCTCGACTGCCTGCGGTTTTTCCAGTTTGGCGATGATCCAGGTGTCCGTCTTCAACGCGTCCAGCCGCCGCCGGACGTGGCGAACATCGTCCGCAGTGCGCACGAATGACACCGCAACTGTGTCCACGCCGTGACCGACCGCAAATATCAGGTCTTCCTCGTCCTTCTCGGTCAGCGACGGGACCTTGACTGGAATTCCGGGAAGATTGATGCCTTTGTTCTCGCCCAGAATGCCGCCATTCACAATTTCGCAAATCACGTCCCCCTTGTCGATTCGGGAGACGTGGAGTTCGATCAAGCCGTCAGAGAGCAGGATGCGCGATCCGTGTTCGAGGTTTTCGGCCAGCGTCTTGAACGTGGTGCCGACCAGAGACGCGGTGCCGGCGAGGTCACGTGGCGTAATTGTCAGACGCTCACCCGCCACCAGGTGCACCGGCTTGTGGTCTTTTAGCTTGCCTGTGCGGATCTTCGGCCCCTGCAGGTCGGCGAGAATGCAGATCGGCTTGCGCTCCTCGGCGGAGACGGTCCGGACCATGCGAATCAAGTCCGCCTTCTGAGCGTGCGTGCCATGCGAAAAGTTGAGGCGCGCAACGTCTACCCCGGCCCGCACCAAATGGCGGAAGACATCGGCAGTGCTGCAAGACGGACCTAGAGTTGCAACGATCTTGGCGCGGCGGTTATGTTTCATGCCTCAAAGACCTCGGGAATTGCCTGGGCAAAAGCCGCATTGGGACAGTGCAGAGTAGCCATGGGTTAGTTCGAATTCCTTGTGATGGGGCTGGTGGGCTCGTGGGGGCCTCGCGCGGATCGGTCGGCCACGTCGCGACGCACTGTGTTGGGCGTCACTAGCTATTCTAACCGCACCCAGCGAAAAAGTGCGTGGTGACCGGAGATACGGCTCATCGGACGACGTTGTTTGCCACCCGTCTTCAGGGCCGGCTCTGGGTCGGGGCATCTTCCGATGGCGGGATGCGCTCCGTGTCCGGCGCCAGCGGCGGGGCGGTCCTGCGACGTCCGAAATGGGCATGGAACTGGCTGTCGAACTGGGCATTGAACTCCGCTCCGCAGAGCACACTGAGGGAGACGATATACAGCCAGAATAGCAACGCGATGCCCGCGCCGAGCGGGCCGTATACCTCAGAGTAGTTGGCGAATCGCGTGACATACCAGCCAAAGGCCAGGGTTGTCAGGAACCACATCGCGGTGGCCATCACGGCCCCGGGCAGAGTCGTCCTCCACGACCGCGAAGCCAGGGTTGTTAATAGAGTGGAGTTTACGTTGCTTCGCTTAACTCGACGCTGCAGGCGTCGTGGCCGTCCACCTTCCCGCTCACCCGGCGTCCTCGGTTGGCCGCTGGGTACGCCCAAATGGTAGATCAGCGCGATCAGGCCAACACTCGCACTCAGCGCCACCACCCAGCGGATGAGCACCGTAACCACGTAGATCGGGGCGCGCACCTCCGGGCCAATGCTGAACTCCAGCCATCCTGTTACCGCATGGCCGAAAATGATCAGAACGCTGAAGACTGCGAGCGGCGCCAGACACAAGGGGACAAGTTCGGCCGAGCGGCGGCGGCGTTGCCAAAAGCTCCAGCAATCGGGAGGCAATTCACGCGCCCGGCGGAACCCTTCCATCAGCGTCGCGATCACATTGGACGCGCCAAGGAAGCTGACAATGCCGGCACTGACCAGGGCGCGCACCGAATGCGCATGCTTGGGGGTGATCTCGAACGCCGCATCCAGCAGCGTGCTGACTCCGGGTGGCAGCACGCGATCGAAGAACGCGGCCAGTTGGAAGCGCACCGGGGCTGTATCCGGAAGCAGACCGATTACGGCCGCAGCGACGATCAGCGCCGGAAATAGTGCGACGATGGCGGAGTATGCGGTCGACTGCGCGACATTCAGACAGTCGTGGTCAATTGCGCTTAGCAGCGTCCGGTGCAGGGCGCGCGAGAAGACCGCGAACCAGCGTCTTAGACGCGTTGCCTGCAGGCGACCGCTGCGCGGCCGCGCGGGCGACTTTAGGTCCTCGATGGAGCGAGGTGCGTTCAACTCTTCCACTTTTTCAGAAACTCAGTCACTGAGTTCGGATCCATGTGGCGCATGTCGGCAAACTCGCCGGTGGCTTGAGAGTGCAGGACCTTGCCGTCCGGGGCCAGGACCGCCAGCGCCGGCACGCCCCGATTGATGGGGACACCGTACCTCGCGGCAATGTCGATATTGGCGTCCATGTGACCGATCCACACGTGCACGAGGACAAAGTTCTTCTCCAGCAGGTCCGCGTTGGGTGCCTGGTGGAAGTAGATGTCGAGCACCTGGCAATCGCCGCACCAGTCGCCGCCGAAGTCCAGAATCACGCGCTTGTGCTCGCGTCTGGCCTGGGCCAGCCCGGCAGCGATATCGGACCTGGGATTTGCGGTCTCGGAGTAGATGTGTTTTGGCGTATACGTGGGCGCGGGGCGGATAGACTGCGCTTCGACCGGCGCGCCCGGCTCCGCTGCCGGCTTCCCTTCCCCGAAATGCGCCAGCGCACCGGCCGCGGCCAAGATGACAGCTATGAGACTGAGCCACGGCGCCTTCCGGATAGGCGCAGGCTGTTTGTGGCGTGGTTCGCGAGGCGGCATGAGTCTTCTCCTTGGGCGGCGGATTGAGGTCTCTTCCGGCGCCCGGCGCGCTTCTGAGCACCCTCCGGCGCGCTGCGTCACGCCTGGCACGCCATCAACCGCCCGTGCCGGCGGATTGGCTTCCATGATGCCTGAGGCATGGCCCGTGACGCAAAGTCATCCTGTGGCCAAAGCTGACGCACGCTGGTGTATTCTGGAAGAAAGCGATGATTTTTTCTAAAGATTATGTTGGGTATCTGGCGCGCCAGACAGTGAAGCATCTTGTCGATGCAAAGGTGATCCAAACCGCAAAGCCGGCAGTCCTGAATGAGCGCGTGGCGGCGGCGATGGTTGAGGAACTGGCCCTCGAAGACCGCATCAATGAAGAGGTTCGTGTCATTCTTGACGCGTTCCAGGAAGACATGCGGAAGACCGGCGCGAGCTATCCGGAGATGTTCAAAAAAGTGAAGAACGAACTTGCGCGCAAGTACAAGGCGGTGCTGTGAGAGTCTCGCGCGACAAAGTCAACAAGCTGGCGCACACCGTTGCGGACACCCTGGCCGAGATTCCCGAGTGCGACTTCCTCGAGGACCGCAACACTATCCGCCAGGAAGCTCGCAAAGCCCTGGAAAAACTCCTGACCGAAGAAATGCGGATCGACGCCGCGGCCCGGCAGAAGATCGCGTCGCAGCGCAAGATTATCCTCGAAGGATCGCAGGAGTGGGAGATCCTCTACCGCAAGTACTACAACGACGAAGTGAAGAAGTTGGGGTTGTAAACGCGCTCGCGCTCCGGTTGAGCTTAGGGACATCCGGCTGGTATAGTTGAGGCTGCGCTGGAGGGTGAATCCTCCTGCAAGCGACGATGGCGTTATGGTGTAACTGGTTAACACGCCGCCCTCTCAAGGCGGAGAGTCCGGGTTCGAGCCCCGGTAACGCTACCAAATATCTTTTCTATAATCAATCAGTTACTGGATACTGGGAAGAATGTGCCGAGGGTGCCTTCTTGTCCAGGGGATACCTGAGGGATACTTTGTCCCCGTAATCCAGCTTGGAGCCAGACGCGAGTTAGGCTCGAAAAACCTCCACACCCTACACAGCCTCCTCAGCTTCCTTATTCTCTGTTGATTGCGAGCTATGGACGTTCTCGGACTCCGAGAGCTGATCCTCCTCAACGTACACCGCTACGAGCTGCTGGATCAGGGTGAGGGTAGCTTTGTCGAAGGTCAGGCCGTTTCCGGCCAATGTCAAACGGCGTGTCCGGAGGCCGAGCTTGCACAGGCGGCGACCTACCGTCTCCGGGCTCAGCTTCTGACGTTCGCTGCGCAGTTTCAGAAGCCGGTTCGCCTCGTCCGCAATCTCGGACGTGAAGGCGTGCTCCCGGTTCTGTCGGCTGAGGGCGAAGACCGCTTCGACGACTAGGGCTTCGGTGGTTCCTGACCGTTGAGAGAGCTGTTGCCGGTCTTGGGCTTGCAGAAGGGCTACCAGCTTCTGCCGGAGCTCGGGTGCGTCCACGATGCCACGACCGAGCGCCGTCGCAACGGCTGCCGTCTCAGAGGACACGCCGGAGGGAACCCACGTCCAATGGTGGACATAATCCAGATTCTTCTCGCGATATTGCTCGAGGTGGACGGGGAGACGCCTAGTCGTTTCTTGCAGCCATTGGGGACGGGTTGATGGTGCTGGGTTCGTGGGGGTGATGTGGATGTAGATGGAGTTCTGTATCTTATGTGTCACCGGATTCTCGCCGGCGTAGATCGCCGTCGACTTGGAGTAACGGTTCAGGGAGCGGCCATCCACAACCATAAAATTTCGGTCTGTCAGGCTGCTCAACAAATTGGCTGTCCGCTTGTCGAGGTTTGGCTCCGAAACCAAGTTAGTGCGGCAACCCCAGTTGAGTACACCAAGGTCACTGCGACGGAATCCGGCCAACAGCGCTGCGCGCCGGCAGAAAGTGTATAGGAGGTGCAGAACGACCCCTGCTTCATGGGGGTGGCCTGTGATTATCAGGCACGGAAGAACGGTCAGCGCGTCCTGAAAGTGGGTCGAGATGACCCAGAAAGCGACCATCTCGGCCGCATCCTCTGGCAGGTGTGTCTGCGCCAAGAGACTCCGCTTGATCCACGTGAAGAGCTCGACTGCTGTGGCTACCCGAGGTGGCGGGAGTGGCGCCTCCTCTGGCGCGCCGAGTATCTCGCAGGGTTGTGTCATTTGAGCTTCTCCTGTGCTTCCGCCTTCCGCTGTGGCAGGAGCCTCCGTCTCGGCGGTAGTGTCAGTCGGGGTAGGGAGGCAGCCATTATCGCGGAGGATTCTGTCAATCAGGGGCATCAGCGAAGGTGGTTTGGCTTCCGGGGTCGGTTTGGGTGCGGGGGATAACGAGACCTTGGGAATGAATGGTGCAAAGCAGCCACCGTCATCTATCTCAGTAGGTGGTTGCACGTCTCCTTCTGCGGCTAGCAGGCGGGTGCTTTCGAGTACATCGGGCATATTGGCCTCACAAGATTAAAGATGTGAACGGAAAGCCGACCGGAACCCAGGCGGAATACCGTCTCTGTATATAGGGGGCGGTAGATAGTTTTCTTAGGACCACTTTGCTTTTGGAGGGGGATTATGGCCGTGACGGCGATAGGCTGAAAATCAGGCTCATTGTGGAACCGGCTGGCATTTTGTCGAGGTACAGTTGCGCAAGGGGCCCCGCGCGCAGGGCCCGTGCGCCCAGGCGCCGATGAAGACCACCTGCCTAATGCAACGCCTATATTGAAGAGCGTTGCATACACCAACCGGGGAATCGTGCAGCCTGATTCAGAACCTTGCTCCATTTCAAGTGGTGGCTTCCAAGAAGCTAAGCCGGTCTTGCTGCGAACGATTTCTTCGATGCCTTTTAGCTTCACCACGGGCTTGGCGACAGGCTCAGCGGCGTTGACCACACCATTGGGGGAGGAGGTCACCTGGGCCAGAGGGCCCAACATTTTCGGTGACGCGCCCGCCCTGGGGACCAGGGATGTCTGATCGACACCGGCGGCTAACAATGGGTCCGCCGCCCGTGTGGTGCTCTCCGTCGGGCCCAGGGGCGTGTTGAGGTTTGCAGCGGCGCCCGCTTGGGGCCGGTCCGAACCGCCGGCGACCGTAGTCGCGGGATTCTCTTCCATGTTGCTTATCCTTCCTTTGTGTATCCGGGCGGCCGCCGACTTTACGGCGGGCGCGGCACACTCTCTAATAAAGAGGTATGAAAATGCAATGCCAGCGGGGTCAGTTCGCGCGGCAGAGTGTACGGCATGGACATAGCGAGTGGGCAGCAGTTCCCGCTCACGCGACAGCAAGCGGATGGTTGTCCATATCCGAGAGGGCAAGGGCGGCAGGGACCGCGATGTCATGCTTAGCCCGAAGCTGCTCGATGAACGTCGCATCTACTGGCGAGGACCCCGCCTGCTGTCACAGGATTCTCGTTGGTCGCTTCGATGTTGCAATCCCGGCCAGTGATGTACACTCCGGTTCAGACTCTGCGAATTTGCCACCCCCAAAAGCATCCCGCATGCGCCCTGTCATTGAAGTCTCTGCAATCCGCAAGACCTATGGCCGCACTGTGGCTGTCGAGGAAGCGTCGTTCACGGTCAACGAAGGGGAGATCTTCGGACTCATCGGTCCCAACGGTGCGGGAAAGACCACCACAATGGAGTGCGTCGAAGGCCTTCGCAAGCCAGACCGCGGCACCATCTCCGTTCTTGGCCTCGATCCCCATCGCCAGGTCTACAGGTTGCAGGAGCGAATCGGGGTCCAGCTGCAACAGGCTCAGTTGCAGAAGCGGATCAAGGTTTGGGAGGCGGTGGACCTCTGGGCGTCGCTTTACCGGAAGAAGAGTGTTGATGCCGAGCGACTGCTGGAACAACTCGGCCTGACAGAGAAACGCGGCGCCTGGTTCATGAATCTCTCCGGAGGCCAGAAACAAAGGCTATTCATAGCTCTTGCGTTGATCAACGACCCCGAAGTCGTCTTTCTCGATGAGCTGACAACTGGCCTTGACCCTCAGGCGCGGCGGGCAATCTGGGACCTGGTACGCGGCATCCGGGCACGCGGCAAGACCGTCTTCCTGACAACTCATCTCATGGAGGAGGCTGAACGGTTGTGCGACCGTGTGGCGATTATCGAGCATGGACGGGTCATCGACATCGACACCCCGGAAAGGCTCGTCGCGCGCCACTGCCCGGAACGAACCGTCATTCTCGACACCGACAACGCGACCGCCGAAGAGCGCCTCAACGCGATTCCGAAGGTTGAGTCCGTAGACCACTCCGGCCTGCGGTTTACCATTCGCGGCCGGGGGGACGACCTGGTGACCGACGTGATTGATTGCCTCTCGGAGAACCGGATCCGGGTCACCGATTTCCGCACCATTCTCCCGAACCTTGAGGATGTGTTTCTCAAACTTACCGGACACTCCATTCGCGAGTAGGAGCGAACAACGATGCTGCGCGGGCTTTGGAAATTGACGTGGATCGAGATCAAGATTTTCTTGCGCGAGCCGATGGGCGCTTTCGGCTCCATCGTGGTTCCAGTTTTGCTCTTCGTGGTCCTGGGCCGGTTCGCCAACAACAGGCTCACCCCACCCTCGCCGGCGGTAAGCAGTTTTTCCCGCGCCGGCGTGCCGGTTTTGGTGTCGATTCTGATTGCCGTCAGCGCGGTGCTTTCGCTGGTCACCATCATCTCCATCTATCGCGAGGGCGGGATTCTCAAGCGGCTTCGTGCCACGCCTCTGCGCCCGCAAACCATCCTAACCGCTCACGTCGTCGTCAAACTAATACTCACCGCGGCCTCGCTGGTCTTGATGTTTCTGGCCGGCAAACGCTACATCCCGCCAGGCATTCACGCACCGTTGTTCTCCTTCACCATTGCCCTGCTCATCACCACCTGGAGCATCTCGTCAATCGGCTTTCTCATCGCCAGCATCGTGCCAACTGCGCGGTTTGCGCAGCCGATTGGCGCCGTCATCCTGTACCCCATGATCGTCCTCTCGGGCCTGTTTGTGCCGATTGAGTCTCTACCGCCTGGATTTCATGCCGTGGCCAAGGCATTGCCGCTCACCTACGCCGTTCGCCTGCTTCAGGGGATCTGGAATGGCGACGGATGGTGGGCCCACAGGAACGATGTAGCGGCACTGGCCGTGGTGTTTCTTGTTTGTACGGCGCTGTCGGCAAAAGTTTTTCGCTGGGAGTGAGGCAGACGCCCCGAGATCGGTTCCGATACGCGCCTATGTTGCCTAGAGAGACTCCCGATTCACGCCAAAGCATAATCTGACGCGCCAGCGGCTTAGTGCAAATCGTCAAATCACGCATCGATGCTCCGATAGGGATCGAGAAGCCTTAGTGCAAGTCGCCCGGTGTAGAGGAATCTCAGGAGCGCGGCCCGGGAACCGCGCCAAAGGCTAGGCGCGATTGAATTCCTCACGGCCCAAACCGGTTTTATACTGGTTATCACCATCATGGATATCGTGGAAACTCCGATGGATCCGACGCCGAGCAAGCATTCGCGTTCGTTCGATTTCCGCTTAGCCGCAGCCGTGATTTTGCTCTTGCCGGCCATCTGGTTTAGTTGGAAGACTGTTGATGGTTTGGCCGCGCGCCGTCTCATCCGTACCGATTTGGCTGAGATCACAAACGTGCGTTACGGAATCCTGAGCGCGGATCAATGGCGCAACCTCATCGGCCCGATGCTCAACGCGCAAGTCGACAAGCTCGATCTCAAGGGACAGAGCAAGAGTCTCCGGCCCCAGGTTCAACGGGCGCTAAACGCGCTCCTGGACAAGATGGACGCAGACAAGCCCGGCGGGCTCCAAGGCGTGCTGGTGAGCAAGATGGTCGAATCGCTGCGTCCTCAGGTGCCCGAATATACCGACGTGGTGATGGCGCAACTAGTGAATCAGGGAACGCAAAAGAGCTTCAGGGACTCCATTCGTGGCGTGATGGCCAATGCGGTCGCGAACACGTTCAGCACCACGGACATGACCACCTATAACGCCATCCTGACGCACTATGGGTGCTCGAACGGCGCCACTTGCGAGGAAACCCTTGGCAACAAGATCGCGGAAGTGGACACGAAGTTGAATCGCTACTATCTCACGGTGCTGGCATCGGCGGCGCTGGGATTCATTCTGTTGATGGCCGGCAAACCGACGCTCTCGCGAAGCGCCGTTGTGGTGCTGATGTTGTTCTGCCTTGCGATGCTGGCCGGCGGCGTGCTCAGCCCCATGCTGGAGGTGGAGGTTCGCGTCACAAAGATTGACGCAACCCTGCTCGGCACGCCCATCGAGTTTCGCGACCAGTCGCTCTACTACCGCAGCAAGACCGTGTTTGAGGTGTTTCAGACACTGATCCGGATGGGCCGGCCGGAGATGACCCTGGTTGGCGTGCTGGTCATCCTGTTCAGCGTGGTCTTCCCGACGCTGAAGATGCTGGCGCTCGCGGCGAGTCTCTTCCGGCCGGCGCTCTTGCGCACCAACCGCTTCGTCAAGCTGCTGGCCTTCGAGCTATCCAAGTGGTCCATGGCCGACGTCATGGTCCTGGCGATCTTCATGGCCTTTGTCGCGTTCAATGGCGTCATCGGCAGCGCGTTCGACGGCCTACGCACCGTGCCGAACGTCCAACAAGTGCTGGTCCCGACAGATGCTTCGAAGATCCTGCCCGGCTATTACTTGTTCATTGGATTCTGCGTGGCCAGCATCACCTTGTCGAGAAAGCTTGAGCGCGGGATCGCTTCCGGTTCCGCCTCCGAATCAAGCTAGACTCACCATCGGTGCTGCGGAACTCGTCCAGGAGTGGTAGCGGGCTCCCATGTCCGCGCGGAATGCGCCGGAGTCGCCAATAACAATCGACAACTCTCCTAGATTGGTCAGACTGTAGAGGTTCTTTCTGGTTCGGCTACGAACAGCTTGATCCACTGGGCGAAGAAGGGATCCTCGAAGCGCATGCGTATCCCATTGCCGGATTCCTCTTCGCGCAGGATGTTCCGATCGGTCAAGGCTCCTAAGGACCTTTGCACCGTGGACGAACCTCTCCCGAGGGATCGCACCACTCGGATCGATTGCAGTTTAACGCCGCGTTGCCGAATGACCTCCAGCAAGGTTCTTTGTTGAATGGAAGTCTGCGCCGTCCAAAGCTGCGTGTAGAACGGATCGTATTGCCGAACCAGCAGTTCGAGCGCTTGTCTGACGACTGCCTCTGTCAGCACAGCCGATTTGGCTGAGCCGCGATCGCGAAGTTGATCCCAGCAACTGTGAGCCAGCATCTGAACGTTGTACGGGACATCTTCAGCCAGGTCGAGGATCAGGCTGATCGTTGCGGCGTTTTGCACCTTGAACCCGCTCTCAGCAAACTTCATTCCCAGGAAGGCCTCAAAGTCTGGCCTTGGCACCGGTCCGAGAAAGCGAACGGTTCCGAGCCTATAGAAGGGGCGCGACGCGTCCATGGTCATCGAACTCAACATCTGGGTCTTCGACCCGGCGAAGACATAGCCTGTCCGTTTATGGCGCTGGATTGCTGCGCGAATCTGAGCCTCAGCCGCAGGTCCTCCGAGTTCGATGACCTTCTGGAACTCGTCAATCACGAGACCAACCGCACGGGCAGGGGGTTGGGCTTTAGCGAGAGCTTCCAGGCCGCTGAGTGCCTCGACCAGCAGAGTCACGCCGCCCCTATCCTCAGGTATAGAGCCCATACTTACTTTGGCTGTCCAGGCGCCGTCTGATAGGCTGAAGTCCAGTTCCGGGCGCAACCGCGAGAAGAACCTTCGAATCTGCTCGCCAGCCTGCTCCACGGCACTTTTGAGTTGCCTTGCCGCACCCGCTACGATGCCGTTCACCAGCATTTCCAGAGTGGGATAGCTTTCGGCGTCGAGGCGAAGCACCACCGCATTGGCCCTTTGAAGTTTGTCCTCCGCTGCCTTCAGGATTGAAGTCTTCCCGAAGCGACGCGGACCTATCAAGAAAACCTTACGTCCGCTCCGGATAACCTCTTCGACCTCAGCAACTTCGGCTTCCCGGTCGACGAGTTCACCGATACCTAACTCACGGCCGAATTCAAAAGGGTTCTTCATAGCACATATTTGTACCACACATAATTGTGTCACACAATAGAGCATGATACGTTGAACGGTGAGAGCCGGCTGTCTGGAACGAGTGGAAGGATCTTGAGCAGCAGGTGGTCGACCTGAACCATGAAGTGGAACTGATCGCATCAAGCGACGCGGCATGCCAACGGCTAAGGCAGATTCCCCGGCATCGGCCCTTTGGTCGCAACCGCGATCGTGGCTTCGATCCGCGCGTGCTCCATGGATGAGGATCTTGCGCAGGTACCGATTGCCTCGCTTGCTGATCCCATAGAGTTTTGCCTTGCCGCCGGTCGGCGTATCTCATCATGGCCAGGAGAACGAATCTTCACAAACAGGCCGGATACATTGACGCAGACTTTTCTTCATCCACCAACTTTTCCCTTGCAGTCAGACGGCGGCGAAGCCTCTCTGTCCGGATGCGAGCGGCGGCTGGCCGTATCTCCACCCGGAGGGAGACGTCGATGCTGCCAGTTTTCGGCCAGCCTTGTGAGGGCCCAAAGCGACACGCAGTCATCGGGACGCGGGGTTTAGCAACAGACAGCATCATTCGGATCCTCAGGCAGCTATTGCGTAGAACGGGATATACGGTTCTTGCGTGATCCAGATGCGATGAAGCAGGACTGCGAGCTTGCGAGCAACGGCGACGATGGCCTGGTTGTGCGACTGCTTGCCCCCACGCGAGGCGAGATGCAGGCCCCACTGACGCAGGTTCAGACGCAGGGTCGAGTCTCGTCCATGAGGCCCGAGGACAATGTGACGAAAGTGGAGGCACCACGCCAGTCGCAACTGGATTTGTTGCGGGGCCGGGTGGAACCGCAGGCCGGTGACGGCGGCAGAGGATTTATCACGATCCGTCCCGATCAGGATGTGCCGTCGGGTTATTCGCACCCTTACTACTGGGGCCCCGTTTGTGCTGATGGGGAACTGGCGGTGAGGGGCAAACTGCCATATCCCGCTCACGCTACCCGATTCAACCCCTAATCCCGGCGCTGGTGCACGAATACTCGAAGTCATATTAGGGACCTTTATAGATTGAATCGCGGGTGCAGCGAACTGGGGAGTATATTGATGGCTCGAGATCAAGAGACAAAAGGAGAAAATCATGTTGGAAAGCCGTGCGATTCAGTGACGCCGGACATTTTATGAAGACTGGAGTGCTCACTCTCAGCCTCGTTCTAACGGTCGGGGTCGTGTCCGCGCAGCGACCCGAATTGGTGCCTCAAACTGGCCAAGGCGATGTGATTGATCACACTGCCTTTAGCCCGGACGGCAGATTGCTAGCCACAGCAGGTGGATACACCGTCGACCTGTGGGCGACGGATACAGGCCGTTTGCTGCGCACGTTGCCCGTGAACACTCTGACTCCCTCCATGGCCTTTAGTCCCGACGGCAATGTGCTGGTGGTGGGCGAGGGCATGGGCGCGGAGGTGGAATCTTCGGCCAATGCAGCGCGTGGCGGCGACGATGCCTACCAGATCCAATTCTGGGACGTAACCACCGGTGAATTGACGCGAAAAGTGAAGGGTAACTCGTTCTGGATCTCTGACATTGCGTTTAGTGTCGATGGCAAGTGGCTGACCACCGCCGGGTCAGAAGGCGAGGTACTTCTGCGGGATGGGACGACCGGTGAGGTGATTGCGCGGCTGCGTGAGAAGGTGCAATCGGAGAAGGCGGTCTGGCCGCGAGTAAAATTCAGCGCGGATGGCTCACTCCTCGCCATCTCCGATTCGCAGAGCACCATGCAGGTGTACAGCGTCGCCAGCCGGACGAAGGTCCACGACCTTGGAGCAGGAACCGCGGGCGGAATTGTGCTGGGCTTCACTCCCGACAACCTATATCTCCTCGGCCTGGTCAGTGCTGGCGGCACCGATCAAGGCAGAAATCTCGCGTTATTGAACCTGACCAATGGCAAACAAGATGTTCAGGTTGCCGGTCTGCATGGGGCGGTCGCTATTTCGCACGATTGGTCCGTGCTCGCTGCGGAGGAGGGCACGCAGAAGGAAAGGAGGATCGCGTTCTACGACATGAGCACCGGCAAGAAGCAAGCTTTCTCGATTCCGGGTACTGACATCCTCGAATTCTCGCGGGACGACAGTTTACTCGTGAGTGCGAATCCCTACGTGTCCACGCGAGGTGTGGGAGATACTGATGGCCCGGGAAACGGCAGCCCGGAAGTTGTCATCTGGAGCATGAAAGACGGGACATTCCTGCGTGTTCCTAAGTTTGGTCTGGAGGACCGGGGCACGGAAGTGGTTGCATACAGCGTAGCTGTCGGCGATCACGGACGCGTGCTGGCGCGGCGCATCGCGGGCATGACCGGCGGCGAAACGCTGACACTCTGGGATATGAGCTCAAGCTCCGGACCGCAGTTGCTGCAGGTGCCCCAGGCGGTGACGGCGAACATCGCATTGAGTGACAGTGGGAAGCGAATTGCGCTCAATGTCCCTGGCGGCGCAATCATCAGCGACCTCGACGGCCGCAATCAAACGCTGCTGAAACTGCCCGCCAACGACGACACGGCCTGGACCGATGTGCTCGCATTCAGCCCCAATGAAGAGCTCATTGCACGGAACGGGCTCGAAGGCAAAATCAGGCCGCTGACAATCTGGAACCGCGCCTTGGGAAACATCGTCCTGAGTTTGAACGACGTTGTCGGCTTCGCCTGGTTCCCCGACTCGAAGCAATTCGTTGCGGGCGACCAGTCGGGCCGCATACAGATTCGAAACGCCACGGACGGTCAGCCGGTGAAGTTGCTTGCCCCGCAGGTCAAGGTCAATGCCGTTGCTGTCAGTCCGGATGGCCGGCGCGTGGTTGGTGGCGGCGATGACGGAGTAATCCATGTATGGGACGCGATCCTCGGTCAACAGGTGGCTGTTCTTGCCGACCGCAGCTGCGGGCCGCCAGTCGGGGCTTCGCCAGACACCATCACCATCAAGAGTCAAGGCGACTGCGTGACCTCGCTGCAATTCAGCCCCGATGGTCATTACCTGGTCGCGAGCGGGCCGCGCAATGGCTCCGCTATTAGCGTCTGGGATGCCGGCACCGGGACGTTGCTGTACAGCTTGTCCAGCACTCTGGATCCGACATCCAGCGCGGACGGCAAGATCCCCTTCACCTTCAGCGCCGATGGACGCTTTCTGATTCAGGGCACGCGCTACATCACATTCTGGGACCTCAAGACAGGGCACGAGGCGGCCATACTAGCCAGTGCGGCTGGAGGAGATTGGCTGGTGATCACGCCGGATGGCTACTTCGATGGCTCGCCGAATGGATGGAAGGCAATCGCATGGAGGTTTGGAGGTAGCACTTTTGATGTCTTGCCGGTAGAGTCCTTTTACAGCGACTTCTATCAGCCAGGGCTGCTGTCCTCGATTCTCGCCGGCAACGCGCCGCTGGCAAAGCAGGTACTGGAAGCCCGCGATCGGCGCCAGCCCCTGGTTGGCATCAAGGCAACGTACGAGGGCGACGATCACCGCCATGCCTCCGTTGCCATGCATGTGTGCCAGGCACCGTTGGACGCCCAGCATTTGCAGGGTAGCGGAGCACGCGATCTTCGTCTCTTTCGCAACGGCTCGCTGGTGAAACACTGGAGCGGAGATATGCTGCGCAGCGCGGGTTGCAGCGACCTGACTGCAGATGTTGCGCTACTTGCCGGAGAGAACAACATCGTTGCCTACGCATTCAACAACGACGACGTCAAGAGCGACGATGCAGAGTTCGCAATCGATGGCCCTGACAAATCCGCAACCCGGGGCACAGCCTACATTATTGCCGTCGGCGTCAACAAGTACGTGGCAGCCGGAATGGAACTTCGTTACGCGCGCGACGATGCGCAGTCATTCGCAACCGCGTTTGCAAAAGACCAGGATTCGCTGCACAACTTTACGAAGATTGTTACCGTGTCTCTTGTCGACGAACAGGCGACCGCCGCCAACATTCGCGCGGCACTTTCCATTCTCACGGGTGACCCGGATGTGCTCAGCGGCGCGGATCGTCAGCTTTTTACCGGCCTGCAGGCAACCCAGCCGGAAGATGGCGTGTTTCTCTTCTTTGCAGGCCATGGCACCGCAGTCGGAAATCACTTTTATCTCTTACCGCACGATACTGTCCCGGAACTAATTGCCACTGATCCAGAGCGTGCCCACGCGATCTCAGACACCGATCTCGGCCACCTGTTTGAAGGCATCGATGGCAGTCACTTCCTCGTCATTATCGATGCTTGCCGCTCCGGGCAGGCATTGGAGGCCGAGGAGAAGAGGCAAGGCGCAATGAACTCCAAAGGCCTCGCGCAGCTTGCCTATGAGAAGGGTATGTATATTCTCACTGCTTCGCAGGCGTACCAGTCCGCCATGGAGGCCACTCAGTATGGCCATGGGTTGCTCACCTATGCGCTGTTGAACGGGATTTCGCCTCCTCCATCGGAAGACGGCGAGTTGCATCTGCTGGGTTGGCTGGAAGAGGCGTCATACGCCGTTCCCGAGTTGCAGCTCAAGTTCATGCAGGCATCGCGCGGGGCCACAATCGTCGAGGATGAGAGCTCGCTACCGTTGGCGCAGAGGAATATTCAGCAGCCGCGGCTCTTTTACCGGCGCGATCCGGATCCTAATCCCCTACTGATTGTGCCTGCGCGGCCGGCGGCGAAGTGAGTCAACATTAGACGAGACATGCGTCGGTATTAGTCAACACGGTGGAAATTTGGATTCCATGGAGTCGGTGGTCGACACACGTAAATACCTTCCAATTGCTAGCGTGCTGTTGTGGGAAGGCAGCTCGGCAATCAAACTCTCATTCGACGCGCTTGAAATGATAATTGGTGATCAGTTGCCGCCATCAGCAAGAAAGCACCGTCCCTGGTGGGGAAACGAACGTGGACGTCACGTCCAAGCATCGTCGTCGCTCGGGGTTTGGGGGGAAGGTTGACGCTGTGGATCTAGGAGCGGAAACAGTCAGATTTGTCAGGATCGAATCGTAAGGCGGGGGGCGAATCCTGTGCATCATCTGGTTCCGTTAGGAGGGTAGGCTGCGGCACGCTGATTGGTGCCCTTCTGAGAACGGCGCAGACACTTACGGTCCGGGCAGCGCAGGTTCACGCCCCTTGAAGACCCAGATCAAGCATCCCAATTATGACTCCGGCAGAGTACACTCCGGACTTGCGATCACTACAACTACCGGAGCTAAGTTGTGCTGAAGCTCTTCCAAGGCGCACGGCCGTTCAAGCGTACAGCAGCTGTACGTGACGCCTTTGCCGGATTCACGCTGGCGGCCATGAACATCCCGCAAGTTCTTGGGTATACCAGGATTGCCGGCATGCCGGTGGTTACAGGCCTTTATTCGTTGCTGTTGCCGATCCTGGCATTCGCGGCATTCGGCTCCTCCCGTTACCTGGTGGTTTCCGCCGACTCCGCGACCGCGGCCATCTTTGCCAGTGGAGCGTCTGGCCTGGCGCCCGCCGCCAGCGCCCGGTATGTGGCACTGGCGGGTGCGGTCGCGCTGCTTACCGCAGGGTTCCTGCTGTTGGCAAGATTGCTCAAACTCGGGTTCATCGCCGACTTCCTTTCGCAGACGGTGCTTGTCGGCTTCCTCACGGGGGTTGGGGTCCAGGTCGGAATTGCTGTCCTCGGAGAGATGTTAGGAGTGCCGGTTACCGCTCGCAGAACAATCCTGCAACTGGCTGAAGTCTCGAGAAGGCTGCCAGAAGTGCATCCGCAAACCTTAGCCGTTTCCGCCATCGTCGTAGGGGTCCTCCTTCTGCTTCAACGTTTTGCGCCAAAGGTTCCGGGCGCGCTCATAGCCGTTGTTGTGACCACAGCGTCGAGCGCAATCTGGAACTTCAGCGGTCATGGAATCGCAATCATTGGACCGGTGGCAGGCGGTCTCCCTCATCTTGGACATCCCGACGTCAGTTGGAAGGACCTTCCGCCGCTGATTCCCATAGCGGCGGCACTCAGCATCATGATCATCACCCAGAGTGCCGCAACCGCCCGGGTCTTTGCGGCCCGCCATCGGCAGCAGTTGGACGAGGATGCAGATCTTACCGGACTTTCCGCGGCGAACGTTATGGCCGGATTGACCGGCACCTTTGTCGTCAACGGAAGTCCCACGCAGACCGAGATGGTCGAGAGCGCCGGTGCCCAAAGCCAGGTGGCGCAGCTTGCTACAGCCGCGGTGGTCGCGCTTGTTCTGCTTTTTCTTACCAGACCGCTCCAGTACCTGCCGCAATGCGTGCTCGGTGCCCTGGTATTCATCATCGCCATTCGGTTGATCAACTTGCGTACGCTCCACGCGATTCGCCGCGAGAGCCCGGGGGAGTTTGCCTTGGCGCTGACCACTGCGGTTATCGTGGTCGCGGCGGGCGTCGAGCAGGGGATCGTGCTGGCGATGACCCTCTCGCTGTTCCGCGTTGTCAAGCTCAGCTACCACCCTCATACAGGGGTCCTGGTTCTGAACCAGGACGGAACCTTTGGTCTGGATCCCGTGGCACCCGGCGTGATGACGGAGCCAGGACTGGTCATGTACCGCTTTGGAGCAACGCTCTTTTATGCCAACGCGAACCGGTTCGCGGAGGAGGTGAACTGTCTGGTAGGACAGGCACCCTCGCAGGTCCGCTGGCTGATTGTCGACGCCGAGGCCATCACGCACCTGGACTACTCCGCGGCTCGCGTTCTCCTGGAATTGCAGCAGACCTTGACCAACTGCGGAACGCAATTAGGCTTCGCCCGGATGCCATGGGACCTGAAATCCGACTTTGCCCGCCATCATGTGAGCGAGGTCATTGACCCCTCGCGCATCTTCGACCGGCTTCATGACGCGCTGGCCGCGTTCGGAAAGCTGGAGCATCCTTGAGAATAGGTGGAAGCGCAAAGGCGCCACGCCTTCTGCACGTCCAACACCGTGACGACTACAGCCTATCGCCCACCGTAGAGCGTCCCAAGCCGCTGTGGGAGTGGATGCGGCCCTGGATGGTGGTCTCGAACCCGCTCTCTTCCGGGCATTCGAGAAGTTGGGTGTGTCCAGCCGCGTCGAGTTGCTGTTTTACTTGACGGTTCGCGGGCATTCCTTTGGTCCGCGCAGAGCAGAGCCAGAGGAAGCCAAAGCGGCTGGGTAAACAGATAGCCAATTGCCAAGCGATCCCTTAGTCAGGCCTCGCCAGAAACCCGTCCGCACACAAAATGAATGGTTTATCCAGTGCGGACGAAGTTTAGCAGGATGTCTCCCTCCACATGATTCTTCCCTTCCCTCTCACTGGGCCTGAGAAGCCTGGTTACGGACCAGCCTGGAACACTGCCATCAACCTGCTCCACAGTTAACGTCAGGGTAGTGCTGTGCGACAGTGATCCCGATCTGCTTGGCCGATCGCTCGACTACCGACCAGATCGATCAGTCGGTCAGGGTCTTCCCTTTGACCTTGTCGCCTTTGAACCGGGCGTAGGAGGAAGAGGGACTTCCTTATGCTTCGATCTCTGCTAGGCCGATTAGCTTGATCGGGGCTCCATTCGGGAACTTCGCTGTAAGGGTAAGCTCTCCGCCCATGGCTTCAACGGTTCGCCGCAGCGTAGAGATGTGCATGTCGGTTCGCCGTTCGAGCTCGGAGATGTTCTTCTGCGCCGTACCAAGCCTCTTCGCTAGCTTTGTTTGCGTCAGCCTGCGCGCACGGCGGAGCTCCTGCAGGCTCATATGTTCATTCATGATTTGCGCCGCCTGCCTTTCGATCTTGCGACGACGGACTGCAGGCAGAGCGCTGATAAAGTCGTTTACGTCCCTTCCCATGGCCTATTTCCTTTATGCAGCCTACATAGGGAGAGCGCCCTCCAGGTCCAGGAAGACAGTCCGACAGGGCGAAGGCCAGCACCCCTTTGATCAGTCCGCGTACCGGAAAATCTAGTATCGGCTCGACAGAATAAGCTAACGGTGATACAACCTAATAAGCTAATTATAGTACAGCAGAAAAAGCTAAATCCCAGGATCCGCTTATGGCTACCCCTCCGGAGAAACTCGCGCAGTCACTGGAGATTCTCGAAAAACTTCAAAGTTCCAATGGTGCAGCCGCCATCCGTGCTAGAGATCTATCGCGCACGCACCGGGAGCGCCTCTTCGCTAGTGGCTTTCTCCAACAGGTGATAAAAGGCTGGTTCATTCCGAGCCGCCCCGACGACGTGAAGGGCGAGAGTACGGCATGGTATGCGTCTTTCTGGCGCTTTTGCGCCGCCTATCTGCAAGAGCGTTGCGGAACGGAGTGGTGCCTCTCGCCAGAACAATCTCTGTCGCTGCACGCGGGTAGTTGGACGGTGCCTCGGCAGTTGGTGGTGAGATCGCCAAGAGCCCGCAACAAAGTCACCAGCCTTCCGCATGGCACGTCCCTGCTCGATCTTCGCGCCGCACTACCTGCTGCCGAAGATCGGGAGGTAAAGGAAGGCATGCGCATTTTTTCTGCGGAATCTGCCTTGGTCGCATGCTCCCCTAATTACTTTTCCAGCCATTCGACGGATGTCCGTGCCGTGTTGCCAATGATCCGCGATGCCTCCGGTCTCCTTGCCCGGCTTCTACAAGGAGGCAACACCGTAATTGCGGGCCGTCTGGCGGGCGCCTTCCGCAACGTTGAGCGCGGCCGCATCGCGGACGACATCGTGAAGACCATGTCCGCGGCTGGGTACGCGGTGCGGGAAAACGATCCCTTCACGGACAAGCCGTCTTTGGTCATTCGGACCCGCGAAACGTCACCTTACGCAAACAGGATACGGTTGCTCTGGCAGAAGATGAGAGAGCCGGTCATTGAGCGTTTCCCGAAAGCGCCGGGGCCGCCGAGCAATATTGATGCTTATATGAAGCGCGTCAGCGATGCATACGTCACGGATGCCTATCATTCACTATCGATCGAAGGCTACCGCGTCACGCGTGATCTGATTGAACGTGTCCGCGGCGGCACATGGAATCCAGAATCTGATGAGGGGGATCGCGAGCAGCGAAACGCCATGGCCGCGCGTGGCTACTGGCTGGCTTTTCAGGCAGTACAGATCAGCGTCGGCAGGGTTCTGCGCGGCGAGAATCCCGGCCTAGTCGCGGACGAAGACCACGGGGCGTGGTACCGCGAACTGTTCGCGCCGAGTGTGACAGCTGGTCTCCTGAAACCAGCCGATCTTGCCGGCTACCGCAATGGCCAGGTCTATATCCGCAAGTCAATGCATGTGCCTCTCAACCGTGAGGCGGTGAGGGACGCAATGCCGGCGTTCTTTGATCTCTTGCGCGAAGAGGTCCACCCAGCCGTGCGCGTGGTGCTCGGACATTTTGTGTTCGTCTATATCCATCCTTATATGGACGGGAATGGTCGCATCGGGCGTTATCTGATGAACGTGATGATGGCATCGGGCGGATACCCGTGGACAGTCGTGCCGGTCAGCGACCGCAACACTTACTTGAATGCCCTCGAAATAGCGAGCGTTGGAGAGAACATAGCCCCGTTTGCGGACTTCCTCGCCGGGCTCGTGCGGAAAGGACTCGCGGGTGAACCTTTGCCGGCTGTACCAAGACGTTCTTCTTGAGAATTCTCGACAAGAATGAGCGCCATCGTATGGCCGTCATACCAACACTGGACTGTGTTTCGATCCGACCAATGTGATCATTCCCGGGACTCATATCCACTTCTTCCAAAGCAACCAGACCTTGGCTAATTGAGTTAGGCCCGAATAAGCAAGCAGTGTCAGCAACAGGATTGGCCAGTAAAGCCCCGGCAGGTGTACTAAACCCAGCGAAGAAGCCAGTGGTGAATACGGGAGCCAAGCTCCAAAGGCCATGATGGCCAGCGTAGTGAGTGTGAGGGACATGCTTGCGCGGCTCTGAAGGAATGGGATTTTGTTTGTGCGGATGATGTGGATGATAAGTGTCTGGGTCATCAACGACTCGACGAACCAGCCTGTCTGAAAAAGCGGAGCGCGTGACGGATCCCAGCACTTGAACAGATAGAGCATCACGAAAAAAGTCGTGTAGTCGAAGATCGAGCTGATGGGGCCTACCCAAAGAATGAACCGCTTGATCTCTCCGATGTTCCAGGGCCGCGGCCGGATCACTAATTCTTCATCGACTGCATCGGTCGGAATGGGCACCTGCGAGAAGTCGTAGAGCATGTTGTTGGTCAGTATTTGAATGGGAGCCATCGGGATGAATGGAAGAAAGGCGCTAGCGCCCAGCACGCTGAACATATTTCCAAAGTTGGAGCTGGCTCCCATCCGGATGTACTTGATAATGTTGGCAAAGACCTTTCGCCCCTCGATCACACCCCCATCGAGCACCATGAGATCTTTCTCCAGCAGGATCAGGTCTGCCGACTCCTTGGCGATGTCCACAGCCGTATCCACCGAGATGCCGATGTCCGCAGCGTGCAACGCGGGCGCATCGTTGATTCCGTCTCCCATGAACCCGACGACGTGCCCTTTGCCGCGGAGAACGCGAACGATTCGCTGCTTGTGAGCGGGTGAGAGGCGTGCGAACAAGGTTGTCTTTTCCGCCGCATCCGCCAGTTCAGCGTCGGACATCTTCTCCATGTCGTCGCCCAGAAGCATTGGATCGGGCAGGAGTCCTACATCGCCGCACACCTTTCGGCTGATGAGGTCATTGTCTCCCGTTAGAATCTTCACTCCCACACCATGCTTATGTAGCGCTTCAATTGCGGCGGCTGCGGTTCGCTTGGGCGGATCCAAGAATGCAACATACCCTTTCAGCACGAGGTCGCATTCATCGTCCTTGGAGCAGGCTTGTTTTCCGGGCAGTTCCTTGACGGCTACGGCCAAAACCCGGAAGCCGTCGTTGCTGAGACTCGCATACTCATCCCTCAACCCTTTCATCAGCCCGGAATCCATGGGCGACAGTTTCCCATCCAACTCGAATTGAGAGCATTGGTGGAAGATCTCTTCTGGAGCGCCTTTGGTAAGGAGGATTGACTTGCCTTCGGGGTTCTCTACCAAGACGGACATCATTCGCCGCGTGAAGTCAAAGGGGATTTCATCGAGCTTCTTATATTTTTCGATGAGCTCCTGCTGATGGAACTCCGAACTATCGAGAATCGCCGTATCCAGCAGGTTCTTCAGACCCGTCTGGAAGTGGCTGATGAGGTACCCATC
The DNA here is from genome assembly GCA_049509035.1 of Acidobacteriaceae bacterium. Taxonomy (GTDB): domain Bacteria; phylum Acidobacteriota; class Terriglobia; order Terriglobales; family Acidobacteriaceae; genus Edaphobacter. The sequence continues at coordinate 87,973 of JBELAH010000014.1, forward strand.
GAGCAGCACCTCGTCGGTCTCCCGACCAGCAACGTTGCAGTGCCGCTGCAGGACGACACGATCTTCGGTGAGCGTGCCGGTCTTATCGGTGCACAGCACGTCCATGCCGCCGAAGTTCTGGATGGCATTGAGCCGCTTGACGATCACTTTTCTGCGGCTCATCGCGATCGCTCCCTTGGACAGACATACGGAAACGATCATGGGCAGCATTTCGGGAGTGAGGCCCACCGCGACCGCCATCGCAAAGAAGAACGCACTCTTCCAATCGTGTTTGGTAAACCCGTTGATCAGGAAGACCAGGGGCACCATAACCGCCATGAGCTGGATCATCAGCCAGGTAAAGCGGCTGAGTCCGCGGTCAAAACTGGTGGGCGGCGCTTCCTCTGTGATCGAGCCGGCCATGCTGCCGAGATAGGTGTTGACTCCGGTCGCAACCACGACGGCGGTTGCCGTGCCGCTTTGAACGCTGGTTCCGAGGAAGCAGATGTTCTTCAACTCGGTGGGCGAACTCGAAGCCTGCGGGCTGGGATCATGGAACTTCTCGACCGGAAGCGACTCCCCGGTAAGTGTGCCCTGGCTGACGAATAAGTCCTTCGCGGACAGCACTCTCACGTCGCCGGGGATCATATCGCCCGCGGACAATTTGACGATGTCGCCGGGCACAAGATCCCTGAGCGGTATCTCCCTCGCGGTGCCATCCCGGATGACCGTAGCGGTCACATGAATCATGGCTTTGAGCTTTGCCGCCGCCGTGTTCGCCCGCGCCTCCTGCACGAATCGCAGTGTGACGCTGAGCAACACCATGCATGCCATCACGGTTCCGGCACGCACGTCGCCGGTGGCAAAGGAGATCGACGAGAGCGTTGCCAGGAGGATCACCAGCGGGTTACGAATGATAATTAACAGGCGGATAAACCAGCCCCGGGGCCGCTGTTGGGCAACCTCGTTAGGGCCCGATGTGCGTGCTCTCGCCTCGGCATCCGCTTGCGCTAAGCCCTCGGGAGTCGTGCGCAAGGAACGCAGCAGTTCATCGCCGTCCTTCGCCGCCGCATCGAGAACCGCGGGGGAAACGCGGATGTTATGGTCCTTCGTCTTGGCGGGAATTGGAGACTTGTCCGGCGGCGGTGGGGTCCCCACGGGGCTACCGCCCACGAGGTGGCCTTCTTCGGTTGGGACAACTGCGGCGTGATTCGTATCAGATACCGTCATTGTTCGCTTGGCCGCAATCTAAGCCAACTTCGATGTTGCGAGTCTACCGGCGCTTGGGGCGGTATAAGAATAGCCGCCTAAAGGTGTCCAGGAGCACCGCGCTTTTTGGCAACGAGACAATTCAGCGTTGCCTTCACTCACACTGAGAGTACTCCGCGGGGAGATCAATACTGTGCAATTCTGCTCAAACTTAACCGGCAACGGAGCGCGCATGTTTCTCAGAGTTCAGTTCGGCTCGGCGATCTTCGCGCCTCTCCGAGTTAGTGCAGCTTCTCAATCTGTTGCTGCACCCGGCTGCGGAATTCCAGCGGATGGGCGACCTGGTTGAAGGGCTCGGGAGTCCCGCCCGTTCCGATCACCACAATCGTTCCATACCCCAGCATTCTGCCGAAAACCGTCTCGCTCACTTCGATGCTCTCCACCTTGTTTAGCAGCATTTCGATCGTCTTGCGACCGACCAGGCCCGTTTTGATCACGACGCGGCGGTTCGTCACCGCCATTTCCGTCGCGTTCCGCCGCACCATGCCCATCAGGATCGCCACGACGCCGCAAACGAGCAGCGCAATGCCACCGCCTTCCATAATGTGCAGATTTCCGCTCTCAATTCCGGTCTGGCTGGCTGCGTAATAGAGCAGGAACGCTCCGGGCAGAGCGAGCAGCAAGCATCCCAGGACAATGTGCCCCAGCATCACGATCCAATGAAGCCGGGTCTCATAGATCACCGTTTCACCGGGAACCAAGTGCGAGTCTACGTAGCTCATTTGCTCCTTCCCCGAATGGCTTGTCTCGTGGGGAAACCCCGCGTCCATAGTAGCGCGAGCCGCCATGGGAGAGGAGGCCATCACGAAGGCATCGATCACCAACCCACAGATGCGCGGATCGGGAGCCATATGACCGATCGCAAAATGGTATACGATCAGCCGTTGTTGTCCGCCCTGGCCATAGACTGCGTGATCCCCAGGGTTCGATCTCTGTCCGCAAAATCGGCCGCCGCATCCTGATCGCCCGCCAAGAGCTGTTCAGTATCGCCCCGGCCGGCCAGATCGAAAATGTCACTGCTTCCTCTTCGTCGGTTGCTTCGGCAGCGGCGCAGCCTCCAGTCCAGCAGCGCCATGGCATTCGCCAGGGCGCTCTTGCGCAGGCTGACGAGGAAACGATGTGCGGTCACGAAGAGAGCTGGGTGCCGACCAAAATGACCGACTGCCTGGCAGAGCTTCAAAGCCGCCGAAAGGCCGGCCCGTAGGGCGCCGCGAATCTCCGCTCCCAGGCGCCATTCTTCTTCAATTTCCTATTCCAGTAGAACTGCACGATGGGCAGCTTGGCCACTAACCAGAGCAGCGCCCCCGTCAGCGCCGAATACCGCTCCGTGCCTGCGACGGCTTTCAGTTCTTCAGCGCCAAAACGGCCATCCCGAGCCAATTGCTCGCCCATAACTCGGAGCCTCGCCCATAGCTTCTTGTTCGCATCGTCCGGCATCATCTGCAGCGACTCTCCTCCGCCGCGCACAATCGTGCCGGCGTAGGGCGCACCCAGCCGCCGCGCCAACTTTTCCAGATAACGCTCCAGAGCGCGCGAGTGCAGCGCCTCCGGGAAGCCGGATTGCACCAGAAACCCGAAGCGCGGATTCACGCCGCCTGCCCGCGCCACCGCCACACGCGGAGTCAGGGCTTCGATGTAGGCCTTCACCAGCGCCGGCATCGAATCGGTGTAGAGCGGCAAACCCAGCAGCACCACATCGGTAGTAGCGAAGGCTGCGATGGCGCGGTCAAAGTCGGCCTTCCGTGCCAGGTGAAGCGTCTCTGGCCTGCTTCCCGTTCCGCGTTCCCAGCCCTCAGCGACGCGCGCGAGCATCTTCATCGAATTCGAGCGTTCGCCGCGCGGCGAGCCGTTAAGCAGCAAGAGCGATTTCATTGGCGACCTCCTTGGCAGACCGGTTCGAGACTGCGGTGAAGATCATGCTGGATTTCATGTTGCGCGCCGTTCGTGTCCACAAGGCGGTGGTGATTTCAATGTCTTCGGCGTCGCTGTCACTGCCCGCGTCCAGCAGCAGCCCGAACTTGGGGTAGTGGGCATAGCGCGCGCGATGATGCACTTCGCCGCCTTCGACGATGAAATTGGGGTGCAACAAGCCGATCATCTGGTCGACGGCAAAACAGCCGGAGCATCCCCTCAAATCAAGCTCGCGTAGATCCAGAGTTGTGACCGCGTTGCCTGACGCCGCGAGCTGCCTTGCAACCTCGGAGAGATACTCTTCGAAGGTCGAGGCGATTTCCGGCTCTCCATTCAGAATCGTGATACGCATGGTTGATTTCCCTTCCCATCGCCCCTGACTCTACAGCGTAGAAATAGTCTATGTACATATTTCTACTATGTAGAAAACTTGTCAAGTGCCCACTCGCTCTCTTCGCGTCTTAAGCAATAAGATAGCCCTATCCCTATTTTTTATAGCGACTTGCCAGTTCTACGGTGTATAGTTATGGTCTTACCTGTCCTGATACCGACCGGATCGGACCAGCCGAGAGGAGCGCATCCCTGTGCCGGCCATCAATAAGAAAGCCCGCAAGCGCCGCGACCGTTCTGGATCGCCGCTGAAACGCGAGCAGATTGTCGCCACCGCGCTTGCCCTCGTGGACAGCGGCGGACTCAAAAGTCTTTCCATGCGCCGGCTCGGTGCAGAGCTGGGCGTCGACCCGATGGCCGTCTACTATCACATTCCCAACAAGGAAGCGCTGCTCGACGCCATTGTCGAAGCGGTGATGGCGGAGATCGATCTCTCCGCCGATCGGTCTGCAGACTCGCCCGAGGAGCGTGTGATCCGCGCGGCGCGTGCTTACCGGGATGTTCTGCTGGCTCACGCCCACGCGTTGCCTATTGTGCTCGCGCGCGGTCCGGCTACGGCTGCCGCGCTGCGTCCGGTCGAACTGCTGACTGGCATACTGCGCGACGCTGGCCTGCCTCCGGCAGACGCCTTTTCGGGGATGAATACGATTGCCGCCGCGGTGCGCGGGTTTGTGGGAATGATCGCATCTGGAGGAGGTAAAGCGCCCATCCCCGAAGAGATCGAAGCCTTGGACCGGAGTCTCCCGGCCGGCGAATTCCCCCATCTGCGGGAGGCCATCCCGTATGCATGTGAGTTTGCCGACCGGGGCTTCGACTTCGGCATTCGCGCGCTGGCGCAGGGCCTTTTCGCCAGGGTGCCGAGCAGAACGAGCGGCTAATGCACAAATAATTCCTGACGCTTGATCATGTCGAGCCGGCAGTCTGCAATATGCGTTTGGCGAAACAGCTGGCCGGCGGGCGGAAGAATTCATGGATTACTACGTGGGAATACCACGCGGAAGGCTGAGCCTTTTTGCTGCACACTATCGACTAGGAGGTCAGCGTGATGCAGGTCGGCGATCCACTTGGCGATTGCGAGGCCCAATCCGTTACCTTCCACTTGGCTACGCGATGGATCGGCGCGGTAGAAGCGATCGAAGATATAAGGCAAGTCGGATTGTGCAATGCCAATGCCGCTGTCGCGAACAATAAGTGTCGCCCGTCCTGACACTGAACTGAGCGCCACGTCAATCCGACCCGGCGCAGGTGTGTATTTCAGCGCGTTATCGAGCAATATCCAAAGCAGTCTGCGGAGGCTCGAGAAGTCACCCAATACCTTTGCCACCGAAGCCGTAGACATTGATAACGTCAGATTTCGTTCATCGGCCAGCGGACGTGCCAAGCCGCATGCCTCTTGAACTACCGCTGCCAGATCGACCGACTCAAGCACCGCATCCAGCGAGTTGGAGTCTGCGCGGGCCAACGTCAACATCCCCTCCAACAGATCGGCCGCCTTGGCCGCTTCTTCGACGATGTCCTCGAACGCCTTGCGGCTCTCGGAATCGGCATTTGGGTTCTTCAACGCAACCTCTGCCACCGTGCGGGTAAACGAGAGTGGTCCACGCAATTCGTGCGAGGCATCGGCCGTGAACCGCTTGATTTGGCTCACCGCTGAATCCAGACGCTGCAACATCGCGTTGCAGGTCTCGGCTAGGCGCTGCAACTCATCACCGCTATTCGAAACCGGAAGCCGCTGGGAAAGGTTTCCGATGCTGATGGAGCGGGCGGTAGCCGTGATTCTGTCCACCGGCTCCAGCGCGTGGCGGCTCATCCAGTAGCCGCCCAGAGACGAAATCAGTAACAGCACCGGCACCGAGGTGAGCAGGCCTCTCCAGAAGCTCTGCAGGATTAAGAGGTTTGCTGCCTCCGGCGCAGCGGCCAGCAGCACCAGCGGCTGACCCTGGAGCGGGTAGGGACGCGCGATCACCCAGTACGGCTGGCCCGCCGAGACCACGTGGAGAAACCGCTCTCCATCTATCCCGCTCACCGCAGGCCACGGAAACGCTAACGCAGCCGCGGAAGGCGATGGATACGCACGGCTGCCGTCGGCGCGAAAGACCTCCGCTAGGCCATTTCCCGTCGCATGGGCAAAATCCTTGAAAACCTGGTGCCGATCCTCTTCGCTCTCGGACTGGTTCTTGGCCAGCAAATCCTGCAGACGATCGATCCGTCGTGCCAGCGTCTGGTAACGGTCAGCTCTTAATGTGCTCTTCAGGTTCTGCCACATAACCAAACCGAAGAGCACCCAACCGAAGAAGAAGATTCCCCCGAACCACATAGTCAGACGCAGGGAGATCGAGACAGGCTTCAGCACGCATCTCTCCGCAGCGAGTATCCAACACCACGGACAGTGTGCAGCAGTTCGTGCTCGCCTGACTTTGTAATCTTCGCACGCAGAGCGCGGATGAAGACATAGAGACTGTCGTAGCTTACATCGGCGTCGGAACTCCAACCCTCATCGATAAGCACTTCGTGCGGAACGATGGTGCGTGCGCGGCGCATGAGGAGTTCCATCAGCGCACATTCGGTGCGGGTCAGCGATGTAACGCGGTCGCCACGCTGGAGTTCAAACAGATGTGGCCTGAGGGTCAATTCGTCGTACCGCAATTCGTTCGGAATCGGTGCAGGTGCACGACGCGCGGCAGCCCGGACCTTAGCCAGCAGAACATCCAATGCGAATGGCTTGGTCAGGTAATCGTCCGCGCCGGCATCGAGTCCGTAGACGATGTCCTGCATAGAATCGCGCGCGGAAACAATAATGGTTTGCGTGGAAAGGTGGTCTTCGCGCAGCTTGCGGATGACCGTGAAGCCGTCCATCCTCGGCAGCATCACGTCCAGAATCAGCAGATCGAAGTTGTTGGTCTTACCCAGCCTGAGTGCCTCACCGCCGTCGTAGGCAAGCTCCGTGGTATGCCCTTCACCCTCAAGCGCTCTTCCAATGTGACCGGCCAGGCTTCGCTTGTCTTCAACGACCAAGACTCGCATGACTTCATGCTAGGCCCGCCACGTAAATGTTCCGTGAATTGCTCCAGCACTCCGGCCGTTTCTTAGATTGAGCTTAGACTCGCCTGCCATACTCCGCCCAGCTCGCACAAATCTGAAAGCGTGCATGACGCAAGTTTGGAAAGAGGCTTTATGTCCATCATCTGGAAAATTCGGCGTGTTCACGGTGCTGTTCTTCTACTTCTGTTAAGTCTCTCGTTGCTCGTCTCGCCCGTTCTTGGGCAGACGGCCAAGGGATTGATTACGGGTAAGGTAGTCGACGCGCAGGGGGCAGCGGTGCCAGGTGCACAGATCAAACTTGCGCCCCTCGACGTCACCGTTGTCTCGAATGACCGGGGCGCATTCCGGCTGCCGGAGGTGGCTGCCGGGAAGTATACGTTGACGGTTTCCTATGTTGGCTTTGCGCAGCAGACGTCGGAGGCAGAAGTGACCGCCGGGCAGACCCTCGACCTGACCTTGGCGCTCAAGGTCGCCGATGCCAGCGAAGAGATTATTGTGACTGCTGACAGGCCACATGGCGAGGCGGAATCCATCAATGAGACCCGCAGCGCGGACAACCTCCTGCAGGTCATGCCTGCGGAGGTCATCACCAGCCTTCCGAATGCAAACGTAGCAGACGCCGTCGGACGCTTTCCTTCGGTGACCCTATATCGGATTGAAGGTGAGGGTGTGTACATCCAGGTCCGCGGCACCGAACCTCGCCTGACCAATGTCACGGTTGACGGAATTACTATTCCTTCGCCCGAGCCATCGGTGCGTTATGTCCGTTTGGATGTGATCCCTTCCGACATGGTGGATGCAGTTGAAATGAACAAAACGTTGCAGGCAAATATGGATGGCGACGGCATCGGCGGATCCGTGAACCTGCGCACGAAAGAGGCGGGAGACCGGCCGACGGTGAGCCTTTATGGCAATGGTGGCTACACCAACATCATGAACGGGCGCGACTCGTACGCGTTTGGCGGGACCGTAGGCAAGCGCTTCGGGGCGGACAAGAAGTTCGGCATCCTGGGCAACGCAGTGTTCGACTACAACGGCCGCGGCATCGACAATATTCAGCCGGCGCTAGACCCGCTCTCAACCTTCAGCACGCCGTTCTACGATAGCAATACCATCCGCGAATACCGCTACTACCGCACGCGATACGGTTTCGACGGCAGCACGGACTACCGCGTCGACAACAACACGACCATCTATGCGCACGGGTTCTATTCAGACCTGAAGGACTGGGGCGATAAGTGGTATTACGCACCCCAATCGGCAGCGATTACCGGGACGGCAGCCAATCCGGTTTTGCCAACTGCGACGACCAAGACGTCGGCGCCTAAGTTCTACACTTCCAGCAAACGCCCGAACGCTTCGGTCGGAACCGCCATACTCGGTGGCCGCACCGTGCACAACGATTCGCTGTTCCTCTATCAGATATCGGCATCGCGTTCCTACGAGGTCGATTCGGCCGGAAATCCGAAGGCCGACTTTAGCTGGGTCGGGCCCACCGAATACTGCGATTACATTCCTTCGGCGCAGACCGACCTTTACCATCCGCACTTCGGCAACTGCGATACGACCAACCAGTCGCCGCTGCTGAATGCAGCCAACTGGCAGTTCAAGGACATCACCATTTCGAAGGGACTTGATGCCGAACTGGATCTTACGGCACAAACTTCGTATGCCAAGAACTACACCGTGAATGGCCACCTGGGTATCTTCGAGGGAGGGTTCAAGATCAGCAACGGTCACAAGAGCTCGGACTCGACGGAGAATGTCTACGACAGCTTTGGGAGCACAGCGCCTTTGATGACGCAGCTTCTGGATAACTTCAACAACACGGACTACTTCGACGGGACTTACTTCGGCGGGCAATATGGACAAGTGTCGAACTTCATCTCGGCGGAGAATTCTCCCGTCGTAAACCCAAGTACCATTGACGGGCAGAAGACGGCCGCCGATACGTATCCGAATCTGTTTCATTATGTGGAGCGCATCACTTCGGGTTATCTGATGAACACTATCGACTTCGGCAAGCTGCACGTCCAGACCGGACTCCGGATTGAAGGCACACAGATGACGACCTTCGGATACAACCTAACTTTCTTTGGTACCTATAGCTCCAAGACTGGAGCTTATTCTGGTGGATCCGCCTCGGTAACTTGTCCCAACAACTCGGCGCCGGCCGCCCCTGCCGCGGGCAATTGCTATGTGTTCGCAGGAGTCAACAACAATCCTTCTTATGTTGACTTACTGCCGAGCGTGCAGGCGCGCTACTCGCTGACGCCGAACTCGGCGCTGCGTGCGGTTGTATCGCGCGGCGTTGCCCGACCCGACCCATACCAACTGGTTCCGTACGTCACCGAAGATTCGACCGCCAGCCCCATTGCGGTGACGATTGGAAACCCGGCCCTTCGTCCTGAGCATGCTAACAACTACGACCTGCTCTACGAGAACTACCTTCGTCCGCTGGGTCTCATCCAGGCCGGCTTCTTCTTCAAACAACTGACTGCGCCGCAAGTTGAGATCACGCTTCCCGGCAACCTTAGTCTCTCCAGCTTCCCCCAAGGCTATTTTCCGCCGGCGCTTGAATCAGTGCTTCAGACCTACGAGACAGGTGGCGAATCCGACGCGATCACGCAATATGTCAACGGCCAGAACGCCTACATCTATGGCCTGGAGTTGAGCTATCAGCAGCACCTCAGCTTCCTTCCCGGGGTGCTTCACGGCCTGGGTATCTCCGCCAACTACAGCTACACCGCATCGCGCGAGAAGGGCCTTCCTTTGCGCAGCGATTCCCCGACCACAATCGACCAGGCGCCCAACACCTGGAAGATCAGCCCAACCTACGACACCAGGCGGTTCTCGGCACGTGTCGGTCTGGCCTATGACCAGGCCAGCCTCTTCCAGTACATGTACGTCTCGCCTGGCTATGTACCCGGCGCGGACGCAAGCGGCCTGGGACCAAAGGGCCCCTCGGGCGATATCTTCACGCTTACCCACTTCCAGGTGGACGTGCAGGCGAGCTATCGCTTCTGGAAGGGCCTCAGCGCCGTGGTCGATGGGCTAAACCTCAACAACGAGGTCTTCGGCTACTACCAGGGCAGCACGCAATTTGTAAACCAGCGCGAGTACTACAAGCCCACCTACACTGGCGGTCTTCGCTATACCCTGGGACACAACCGTTAGTTCCAATGAGCTGGGAGTTGACACTCGAACGGGGGTACAAGTCATTCTGGATGACATGTACCCCTAATTCGGGCGATCTGTGTGGCAAGACATTAGTCCCTTACATGTAAAGGGTTTCGAGGAGCTTCATGACAAGAACCAAAGGGCGATGGTTGGATTCCATTGCATGTCTTCTGATCCTCACTCCGGTACTCCTGGCCGCACAATCCACCGTATCCCCCACGGATCACTCGTCTGATGAACTGAAGTTCGTCGTATACCTTAGCCGCCACGGCGTCCGTTCACCAACAGGCTTGCCGGTTGAATACAATCCGTATTCACACGCTCTCTGGCCGGCCTGGGATGTGCCGCCAGGATATCTGACCGCCCACGGCTATCAACTGATGAAGCTATTTGGTGCGTACGATCGGGTGGAACTGGCCAAGGAAGGAATCTTGAGCGCAAGCGGTTGCGAGGATGCGAGCAGGATAACCTTCTATGCAGACTCCGATGAGCGCACTCGTGAAACGGGGAAGGCAATCGCGGAAGGGCTCTTCCCAGGTTGCCCAGTCCCGGTTAGGTTTCTACCTGAAGGCACGAACGATCCTCTCTTCCACTACCACCCAACTCCGGCGCAACTCGGCGCCGCGACGCCAATCAAGGCCGCTGCGGCAATCGCCGGGCGCATCGGCGGCAATCCAGCGAACCTCGCTGAAGCCTATCGCCCGCAACTTAAGGCGTTGGATAAGATCTTGGCGACTTGCGGGACGGCCGCTCCTTCCCAGTCGAAGCGGACATCTCTCTTTGACATTCCGGCGACGCTCGCGCCGGGAAGCGGGGGCCACGTTGCCGAGTTGCGGAGTCCACTGAACACAGCGTCCACGCTGGTCGAAAACCTCCTGCTGGAATATACGGAGGGCATGGATGCTTCCAAGGTTGGTTGGGGCTGCGTTGATGAGGAGAAACTCCGATTCTTGATGGAACTGCACACTGCCGCGACGGACCTTACGGAGCGCACAACCGTCATGGCGCAAATTGGGGCATCGAATTTGCTGGTTCACATCAATGACGCGATTGAACAAGCCATTACGCAGAAAACAATCCCCGGTACTCCGTCTAAACCGTCCGACAGGGCACTTTTCCTGATTGGCCACGATACCAACCTTACCAATGTGGCCGGTCTGTTGAACCTAAGCTGGATCGCCGATGGACGCCGCGACGACACACCGCCCGGAGGGGTACTCATCTTCGAAGTTTGGCAGGACTCCAAGAGCCGCGAGTTTTCAGTACGAACCTACTTCACGGTTCAGACCCTTCAGCAGATGCGCTCATCCGCCACTTTGACGCAAGATAACCCTCCCGAGCGCGTCCCAGTGATTCTTCCCAACTGCAGCAGGGAGGATTCCTCCTGCACTTGGTCCGCCTTTTCACAGACCATCAAACGAGCCATCGATTCCCGCTATGTGACCGTCAAGTAGTAGGGTGGACAAACCGTTTACATGGACCTAGATCGCAACCCCTTGCGTTGTGCGCAGTGCGAGCTAGTGCGAGGTCGCACGGGATACATATAACGGCTCGTAACGCTACCAACCTATCTAATCAGCAATTTCGGTTCTGGTTGAGCCCCCGGGTAGACTGCGCTTCCGAGGGTCGCAGAGCCAATCCCTGGCGGTTTCATGCGTAGATCGGTTCCAGTTTCTTCACGATGTAAGCACCGCAACGCTGGTAGTCCGCAAGCGGGCCCAGTCGGGCCGTGTCCAGGTCCACGCAGATCCAGCCGCGGTACTTGATACTCTTCAGGACCCGGTGGCACGCGGGAAAATCGACCTCGCCGTCGCCAAGATCGTAGATGCTGTCAAAGAAGCTCGCGTTAGTCGAATCCTTCGGAAGCACCCTTCCGTTTGGCTGCACCACATCTTTGTCCGCCACCGTCTGTTTCGCATCCTTGTAGTCGAGAAACCGTATCCGGTCCTTGTACCGTTCGATGGTCCCAGCCACGTTGCAACCTGCCAGATCGAGATGGGCGGTATCCGGAGACAAGCCAAACAGCTTCGGATCGGTCATAGCCATAAACCGGTCGATTTCCTCGCGCGTCTGAACCATCTGGCCCATGTGGTTGTGCAGCCCAGCTGTGAACCCCATTCCGCCGGCCAATTCCCCGATCTGGTTGCAGCACTCGCACAGCGCGGCGAACGCTGCGGGCGTGTCTGCTCCCGGTCTGGTGCGCGAGGGCGAAAACACAACCAGGTGGTTCGCGCCGAAGTCCGCAAGAAACTTCATCGCATTGCGCGCGCTATCCAGGGCCTGCTGCCGCACGGCGGCGTCCTGCAGCGATCCTTGCGGAAAATTCCACGAGATCGTCACCACATTCAGATTCCGCTTCGACACCTCCTGCTGCATCTGCGCAGCCGTCAGTTGGTACTTGTTCAGGATGCCCGGGAAACCCGTGACACGTATGCCGGGAAAGCCCGTCTCCTTCATCACGTCCAGAATGCTCGTGAACGGCACCGGAGGAAAGTAATTCCACAATGCGGCAGAGACCGCCCATTTGATGTGTCGATTCGCCGGCAACTGTTCTTGGGCGCGTGCCAAAGCGGCGGGCAACAGGGAAAGGGACGCGATGAAACTCCGGCGGTTGATCATCATAGGGTCGACCTGCCTCTCCAAATCACGTTCACGGCTGCCCAATAACCTACTCCCAGACGCTCGATTCTGTCACTCCGCCCGAGTCCATTTCCCGTCTTCGGCCCCAGGCCAAACCTCGCCAAAACCTGCATAATAGAGGGAGAGCTGTTCCACACTTCCCCGGCCGCGTGCCGAGTTTCTTAGCGAGAAAATGTAATGTTGCCAGCCAAGGAGATTTCGGTACTCGCATCCGTTGTGGGCGCAGCAGGCGTCCTGGCCTGGCGCGTGCGCGAGGGACGCACCGCCGTCACCGCCAGGAAGATCCTTATCCCGCCAATGGGCATGGCCACAGGTTTCTCGATGTTTCTGGTCCCGGCCTTCCGGATTCCGTGGGAGTGGGCGGTCGTTGCCTTCCTGATTGGGGCCACCGCGCTCGCCTATCCGCTGCTTCGTACCTCCCGCCTGATACGTGACGGCGAAGCCATCATGATGCAGCGCTCCAACGCCTTTTTCGTGGTTGTCGTCGCGCTCGCGGTGATTCGGATTCTCGCCCGCAGCTACATCGACAGATTTCTCAACCTGGACCAGACCGGAGCGCTCTTCTTTGTGCTTGCCTTCGGGATGATTCTCCGCTGGCGTACGCGCATGTTCTTTGAATACCGCCAGATCGCCTGCGAACCAGCCTGACTCCGCTGCGGAGGCCCGGCATTCGGAACAATTGGCGCATTTGTTCAGTTTCTTCTCGACAAGGGCATCCCTAATCGAATCAAATGCTTTTGCGGAAGACTGCGGCCAAATGCAGGCCCTGGTTCGGGCCTCGATTGAGCGTTCCTTCAAGACCGCTCGCTAACTTTCAAATGGGTGAATATACTGTGCCCTGGTTGCATACCTGGGGACACTGTCATCGATGCAGACGGGCACATTGAACTCGCGGATGCGGCCTCGTACAGAGCGAAATAGGGCCTCTAGAATTGTCATCGTCGCCGACGATCTGACCGGTGCGTGCGACAGCGGCGCCGCGTTTCTGGCCTCTGGCCGTTCGGTTCGCGTCATGCTCCATCCTCCCGCCTCCAACTCGGAAATCGAATGCGCCCCTGGAGCCGGTGGCGACGTAGTCTCGTACACCACCGAAACGCGAAATCTCTCAGAGGAAAGGGGCGCCGCGCGTACCGCGGAAGTTGTCGCTGCCCTCGCACGGGCCGCGCAACAAACGACGCTGTTCAAGAAGGTCGACTCGGCTGCCCGAGGCAATCTCGGTGCGGAGACAATTGCGGCCCTCACGGCGAGTAATGCCGAGCTCGCCCTGGTCGCGCCCGCCTTCCCCCAGGCCGCACGCACTGTGCACTCCGGCATCCTAAGTGTGCGGGATTGCAGTGGACAGGGTTCCAGGATCTCGCTTCGCGATCAGTTCTCGGCTGTGGACTCAACTCGCGTCGAGGTCTTGCCCACGGGTTCTGAAACGGGCCTGCTACTGGGAATTCGCAGGGCGATCGCGAACGGTATCTGGTTCCTGCTCTGCGACGCTGGTACACAGGAGGACCTCGAGAGGCTTGCGGCGGCGGGCAGCCAGTTGCAGCAATCTCTGCTATGGGTTGGTTCAGCGGGACTAGCTCGGGCTCTCGCCGGCACGTTCCCTGTGTCGACTCCCGAAACCACTTTACCCAGGGCCGGTCGCCCAGGAAGAACGCTTCTGTTCGCCGGTTCGCCCCATCCGGTTACGCGTCTTCAACTGTCCCGCCTCGAGCAACAGGCGCCCGTGCAGGAGCATGCAGTCGTTCGCATTGAGTTCGACGCCACATCGCACCAGGAAATACACGCCGCATTCACCGCCAGGCCAGTCTCTGCCCTGATTCTCACCGGTGGCGACACCGCGGCATTTGTGCTGAAATCGCTGGGTGCATCGAGCATCCTGCTCGCCGGAGAACTCGCTCCCGGCATTCCATGGGGTTTCGTCGCAGGCGGCATGGCCGACGACTGCATGGTCATCACCAAGTCCGGCGGCTTTGGCGGCCGCGACGCGCTCATACGTGCCTTGGAGTTTTGCGAGCGGAGGTCCCATGAGACAGCCTAGAATTGCGGTGAGCATCGGCGATCCCGCCGGCGTTGGCGCCGAGATTGCCCTGAAGGCGCTCGCGGCCCGCGACCTGATGGACATTGCCGAATGGATCGTCGTGGGCGACCATGTCGCTCTCGATGCGGCGATACCAGGCTATCGCGAGAAGTTGGACCCACGCGTCCACTTGCTTAGAACCAGCGCGCTCAATCCGGCGAACCCAATCCGCTTTGGGGAACTATCCGCAGAGTACGGCACTGCCGCGGTCGAGTACGTCCGCCGTGCCACCGAGATGTGCCTTGCCGGCGGGGCCGACGCCATGGTCACCGCACCGTTGAATAAGGAGGCGGTCACTCTTTCGGGTCTGGATTTTTGCGGTCACACGGAGTACATCGCTCAGCTTTGCGGTGCCACCGAATCGAGGATGCTGCTGGCAAGCGAGAAACTCGCCACCGTGCATGTTTCCACGCACATCGCGCTCGAACAGGCATGCAAGCTGGAGCGAGCGCGAATTGCGCGGACTATTGAGTTGGGAGCCGAAGCCATGCAGTTGATGCTCGGGCGAACCCCCAAAATCGGCGTCTGCGGCCTCAATCCCCATGCCAGCGAGCACAACCTCTTTGGCCGGCAGGATTCCGAGATCATTGCGCCCGCAGTCGACGAAGCGCGGCGGCTTGGCTTCGATTGCACCGGGCCCCACTCACCGGACACGATCTTCATTCGCGGCTTGCACAAGGAATTCGACCTCATCGTCGCGATGTATCACGACCAGGGACACATCCCGATGAAGCTCATCGACTTCGAGCGGACGGTCAACGTCTCGCTGGGAATACCCATCATCCGCACCTCGGTCGATCACGGCACCGCCTTCGATATCGCCGGCCAGGACCGCGCCGATTGCCGCAATATGCAGGCAGCAATGCGCATGGCGGCGAAGATGGCTGCAGGCAAATTGCTCCGGCCAGCCGCTGCGCGAAACTCTGCCCCACAGGAGACCCGCTAGCATGCGCACCCTCGACGTCCTGGTCATCGGCGTCTACATGGCAGTGCTGGTCGGCGTCGGTGTGCGTGTATCGCGGCGGCAGACTTCCACCAACGAGTATTTCCTCGCCGACCGCGCCATCCCGGGCTGGGCGATCGGCATGTCGCTGCTGGCCACCATCATCACCAGTGTCACCTTCATCGCCTATCCCGGCGCGGCTTACGCCGGCGACTGGTCGCTGTTGGTGCCGGGGATCATGTTTGTTGTGGTCATTGCGGCGATTGGCTTTGTCGTCGTGCCTTTCTTCCGGCACGCCGTCGCCATGAGCGCGTACGAGTACTTTGGCAAGCGCTTCGGCCCCGGAGTCAGGATGTACTCCTCCTTCGCATTCGCCATGGGCCACTTCTCCAAGATGGGCTTCGTCTTCTATCTGCTCGCGCTCTCGGTGGGAGGGATTACCGGCTGGGACCTCGCCCATGTCATCGTGATCCTCGGCCTGATCACCATCTTCTACACCCTCATCGGCGGACTCGAAGCCGTTATCTGGACCGACGTCCTGCAAGGGTTCGTTCTATGGACCGGCGTCGCCGTCTCCATCGGCCTGCTGCTGTTCTCGCCCCGCGTCCATCCCGGCGAAGTCATGCATCTGATCGCTGTCAGCCACAAAACCAGCCTTGGCAGCATGAGCTTCAACCTGCGCGCGCAGACATTCTGGACCATGGCGATCTACGGCCTCTTCTTCTATCTGCAAAAGTACACGGCCGACCAGACCGTAGTGCAGCGTTACCTGGCGGCAAAGACCGACCAGGCAGCACTGCGCGGCATCGGCATGGGAGCGGCTCTCTGCCTGCCGGTCTGGACTGCGTTCATGTTCATCGGCAGCCTGCTGTGGGCCTTCTACCGCCTCACCGGCGAGCATCTCCCGCCGACCATCACCAAGCCTGACCAGGTCTTCCCGCACTTTATGGTCACGCAAATGCCGGCGGGGGTTGCCGGACTATTTCTAGCTGCACTCTTCGGCGCAGCCATGTCCATGCTGGCATCGGACCTCAACTGCCTGGCCGTCATCATCGTCGAAGACTTCTATGGTCATTTCGCGCCACGCCGCACCGACCGGCAGCGATTGCGCGTCGGCAAGCTCTCCGTAGCCGTCTGCGGACTGCTCGCCATTGAAGTCGCTCTTCGCCTGTCGAAGACTCAGGGGGCAGCATTATCGCTCTATTACCTGGCAACGGCGATCGTTGCTGGTGGGCTAGCGGGCCTGTTTCTGCTGGCGTTTCTGGTTCGACGGGCCGGCCGCACGGCAGCGTTATACGCGATCGCAGCCAACCTGATCTTTACCGCTTGGGCGACGCTGACGATGAACGGCGGCCACACCTGGAATCTCGGCAACTGGAACTATCCATGGCACGAGTTCACCATCGGCGCTGCGGGCAACACCCTGATGTTCATGGTCGGCTGCATTGCAAGCGTTGTAGTACCGGCGGATCGCGTGGCTGGTCCCACCTTGTGGGATTGGCTGGCAATGAACCGGCCGTCTGCTCGCGACAAGATCTTAGGAGACAGAGATGAATCGATTGCGCAAAGCAGTTGAAGCGAACAATGGCAGAACCCTTCTTGGGGCAGCACTTTACTTCTATGACCCCATCTTCCTCGAGATCGCCGCGCGCCTTGGCTACCAGGCCATCTGGATTGAGATGGAGCATGCCCCCATCACCTTTGCCGAAGCTGCCGACCTCTGCCGTATGGCTTCCGGATCGGGCATGCTCACCATGATCCGCATCCCGGACTCGCGCCGTGAAAATATCCTGAAGGCTGCGGAGTGCGGCCCCGACATCATCGATGTCGCCATGGTCGACGAACCCGCTCAGATGCACGAGATGGTCAAGTACGGCCGTTTCGCACCCGCCGGAGGCCGCGGGCACTTCGGAGTTTCGCGCGCCGTGAACTATGGAGTTCTGAACTCGGTCACCGAGACCCAGCAAAACCTGAACCGCGAACTCTGCTTGATGGCCCAGATGGAAACCGCGGCGGCGATAGAGAATCTGGATCAACTTGCCGCGGTGCCCGGGGTCGATCTCTTCGTCGGCCCGGCGGACCTCGCCGCGAGCCTTGGTTATCCCGGCCAAACCTTGCACCCATCCGTGCGCGAGGCAGCGGCTCGAGTCGTCGAGGCAGCGCGCGCGAATCACAAATGCATCGCCTCCGCATGTGGCTCTTCGGACTTCAAGTTCTGGCTCGACCAGAGCATCGACCTCCTCTTCTGCACCAACGATATTGCCTGCCTCAAACGGGGCGCCGCTCTTGCCCTGGACGAAGCAAGGGCTCTGCTTCCTCCTTTTCGGCAAAGTGTCGGCGGGAACGGTCGGAGCACGATTGATACAACCACGGCGCCGCCCGTATAGTGACTGCATCGCGATGGAGCGCAGATGAGCATGATTGACAGACGCATCAGAGTTCGAACGGAAATCGCAGCGTGGATCGTAGCTTCGCTGTTTCTAGCCATGCCTCTACACGCCCAATCGAGAACGCCTCCCCGGAGCGAAGCCGCAGTGCTGAAGCCCGCCGACTACAGTCACTACGTCGATCTGTTTCACGAGCAGGAACGCGAAGCCACAGGCAAGCTCTACGAAGGAGAAAGCGGAGAGGATTCCTGGACGTGGATGCAGCGCGAAATCCCCTTTTTCGACTCCTCCGACAAGCACTTTGAGGAGATGTACTACTTCCGCTGGTATGCCTGGAAGAAGCACCTCGTGAGATCGCCGCAAGGCTACCTCATCACGGAGTGGCTGCCCAAGCCCGCAATGGCCGACTTTGGCGCCCTGCCCGACGCTGCCCCGTTCCACATCGCCGAGGCTCGCTGGCTGCGCGAACCCGCGATCGCCGAGGACGACGCACGCTACTGGTTCTCTCCCGGCGTCGATTCCCATAAATACAGCGACGCCATGGCCGCGACCGTCCGCGACCTTACGCTGGCCAACGGCGACCGCGCGATGGGTACGTCCCTGCTGCCCGCCATGAAGGCCAACTACAAGCTTTGGGAGGACACGCAGCAGGACGCGAACGGACTCTTCTGGTCCATCGACACCCGCGACGCAATGGAGAAGAGCATTAGCGGCGATGGCTACCGGCCTACACTGAACAGTTATATGTATGGCGACGCTCGCGCCATTGCGGAGATCGCCGCGGCCGCAGGGGACAAGACCTCCGCGGACGCGTTCAATCGCAAAGCGGATGCGCTGCACACCCTGATCGAAACGCGCCTGTGGAACCCAAAGGACGAGTTCTACGAGGTCATGTCGCCCGCCGCCGATTCAGGGATCCGCAAGCAGAAGAGGTTTGCCGATCCGGGAACGACCATGCAGCTTGCCGGCGTTCGCGAGCAGATCGGCTACATCCCGTGGCAGTTCGACATTCCCGCAGCGGCTCATGGAGTGGCATGGAAGCAGCTCTTCGATCCCCAGGGATTCGACGGCAAATATGGCGCGACTACCGCCGAACGGCGCAGTCCGCGCTTTCGTTTCGCCAGCTCCGATCAATGCACATGGAACGGCCCAGAGTGGCCCTTCGCGATGACGCAGACACTCACTTCGCTGGCTGCATACGAGGACCGTCCCGGCGCGGCGGTAGTGACTCACGCCGACTACTACAAGCTTTTCTCCCGCTATGTCCTCGCTCAGCACATCGCCCTGCCCAGTGGCCACGTCATCGATTGGATCGACGAAGATCTCGATGCCGACACCGACGAGTGGATCGCCAAAGACATGCTGATTGCGAAGAATAATCAGGTGGGGCGCGGCAACTACTATAACCACTCCGGCTTTGCCGACCCGCTGATCACGGGGCTCATCGGCCTGCGCCCGCGCGCAGACGAGCACATCGAACTGCGGCCGCTGCTGCCTGCTGGCGAATGGAGTTACTTCGCCATCGATGCACTTCCCTATCACGGCCACCTGCTCACGGTTCTTTGGGATGCGACAGGCACACGCTACGGCAAAGGCAAGGGGATGAAGCTTCTGGTTGACGGCAAGCAGGTTGCAGCCCGCGCAGACCTCGGCCCGCTGGACTACGACATGAATCGCCCGAACGGCCAGCGAGGGAAGAATTGATGCTCGCGTTCTTGAAGTTCCGCCCGCTGGCGATCAGTGCGCTGTTGCTCAATGCTTTGAGCCTTGGCATCGCGCAAAAAGACGGCAAACCAGCCGCAATGGCCGGAGTGGCACCGCCCCTGGCGAAAGATGGCGTGCCTGCCGTCGTGATGATTCCCGCAGGAAGCTTCGTCATGGGCGCCGATGTCGCTCCGCTGCCAGACTCCGTCACCAAGGGCTTCGGCGTTATGTCGACGCGGCCCGAGCATGGCGATTTCGACGAAGTGCCCACGCATCCGGTGCGCATTTCGAAGGCCTTCAAGATCGGCGTCACCGAAGTAAGCGCAGCCGAGTACCGCATGTTTGATCCCAGCTATACCGCGGGCGACACCACCCAACCCTACGCCGCCGGAGTCAGTTGGACGCAAGCGATGGCCTACTGCGCCTGGCTGACGAAGAAGACGGGCAAGCCCTGGCGTCTACCCACCGAGGCGGAGTGGGAGTACGTGGCGCGTGCGGGCGGCAAGGACATCTTCGGTAGCTCCAACGAGATGCCCAAGCCCGATACCGCGAATGCCTTCGGCGCAAGAAACATGGGCGTCGGCCGACCAGAGTGGACGATGGACTGGTACGCGCCGTATCAACCGGGCGATCAAACCGATCCCGTCGGCGCCGCTTCCGGCTACACCAAAGTCGTGCGCGGCGGCGGACTCGACTACCGGCGTACCGGCGGCAAGGGAAAGGATGGCACGGTAACCCCCGACCTCAACGTACCGGCAACCGCGCCTTACTTTGCCCGCGCCGCCAACCGCGCCAGCATGGCGCCCGCGTATGCCTCGAAAGACGGCAACATCGGCTTCCGCGTAGTGCAGGCGCCCATGCCCGCAACCAAACCCGGCCCCGCGCAGAAGTTTTTCTTCGAAACCGCCGTCAAGCAACAGCCCATCGCGCCCAACGCCCTCAGTGCCGGACCCGATCCCGCCAAGCCCTGGTATCACACCCACGAACTTTTCCCCAATCTGAACGGCCACAGCATGCCCGGCGTCGGCTGGAAGCTCGGAATCGCTCCCGGCATCGGCATCAACTATCACAACTCAGCGATTCAGCAACTTCCCAACGGCGACTTCCTCGCCGCCTACTACAACAACCAGCAAAGCGAGGACGACCCTGATCAGACCATCCTCATCATGCGCCGCCGCGCCGGAGCCGAAGACTGGGACATGCCCGAGCCATTCCCCATGTTTGCCGACGCCGGCCTCTGCGCGCCCGTCATCTGGAACGACAAAGCACATCCCGGCAAGATCTGGATGTTCTTCGGCTTCTCACGCCTCATCGGTGCGCCGCCCTTTGCCTACATCACCTCGCTCGACAATGGCGTCACCTGGTCGCCGGTTCAGTTCCCGCACTTCCCGCATCCGATTGGCCGCTACGTTTCGCAACCCATCAACTCCATCGTCCGCGGCAAGGATGGCGCCATCTACATCCCCACCGACTCCACCGGCCAGGACGCCGACGGCAACGGCTCCATCAGCGTAGTGTGGGCCACCAGGGACGAAGGCAAGACCTGGTACGACACTGGCGGCCGCACGGCAGGCCGCCACACTACCATCGTGTTCGCGAAGAACGGCGACCTGCTCGGCTTCGGCGGCAAGAACTCCTCGATCGATGGCCGCATGCCGCTCGCCACCAGCCACGACGACGGCAAAACCTGGGTCAAGTCGAAGACGCCCTTCGATCCACTTGCCAGCGGCCAGCGCCCCAGCATCCTCCGCCTCGCCAGCGGCCGCCTCTTCTTCGTCGGCGACCACAACCCGCCCAAGGGCCGCCACACACCAAAGGATGGAGCTTACGTCGCGCTCTCCGACGATGATGGCAAAACCTGGACCATGAAAAACCTTCCGCCAGACGTCGGCACGGTCGGCTACACCACCGCAACCCAGGACGCCGCCGGCACAATTCACATTGTCACCTCCAAGAACTCGCCGAACTACGAAATCGAACTAAATGAAGCTTGGGTGGGGGACAAAGATGCAACCAGCGACACAGCGAATCCAAAACAAGGCAGCGCAAACATCGCCAAGGCTGTCGTCAAAGACAAAGCTGGAAATATCGCCGCGGCGTGGACCTACATGCCGGCTCAGGACGGCCGCATCCTCCTCTATGGATCAGAGAAGTTCAGTTATCCGACCGGCAAATTGATGTACTTGGTGACCTTCAACGCCGGGCAGGAGATCGGCGAGAAGTACCTCCGCGAAGACGGAACGCCATTCTGGGTGAAGCACTACGCCGGCGATGGCACCTGGACGTGGGACACCTTCGACGCCTCGGGCAAGCAGATCGCCGAATCCCACTGGCTCAACAAAACACTGCTGTCGAGCGACGTGCCAGATCCTCCAGCCCGCAAGAAAGTTGCGGATGAGAAACCGCTGGCACCGGACTCCGAATGAAGCGTTGGCTCTGCCAAGGTTACGGAGGTCCGGGCGTCACTCGGCCTGGAGTACCGCCAGATGCAGGCCGATCCGATGCGCAAAACCCAACGCCTCGTACACGCGGATTGCCGAGTGGTTATCCGCGAGAACATGCAGCATCGGCCACGCGCCACGCCCAAGAATATCCGCGATGACCTCTGACATCAGCGTTCGCGCGTAGCCGCGACCACGCGCATCCGGATGCGTGCATACAGCGCTGACCTCGACAAAGCCTGGGAGCCGTATCCTCTGGCCCGCCATCGCCAGCAACTGCCCCGCTTCGAGGATCCCGAAGAACTCGCCCAACTCACAGGTGCGCGCGCGAAACGGCCCGGGCTCCGTCAGCTCTGCCAACTCCACCATCGCAGGAACGTCCGCCCGCGTGAGATGCCGCAGCACGACCGGGGCTGATGGCGGAGTAATCGACGGAGGTGCATCGCCAGACCAGATCATCTGGCTCATCAGGCCTTCGCGAATGAGCGACCAGCCCGGTCGATCGAGTGGCGGCTCTTGAAGAAACTGGGCCGAAAAACCGCCCGGACCGGTACCAGTCAGGGCTCGCAAGGACTCATAGGCCTCTGCAGTCTGTTCGGCCAGACCGCTCAACGGGCCAATCTCCGCCGGATAGCGTCTTGCCTGCCCTTCTGCGAGTGCCAGGGCATTGTGCTCCGTCGTCAGCGCATTCCAGATGGGATTGTCGAGGAGCTGAAGGTTGTGCGCCAACGGGCGCGACACCAGAGCGGCCTTCCGGATCTCTTCCAGTTCGGGCATATCCATGGGATGAAGCTCAACCGCGCTGTGGTGCTGATTTTGCAGTGCTGAATCTGTGCCCTCTAATTCTCGAACAGCCAGTCGAGGTTCGGCGGCTCGCCGTTCGTCCCCTTCGCACTGAAGTTTACGTGCGGCGCGACGTGGGCATCCTCCGGGATAAATCCGACGACGACATAAGCACCCTTGCCGAGATCAAGATCGTTCCGCCCCGCCGGTAGCGGCCTGGTCCAGACGGTGACCGGCAGGCCTTTCGCGGTGGTGAGCGCGTCCGGCAGCAGAATGTTCCACTGCTCGGTCGCGGGCGAGACGTTGATCGCCTTGCTGGAGGAAGACTTGAAGAATCCGACGAGGATTTGCGCCGGCTTCTCCAGCGTAAACTCTAGCGGCTTCTCCTGCTGCGCGGACACCCGGATCCCCGTCATCCCATCTAGTTCCGAAGCAACAGTTGCAATCGGTGTCGCCGCATCGGTGTAAAGCTTTTCGCCCGCCCGCACGGTGAACGTCTCGCCCGCGCCTGGTGCAAGCGTAAAGGCGACCTGCGGAAGCGGCGCGGGAACTGTCTCGGCGCTCGCAGGTTGCGCCGAGCCGAGCGCTGCGATTCTCTTCTGAAACGTCGCTAGCTCGGTTTGATAAACCGGCAGCAGGTCGCGCCAATGGTTCGTGGTGGGCCCTCCGCGCACCGGAATCTGGCGCTGCGAGGTCTGCATGCCGGCGGCATTGCGGTAAGTGGCGTCGGTGAGCTGCTTGAGGCGGGCGAAGTCGTCGACGCTGGCCGCAAGCAGCGGCTCAGCCTCCGCCAGATCGGCCGCGTTGTGGTCATAGCCGAACTGCATCACCAGCGCGGCGGCCTGCGTCTTGTGGTTGTAGTAGGCCATCAGCGCGGCAATCGCGCGCATATCGTTGACGATGCGGCCGTACTCCGGCCGCGCACCAGCGCTAATCCCCGGCGCTGCCACCTCGGCCTCCGCCACCGCCCTCGCCGAGCTCGCTGCGACTTCCGCGGTCACGCCCAGCGGCGTCTCGCCATGATGCCGCTTGTGGCTGACCTGGTTGGCCACATACTCATCCAAACGCTCGCCATCCGGCGCGTCGCCGGTCCATAGCGTCTGCGCCGGATTGAAACGGGCCGCGTCGATCAGTTGCGGCATGGTCATGCCCAGCGACAACACTTCGCGATTGCCTTCGGTAATGCCGACCCGCGGCAGCAGCTTGGGCGCGCAGATGCCGGAGAGCTCATAGGCTGCAAGCAGATGTTCGCCGGCCTCCGCTGTCCCGAAACGCTGGGCAAACTGGCTCACCCAGTAGGCGTGTTCCTTCACGGGGTCGCGTTCGGGGTTCCACGCATACCGCGCCCAGGCCTGGTACCAGATCCAGTCGCGATCGGTCTGCATCAGCCGCGGGGCGGTGTTGTCCGCGGTGTAGGGCCAATCCCAGTAGCGCAACGGATAGAGGTGCAGGCCTTCGATGCCGATGCGTAGGAAGTTCGATTCGGTCTGGCGAATGAAGTCGGGATCGCCCCAGCGAAACGGCTCCAGGTTCGACAGCAGATGCACATTCGCGATCTCCACATTCGACGCCGCCACCAGCTTGTCAAACTCGTCCTCAACCGGCCCGCGAACATCGGTCCAGGTCAGCGATTCGCCGTTCCACTTGAACATGGTGTCGATGTTGCCGTAGAGCGGCTTCGCCTGCGCCATCACGTCGTAGATATCGGTGGCATGCGCGCGCACCACAATCGGCGGCTCGGGCACCGAATGGCCCAACGCTTTAGCCTCCTCAGCGAGGCCGTCCTTCACGCCGGGGATGATGGTCTTGGTCAACCACTCCGGCCCATAGTGCGGACCCATCGCTTCGCCCAGCGTCATAAAGATTCCGACGTTCGGATAGTCGCGTATGAACTCCGAGATGCAGTAGCGCGTGTATTCGCTCGCCAACGGCGTCGGTGCCGACAGATGCATCGGCACGCCGTGCGCCTTGGCGAAGGTATGCGACAGGTGAATGTTGTAGAAGCCCTGCAGCACCCAGATGCCGCGCTTGTCGGCCTCTGCAGTGAGCCAGCGGAACATCGCGATGTTCGCGTCGAGTTGCGCCGTGGGCAACTCCTGAGCTTCTGGGTACTTCGGCAGCTTCAGCAGCGATGTGAACGGATGCCCGTTCCACAGATAGAGCGTGTTGTAGCGCTCCTCCACCAGTTGATCGAGATACTTTGTCCATTCAGCCTTGTCGTAAAACCAGGGGAACTCCTCGGGCGTATAGCGATAGTCGTACTCGGCGCCCTCGTAGGTGATCTCGGGCTTTTGCATGCCGATTGCAGTGCCGCGAAGCTTCAGTCGCGGGTGGTCTTCGAAGTCAAGCGTGGCAGGCAGTGCGTGCCCGGCGCGGATGCGATCCGCCAACTCCAGCGCGCCATACAGCACGCCCGATGGATCCGATCCGGCGACGATGATGGTAGCTGAATGCGTTCCGGGCAAGCGGCGGAGAAGGAACGCTTCCTTCGCGTCCGCCCCAAAGCCGGGAATCTGCTTGTCATACGGCTTCAGCAGCGGATCGAGCCGGGTCGCGAGCAGAATCTGCTCATCTCCCGGCAGGCCCGCAACCGCCTGCTGCAGTCGCTGCTCTGCGAATAGTTCGCGCGGAGTCGGATTTGCGGAGACACGAATGTGAGGGGCTGCCAGAGCGCCTGTCGATGCAACGGAGAAGAGTAGAACGGCGGTTCGCAGTCTCATCGGAATCAGCCCGGCTCGTTGGCAGGGACCTGCGGCCCACCGGCGGGCGCCGGCTTGCCCTTGGCATTCGAGGTCTTTTGGAAGAGGATCGCCTGATACGGCTTGCCCGGCAGCGCCAGCCGCGACGTTCCAGTAAACGAGCCCGGCACCGGAGTCGCCGTCATCGCAAACGGATCGATCAGCGTCGCCGAGAAATTTGCCGTCGCTGGCAGCGGAAAGTCGTAGCGCGCCGGCCGATGGTAGTCGAGGTAGTAGAGATACAACTCGCCCGGCGTGCCCGCCGAGAGATAATACGCGCCCTCGTACTCGTTCAGTCCCACCTTGGTGATGCGCTCGATCAGCGCGCGCAGAAAAGCGATTCGCTGGGGGGACTCACCCCGCAGGCGGCCGGCGTCGGACCAACTCGATTCGCCTGTGTCCGAGTTGAAAACTTCGCCGTGGGTTGCGTACACGCCGCGAACGGTCGCGAGCCAGAAGCGATGCGTCATCTCCTCGGCTGCAAGATTGCCCCAACGGCTGGGAATATCGCCCTCGTACTGGATCTCGTCGTAGACAATCGGCTTGTTCCAGGCTGCGCGCCGTTCCGCTGACTTCTCAAAGTCGTAACTCTGCAGACTTGCGTGCGTGCACCAGGGCTTCGAATGGTCGTAGATCACCCGGCTATGATGAATCGATCTCAGGTGCGAATACGGGTCCTCGGCCTGGGTGATGCGGAAGAAGCGGTCCCAGTCGCTCATCGTCTTGGCCCGCACCAGGTCGTACTCATTTGCGATCGACCACCACACGTTGCGGAACGCGGAAAGCCGCGCGATTGCATAGCGCAGGTAGAAGTCGTCGGCCTCAGCGCCCATGGCTTTGTAGCCCCACGCGTCGTAGGGATGGAACAGGATCAGGTCGGCCTGAATGTTGGCGTTCTGCAGGTCCATCAGCCGCCGTTCGAGTTGTTGAAAGTACGCTGGATTGAAGCGAGTGAGGTCTGGCTTGCCGCCGCGGCCGTTCGCATCGGCAGTGGGATTGGGGAACGGCAGCAGCGTGGGGCCGTTGCCCAGGGGTTTCGGCAGCACGCAGACCCGGCTCTTGTTGAAGTGTGCTTCCTGCATACCGAGCAAGCACGCCTTCGCGTTCTCGTCGGCCGTGAACAGATACGCATAGGTCGTTGTGCCAAAGGGAAAGTAGGGGGTTCCGTCGGCGTGCTGGAAGTGGAACTGGTGTGCCGTTCCGACGGGTCCGTGATTGCCGGGGGTCGTGGGCAAAGTGCACTCAAACTCACCCGCATGGCCTGCCAGCTCATGCGCGGAGCTCTGCGTTTCAAAGGTCCAGCGGCCGGGCGCATCTGGCATGAATCGCGCACGGTAAGTGCCATCGCCATCGTAAAAGCCCGTTACCTGCACGCTGCGATGCTCCAGCGTGAAGCGTGCCGTAAACGTAACGTCTTTGTAAGGGTTGCCGCTGGAAGGGCCGGGGAGCGAGAACTCGAAGATGCCCCACTGCTCGGTTGTGGCTGGCGCGACCGGTCCGGGCGCGGCTCCGGCAGCGGGCGCAGGCTTGCCGGGAGCAGCCGCGGAGAGCAGCCCCGGCTGCAGACTGGTGGCCACCGTCGCCGCGCCGAAGCGAATGAGATCTCTACGATGCATGGGGTCCTTCCCGGAACCGATTCGCAACTCGTTGGGCACCGGCCACGTTTCAGATCGATGCGGTCGAAAGAATCGGATCGAAGAGCCTCCGTTCTACCCAACCAAAGCTGTGTGTGTCAACGTCATTATGGAAGTTAAGGACAAAACCTGAAACAACTCCACTCCTGCTGTTATAGTCAATCCGAAACGGCACGAGGGGAACATGACGACGGAAACTATCAAGGCGCCCCCGGCCGGGGCGAAAAAGGCTGTCAGACGTCGCATTCCAAAGTGGGCGCTCCAGTCCGATGCTTCCCCGACCGGCCAGCAGTACTACCTTCGCACCATCGGCCGCGCGCTTGAAGTTCTCGATTGTTTTGACGGCCAGGTGCCCCTCTCGCTGAAGGAGATCACCACCCGGGTCGATCTTCCTGAAACTACGCTCTTCCGCGTGCTGTTGACGTTGGAGAAGCACAAGTATTTGCAGCAACATCGCGACGGCACCTACCAACTCGCTCCCAAGTTAATCTTCGGCTGGCTGGTGCAGGCCGCAGATCACGTGCGCAGCATCGCTCGGCCTGAGCTGGAGCGCCTCTCCAGCACCTTCGACGAGACCGTCAGCCTCTCGTATCTCTACGACGACCGCATCCATGTTCTGGACTGCATCGAGACTTTTCACGAGATCCGGATGACCAACAAGATAGGCCGCGTGCTGCCCCCGCATTGCAGCGCCATGGGCAAGGTGATTACCGCGTTTCAGGAGCGCGCGCTGGCCGACCGCATTCTTGAGGTGTATGGACTGTATGCGCGGACCGAATTCACCATCGTTGATCGCCATAAACTCTTCAAGGACTTTGAAGAGATACGCCGGACCGGAATTTCGTCGGATCGGGAAGAGTCGATTCGCGGCGGCATTTGTTTCGGCGCCGCACTACGAACCGAGGACAGGCCGGTCGTCGCCGCCATCAGCATATCCACACCGACCACACGTATGACCAGCGAACTGGAGCAGGACATCAAGGCAGCGATCCTGGTCGCTGCGGAACGTATCGCCGATCTGCTCAAGAACGCCGGCCCTGTCCGCGCTTCGACATAGATCACCCCGATTGCGGAACTTTCGCAAACTGCCGCCCGCCCGTCTCGCGCCCTCTCGTCTCCCTCTTAACTGGACGGATACCTGAATCTCACCGCCGAAATCAGCGGCTAGTGAAAGTTATTAGTAATCGCCTGCCGAGGCATTGCGGCTAGGTGAAGTGGAGCGTAACCACGTCGCCGGCCCTCATCGTGAGCGTGATCTCCTCTGCGGCTCCGGTGTTGACGCGGTTGCGGGTTCCCGGCGCAGCGGGGGCGATGGTCTGGTTGCGCGGAGCAGCGACGCGGTGAACATGATCGATTGCAGCGCGCAGCGTGGCATTCGTCGCGCGCCCACCCATCCACTCCAGATCGACCTCCAGACCGCCGCGCGCGCGCAGTCTGCGAAAACTCCCTTCGGGCCACGCCTTCGGCAAGGCCGGCAGCAATCGAACTACTCCCGCATGCGATTGCAGCAGCATCTCGATCAGGCCGGTGGGCCCGCCCAGATTGCCGTCGATCTGGTAGGGCGAGTTCGCCTTTAGCCCGCACACATCCAGGAGATTGTGCCGCGTCGACTGCCGGATCAGTTGCAGCACATTCGCGTATGCAGCCTCGCCGTCCTCCAGCCGCGCCATGCAGTTGATGATCCACGACCGCGACCACCCCGTGCTTCCCCCACCCGCCGCCAGCCGTTGGTCCAGCGTCTCGCGCGCCGCCCGGGCCAGCTCCGGCGTTCCGCGCAGCGTGATCTGATCGTCCGGAAACAGCCCGAAGAGGTGCGAGATGTGCCGATGCCCGGGCTCCTCATCTGCATAATCTTCGGGCCACTCCTGCAATCGGCCATCGTGCGTGATGCGGAATGCCGGAAGCCTCTCGATCGCCGCCTTCGCCCGCAAAATCAGTTCGACATCCTCCGGCGGGTTGCCCAGCAGCTCCGACGCCTTGATCAGCCGCGTCAGCACCGCGCGCGTGATGGAGATGTCCATCGTCGGCCCCATGCACAGGTTGAACGATCGTCCGTCCGGCAGTCTGTACTTGTTCTCCGGAGAGCACGACGGCCCGGTCACCAACTGACCCGCGTAGGGGGTTCCCGGCGGCGCCATAGTCAGATAGTCCAGCAGAAAAAGCGCATTCTCGCGCAGCAGCGGATAGGCCCGCGTGCGCAGGAACCCAATGTCGCCGCCGTAGTCGTAGTGGTCCCACGGATGCTGCGAGAGCCACGCCGCGCCCATCGCCCATATCCCTCCACCCAACCCATCGATCGGCGCCGAGTCGCCCCAGATGTCCGTGTTGTGGTGGACCACCATGCCGCGCGCGTTGTAATACTTCTTCGCGGTCACCGCGCCCGGCTCGCGCGTCGTGTCCTCCAGATCGAACAGCGGCAGGTGGCAATCCGCAAGGTTCGCGCGCTCGGCCAGCCAATAGTTCATCTCGGCGTTGATGTTCACCGTGTATTTGCTGCCCCACGGCGGGTCAACCGACTCATTCCAGATTCCCTGCAGGTTCGCGGCCAGCGTCCCCGGCCTGCTGCTTGAAATCAACATGTAGCGACCGAACTGGAAGTAAATCGGAAGGAGCGCAACATCCTCGCCGCCGTCCTTGATGTGCTGCACGCGCCGGTCCGTGGGGATCGCAGCGTTCGCATCGTCGCCCAGTCGAATCTCCGCCCGGCGAAAGAATCGCCGATGATCGGCCACGTGCCGCGCTTTGAGTTCTTCGTACGAGCGCGAGGCCGCGGCTTTAAGGTTGCGATCGACCGCGGCCTGCATGGCCTTGGAATCGCCCTCGTTGAAACGGCTGGGAGACGCAGAGGCCGCGGGATAACGATAGCTGGTCGCGCAATCGATCAGCAGGGTGACGGCCCGGGCAGATTTCACGTGGATCGGCGCAGGCGGAAGGTCGGCAACCACGGTATCGAAGGCGCCGCCTTCGAGAAGTGTCAGCATCTCGGCATGGAAGCGGATGCCAGTCTGGTTCTCCTTGATGGGGAGGCCGGGGTTGTCGTTGACCGGGAGGGCCTGGCCGGTGAGCAGGACACGATAATTCGGAAGCAGCTCGCAATGAAAGTTGTCGGGGCGGTCGAGGTTCGCGTGGAAGCTGAGGGTGCCGGACCCATCGGCGGTCAGGCGGACCACGATCACCTGGTCCGGGGCGGAACTGAAGACTTCGCGAGTATAGCGGGTGCCTTGGTGCGTGAAGGTGGTAGTCACGATGGCAGTGTCGAGGTTGAGTTCGAGGCGATAGTCTTCGACCTTCACTCCGGGGATAAGCCCCATTGGCGCAAAGTCCAGCCGAAGGTCCCCAAGCGTCTGGTAGCACGGCATTCGCCTCGGAATCGACAGCATGTCCGAAGTTGCCAACGCTTCAGCCTCAGCAATCTTGCCGGCAAACAGCAGCTCGCGAATCTTCGTCACCCCCTCGCCGGCACCCGGGTTGTTGCGGTCGCGCGGCTCGCCGTCCCATATCGACTCCTCGTTCAATTGCACCCGCTCGAGCGCCGGATCGCCGAAGACCATCGCTCCCAGCCGCCCATTGCCTACGGGCAATGCATCCGGCCACGCAGTGGCGGGCTGCCTGAAATGCAGCGCGTAGCGCGCGTCTGCGGCTTCAGCAACGGGCGCAGCGGCCCATCCCCGCCGCGTTACCATCGCCGTCGCAACCGCCCCCGTCCCGGCCAGAAAACGCCTTCGGCTCACGCGACTCATAGAAATAGTCATACTTCAAATCTCATAGATCATCCCCGTATGGCCCTCGACCACGACTTCCCGCGAGCGTGCCACTCGCACCCCGCCAAACACCGTGCCTACTTCACTCTCAAGACCCGGCCCACTCAGCCTCATCGCATTTCCACCGGCAAGCGAAGGTAACTCCACGCTCACTGGCGAGTCGTCCTTGTTGATGATCGCAACCCGCCGTCGCCCATTGTGCTCCAACGCATAAGCCGTTACATGCGGCCCGGCCCCGCTGAGTGTCGAAGCCAGAAAGCGCGCTTCTGCGAAGCTCTGCCCAAACTGAATTCCAAAATACTCCGGCCTGCGCGTAAAGCCCGTCGAAGGAGCGCCTGCTATTGGCGTGTAGAAGCCGCTGCCGCCGCCATGCAGGTTCACTCCGCACCATCCCAGCGCAGCGAAGCGCAACATCGTATCCGCGCACCATAGCGCCGACGCCAGCGTGTCCGACACGCCCGGCTGCCCGCCGTTCCAGCACGAATTCCCTTCACTCATCCGGAATGGCAGCCCCGCCGCATGCATCGCCTCCGCAACCACCGGAAACCCCGCCGCATGCATCGTCGCCAGCTTCGGGTCCGGCTCCGCCAACTGCTCGAGCGTCGCGCCAGGATTCCCCGCCGGCCCCATCGCGTAGTAGTGGCCGGTCAGCAAAATCACGTCCTTGTGCTTCGGCGCTTCCTCGGCAAACACCGTCAGAAACTGGAGCTTGTTCGAGATGTCCGGCCCCGCGAACTTCGCCTCCGGAGTCTTCGCGACTATCGCGTCACGAAAACTGCCCCACTCCGCGATGAAGTCCGCCGGTCCCCAACTCGCCGGCCGATAGCGGTTCCGGAACGAGTCCGGCTCGTTGCCGATCTGCAATGCCAGCAGCCGCGGCCCAAGAATCCGATACGCGGCCGCAGCTTCCGCCGCAGCATTTTCCTTGGTTCCCTGCCCCAGGTTCAGGCCGTACAGGCAACTCCATCCTGTCGCATCCAGAAACCCACGCAGATTCCTGAGCGCCATCGCCGTCGTCACCGTTCCATGCTTCACCGTCTTGCTAGTGTCCGGCCCAAACACCTCGAACGGCGGCGGGCCCGTGGGATCGGCGTCCGAATACATCGTGAACTCGCTCGACCCTCCGCCCAGCCGCAGATTCCCGCTGGGCGAGAGACCGCGAAATAGCTCGACCAGTTGCCTGTTCTCGGCCGAAAAGAACGCCGGATTCGCTAGTTGTGCCGACTCGTACGATAGCCCCGTAAAGTCGCGCGGAATCGCCGGCCCCATCCTGCTCGCATCGATCTCCAGCCTTGCTTTCGCCGCTCCCTGCGACCAACTCGGCAGCGAAGTTGCCACTCCCGCAGCTGCCAGCCGCGCAAGAAAATGCCTGCGGTTCATCGCGCAGCCCCTGTCGTCAGCGTGAAGCCGAGCGTCACCGGATGCGCGAGT
The DNA here is from genome assembly GCA_049509035.1 of Acidobacteriaceae bacterium. GTDB lineage: Bacteria > Acidobacteriota > Terriglobia > Terriglobales > Acidobacteriaceae > Edaphobacter. The sequence continues at coordinate 120,277 of JBELAH010000014.1, forward strand.
TCCCCAACCGCAACGATCGCCTGTTCCCCATTCGCAGAGATCGTGATCGCGCTCATCGGCAGCGCCTTGCCGTCCACCTTCGCCTCCGCCAGCTTCGCGCCTAGCGGCAACGGCACGTGCACAAATGTCTCTGTCGCCCGCACCCCCGGATCGAACTCCAGATGCAGCGTCGTCGGCGACGCGCGCGTCAGCTTCAACGACACCACCGTTCCCAGCGTCGTCGGGGTCCGCTCTACGTTGACCACCTCTCCTGCTTTACTGATCCATTCCGCCGGCAGCCCGGCCAGCAGGTGCAGCGTGGTCTTGCTGTTCACCGTCGCTGGCGCCTCGGTGCGTTCCTCGACCAGCATGTCGCGCAGCAGGTCCACCGCGTTCGCGTTACCCCACGCCTCCGGCATATCGCCAGTGCCCTGGCCGTTCTGCCGGTTGCTGTGCGGAGTGTCGCAGGCGCGATCTTTGGTGTTGTCGGTCAGGATCTCTTCCTTGAACACATTGGTCGTGTACGAGTGATTCAGCGCCGCAATGAGCATGGCTGCGTTTTTTTGAACCTCGTCGCGCAGCAGGTACGTCTCGCTCATGTTCATCGACTCGCCCGGCCATATCCCCGCCGGCCCAGCCCATGCAACATTCGTCGGCACGCCCTGCGACTCTTCGCCCTCCATGCGAGTCAGCAGGCCGCTCACCAGCGGATCGTTCGCACTATAAAGTCCAGTCGGCCATACCGCAAGAAACGTCTGCGAGTACGCTGCTTCCGGTCGCGTCGGCTGCGCCGGCAGATATGGCACGGCCGTCTTCTCCAGCTTCACCGACCGCTCCACCGACTCGCGAATAGCCTCCGTATACTGCGCGTATTCCTTGTCCAGCCAGGCTGCGTCGTCCGTCTTACCCAGCACGCGCGCAGCCTCCCCGCTTACCCGCACGCCGTACGCCGCCAGAAAGTTATGCGAGTAGGAATGGCCCTCCGGCAGCCCCGAATCGCCATACGACCACGGCAGCAATCCATACCAGTAGGTTTTCTCACCGGGGCTCAACTCCGGCACAATCTCGGCCCTGCACTTCGACCCGGTCAGCATCCGTCGAATCGGTCGCGCGCCCACCGGCACGCCCGCCACATCCTCCACCGTCGTCTCCTCACGATGGTCCCGCACCCACTCGGACGACCGCAGCAGGAATGGATAAGCCCGCGCCAGCCAGGCTTTGTCCCGCGTGTACAGGTAGTAGTCCCACACCGCGCCCGCATTGCCGCCGATGTTGTCCCACGCCGGCCAGCCGCTTACCGGCGGGCCGTCCCATTCGCCGTCGTCGTTCATGGTGTGGAAAGCGTGCTCGACCGACTCCCGCGCCGGCGCCAGATACCCCGCGACCTCCATCGCGCGCGCCTGGAAGTACTCGCCGCGCCCCCAGTACTGGCGGTACACATCAGGCCCATCCAGCGTCCACAGGTCGCCCTTGGCGTCGTACTCCGTCAGGATCAGCACATACGCAATCGACGAGTCGAAGAAATCGTTCAGTGCCTGCTCCGGATAATGCACCCGCGCCCCGCGTGTCCAGATCGCATCCCACTGATCCGTAGCTCTCGCCAAAAGTTGCTCCCCGGAAAGGCCGGAAAGTTCCGCTTCGCGGGACACGGGAAACTCATATGGAAGCCGCAGCCACATCTCTTTGGTTGCGCCGGGTGCCAGTTGCAGATCGTCTTCTAGGGTCAGCCCGCCGTCCTCCGATCTCCGTTCCAGACGAAAGCCGCTTACCGCGACTTCGGCAACCAGTTCGCCCCCGTGGGTGACTAGCGTTTGTCCTGCGACATGGCCGGGCAGATTTCGCTCGCGCCCCGAGAGCTTCACGCGGAAGGTGATCGGTTCGGTCCCGTTGTTGCGCACCAGAAGACGCACGGCGTCGAAGGCACGGCTACCGGATGCTGCGGTTGGAAGTTGGTCCGGATCCTGCTCCGGGTCCACCGCAAAAGCGAGTTCTTCCAACTCCAGTCCCCCTCCGGAAAATCGCGTGGAAATAAAGGGATAGCGCTCGCGATAAAGCGTTTGAGCCCCCGGTTTCAGCGGGGTTTCGGCGTCACCGGCCACCGCAAACGGCTCAATCGCCAGCATCCCATCCATCTGCGCCGAAAAGCCGATCGGCGAGTCCACCGGCTTCCGTTTCAGCGACCACTGCGACCATCTCAGCCAGCCGTTCTTCTCCACCGTGGTCTTGTGCGACCCCATCGGCAGCCCAATCAGGCTCTGCGCATCGGTATTGCTGTAACGATGGTCGATGCCGAGATCGATTCCCGCGCCGGCCGGTGCGACCTTAGCCTGCGGCCACACCGGCACTGCAGCCAGCAGCAGCAAAATGGTGCCGAAGACAGCAATCCTGCGCATCAAATGGGGCTCCCTCTTCTGCGGGACGGCTCAGATCGACGGGCCGCCACAATCTCAATTTGCAGGTGAAGTCTATACGCAAGCCTCCGGCTCAGTACAGCAGGTTGGACGCTCGGCTGAAGCCGCCTCCCGGGTGGCAAGGCACGCTGCAATGCGATTGTGATAGAACTGCGGCGACATGATTGGGCCCCGAACTGCCATTCCGGGCAGATCGGTGAAATACTTGAAAGGGTCCAAAATTACTGACACGTCCCGTGCGGGACGACGGTTTGGAGAGTTTCGATGGAAAAGGCAAGTTGCGACATAGGTTTGATCGGTTTGGCCGTGATGGGACAGAACCTCGTCCTGAACATGAACGACCATGGATTCAAAGTTGCGGTGTTCAACCGCACCGTCTCGAAGGTGGATGACTTCACCAATAACGAGGCCAAGGGCACGCAGGTGGTCGGCGCCCACTCAATGGAAGAGTTCTGCGGTCTGCTCAAGAGCCCGCGCCGCGTCATGATCATGGTGAAGGCCGGCGATGTGGTCGACCAGACCATCGACCACGTGCTCCCTTACCTCGAGAAGGGCGACATCATTATCGATGGCGGCAACTCCCTGTTCACTGACTCCAACCGGCGCACCAAAGACCTGGCCGCGAAAGGAATCCTCTTCATCGGCACCGGCGTTTCCGGCGGCGAGGAAGGCGCGCGCTTCGGCCCATCGATCATGCCCGGCGGAAATCCCGAGGCCTGGCCGCATGTGAAGGCAATCTTCCAGTCGATTGCCGCCAAGGTCGAGGATGGAACTCCGTGCTGCGACTGGGTCGGCGAAGACGGCGCCGGCCACTACGTCAAGATGGTCCACAACGGCATCGAGTACGGCGACATCCAGCTCATCTGCGAAGCCTATCAACTGCTGAAGGACGCGCTCGGCCTCACCGCCGACGAACTTCACGAAGTCTTCGCCGAATGGAACAAGGGCGAACTGGATAGCTACCTCATCGAAATCTCCACCGAAATCTTCGCCAAGAAGGACGACGATGGCCAGCCCATGGTGGACAAGATCCTCGACACCGCCGGGCAAAAGGGCACCGGCAAGTGGACGGCGATCTCGGCGCTCGACCTGGGCATGCCGCTGACGCTGATCGGCGAGAGTGTGTTCGCGCGCTGCCTGTCGGCGCTGAAGGATGAGCGCGTGGCTGCGTCCAAGGTGCTGAACGGGCCGGCGAAGACCAGGACCGTCGAAGAGAAGAAACAGTTCATTGAGGATGTCCGCCGTGCTCTCTACTGCTCCAAGATGGTCAGCTACGCGCAGGGCTACATGCTGTTGCGCGCGGCGGAGAAGGACCAGGGCTGGCACTTGAACATGGGCGGCATTGCGTTGATGTGGCGCGGCGGCTGCATCATTCGCAGCGTTTTCCTGGGCAACATCAAGGCTGCATTCGATAAGAATCCCGACCTCGCCAACCTGCTGCTGGACGACTTCTTCTCCAGCGCACTGAACAAGTATCAGGCGAGCTGGCGCAAGGCAATTGTGCATGCAATCGAGATCGGCGTTCCCACTCCGGCGTTCTCCACCGCGCTTGCGTTCTACGACGGATACAGAACCGCCCGTTTGCCGGCCAACCTGCTGCAGGCACAGCGCGACTTCTTCGGCGCGCACACCTACGAGCGAGTGGACAAGCCGCGCGGCGAGTACTTCCACACCAACTGGACCGGCCGCGGAGGACGCGTTTCTTCGACAACCTACAACGCATAGCTTCGGAATACGATTGGAAGACGATTAAAGAGGTGTTTTCGACAAGTCCGAGGGACTGACCAGATAACAATCTGGGGTGGTCAATGCGCCCGGATCGAATTCTCGCTACTGACCAGTGTCTATAACTGACAACATTCCACCTGTGGTGTTTGAGATCGAATAGACATATCTGCCCTTTGACTCCAGGAATATCGGATAAGACGTTGCCGGAAGAGATATGTATCCATCCACAGTTGGAGAGGCTGGATTGGACACATCCACTACTGCTACCGATGAGTTTTCATAACAGGCCACATACGCTGTGGTTCCTTCCACGGTAACGTCCTGCGGGTGGCATATTCCGATCAATGAAGCCGTGCCTACCTGGGAAAGCGATGACGGATTGGATATGTTGTAGATGTCCAACGTCGTGTCGCCGGAAGGCGTGGGGGGGTCGTAAATCGTCTCATACCAGAAGTTTCCTTCGACATCCAAGCCTTGCGGACTGTGGTCCGCCGGAAAACTGCTTAGCAAATAGGGCGAGGCGGGATTAGAGACGTCGAATACAAGTAGGTAGGATTGCCTGGTGCTCTGCCCTGCCACGTAAGCGTAGTTTCCGACTACCTTGATGTCGGCTACATTCACGTAGGCAGTTCCCGTATTGGTCGATCCCACAATCGTCGGCGATGCAGGATTGGAAATGTCAACGACCGCCAATGTGCTTGCGGAAGACACGCCTACATACGATATGACATAGGCGTACTGCCCAGATACCCAAAGACCATTTCCAAGTAGTGGGACTTGAACGCTGCCTACAAACGCAGGAGCGTATGGATTCGATACATCGTAGATTTGCAATAGATTTGTGCTCGCCGTTCCTGTACAAGACACAAGATAGACGTATTGCCCCTGCACTCTTATTCCAGACTGCCCTAAAGCTATAAATCCAGTAATTGACGTCGCGCTGACCACGGCCATGCTTGCCGGATTCGTGATATCGACCACATAGAACTGCGCAGCTGTGGATCCTGAACCTTGATTGCCGTTGTCTCCCAGGATGTAAGCGTAGTTACCTTGAATGTCGAAAGCGTCAAGTTCGTAAGCAGAGCTAGGCACTACGCTGCCTACGACAGTCGAATTCTGAGCTTCGCCGTAAATCTGTAAGCTGACCGGAGAAGAAGCTCCGCCGCCGGGTGCGGGATTGGCAACTACTACCGGATAGCTGCCCAGTGCATATAGATCGGAAGCAGTTAGAGCGATGGTCAGATGGCTTGCGCTGACGTAAGTCGCGGCATGGGCAATGCCGTTGTAAGTTACCGCCGAAGTGGCGAGGAAGTTAGCGCCATAGATAGTCAGCGTCTGCGCCGCACTTCCCACCGTCAGCGAAGCGGGAGAGAGGCTCGATATGCTGGGCACGGGATTGGTGCTTGCGCCGCATCCGGCAAGCAGCAGCGCTCCGCATAACAATCCAGCTTTGCAGGCCGCGAGAGCAGCGGCCCGAATCGTAGCTCTCATGGTCTAACTCTCCTGCTGGAATCCTCGTCCAGCGTTTGCAAGCCCTTCATGGCGGGCGAACTTCCGCAAAGAACTAGTGCGGGCGATTAAAAATGGAAGAGCCAGCGCGAAGCTGGCTCTTTCACTCTTTGGGCACGTCAATCTCACCTTCAAACTCGCAAGTCTGGAATCGCCGGCCGCCTATTGCTGAATCTTCTGCCAGGCATCCCAGGTGATGACGCCGATGATGACCACGGTCATCAGGACCGATAGCGAGCCGAGAGTGCGAATGTAGGGCGTCATCTTGGAAATCTTGCGAACGATCGCCGACTGCTGCTCCTTTTCCGTGGCGTTGATTTCGTCCAGGAAGAGCTGATTCTCCTCGTACCGGGTCAGGGTCGCGTTATAGGCAAGCAACGCCAGAAACAAGCCCGTAAAGACGGCCCAAACGACGAGCAAGACTGGTAGTGCGTTCATCATCGGAGGCCTCCCCTTCTGGGACCGTGGAGCGATTGATCGCTTCCGCTGAGAAGCGGAACCGCCTGGGCGGAGGGCAAAACCACACCGTCGATCAAGATGATACGCCCGAGTGTTGGCGGCATTCCAGCAATTTTTGTGATGATGGACACAGGTGTTGCCGAGGCAGGTGCCTGCTTCAGCGGGTGAAGGCAGCGCGCAGCACCCACGCCGCCACCCCGAGAAGCAGCAGCACCGCCGCCAGCATCAGTGCGATATAGCGGCCGGCGCGGGTTTCGGCTTCGGGCGAGGGCTGGGTGATACCAAAGGTGTTGACGAACGCATCGACAAGCAGGCGCAGGGGATTCACACAGTTTCAGATGATGCAGCTCCGCATGTGGATGCGCGATTTGGCTACTCCGGCGGCGGCCGGCTGCATCCAGCCAGGGCCGCACCCCATCTAACATATGCGCACGAGTTTGCTTGCCGCGACCGAATTGGTCGCATATACTGGATAGGCAAGAGTTCAAAGGAGATCGATTATGGCCACCGCAGCAGTTACCCCCACCCCTGAAGTCGTCACCGGAGCGCCCAAGGCGCAGCCGGTCAACCTCACGCCGGCGGCAATCGCCAAGGTGAAGGAGATTATGGCGACGCAGGACCCGGTCCCAGCAGGTCTGCGGATTGGCGTGGTTGGCGGCGGATGCTCGGGGTTCCAGTATTCGATGTCGTTCGAGAACCAGGCTGGGATGATGGACAAGGTGTACAAATTCGACGACCTGAAGGTCTTCCTGGACGCGACCTCGGCGATGTACCTGAAAGACTGCACGGTGGACTACGTGGAGACGCTGGAGGCAGCCGGATTCAAGTTTGAGAACGCCGCGGTCAAGAGCACGTGCGGTTGCGGATCGAGCTTCAGCGTGTAGGCCTGGTTCAGTTCGGCGTTTAAAGGCGCCCTCTCGGGGGTGCCTTTTCTGCATCTGGGGAGGTTGAGTGGCCGCTTCTGCGCGACCCGCAGAGTCTCCGCCGTCGCCTTTGTTTGAACCTCCGCAAACTCCTCGAGGTCCAGACCTAAGTCCTTTATAATTGGACTTTAGGCTTTTACGAGAGGCACTAATAAGGTCAGAAAAACTATGGCTTCATCCCGCCGAGGGCGTCGGGGCGGAGGCGGCCGATGCGGCCGTGGGGGCCGACGACGAAGGGGAGGGAGAGAGCGTTCCAGTGCTGGTCAGCGTCTGGGGGGTCGCTGGCGGTTGGCTTCAAGGGGCGCCAGTTGCGGCCGTCGTCGGTGGAGAGGTCGGTGCCGTTGGGGCCTACGGTGATCCAGGTTTTGGTGGTTGCGTCATAGGCGACGGCGGAGCGGAAGCCGTGCGGTTGGGTCTGAGATGCCAACCAGTGCCTGCCGGTATCCAACGAGAATGCGGCGGTCGATGCGCTGCTGTCGGGGGCCAGAGAATCACCACCGACCGCGACCACATGATGGTTGGAGACCATCCAGTGTTCAGGCGGAGGCCACGACTTCTTCCCCCTCACGATGTGAGCCAGCCAGGGCTCCCGCGCGTTGGCGGGAACCAGCGGCTTCATAGCAAACACAAGACTGAATATGCCGGAGGATGACGATCCGTTTCCGACAGGTATCGTGCGACTGATGATGTAGTATGGCCCCGTCTCTCCATACTCTGCTTCGATCACCCGTGCACCCGCCGCTCCGCCAGTGGCGACCGCAAACACGCCGTCGACCTGGAAGGCGGAGAGTGCGGAGTTGCTGGCGGCGAAAATGACGTCGACCTGCCTCGCTTTAGGGAGTCTGCCCAGTCTCCTGCGGCGGGGAAGCTCCCCTGCAGGCTCATCCTTCTTAACCTTCCAAACGATCAGTTGCCCTCCTACCGGGCCGCCAAGCAGCAGGAGGTCCTTCTCGTATTGCCGGGCCATCCAAATCGGAATCTTGAGCGCGTCGAAGGATCCGTCTGCATTCGGATTCGTGAAGAGGAGGGTCCAGGTTTGGCAGCCGTCGGTGGTCCGATATAGGCGGGAGAGCGGGCCTTTGCCGCTGGACATGACGATGGCGGTGTTGGCGTCGAAGGCCTGGATGCCGCGGAAGTCGAGGTGCTCGGCTCCGGGCGGGATGGCGCAGCGCTGCCAGAGGTAGCCATCGTCTTCGCTGCGCAGAACGGTGCCGTCGGAACCGCTGGCCCAGACGACGCCTTTGCCGACGTTGTCGATGCCGCGGAGGTCGGCGGTGGTGGGCGGCGGAGTGACGATCTCCCATTGGGCGCGTGCGGCGGTGGTGATGAGCAGAGCGCTGAGGATGAGGGCCGTGCGCATTTGGGGGAAGTGTACGCCTGCGGGAGACGGTGTACGAAAGAAGTTAGCATTCCCCAGGGGAGACCCGAGGCTAAAGCCTCGGGCTACCAGCCCCCCCTTCTTCCACCGGCTGAGAATGCCAAGCCTAAAGGCTTGGCTTACCTAGAGGCGAAGAGCGGTCGCGCGTCGCGCGATAACTCACCCTTTCGGCAAGAGACGCCGAAAGGATGGGGCACCCGAGTTTGTGGCTTGGCACCCGGATTTGTGGCTTACCGAGTATGCTTGTTCGCGCTGAAGAATTAGGCGAGGAGATGGCATGAGAATCACGAAGAGTTTCGGCGTGGTTGGGTTGGCGGTGGGGTTGCTGACGGGGATGGCGGGGGTAGCGCAGGTGGCTGGGGCAGGGGGCGGGTCGCAGACCCAGCAGACGGGCGCAACGAGTGGCGTAGCGGGTCAGGCGACTCCAACGGCTGCTCCGACGGCAGGGACCCCCGGCGCTGGTGGTGGGCAGGGACGGCCGCAGATGGCGGCGATCGGCGTGCCGGTGGTAGGAATGCCGTTTGTGCATGATCCGTCGACGGTGGTGCGGTTTGGAGGGAAATACTGGGTGTTTGCGACGGGGCGGGGCGCGCCGTTCTACTCGTCGCCGGACGGGGTGACGTGGACGCGCGAGGGCAGCGTGTTTACGCCGCCTGCGAGCCCTGCCGCGGACGGATATCAGGGCGCTATTCCGGAGGATGTTCATGCGGGGGTGCCGAAGAACCTTCGCGACGACGTGTGGGCTCCGGACATTATTCGCATGAATGGGCAGTTTTATCTGTACTACGCGGTGTCGAGCTGGGGATCGTTCCAGAGTGCGATTGGCCTGGCGACCAACCCGGTGCTGGACCCGAAGGACCCGGCGTACAAGTGGACAGACCGGGGCATCGCGGTGAGTTCGAATGGCAATGAGGACCTGAATGCGATCGATCCGGGAGTGATTTTGGCGCCGGATGGGACGTTGTGGATCTGCTATGGGTCGTACCACGGCAGCATTCGGGTGACGCAGCTCGATCCCAAGACCGGGCTGGCGCTGGCTCCGGGCAAGCTGGGCGCGCCGGTGGCGACCGCGCGCGAGAGCGAGGCGACCGACATCATCTTCCACGACGGGTACTACTACCTGTTCGTGAACCACAACAGTTGCTGCAAGGGGAAGGACAGCGAGTACAACATCCGCGTGGGGCGGGCGAAGGCGATTACGGGGCCGTACGTGGACAAGCACGGTGAGACGCTGGAGAAGGGCGGAGGGTCACTGTTTCTGGCGGCGCACGACTACCGGATCGGGCCGGGCCACTTTGGACTGCTGCGGGATTACGACACGGAGAAGGCAGACGCTCCGGGAGGCGCTGAAGGGAGCGAAGCGGTGGGCGCGGAGCGGTTCAGCGTGCACTATGAGGCCGACATGACGCGGGGCGGGCGGAGCGTCCTGGATATTCGTCCGCTGCTGTGGTCGCTGGATGGATGGCCGGTGGCGGGTGACAACCTGACCGAGGGGACGTACCAGATTGTGTCGCGGCAGAGCGAGAATACGCTGGAGTCGCTGGTGCCGACTGCGCCTCCGCCGCCGAGGCCGGCGGGTGCTCCTGCGCCAACGGGACCGGTGCGGGATGTGCCGGGCGTGCCGATTGGGCCAGCGGCGCCAAAGCTGTCGCGGTACCTGACGCTGGACAATCAGAAGTGGACGATTGCGCCGGTTAGTGGCGGGTTCTCGAAGATCGTGAACGCGGCGACAGGAGACGCTCTGGGCGCAACCGACGGATTCACAAACGGGGCTTTAGGGATAGCCGTCGAACTGGCGCCGTACACCGGCGCGGACAAGCAAATGTGGCATCTGGACCAGTTTCCCGATGGCGGCTGGCGCCTTCGCAATAAGACGGGCGGGAGCCTGTTTGAGAATGGCACCTCGGTTTTTCTGGGCCCGTTCGTCCGCGACGATCTGCATCTTTGGACGGTCACGACACCGTAGCTGCACCGCCTGGGTGACTCATTTGGGTTGGGTCAGGCAGTAGTTGCGGACTAAAATTGCGTCCAAGATGGTTGAGGCGCATAGACTTCGGTGATGCGAAGGAAGCTGACAGCGGCGGTGGTCGCGGCGGTGATGGTCTGGTCCGTGCAGGGGCAGGCTGTGGATTCTCGCGGCCGGGGGAAGCAGGCGGATAGCGGAGCGAAGGCCGCGGCGCCGGAGAGCTTCGCCAGTGCGCAGACCTACTTCGATCGCGCGCGGAAGCTGGGATTTCCGGCGGCTGGGCAGAACGCGTCCTACATTCTGAAGGCGGAATTTACCACGCGCGGAAGCTCGGGCCTGGTGGAGACGGGGACGTACACGGACATCTGGGTGAGCGACAGCAAGTGGCGGCGGGAAGCCACGCTGGGCAAGAGCCAGTTTGCGCGCAGCCAGGATGGTAAGAAACGGTATCGCGCGGGGGGTGGGCCGGACGCGGCGCTGCTGCAGTTTGTGCTGACGGCGATGGAGCCGCTGCCGGCGACGGACGCGCTTTTCACGGAGGCGGATTGGAAGGTGAAGCGCGACACGGTGGACGGCGTGGCCATGACGCGGGTTGCGAACGGACGCGAAAACCCGGATGGGACTCCCGATCCGAAGGAGTTCAACGGCTTCTGGTTTGACTCGACCGGGCAGTTGGTGAAGACCTATGGCAATGGATTGGAGACGCGGCAAGAGGACTTCGCCGATTTCAACGGGGTGAAGGTGGCCCGGCGGGTGGAGGTTTTGATTGAGGGCAAGGTGGGGATGCGGATCGACGTGACTGCGCTAGGACCCGCGGGAAATGTGGACGGGAGCATCTTCAAGATGAAGGGGCATGACTGGGTGCGGCAGTATACGTTTGAGGTGCGCTGAGGTGCGGTGCGCGCGCGTGGCCCGGCCGCCGGTCTGGTAACGTAGCAACCATGCCCTCGAGTGTCTCGTCGAATTCCGGCTCTGGGCCCGTGCGGGGCGCGGGGGAGGGCCCGCCGCTCAAATCCGCGGACACCGGCTCGACCTGGAAAACGGCCTGGGGGCTGGTGCGCTTCGCTGCCGGAGTGGACCCGCGCGCGTTTGCGGCTACGGTTGCAATGGCGCTGGCCAGTTCGCTCACCGAGGGCGTGGGACTGGCGCTGCTGCTGCCGTTGCTCGCGGTTGCAGGCATGAACTTTACCGGGTCCACGGCGGCCGGCCGGTTGGGCGCGGCGTCCCAGCGAGTGCTGGCGGACGCGGGCATACCGTATTGGCTGTGGCTGCCGGTGGTGCTGGGCATCTTCCTGGCGACGGGGGCGCTGCGTTCCCTGCTGCGCCGAACGCAGTCGATGATGGCGTACGCGACCATGACCCGGGCGGAGCTGGCGCTGAGCCGGCGCGTGTACGAGCGAGTGGTGAAGGCGCAATGGGGATTCCTGGTCCGCCAGCGCTCGGGCCGGCTGACCCATCTGCTGACCGAGGAGTTGCGCCGGGTTGCCGAGGCCATCAACCTGTTGCTGTCGCTGGTGAACCTGGGCTGCCTGACGCTGCTGTATCTGGCGATCGCGCTTAAGCTCTCCGCGCCGATGACGCTGCTGGTGCTGGTGCTGGGCGGAGCACTGATGCTGCTGCAGCGGGGCTCGCTGGAGCGAACCCGGAGAAGCGGGGAGAAACTTTACGAGAGCATCGGCGAGGTCTATGCAGCGACCGAGGAGCACCTGCTGAACCTGAAGAGCGTGAAGACCTACAACAACGAGGACCGCGACGTACAACTGTTCGGCGCGTTGTGCGACGATGTGGCGCGGCATGCCGCAGTCACCGCGAGACATCAGGCAACATCGGACTCCTGGTTCGAGGTGGGATCGCTGGCCGCGCTGGGCGCAGTCATCTTTCTCGCGCTCAGAGTGCTGCACGTGCAGGCGGCCACCATGCTGCTGCTGCTGGCGATCTTCACGCGGTTGATGCCGCAGCTCGCCAGCTTGCAAAGCCAGATCCAGCAGGTGGCGGGCGTTCTGCCGTCGTACGATCACGTGCTGGCGATCGAGGCGGAGTGCGCGGCCCACGCCGAGCCGGAGGCGATCGAGAGCAGCAAATCCACTTCGGCTGCGCTGAGTCTGGAACGTGAGCTGCGGCTGGAGAACGTGTGGTTCGCGTATCAGAATTCGGAGCGGGACCGCGACCCGAACTTCGTTCTGCGTGGCATCGATCTGGCGATCGAAGCCGGCAGGATTACGGCCGTGGTTGGGCCGTCGGGCGCGGGCAAGAGCACGATTGCGGACCTCGCCAACGGGCTGCTGCAGCCGACGCGCGGACGCCTGCTGCTGGACGGGCGCGCGCTGGACCCGGCTGCACTGCGGCAGTGGCGTACCCGCGTGGGATACGTGGGCCAGGATACGGTGCTGTTCCACCAGAGCGTGCGCGACAACCTGCTGTGGGCGCGACCGGAGGCGACCAATGAGGAGCTGCGCGAGGCACTACTGATGGCTGCGGCGGGGTTTGTGTACGACCTGCCGGGAGGCCTTGAGAGCGTTGTGGGCGACCGCGGCATTCTGCTGTCGAGCGGACAGAGGCAGCGCATCTCGCTTGCGCGTGCGCTGCTGCGCAAGCCGGCGCTGCTGATCCTGGACGAAGCAACCAATGCGCTGGACGTGGAGAACGAGGCGCGCATTCTGGATGCGATTCGCGACGTGGTGCGGGGGCAGCATGGCGCGCTGACCGTGCTGATGATTGCGCACCGGGCGAGCGCAATCCGCCGCGCCGACTGCATCTTCGAACTGGAGGACGGGCGCGTCGTCCGCGCGGGGGCCTGGGAAGGGTTGAGCGCCGGAACGCAGCCATGACATTGCTCGGCAAGATGGTTCGACGCAAGCCCGCGGACCTGCTTCTGGCGGCGGAGGCGCTGGCGCTGCTCGCGATCTTCCGCGTGTGCCTGGCGGTGGTTCCGGTGCGCAGAATCATCGGCGCCATCACCCACGGCCAGCTTGCGCAAGCGAGTGACGATGCGGAGGTTGCGGAGAGTTCGGCATCGGCCGCGCGGCGGGTGCAATGGGCGGTCAGCGCGGTGGCACGGCACTCGGTGCTGGAGTTTGTGTGCTTTCCGCAGGCGCTGGCGGGATACACCATGCTGCGCTGGCGCGGCGTGCCGGGCGCGATAGTGTACGGGGTAGCGCGGTCGCCGGAGGGCGAACTGCTGGCGCATACGTGGCTTACCGTGGGCGACACGATTGTGCTTGGCGGCGAAGCGTCCGGCGAGTTTACAGCGATCGAGCGTTGGACGTGAGGGACAGTTGTTAGTTGCTGGGTGTTAGTTGTTAGTTGTTAGTTGAAAGAGGCCCTGAGGCACACGGTGAGCCATTGGGGTTTCCTGAGGGGAATATTTCCAATCCATACATCCGCTCTGCTAGGATGGCGGGCGATATGAAAAACTTTGACTCCGCCCGCCGCGACCTTTTGAGACTCAGCAGCATGGGTCTTGCCGCCTCCGCCGTATCTGCCATCCCCGCATTGGGTGCTGCGAAAAAAAACGCTGCGCCGCCCATGTCTCCCATGCAGTTCGACGTGCGTGCGTTCGGCGCGACCGGCGATGGCAAGACCGTCGACTCGCCTGCGATCAACAAGGCAATTGAGGCGGCTGCCGCTGCCGGCGGTGGGACGGTCGTGTTCCCCGCGGGGAGCTACATCTCGTTCTCCATCCGGCTGAAGAGCAAGGTCAACCTGTACCTTGCGCAGGGATCGGCGATCATCGCCGCGGACTCGCCCAAGCCGGGCGAGACCACCGGCTACATGGGCGGAACCTATGACGCGGCCGAGCCCAAAACCGCGTGGGATGCGTACCAGGATTACGGCCACAACCACTGGCATAATTCGCTGATCTGGGGCGAAGACATCAGCGACATTTCGATCACTGGGCCGGGGCTGATCTGGGGCCGCGGGCTCAGCTTCGGCGCGGGACCGGGACGCCCTCCGGCCGGCGCCGGCGCTTCCGGGCCGGGCTTTGGACCCGGCAGACCTGCGGGTGCGGCTGGAGCAGCGGGTGCGGGCGGTGCGGCTGGAGCAACTGCTGCACCCGGCGGCGGAGTGTATGGGGGTACGGCTGCGGCTGGGCCGGCTGGAGGAGCGGGCGCGGCGGCCAGGCCGGCTGGCGCAGGTGGGGCCGGCGGCGGAGGCGGATTCGGCGGAGGTGCGCGGCCCGGGCGCGGCAACTATCCCCAATTCCAGGCCGAACAACCCGGCGTGGGCAACAAAGCCATCGGCTTGAAGAATTGCCGCAATGTCATCCTGCGCGACTTCTCGCTGCTGAAGGGCGGACATTTCGGGCTGCTGCTGACGGGCGTGGACAACCTGACCATTGACAATCTGAAGATCGACACCGACCGCGATGGCATGGACATCGACTGCTGCCAGAACGTACGCGTCTCGAACTGCACCGTCAACTCCCCTTGGGACGACGCGATTGTGCCGAAATCCAGCTTCGCGCTGGGCTACAACCGCCCCTGCTTGAACTTCAACATCACCAACTGCTTCGTCAGCGGCTGCTATCAGTTGGGAACGGTGCTGGACGGCACGTGGAAAAAGTTCACGCAGGAGGCCGACCGCAAGGTGGGCGGCACGGGCCGCATCAAGCTGGGCACCGAGTCCAATGGCGGCTTCAGGAATTTCTCCATCTCCAACTGCGTCTTCGAGGGCTGCCAGGGATTGGCGCTGGAGACGGTCGACGGCGCGCTGCTGGAGGACGTTTCCATCACCAACATCACCATGCGCGACATCATTAGCTGCCCAATCTATCTGCGGCTGGGGGCGCGGCTGCGCGGACCGAAAGGTACCGGCGACCAGAGCACCGTTGTCGGCACCTTGAAGCGGGTGCTGATCTCCGGCATCACCTGCCAAAACACGCCGTCAAGATACGGATCGAACATCACCGGCATCCCCGGCTACATGGTCGAAGACCTGAAGCTCTCCGACATCTACGTGCAGTGCACGGGCGGGGGCACGGAGGCAGACACGAAGATTGTGGTCGCCGAGCGGGAGAATGCCTACCCCGAGCCGGGAATGCTGGGCCCGCTGCCGGCTTACGGCTTCTACTTCCGGCACGTGAACCGGCTGGAGATGAGCCACGTCGAAGTCGAACCAACCGCACCCGACGCGCGACCATGCATCTATACAGACGACGTGCATCGCGCGGACTTCTTTGCGATTACCGCGCCCAGCTCGCCACCGGCGTTCTCGTTCAACAAGTCGAGTGACATCCGCGTGCTGTGGAGCCGTGCCGGGGCAGATACGACCATCGCGTAAATCGGCGAGCGATCCCGAGAGCCTGTTAACATAGCCATCAGTGCGCGACCGGGACGGCAGGCGCGCATAAAGGCGGGCGCGGATTGCTCTATTGGCTGCTGTATCAGAAGCTGTTTCCCTACTTTCGAGTGTTCCGGATCTTCCGCTATCTGACCTTCCGGACGGCGTTCGCCAGCATGACGGCGCTGCTGATCGGGCTGTTGATCGGGCCGTTCGTGATCGAGCGGCTGCGTGAGTTCCAGATCGGCCAGTACGTGCGCGACGACGGGCCGCAGACCCACCTGAAAAAGGGTGGCACGCCAACCATGGGCGGCGTGCTGATCGTGATTTCCATCCTGGTGCCGACACTGCTGTGGGCGGACCTGTCCAACCCGGCAGTGTGGATTGCGGTGCTGTCGACGCTGGCGTTTGGAGCCATCGGGTTTGCCGACGACTACGTCAAGGTGGTGCGCAAGCGCAGCAAAGGCCTGACCGCGTGGGAGAAGCTCGGCCTGCAATTCCTGGCCAGCGCAGCGGTTGCCGTGGCGCTGCTGCGGCTGGAGCGGCATGGCAGCTACTCGACGCGGCTGATGGTGCCCGTGGTGAAGAAGTTCCGGCCGGACCTGGTATGGCAGTGGATGGGTGCGATTCCGCACATGCACTGGCTGGCGTTCCTGCCGTTTGTGGTGTTCGTGATGCTGGTGATTACGCTGATCAGCAACGCGGTGAACCTGACCGACGGGCTGGATGGGCTGGCGATTGGGTGCACGATTATCGCAGCGGGAGCGCTGGCGGTACTGACTTACGTGAGCGGGCACGTGGTGTTTTCGGATTACCTGGAGCTGGACCGCATGCCGCTGGTGAGCGAGGTGACCGTCTTCTGCGGATCGATGGTGGGGGCCAGTATCGGCTTCCTTTGGTACAACGCGCACCCGGCCGAGGTGTTTATGGGCGACGTTGGGAGCCTGGCGCTGGGTGGCGCGATTGGGACGGTCGCGGTGATCATCAAGCAGGAGCTGCTGCTGCCATTTATCGGGGGGGTGTTTCTGCTGGAGGCAGCCAGCGTGATCCTGCAGGTGGGGAGTTATAAGCTGCGCGGCGGCAAGAGGATCTTCAAGATGGCTCCGCTGCACCACCATTTCGAGCTGCTGGGGTGGAGTGAGGCCAAGGTCATTACGCGCTTCTGGATTATGGCGCTGGTGTTCGCGCTGTTCGCACTGACGACGCTGAAGTTGAGGTAGAAAAGGCTTAACACCGACGGACACCGATTGGACCGATTTTCTTCGGGATAGTGGGTTAGATTTGTAGGCATGGAACTGAAGAATAAGCGCGTGCTGGTGGTGGGCTTGGGCAAGAGTGGGATGGCGGCGGCGCTGTTTCTGCGCGACCAGGGGGCGCGGGTGACAGTGTCGGATACGCGTAGCGCCGTTGCCCTCGCCGGCGAAATTCCCACGCTGCTGGATGCGGGGATCATGGTGGAGGCAGGCGGGCATGGACTGCTGACGTTCCGCCGCCAGGATTTGATTGTGGTGTCGCCGGGGGTGGCGTACGACACGCCGGAGCTGAAGCAGGTGCGCGCGTTCGGAGCGCTTGCGCCGCCGATCATCGGCGAACTGGAACTGGCGAGCCGCTTTCTCCAAGGCAAAATCGTCGCGATTACTGGCTCGAATGGGAAGACCACGACCACTTCCCTGCTGGGCAAGATCTTCGCCGATGCGGGCAGGCCGACGCTGGTGGGCGGGAACATTGGGACCCCGGTGATCGACCTGATTGCGCCCAGCACGCCCGAGA
Organism: Acidobacteriaceae bacterium; assembly: GCA_049509035.1. Lineage (GTDB taxonomy): Bacteria > Acidobacteriota > Terriglobia > Terriglobales > Acidobacteriaceae > Edaphobacter. Next base: position 137,680 of record JBELAH010000014.1, read on the forward strand.
CGATGAGCGTGCTGGAGGTGTCGAGCTTTCAGTTGGAGACGGTGGAGGAGTTTCATCCGCAGATTGCGGTGGTGCTGAACATTACGCCCGACCACCTGGACCGGCATGGCACGTTCGAGAACTACGCCGCGATGAAGGCGCGGATTACGGCGCGGCAGGGGCCGGAGGATTTTCTTGTCCTGAATGGGGAAGACAAGCCGACCCAGATGCTGGCGGCGAAGACCTCCGCGCAGGTGTTCTGGTTCAGCGGGCGGCGGCCAATCAAGCGGGGCGCGTTTGCGCATGGGGAGAGCATCCTGTTCGTTCCGCGCGAGGGTGCGAAGGCGGAGCCGATTCTTTCGATCGCCGAGATCCCGCTGAAGGGCGCGCACAATGTGGAGAATGTGCTGGCGGCGGTGTGCGCGGCGCGGCTGGGCGGAGTTTCAGCCGAATCGATTCGCGTGTCGGTCGCCGGCTTCAAGGCGGTCGAGCACCGGCTGGAATTCGTAGCAGCCATCCGCGGCGTGGAGTTCTACAACGACTCCAAGGCGACGAATGTGGATGCGACCAAGAAGGCACTGGAGGCATTTGCGGGCGGCGTGCACCTGATCCTCGGCGGCAAGGACAAGAACTCGGATTACATGGAATTGAGCGATTTGCTGCGTGCGCGGTGCAAAGTTGTTTACACAATAGGTTCGGCGGCGGAGAAGATCGAGCGCCATCTGGCGGGAGTCGTCAAGATAGTTTCAGCGGGCACGCTGGATGTGGCCGTGCGCAAGGCCGCAGAAGACGCAGTAGCCGGCGATGTGGTGCTGCTGGCGCCGGCCTGCTCGAGCTTCGATCAGTTCGAGAACTACGAGCAGCGGGGACGGTTTTTTAAGGATTTGGTGAAGCAGCTTTAGCTGCTAGCTCTTAGCTTTTAGCTAAAGGCTGGAAGCCAAAGGCTAGAGGCTGGTTTTGGATGGCGAAGCGGGTTGGGGTCGACAAATGGCTGTTCGGTACCGTGCTGCTGCTGGTGCTGTTCGGGCTGGTGATGGTGTTCTCTGCGTCGGCGGTGATGGCCAAAGAGACCCTGGGCTCCCCCTATGCGTACGTGCGTATGCAGGCACTGTGGGCGCTGCTGGGAATGGGCGCGCTGACACTGCTGATGCGGGTCGACTACCGCTGGTATAACCGCTATCCGGTGGTGGTGGGGTCGGTCGCGGTGACCACGCTGTTGCTGCTGGGCGTGTTCGCGATGCATGGCATGAACGGGGCGCATCGCTGGATCCGCGTGGCGGGGACGACGCTCGAGCCGTCGGAGCTGGCCAAGCCGGTGATCGTGCTCTTCCTGGCGTATTTTCTGCAGACGCGCATCCATGCGATGGACGACGTCAAGGGGACGGTCCTGCGCGCTGCGCTGCCTCCGCTGGTGTTCATTGCGCTCATATTGAAAGAGCCGGATCTGGGCACTGCGCTGGTCTGCGCGGGCGTGACCGCGTTGATGCTGTATCTCGCAGGCGCGCAGTTGAAGTACTTCTTCATTGCCGCGGCGGCAGCCTCTCCGGTGCTGTACTACATGCTGTTCCATGTGGCCTTCCGGCGGGCGCGCATGCTGGCATTCATCAACCCGGAGCTCGATCCGCGGGGCGCGGGCTTTCATATTCTGCAGTCGCTGATTGCGGTGGGCACGGGAGGGGTGTGGGGGCGCGGGCTGATGGAGGGCGTGCAGAAGCTCTTCTATCTGCCGGAGCCGCATACCGACTTCATCTTCGCCAACATCTGCGAGGAGCTTGGGCTGGTGGGCGCGCTGGTGGTGTTGGCGCTGTTTGTGTTCCTAGGCTATCGCGGATTGAGGGCGGCGGTGCTCTCCACCGATCCGTTCGCGCGCTTTTTGGCGTTTGGAATCACGTCGGCGATTCTGATCCAGGCGTTCTTTAATATCAGCGTGGTGCTGGCGCTGGTGCCGACCAAGGGCATTACGCTGCCGTTGATCTCCGATGGCGGCACGTCGGTGTTTATTACACTGGCCAGTCTGGGCATTTTGCTGAATATCACGCGTGAGATTGATTAAGTGCAGCGAGACGGCGAGTCCGCGAGTCAGCAAGTCGGCGAAAAGCTGCGGGTTCTGATTGCGGGTGGGGGGACCGGCGGGCACGTGATTCCGGCGCTGGCGATTGCGCGGGAGCTGCGCGATCGGTATGAAGCTGACGTCCGGTTTGTGGGGACGGCGCGCGGCCTGGAGACGCAGCTGGTGCCCGAGGCCGGGTTCAAGCTCACGCTGGTGCGCTCGGGACAGTTGAAGAATGTGAGCCTGGCGACGCGGCTGCGGACGGCTCTCGATCTCCCCCTTGGCGTTGCCGCATGCGTGCGCCTGCTGCGCGAGTTCAAGCCGCAGGTCGTCGTCGGCGTGGGCGGATACGCGAGCGGGCCGGGCATGCTGGCGGCGATCCTGCTGCGCGTGCCGACGCTGGTCTATGAGCCGAACGCCGTGCCGGGAATGACGAATCGCTGGCTGGGCCGATGGGTCAGCGCGGCGGCGGTGAACTTCGGGCAGACCGTAAAGTACTTCAGAAATGCCGAGGTGACGGGTGTCCCGGTGCGGCCCGAGCTGTTTATGCTGCCGCCGCGGCCGGCCGGAGCGGCGCCGCGGCTGCTGGTGACGGCGGGGAGCAATGGGGCGCGGATATTCAACCAGGCGATGCCGAAGATTGCGCCGGACTTGCTGGCAGCGGCGCGGGGGCTGACGATTGTGCACCAAGCGGGCGGGCGGCATGTGGAGACAACCCGCGCAGCATACGCAGGCAGCGGTGCGGACCCGACGCGCTGGTCGGTCGAGGCATTTCTGACCGACATGCCGGCGCAGTACGGCGCGGCGGACCTGGTTCTGGCGCGGTCGGGGAGCACCGTGGCAGAGCTATGCGCGGCAGGCCGGCCCTCGCTGCTGGTGCCTTTTGCGGCAGCGGCGGACGATCATCAGCGCAGGAATGCGGAGGTGTTGGCGGATGCGGGCGCGGCAGTGATGCTGCTGGAGCGGGACGCAACTCCGGCTGCATTGCTGGAGGCGCTGCGCCAGCTGCTGCTGGATCGACCGCTGCGAGCAGAAATGGCAGTGAAAGCGCGGTCTCTGGCACGCAGCAGTGCGCTGGAGCGAATCGCAGCCATGGTCGCGGAGTTGGCAAACAAGAAGGGCTGAGGATTTCTCCCCAGCCCTTGCTCTTTCAGGTCTGTCTATTGTTTAGCGGTGTCCGCCGCCGCCATGTCCACCACCGCCGCCGCCATGGAAGCCTCCCCCGCCGCTAACCCGAGCGCCCCCACCCGCGTTTCCGCCGGAGCGAGCCTGCGGAGCAGCGACGCTTCCGCGTGAGACGCCGGCAGATCCGCCGCTATACGTGGAGCGGGGCGCTGCGCTGGAGCCCGCGCGGTTGGCGAAGCTGTTGCCGTTGATGCCGGCGCCGCGGTTTTCCGCGACCGTGCTGCCGGCGCGGGCGAACGATGCTCCACCGGGACGTCCGTCGAACCCGGCAACCGGGTGGTTGTAGACGTATCCATTGTGGAAGCCGAGGTGGTTGTAGGCGCCGTTATAGAAGAAGTGGCCGCCATTCCAATACCCGCCCCAGAAGCCGGTGCCGAAGTAGCCGAAGCCGTAGTTGATGCCACCATAGAAGCCGACCGTGCGGCCCCAGTAGCCGGCGTGCCAGAAGTAGCCTCCCACGCCCCAGCCCCAGTAGCCAGGCGTCCAAAGTGCGCCGACATAGGGCGGATAGACCCAGGCGCCATCAACCCAGTAGTAGCCGTCAGGCCCGTAGGCCCAGTAGCCCGGCGTCCAGATGTATCCGTAGCCCGGGGCGATGGGCTGCTCATAAAAGGGGATGATCGGAGGAGCGATGGCGACGCCGACGAACACCGCGGCATTGGCTGCGGGGGCGGCCATCAGCAGGGCAGCGGCGATCAGCCCTGCAACCATCGTGCTTTTCAGAACTCGCGTGATCTTCATTGACCTTTCCTTGTCCTGCCGATCCTTCGCTTGCCCGGTGACGCTTTGCCGCAGCGGGTTGCGCGGATTGCAAGGACCCATGTTCATTCGAGTTTCAGGCCCGTAACCTGCTCAGAACGGCGCCTATAAACTCCTGGTGAATTAGACACAAGATACGCCATTTGGTTGCGGGGTACGAGGGCCCGGTAAGCGTAACACGCGGCTATCTTTCGGATGGATTTGAATTTGTTTTAGGGGGTCTGCGCGGCGCGGCCTTCCGGCGATTGGCCAGCCGCGCTGTTAGATTGTAGGGGTATGAGTTTGCCTGGACATTTTCTGTTTGCTCCGTCCCACCGGATCCACTTCATCGGCATCGGCGGGATTGGCATGAGCGGGATCGCGGAGATCCTGCTGACCATGGGATATGCGGTGTCGGGGTCGGACCTGCGGCGGTTGGCGGTAACCGACCGGCTGGCCGCGATGGGCGCAGTGATCTACGAGGGGCACGCTGCGGCGAACGCGGCGGCGAGCGATGTGGTGGTGACCAGTTCGGCAGTTCCCGCCACCAACCCCGAAGTGCTGGAAGCCCGGGCGCGGAAGATTCCCGTCATCCAGCGGGCGGAGATGCTGGCTGAGTTGATGCGGCTGAAGTTCGGGATCGCCGTGGCCGGCATGCATGGCAAGACCACAACCACCAGCATGATTGCCGCGGTGATGAGCGCAGGCGGAGGTGAGGGGAATCTCGACCCGACCGTGGTGGTGGGCGGGCGCGTGGATGCGCTGGGATCGAATGCGCGGCTCGGGAGTTCGCAGTACCTGGTGGCCGAGGCGGATGAGAGTGACCGGTCGTTTCTGAAGCTGTCGCCCGTGCTGGCGGTGGTTACGAACCTGGATCGCGAGCACATGGATTGCTATCGCGACATGGCGGACGTGGAGGGAGCGTTCATCGAATTCATGGACCGCGTACCGTTCTACGGCGCCACCACGGCCTGCGTGGACAATGCGCTGCTGCGCGACGTGCTGGAGCGAGTGCACCGGCGGGTCTACACGTACGGCGAATCGGCGGGGGCGGACTTCCGGCTGCAATTGCTGGAGAATCAGACGAATGCGCCCCGTAAGGACTACGGCCATTGGCAGTTTGAGGTGAACTATCGCGGGCTGGTGCTGGGGCCGTTCGCACTGCATGTGCCCGGACGGCACAATGTGCTGAACGCGACCGCGGCAGTGGCGATCGGGGTGCAGCTTGGGATTGCGCCGGACGGGATCGCCGCAGGGTTGGCCAGCTTCCGTGGGGTGGACCGGCGCTTCCAGGTGAGGGGGACGGTGCGCGGCGTGACCGTCGTAGACGACTACGGGCACCATCCGACCGAGATCATGGCAACGCTGCGGGCCGCTCGGGATGCGGGCTACGGGCGCGTGCTGGTGCTCTTCCAGCCGCACCGGTATACGCGCACCCGCGATCTGCAGCCGGAGTTTGCGCGGGCGTTTGCGGACGCGGACGTGCTGCGCGTGCTGGACATCTACGCGGCCAGTGAGGAGCCGATTGCGGGCGTCGACGCGGCCGGCTTGGTCGACGCGATTCAACGGACAGGTACAGTGGACGGCGGCGTGGAGCATGCGGAGTCGATGGCCGCCGGGGTTGCGGCGCTGGCGCGGATGGCGCGCGAGGGCGATGTGATTCTCACGCTGGGCGCAGGCAGCGTCTCGCAGGCGGGCGCGATGCTGCTGACTGCGCTCGAAGACGTTGCGGGCCCTCCGTTGTCAAGGCCTTGAAAGCAGTTACCGGATGAGTTGCTGAGTGGGTACGTCCCCCACTTCGGTGGATGCGGAATCATCCGCGCACCGATATGATGAGCGTGGCGATTCCTCGCGACCTTTGCTCAGGCCGTGCGATCAGGCAATCTGTTTTCGAAGGGTGGCTCGACGGTGCTGGATGCGCCGGAGCTGGGTCGTGCGCAAATGGCAGCTAAAACGGTGGGATTCAAGCGTGGAGCGGCGGTGACCGAGATGCCGTTGCGGCGCGACTCCGCCTACCCCAACGGCTACACGGACGATTACGCCGACAGCATCGATACTGACCCAGAGTTTGCCGGGCGCGCGCGGCGGCCGGGAATTCGCGTAAGCTTCCGCGCCGGGCTGGTTCCCAAAACTCTGTGGGGAAAGATTGCGGTCAGTTGCGGTCTCGTGCTGCTGGCCGGAGCGGCGGTTGCGGGCGGGCTGTGGGTGCGGAGTTATCTGCTGCACGATGCGCACTTTGTGGTCCCCGACTCGGAGTCGGTCCAGATCGCCGGCAACAGCCACCTGACCCGCGCGCAACTGCTCAGCGTCTTCGGCGAGGATGTGGACCGCAACATCTTTACCATTCCGCTGGCCACGCGGCGGGCGGAGTTGGAGAGCCTGCCGTGGGTGGAGCACGCAACCGTGATGCGGCTGCTGCCGAATCGGGTGCGCGTGGCAATCGTGGAGCGGACTCCGGTGGCGTTTGTACGCCAGGGTACGCAGATTGGGCTAGTGGATGCGAGCGGAGTGCTGTTCGATCTGCCCGGGCCGGATGTCGAGGAGGCGGGGGGCGCCGCAATTGCGCGTTCGGTTCCGCATTACTCGTTCCCCGTTTTGACCGGGATTTCGGCCGAAGACCCGCTGTCGGTGCGGGCCGCGCGGATGAAGATCTATCTTGGCTTTGTGGCGGCGCTGGACGCGACCGGGGAAGGTATCTCGCACAAGCTGAGCGAGGTGGACCTGTCGAACCCGGAGGACGTCAAGGCGATCGTTCCCGACGCCGGCGCCGACATCCTGGTGCACTTTGGCGAGGAGAAGTACCTGGAGCGGTATCACCAATATCAGGCGCACCTGGCGGAGTGGCGGGCGCAGTATCCCCGGCTCGCATCGGTCGACATGCGCTACGAGCGCCAAGTGGTGCTGGAGATGCAGCCGGGCACAACGACCTCGGCAAGCCCCGCAAATGCCGCGGGCGACACCGCTTCGACTGCCACGGCGGCCAACGCAGCCGAAGCCGCGAACACGAAATCCGAGCCACCCACGCAAGCTGTCGCGCCTACAACCCACGCTGCCGTCATCAAGGCAAAGAGCCCTGCCGCAGCAAAGCACCCACCGGTGCGCGTTGCGCATGGCGTCACCGCCGGTCAGGCTTCCACGCCGGGCGCGGCACTGCCGGGGGCGCCGCGATGAACGCGAGGCAGGAGAACCTCATCACCGTGGTAGACGCCGGCAGCAGCAAGATATGCGTGCTGGTGGCGGAATTGCAGGATGGCGTGCTGCGCTATCGCGGCCACGGGATTGAGGCGGCGCGCGGCATGCGCAAAGGGCTGATCGCGGAGCTGGGGCCGGCGGCCGAGGCGATCAATAAGGCGGCGCTGGCGGCCGAGCGTATGGCGCGCGGAAGCATCGAAACCGTGGTGGTGGGCATTGGCGGGACCCATGTCCGCGGGGTAAACAGCCGAGGCGGTATTTCCATGGGCAGCCGGATGCGGGAGATTACGCGCGAAGAGGTGAGAGCTGCCGTCGATCGTGCGCGCTCCGTCGCGCTTCCTCCCGATCGCGAGGTGCTGCACTTGCTGCCGCAGGAGTTCATCCTGGACGACCAAGCAGGGATCCACGACCCAATCGGCATGGTGGGCAACAAGCTGGAAGTGAACCTGCACCTGTCGACCTGCTCCGGCGGCGCGGCGCAGAGCGTGGTGACCTGCGCCAACCGCGCGGGGCTGGAGGTTGCGGACACCATCTACGAGGGAATCGCGGCGGCCGAGGCAGTGCTCTCCGCCGACGAGCGCGAGCTGGGCGTGTGCGTCGCGGACATCGGATCCAGCACCACCGAGCTGGCTGTGTTTTTCGAGGGGTCGATTGCCCATACCGCGGTGCTGCCGATTGGCGGCGATCACTTCACCAACGACCTCGCCGTGGGGCTGCATGTGTCGGTGGAGGAAGCCGAAGACCTGAAGCAGGTGTATGGAAATTGCGTGGTGACCTCGGTGCCGCAGGGCAACGAGATCGAGGTTGGCGGAAACCTGGCGTTCGGCTCGCTGGGCGGTTCACCTGCCGGAGGCGGGCAGGCCACGCGGCTGGTGCGGCAGCGCTTTCTGGCGGAGATTCTGGAGCCGCGCGCACGCGAGCTGTTCACCATGCTGCGCGACAATCTGCGCCAGGGCGGCGTGCTGGAGGCGCTGGGCGCGGGATGCGTGCTCACCGGAGGCGGAGCTCTGCTAACCGGGCTGCTGGATAATGCGGAGAGCCTGCTGCGCGTGCCGACCCGCGTCGGGTCGCCGGTGCCGCTCTCGCGGATGCCGGCAGAACTCGCGCGGCCGGAGTTCTCCGTGGCCATTGGGATGCTGCTCTACACTCACCGGACCCAGGTCAGGCGGGCCAGCGAAGAACAAGGGCTGCGAGCCAAGCTGAGGGCTATCTTCGCGGGTAGCTATTGAGGGCTAGCTCCGGATCGCTGAAATCGCTGCGTTCCTGGCCGGCATTTGGGCGGTAACCCCACTGATCTTAAGTAACTTGTTGTCGGGCACAGGTTTATTCCAACCCGGGCCAAGCCGGCGCGAGTCCCCGCTTGTGAACGCAAACTCCCCCGGTCCCTTGATACAAAACCCGCATGCAATCTGGCAGAAAGGCATAAACTGATCTAGGTGACGCGGGTCACTCCGGACTTGTCACTTGAGCACGTGCAGGGTTAATCAGGCCGTAGTCTTTTCCACAAATGGTTGGTCACGGCGCAAGCAAAACCAGTATGTTTGGATTACCTCCCCGGGATCGCTGCAGGTTCGGATTCTTGGTCTCTGTAGAAATCGGCTGCAATTGGAGTTCGATTGGTAACCGGCAAGCTATCGATACCCTCGCGAACCAGACTGATTCTGTCGTTCGCGTTGTTTGCGCCCACCGCCCTGATCATCCTGTCGGGGCCTAGCCCTACCGCTGTGCTCAGGTATCTGCAGCGCAGCCAACAGGGAGGGTGGGCGCAGTTGGGCTCCAGCGCGGTTGCGTTTTCGCTGATTGCCGATGGGCTGGCGTTTCTCACGGTCCTGGGCGCCTGTCTTCTGATCTTTCGGCTCGCGCGCCACATGCGCGACCGCGTGCCCTTTGGCCTCACCACTTACATCCTCGTGCTGTTCCTGGTGTGCTTCGCTCTGCAGCGCCTGGTGGTCTATGCGCTGGCTTTCTGGGACCCGACGGGCCGGTATGGTCCGGAGATACAGATGGCCCGGGCAGCCGCGGCGGCAGTGGTGGCGATGGGCGCGGCCGCGCTTTTTCCCTACGTCCAGTCCATGATTGGCGCCATCATCTCGGCCGACGAAGACCGCGAGAAGTTTGTCGCGGCAGCCGAGAGCAGCCTGGATTCTTTCTACATCCTGGAGAGCGTTCGCGACCAGGCCAAGAACATCGTGGACTTCCGCTTCACCTATGCCAATGCGAATGGTGAACAACGGCTAGGCCAGGCGCGCGCGGAACTTTTCGGCCAGAGCCTCACCACGGTGCTTCCCTATATCGCTTCGACCGACCTTCTGGAGCGAGTCAAGCAGGTTGTACTCACCGGCATTCCCTTCACCGACGAGCACCAGGTGTTGCGCGCAGGCGTAGATCCGTACTGGATCGTTATGCAGGTGGTGAAGCTGGGCGACGGCGTGGCCGTGACCAACCGCGACGTGACCGAGGAGCGCGCACGCCAGCACCAGATTGCGGACCTGAATGAGTTTACCCAGTCGATGATTGAGAATGCGCCCTTCAGCATCATTGCCACCGACCCGGCCGGCACCGTAACCGCGATGAACCCGGCGGCGGAGAGCCTGACCTTCTACCGCAAGCATGAGTTGATCGGGCTGCACTCCATGGTGATGCTGCACGAGCCGGCGGAGATGAGCGCCCGCGCCGTGCAGTTGAGCAAAGATCTGAATGAGCCGGTGCTGGCGGGATTCGGCTCGCTGATTGCCAAACCCAAGCAGGGGCAGACCGACGAGCACGAATGGACCTACGTGCGCAAGGATGGATCGCGCATATGGGTCAACCTGGCCATGACCGCGCTGAAGACCCAGGGCGAGGATGGCGAGAGGATCGTCGGATACCTGGGCATCGCCTTCGACATCACCGAGCGCAGGAAGCTGACCGAGTTTGTAAACCACCTGGCCCACCACGACCAGTTGACCGGACTGCCCAACCGGATTCTGCTGGACGACCGCATGCAGCAGGCGATTCAGCGGGCCAAGCGCAACCGGCACAAGGTCGCGGTGTTGATGGTGGATGTCGACTACTTCAAGCGCATCAACGATTCTCTGGGTCACTCGGCCGGCGACAGCCTGCTGGACGCGATCGCCAAAAAACTGTGTTCGGCTGTGCGCCAGACCGACACCGTGGCCCGCATGGGCGGAGACGAGTTTGTGATTGTGATGCCGGAGTTCCGCGACGAGAAGGACGCGGTGCGCTGTGCGGAGGCGATTCTGCAGAAGGTTTCCACCCCGACCATGCTGGGCAACCGCGAGGTAAACGTCACCGTAAGCGTCGGACTGTGCATCTTCCCTGACTGCGCGGACGATGCGGCCAGCCTGCTGAAGAATGCCGACGCTGCCCTGTATGAGGCCAAGGAGAGCGGGCGCAACGCGTTCCATGTCTTCAACCAGGGGATGGTGGTTGCCACCGCGGACAAGTTGGAGTTCGAGCACGACCTGCGCCACGCCCTGATCAACGGCGAACTGTCGCTCAACTATCAGCCGCAGGTGTCGTGCATTACCGGCGAGGTCATCGGCATGGAGGCGCTGCTGCGCTGGACCCACCCGCGCCGGGGGCACATCCCGCCCGCGCAGTTCATTCCGCTGGCCGAATCCACAGGAATGATCGTGCCTATCGGCGAGTGGGCGATCCGCACCGCGTGCCATGAGGGCAAGGAGCTGCAGGACAGCTTTGGACGCGAACTGCTGATCGCGGTCAATCTCTCGCCGCGCCAGTTCCGGCAGAAGAACCTGGCGGCGCAGGTAGGCATGGCTCTGCGCGAGTCGGGACTGCCGGCGCGCAGCCTGGAGATCGAGATCACCGAACAGACCCTAATGTCGAGTTCGGCGGCGACCAATGAGACGCTCTCGCAGTTACGCAAGCTGGGTGTCAAGGTTGCGATCGACGACTTCGGCACCGGCTTCTCCAGTTTCTCCTACCTGTTGCAGTACGAGGTGGACCGGCTCAAGATCGATCGCAGCTTTGTGGACCGCTCGGAAGACGACCCCAACGCCGCAGCCATTGTGCGCGCGATCATCTCCATGGCGCATGGGCTGAACCTGAAAGTGGTGGCCGAGGGCGTCGAGACCACCGGCCAACTGGACTTCCTGCTACGCCGCAGATGCGACGAAGCCCAGGGATTCTACTTCGGCAAGGCCGTGCCCGCGGGAATGGTGCGCGAGGCGGCGCGGTTGATTGCGATGCGGCGCGACGCCACGCTGGCCAGGGCCATGGCGTAAGGCCGCCTCACCGCGACCATCTCATTTTCAGTTTTGCTAGCGGGCGAGGTCCTTGCCCCGGACCAGCGCAACCACGGCGTCAAGCGCGCCGGCCCACTCTTCCAGCGCGGTTTGCGGGTCCGCGGCCAGCGCCTTCACATACAGGCTGAATGCGTAGCCCTGCTGCGGAGTTTCCAGATCGAGCAGCGTAGGCCGCAGCACGCAGTCGAGCGCCGCGGCAGGCCGGTCGAGTGGAGTTGCGAGGCGGGTGAGCCGGCGCAACCACTGCTCGTGCTTGTGGAACGACGTGAAGAGAGAGCGCTCGCGCGCGACCAGATCGATGTAGCTGGCGAAACCGGCTGGCGCGTCGACAGTATCCACATCGAGAGTCAACTGCAACTGCTCAAGCTCCTCGCCCGCCAGCGGCCAGACGTCGCACTTGGCGGTGAACACCGGCGAACGCGCCGCATTCAGCGCACGCAGCGCCTGCATCAGCGGCGGATACCGCTCCGCCTCGGGGATGGCATCGAAATCGTAGGGGTTGGCGCGAAGATCGACGAAGGCCGCCTTGCCGTCGGGGTCCTTCCAGGGAACAACCAGTACCGGGTCCTCGGCAGAACATTCGGCGGACCACTCGGCGAGCATGCTTCGATTATCTCAGGACAAAGGATGAAGGGCGGCGTCGTCTGCGCGAGCCTTCCAATCGGAGAAGGCAACGTAGTAGAGGACGATGAGATTGACCAGCGGAATCCCGACAAGGATGCTGAGCGCGGGCGCGAAGCCTGCCTTTCTGAAGATCACCCAATAAGGGATGATCGCTACTGGAATCATCACTATGAAAAATAAGCCCGCGATGATCCGAATGATCGTTACGTTATCCACGGTCGAGCCATCCTCACGACTGAATTCGAATGCGCCACAATCCTAGGCTCGCCCCTTCGGCCGGTCAATGAAAATGGGCGCAGGCTCAAGCGTGCGCGAGCACAAAGCGAAGCAGCGTCGTTTCTGCCCAGCGGCCGTCGTCGCCATTCGCCCGGTCGGGCTTGGCGAGGAACGCACAGTGGCCGCCGTGCTCGGTTTCCACCAGGGTGATGTGCGGGTTGGCTGCGATCTTGCCCAGCGTGTCGGGCGCGAGCATAACGAAAGGATCGTCGAGCGCATGCACGATCAGCGTGGGCACGGCAATGCGATCCACCACCCGCGCTGCGGCCGCACGGAAGTAGTAATCTTCCGCGGACGCAAAGCCCGAGTAAAGCGCCGTGATGCGGTCGTCGAAATCGCGCAGCGAGCTGATGCCCACAGCACGTTTGGGATCATAGGCCCGGGGAAAGAAGCGCACCTTGCGCCGGAAGCGCTTCAGCAGGTTGCGCAGAAAACGTCGCTCGTAGAGCCGGTTCTCCGGCAGGTGCAACGCAGTAGCCGAAAGATCGAGGTCGATGGCGGGCGAGACGCCGACCACCGCGCGCAGTTGGCGCGGTGCATCCGCACCAAGTTCGCCGGCGAGCTTCAGCACCAGGTTTCCACCCATCGAGTAGCCGATCAGCGCGATGCTTTCGAGCTGCTCGCGGTCGAGAAAAAAGCGCATCACCGCGCCAACATCGCAGGAGAGTCCGGAGTGATAGAGCGTGGGCGTTAGCCGCGCCATCTCGTAGTTGCGGCCGCCACAGTTGCGCATGTTCATGCGAATTACGTTGCCGCCGGCGCGCCACAGCTTGTTCGCATTGCCGACGACGTACTGCGACTCGGCCGAGCCTTCAAGCCCATGCACGATGATCGCCGTCGGCCGATGCGCACGCACCTCCTCGGGCTGCCAGTGGCAAAGACAAAGCACCTGGGTGGCAATCTGCGTGTCGTTGGCCGCGGAGACTTCGACCAACTCCGGCGTGGGCGCGGGCAGATGGTCCTCGCGCGGCAGAAAGTTGCCGGCGATGGTCTGCAGGTGGCCGTTGCGCAGCCAGCGTCGCGGCACGAAGGGCTGCGCTGCAAACGGAGTGAACACATGCGGCGCGCAGGGACGCATGTCGAGGGCCGCGCCGCTCGGCGGGCCGGAAGTTTCCGCGTCGCTCATCGCTTCCCCGCCCGGTCCGCGCAAGCCTGCAGGAATACGACGGCGTTCAGCGCGCCGCTGGGCTCGTCCTCGTGCTTGAAGTAGATGTAGACATCACGGTCGGCAGCGAGTGCCGAGAACCTCTCTGCGAATGCCGCAATCTGCTGCTCGCTGTAACCCCCGCTGCAGCGCAGGCGGTAGCAGGCATGGGTGCGCGCGCATTGAACTTCGGGAGTTTGCAGATCGTCGCTCTCGGCAATGCACAGCGCGGCGTTGTGCAGGCGCAGTACCGCGTAGGTCTCTTCGCCGAACCAGCTCGCGTGGCGGAATTCGAATGCGGCCATGGGCGGCGTGAGACCGGCAAACGCCGGCGCGGAGAGGAAGTCGGCGAGCAGCGCGGGGTTGGCCTTGAAGTTTGGAGGAAGCTGGAACAACAGCGGCCCCAGCTTGCCTGCGGCGCGCACCGGCTCCAGCACATCGACAAACCGGCCGACAATCTCGTGGCAGTCGCGCAGGCGGCTGATGTGGGTGATGCGCTGCGGTGCCTTGAAGCTGAACCGGAAGCCGGCAGGCGCGGCCGCCAGCCATCCGGCCAGCGCCGACGCCGTCGGAAACGCGCGAAAGGTGTAGTTCACCTCGACTGAGTTGAGCTGCGACGCGTAGAACTCCAGAAAGCGCTTGGACGGCAGCTTCGCCGGATAGAAGACCGGCTTCCACAACGGATACGCCCAGCCCGAAGTGCCGGCATAAATGCCAGGAGGCGCAGCAACGGTGCTCGCCGCGCTCGACTCAGGCGCGGCATCGGTCGGCGTGGTTTTGGAGGATCGAGGCAAGGTTGACTCGGGGCAGGTTGATTCGGAACAGGCAGACTCAGAACCAGGGCTCGTACGGCATCGAGCAGTCGATCGGGGTAAAGATTGGGGCGGCTAGTGGGGGTCGAACCCACGACATCCGCTGCCACAGAGCGGCGTTCTGCCACTGAACTATAGCCGCCGTATACTAGGGATTATAACATTGGCGCCCTCCGCGAAAGTTGCGGGTACATGGGTGCAGCGGGCCAATCCGGTGAACGCATCGGCGGTCCCACGAGTGGAGGATGCGATGGCGACGACTCTCAGACCGGAGATCCTCTCGCCGCGCATGCGCCGCGGCAGCAAGGTCTTTGACGACGAACACCTCGATCTGCTGTCGCACCTGCTGGACGACCAGTTCCGCATTCCCGGCACCGCGATGCGCTTCGGGCTGGACGGCATCGTCGGCTTCATTCCCGGCTGGGGCGACGCCATTGCCGGCATTGCCTCCTGCATCATCATCTTCGCAGCGTGGGTGCGCGGCGTCTCCTACGTCACCCTGGCCAGGATGCTCGCCAACTGGGGCACCGAGGTGCTGCTCGGCGCCGTCCCCGTATTCGGCAACATCTTCGACATCGCCTGGAAAGCCAACCGCCGCAACTATGCGCTGCTCACCGGCAGCCTCGCCGACCCGCAGGGCACCCGGCGGCGGAGTTGGCTCTTCCTCGCCGTGCTCTGCATCATCTTCGCGGCCATGCTGGTGCTGCCCTTGTTGCTGCTCGGCTGGCTGTCCGTGCATCTGCTGCATGCGATTGCGACCCTTCCGCTGCGCTAGCGAATCGTCATTCGCTGCTCCACTCTGAAAACGTCCTCGCTCTTTACCGAAGGCCGTTGCTACCCGGAATGCCGACAGCACTGCTGGCAGCGAGATCCGCTGTGTCTTGCCGGGACGGATGGGCGCATTCCTGCGGTAAGATTGAGAAAGTCGGGGCGTAGCGCAGCCTGGTAGCGCATCTGCTTTGGGAGCAGAGGGTCGTCAGTTCGAATCTGACCGCCCCGACCAATATTTTCAGTGCTTTGCGAGATAGCCAGCGAGGTCATCTGCTTTTGGGACAGATGCTCTAGCAGCTGAAAGGCGCGCCAATACTGGCTTTTCACATTGCCTCCGGATGCAAGACCGTCTACAAAATCATCCACATCAAATCGTTCGCGAGAACTCCGGCGGTGGCCCGAGTTTTCCTCGGGCAAATCACGCACATACGAGATGCCACACATTACAGTGCGGTCATTCTCCCGATGTCTGGCCTTCCCAGTAGGCGCAGGTATTCCTGGGTGAGGATGGAGCGCAAACGCGGTGCGACGGCGGGGTCACACGGAACCTCCAGCGAACGGCAGTGGTCAATGGCAGTTCGGAGGTTGCGGAGGAAGGCGACGCAAGCTGGACATGCTTCTATGTGCCCTCTCATCTCTTCGCAAGTGAGGGGCTCAACTCGACCATCCAAGTACTCCGAAAGGCTGGAAAACAATTCGCGGCACTCGGCGGGGCGCTGTCCGCCTTTGCCTCGGCCACTCTTAGACCCCTTCTTGGCCGGCTCACTGTCATCCGGCTGCCCAGGTGCGTTATCCAGCATCCTGCTCATTTCCTTGCGCACCGAGAGGCGTGCCCGATGGAGACGAACCCTGACCGTCCCGGGTCGCAAGTCGAGAATCTGTCCGACTTGCTCGGTTGTCAGTTCTTCCATGTCGTGGAGCACAAGAACGATGCGCAGCTGGACCGGGATGCGCAGGACCGCCTGATGCAGCAGGTGGTGCTGCTCGGCGTGGAGTAGATTGCCTTCAGGACTCTCCGCGGCATCCTGCTGACCTGCCCCCGGAGGGCCTACCTCCATCTTCCATGCAGCAAGGCAGTCTGCATTCGGTCTACATTATTTCTACCTCCTGCTTCTGCCGTCATGGCACACTTTGGCGAGGCACAGGTCGCCATGATCTCCGCTATCGTAGGCGGGAAACTCTTTCTTTCTGAAATCTGTCTCGCTCTCAGCGTTTACTGGACCAGCCCCATGGAGCGGTCTCCCGCACAAATTCGATCTTCCGGAAGGTTGTGGACGCTAGCTAATCCAGCCCCTGAACGCAGCAGCGTGCCGAATTGCGCGGCCGGCACCGCGGGACTGTAGAGATAACCCTGCATCTCGGTGCACTTCTGCCTTTGCAGGTAGTCAAGCTGCTGATGCGTTTCCACTCCTTCAGCGACGCAGTCGAGACCGAGATTATGCCCTAAACTCAGGATGCTTTTGACCAGCGCCTTCGCGGCAGGGTCTGAGGCGAGGTCGCGCATGAAGGATCGATCGATTTTGATTCGATCGAACGGGAATTTTCTCAAATAGGACAACGACGACCAACCAGTGCCGAAATCGTCCAGGGAGAGGCCTACTCCCATTTGTTTTAAGTCCCGCATGATCTTAAGCGTAATCTCTGAGTCATCCAACGTCAGGCTTTCGGTCAGTTCCAGTTCCAGCCATTTGGCGTCCAGTCCGGTTTCACGCAAGGTTGTCTTCACTGAATCTACGATGTCGCCGCGGTAGACCTGTTGCGAAGACACGTTGACCGTTACCCGAACCTTTGGAAGTCCCTCTTTTTGCCAGGCTAAGTTTTGCAGGCAGGCCGTTTTCAACACCCACTCGCCCACCTCCACCATCAGCCCCAATTCCTCCAACCGTGGAATAAACTCGTTTGGAGAGATCAGTCCCTCCTCCGGGTGATACCAACGCAGCAATGCCTCTACCGCTGTTATGCGTCCTAAACTCACTGAGACCAGCGGTTGGTAATGGACGACAAACTCGCCACGGGCGCATGCCTGATGCAGATCGTTTTCAAGCTTCTGCCGGCGCCGGGTTGCCTCGGTAAGCTCGGACGCAAAGAAGCAATGGGTGCCTCGCCCCTTCTTTTTGGCGTCGTACATCGCGGCATCCGCGAATTGCAGCAGCGTTTCGACATTCTCTCCGTCGGTTGGATACACGGAAATGCCGATGCTTGCGCCTATCCGGAGTGCATGACCTTCAATCTGGAACGGTTCGTTCAACGTGGCCTGCACCTTTCGCGCAACGGTTTCAATCTCGTGCGTGGCAGCGGCCATTCCAATGCCGATGACGAATTCATCTCCACCCAGACGCGCAACGATGTCGCTCTCGCGCAGACAGGCTTGCAGGCGCACCGACACAGCTTCGAGGAGACGGTCACCGATGTAGTGGCCAAAAGAATCGTTGACGTCCTTGAAACGATCCAGATCAAGCATGAATACAGCCACGGATTTTCGATTGCGTGAAGCGAGTGCAATCGCCTGGCCAAGACGATCCTCCAAGAGGATACGATTGGGCAGCCCGGTCAGTGCATCGTGGAGCGCCATGTGCTGGACCCGCAATTCTGCCTGCTTTCGGTCCGTAATGTTGTGGGCGATTCCCATGGTGCCGATGATCTGACCGCGCCGGTCTTTCAGCGGCACCTTGGTGGTAAGCACCCAGTCCTCGTGACCGTCCGGCCAAGTCTCCTTCTCTTCTATTCCAATCTTCGCTTGACCTGTGCGAACAATCTCCTGCTCGTCTGCAAGAGCCCGATCGGCATGATCCGAGCTGAAGATATCGGAATCGGACTTGCCCACTGCTTCTGCCGGATCGGCTAGTCCGCAATAATCGGCCATGGCCCGGCCGATGCGCACAAACCGGCTGTCGCGGTCCTTGAAGAACACATTGTCAGGAATATGTTCCAGGAAGGCCCCTAGCAACTCACGCTCCACCTGGTGTATTCGCTGCCCCAGGGCGTTTACGACAACCAGCCCGACAACGATGAGGGTGAAGAATGCAATGGCGGCAATACCGGGAAACGCTGCGCCTGAAGCAAGCCGCCCGTGCCCGTAACCAAGCATGGAAGGCGCGATCCTAAGGCCAACCATGCCTCCTGAGAGCGCCGCGAAAACAGCGATCGCCAAGCCAGGAACTTTCGGGATGCTATCTTTCCACTTCATAACCCGCCGATCCGACCACACTAAGACAACCCGCTCACAGCCGGGTAAGTGGGAATAAGGTACCTCTCGGGCCGGCTATTGGCTAGGGAACCAAAGTAGTGGGTTGGCTTGATAGTAGTGGTACTGGTTAGTACCACTATAGTGCAATAGCGCGGAAACGTTGGCAATCGTAGGGTTTACTTGGAATGGCGACGAACAATCGCTGTTCTCTCAAAAGGCTCCCAGCCCCTCGTCGATGACCTCGATAGTGGCTTGGCTTGTCGCCCAATTTGCCGTAGGCTTGTGCCGCCTTTACGATGTCTGGATTCTTCGATTTCAAAGCGGCCTGTAGCTGGATGCCAGGCGCTTTTACGACGCACTTAAGATCACAACGCGGGCAACGCACTGGGCTCCAGAAGATCCGTCAGCTCCCTACTACTCGTGCTGGAAAACATCGAGAAAGCCCCAACGATTTGGGGGTCGAGCTGGTGAAGTGCATCACACTGATGTTGGCTATAGTTTGGCGGTTCGCTCCTGACAGCTAGGAAGAAAATCAGGAGGTCGAGGGCCGATTGGACCTCACGAAAAGCACCTGAGGAGCGCGAACATTAAGCGTGGCACCAACGGCGCTCCTCCAGGGCAGCAGACAAGCGCATCGCCCAAGATGCGGTTGTTGCGCTATTCCTCGTAAAGCCTGACATGGAGTCGGCTGCCTAGTCTCGATGTTGGACTTTCAGTTCAAAATAAATCAATAAAACACATAGTTTGAATGACTTAGCGATACCAGTAAGGGCGCGGGTTGTCGTTTCGAAGGCCGCCTCGCCAATGTCTGGAAGCTAATGTCGATACTTTCTTGCCTCTGATCTCCACGGTCAAGTACAGTTCGTATCTATTCATCTCAATTGAGTCGATACAAGAATCAGGTTCGATACGGTGTATCGCCTCGGCGGCTGCATGGCGCACATCGTCAACTGCATCATGCAGCGCTTCAATGAGGGCAGGAACGGCGCCGCTGGCCTTTGGTTCAATCTGTACGAACGCATAAATCTCTCCGAGCGCATATCCGAGCGC
Organism: Acidobacteriaceae bacterium; assembly: GCA_049509035.1. Classification (GTDB taxonomy): domain Bacteria; phylum Acidobacteriota; class Terriglobia; order Terriglobales; family Acidobacteriaceae; genus Edaphobacter. Next base: position 156,956 of record JBELAH010000014.1, read on the forward strand.
ATAAGCAGCTCCATGGCGCACATCGCTATCCGCATCCCGCAGAGCTTCGATGAGGACAGGAACGGCCTGTCGCCCCATCCTTCCGCGTTCGCTCCTACTTGAACAACTGAAACCACTTCTTCTCCTCCGGCGTTTCATGCACGCCGCTTGCTGCTTTGGTCATCTGCTTGATCGCCTGCGAAATGGGTGAGTCCTCCAGCACCAGTGGAGTGGCCGTGTTCTGCGCGTTCTGCGCCGCCGGAAAATCCCCGGGAACCTTCCACGCAATCGGCACCGTCAGCGCCTTGGTAATGCTGGCTTCATCAATCGCCAGAGTGCGCGCCGCATACCGGTTCAGAACCACCTCGACCTTGACTCCGGC